>NZ_JBHVMJ010000001.1:615658-1587472 GCF_042796995.1 Agromyces sp. NPDC057865 | reverse complement strand
AAGGAATCCCACCAGGCCAAAACCTGGACGGGGTTCAAAAATTGGCATTGAACATAGTGCACGCTGTTGAGTTCTCAAGGAACGGACGCACCCGAGTTACAGCCTCGCGGCCTGCCCTCAGGGCAACCTATCTATCGTACCACCCTCGATGCGGGCTTCGGAACACGAGGTTCCGGCCGGCGGCCGAGTGGGCCTGGAGG
The DNA here is from genome assembly GCF_042796995.1 of Agromyces sp. NPDC057865. Classification (NCBI taxonomy): domain Bacteria; kingdom Bacillati; phylum Actinomycetota; class Actinomycetes; order Micrococcales; family Microbacteriaceae; genus Agromyces; species Agromyces sp. NPDC057865. The sequence goes on along the minus strand of NZ_JBHVMJ010000001.1, from coordinate 1,587,272 downwards.
AGGCGACGCGAGCGTCGGTCCTCGTCGGGGGCGGTTTACCATCTTAGGCTTGAAATCACCGAGTCGCAATGCGACTTCGAGGCTATTTGGCTAAGACTCTCTCGCCCGTCTCGGCCGGGCCGCTTCCGCTTCCCGCACCGCCGTGGCGACATGTAAGAACTTACGCGGCGCCGCCGGTTCCCGCCAAATCAGGGCTGCATCCCGGGCGTGTCGCGCCCACCCGGCGGGCGGTGGGAGACGACCACGGGGCCTCCGGCGACAGCCGGAGGCCCCGTTCAGCGCGGGAATCCGTCGAGCCCCGCGGGCATCCGCCCGCCGTGCTCGCGAGCGTCGGCCACCACGCGGCATCCGATGGGTCAGTGCATCTCGTCGGGATGCGCGCTCACGCGACCCTCGCGCTCGAGGTCGGTGATGGCCTGCACCTCGGCCTCGTCGAGCTCGAAGTCGAAGACGTCGAAGTTCTCGGCCATGCGCTCGCGCCGGTTCGACTTGGGGAACACGATGTGGCCGCGCTGCAGGTGCCAGCGGATCACGACCTGCGCCGGCGTCTTGCCGTGCACCTCGGCCGGGCCCGTCACCTCGGGCAGCTCGAAGAGCGGGTACTTGCCCTGGCCGAGCGGCCCCCATGCCTCGATCGCGATCGCATGCTCCTCGGCGAACGCCGCGGTCTCGGGCTGCTGGTGGTACGGGTGCAGCTCGATCTGGTCGACGGCCGGCACGACGTCGGTCTCGTCCAGCAGGCGCTCGAGGTGGTGGGCGAGGAAGTTCGAGACGCCGATCGAGCGTACGCGTCCGGACTCGCGGAGGCGCTCGAACGCCTTCCACGTCTCGACGTAGCGGTCGTTCCGAGGTGTGGGCCAGTGGATCAGGTAGAGGTCGAGCACCTCGAGGCCGAGCCGGTCGAGGCTGCGGTCGAAGGCGTCGAACACCGACTGCGTGCCCTGGTCGTCGTTCCAGAGCTTGGTCGTGACGAAGAGCTGCTCGCGCGGGATGCCGGAGGCGGCGAGGGCTCGTCCGACGCCCTCCTCGTTGCCGTAGATGCGCGCCGTGTCGAAATGGCGGTAGCCCACCTCGAGGGCGTCGGTCACGATGCGCTCGGTCTGCTTCGGATCGACCTTGAAGACGCCGAAGCCGAGCTGCGGGATGGAGTGGCCGTCGTTCAACTGGATGCGGGGCACCGGGGGTTGGGTCATGGTGCTCATCCCATCACGCGGGTCGCGGCGTCCGGCAGGGGCTTTCGCTCCCCGCGAATCCGTGCGGGTCGCGCGTACGCTGTGACCGAACAGCGTGGTCCAGCGAAGGGATGCGCAGCCATGGCCGACGACGACGTCACCGCCCCCCGCGACATCCGTGCCGGCGGATGCCGCGTGCTCGCCCCGGGCGACCCCGACTGGGACGCGGCGAGGGCGGTCTTCAACCTCCTCATCGACGAGCGTCCCGCCGCCATCGCGCTGCCGGAGGACGCGGCCGACGTGATCGACGCCGTCGCCGTCGCCCGCGAGCGGGGACTCCGGGTCACGGCGCAGGGCACGGGGCACGGCGCCGGATCGCTCCTCCCCCTCGACGGCATCATGCTCGTGAACACGTCGCGGCTCACGGAGGTCGGGATCGACGCCGAGGGGCGACGCGTGCGGGTCGGCGCCGGGGTTCGGTGGCGGGACGTCGCCCCGCGCCTCGCCGAGCTCGGCCTCGCCGCGCTGCACGGTTCGTCGCCCGACGTCGGCATCGCCGGTTACTCGCTGGGCGGCGGCATCGGCTGGCTGTCGCGCCGGCACGGCCTGCAGTGCAACGCGGTGCGCGCGATCGAGCTGGTCACGGCCGACGGGCGGATGCTGCGGGTCGACGCCGACCACGAGCCCGAGCTGTTCTGGGCGCTGCGGGGCGGCGGCGGCAGCTTCGGCGTCGTGACCGCGATCGAGTTCGACATCGTCCCGATCGCGGAGCTCGCGGCGGGAGCGCTCTTCTTCCCCGTCGAGCGCACCGCCGAGGTGCTGCGCGCCTGGACCGACCTGCTGCCGTCGCTGCCCGACGAGCTCACGACCTGGGTCGCGGTCATCCACTTCCCGCCGTTCGATGAGGTGCCGGCCGAGGTGCGCGGGCGGTCGTTCGCGATCGTCCTGGCGGCCTTCCTCGGACCCGAGTCGGCGGCGCGGAAACTGCTGGCGCCCGTCATCGACCTCGGCCCCGAGCTGGACGCGCTCGCCGCGCAGTCGCCCACGGCGCTCGGCACCCTCGCGATGGACCCCGAGCAGCCCCTGCCCTACCGCACGGTGAGCGCGGTGCTCGATCGCCTACCGGCGGACGCGATCGACGAGGTCGCGCGGATCGCGGCCGACGCGTCGGCGCTCACGCTCGTGCAGTTCCGGCATGCGGGCGGCGCCCTCTCCCGGGTCGACGCCGGGGCGGGCGCCCTCGCCGCGCTGCCGGGCGACGTCGTGATGTTCGGCCTCGGCCTCGTCGCCGGGCCCGGAGCCGAAGCGACCGTCAGGGCACGCCTCGCAGAGCTCGCGTCCGCGGTCGCGCCGGCCTTCGCCGGCGACTACGCGAACCTCGTCGAAGAGCCGTCCGACGCGAGCGCGTTCTTCGACGCGGCCACGTGGGACCGGCTCGAGCGCGCGAAGGCCGACTGGGATCCCGACGACGTTGTGGTCGGCACGCATCACGTGCCCGCGCGCGCCCGCGCCTGACCGCCGAGACGGTCGAGGCCGCCGGCCGAGGCGGTCGCGCCGAGCGACCACGGCGACGTGACGCCCGCGTCGTCCTACGATGGAGGGCTATGCCGTCGCCGCTCCCCGTGATCACCTACCCCGCGGACCTGCCCGTCTCGGGGCAGCGCGAGGAGATCGCACGCGCCATCCGCGACCACCAGGTCGTGATCGTCGCCGGCGCGACCGGATCCGGCAAGACGACCCAGCTGCCGAAGATCTGCCTCGAGCTCGGCCGCGAGCGGATCGCGCACACCCAGCCGCGCCGCATCGCCGCCCGCACCATCGCGGAGCGCATCTCCGAGGAGCTCGGCGTGGAGCTCGGCGACCTCGTCGGCTACCAGGTGCGCTTCACCGACCGGGCGAGCGAGGCCACGCGCATCAAGGTGATGACCGACGGCATCCTGCTCAACGAGATCCACCACGACCGCGACCTGCGCCGCTACGACACGATCATCATCGACGAGGCGCACGAGCGCAGCCTCAACATCGACTTCCTCCTCGGCTACCTGAAGCGGCTGCTCCCCCGGCGCCCCGAGCTGCGGGTCATCGTCACGAGCGCGACCATCGACCCCGAGAGCTTCGCGAGGCACTTCGCGGATGCCTCGGGCGAGCCCGCTCCCGTGATCGAGGTGTCGGGGCGCACCTACCCGGTCGAGGTGCGGTACCGGCCGCTCGTCGCGGAGTCCCCGTCGACGGGCTCAGGGGACGACTCGGACGACGAGGGCGCCGCCGCCGAGGACCGCGACGTGCAGCGGGGCATCCTCGACGCGCTCGAGGAGCTCGACCGCGAGGCGCGGGGCGACGTGCTCGTGTTCCTCTCGGGCGAGAGCGAGATCCGCGACGCGGAGGCGGCGGTGCGCGGGCGCTTCCCTTCGACGGGCTCAGGGACCGGAAGGACGGGCTCAGGGACCGGGGGGCGCGGCGGCGAGACCGAGGTGCTCCCCCTCTACGGCCGGCTCTCCTCGGCGGACCAGCACCGGGTGTTCGAGCCGTCGAAGGTCGCGGGCCTGCGCCGCCGGATCGTGCTCGCCACGAACGTCGCCGAGACGAGCCTCACCGTGCCCGGCATCCGCTACGTCGTCGACGCCGGCACGGCGCGCATCAGCCGCTACTCGGCGCGCTCGAAGGTGCAGCGCCTGCCGATCGAGCCGATCTCGCAGGCGTCGGCGAACCAGCGGTCGGGCCGGTCGGGCCGCACGAGCGACGGCATCGCGATCCGCCTGTACTCCGAGGACGATTACGAGAAGCGTCCCGAGTACACGGACCCCGAGATCCTGCGCACGAACCTCGCGGCCGTCATCCTGCAGATGGCCTCGCTCGGGCTCGGCGCGGTGGAGGACTTCCCGTTCCTGACCCCGCCCGACACCCGCGGCATCCGCGACGGCCTCGACCTGCTGCGGGAGCTGGGGGCGATCGACCCTTCGACGGGCTCAGGGGCCGAGCCGGACACGCGCGGCCCTCAGCTCACCCGCGTCGGCCGGCAGCTCGCGCGGCTGCCGATCGAGCCGCGATTCGCCCGCATGGTGCTCGAGTCGAAGACGCAGGGCGTGTCGCGCGAGGTGCTCGCGATCGTGGCCGGGCTGACGGTCCAGGACCCGCGCGAGCGACCGCTCGACCGGCGCGAGCAGGCCGACGGCTTCCATGCCCGGTTCGTCGACCCGACCAGCGACTTCCTCTCACTGCTGAACCTCTGGAACCATCTCGAGGAGCGACAGCGGGAGCTCTCGGGCAGCGCGTTCCGTCGGATGTGCAAGGCGGAGTTCCTCAACTACCTCCGGGTGCGCGAGTGGCAGGACCTCTACCGCCAGCTCGTGCGCCTGGCGAAGCCGTTCGGCCTGCACGTTGCGAAGTCCGCGGGCGCGCCGAACCCCGACGGGATCCACCGCGCGCTCCTCGCCGGGCTCCTCTCGCAGATCGGCCTCCGTGACGAGCGCTCCGCGAGCCCGTCGAAGGGAGCACCCGCGTCGACGGGCTCAGGGGGCCGGGGTCGGCGGCAGCAGGCCGAGTTCATCGGCGCCCGCAACGCCCGCTTCGTGGTGTTCCCCGGCTCAGCGCTCGCGAAGAAGCCGCCAGCCGCGCTCATGAGCGCCGAGCTCGTCGAGACCAGCCGGCTGTTCGCGCGCACGAACGCGGCCATCGACCCGGCGTGGGCCGAGCAGCTCGCCGGCCCGCTGGCGAAGCGCACGTTCTCGGAGCCGCGCTGGGAGCGCCGCCAGGGCTCCGCGGTCGCCGACGAGAAGGTCACGCTGTTCGGCGTGCCGATCGTGGCGAAGCGGCGCATCCAGCTCGCGCGCGTCGACGCGCAGCTCGCGCGGGAGCTCTTCATCCGGCACGCGCTCGTCGAGGAGGACTGGGACACGAGCCGGCTCGACCGACGCCTGTTCTCGTTCGTTCGTGCCAACCGCGCGCTGCGACGCGAGCTCGGCGAGGTCGAGGAGCGCACGCGCCGACGCGACATCCTCGCGGGCGATGAAGCCGTCGTGGCGTTCTACGAGGCACGGGTGCCGGCGGATGTCGCTGACACGCGTGCGTTCGAACGCTGGTGGCGCGGCGAGCACCGTGCACGCCCCGGCCTGCTCACGATGACGCGCGCCGACCTGCTCGGCGACGAGGCGGACGCGGATCGCAGCGGCGGATTCCCCGACCGCTGGCGGCAGGCCGACCAGACCTACTCGCTGGCGTACCGGTTCGAGCCCGGCACCGAGGACGACGGCGTGACCGTCGTGGTGCCGCTCGTGCTCCTGCCGCGGGTGCGCGCAGACGGGTTCGACTGGCAGGTGCCCGGTCTGCGCGACGAGCTCATCACGGCGATGCTGCGCACCCTGCCGAAGGTGCTGCGCCGTCAGGTCGTGCCCGCCGCTGAGTGGGCGGCCCGGATCTCGGCCGAACTGCCCGACGGCCCCGAGGGCGGCGCCGAGCGCGAGCCGTTCACCGGGATGCTCGCGCAGGCGATCCGGCGGCTGACGTTCGCCCCGGTCGACCCGTCGGACTTCGACCTCGAGCGCGTCCCGCCGCACCTGCGCGTGACGTACCGGGCGGTCGACGAGCGCGGCCGCACGGTCGGATCGTCGAAGGACCTCGGCGAGCTGCAGTCGCGGCTCGCGAGCCGCAGCCGCGATGCGGTGGCCAAGGCCGTGAGCTCAGCCCCGCGGGTTGAGGAGCCCGCGAAGCGAGCGTCTCGAAACCCGGACGCCGCGCAGGCGGGTGAGACGGCGCCCGCGGGCATCACCATCACCGAGAAGGCGGGCATCACGACCTGGGAGTGGGACGAGCTCCCCGCGCACGTCGACACCCGCCAGGCGGGCAACGTGATCCGCGCGTACCCGGCGCTCGTCGAGGAGAGCCCTTCGACGCGCTCAGGGACCGGGGTCGCACTCCGCCTCGTCGCCACGGCGGAGGAACGCGATCGGGCGACGCGGCGCGGCATCCGCCAGCTGCTCGTGCTCGCGACGCCGACGCCCGTCGCCTACGTGCAGGAGCACCTCTCGAACGAGGAGAAGCTCTCGCTCGCGGCGAGCGCGTACCCGGGCACCCGGGCGCTGCTCGACGACTGCCTCGCAGCCTGCGTCGACGCCGAGCTGCGGACGCGCCACCCCGACGGGCTGCTGCGCACGCGCGCCGAGTTCGAGGCGGTGCGCGACGCCGTGGCGGCGACCGTCGTCGACCGCATGTTCGAGACGGTCGCGCTCGTGGCGCGCATCCTGAAGGCCGCACGCGAGGCCGACCGGGCGATCTCGGGTGCGTCGAGCATCCACCTGATGGCCGCGCTCGGCGACATGCGGGCGCAGCTGGCGGGCCTGGTGCCGAACGGCTTCGTGTCGGCGACCGGGCTCGAGCGGCTCCGGCACCTGCCGCGTTTCCTCGAGGCGATCACGCTGCGGGTGCGCAAGCTCGTCGACAACCCGGGACGCGACCGCCAGGCCGCGAACCAGCTCGAGCCGGCGATCGCCGCGTTCGAGGCTGCGGGCGGCCGGATCCCGATCGACCCCGAGGCGGACCCGAGGCTGGCGCGCGTGCGGTGGATGCTCGAGGAGCTGCGCGTGGGCCTGTTCGCGCAGGAGCTCCGCACGGCCGAGACCGTGTCGCCGCAGCGCATCGCGAAGGCGCTCGCCGAGATCGGCTGAGCCTCGCTAGTCGTCGACGGCGCCCATCGTGATGCCGACCGCGGCGAACCGCTCCGCGTACCCGGGCGCGAGCTCGCCGAGCCGTCGGAGCCACGCGTCGCGGTCGCGCGGCGCCTCGGGCTGCGCGAGGTGGCCGGCGAGCGCCTCGAGGTAGGCGTGCCAGCCGGGCCCGTACCCGGGCTGCGTCACGTGCTCGTGCCGGAGATGGAGGCGGGTGCGCTCGCCGTCGGGCTCGAACACCACGGTCAGCAGGCTCGGCGGCTCGCCCACGACGGTCCACGTCGTCGTGAACCCGTGCGGCCGGTCGCAGGCGGTCACCTCGCCGTCGCAGTACACCGCGCCGTCGGTGTCGAGCGCCTGCCAGTGCCCGCCGAGCCGGAAGTCGCCGCGGTACGCGGCCATCCACCTCGCGAGCCGGTCGGGACTCGTGACGGCCTGCCACAGGTCGTCGGGATCGGTGTCGTAGACCTCGTGGAACTCGAGCAGCAGCCCGGGCTCATCGGGTGCGATGTCGCTCGTCACGGCCATCATGGCTCCTCTCGTGCGGTGCTCCCGGCGCTCGTGCGACGACCGCGCTTGCCGCGGGCGACCTCGGTGTGCAGCGCTGCGAGTCCGGCCGTCCACATCGAGCGGTAGCGCTCGAGTTGGCGGTCGGCGTCGTCGAGGCCCGCGGGGTCGATCGAGTACAGCCGGCGCGCACCCTCGGCCCGCACCGTGGCGAAGCCGTGCTCGCGCAGGATGCGCAGCTGCCGCGACACCGCGGGCTGCGTGATGCCGAACTCGCGGCCCACCACGTCGACCACCGCGCCCGCACTCGCCTCGCCGCCGGCGAGGAGGTCGAGGATGCGGCGGCGCACCGGGTCGCCGAGGACGTCGAACGCGTGCACGCCGTCAGATTATCATTTCCATGTTATATACGCCACGGCTGATAGACACGAATCTGCGGCATCCGCCTCGATAGAGTGGACGGACCGTGGGCAGCTACACCGATCTCCTCAGAACCTCGGGCGTCGCTCGTATCATCGCCGCCCAGCTGACGGCTCGGTTCCCCTCGGGAATGCTCTCGCTCGCGTTCCTCCTGCACGTCGAGCAGGAGACCGGCTCCTACGGCGCGGCGGGCCTGGTGCTCGCGGCGACTTCGCTCGGCCAGGCCGTCGCCGGCCCCCTCACGAGCCGGCTCATGGGCCGCCTCGGCATGCGTCCGGTGCTCATCACCACGCTCGCGATCTGCGCGACCGCGGTCGTCGCGATCGGCGTGCTGCCGCTCACGGTGCCGGCGTACATGGCGGTCGGCCTCGTGGCCGGCCTCTCGACGCCGCCCGTGCAGTCCGCCGTGCGGACCATCTACCCGAAGATGGTGAACTCGCGCCAGCTCACCCCGCTCTTCTCGCTCGACGCGTCGGCGCAGGAGATCATCTGGGTCGTCGGGCCGGTCGTTACGACGTTCGTGTCCACGCAGATCGGCACCGTCTGGGGCATCCTGCTCGCCGCGGCCATGATGATCGGCGGCGGGATCTGGTTCATCTCCTCCCCCGAACTGGGTCGCGTGCGCATCCCGCGCTCGAAGCGGCGGTTCGGCGCGGTGCTCACCCGGCCGCCGGTCATGCTCGCGACAATCGTCGGGTTCCTCCTCATCGGCGCGTGCGCCGCGGTCGAGGCGGGCGTCGTCGCCGTGTTCGGGCACGACGGTGCCGAGGCGGGCATCGTGCTCGCCATCTTCTCGGTCGGCAGCCTCGCGGGCGGCCTGTTCCTCGGGCACGTGCCGATCGGGCCGTGGTCGACCGCGCGCCGCATGTTCATCGTCTTCGCCGGCATGGCGCTCGCCGCGTTCGTCATGGACTTCTGGTGGCTCGCGGCGACCCTCTTCATCGCGGGCATCGGCATCGCGCCCGCGCTCGCCGTGCTGTTCGCGATCGTGTCGGCCAGCGTGAAGTTCAGCGACACCGCGGAGGCCTACGGCTGGGTCGGCACCGGCCAGCTCATCGGCGCCGCGCTGGGCTCGGCCGTCGCCGGCTTCCTCATCGACGGGTACGGCGCGCAGGGCGCGTTCATCGCGGCCGCCGCGCTCGCCATGCTCGGCGTCCTCGCCGCGGTGCTCGGCAAGCCGTGGCATCCCGACCTGCGCGAACGCGACGCGAGCCCCATCCCCGACACCGAACCGGTGCCGGCGCAACCCAGCTGAGAGGAGCCACGACGATGACGCGACCGCCCGTCACCCCGGCACCCAGCCTGTCCCTCGACGACGGCAACACCATCCCGCAGCTCGGCTACGGCCTCTACAAGGTGCCGGCAGCGGATGCCGCGCGCCTCAGCCTCGAGGCCATCGCCATCGGCTACCGGCACCTCGACACCGCCGCGTTCTACGCGAACGAAGAGGCGGTCGGCGAGGCCGTCCGCTCGGCGGACGTGCCGCGCGAGGAGCTCTTCGTCACGAGCAAGGTGTGGAAGGACGACAACGGCTACGACTCGACGCTGCGCGCGTTCGACGCGAGCATGTCCCGGCTGGGCCTCGCGACGCTCGACCTCTACATGATCCACTGGCCGGTGCCGTCGACCGATCGCTACGTCGACACCTGGCGCGCGCTCGTGCGGCTGCAGCAGGAGGGACGCGTGCGGTCGATCGGCGTCGCGAACTTCCACGCGCACCACCTCGAGAGGATCATCGGCGAGACCGGCGTCGCGCCCGTCGTGAACCAGGTCGAGCTGCACCCGTGGCTGCCGCAGGAGGAGCTGCGCGCGTTCGACGCCGAGCACGGCATCCGCACCGAGGCGTGGTCGCCGCTCGCGCGCGGGCGGGTGCTCGACACCCCGCTGCTCGGCGACCTGGCCGACAAGCACGGACGCACGCCGGCGCAGGTGGTGCTGCGCTGGCACATCGAGCTCGGCAACATCGTGATCCCGAAGGCGTCCTCGCCCGAGCGGATCCGCGAGAACCTCGACGTGTTCGACTTCGCGCTCGACGACGAGGACCTCGCCGCGATCGCGACCCTCGCGAGCGGCGAGCGCACCGGTCGCGATCCCGACTTCGACTGAGCCGGCCACCGCGGGTTGAGGAGGCGCGCAGCGCCGTCTCGAAACCCCTGTGCGCGGGCGAGTTTCGAGACGCCTGCTGCGCGGGCTCCTCAACCCGCGAGCTCCCGCTGAACGAGCGGGAACCGGGCTTCGTTGGGGCCGTGCGGCGATTCACAGCGAAGCGCAATCCGATCGTGACCGGACTCCCAGCGGGGGTCCAGACATGGGATCCGGGCCGGGCAATACGGTGAGCCCATGAGACGACGACTGGTCCCCGCAGCGGCCGCGGCCGCCCTCCTCGCACTGCTCCTGGCCGGCTGCTCCGCGGGCTCCAGCGGGTCCGAGGCGCCCATGATGGAACCCGGCCAGCAGGCGCCGCAGGTCGAGGGCGAGGATGCCGCGGGCGGCACCGCCGCCGACGGCGCGAAGCTCGCCGAGCGCAGCGTCATCACCACGGGATGGGTGTCGATCACGGTCGACGATCCGGTCGACGGCGCGCAACGGGCCGTGGACCTCGCGGAGGCGCGGGGCGGTCGCGTCGACAGCCGCAGCGAGACGCCGGGCACCGACGCCCAGCCGCCGAGCGCCTCGCTCACTCTGCGCATCCCGTCGGACGACCTCGATCCGTTCCTCGCCGAGCTGCGCGAGCTCGGCACCGTGAACTCCGTCTCCATGAACGCCTCCGATGTCACGCAGCAGCGCAACGACCTCGAGGGGCGCATCGACGCGCTGACCGCGTCGACCGACCGGTTGCAGCAACTGCTCTCCGAGGCCACGACGATCGCCGACCTCATCGCCATCGAGTCCGAGCTGACGACCCGGCAGGCCGAGCTCGACAGCCTCACGCAGCAGCGCGACGCGCTCGTCGACCAGGTCGACTACTCGACGATCACGGTCGACCTCGTCACCGAGGCGGTCGCCCCCGACCCCCAGCCCGACGACTTCTGGAGCGGGCTCGCGGCCGGCTGGAACGCCCTCATCGGCTTCGCGACGTGGCTCGGCATCGCGGTCGGCGTGCTGCTCCCGTGGGCGCTCGCCGCCCTCGTCGTCGGCGCGATCGTGCTCGTGATCGTGCTCGTGGCGACGCGTTCGCGCCGGCAGAAGCCGCCGGCGCCGGGCCCGACGCCCGGGGCATCCGACCCGGCCGCACCGCCCGTACCGCCGGCATCGGATGCCGCGTCGCAGCCCCCGCACGAGCGCACACCGCAGGCGTAGTCTGGCGTCGTGAGCGCGACGCCGGAGACCCTGCTGCACGACGAACTCCTCGAACGCATGCGGGAACGCGCCGCAGGCTACGACCGCGACAACGCGTTCTTCGACGACGACCTCGCCGAGCTGCGCGACGCGGGCTACCTCACCGCACTCGTGCCCGCGGAGTACGGCGGGATCGGCTGGGGCTTCGACGAGGCCGTGCGGGCGCAGTCCCGGCTGGCTGGCGCGGCGCCGGCCACGGCGCTGGCGGTGAACATGCACCTCGTGTGGACGGGCGTCGCCAAGCTCCTCCGCGACCGCGGCGACGACACGCTCGACTTCCTCCTCCGCGAGGCCGGCCAGGGCGAGCTCTTCGGGTTCGGCATCAGCGAGGCCGGCAACGACCTCATGCTGTTCGGCTCGCGCACCGCGGCCGAGCCGCAGTCCGGCGGCGGCTACCGCTACTCGGGGCGCAAGGTCTTCACGTCGCTCTCCCCGGCGTGGACACGGCTCGGCACGATGGGCCTCGACACCGCCTCCCCCGACGCCCCCAAGATCGTCTACGGGTTCATCGACCGCGAGGACCCCGACGTGCGCATCCTCGACGACTGGGACACCCTGGGCATGCGCGCGTCGCAGAGCCGCACGACCGTGCTCGACGGCGCGTTCGCCGCGCCCGACCGCATCGTGCGGCGGCTCGATCCGGGCCCGAACGCCGACCCGTTCATCTTCGGGATCTTCGCGAGCTTCGAGCTGCTGCTCGCGGCGGTCTACGCGGGCATCGGCGCGCGGGCGCTCGACCTCGCGGTGGCCGCGGCGCACCGGCGCACCTCGATGAAGCGCGATGGCGCGCCGCTCTCCCAGGACCCCGACATCCGCTGGCGGATCGCCGACGCCGCCATCGCGCAGGAGGCGCTCGAGCCGCAGCTGCTCGCCGTCGCGCGCGACCTCGACACGCTCGTCGACCACGGCCCGATGTGGTTCGCGAAGCTCGTGGGCGTCAAGGTGCGCTCGACCGAGACGGCGAAGCACGTGGTCGACCAGGCCGTGCGCGTGGCCGGCGGCTCCTCCTACTTCGCCGGCTCGGAGCTCGGCCGCCTCTACCGCGACGTGCTCGCGGGCATCTTCCACCCGTCCGACGACGAGTCCGCGCACGGCACCGTCGCGAACGCGTGGCTCGGGCCGCTCGACTCGTGAGCGACCGGATGCCGCGCCGTCGCGGCATCCGCCGGGCGCGTCGCGCCGCCGAGCACTAGGCTGGGCATCGCGGCGCCGCCGCCGCACCCGCTGCTCCTGGGAGGTCCCGTGAACGTCGTCGCCTTCATCATCGCCATGGCCTTCTTCGTCTTCGGCATGCTGCTCATGGGGTACGCCACGACGTTCTCCGGCTTCGAGGCGATCGCCTTCTTCGGCGGCATCCTCAGCGTCGCCCTCGCGGTCGCCATCCCGGTCAATATCCTCGGCCGCGGCGACGGCGTCTGACGGGTGACCCTGCCCGAGCGCGACACGCGCGTCACCTACCCCGGCGGGGCGCTCACCGCGACGAGTCGCGTGCTCCACGTCGCCCCCACCGCCGACGGCCGCCTTGCGGTCATCACCGAGTCGACGAGCTTCCACCCCGTGGATGCCGCGTGGCCCGACCAGCCCGCCGACGCCGGCGTCCTCCGCGCGAACGGCGTCGACCTGCCCGTGCGCGATGCGGTGGTCGCCGCGACCGACGGTACCGAGCTCCACCTCGGCGACGACATCCCCGTTCGTACGGGCACCGAGGGCTGGGCCTTCCTCGTGGCGCACGTCGTCGACGGCGACGCGACGATCGCCGAGGGCGACGAGGTCGAGATCGAGGCGGATGCCGCGACGCGCCGTGCGCTCTCGACCGGTCACACCGCCTGCCACCTCGCCTCGCTCGCGCTCAACCGCGTGCTCGCCGACCGGTGGTCGAAGCCCGCGCGCCAGGACTCGCTCGGGAACCCCGACTTCGACGGCGCGGCCATCGCGTCGTCGCGCATCCTGCCCGACGGCTCGCTCGACCGCTACCGGCTCAACAAGTCGCTGCGGCGCGCGGGGTTCGACACGGCGTCGCTCGCCGGCGAGCTCGACGACGTGCGCGTCGCGGTCGCCGAGCAGCTCGAGCGCTGGATCGCGTCGGGCGCCGCCGTGCGCGTCGAGGCCGCCGGCGACGGGCTCACCGACCGGCGCACCTGGGTGTGCGAGCTGCCCGAGGGCACGGCCCGCATCCCGTGCGGCGGCACGCACCTCGACTCCGCCGCCGAACTGGGCTCCGTGACGACCTCGTTCGCCGTGGTGGACGACGGCGGCACGCCCGTGCTCGAGATGACGAACGCCGCCCATCCCCGACACTGAACCCGGGGTGCCGGAGGCACCCTCCAGCGGGGTTACCATATGCCTCGTGGGTATTCACATCGAGAAGGTCGATCTCCCCGGGATCGGCTTCCGCCACGACCTCGTCACCGAAGGCGGTCGACGGATCAGCGTGGTGTCGCACCGGGACGGTGAGCGCGACCTCGGCGTCTTCGACGAAGACGACCCCGACGCCTGCCGTGACTCCATTCCGCTGAACGACGACGAGGCCGCGGCTCTCGCCGACGTGCTCGGCGCATCCGTCATGCTCAGCCGCCTCACGGCCCTCAGCGATGAGACCGCGGGCCTCTACACCGAGCAGATCGCGCTGCCGACGGACTCGCCGTACCTGAACCGCACGCTGGGCGACACGAAGGCGCGCACGCGCACGCACGCCTCGATCGTCGCGATCGTCCGCGACGGGTCGATCATCCCCTCCCCGACGCCGGCCGAGCCGCTGCGCGCGGGCGACGTCATCGTGGCCGTCGGCACTCGTGAAGGACTCGACGGAGTAGCTCGGCTGCTCTCCAACGGCCCCGACTGAGGCCGGCCGCATGCACGAGACCACGCTGCTCCTCATCGAAGTCGGCGCGCTGCTTCTCGGCATGAGCCTGTTGGGGCGTCTCGCGCTCCTCATCGGGATCTCGCCGATCCCGTTCTACCTCCTGCTCGGCCTCGCCTTCGGCGAGGGCGGCTTCGTGCCGCTCGACGCGAGCGAGGAGTTCCTGCAGACCGGCTCCGAGATCGGGATCATCCTGCTGCTCGCCCTGCTCGGGCTCGAGTACACCGCGACGGAGCTCTTCGGCAGCCTGAAGTCGGCCCGCGTGCCCGGGATCGTCGATGCGGTCTCCAACGCGCTCCCGGGCGCCGCGATGGCGCTCCTGCTCGGCTGGGGCCCGATCGCCGCGGTGGCCCTCGCGGGCGTCACGTGGGTGTCGTCCTCGGGCGTCATCGCCAAGCTGCTGCGCGACCTCGGCCGCCTGTCGAACCGCGAGACGCCCGCGATCCTCGCGGTGCTCGTCATCGAGGACCTCGCGATGGCGTTCTACCTGCCGGTGCTCTCGGCCATCGTGATCGGCGTGAGCGTGCTGCAGGGTGCGATCTCGGTGGCGATCGCGGTCGCCGTGGTGACCCTCATCCTCTACGTGGCACTGCGGCACGGGCACGTGGTGTCGCGCCTGTTCCCCGCCGACGAGTACGAGCCGCTGCTGCTCGGCGTGCTGGGGCTCACCATGCTCGTCGCGGGCCTCGCCGCCCAGGTGGGCGTGTCGGCCGCCGTCGGCGCGTTCCTCGTGGGCATCGCGCTGTCGGGCCGCGTCGCCGCGAACGCGAGCGCGGTCCTCACCCCGCTGCGCGACCTGTTCGCCGCGACGTTCTTCGTGTTCTTCGGGCTCACGTCCGACTCGTCGAAGCTCGTGCCGATGATCCTGCCCGCGCTCGGCCTCGCGATCGTCACGATCGTCACGAAGCTCATCTCGGGCGCGTACGCCGCCCGCCGGGCCGGCGTCGGCACGCTCGGCCAGTGGCGTGCGGGCTTCGCGCTCGCGCCGCGCGGCGAGTTCTCGATCGTCATCGCGGGCATCGCGGTGACGGCGGGCGTCGCGCCGGGCATCGCCCCGCTCGCCACGGCCTACGTGCTCATCACGATCATCGCCGGCACGTTCCTGGCTCGCGTCCCCGACGCGGCCTGGTTCCGCGCGGCCGTGCGACGCCGTGCCGCGAAGGCCGCGCCCGGCGCCGCCTGACCGGCTTCGCCGCGACTACTCCGCCGGGTGCTCGGCCGCCGCAGCGGCATCCGCCCGGTCGGCCGCGGCGAGCGCGTCGAGCTCGGCGTCGGCTGCATCGGATGCCGCGAGGAGCTCGCGCACGCGAGGCACGACCTCGGTGCCGTACCGCTCGATGCTCCCCATCATGGCCTCGTGCGGCAGGGTGCCGTTGGAGTACTTGAGGTCGAAGCGCACGGCGCCGATCGCGCGCACGGCCGCGGCGATCTTCTGCGCCACCGTCTCGGAGGAGCCCGCGTAGAGGGCGCCGCTCGGGCCGGCCTCGCCCTCGAAGTGCTCGCGGCTCACGGGACCCCAGCCGCGCTCCTTGCCGATCCGGTCGATGATGACCTTGTAGTGCGGCCAGAGCGTGTCGAGCGCCTCCTGGTCGGTGTCGGCGATGAAGCCGGGCGAGTGCACGGCGATCGGCTGCGGCGCGTGGCCGAACTGGTCGAGGGCGCGCCGGTAGAGATCGGCGAGCGGCGCGAACCGTGCGGGGCTGCCGCCGATGATGGCGAGCACGAGGGGCAGGCCGTAGTGCGCGGCGCGCACGACCGACTCGGGGCTGCCGCCGACGCCGACCCACGTCTTCAGGTGCCCGTGCTCGACGGGCGGGTAGACGAGCTGGTCGGTGAGGGGCGCACGCAGCTCGCCGGTCCAGGTGACGGGCTCCTGCTTGAGGAGCTCGGCGAAGAGGTTGAGCTTCTCCTCGAACAGCTCCTGGTACTGGTTCAGCTCGAATCCGAACAGCGGGAACGACTCGATGAAGGAGCCGCGGCCGAGGATGACCTCCGCACGACCGCCCGAGAGGCCGTCGAGCGTGGCGAAGCGCTGGAACACCCGCACGGGGTCGTCGGAGCTCAGCACCGTGACGGCCGAGCCGAGGTGGATGCGCTCGGTGCGGCCGGCGATGGTGCCGAGCACGACCTCGGGCGCCGACACGGCGAACTCGTGCCGATGGTGCTCGCCGACGCCGAAGAAGTCCAGGCCCAGCCGGTCGGCCAGCACCGCCTCGTCGACGACGTTGCGCAGCACCTGCGCGTGGGTGAGCGTCGACCCGTCGGCCGCGACCGTCACGTCGCCGAAGGTGTCGAGTCCGAATTCGTAGCGCTCGGCCATGTCCTGTCCCATCTCCGCGTCTCCATGCGTACGCATGCCCACCGGAACCCCCGTGAGCCCGAGACTATTCCCCCGCACCGCCCGTGGGAATGCGCAGCCGCGGTCGGGCGTTGCCGGTGAATGTCGGCGCATGGATCCCCGCGTCGGCGAGAATGGAGGCGTGGACGTGACGGACCGGCCGGTCATCGGCATCTTCGGTGCGGGGAAGGTGGGCACCGCGCTCGCCCGACTCCTCGTGGCATCCGGGTACGAGGTCCGCATCACGGGCTCGCCGCGGCAGACCGCCCTCGACCTGCTCGTCTCGGTCGTCGCACCCGGCACCCGGGTGCTCGCGCCCGCCGAGCTCGTCGCCGAAGCCGACGTCATCATCGTCGCCGTGCCGTTCGGCAAGGCCGGCACGGTGCCGTGGGAGGACTTCGGCGGCAAGGTCGTCGTCGACGCCATGAACTACTGGCCGCCCGTCGACGGCCACATCGACTCGGTCGACGCCGGCGATCGCTCGACGAGCGAGATCAACGCCGCCCGCAACCCGCTCGCGCGCGTCGTGAAGTCGCTGAACCACCTCGGGTACCACGAGATGGAGGACGACAGCATGGACGCGGGCTCGCCGCTGCGCCGCGCCATCGCGGTCGTGGGCGACGACGCCGAGGCGCGGGCCGTGCTCGCGGGCATCATCGACGACATCGGCTTCGACGCGGTCGACGGCGGCCCGCTCGCCGCCGGCCGCGCCCTCGAGCCGGGGCATCCGGCGTTCGGTCGGGAGCTCTCGGCCGCCGAACTCTCGGCGCTGCTGGCGCCCGCCGCGCACCTCGCGGCCTGAGCGGCGTCCGCCGGTCGTCGAGTAGCGCCGCCGAAGGCGACGCGTCGCCCGGTCGTCGAGTAGCGCCGCCGAAGGCGGCCCGCCTGCCGGTCGTCGAGTAGCGCCGCCGAAGGCGACCCGTCGCCCGGTCGTCGAGTAGCGCCGCCGAAGGCGACGCGTATCGAGACGCACGAACCGAGGCGGGTTTCGAGACGGCGCCGGCGCGCCTCCTCAACCCGCGGGTCGTGGCAGCCTCGCATTATGGTGGAGCAATGCCCGACCCCGTGACCGTGCGGCCCGGCGCCGCCGAGCGCCTCTCGCGCATGGTGCAGCTGCCGACCGTGTCCGCCGAGTTCGAGGAGCGCGGCCTCGCGGACTTCGACCGGTTCCGCGATCTCCTCGCCGAGCTCTACCCGCTCGTGCACGAGCACCTCGCGTTCGAGCAGGTCACCGACGTCGGGCTGCTCTACCACTGGCGCGGCGCGGGCGGCGGCGACCCGGTCGTGCTCATGGGCCACTTCGACGTGGTCCCGGCCGTCGACGACGACGGCTGGACCTTCCCGCCCTTCGAGGGCCGCATCCACGACGGCTCGGTCTGGGGCCGCGGCACGCTCGACGACAAGGGCCCGCTGCTCGTGGTCCTCGAGGCCGTCGAGAACCTGCTCGCCGACGGGTTCGTCCCCGAGCGCGACGTGTACCTCTCGTTCGGCGGCAACGAGGAGAGCCACGGCGCCGCCGCGCGGGCCGCCGCCGACCTGTTCCAGGACCGCGGCATCACCCCGTGGCTCGTGCTCGACGAGGGCGGCGCCGTGGTCGACGCGCCGCTGCCGTTCGTGCACGTGCCGGCGGCGATGGTCGGCGTGGGTGAGAAGGGCATCGTCACGGTCCGCCTGTCGGCGCTCGGCGAGGGCGGCCACGCGTCGACACCGCCCGCGACGACGGCCACGGCCCGCATCGCGCGCGCGGTGCACCGGCTCTCGCCGAACCCGTTCCCGAAGCGCACGCCGCGGTCGCTGCGGACCATGCTCTCGACGTTCGCGCCGCACACCCGCGGCCCGGTCCGGCTCCTGCTGCGGACGCTCGCCGCGACGCCGTGGGTCACCGCGCGCCTCTTCGCGCGCCTCGACGGCGAGCCGGCGGCGCTCGTCCGCACGACCCTCGCCGCCACCATGCTCGAGGGCGGCTCCGCCCCCAACGTGCTCCCCGCCCGCGCCGCCGCGACGCTGAACCTGCGCATCGCCGTGGGCGAGACGGTGGGCACCACGGCCGCGCGCGTGCGGCGCGTGATCGGCGACCCCGCGGTCGACGTCCAGGTCGTCGAGGGCAGCGACCCGTCGCCCGAGTCGCCGACCGACACGGCGCAGTTCTCCGCGATCGCCGCCGCCGTCGACGCGTCGTACCCGGGCGCCATCACCGCGCCGTACCTCATGATGGCGGCCACCGACTCGCGGTGGTTCCACCGCTTCTCGCCGGCCGTGTTCCGCTTCGCCCCGATCGCCATGACGGCGGGCCAGCGGGCGTCGATCCACGGGGTCGACGAGCACGTGACGATCGACAGCCTCGAGCGCGGCGAGCGGTTCCACCGGGCGCTGATCGAATCGCTGAACGGCACGGGAGGCCGCGGCGAGGGAGCCGACGACGCCCGAGTGGCTGAAGTGGGGCATCCGACCCACTAGGGTGATTCCACCCCCATCCCGAAGGAGCCCGAAGATGCGCGCTGCCAGACTCGGACCGGTGGCCGCGATCGTCGGCTTCCTCGCGTTCGTCGAGTTCACGAGCGGCATCCTGCAGGGCTACTACACGCCGCTCCTCACCGACATCGCGCGGCACCTCGGCATCCACGACGCCGACGTGAACTGGCTCGAGGGCACCCAGCTCATGCTCTCGGCACTCGTCGTGCCGGCGTTCGCGAAGCTCGGCGACATGGTCGGCCACAAGCGCATGCTCATGTGGTCGACGGCCATCACGGCGGCGGCCTCCACGGCGCTCGCGTTCACCGACCAGTTCTGGGTGTTCCTCGTCGCGTGGGCGCTGCAGGGCTTCTACGTGGTCTGGCTGCCGCTCGAGATCGCGCTGATCTGGTCGCGTAGCCGCTCGGCCGAGCGCCCGGCGGCGATGACCCGCAAGGCCGCCGGCCTCCTCGTCGCGGCGCTCGAGTTCGGCGCCATCGCCGGCGCCCTCTCCGCGGGAGCCCTGGCCGACGTGCTGCCGATGACGGCGCTGCTGCTCGTCCCGGCGATCGCGGTCGTCGCGTGCTTCTTCGTCGTGTGGTTCGGCGTCAAGGAGTCGCCCGACCTCTCGGGCGGCACGCTCGACACGGTCGGCCTGGTCATCATCTCGCTCGCCCTCCTCGCCCTCACGGGCGGCCTCAGCTTCATGCGCCTGAACGGGCCGGCCGACCTCCTGAGCTGGGGCCTCATCGCACTCGGCGTGCTGCTCGTCGTGCCGTTCGCGCGTTGGGAGCTGCGTCACCCCGACCCGCTCATCGACGTGCGCATGTTCCGCTCGCCGTCGCTCTGGCCGGTGTTCCTCACCGCGGGTCTCTTCGGCGTGAGCGTGCTCGGCGCGCAGGCGCCGCTCTCGACGTTCGCGCGCACGGATGCCGCGGAGGTCGGCTACGGGCTCGGCGCCACGAGCTTCCAGACCTCCCTCCTCGTCGGCGCCTACGTGCTCTCCCTCGTCGTCGGCGCCACGCTGTTCCCGCTCGTCACCCGCTGGGTGACCCCGCGCGTCGCGCTCATCGGCGCGAGCTCGCTGGTCTCGCTCGGCTACCTCCTGTTCCTGCCGTTCCACGACGGGTACGCGCAGGTGCTCGCGAACATGATCATCGCGGGCATCGGCTCGGGCGCACTCGTCGCTGCGCTGCCCGCCGCCGCGGCAGCCGCCGCGCCCGCGCACCAGACCGGCGTCGCCACGGGCCTCACCAACTCGGTGAAGACCGTCGGCGGTGCGATCGCGTCGTGCGTGTTCGGCATCGCGTTGCTCGGCACGGCCGGCGAGGCGGCCACCAGCACCGCCGGGTCGTTCGCCGGGTACGTCACCGTCTGGCTCGTCTGCGGCGTGACCGCGGCCGTCGCCGCGGTCCTGCTCGCGTTCGTGCCGAAGCTCGCGTTCTCCGACGCGCCCACCGCCGAGGGCGCCGCCGTCGTACGCTGAATCCGGGCCGGCCGGTGGGTCCGGCCGATCGGGGGGCACGATGACGGATGCCGCGACACTCATCGCCACGCTCGAGGGCATGGCGAGCGACGAGGAACGCGAGAAGTACACGCGATACTTCCCGCCCGATCCCGACGCGCCGTTCATCGGCGTTCGGATGGGCGCCGTGTTCGACCTCGCGAAGACCGCGCTCGACCTGCCCGTGGCCGAGCTCGAGGCACTGCTCGAGCAGCCGACGCACGAGGTGCGGGCGCTCGCGTGCAGCATCATGGGCAAGTCCGCTGCGCACAGCCGCACCTCGCCGGAGCGGCGTACCGAGCTCTACGAGCTGTACCTCCGACGGCACGTCCGCATCGACCAGTGGGACCTCGTCGACCTCGCCGCCCAGTACGTCGTGGGCGGCTACCTGCTCGACCGCGACCGGTCGCCGCTGGCCCGGCTCGCGGCATCCGGATTCTGGCCCGAGCGCCGCACCGCGCTCGTGGCGACCTTCGCATTCCTCAAGCGGGGTGAGGTCGACGACGCGTTCACGCTCGCCGAGACGCTCGCCGACGACCCCGAGCCGCTCGTGCAGAAGGCGCTCGGGTGGGTGCTGCGCGCCGCGGGCGACGCCGACCGCGAGCGCCTGGACGCCTACCTGGAACGGCACGCCGCGACGATGCCGCGGGTCGCGCTGCGCGCGTCGATCGAGCACCATCCCAAGGAGGAGCGGGCGCGGATCCTCGCGATCCGGTGAAGCGGCTCAGCCGGGCGCGACCTCGACCGAGTCCTTCGACAGCGATCGGTGCTGCCGCCGGCGCACGCCGAGGTCGAGCAGGCCGACGCCGAACGCGATCGCGAGGAAGAGGGCGACCGCGGTCATCCCGAAGCCGTAGGCGTCGTGGTACACCGCGAGGTCCTGCGTGCTGTCCGTCCCCGTCTCGCGGTAGATCGTGGCGTAGAAGAGCGACAGCGCCACGGCCGTGCCGACGGCGGTGCCGATGCGCTGGCCGAGCTGGCCCACCGAGCCGGCCAGTCCGCCCTGCTTCACCGGGATGTCGGCGAGCGCGAGCGTCTGGTTCGGCGAGATCACGAGGCCGCCGCCGAACCCGGCGATGACCATCGCCCCAGCCATGGCCCACGGCGTGATCTCGGGCGCGGTGTACAGCGCCGCGAGCACGAGCAGGCCGATGCCGACGAGCACCATGGCGAGGCCCCAGACGACGAGCGGGCGGCCCATCCGGTTCACGAGGTTGCCGCCGATCCACGACGAGATCGCACTCGTGAGGGCGAAGCCGATGCTCACCATGCCGGCGAACACCGGCGCGAGGCCGAGGCCGTGCTGCAGGTACAGCGTGGTGAGCAGGAACATCGAGGGCGCGGCCGCGAAGTACGCCGAGGCGAGCACCGTGCCGTTGCGGTAGGAGGTCACCCCGAAGAGCGAGAGCGGCACGAGCGGATGCTTGCCGGTCGCCGCGTAGTGGCGCTCCCACGCGACGAACCCGCTGGCGGCGAACACGAACACGACGAGGAGCCACCACCGCGCGGGGTTGTCGGTGGGCGAGCCCGTGGTGAAGAGGAACGGCCACATGAGCGCGACCACCGTGATGCCGAACAGCAGGAGCCCGACCGGATCGAGCTCGAGCTTGCGCGTCGAGGGGAGCCTGGTCTCGGGCAGCAGCCACAGCGCGAGCGCGATCGCGATGAGCGACAGCGGCACGTTCATCCAGAAGATGCCGCGCCAGCCGTCTTCGGGGCCGCCGATCGCGATCGCGAGGCCGCCGAGCGTCGGGCCGAACGCGGTCGCGATGCCGATCGTGGCGCCGAAGAGGCCGAACGCCTTGCCGCGCTCGGGGCCCTGGAACAGCTGCTGGATGAGGCCCAGGACCTGCGGCATCTGGATGCCGGCCGCAACGCCCTGCAGGAGCCGGGCGACCAGCAGCACCTCTCCGTTCGGCGCAAGCGCGCAGGCGAGGCTCGTGAGCGTGAACAGGCTGAGGCCGATGACGAACAGCGTGCGCCGCGATCGCTGGTCGCCGATGCGGCCCGCGGGCACGAGCGTGAGGCCGAACGTGAGCACGTAGCCCGACACGATGAGCTGCAGCTCGGTGGACGTCGCGCCGAACGCCGCCTCGATCGACGGCAGCGCGACGTTGACCTTCGTGAGGTCGAGGATGGTGAGGCCGGCGACCGCCACGCACACCCAGTACGCGCGCCAGCGCTTGGCATCGGACAGCGGGATCGACAGCGTGGGCGGCTGCGGCGCCGGCGTGGACGGTTGCGACATCCCGACCAGCCTATGCCCGCCCCCTCGTGGGACCGGAAGGCCTTGCGCGGGGCCGAATCGGCACGCCGCGACGCAAGGGGGCGGGCGCGCGGGCGCCGGGACTAGGCTCGGGACCAGCACCGGCGCCCCTGCGCCGTCTTCCGACGAAAGGACTTCCGTCGTGTCGAAGAAGACCATCGTGACGCTCGTGGACGACCTCGACGGCACCGACGCCGCGGAGACGATCGCCTTCGCGGTCGACGGCGCCGGCTACGAGATCGACCTGTCGGCCGACAACGCCGCCGCGCTGCGCGCCGCGTTCGCGCCGTACGTCAAGGCGGGCCGTCGAACGAGTGCCTCCCGCCGCGGCGGGCGCTCCTCGTCCGCGAGCTCGGGCGGCGCGTCGCCGAAGGAGATCCGCGCCTGGGCGGCCGACAACGGCGTCGACGTACCCGCACGCGGTCGCATCCCGGCCGGCGTCCACGAGCAGTTCCTCGCGGCGAGGCGCTAGCCGGAAAACGCGACGAGGCCGGCTTCCGAAGAAGCCGGCCTCGCGATGGTGGACCCAGGGGGATTCGAACCCCCGACCTTCTCATTGCGAACGAGACGCGCTACCAACTGCGCCATGGGCCCGAGCCGTCAACGACTCTATCATCACTCGGAGCGTGATCCAGACCACCCGGACGGCTGCGGTCGGCGGGTCGCCGGCCGGGTGAATGCGGGTCAGCCCGCCTGACGCCGACGGCGCAGCACGGCGTCGAGGTCGCCGAATCCGGGCGGCGCCTCCTCGACGATGCCCATGCGGGCATACGGGCTCGCCGGCTCGGCCTCTGCCGTGCGCGGCGCCTCGCGACGAGCGGCACCGGGGGCAGCGGATGCCGCGGGCGCCTCGGCCCCGCGCGACGGCCGTTCGATCGACGGCACGGCCGGCTCGAGCTCCTCGGCGCGGCGCGCCAGCTCCGCCTCGACGGACGAGCGACGCAGCCGCTCGGCGGCCTCGATCGACGCCATGGCGGCCGCCGCGATCGTGCCGCGCGAGAGGTGCAGCGGCTTCGGCAGCGGCTGCGGCGTCCAGCCGTGGTCCTCGGGCTCCTCATCGGCGAGCTCGATCGGCTCGAACGGCGCCGCCTCGGGCAGGGCGACCGGCGCCGCGACCGGCGTGGCGATGTGCACGCGGGCGAGCCCGGCGAGGAACGTGAACGCGAGCACCATCGCGAGCGCGCCGCCCGCCGCGATGAGCAGGGACGCGCCGAACGCGGCCGCGACGAGTCCGCCGATCACGGTCAGCAAGCCCGCGAGCAGGAGCAGCGAGCTCAGCCCGCGGCGACGGCGCAGCGAGCGACGGCGCCTCGCGGCATCCGTCGACGTGGTACCCGTCGGCGCGGCCGCCGCCTGCGCCGACGCGACCGTGGGGATCGGCTCGGTGATGGGGGCGGCCGACGCGGTCAGCTCGCGCGCGGCTTCGGCCGCCTCCTCGGCGGCACGGCGCTCGGCGATCGCGAGGTGCTCGGCGGCCTCGGCCGCGAGTCGGGCGGTGACCTCGTGCTCGTGCAGGATGCGCTGCTGCGTCGCGACCTCCCGGGCGGTGGCCTCGACGCGCACCGCCTCGGGCGTCTCAGCCGTCTCGGCGAGGATGCGCAGCGTCTGCTGCAGCCGCACCGCGTTGCGCTCGGTGGCGAGGTACTGCCGGCGGCGAAGCCAGCTCGGCAGGAGGTACGCGATCCAGAGTGCAGCGGCCGCTGCCACCAGCACGCCCCCGCCGATCACGTCCATGCGACAACGCTAGGCCCCAGCGGACGATCGGCACCGCTGGACGCGCGCGTGTTCAGCGATCGGCGACGTGCAGCGGGTACGCGGCGGCCGCGCGGTCCTCGGCGCTGATGCGCGCGGCATCCTCGGGCACGCGTCCCTCGTGCCAGCGGCGCAGCACGCCCCGCGGCACCTCCTCGGCCACGAGCGCGAACGAGAAGTGGTCGCGCCAGTCGCCGTTGATGTGGATGAACCGCCGCCGCAGTCCTTCGTAGCGGAAGCCGAGCTTCTCGACGACGCGCAGCGACGGCGCGTTCTCGGGGCGGATGCAGATCTCCATGCGGTGCAGGCGCAGGGTCGAGAAGCAGTAGTCGGTCGCGAGGGCGACGGCGGCCGGCGTGATGCCGCGCCCGGCGTGCGCCTGCGACACCCAGTAGCCGATCGAGGCCGAGGACAGCGATCCGAACGTGATCGACGAGACGTTGAGCTGGCCGACGAGCTCGCCGTCGACCTCGATCACGAACGGCAGGGCGTGCCCGGTGCGCGCGTGGGCGAGCAGGTTGCGGATGCTCGCGCGCGTGTCGATCACCGTGCCCCCGCCTGGGTAGGTCGCCTCCCACTGGCGCAGCCACGAGCGGTTGTCGAGCAGCACGCGCTCGAGCACCTTGGCGTCGCGCGCACGGATCGGCCGCAGGGTGACGTCCCCGTCACGCAGCGTGGGGATCGCGGCCGTCGCCATCGTCAGCTCCGTTCGAGGCCGGCGACGTACTCGACGAGCCACGGCTTGAGCTCGGGGCCGAGGTCGTCGCGATCGGCGGCCAGCTGGATGACCGCCTTGATGTAGTCGAGCTTGTCGCCCGTGTCGTAGCGACGGCCGCGGAACACGACGCCGTACACGCCGCCCGCGCCGTCGACGTCGCCCGCCATCTCCATGAGCGCGTCGGTGAGCTGGATCTCGCCGCCCTTGCCCGGGCGCGTGCGCTCGAGGATGTCGAACACCTCTGGCTTCAGCACGTAGCGGCCGATGACCGCGAGGTTCGACGGCGCCACGTCGGCGGCGGGCTTCTCGACGAGGCCCGTGACGCGCACGACGTCGGGGTCGTCGGTGGCCTCGACCTCGGCCGCGCCGTACATGTGGATGGAGGCCGGGTCGACCTCGAGCAGGGCGACGATCGTGGCATCCCGCTTGCCGTGCTCGGCGAGCATGCGCGTGAGCAGCGGGTCGCGGGCGTCGATGAGGTCGTCGCCGAGGAGCACAGCGAATGACTCGTCGCCCACGTGCTTGCGGGCTCGCAGCACCGCGTGGCCGAGACCCTTGGGGTCGCCCTGGCGCACGAAGTGCACGTCGGCGAGGTCGCTCGACTCCTGCACCGTCGAGAGCTTGGAGTTGTCGCCCTTCGTCTCGAGCGTGTACTCGAGCTCGGCGACGCGGTCGAAGTGGTTGGCGAGCGCGTTCTTGTTGCGGCCGATGATCATGAGGACGTCGTCGAGCCCGGCGGCCACGGCCTCCTCGACCACGTACTGGATCGCGGGCTTGTCGACGACGGGGAGCATCTCCTTCGGCATCGCCTTGGTCGCCGGGAGGAACCTCGTGCCGAGGCCCGCCGCAGGGATGACGGCCTTCGTGATCCGTTGAGTCATGCGGACAGCGTATCCGCATGACCCGGCGGGGCGCAGGGGCCGGGCGTCACGTTGCACCGCCCTAGGATGTGTGGCATGCCCGACGATCCGGACGTCCAGAAGCGCGTGCTCCGCGCCGAGCTCCGAGAGCGCAGGCAGAACATGCCGGCGCACGAGCGGGAGCTCGCGACCGAGGGCTTCACGGCCCGCCTCGAGGAGCTCGTCGGGACCACCGAGGCCGAGTCGCTGTCGTGCTACCTGTCGATGCCGAACGAGCCGAACACCCGGCCGTTCGTGAACTGGGCGGAGGCCCGCGGCATCCGCGTGCTGTTCCCCGTCACCCGTGAGGACGGCCTGCTCGACTGGACCGTCGGCGAGGACGAGACCGAGTCGATCGGGCTGCACGGCGTGCCGCTGCCCGACGGCGAGCTGCTCGGGCCCATGGCCATCAACGACGTCGACCTCATCCTCGTGCCCGCCGCAGCGGTCGACCAGACGGGCATGCGGCTCGGGTGGGGACGGGGCTTTTTCGACAAGACCCTCGGTTCGATGGAAAAATGTCCTCCGGTGTACGCCGTCGTCTTCGACAGCGAGTTCGTCGACGAGGTGCCGCGAGAGGTGCACGACCAGCCCGTGAACGGGGTCGTGACGCCCACGCGCATCATCGCGTTCTGAGCGGCGCGCCACGATCCGGAAGAGTCAGACCCACATGCCCACGTACTCCTACCGCTGCACCGAGTGCGGCAACGCCTTCGACATCCACCAGGCGTTCACCGACGACGCGCTCACCGTCTGCGACGTGTGCGGCGGCCGCCTGCGCAAGCTCTTCAACACCATCGGCGTGACCTTCAACGGCTCGGGCTTCTACCGCACCGACTCGCGCGGCGAGGGCGGCAAGGGCGGGGCCGGCGGCTCCGGTGGGTCCAGCGGGTCGGATGCCTCGTCGGGCGGTTCCTCGTCGAGCTCGTCCTCGGGGTCGTCCGACTCCTCCTCGTCGAGCTCCTCCTCCTCGGGCGGCGGCTCCTCCTCGGGTTCGACCTCGTCGGGATCCTCCGCTAGCGTGGCCTGACGTGCCGTCGGAGACCGATCGTCTGGGAGGGACCGTGCTCAAGGGCTTCAAGGAATTCATCCTTCGCGGGAACGTGATCGAGTTGGCCGTCGCGGTCGTCATCGGCGCCGCGTTCACCGCCGTCGTGAACTCGATCGTGAACAACCTGATCAACCCGTTGATCGGCGTGATCTTCCAGGCCGACAGCCTCGACACCGCGCTCGTGCTCGAGATCCCGACCCTGACGGGCGGCGTCGCCGAGGTGAAGTTCGGCGCGGTGCTCGGCGCCATCATCGCCTTCGCCATCGTCGCGACGGTCGTGTACTTCGTCTTCGTGCTGCCGATGAACACCCTGAAGGACCGGGCCGAGCAGAAGCGGAAGACGGGCGAGCCCGACCCGGCCGCACCCGAGACCGAGCTCACGCTGCTGTCCGAGATCCGCGACCTGCTCGCCGCGGAGCGCGAGCGCGAGGGCGCCGGCCGGCGCGACTAGCCGAGCCGCGCGCCGTACCCGCGCACCTCACCAGTGCGGCGGTCGCTCCCGCGTGATGCGGTCGTCGTCTGGGTCGCCCTTGGCACCGGGCTTCCGCTTCGCCGGCCGCGCCTCGCCGTCCTCGCCCGCGCCCGGCACGGGCGCCTCGGGCGTCGGATCGGTGCCCGGAGCGGGCGTCAGCCGCGCACGTCGGGCGCGGCCGCCGGCGCGCTCGACGTGCTGGCGCTCGTCCTCGGCCATCAGCCCGCCGCGGCATCCGCGGGTCGTGCTTCGGGCTTGCCGAGCAGCGTGGCGACGCGCGTCGCGACCGCCTCGGGGTTGCCGAACAGCTCGAAGCTGTGCACGCGCAGGTAGTGCCAGCCGAGCCGGCGCAGCACGTCGGGGCGCAGCCGCAGCGACTCGCGCAGGCTGAGCCCGGTGAACGCCTCGTCGGTCTCGACGACGACGGCCTTGCCGGCGTGCGCGGCCGCGAGGGCGAGCCGGCCGCGGTGGCCGACGCTGACCCGGATGCCGCGGCGCGACAGCCGGCGCGCGAGGTCGCCGAGCATCGACTCGCCGGCGTCCTCGTGGTCGTTCCCGGCGGCCCGCTCCTCGGTCTGGCTCAGGATCTCGGCGAGCGCGAGCACGCCGTGGGCCTGCCGGTCGGCGTCGATGTCCTCGGGGCGGAACGCCGAGACGAGGTCCATCGAGCGACGCGCGCGGGTCATGCCGACCGCGAGCAGCCGGTCGCCGCCCGGCTCGCCGAGCGAGCCGAAGTTCGAGAGCAGGCGCCCGTGCGGCGTGCGCCCGTAGCCGACGGAGAAGATCACGCGGTCGCGGCTCTGCGCCACGGCCTGCTCGAGCGTGAGCACCGTGAACGGCTCGGCGCGGTCCTTGAGGATGAAGTCCGAGAGGTCGGTGCGCTTCGCGAACGCGGCGAGCACGGCCTGGTGTACGCGTGCCGCGTGCTTCGTGCTCGCGGTGATGACCATGAGCGACTCGCGCGGGCGCTTGACGGCGTGCTCCATGACGAGCTCGACGACCTTCGCGACCTCGGGGTCGATGCTCTCGACGGTGCCGGTCACGGCGTCGGGCAGGCCGTTGCCGCGCACGTAGTGCAGGCCGAGGCTGCCGTGCCCGAGGTAGCTGCCCGCCCACGGGAGCGACTCGATGCGGCCGGCGTAGAAGCGGCGGTTCACGAGCTCGGCGAGGTCCTCGCCGCCGGCGCGGTAGCTGCGCGTGAGCGTGAGCGTGGGCAGCAGCTCGCCGAGCCGCGCGAGCGCCGAGTCGGCGTGCAGCGCGTCCACGCCGTGCTCCGTCGAGCGGCCCTCGCGGTCGCCGTCGTCGAGGCCGGTCTCGAAGAGGGTGGGCGTCTGCGTCACCGGGTCGCCGAACGCGACGACCTGACGGGCGCGACGGATCGCGCCGAGGTTCTCGGCGATCGTCGTCGATCCGGCGTCGACGAGCACGACGGCGTCGAACGCGATGTCGTCGTCGATCTCGGGCACCTCGTACGGCGAGGCGAGCCAGATCGGGGCGAGCGTCCGGAACAGGTGCGGCGTCTCGTCGTGCAGCGCTGCAGGACGCACGCGATCGCCGCGCAGCATCCGCTTCAGCTGCTGGGCCTCGTCGGGGTGGTCGACGAGCGCGACCTTCCAGTTCTCGGCCAGGTGCCAGGCCAGCTGGGGACCCGCGGCCGACGCGTGCGCCTCGTCGACGAGGCGGAAGTCGCCCTCGAGCCGGTCGAGCACGGTCGTGTTCGCGCCGAGCAGCGCCTTGTCGCCCGCGAGCATGAGCTCGAGCACCGACTGCCACCAGGCGAGTTCCAGCTCGGCGGCGACCGCGCGCTCGCGCACGTGGCGCTTCGCGAGGTCGACGAGCAGCGGGTCGAGGCCCAGGTCGCGGAGCCGCGAGAGCACGGCCGTGCGCTCCTGCAGGTTGGTGAGCACCTCCGACTCGGCGGCGAGGCCGGCCAGGTTCGCCTCGAGCTCGCGCACGGGACGCGCGGCGAGCTGACGCGGCGTGCCCACCACGCCGAGCGGGGCGTCGAGCGCGGCGAGGTCGGTCGCGACTGTGCGGTAGGCCACGTGCACGTCGTCGATGCCCACCGGCACGGCGGGGATGGCACCCGCCTCCGAGTAGCGCTGCCAGAGCGTGCGCTGCTGCTGGATGCCGCGGAGCGCCCCGTTGAGGTCGCCGACGTGCACGCCGGGGCGCACGTACTCCTGCGCGAGGCGGCGCAGCCGGCGGCGGTTCGCGCCCGACATCCCGGGCGAGTCGCGCCGCGAGGACGTCGCCGCGATGAGCTCGCCGAGCGGCCGGTCGTACACCGAGGGCAGGAACTTGTCGAGCGTGTCGCGCACGTCGAGGAGCAGCCGCAGGAACACGCCGAGTTCCGCGACCGACTCGAACGTGCGGAGCCGGGTCTGCGCGATGAGCGCGCGACCGCGCTCGAGCAGGCGCGGCAGCTCCGTCGTGCTGAGGCGCTTCGCGAGCTCGTGCGCGTGGGCCGCCTCCTCCGACGAGGTGAACGAGGCGCCGTACCAGGGCGAGTCCCCCGGTCCGTAGCGGAACTCGCCGAGCTCGGCCGCGCGCGCGAGGTCGCGGGCCACCTGCTCGCGACCCGTCGCGAGACCGACGAGCGCAGCATGGTCGAGCCGTGCGGTCGTCGACGGCGGGCGGTCGAGCAGTGCGAGGCGGGCGAGCTCGCCGAGGGCGTCGAGCACCGAGACCTTCAGCTCGGGGTCGCGCCGGGTGAGCGCGGAGCGGTAGTCGAGGAGGACCTTGCGCAGGCGCACGAGGGCGTCGTCGACGTCGGCGACGCGGGGCTGCTCGACCTTCTCGTTACGCGAGATCGATTGGATGAGGTCGCGTCGCAGGCCCGCGGTCGTCACCGCCGCGCCCCCGAGGCCGACCTGGCCGAGCCGGTGCACGATGCCGTCGAGGCTCGCGCGCCGCGCGCCGACGACGAGCACGCGCTTGTCCTTCGCCACGAGCGCGCCGATGGCGTTCACGATGGTCTGCGTGCCGCCGGTGCCCGGCAGCGTCTTCACGACGAGCGAGGTGCCGGCCTCGATCTCGGCGACGACCTGCTCCTGCTCGGAGTCGGCGTCGAGCAGCAGCGTGTCGGTCGACGGGGGCCGCTCGTCCTGCGGCACGGGCCGCACGCGCTCGCCCTGCTGGGCGATCGCCGCGCGGGCCGCCTTGTTGCCGGCGACGGCGTCGATGACCGGGTGGTGGAGCTCAGCGACATCCGCGGCCATCGCCGGGCCGACCTCGGCGAACGACGAGACCACGAGGCGCGGCGCGACGTGGAACCACGGCAGGTGCGAGGTCAGGCCGCGCAGCCGGTCGATGACGGGCTGCGGCTTGAACACGCCGTTCGTGATCGCGAGCGCGACGAACGCGTCGGCGTCGAGCGTGATGCGGAACTGCTCCCGGAGCTCGCGCGCGAGCGCCGGGTTGAGGAACGGCTGGCCCTTCAGCTTGAGCTCGAAGTCGCGGCCGTAGCGGCGGATCGCGAGCGGGCGCAGCAGCACCGGTGCGAGGAACTCCTCGCCGCCGTTGCGCCAGGAGGCGAGCCCGATCGCGAGGTGCACCGACTCGATGCCGCGCACCGAGCGCAGCTCGACGCCCTTCTGCGTGATCTCGGCGGCCGCGAGCCGCGCGTTGCGCAGGGCGAGCTCGTCGCGGATGAGGCTCGAGAGCAGGGTCGACTTGCCGGTGATGAACTGCGGCAGCCCGCCCGGATGCGTCGTGGAGAGCTCGATGCGCGTGCGCGGAGTGTCGACGAAGCGGACGAGGGGCGACCGTCCGCCGACCTCGGCGAGCTCGCCGTGCCAGCGTCGCCAGGAGGGCTCGGCGACGTTCCCGGCGACGAGCTCGGGGTTGCCGAGGCTCACGCCGTCTGGGCTGGTGATGTCCTGTCGCATGGGTTCCGGAGTCGCTCCATCGGATGCGGCATCCGCCTCGGGACCGAGGAAGTCCTCCTCGTCATGGTTCCGATCGAGCCGCCACACACCGACACCATACGTGCGATCGCGCGGATTCCCGGGACCCTCGCCGGGCTCCGGCTCGTTTTGGATACCCTTGGGGTATTCGTATACCCTCGGGGTATGCACCATCGCTCCACCCCGCACCACCTCGCACCCGCACCCGCACCCGCACCCGCACCCGTGACCGTCATCGTCGGCGGCGTCGCCGGCGGCATGTCCACAGCCACGCGCCTGCGCCGGCTCGACGAGGACCGCGAGATCCTCGTGCTCGAGCGCAGCGGCGCGGTGTCGTTCGCGAACTGCGGACTCCCCTACCACGTGTCCGGCGTCATCCCCGAGCGGGCGGCGCTCGAGCTGCAGGACCCCGCCCGCCTCGCCGCCCGCTTCCGCATCGACGCCCGCGTGCGCAGCGAGGTCGTCGCCATCGATCGCGCCGCACGCCGCGTCACGGTCCGGCCCGCCGACGGCGCCGACTACGAGCTCGGCTACGACGAGCTCGTCCTCTCGCCGGGTGCGGCGCCGCGCCTCCCCGATCGCGTCGCACCGGATGCCCCGCTCCACGCCTTGCGCACGCTCGACGACCTCGACGCCGTCATGGTCGCGGTCGACGGGCTGCCCTCGGGCGCCCGGGCCGTCGTCATCGGCGGCGGGTACATCGGCGTGGAGATGGCCGACAACCTGCACCGTCGCGGCCTCGCGACAACGATCGTGCAGCGCTCGTCGCGCCTCATCGGCGGGCTCGATCCCGAGATGGCGGCTCCGCTCGCCGAGCACGTGCTCGAGCGCGGACTCGGCCTGCGGTTCGGGAACACCGTCACGGCGGTGGAGGCGCGTCGCGTCGTGCTCGACGACGGGAGCGTGCTGCCCGCCGACCTCGTGATCGCCGCGATGGGCGTCGTGCCCGAGTCCGGACTCGCTCGCGCAGCAGGCCTCGAGATCGGGGCGACCGGCGGCATCGTCGTCGACGACGCGCACCGCACGAGCGACCCCGCGATCTACGCGATCGGCGATGTCGCCGAGAAGCGCGACCGGGTCGACGGCTCCGCGCGCCTCGTGCCGCTGGCGGGCCTGGCGAACCGGCACGGCCGCGCGGTCGCCGACGCGATCGCGGGTCGCCCGTCTATCTCAGCGTCCGCCCTCGGCACGGCCGTCATCGACGTGCTCAGCCTGACGGCGGCGTCGACCGGCTGGTCGGAGGAGCACGCGCGGTCGCGCGGCATCGAGGTCCGGGTCATCCACTCGCACCCGCTGTCGCACGCGGGCTACTTCCCCGGCGCGCGCCCGATGTCGCTGAAGCTCGTGGTCGACGCGCGCACCGATCGCATCCTCGGTGCGCAGGCGGTGGGGACCGAGGGCGTCGCGCGCCGGATCGACGTCATCGCGACCGCGATGGCGGCGGACCTCGCGGCATCCGCCCTCGCCGACCTCGAGCTGGCCTACGCACCGCAGTACGGGTCGGCGAAGGATCCCGTGAACATGCTGGGCTACATCGCGCGCAACCTCGCCGACGGCGAGGACGCGACCATCCAGTGGCACGAACTCGACGACGCGGTCGCCGACGGCGCCGTCCTGCTCGACGTGCGCGCGGCGGGCCAACTCGCGGAGGGCGCGATCCCGGGGGCGACCTGGATCCCCGTCGAGGAGCTGCGCGAGCGCGCCGACGCCTACGCCGGGCGCCGGATCGTCGTCCACTGCCGCATCGGGCAGGGCGCGCACACCGCGGCGCGACTGCTCGCGAGCCTCGGCCACGACGTCGTCAACCTCGACGGCGGCTACCTCACGTGGCGGGACGGCATGCGTGCGCGAGCCCATGAGCACGCCGCGGACGCCACGACCGCCGACCTGCGCGCCGCCTGACCCGAACGAACCGACCCCTGACCCGAACGAACCGACCGCTGACCCCTGAAGGACCCGACATGCAGACCATCTCCCCCACCGCGGCGCACGCCCTCGGCGACGCGTACATCATCGACGTGCGCGAGCCCGAGGAGGTCGCCCGCGCACGCGTCGACGGCGCCGTGCACATCCCGCTCGGCTCGCTCGTCGCGCGCCTCGACGAGGTGCCGCGCGACCGCACCGTCTACCTCATGTGCGCCGTCGGCGGCCGGAGCGCGCAAGCCACGCAGTTCCTCGCCGCACAGGGCGTCGACGCCGTCAACATCGACGGCGGCATCACGGCGTGGCATCGATCCGGACTCCCCGTCGTCGCCGGGGCTCCATCATGAGCATCGTGGACAGCGGAAAGGCAGGCACCATCGCATGAGCACCGTCGGAACCGAGCAGCAGGACGCCCAGCGGCGCATCCTCAACCGCCTGAAGCGCGCCCGCGGCCAGCTGAACGCGGTGATCGACGCCGTCGAGGCCGGCGGCGACTGCCGCACGGTCGTCACCCAGCTGGCGGCGGTCTCGAGCGCGCTCGACCGCGCCGGCTTCGCGATCATCTCGTCGGCGATGCGCGACTGCGCGACGGATGCCGCGACGCCCGCCCGATCCGGGGGTGCACGCCGTGCCGACGGCGCCGAGGCCTCCGAGCCGCTGACGTTCGACGAGCTCGAGAAGCTCTTCCTCTCGCTCTCCTGACACGCGGAGTCGCCTGACCTCGCAGTCACCGCGACGTTCCGAGTCCGCGACGACGCCGAAGCGCCGACCCGAGATCGGGCCGGCGCTTCGTGCTCGTCCTGATCGGGATCAGAGCGCGGCGTGCAGCTCCAGGCCGTGCGCCTTCGCGACGCCCTCGTTGGTGAGGCGGCCGCGGGTCGCGTTGAGGCCCTTCGCGAGGGCGGCGTCCTCGGCGAGGGCGGCCTGCCAGCCGAGGTCGGCGATCCGCATGGCGTAGGGCAGCGTCGCGTTCGTGAGCGCGGGCGTCGAGGTGGCCGGGACCGCGCCGGGCATGTTCGCGACGCAGTAGAAGATGGCGTCGTGGACCCGGTAGGTCGGGTCGGCGTGGGTCGTCGCGTGCGAGCCCTCGAAGCATCCGCCCTGGTCGATGGCGATGTCGACGAGCACGGCGCCCGGCTTCATCTGGGCGACCATGTCGTCGGTGACCACCTTGGGCGCCGCGGCGCCGGGGACGAGCACGGCACCGACGACGAGGTCGGCGTCCTTGAGCTGGCGGGCGATCTCGTACGACGACGAGGCGAGCGTCTTGATGCGGTGCTCGTAGCGCGCGTCGAGCTCGCGCAGCTTCGGCAGCGAGATGTCGAAGACGGTGACGTCGGCGCCCATGCCCATCGCGGTCGCGGCGGCCTGCTCGCCGGCGACGCCGCCGCCGATCACGACGACCTTGGCGGGCGCGGTGCCGGGCACGCCGGCGAGGAGCACGCCGCGGCCGCCCTTCGACGCGTGCAGCGACGCGGCGCCCACCTGCGGCGCCAGCCGGCCGGCGACCTCGCTCATCGGGGTGAGCAGCGGCAGCGAGCGGTCGGCCAGCTGCACGGTCTCGTAGGCGATGGCCGTGACTCCGGAGTCGAGGATGGCGCGCGTGAGCGGCAGGTCGGCGGCGAGGTGCAGGTAGGTGAAGAGCGTGAGGTCCTCGCGGAGGAAGCCGTACTCCTGCTCGATCGGCTCCTTCACCTTGAGCACGAGCTCGGCCGACCACGCCTCGGCGGCGGTGCCGACGATCGTCGCGCCGGCCTCGCGGTACTCCTCGTCGGTGTAGCCGGCACCGAGGCCGGCACCGGCCTGGATGTCGACGCGGTGGCCGCGCCCGACGAGGGCGTGCACCCCCGCCGGCGTCATCGCGACGCGGAATTCGTTGTTCTTGACCTCTGCGGGCACGCCGACGTGCATGGTGATCTCCGAATGCTGTGGGGTGGGATTGCCTCCATGGTGACGTGTCGTTCGACGGATTGGAAGACCTTCCGAATCCTGTTCGGTAGAATGCACTCGATTCATTCACTTGTTCGGAAGGAGCCTCGCCCGTGGCCGATGCACCGCAGATCAGCGCACCGGGCCGCGTCGAGCTCGACGACCTCGACCGGCAGATCGTGACGATCCTGCACGAGAACGCGCGCATCCCGAACGTCGAGCTGGCGCGCGAGGTGGGCATCTCCCCCTCGACGTGCCTCGCCCGCGTCCGCTCGCTGCGCGAGCGCGGGGTGATCGTGCGCTACACCGCCGAGATCAACCCCGTGGCGCTCGGGTTCACGCTGCAGGCGCTCGTCAGCGTGCGCATCCGGCCCGGCGCCCGCCACCTCATGGAGCAGATCTCCGACGAGCTCCGCCGCGAGCCCGAGGTCGCCCAGCTGTTCTTCCTGGGCGGCACCGAGGACTTCCTCATCCACGTGCGCGTGCGCGACAGCGAGCACGTGCGGCAGTTCGTGCTGAAGAACCTCTCGGCCAACCCGGCCGTCGCGCTCACCGAGACGAACCTCGTGTTCGAGCACCACACGGCGCTGTCGGCGGGCCTGCGCGCCGTGATCTGAGCCTCAGCCCTGCAGCGGCAGGATCTCCGAGAGCTCGAGGTCGTCGGGCGACTCCAGCTGCTCGTACGTGCAGCTCTCGGGGGTGCGGTCGGGGCGCCACCGGCGGAACTGCGCCGTGTGCCGGAACCGGTCGCCCTCCATCTTCTCGTAGGCGACCTCGACCACGAGCTCGGGCCGCAGCGGCACGAACGAGAGGTTCTTGCCGGCGCTCCAGCGGCTCACCGCGCCTGGCATCCGCGTCGAGGCGTGCGCCTCCTGGTCGGCCCATTCGCCCCACGGATGCTGCGACAGGTCGTCCGCGACGTACGGCTCGAGCTCGGCCACCAGCGACTTCCGCTTCGCCATCGGGAACGACGCGGCGACCCCCACGTGATGGAGCCGCCCGTCGTCGCCGTAGAGCCCGAGCAGCAGCGAGCCGATGATGCCGCCCGTCTTGTGCCAGCGGAAGCCGGCGACGACGCAGTCGGCCGTGCGCTCGTGCTTGACCTTGAACATCGTGCGCTTGTCGGGCTGGTAGGTGCCGTCGAGGGGCTTCGCCACCACGCCGTCGAGCCCGGCGCCCTCGAAGCGCACGAACCAGTCGCGCGCCTCGGCGAGGTCGGCGGTGGCGGGCGTGAGGAAGACGGGGTCGGATGCCGCGGCGAGCGCCTCCTCGAGCCGCGTGCGCCGCTCGACGAACGGTCGGCCCATGAGGTCCTCGTCGCCGATCGCGAGCAGGTCGAAGCCGACGAACGACGCGGGCGCTCGCTCGGCGAGCATGCGCACCCGGCTGTCGGCGGGATGGATCCGCTGCTGGAGCGCGTCGAAGTCGAGCCGCCCGTCGATCGCGAGGATGATCTCGCCGTCGACCACGCACCGCTCGGGCAGGTTCTCGCGCAGCGCCTCGACGAGCTCGGGGAAGTACCGCGTCATCGGCCGCTCGTTGCGGCTGCCGAGCTCGATCTCATCGCCGTCCTTGAACACGATCGTGCGGAACCCGTCCCACTTGGGCTCCACGTGGCCCACGTCGGGGATCTCCTTCACCGACTTCGACAGCATGGGAGCGACGGGCGGCATCACCGGGAGGTCCATCCGTCCATCATGGTGGCGGCGGCGCCGTTCCGCACCCGTCGAGCGACCGTGGACGCGAGGAGGCCTCGGGTAGCACCGCCCCCGAACGGGGTCAATCCCCTGCCCCTGGTGAGCGCTGCCGACGTACCGTCGGAATCGGCCGGTCCCATGGGGGAGGTCGGCCGTGCGAGCGAGGAGTCTGAGATGAGCGATCCGAACCCTACCGACCCGAGCGCGGCCGACGAACTCGACGAGGCGGTCGACGCCGCCGAGCAGCACCAGCAGGCCGAGGAGGACGCCGACGCCGACGAGCACGTCGTCGTGCGCGACCCCGACACCGGGCACGTGGCCGAGGAGCCGGCGCAATGAGTGCCATCGTCGACCAGCCGGCCCACGACGACCGGCCGAAACCCCGGCACGGACTCCCGCCGATCGGCATCTGGTGGCCCATGCTCGAGCGCCCGCTGCAGCGCGAGGTGCTCGAGAACCTCCACGCGCCCCTGCGCGTCTACGTCGTGCGCCGCATCTTCGAGCTCTGCGAGCTCGAGGACGAGCCGCTCCCCCGGGGCGACCTCCGGCTCGGCTCGAACGAGCGGGCCTACATCGCCGGCTGGGTGCACGCCGTCGACTGGACCTGACGGGCGCGCGTCGGCGCGTCGGATGCCCCGCGGCCCCCGCCGCACGGCACACTCCTGTCGTGGGCACGGACCGGGGGGCCTCCGCTGAGGAGTACGGGCGCGACAGCGTCGAGTTCTCCCGCGCGATCGCGTTCTTCGACGCGGTGTACGCGTTCGCGGTGACCCTGCTCGTCGTCAACATCGACCCGCCCGCGGCATCCGATTGGACGAGCCTCTCGAAGCTGATGACCAGCGGGCTCGAATGGCAGCTCCTCGGGTTCGGGATCAGCTTCGTCGTGATCGCCGTCTTCTGGCGGGTCAACCACCGCCTCGTCGCCGGGTTCCGCGGATTCAGCTCGGCGACGATCGTCGCGAACCTCGTGGCCATCGCGTTCGTCGTGCTCATCCCGTTCACGACGCAGGGCATCGCCGACCTCGAGACCTCAGCCGAGCCGCTCGCCATCGCGCTCTACGCGGTGAACATCTCCTGCGCCGTGCTCGCACAGTCGGTCGTGTTCTACGTGGCCCGCCATGACGGCATGATCGCGGACCCCCTGCCGCGCCGGGCCGACCACATCCGGTTCCTCAACACGCTCACGACGCCGGCGGTCTTCCTCCTGTCGATCCCGATCGCCTACACCTGGGGTGCGGATGCCGCGCGCTGGAGCTGGGCGCTGCTGTTCGTCATCGGACCCCTCAGCGGCTCGCTCTCGGAGCGCGCGGTGGCGAGGGTCGTCGCCGAGTCGGCGACCAAGTCGGAACGTTCCTGATCGCGAGGGCCCAAGTCAAGACCCTCCCGTGATTCCGTCGCGGCGGAGAGGATGATCCGGCCCGGCTCGCAGCGCACCACCCGCGCACCACCCTTCGCCGGCGCGCGGAACGGAGTGCCCATGGGCTCGCTGGTGTACGACGACGACCATGCGGCGGAGTTCGACGACCGGACCCTCGCCCACCTGCAGGTCATCATCGTGAACAAGCTGCGACGCCTCGAGAGCTTCCCGTTCACCTGGAGCGACGACCGTCGGGCGATGACGGTCTGGATCAGCCCGGCGACGCCGCTCGCGTTCGTCTTCCACGGCAACCGGCGACCGAAGCTCAATCGCGCGTGGCTCGAGGAGCTGGCCCTCGTGGCGAGCTCGTCGGGCGGGCTCGTCGTCGTGCCCGAGCCGCCCATCCCGATCGACGACGCGTCGAACGGCGACTGAGGGGCCCTGGCGCACCTCCACGCCACCCGTTCGAGGGCCGGTGGCATGGGAATTCGCTCCGAACGCTCGCACCCCCGCCGCCTTCGGCGTAGGTTTGCGTTATATCGCGTCATGGCGTCGCGTTATATCGCGTCCCATGCTCGCGATCACCGAATCGAAGGTGCTCACGAAGGCGGACCCATGGACCTGAACCACGACGCACGGCCCACCGCGAGGAACCGGCGGGGATGGTCGGCATGACCGGCCTCGAATGGGTGCTCGCCGCGCTCGGGATCGTCATCCTGATGGGCGTCCTCACGATCGTCGCCGTCGTCCTCGTCATCCGGGCGGTGTTCCGGCGCATCCGCCGCAACCGGCGGGTCAGCGGCGCGACGTTGCGGACCCGCGCGCAGTTCAGCCGAGGACCGCAGCGCACGGTCCTCACCCTGCGCGTGCGGCTCGGCGACCTCCTCGCCAGCGGGCAGGCGGCGGTCGACCTGGCGGCGCAGGGCGCCGGGCCGCGCGGCGAGCTCCCCCGGCTCTTCACGCGCATCCGGCAGGAGGGGGTCGCGCTCGACGCGCAGTTGCGCCTCCTCGAGAGCGAGACCGACCAGGCTGTGCTCGCCGCGGAGGTGCCCGCCGCCCGGTATCGCGTCGACCAGGTCGCCGTGCTCGTCCGCCACCTGCGTGCCGCCGTGGCATCCGGGCTGACCGGACCGAGCGACGACGCCCTGACCACGCTGCGCGACGACATGGACCGCGAGGTCGCCGCGCTGCACGCCGGCATCGAGGAGCTGCACGCGCTCAACCGGCCCGACGCCCACCGACCCATCGCTTCCACCGTCAGAGAGAAGGAGACCCCATCATGAGCAACACCGCACGGATGCGCACCATCTTCCGGAGCAAGACCTCCAAGGCCATCGACCGCATGGAGGACCCTCGCGAGACGCTCGACGACAACTACGAGCAGCAGGTGAAGCTCCTGCAGCAGGTGCGCCAGGCGGTCGCCGAGGTCGCGACCGCGAAGAAGCGCATCGAGCTGCAGGGGCAGGAGATGGGCGAGCGTTACGCACGCCTCGGCGCCCAGGCGAACGAGGCCGTCGTGCAGGGGCGCGAGGACCTGGCACGGGCCGCCCTCGAACGCCGCTCCCTGCTCGAAGGACAGGTCGCGAAGCTGCAGGACCAGTACTCGTCGCTCCAGCAGCAGACGGCGCAACTGCAGGACCGCGAACGCCGGCTCTCCGAGCAGATCGCCGCCTTCCGCATCGAGAAGGAGACCATCAAGGCCACCTACACCGCGTCCGAGGCGCAGGTGCGCGCGAACGAGGCGGTCGCCGGACTCGGCGCCAGCATCCACGACGTCGGCACGAGCCTCGACCGGGCGCGCGACCGCGTCGCCCAGATGCAGGCGCGCGCGCAGGCCACCGACGAACTGCTGGCCAGCGGTGCGCTCAAGGACCTGACAGCGGCGCCCGACGCCGACATCGAGCGCCAGCTCTCGGTCATCGCCGCGCAGGCCGAGGTCGAGCGTCAGCTCGAGGTGATGCGCGGCGGCGGCTCCCCCGACGTCACGGGTTCCGAGCGGCGCGGCGGACCCGACGCGTGGCTGAGCATCGGGCAGGGATAGGTCGGGAGGCGCGACGGCGCTACCGTCGCCGCGTCCGCTTCGCGGTGCCCCTGGAGGGACTCGAACCCCCAACCCTCTCCTTAGGACGGAGCTGCTCTTCCATTGAGCTACAGAGGCTGACCGCACGAGTCTACCGGCTCGGGTAGCGTGTCCAGCGGTGCGCGCGGCGCCCGCGGACGCGGCACGGCCGCAGGAGGAGCGACCATGTCGGCAGCGGAGACCACGAGGTTCTGGGTGGGCGCGTCCACGGCGGGTGCACTCGGATCCGCGGCCCGCGGCATCCGCCCGCTCGACGTCGCGGCCGACGGCTCGACGACGCTCGGCGAGCCGGTCGACGTCGGTGCCAACCCGATGTTCCTCGCCATCTCCGCCGCGACGGGCGTGCTCGCGATCGTGCACGAGGTCGCCGAGGGCGCCGTGTCGACGTGGACCCTCGAGGGCGACGACGTGCTGCCCTTCGGGCTGCCGGGGG
Source organism: Agromyces sp. NPDC057865 (assembly GCF_042796995.1). NCBI lineage: Bacteria > Bacillati > Actinomycetota > Actinomycetes > Micrococcales > Microbacteriaceae > Agromyces > Agromyces sp. NPDC057865. Next base: position 1,546,536 of record NZ_JBHVMJ010000001.1, on the reverse strand, counting down.
CGACGGATGCCGCGGACCCCTGCCATGTCGCGTTCGACGAGTCGGGCGCGTGGGCGTTCGCGGCGAACTACTCGGGCGGGCGGCTCACGGCCCACCCGTCGGCACCGGACGTCGCGGCGTCGGCCGTGTTCTCGATCGCCTTCGCGGGGTCGGGACCGAACGCCGAGCGCCAGTCGTCACCCCATCCGCATCAGGCCGTGGTCGACGCTGAGCGCGGCCGGCTGCTCGTGCCCGACCTCGGCTCCGACCGGATCCGCGTGCTCGCACTGGACGGGCTGCCCGCAGAACTGCCGCACGACGAGGCCGACGACGTGGTGCTCCACGCGGGCGCCGGTCCGCGTCACCTCGTGATCGCCGGCGACGTCGCGATCGTCGCGAACGAGCTCGATCGCACCGCGAGCGTGGTCGACCTCGTCGAGGGCCGCGAGCTCGCGGCGTTCCCGGTCGACGAGCGCGTCGAAGCGCGCGGACTCGGCCTCTCGGCGATCCGCCTCACGCGCGCGGGCACGGTGCTCGTCGGCGACCGTGATGCGGACGCCCTCGTCGCCCTGCGCTTCGACCTCGCCGCGCGCACGCTCGAGCACGCGGCGTCCGTGCCCACCGGCGGACGCCACCCGCGCGACCTGCACGTCACGCACGACGAGCGGCACGCGCTCGTGGCCGACCAGCAGTCGGACTCGATCGCGGTCGTGCGCCTGGAGGACGGCGTGCCCACCGAGGTCGTCGGCATCGTCGGCACGCCGGCGCCCGCGTGCCTCGCACGCGTTCCCTGAGGCCGGCGCCGGAAGCGAGAAGCGACAGGCGACCGGCGCCGGAAGCGGCGCGTCAGCCGGGGAGCGTGGGCGTCAGTTGTAGCCGAGGACGACGATCGCGGAGGTCGTGGGCGCGAGCTCGTCGACGAACCCGATCTCCTCGAGTCGTGCCTCGTCCAAGGGCTGCGTCATCGCCGTCACCTGCTCCTCCGTGGAATGAGGTCCCACGTTACGGGAGTGGTGCGGCACGGGTCACTGTCCGAGTCGTCCAACGTTGGGTGCTGTTTTCGCCACGGCGTCGACAAGACGTCCGTCAGACGGGCGGGTAGAGGTAGATCGCCGACCCGGTGGGGATGGTGCGCACGTGGTAGGAGTGGTCGCTGTTCTGGTTGTACTCCTCGATCGTGACCGTGCCGTCGCCGTTCACCGCCTGCACGTAGGCCACGTGGTTGTAGGGGAACCACGCCACCGAGCCCACGATCGGGTCGCTGCTCGTGGCCCAGCCGTGCCGGACCCACTCGTCGGCCCACGCATACGCGCTGCCCGAGGCCAGGTTGCTCCACGTCCACTTCCACGGCCCACTCGTGACGCCGGCATCGCGGTTGAGCCGCCATGCCACGAAGTCGACGCACTCCCGGTAGTAGTACCGGAGCGGCGAAAGACCCCCGCCGTAGTCGTCGGGGGTCTCGTTCCACCAGGGGTAGTCGTCGCCTTCGGCCTGCTGGGCGGGCGTGTAGAACGCCCCCGAGCGGTTGAGCTGCGCGCCGTACGCCGCACGCTCGGCCTCGGCCGCGGCGGCGTCGATCTCGGCCTTCGTCGTGATCGAGTAGGCGTCGCTCGACACGGGCTTGCCGCTCGCGAGCGCCGACACGTCGACGTTCTGCGCCTCGGCCCTCGCCAGGCTGAACGCACCGGATGCCTCGAACCCGCCGCCCGGGATCATCGCGTAGGCGGGCAGCGCCACCGTGCCCACGATCGCCGGCACGACGAGCACGGTCGCGAACACGCGCGCGGGGCCGTTGCGGCGGGGCGCGCGGGGTGCGGCCGCGACGTCGCGAGCCGAGCCGTCGGATGCCGCGACGTCACGGGACGTGGGTGCGACGGCCGCGGCATCCGCTCGGGCCGCTCGGGCGCGACGGGCCGGCTTCGCCGCGGTGCGACGTGCGCGACCGCGGTCGGCCGCTCGGCGCTCGGAGCGTGTGAGCTCGGGGGCGTCGTTCTCGTCACCGTGCAACAGTCGGACCTCCGGGTCCCGTCGGAGGCCGCAGTGCAGCCCGGAACGGGGTGGCTTCATCGGGAGCGCCGGAGGTCAGGGGGTCTCCGGACTCGTTCCACCATAGGGCACGGGCGCAGGGAAGTCACGGACCGTTCAGGCGGCCGTGGCGAGGTACTCGTCCCACTGCGGAAGCGGCCGCTCGAACCCGCGCACGACCCAGCTGCGACCCTGCGGCATCCCCGGCGTGAAGCGCAGCTGCCAGCCCATCTCGGCCGGCGTGTGGTCGCCCTTGGTGTTGTTGCAGCGCAGGCAGCAGGCGACGAGGTTCTCCCACGTGTCCCGGCCGCCGCGTGATCTCGGGAGCACGTGGTCGATCGTCGCCGCCGAGCGCGCGCAGTACGCGCACCGGTGCTCGTCGCGTCGCAGCACCCCGCGCCGGCTCACCGGCACGGCGTGCACCCGGGGTGTTCGCACGTAGCGCGTGAGCAGGATGACGCTGGGGCGCTCCCACGAACCGCTCGTCGCGTACACCGGATTGCCCTCCTCGTGGAGGAGCACGGTGGCCTTCTGGTTCATGACCAGGAGCAGGGCGCGCTTGAACGAGACGACGGCGAGGGGCTCATAGCCCGCGTTGAGCACGAGTGTGCGCATGGGGTGCCTTTCGATCGGGGCTGGATGGCTTCCAGCCGCGTGAACGGATCGACGACGAGCGCGCGTCGTGGCGCACCGGAGGGAGTGGTGCCGTCGCCGCGACCAGGGTCCGAAAACGCAGAACGGGCACCGTCGTGAAGACAGTGCCCGTCGGCGTGGTCGCCCGGATCGTGCTCGGCTGACTGCTGTGCCGTTGGTGGAACTGCGCGCGCGCATCCGTGGAATGGATGCTGCGCGTCGCGACCATCGGCTCTCCCCTGCCCGGTTCTCGGATCGTCAGGGTTCAAGGCTAAGGCACGAATGGCGTGCCGGGTCCTCCCGGCACGCCATTCACAGCTCGCGTCACGCGATGTTCACATCTCAGATGCGCACGATGTAGTAGTCGCTGGTCCAGATCGGCTGGATGCGCACCGAGGTGCCCTCGTACGGTGCGTGCAGGATCTGGCCGTTGCCGGCGTAGAAGCCGATGTGCCCGTCCATCACCACGAGGTCCCCGGGGACGGCCTGGGATTCGGAGATCCGGGTGCCGGCCGCGCCCTGCGCAGAGGATGAGTGGGGCAGGCTGATGCCGAACTGCGCGTAGACGTACTTGACGAGGCCGGAGCAGTCGAAGCCGGCCGGCGTGGCGCCGCCGTAGACGTAGGGCACGCCGAGGTACTGCTGGGCGACCGAGAACAAGCTGGCGGGATCCGCCGACCCGTAGACCGGCGATGCGGCCAGCTCATCGGCGGAAAGCCCGGAGTACGCCGCCGCGTAGGCGGCCATCTGCGCCTCGGCGGCCACACGGGCCGCCTCGGCCTCGGCGGCGGCGCGGATCTCCTCGCCCGTGGTGACGGAGAACGTGTCCTTCGACGCCTGGGCGACGGCCACGTCGTCGGTCACCTCGATCGACTGGGCCTGCGCCTTGGTGAGCGAGGTCTCGGCGCTCGTGCCGAACTGCGGACCCTGCGAGCCGGGGGCCATCGCGTAGGCCGGGATCGCGAGCGTGCCGACGATGCCGGCGGCCACGGTCATGACCACGACGTTCGCGACACCGCCGCGACGCAGGCGGCGGGTGGTCGAGGGGAGCGGCACCGCGGAGACCTTCTCAGCGAGGTCGGTGGATTGGGGGGCCAGGGCCTTGGGTGCGGCCTTCGCCGTCACGAGGGCCCTGCGAGCGCCGGTACGGGTGGCGCCTCGCCGGGAGATTCGAGCCAAAACGTGTCCTCCGCCGCCCCACGACCCGGGTTCCGGTCGTCCCACCTCGTGCGCACGCGGCGCGTCACGGGTTCTGCATCGAGCGGTGGGTGCCTGGGGGCGATCTCGATGCTGTTCCGCCGACCGGCTTCGTGCCGGCGAACCCGTTCGACGATACGCGACGATCGCCCGAATGTCACATTCCGATCACGGAGTGGCCGTGATCAGGGCTTATTCGGCGACGAAGATGTGGCCCGCGACCTCGCTGGGCAGCTCGAGCCCGCCGTCGACGCCGTCGACCTCTACGAGCACGTAGGGGCCGGCGGTGCTGAAGACCGCCTTGGCGCCGGGCACGACGCCGGCCTGCTTGAGCTGGGCGAGCAACTCGGGGTCGAACTGCACGGGCTCGCCGAGGCGCCGCACCACGCCACGCACGGGCTGGTCGCTCGCGGACACCGCGTCGAGCACACGGACGACACCCGACATGAACGGGTCGGCAGCCGGGACCCCGAGCTCCTCGAGCCCCGGGATCGGATTGCCGTACGGCGACTCGCGCGGCTGGCCGAGCAGCTCGATGAGGCGGCGCTCGACCTGCTCGCTCATCACGTGCTCCCAGCGGCATGCCTCGTCGTGGACGTATTCCCAGTCGAGTCCGATGACGTCGGCGAGCAGCCGCTCGGCGAGGCGGTGCTTGCGCATGACGTGCACGGCCTTGCTGCGCCCTTCGGGCGTGAGCTCGAGGTGGCGGTCGCCCGAGACGACCACGAGGCCGTCGCGCTCCATGCGCGCGACCGTCTGCGACACGGTGGGGCCGGAGTGGCCGAGGCGCTCGGAGATGCGGGCGCGCAGCGGCACGATGTTCTCCTCCTCGAGGTCGAGGATCGTGCGGAGGTACATCTCCGTCGTGTCGATGAGATCGGTCACCAGAAGCCCTCCCTGTCGCAGCCCGTCATCAAGCCTAGCGGCCACCGCCCCCTCGCTAGACTCGTCGCATGCCGAGCCTCGTCATCCCCAGCGACCTCCTGCCCGCCGACGGACGATTCGGCTGCGGGCCCTCGAAGGTCCGCCAGGAGCAGCTCGCGCACCTCGCCGCCGAAGGCCCCCGCCTGCTCGGCACGTCGCACCGCCAGGCTCCCGTGAAGGACCTCGTCGGCCGCGTCCGCACGGGCATCGCCGACCTCTTCTCGCTGCCCGAGGGCTACGAGGTCGTGCTCGGCAACGGCGGCTCCACCGCCTTCTGGGACACCGCGGCATCCGGACTCATCGACCGCCGGGCGCAGCTGTGCTCGTTCGGCGAGTTCGGCGCGAAGTTCGCCGCGGCCGCGGGTGCGCCGTGGCTCGAGGCGCCCGACGTGCGCAGGGCCGACGCGGGCACGCGTTCGAACCCCGAGGCCGTCGACGGCGTCGACGTCTACGCGTGGCCCCACAACGAGACCTCCACGGGCGTCATGGCTCCGGTGCGCCGGGTCGCCGGCGACGCCGGCGCGCTCACGGTGATCGACGCCACGAGCGCCGCCGGCGGCGTCGCGGTCGACCCCGCCGAGTTCGACGTCTACTACTTCGCGCCGCAGAAGAACTTCGCGTCCGACGGCGGGCTCTGGTTCGCCCTCCTCTCCCCCGCCGCGATCGAGCGCGTCGAGCGCCTCGCCGCGAGCGACCGCTACATCCCCGAGTTCCTCTCGCTGAAGAACGCGGTCGACAACTCCCGCCTCAACCAGACGCTGAACACGCCGGCCCTTGCGACGCTGCTCCTGCTCGAGAGCCAGCTCGACTGGATGAACGGTTCGGGCGGCCTCCCCTGGGCCGACGCCCGCACCCGCGAGTCCTCGTCGGTCCTCTACGACTGGGCCGAGCGCACGCCGGTCGCGACCCCCTTCGTGACGGATGCCGCGGACCGCTCGCAGGTCGTCGTCACCATCGACTTCGACGAGTCGACGGATGCCGCGCGCATCGCGTCGATCCTCCGCGAGAACGGCATCGTCGACACGGAGCCCTACCGCAAGCTCGGCCGAAACCAGCTGCGCGTCGCGACGTTCACGGCCATCGAGCCCGACGACGTGCGCGCGCTCACCGCGTCGATCGACTACGTGCTCGAGCGGATGGACTGAGCCCCGTGCGCCTCTGGCTGAACGAGTCGGAGCGGCGCCCCGATCCGGCGCCGGCACGGGCGGACGCGCGCAAGGCGGTGCTCGTCGGCACGCTCGCATGGCTCGTGGCCCTCGTCGTGTCGCTCGTCTTCCGAACGCCGCTCGAGGCCGCCGGGCTCGGCTGGCTGCTGTGGGCGGCCGTCACCGGGCTCGTGCTCGGCGTGATCGGGCTCGTCTCGGTGCAGGTGATCCGACGGCGCGCCGCGCGTCAGGAGGCCGGGTCGGCCGGCTGATCCTCGGCGTCGGCGTCGGGGTCGTCGGAGTCCGCGTCCTCGTCGTCCGACTCGTCGGAGTCGTCGAGCGCGTCGATGTCGATGCCGTCGAACTCGTCGTGCCCGTCGTCGTGGCCGAACGCGGCGTCGAGCTCGACGTCGTCGTCGAGGTCGGACTCGTCGTCGTCCTCGTCGTCCTCGTCCTCGTCCTCGTCGAGATCCTCGTCCTCGTCGTCGGACTCGTCCTCGTTCTCGTCGTCCTCGTCGGGCTCGCCCTCGGCCTCGGACTCCTCGTCGTCGCCGGCCGCCTCGGCTGCGGCCGCGGCGGCCGCCTCCTGGGCGGCGCGGTAGTCCGCGAGGCGCTCCGACCATGGGATCCACTCGGGCGCCAGCAGCGCGGCGTCACCGGGCATGAGCTCGGTCTCGAGCACGGTGGGGTCGGCGTCGTCGACGCGGGCGATCGTGACGCTCCAGCGCCAGCCCGGATACCCGGCGAGGTCGGCGGCGAAGAACAGCGTGAGCACGTGCTCGTCCTCGGCGACGTGGCCCACGACCGATCCGACGGTCTCGGGAGCGGTCACCTCGAGGAGCGCGCGCCGTGCGAGGTCGACCGCGTCGAGGAGGACGGCGTCGGGCTCGAACACCGGAGCCGGCGACTCGGCCGGCGCCGCGGCATCCGTCGACTCGATCTGCGCCGCGGCATCCGTCGACTCGATCGGCGCCGCGGCATCCGTCGACTCGATCGGCGCCGCGGCATCCGTCGACGCTTTCGCCTCAGCGGCATCCGTCGACTCGACCGCCTCAGCGGCATCCGTCGACACCGGCGTCTCGACCGCCTCGGTCGGCGCCTCGGTCTGCTCGGTCGGCTCAGGCATCCAGATCGTCTGCCACCTTGCGCAGCACCGCTGCGACCGTGCGCGCCTTGGACTTGTCGGGGTAGCGGCCGCGGCGCAGGTCGGCGCCGATGCCGTCGAGCACCTTCACGACGTCCTCGACGATGATCGCCATGTCGTCGGCGGGCTTGCGGTTGATCTTGGTGAGGCTCACGGGCGCGTCGAGCACGCGGACCGAGAGCGCCTGCGCACCGCGCTTGCCCTCGGCGACGCCGAACTCGAGGCGGGTGCCGCTGCGCACGGTCGCGCCGGCGGGGAGGGCGGACGCGTGGAGGAAGACCTCCTGGCCGTCATCGGAGCTGATGAAGCCGAACCCCTTCTCCTCGTCGTAGAACTTGACCTTGCCGGTGGGCATCGTGTGAACCTCGCTCGCGTCGGAGGGCGCGCTGGACCGCGTCGCCGTGCTCCATCCAGTCTAGGAGTCCTCGACCCCGAGGACGGTCCGCTGCCCTATTCTGGGAAAGTGAGCGATTCCGGTCCCGTGACCCAGCACCGCGCCGAGCGCATCCTCGCGTACATGTTCGTCGCAATCGTGGGGCTCTCGATCCTCGCGTTCATCGCCGTCATGATCGGCACGGCCGTCGGGGCCGGCGCGAACGACGGCTTCAGCCAGGGCATCTGGCCCCTCGTGCTGACGCTCCCGCTGTTCGGGCTGCCCATCGCGTTCCTCCTCCTCATCGCGCTCCTCATCGTCAACGGCGTCCGTCGAGCCCGCGCCGGCCGGGCCGGATCGAGCTGACCGGCGGCCGATGCTCGAGCTCGCCGCACGACTCAGGGGGCTGCCGCGACCCGAACTCGCGTCGGCACTGCAGGCGCGCGAATTCGACGCCTCCGGCGTCCGCGACCTCTTCGACCTCGCCGAGGTGCTGCTCGCGCCCGACTCGGTCGACCATGCGCTGAGCCGCCTCGACCGGCGACACCTCGCCGTGCTCGCCGCGGCCTCCGAGGTGGCCGACGAGCACGGCGACTCCACGCTCGAGGCCGTCGGCGGTCGGCTGCAGGAGCTCGGGGCCACCGACGAGCTGGCGGATGCCGCGCCCGCCCTCGTCGACGAGCTGGCCGCGCTGCTGATCGTGGTGCACTCCGACGACCACGTGCACGTGCCCAACGCGGTCACCGGCCGCATCGCCATGCACACCCCGCGCGACATCCCGCCCGCCGACGAGCTCGCGGCGCCCGCGCCGCCCGTGCTCGTCGGGGTCGACGACGTCGACCGGAGCCTGCTCGAGCGGCGGGCCGCCGAGACCGCCTACGCCACCGTCGCCGCGACGGCCGAGCTGCTCGCCGAGCTCGGCAACCAGCCCGCCCGCGAGCTCGCGAAGGGCGGCCTGGCGCTGCCCGACTCGAAGCGCCTCGCCGAGGTGAGCGGCGTCGCGCTCGAGTCGCTCCCCCGGCTCTTCCACCGCGCCGACGAGGCCGGCCTCGTGGTGCGCGACGGCGCCTTCTGGCTGGAGTCCGACCTGGGCGCGGAGTGGACGCAGCAGAGCGCCGCTCGTCGCTGGCGGCGTCTCGCGGAGTGCTGGCGCGACCGCGTGCCCGCCCCCCTGCGCGAACTCGTCGCCCGGCGCAGCGAGAACCTCACCGCCACCGACCTGCGCGATGACGTGCACTGGTTCTACCCGGCGGGCGGCCGCTGGATCGAGGACGGGCTCGACCGGCTCGTCGCCGAGGCCGAGGCGCTCGGGCTCGCGGTGGCGGGCGAGCCGATCGAGCCGGGACGTCTCGTGCTCGCGGGCGACATCGACCGGGCCGCGCGAGCGCTCGCGGCGCACTTCCCCGCGCAGGTCGACAAGGTCTACCTGCAGCACGACCTCACGGTCGTGTCCCCCGGTCCGCTCGAGCCCGCGCTCGACGCCCGGCTGCGCGGGTTCGCCGACGTCGAGGGGCGCGACCTGGCGTCGACGTACCGCATCAACGCGGCATCCGTGAACCGGGGCCTGGCCGCCGGGGAGTCGGCCGAGTCGATCCTCGAGTTCCTCGGCGGGCTCTCGCTCACGGGCATCCCGCAGCCGCTCGAGTACCTCGTGGCCGAGGCGTCGACGCGGTTCGGCTCGGTGCGGGTCGCCGCAGCCGACGAGACGGATGTCCCGGCGCGGGCGTCCATCCGGTCCGACGACGAGCAGCTCGTGCGCACGCTCGCGGTCGACCAGTCGCTCACGTCGCTCGGGCTCCGGCAGATCGGGCCACACCGCCTGCTCTCGCGGTTCACGCCCGACGTCGTGTTCTGGGCGCTCTCCGACGCGAAGTACCCCGTGGCCGCGGAGGACGCGAACGGCGACATCATCCGGTTGAAGCGCCACCGGCTCGCGCCGGCGCCGCCCCCGCCGCCGAAGACCGACCCGATCGCCGCGATGCTCGACCGCGTGCTCGCGACCGGCGACGAGGGCGCGACCGAGCAGGCGTGGCTCGCGCGGCAGCTCGAGGCGGCGGCGCGCGCGAAGGAGACGCTCACCGTCACCGTGCGCATGCCCGGCGGCCAGACCGCCGACTACCTCCTCGCGCCGGCGAGCGTCGCCAACGGGCGGCTGCGCGCTCGCGACCGCAAGGCCGACATCGAGCGCACGCTGCCGCTGTCGGCGATCGCCGCGGTGTCGCCGGCGCCGACGAACGTGTAGGCGCGGGGTCGGGTTTCGAGACGCGTCCGGCTGCGCCGGGCGCTCCTCAACCCGCGGGGACGGCCGTGCCTTCATGAAGCAGGCGTAGACTCGACGGTTATGTCAGACGGCCCCCTCATCGTGCAGAGCGACCGGACCGTGCTCCTCGAGGTCGCGCATCCCCTCGCCGAGGACGCCCGGCACGACCTCGCGGTCTTCGCCGAGCTCGAGCGCGCACCCGAGCACGTCCACACCTACCGCATCACGCGGCTCGGCCTGTGGAACGCACGGGCGGCCGGACACGACGCCGACGACATGCTCGGCACGCTCGAGCGCTACGCGAAGTTCCCGGTGCCGCAGACGGTGTCCGTCGACATGCGCGAGACCGTCGCGCGCTACGGCCGGCTCGTCGTCGACCGCACCGAGGACGGCGCCCTGCGCCTGCACAGCGACGACCTGGCGGTACTCACTGAGATCGCGAACGCGAAGCGGATCGCGCCCCTCCTGACCGAGCGCCTCGACGACCAGAGCTTCCTCGTGGAGGCGTGGGCGCGCGGCCAGCTCAAGCAGGAGCTCGTCAAGCTCGGCTGGCCCGCCGAGGACCTCGCCGGGTACACGCCGGGCACCCCGCACGAGATCGACCTCGACCAGGACGGCTGGCACCTGCGCGACTACCAGCAGAAGGCCGTCGACAACTTCTTCGACGGCGGCTCGGGCGTCGTCGTCCTCCCCTGCGGCGCCGGCAAGACCCTCGTGGGCGCCGGCGCGATGGCGACCGCGAAGACCACCACGCTCATCCTCGTCACGAACACGGTCTCCGCCCGGCAGTGGCGCGACGAGCTCCTCAAGCGCACGAGCCTCACCGCCGACGAGATCGGCGAGTACTCGGGCCAGGTCAAGGAGGTCAAGCCCGTCACGATCGCGACGTACCAGATCCTCACCGCGAAGCGGAAGGGCGAGTACGCCCACCTCGCGCTGCTCGACGCGCTCGACTGGGGCCTCGTGGTCTACGACGAGGTGCACCTGCTGCCGGCACCGGTGTTCAAGCTGACCGCCGAGCTCCAGGCCCGCCGCCGGCTCGGCCTCACCGCGACGCTCGTGCGCGAGGACGGCCGCGAGGGCGACGTCTTCTCGCTCATCGGTCCCAAGCGGTTCGACGCCCCGTGGAAGGAGATCGAGGCCCAGGGCTTCATCTCGCCCGCGGCCTGCTACGAGGTGCGCATCGACCTGCCGCAGTCCGAGCGGCTCGCGTACGCGGCATCCGCCGACGACGAGCGCTACCGGCTCGCCGCCACCGCGCCCGCGAAGCTCGACGTGGTGCGGCAGCTCGTCGCACGCCACGAGGGCGAGCGCATCCTCGTGATCGGCCAGTACCTCGACCAGATCGACGAGCTCGCCGAGGCGCTCGACGCCCCGCAGCTCACCGGCGCGACGCCGGTCGACGAGCGCGAGCGCCTGTTCCAGGAGTTCCGCGACGGGCGCACGCCCGTGCTGGTGGTATCGAAGGTCGCGAACTTCTCGGTCGACCTCCCCGAGGCGACGGTCGCCATCCAGGTGTCGGGCTCGTTCGGCTCGCGACAGGAGGAGGCCCAGCGCCTCGGCCGCCTGCTGCGGCCCAAGGAGTCGGGCCTTTCCGCGAACTTCTACACGCTCGTCGCCCGCGACACCGTCGACCAGGACTTCGCGCAGAACCGCCAGCGGTTCCTCGCCGAGCAGGGCTACAGCTACACGATCCTCGACGCGCACGCCATCGCGGCCTGATCGCCGGCGTCGGGGGTTCCTCGTAGGCTCGCACCAGTCGTGGATCGCGGACCGTTCGAGGAGGAACCCCATGTCCATCGTCACGTGCGACATCTCGGTATCCATGGACGGCTATTCGGCCGGGACCGACCAGAGCCTCGAGCAGCCGCTCGGCGACATCGACGAGACGTGGCTGCACGCCTGGATGTTCGACGGGGCCGACGAGAACCAGGCCGAGGTCGACGCCATCGTCGACGCCGGCGCGTTCATCATGGGCCGCAACATGTTCGGGCCCGACCGTGGCGAATGGGACCTCGACTGGAAGGGCTGGTGGGGCGACGACCCGCCCTACCACGGGCCCGTGTTCGTGCTCGCCCACCGCGATCGCGAGCCCGTCGCGATGGACGGCGGCACCACGTTCCACTTCGTGACCGACGGCGTCCACGCGGCGCTCGAGCGGGCACGCGCCGCGGCGGGCGACCGCAACGTCGCCGTCGCCGGGGGCGCATCGACCGTGAACCAGTTCCTCGCCGCCGGCCTCATCGACGAGCTCCGCGTGCACGTGACCCCGGTCATCCTGGGCGCCGGCGAGCGCCTCTTCGAGGGCGTGCCGCGGCAGCGGTTCGAGCAGGTGTCGGTGCGCGGCACGTCGCTCGTGACGCACCTCGTCTACCGACCGGTGCGCTGACCTCAGCGCGAGCGCGAATACCGCAGCAGCAGCAGGTCGCCCGCCGGGATCGCGTGCACGAGCCGCATCGACCGGTCGACCTCGGGCGCGCCGCGGACGATCCGCCCGGCCTCGCCCGCCACGAGCTTCGGGCTGAGGCTCAGGCACAGCTCGTCGACCCGGTCGGCCTCGATGAGCGAGCCGAACAGGTGCGGGCCGCCCTCGCAGAGCACCTGCGGCATCCCGGCGTCGGCGAGCGCGTCCACCATCCCGCGCACGTCGACGGATGCCTCGCCGCACACGATCACGTCGGCCACCTCGGCGAGCGCCTCGCGCCGGTCCGCGGGCGCGGCGGCGTCGGTCACGACGATCGGGCGTTCCACCGCGTCCGCGAAGAACGGATGCTCGGGCGACAGGCCGAGCCGCGCCGATACCACGCCGACCCTGGGCTGCGCGGGGAGGCCGTGCGCACGCCGCCACGCGGCATCCGCCTCGCCGACCTGCAGCCCGCCGTAGCCCTCGACCCGCACCGTGCCGGCGCCGATCAGCACCACGTCGGCGAGGGTGCGCAGCACCTGCATCGCGAGCCGATCGTGCTCGTCGCCGAGCCCGCCGCTGCGGCCCTCGAGCGTCACGGCGCCGTCGAGGCTCATCACGAAGTTCATCCGAACTCGTGGCGTCGCGCGGTCGTCGATCGCGTAGGCCTCGAGCAGCTGCTCCCGCGTCGGTGCGCTCATGACTCCTCGTTCGGTCCGTCCACCACGTTGTGCTGCAGGTGCGCGGGCTCGCGCCATCCCATGATCGCCTCGACCATGCGCGCCGCGTCGACCGACTCGGGCACGTTGTGCATGCGGAGGATGCGCGCGCCCTGGGCGACGCTGAACACCGCCGCCGCGAGCGAGCCGGCCAGTCGCTCCTCGCGCGGCCGGTCGAGCGCCTCGCCGACGAAGTCCTTGTTCGAGACGGCAGCCACGAGCGGGAAGCCGAGTCGCGTGAGCTCGCCGAAGCGACGCGTGAGCTCGAGGCTGTGCCGGGTGTTCTTGTTGAGGTCGTGGCCCGGGTCGAGCACGATGCGCTCCTCGGGCACGCCGTGCGCGACCGCGAGCGCCGTGCGCTCCTCGAGGAACGCCGCGACCTCGGCGATCACGTCGTCGTACTGCGGCCGCGGGAACCACTGCCGCGGCTCGGCGCGGCTGTGGGTGATGACGAGGGTCGCATCGGATGCCGCGACGACGTCGGCGAGCGCCGGGTCGTGCACGCCCGTCGTGTCGTTGATCACGTGCGCGCCCGCGGCGATCGCGGCGGCCGCGACCTCGGCGTGGAACGTGTCGACCGAGAGCGCCGCCCCCACGCCGGCGAGCGCCTCGACGACGGGCACCACGCGGTCGATCTCCTCCGCGACGGGGATCGCCGGGCCGGGTCCGAACTTTGCGCCGCCGATGTCGATCCACGCGGCGCCCTGCTCGACGGCGCGCCGGCCCGCGGCGACCGCGGCGTCCAGGCCGAAGGTCGCGCCGCGGTCGTAGAACGAGTCGGGGGTGCGGTTCACGACCGCCATCACGGCGATCGTGCGCCGGAAGTCGACGTCGCGTCCGGCGATGCGACGCACGGGGTGCGCGTACTCGGGCTCGACCCAGCCGAGCGGGAGACTCACGCCGCGGCTCCGGAGGCGCGCCTCATACGCGGGCCTCCTGGAGCAGCACGTCGAGCGGCACCTCGGGGTCGACGAGTCGTTCGACGTCGACGCGGGCGCGCGAGCGGATGAACTCCTGCACCTGCTCGTTCACGTCCCACACGTTGACGTTCATGCCGGCCACGACCCGGTCGTCGGCGAGCCAGAACGCGATGAACTCGCGCCCGGGCACGTCGCCCCGGAACACGGGCTCGACGCCCGCCATGAGGGGCCCGTAGCCCGAGTACTCCATGCCGAGATCGTACTGGTCGGTGTAGAAGTAGGGCGGCTCGTCGTACTCGACCGCCTCGCCCGCCATCGAGCGTCCGGCCGCCGGCCCCTGGTTCTCGGCGGTGGCCCAGTGCTCGGTGCGCAGGTGCGAGCCGAGGAACGGCTGGTAGACGCTCGCGACGTCGCCCACGGCGTAGATCTCGTCGGCGCTCGTGCGGAACGCGGCATCCGTCACCACGCCGTTGTCGACCAAGATGCCGGCCTCCTCGGCGAGCGCGGTGAGCGGCACCGCGCCGATGCCGACGATGACCGCGTCGGCGGGCACGACCTCGCCGCCCTCGAGCGCGACGCCGGTCGCCCGTCCGCCGTCGCCGACGATGCCGTCGACCTTGGTGGACATGCGCAGGTCGACGCCGTGCTCGCGGTGCAGCCGTGCGAACACCTCGCCCGCGGTGGGGCCGATCGCCGCCTGCAGCGGCACCGCCTCGGGCGCGACGACCGTGACCTCGTTGCCGTACCCGCGCGCGGCGGCGGCCACCTCGAGGCCGATCCAGCCGGAGCCGATCAGCACGATGCGGCGTCCGCCCGGCGAGAGCAGGTCGCGCAGGGCGATGGAGTCGCCGATCGTGCGCAGCACGTGCACGCCCTCGAGCTCGGCGCCGGCGCCCGGCCAGTGCCGGGGCGCCGAGCCGGTCGCGAGCAGCAGGCGGTCGTAGCCGAGGTCGCGGCCGTCGTCGAGCCGCACGCGGTGCGAGGGCAGGTCGAGCGAGGTCGCACGGATGCCGCGGAGCACCTCGACCCGGTGCTCGTCGTACCACTCGGCGGGGTGCACGTCGACGGACTCGCGCGTGCCCGTGCCGTTGAGGAACTCCTTCGACAGCGGCGGACGGATGTAGGGCATGGCGTCCTCGGCCGCGACGATGCGCACGGGCCCGTCGTACCCCGCTGCCCGCGCGCCCTCGGCGGCGCGGGCCCCCGCGAGGCCGCCCCCGACGATGACGATGCCGTGCTCGCTGCTCATCGCGTGCGCTCCCTTCCCGCCGCGTCGCACCGCGACTCGAACTCGCGGCGGAGGCGTGCGTCGTCTCGGAGGAGCCCCATGAAGCTCCTGGTCGTGGTCACGCTGCCCACGATACGTGGCCCCCGCAGCGACATGCAGAGGTGCTCGGCCTCGAGCACGACACCGGTGCCGCGCGGCGCGAGCTCGTGTTCGAGCCACTCGGCGAGCTGCCGCGTCATCCGCTCCTGCACCTGGAGCGCCCGCGAGAACTGCTCCACGATGCGGGCGAGCTTCGACAGGCCGACGAGCCGGTCGCCGGGCAGGTAACCGAGGTGGGCGACGCCGCGGAACGGCAGCAGGTGGTGCTCGCAGAGCGAGTGGAACGGGATCCCCGCGACGACGACGAGGTCGTCGTAGCCCTCGTCGTTCGGGAACGTCGTCGCGCGGAACGGCTCGCGCGTGAGGAGTTCGATGAGCGCGTCCGCGGCGCGGCGGGGCGTCTCCGCGAGGTGCGGCGAGCGGAGGTCCTGCCCGAGCGCGACGAGCAGGTCCGCCACGGCGGCCCGCGCACGGTCGCGGTCGATGACCGGCCGCACCTCCTCGTCGTCGGTGACGGCGTGCAGCGACACGATCGCCGGCGTTCCCTCGGAGCTCATCCCGCACCTCCTCCTGGCGTCCACCTCGGCGATGCGCCCTCGACACCCTGTGCAATCGACGCTAGGTCGGGCTCCGAGTTCTGTCAACGGATCCTGTTTTTAGAGTAGAGTGACGGGCATGGCATCCGACGGCGGCCCTGAAGCCGGCGGCCGCTGGTCGGCCGCCGCACTGCTCGCCGACCCCCTGCGGCGGCGCGTCTACGCCGCCGTCGTCGAGCACGACGACGGCGTGACCCGCGAGGCGGTCGCGCAGGAGCTCGACCTGGCCCGCTCGACGGCGGCGTTCCACCTCGAGCGCCTCGCCGCGGCCGGCCTCCTGGCCGTGGAGTTCCGGCGCGTCAACGGACGGTCGGGCCCCGGCGCCGGGCGTCCCGCGAAGCTGTACCGCCGCGGCGACTCCGAGTTCGCGCTGAGCGTGCCCCGCCGGCTCTACGCGGTCGCGGGCGGCGTGATGGCCGAGGCGATCGAGCATGCTGCCGCGGGCGCCTCTCCGAAGGCCGCACTGCACGACGCCGCGAACCGGGCGGGGCATCGGCTCGCGTCCGGAGCGACGGACCTCGAGGGAGCGCTCCTGCGCGAGGGCTTCGAGCCCCGCGCCGAGGGCGACGACACCGTGCTCGGCACGTGCCCGTTCCACAAGCTGGCGCAGCAGCATCCGGGCGTCGTCTGCGACCTCAACCACGCGCTCGTGTGCGCCATGGCCGACGAGGTCGGCGCGGCATCCGATCGCGTGCAGCTCGACCCGGGCGCCGGCGGCTGCTGCCTTCGCATCGCCGGGTCATTCGATTCATCCAACTGACTCTCAGACGAATCACAGCGAACTTCAAGAGAATGAGGGTCATGAGCGATGGACCCCGCATTCTCATCGTCGATGACGAGCCCAACATCCGCGACCTCCTCACGACGAGCCTCAGGTTCGCCGGGTTCGCGGTGCGCGCCGTGGGCAATGGCGCGCAGACCATCAGCGCAGTCCTCGAGGAGGAGCCCGACCTCATCATCCTCGACGTGATGCTGCCCGACATGAACGGCTTCGGCGTGACCAAGCGCCTGCGGTCGGCCGGGTACACGGCGCCGATCCTCTTCCTCACCGCGAAGGACGACACCGAGGACAAGATCACCGGCCTCACGGTCGGCGGCGACGACTACGTCACCAAGCCGTTCAGCCTCGACGAGATCGTCGCGCGCATCAAGGCGATCCTGCGCCGCACGATGCACGCCGAGGAGGACGCGGTCATCCGCACCGGCGAGCTCACGATGGACCAGGACACGCACGAGGTCCTCGTCGGCGACGTGCCCGTCGAGCTCTCCCCCACCGAGTTCAAGCTCCTGCGCTACCTCATGCTCAACCCCAACCGCGTGCTGTCGAAGGCCCAGATCCTCGACCACGTCTGGGAGTACGACTTCAACGGCGACGCCGGCATCGTGGAGAGCTACATCTCCTACCTGCGCCGCAAGCTCGACCAGCACTCCAGCGAGCCGCTCATCCAGACGAAGCGAGGATTCGGGTACATGCTGAAGTCCTCCAAGCCCTGACTCAGGCTTCGCCGCCTAGACTCGGCCCGCCATGCATCAGACGATTTCCGAGCGGTGGAACCGCATCTCGCTGCGCACCAAGATCACCGGGGTGACGGTGCTGATGCTGACCCTCGGACTGCTCGTCTCGGGCATCGGGACCGCGGCCATGCTGCGCTCCTACGTCGAGGACCAGATGGCGTCCAAGCTCGACACCATCGCCGCGGGCAGCCTCGACAAGTACTTCGAGGGCCAGAACATGCCCGGTGCGAAGGCGAACCTCGACGACCTCTCGTTCGCGTCGTCCGACGACGTGTTCGTCGCGATCTACGACCCGATCACGGCGAAGCTCTACGACCACAACTGGGAGGCGCGCGACAGCGGGTCCTACCCCGAGATCCCGTCGAGCCTCACGGTCGCCGAGGTCAACGTCACGAACGAGCGCAGCCAGAGCGGCAAGTACACCGTCTACCAGCTCGAGGACGAGAGCGGCCAGCCCACCTTCCGCGCGGTGAGCGCGCTCATGACGGCCGACCAGCACGGCAACTACGCGCCGATCATCATCGCGATCTCGTCGAAGGACACCGAGCGGCTGCTCGCCGTGTACCTCACGATCTTCCTCGGCTTCGGCCTCGGCGTGGTGCTCGTCGGCGCCCTGCTCACGCGCATGCTCGTGACCTCGACGTTCACCCCGCTGCGCGAGGTCGAGCGCACGGCCGCGGCCATCGCCGACGGCGACTTCGGCCAGCGCCTCGGCGGCGCCACCCCGAACACCGAGGTCGGGCGCCTGAACCGCTCGCTCAACACGATGCTCAACCGCATCGACCGGGCGTTCCGCGACCGCGCGCGCACCATCGAGCAGATGCGCCGGTTCGTCGGCGACGCCTCGCACGAACTGCGCACGCCGCTCGTCTCGGTGCGCGGCTACGCCGAGCTCTACCGCATGGGCGCGCTCCAGACGCCCGACGAGGTCGCGCAGGCGATGGACCGCATCGAGAAGGAGGCCATCCGCATGGGCGGCCTCGTCGAGGACCTCCTGGCCCTCGCGCGGCTCGACGAGGCGAAGCCGCTCGAGCTCGCCGAGGTCGACCTCGTGCCGCTCGCCCGCGACGCAGCGCTCGACGCCATGGCTGCGAACCCCGGCCGCACGGTCACCGTGATCGCACCCGAAGAGCTCGGCGGTGCGGATGCCGCGGGCCAGGCGACCCCAGAGCTCGAGGTCGAGCTGGAGCCCGACCGTCCGGCGGCGGGCGCGATCTCCTTCGCGGGCGCCACCCTGGCGCGGCTGCGCGGACGGCGCCCCCGCGGCGGCGGCGAGTCGCCGACGTCGGGTACCGCGCGACGCGGGGCGGGCCAGCGCGCAGGCGCCGCGGCATCCGGATCGCGTCGCGGCCAGTCGGCCCGGGCGCGCACCTCGTCGACCGCCGACGCCCGCATCACGACCTACCCGACCGTCGAGCCGCAGGGCGACGAGTCGCTGCCCGCGACGACCGTGACCGACGGCACGGTCATCGCGCCCGTGCGACGCGCAGTGGTGCTCGCCGAGGAGAACAAGATCCGCCAGGTCATCACGAACCTGATGGCGAACGCGATCCGGTTCACGACCGATGACAGCCCGATCGAGATCCGGGTGTCCGTCAACGACGCGGCGGAGCGCGCCATGATCGAGGTCGTCGACCACGGCGAGGGCATCCCGCCGCAGATCCGCGAGAAGATCTTCCAGCGCTTCTGGCGCGCCGACACGTCGCGCACGCGCGAGACCGGCGGGTCGGGCCTCGGGCTCGCGATCGTGTCGTCGATCATCGCGGCGCACAACGGCTCGGTCGACGTCGTGGAGACGCCGGGCGGCGGCGCGACGTTCCGCGTGTCGCTGCCGCTCGCGGGCTCGTCGGCGGCGCCGCAGTCGGTCACGTCGGCCTGAGCGCCCGGCGTCGCGTCGACCGCCGCGTTCGCGCGCGGCGTCGGGTCACTCGTCCTCGACATCGGCGGTCGAGCGGATGCCGCGTACCGCACGTCCCCGCCGCGAGATCGGGCCACGAGGCGTCGACCTACCGTGGGGTCCCCACCCACCGATGAAGGGACCACGATGACCACCTATCACGTCGACGCCGCGCAGGTGTCCGCCGCCACCCAGTCGGTGCAGGGCACCATCGGCCGCATCCAGTCGGAGGTGGGATCGCTTGTCGCGCAGCTCACCGGCCTGCAGTCGTCGTGGACCGGCCAGGCCGCCACGGCCTTCCAGGCGGCGGTCGCCGACTGGCGGGGGACACAAATGCATGTCGAACAGAGCCTCGCGCAGCTCAGCCACGCCCTCGGCATCGCCGCGACCCAGTACTCGGAGGCGGAGCACGCCAATGCACGGCTGTTCCTGCGGTGATCGGCGCCTCGACCGGGCACCTCGGGTCGCACCTCGCAGACGGCGCGCCGGTCGCTCCCTACCCCCCGGATCGGGGTACGCGGAGAGGCTCGCCCGCAGCGTAGCCTGAATCACACCTCGAACCCGAGTCCCTACCACCGTGAAAGCGTGTCATGCCTGGGAGCACAGCAGCCCCTGTCCGGACGCGCGTGCGTTCCGATGCACGCGCAGGACGTCCGGGGGTCGGTCGCGCGGTCAGCGTGATCGCGACCGTCCTCGCCACGTTCGCCATGGTCCTCGTCGGTCCGACGTCCGCCTGGGCCGACCAGCCGAAACGGGCCATCGCACAGGGCGTCACCGCCCCCGGCGGGCTCCTGGTCGACCCCGCAGGCCGCGTCTGGGTCTCCGACGCCGTGCAGGGGTTCTGCCGCATCGCCGAGGCTTCGGTCACGAGCCCGGGCGCGATCGAGCCCGCGACCTGCCTGGGCGGCACGACGGGCGTGCAGAAGGGCCCGCAGAAGCCCGGCGCCGCAGCCCTGCTCGACCCGACGCCGACTGCGAAGGGCAGCGGCGACGAGCTCGCCCTCGTCCCCGACGCCGCGGTGAACTCGGCCAAGGTCGTCCGCGCGAAGTGGGACCCGGCGACGGCGACCTTCAAGTACGCGAGCAGCCTGACGCTCTTCGGCGGCGACCTGCGGCCGGTCGCCGTCTCGGTCGGTCCCGACCTCAGCGCCTACGTCGTGTTCGAACGCGCCCGCACCGTCGTGCGCGTGCCCGATCCCGTCGCCAACCAGCCCTCCGTGCAGACCATCGCGTTCCTCGCGAACACCGGCGCGCGCGCGGTGGCGGCCGGGGCGACGGAGTCCGGGCGCGTCCGGGTCTACGTCGCTGAGGCCTCGGGCCTGACCTCGTTCCTCGCGCCCCTTTCCGGCGGCGGCACGGGGTCGCCCACCGCCTCGTACGCCATCGGCAGCCCCTCCCGGCTGCTGTTCGACCAGACGACCGGGATCCTGTACGCCGGCACGGCCTCGGCCACATCCGCCGGCACGGACACCGTCACCCGCGTGATGACGAAGACCGGACAGGTCGAGGCGAACTGGGCGACCGGGTACAGCCGGATCGGCGGCCTCGCGCTGCGGCGCGACCTCGCCCTCGTGGCCGACGACCCGGGCCTTCTGGCGAACCCGGTCCAGACCGCCAAGGGAACCGTGTGGGAGCTCGGCGAGCTGCTGCCGACGATCGTCTCCGGTCCCACGAACGCCGACGGCACGCCGTCGCCCAACCCGGCCGTCACGAACGACGCCACCCCGTCGTTCACGATCGCCGTCGCCGGTCAGGTGCCGCTGCAGTGCGCCTTCGACAACGTCAACTGGACCTCCTGCTCGCCGGGCGTCGTCACGGCATCGCCCGCGCTCGCCGACGGGCCGCACCGCTTCGGCGTGCGCGTCGGAGCCGTGGGGACTCCCGTCGAACGCGCCTTCACCGTCGACGCGACCGCACCTGCGGCGCCCGAGATCCGCGTGCCGGCCAACGGCTCGACCATCGGCAAGACGGTCGCCCTCGATGTGGTCGCCGAGGCGGGCGCGGTCCTGCGCTGCGCCATCGACGCCGCCGAGTCCGTCGCCGGCACCGTCTGCACGACGGGGCAGACCCTGACGTTCACCACGGCGGGCCAGCACGTGCTGCGGATCATCGCGACCGACGCGGCGGGCAACGTCGGTCCCGCACGCACCTCGACCTTCACGGTCGACCTCGCGGCGCCGTCGCCGGTCATCACGGCGCCGGCCGCCGACGGGCAGACGATGACCAGCACGGCGACGTTCGAATTCAACGCAGGCTCGGCGCAGGGTGTCACCTTCCGCTGCCGCATCGATTCGCAGGCGTTCGAGGCATGCACGTCGCCGAAGAGCTACACCGGGCTGACGGCCGGCGCCCACACCTTCACCGTCGAGGCGCGCAGCGCCGTGGGCAACACGGCGACGGCGACGCGCGGCTTCCAGTTCGTCGTGCCCGACACGCGCGCACCCGTCGTGAGCGCCACTCCCGGCGCCGGCACGTACGACGTCGGCCAGCAGGTGACCCTGTCGGCCGACGAACCGGCCAGCATCTACTACACGACCGACGGCAGCACGCCGACGGCGTCCTCGACGCGGTACACGTCGCCGATCGTCCTGAACGCCAACGTCACGCTGCGATTCCTCGCCATCGACACCGCGGGGAACCCGTCGACCGTGGTCTCCCAGGCGTACGTCGTGCGACCGAAGCCGACCTCCACCGAACCGCACGACTACGACGGCGACGGCAGGATCGACCTGCTCGCGTTGAACTCCTCGGGCCAGCTCTGGCTGTACCGCGGGAACGGAACGGGCGGATGGCTCGGGTGGGGCCAGATCGCCAGCGGCTGGACCGGCGTGAACGCCGTCATCGCGGTCGGCGACTGGACCGGTGACGCTCGTCCCGACGTGCTGGCCCGCGCCACGAACGGCGAGCTCCGGCTGCATCGCGGCGACGGCGCCGGCGGCATCGGCGCAGCCGAGGTCATCGCGACCGGCTGGGGCGGGCTGTCGATGATCTTCAGCCCCGGTGACTGGGACGGCGACGGCAAGCGCGACCTGCTCGCCCGCGACGCGGCGGGGAACCTGATGCTCTACCCGGGCAACGGCACCGGCGGGCTCGGCACCGCGCGACAGGTCGGCACCGGCTGGAACGTCATGACGTCCGTGTTCGGGCCCGGCGACTTCGATGGCGACGGCAGCCCAGACGTCATCGCACGCAACTCGGGCGGCGCGCTGCTCCTCTACCCCGGCAACGGCACCGGCGGATGGAAGGCCTCGCGCACGATCGGCAGCGGCTGGAACGTCATGACGGCGATCCTCGGGCCCGGCGACGTCGACGGCGACGGGAACCGGGACGTGGTCGCACGCGACGGCTCCGGGCAGTTGCTGCTCTACCCTGGCAACGGCGCCGGCGGATGGCGGACGGTGCGCCTCATCGGCACCGGTTGGGGTGGAATGACGGTGATCTCATGAAGCCTCGACGACTCGATGCCGACGCCACGATGATCAGTCGGCGCGCACTCCTGGGCCTGGGGGCGGCCGCCGTGCTGTCCGTCGGAATCGCCACGACCTCCCGAGCCGAGCCGGCGACCGCTCTGCCAACACGCGTACGGACGGCGAAGGCCGCGGCTCCCGCCGAACCGCGCTACCGGTTCGCGGTCAAGACGCCCGTCCCCGACCTCGCGCCGCTCGCCCGGCTCGAAGAAGTCTGGGCCGCGCCGTACTACCTCGCCGTGACGGACTGCACCGTCAGCTACGTCGGCGCGACCGAGTTCCGGCTGACGGCCGAGGAGTCCGCGATCGTCGACGTGGTCGAGTCGGTCGACGGTCCGGTCGCGGATCGCGAGACCACCTACCTCACCGTGCTCGCGGCCAGCACGCGCATCCCGCCGGCGAACCTGGATGCGAAGCTGCGCCAGCTCGGTCGCGGGATCGTCGCCGGCTCGCTCGCCCTCGCCCCGCAGGCGCCGCAGGCGCGCGCGTTCGCCGCATGGCTCGAGGCGACCGCCTGACCGGATCCGGCAGGGCGGCTCAGGCGAGCTGCTCCGTCAGCGCCCCGATGACGGCGCTCTCGACCCCGGAGGATCCGGCGCGGAAATGCGCGATCTGCGGGTACACGACCATGCTTCCGCCCGCGATGCCGGGGTAGTCGGGGTCCCAGCCGCCCTCGTAGCTGCCGAACGACGGCGCGAGCGGGGGCAGGAAGTTGTTCGCCGGGACGTAGCACGACGTCTCGTTGGCGTAGCCGCCGATGAAGAGCGCGTTCGATCCACCCTGCCGATTGCGGAAATATGCGGCGTAGCCGCTGACCAGCTCGCCGCCCACGAACGCCATCTTGAGCTGGGGGCTCCCGCCGAACCGCCACACCTGCGATGGGTTGGGGATGCTCGTGGCGTACGTCCCGCTGTCGATCCGCGTGATCATGGATTCGGCGTGACGCTGGTACCACGCGGGCTGACCGTCGGGATTCTGCATGCGCGTCACGAAAGCGGCGCGCACGGCGGCGAGGTTGGCAGGTGTGGCCACGATGTCGAGCGGCAGGGACACCTCACGGAACTGCGTCCGCATCGGACCGGTGAGCGCGCGACCGGCCGATCCGGACGCGCTCACGACGAGGTTGCCGATCGTCGCACCGTGCTCGTTGCGGAGGTCCCACCCGCGGTCCCCCGCCGGATCCTGGTCGCCGGCGGGCCCGGGGAGGAAGAGCGCGAACGCGCCCGCGTCGTCCTCGATGATGTCGCTGGCCTCAGCGGGCCAGTCGCCGTCCCACTCCTCCTGCCATCCGGCGCTCACCGGGTGGCATCCGTAGCTGTAGATGATCGCGCGGCGCGATCCGTTCGACGCCCGCGCCGTGATCATCGGGACGGCCGTCTCGACCGTCGGCAGGCCGACTCGATTGAAGGCGAACCCGGCGAAACCCACGCGGTAGTCCAGCGTGACCGTGGTGCGTGACGCGGCGAGCGTGTCCTTCACGAGCGTGACGACGCGGTCCTGCAACCAGCTCGTGTAGGCCTCGATCTGATCGCGATTGCTGATGTCGTAGGCGATGAACGGGTCGAGCATGTCGCCGACGGCGGGCCCGTTGTGCGTGTGGCTCGCCACCAACACGATGTCGGCCGAGGTCCAGCTCGCGAGCGCGATGAGTCGCGGCCGGAGCGCCTGGTGCATGCTGCGGGGGATCCCCAGGATGTCGAGCGAAACGATCACGTGCGGGGAGCTGTCCTCCCAGAGGACGATGCAGCGCGCCCAGAGCGGATGCAGCTGCGGGGTGTTGCTCGTCACGACGCGGAGGGGGCCCTGTACCCCGTATCCGCCCATGTACGGGTTGACGCCGGCCGCAGGCGTGATGTCGGCCTTCGCGGTCGCGATCGAGAAACTCATCGGTATACCCCAGGGAACGGGCGTCCGACTCCGAGAGACGGCGATCTCGTGCTCGGGGTTCGGGTCGGGCGTGCGCTCAGGACGATGCTAGACCGGCGCCGACGCTCGCACTGCCGCCAGTTCTGGGGGTGCTGGCTGCTTGGGCCGTCGGCGTGCAGGTGTCCCCCATGGGTACGCGGCCGCGACACGGGGAAAGGGGGTCCGCACGTGGGACGACGGCCGCGCCCCGAACACGACGATGGGCGCCTCCCGGAGGAGACGCCCATCGCGTTCGGGCACGAGGCCCTGAGGTGTGCGGACTGGGTTTCGATACGGCTCGCTTCGCGGGCCTACTCAACCCCGACCTTTCGGTTGAGCCTTCTGCGAAGCCTCAACCTTCAGGTCAGAAGTCCATGCCGCCCGTCGGGTCGCCGACCGGAGCCGGGTTCTTCTCGGGCTTGTCGGCGACGACGGCCTCGGTCGTGAGGAAGAGGCCGGCGATCGACGCGGCGTTCTGCAGCGCCGAGCGGGTCACCTTGGCGGGGTCGATGATGCCCTGGGCGACGAGGTCGCCGTACTCGCCGGTCGCGGCGTTGAGGCCATGACCCGCGGGGAGCTCCGCGACCTTCGCCGCGACGACGCCCGGCTCGAGGCCCGCGTTGAGGGCGATCTGCTTGAGCGGCGCCTCGATGGCGACCTTCACGATGTTGGCACCGGTCGCCTCGTCGCCCACGAGCTCGAGGTTGGCGAATGCCTTCTGGCCGGCCTGGATGAGGGCCACGCCACCACCGGCGACGATGCCCTCCTCGACGGCGGCCTTCGCGTTGCGGACGGCGTCCTCGATGCGGTGCTTGCGCTCCTTGAGCTCGACCTCGGTGGCCGCGCCCGCCTTGATGACGGCCACGCCGCCGGCGAGCTTCGCGAGGCGCTCCTGGAGCTTCTCGCGGTCGTAGTCGGAGTCGGTGTTCTCGATCTCCGAGCGGATCTGGGCCACGCGGCCGGCGATCTGCTCGGGGTCGCCCGCGCCCTCGACGATGGTCGTCTCGTCCTTGGTGATGACGACCTTGCGCGCCTGGCCGAGCAGGTCGAGGGTGACGTTCTCGAGCTTGAGGCCGACCTCCTCGGAGATGACCTGGCCGCCGGTGAGGATCGCGATGTCCTGGAGCTGCGCCTTGCGACGGTCGCCGAAGCCGGGGGCCTTGACGGCGACCGACTTGAAGATGCCGCGGATCTTGTTCACGATCAGGGTCGCGAGCGCCTCGCCGTCGACGTCCTCGGCGATGATGAGCAGCTGCTTGCCGGTCTGGATCACCTTGTCGACGATGGGCAGCAGGTCCTTGATGTTCGAGACCTTGCTGTTGACGATCAGGATGTAGGGGTCCTCGAAGACCGCCTCCTGGCGCTCGGGGTCGGTGACGAAGTACGCCGACAGGTAGCCCTTGTCGAAGCGCATGCCCTCGGTGAGCTCGAGCTCGGTGCCGAAGGTGTTCGACTCCTCGACGGTGACGACGCCCTCCTTGCCGACCTTGTCGATCGCCTCGGCGATGATCTCGCCGATCTGGGGGTCGGCGGCCGAGATGGACGCGGTGGCGGCGATCTCCTCCTTGGTCTCGACCTCCTTGGCGGCGGCGAGGAGCTCCTCGGAGACGGCCGTGACGGCCTTCTCGATGCCGCGCTTCAGCGAGATGGGGTCTGCGCCGGCGGCCACGTTGCGAAGGCCCTCGCGCACGAGCGCCTGGGCGAGCACGACCGAGGTCGTGGTGCCGTCACCGGCGACGTCGTCGGTCTTCTTCGCGACCTCCTTGACGAGCTCGGCGCCGATCTTCTCGTACGGGTCGTCGAGCTCGATCTCCTTGGCGATCGACACGCCGTCGTTCGTGATGGTGGGAGCGCCCCACTTCTTCTCGAGCACGACGTTGCGACCGCGCGGGCCGAGGGTCACCTTGACCGCGTCGGCGAGCGTGTTGAGGCCACGCTCGAGACCGCGGCGGGCCTCCTCGTTGAAAGCAATGATCTTTGCCATGTGTGTCTCTCGTCCCTTCCCGGACGTCCAAGAATCTTGGGGTTTAGCACTCGAATCGCGTGAGTGCTAAAGACGATTCTGGCACTCGACCGCCACGAGTGCAAGCGAGCACGGATGCCGCGCGGTGCCGTCGGCGCCGTGTTCGCCCTGCGCGTGACGGCGCGGTCGCCCGGCGCGACGCGGCGTCGCGGCATCCGTCGCTCGATCAGGGCGCGAAGGCGGCGGAGCCCTCGTTCGGAACGAGTTCGATCCAGGTGTTGCCCGGCGCGAGCCGGAGCGTCGAGCCGTCGTCGGCCGTGAGCGTGATCCTCGCGTCGGCGTCGGGCTTCGTCCACGTGCCGTGTGCGGTCCGCCCGGCGGTCGACACCCACGCCTCCCCGGTGCCGGTGAGCGCGGTGAACGGCACCTCTTCATAGGGCCACTCGATCGCGACGCGCAGGGTGACGACGTTCGTCGCCTTGATGCGGTCGCCCGACGCCTCGAGGTCGGGCGTGCCCTCCTGCGAGCGCAGCCACACGGAGGTCGTCGGATCCCACTCCCACGACGGGCTGCTCGTCTCCGAGAACACGAGGTCGATGCGCGACGTCGGCGTCGCGGCGAGCGCGGGGGCGGCGAGCGGGTCGGCCGTGCCGTAGGCGAACTGCACGGGCGGCGGGGCGAGCCCGGCGTTCGCGGCGACGGCGGCGGCCGCGGCGAGGATCATGTCGTGCGGAATCTCCCGATCGTCGGCGCGATCGAAGTAGGTGCCATCGTCCTCGTCGCCGACGAGGTTGAGCAGCGGCGTCGAATGCATCAGGTCGACGAAGTACTGCTGCCCGCCCGAGTACGCGATGATGCCGCCGAGCGGGGCGGCGATGAGCGGGTCCATCGGGCGTACCGATCGAACGGGGCCGACCTCGTCGGGCACGTCGGAGTGCCACACCGCGAGGTACCGGGTCAGCCCGCCCTCGACGAGCTCCTCGTAGACGAGGTCGGTGCGGTTGAGCGCGATCTGCGGGCGTGCGTCCCAGTGGTTGTCGATCTTCGCGGCGAGCGACGGGTGCCGCAGCGCCGCGGCGTCCGCCGGGGTGCCGCGCAGCGGGGCGAACGCGATCCCGATCGGCACGGCGTCGACCGCGGGACGCGCCTCATGCGTGGGCGTCGGGGTCGGCAGGATCAGGTCGACGGAGCCCGCGTCGCAGGCGCAGAGGAGCAGTGCCGATGCCGCGATCGCGACCAGCGGCACACCCCTGCGCCCCAGGACCGGGCGGGCACGCCGTGCCATGGCGCCATGCTAACCATGCGGGAGTACCCCCGGGGAGGTCCGGCGCACCGATCGATGGGCCCCGCGCACCCCCAGAACCGGGCACACGGGTGTGCGCGGCATCCGCCTAGGGATGCACGAACGCGCCGCCGGCGAACCGGCGGCGCGTTCAAGCTCGTGGGGATCAGGCGGGGCGGACGGCCTCGGCCTGCGGACCCTTGGCGCCCGTGCCGACCTCGAAGACGACCTGCTGGCCCTCTTCGAGGACCTTGTAGCCCGCCATGTCGATCGCGGAGTAGTGGACGAACACGTCCTGGCCCCCGTCGACCGTGATGAACCCGTATCCCTTTTCAGCGTTGAACCACTTGACGGTTCCGTTCGCCATGCGTTGCTCCCATGTTGCCGTGTGTCGATCAGCACGTGCCTGTCGCCTGTACCGGGCCCCCTCGTTCGTGCTGACGAGGCACCTCGTTCGGCACCGGGCGTTTCACACGGGATAGAGCGACCAATTCCAGATACTAACGACGTGACGTCGCGGCACAAGAGGCCGGACGCAAGGAAATGTCGCAGAATGGCAACGATTCGGTCGCGATCAACCGCCGGTGGCGGCTGCGTAGTCGGATCCCACCACGAGCACGAGCGGAGTGCCCACCTCGGCGAACTTCGCGTCGAGGCGCACGTCCGCCTCGGGGATCGCGGCGGCGACGCCTCGCGCCGCACCTTCGAGGTCGGCCGTCGCGTAGTAGACGACCGTCTCCTCGAGGTCCTGCTCGCTCGCGTTCGCGGTCGTGCCGACCGGGATGCCGGCGGCCGTCAGCGTCTCCGCGGCGCGCGCGGCCAGACCGCTCGTCGTGGTGCCGTTGAGGACGGTGACCGGGATGTCGGGCGCGACGGTCGGAGCGACCGTGGCGACGGGCGTCGGCGTGGGCGTGGCCACCCCGGTGTCGCCGAAGTTCAGTCGGTCGTTGAACACGATCACGGCGCCGATCCCCACGGCGACGAGCACGACGGTCGCGAGCGCGGCCCAGCCGAACGCCACCCAGCGCGCACCACGCCGCGCCGGAGCACGGTGGGCCCCCACCCGCTCGATGCCGTGCGGGATGGAGTCGAATCGATCGCGGGGGAACTTCTGCGCCATGGGGTCCAGTCGTCGGGGGTCGGGGGCCGTGCTCAGTCGAGCGGTCGGCCGATCGAGAGCGAGCGACGCGCGCGCGTCGCCGCGCGTGCCTCGCGCATCCGCTGCAGGCGCTTGATCAGCATGGGGTCGTGCCGGAGCGCTGCAGGCGAATCGATGAGCTCGCCGAGGATCCGATAGTAACGGGCGGCCGAGATCCCGAACTCCTCGCGGATCGCCTCCGCCTTGAGGCCGGCCTGCTGCCACGCCCGGCCCTCGAACGCGAGCACGCGCCTCGCGCGGTCGTCGAGGCCGGTCCCGCCGTCGTCGCGGGCGGGCACGCGCTCGGCGGTCATGCGTCCTCCCGTCCCCGGCGGGCGGTCGCCGCCTGCAGCACATCCTAGGGACCGGACGCCGAGTGTCGGCCGAGCGTCGCGGCGTGTGCGTCGCCCGTGCGCGGAACACGGGGCATCCGCCGGGCGTTGCACCCGCTTGCAGGAAGACCTGCGAGCATGGATGCCGGCCATCACGGCAGCAGATCGGAAGGAGCGCCCCGTGGCGTATCGCGTGGAGAAGACCGACGAGGAGTGGCGCGCCGAGCTCGCCGGCGAGCAGTACGCGGTGCTGCGCCAGGCGGCGACCGAGCGTCCGTGGACGGGCGAGCTCCTCGACGAGGAGCGCGCCGGCGTCTACGCCTGCGCGGCGTGCGGCGCCGAGCTGTTCAAGAGCGGCACGAAGTTCGACTCGGGCTGCGGCTGGCCGAGCTTCTACGAGTCCGTGCGACCCGAGGCCGTCGAGCTCATCGAGGACACCTCCCTCGGCATGACGCGCACCGAGGTGCGCTGCGCGAACTGCGGCTCGCACCTCGGCCACGTGTTCCCCGACGGCTTCGGCACGCCCACGGGCGACCGGTACTGCATGAACTCGATCGCCCTCGACTTCACGCCGGAGTCCTCGGCATGACCTCGGCGCTCGAGGCGGCGCTCGCCAGGCGTTCCGCCTCGAAGGTGACGGATGCCGCACCCGACGACGCGGCCCTGCTCGAGCTGCTCGAGGCGGCGTCGCGCGTCGCCGATCACGCGTCGCTTCGACCGTGGCGCATCGTCGCGCTGCGCGGCGCCGCGCGGGAGCGGCTCGGTGCCGCGCTCGCGGCGGCGGCGGGTGCGGAGGGCGACGCGGCGGCGAAGCTCGCGGGCAAGCCGCTCCGGGCGCCGCTCCTGCTCGGGGTCGTCGCGGTGACGGTCCCCGACCACGAGAAGGTCCCCGTGTGGGAGCAGGAAGCATCGGCGGCCGGCGTCGCCCACCTGCTGAGCCTGCTGCTC
The DNA here is from genome assembly GCF_042796995.1 of Agromyces sp. NPDC057865. NCBI lineage: Bacteria > Bacillati > Actinomycetota > Actinomycetes > Micrococcales > Microbacteriaceae > Agromyces > Agromyces sp. NPDC057865. The sequence continues at coordinate 1,516,443 of NZ_JBHVMJ010000001.1, read as the reverse complement.
GACGAGGCCGGCTGGGGCGTGATGTGGCGAACGGGCCCGTACACGCGGCATCCGCTCGTCGCCGAGGTGCACGGCCTCGCCGCGAACGAGCACCTGCTCGGCTGGCTCTACGTCGGAGGCCTGCCCGAGGGGCGCCGCGGCGAGCGCCGCACCGATCGCATCGCGGCGAGCCGCCTCACGGTGCTCGACTAGGCGCGATCGGCCTCGGCGGGCTCCGACCCGGGCTCCGACCCGGCGTGCTTCGGCGGGGTGCCGTCGGGCGCGACGACGGGGATCGCGCCCGTGCGCGGCGTCGGCGGGATCGCGTGCCGGCGACGCGTCCAGCCGACGCTCGCGATGACGACCGCGACGAGCGCGAGCACCGTGCCGCCGATGGTGGCGAAGTCCACAGGCCGGCCGGCCGTGGGCAGGAGCAGGTCGAGCGACAGGGCAGCCGCGAGCTGGCCGGCGACGCCGCACAGGGCGAGCACCAGCACGCCGACGATGCGCACGAGCACGGCCTGGCCGGCGATGAAGACACAGCCGATAGCCCCGCCCGCGTACAGCCACCACTCGGTCGGCATCGCCTCGGGCCAGCCGGCGGATGCCGCGTGCACGAGCATGACCACGACGAGCGCCGAGGTGCCCACGCCGAAGTTGAAGACGGTGGCCGTCAGCGCGCTCTCGGCGGCGCTGCGCACCCGGCCGTTGACCGCCTGCTGCCAGGCCGCGCCGATGCCGGCGACGAACGGCAGGAGCATGAGCAGGATGGGCACGTCGTGCGCGAGCTGCGCCGACACCGTCCAGCCGATCGCGGCGAGGGCGAGCACTGCGCCGATCACGCGGTTCGGCGTGAGCGGGCGGCGCCCGCCCGGACCGAGTCCGACGAGGTCGAACACGATGCCGCCGAGCGTCTGGCCCGCCACGATCGCCACGGTGAAGAGGGCGACGCCGACCACGCCCGCCGAGAGCCCCTGCGTGATCACGAACCACGCGCCGGCGAGGCCGCCGAGCACCATCCACCACGCGAGCCGCCGCTCGCGCAGGGCCTGCGCCACCCGGCCGAAGCCCTGGCGACCCGGCCGCCACGCGGCGAGCACGACGAGCAGGATCACGAGCCCGCTGCCGAACGAGATCGCCGCGGCGGTGTAGGGGTCGTCGATCGCGTGCGCGAGCTGCCCGTTGATGCGCGACTGCAGCGCGGTCAGGGCGCCGCAGGCGAGCGCGAAGACGATCGCGAGCCACATCGGGAGGCGGGTGCGCTCCACGTGGGCATGGCGGTGCTGGTGCTCGGACGGGGCGGCCGTGGCCGCGGCATCCGTGCTGGGATTCTCGGTCAAGAGCCGGCTGCGGGACTCGAACCCGCAACCACCGCTTTACAAGAGCGGTGCGCTACCAATTGCGCCAAGCCGGCGAGGGCGCGATGCCTTCCCGACATCCTATCGACAGCACGAAGGCCCGGCACGGTGCCGGGCCTTCGGTGATGCAGTCGGTGAAGCCGACGGCGCCCTACTGCTGCGAGGGCGTCGGCGTGGGCGTCGGGGTCGACTCGGAGTCGTTGAACGTCGCGCTCGTGGCCTGGAGGACGAACGCCTGGAACTCCTGCGGGTCCTCGAGCGAGCCGCCGTACTGCTGGCCGTTCACGAGCACCGTCGGGGTGCCCGTGACCGAGGGCAGCTCGGGGTCGGTGTTCGGGATCGGCTCGGTGAGCGCGCGGTTCGTGGCATCCTGCACCCACGACTTGAACTGCACGTCGTCGATGCACTGCTCGATGGTCGACTGGCTCGAGACGCCGGCGTCGCCGGCGAGCGACTTCAGCTCCTCGTTGGTGAGGCCCGACGTGCCCTCCTCGGGCTGGTTCTCGAAGAGGATCGCGTTGAAGTCGAAGAACGAGTCGGGCGACGAGTTCGCGACGCACGCCGCGGCGTTGGCCGCGCGCAGCGAGTACTGCGTGCCGGCCGACTTGTTCGTGAGGATCGCGATGGGGTGGACCTCGAGGGTGGCGGCCCCCGACTCGACCATGGTGCGGATCGAATCCGAGTTCGTCGCCTCGAACTGGCCGCAGAACGGGCACAGGTAGTCGATGTACATGACGATGTTGGCGACCTCGCCGCTCTCGTCGGGAACAGTCGGCGTGGGGTCCTCGCCGGCCTTGAGCGCGGGCGTCTCGACGGCCACGATGCCGCCGTCCTCGCCGGCGGTGAGCACGATGCCGTCGCTCGCCATGTTCTGCGGGCCGGGGCCGGCGGGCTTCACGCTCTGGAAGATCAGGGTGCCGACGAGTGCGGCGATGGCGATGACCGCGACGATGATGCCGCCCTGGATGAGGACCTTGTTGCGACGCTCCCGCTTCTTCTGCTCCTCCCGGAGGATCCGGGCCTTCTCCCGGGCCGCGTCCCTGCGTTCGTTACGGGTCTGGCGTGGCTGATTGGATCCGCCGTAGGTCATCAGATGGTCAACTCCGGTCGCTGTGTGGGCGCGCGCGAATGCATGCGAACGCACCCACGATAGTAGGAAGCGTGTCTGGGAATCACCCAAGCGGATGCCGCGTGCGGGCCGCGTCCGACATGGGAGAACGCCCCACGTCCCGCGGCGCCTCCGCGCGACCACTGGAGCCGGGCGTGCCGACCCCGATTCGGACCCCGCTTTCGCGTATGCGATACTGAGCGGGCGTCGACGGCGACGCACTCATCCATTCACTACGGATCGTCCGGCACGTACCTGCCGGTGAAGGAGAAGCAGAACCATGGCAACGGTCACGTTCGACAAGGCCACCCGGCTCTATCCCGGTGGCACCCGCCCCGCGGTCGACAAGCTCGACCTCGACATCGCAGACGGCGAGTTCCTCGTCCTCGTCGGCCCCTCCGGTTGTGGCAAGTCCACCTCGCTCCGCATGCTCGCGGGCCTCGAAGAGGTGAACGAGGGCAACATCTTCATCGGCGACCGCAACGTCACCGACGTGCCGCCGAAGGACCGCGACATCGCCATGGTCTTCCAGAACTACGCGCTGTACCCCCACATGACCGTCGCCGAGAACATGGGCTTCGCGCTCAAGATCGCGGGCGTCGGCAAGGAGGAGCGTGCCGCTCGGGTCCTCGAGGCCGCGAAGCTGCTCGACCTCGAGCCGTACCTCAGCCGCAAGCCGAAGGCGCTCTCGGGCGGCCAGCGCCAGCGCGTCGCCATGGGCCGCGCGATCGTGCGCCAGCCGCAGGTGTTCCTCATGGACGAGCCGCTGTCGAACCTCGACGCCAAGCTCCGCGTGCAGACCCGCACCCAGATCGCGTCGCTCCAGCGCCGCCTCGGTGTCACCACGGTCTACGTCACCCACGACCAGACCGAGGCCCTCACCATGGGCGACCGCATCGCGGTCCTCAAGGACGGCGTCCTCCAGCAGGTGGGCACCCCGCGCGACCTCTACGAGCAGCCGCAGAACGTGTTCGTCGCCGGCTTCATCGGCTCGCCGGCCATGAACCTGTTCCACGCGGACCTGGTCGACGACGGCATCAAGTTCGGCACCGCGACCGTGCCGGTCGACCGCGAGACGCTCGCCGAGTCGAGCGGCAAGGTCGCCACGATCGGCGTGCGTCCCGAGGACATCACCGTCTCGCCCCACGAGGGTGAAGGCCTCGCGGTCGACGTCGACCTCGTCGAGGAGCTCGGCGCCGACGGCTACCTCTACGGCCACTCGACCGTCGAGGGCAAGCGCACCGACATCGTCGCGCGCGTCGACGGCCGCAACCACCCGAACGCCGGCGAGCGCGTCTACCTCACCGCCACGCCGAACCACGTCCACATCTTCGACTCGGAGACGGGCGAGCGCCTCAGCAAGAAGCCGGTCGTGGCCTGACGTCCACGACGCGACATCCGATGATGCCGGCCGGGGTTCGCCCCGGCCGGCATCGCCGTTTCCGCGCCATCGCCGTGCCTGCGGCATCCGTGCCGCCCGGCTACGCTGAACGACGATGAGCGGTTCACTTTCGATCACGTCGGCCATGGCCGACCCCGCCCTGCTCGACCTGCCGTGGGATCTTCCCCTGGAGTCGTGGCCGAACGACACGATCGCCGCGCTGCCCAAGGGCATCTCCCGGCACCTCGTGCGCTTCGCCCACCTGGCGGGGCACGTCGTGGCGATCAAGGAGACCACGGCCGAGATGGCCAAGGGCGAGTACGAGATGCTGCGGATGCTGCAGCGGCTCGAGATCCCGTGCGTCGACCCGGTTGCCGTCATCACCAACCGCACGGACGCCGAGGCCGAGGAGCTGAAGCCCGTGCTCGTCACCCGGCACCTGCGCTTCTCCCTCCCCTATCGTGCGCTCTTCTCGCAGACGCTGCGCCCCGACACGGCGACGCGCCTCGTGGACGCCCTCGCGGTGCTCCTCGTGCGCCTGCACATCGTCGGGTTCTTCTGGGGCGACGTGTCGCTCTCGAACACGCTGTTCCGTCGCGACGCCGGCGCCTTCGCGGCGTACCTCGTCGACGCCGAGACCGGGAAGCTCTACGAGGGCGGCCTCTCGAACGGCCAGCGCGAGAACGACCTCGAGATCGCGCGCGTGAACATCGCCGGCGAGCTGCTCGACCTCGAGGCGGGCGGCCGCGTGGCCGACGAGCTCGACCCGGTGCGCATCTCGAACGGCATCGTCGAGGCGTACCGCAGCCTCTGGAAAGAGCTCACCGGCTCGGAGTCGTTCTCGACGGCGGAGCGGTGGCGCATCAACGAGCGGGTCAACCGGCTCAACGACCTCGGGTTCGACATCGAGGAGCTCGCGATCCGCACCGACGACACGGGGACGACCGTGCGGATCCAGCCGAAGGTCGTCGACGCCGGGCACCACCAGCGGCGCCTCCTGCGGCTCACCGGTCTCGACGCCGGCGAGAACCAGGCCCGCCGTCTGCTCAACGACCTCGACTCCTACCGCGCGGCGTACGGCAAGGCCGACCTCGACGAGGAGATGGTCGCGCACGAGTGGCTCATGCGCGTCTTCGAGCCGGTCGTGCGCGCGATCCCGGTCGAGCTCCGCGGCAAGCTCGAGCCCGCCGAGGTGTTCCACCAGCTGCTCGAGCACCGCTGGTTCATGGCGCAGCAGGCGGGGCACGACATCCCGCTCGCCGAGGCGGTCTCCTCCTACGTCAACACCGTGCTGCGGCATCGGCGCGACGAGGCGACGGTCATCGGGCCGCCGACGGGGTCGACGGCGACGCTCGACCTGGTCGCGCCCGAGACCTCGGCCATCGCCGTCGTCGATCCCGATGACGAGGAGGACTGGCGCCTCAAGGTCTGAGCCGGGCGCGACGGCGGCGGTCCGCGGCGCGGCCCGGCCCGGCTTGGCTTGGCTTGGCTTGGCTTGGCTTGGCTTGGCGCAGCGCCGTCACACCAGCAGCCGCAGGGGATGCTCCACCAGCGCCGTGAAGGCCGCGAGCCAGCGCGCGCCGACCGCGCCGTCGAGCACGCGGTGATCGGCCGAGAGCGTCACGGTCATGACGGTCGCGGCGACGAGCGCGCCGTCGACGACGACGGGTCGCGGCGTCGCAGCCCCCACCGCGAGGATGCCCGAGCGCGGCGGGTCGATGATCGCCGTGAACTCCGTCGTGCCGTACATGCCGAGGTTGGAGACCGAGAACGCCCCGCCGGAGAGCTCGGCCGGACGCAGGTGCCCCGAGCGGGCGCGGTCGGCGAGGTCGCGCGTCGCGCGGGCGAGGTCGGCGAGCGGCATCCGGTCGACGTCGCGGAGGACGGGCGCGATGAGCCCGTCGTCGAGTGCCACGGCGATCGCCACGTCGACCCCGTCGAACCTGCGGATGGCGTCGCCGAGGAAGATCGCGTTCGCCTCGGGCACCTCGCGCAGCGCCAGTGCGACGGCCTTCACCACGAAGTCGTTGAGCGAGATCCGCTCCCCCGTCTGCTCGAGGAGGTCCGTCCGCAGGCGCACCATCGCGTCGACGCGGCAGTCGGCCCGCACCTCGAAGTGCGGCACGGTCGTGACGCTCTCGGTGAGCCGGCGGGCGATCGCGCGGCGCATGGGCGTGAGCGGTTCGTCGGTGAAGCCGACCTCCGCTGTCGCGTCGGCAGCGCGGGCGGATGCCGCGGGCGGGGTCGGTGCGGCAGCCGGCTCGGCCTCGGGCCCGGCGGTCGCAGCGGCCTCGGCCGTCACGGCCGCGGCCGCCAGGAGCTCGTCGACGTCGCGGCGCACGATGCGTCCGCCGGGCCCGCTGCCCGAGACGTCGGCGAGGTCGAGGTGGTGCTCGCGCGCGAGGCGACGCACGAGCGGGCTCATGAACCGTCGCCCGGTGGGCGTCTCGGGCGTGGTCGCCGACTCGGCGGCGGCGATGGGCGTGTCCGGCCCCGCCGCGGAGGCAGCGGCATCCGTCGTCTCGGCCGGGGGCGGCGCGGGCACGTCCTCGAGCACGGGTGCCCCGGACTCGGGGTCCGTCGGCGCCGGCACGGGCGCCGCGGCATCCGTCGACCCTGACCCGGCGGTCGCCGCGACGGATTCGGAGTCGGCCGCGCGCCGCGCGTCGTCGGCCGACTCCCCGGCCTCGGCGAGCACGAGGATCGGCGACCCCACCGCGACCGCATCCCCCGCGCCCACGAGCAGCGCGGCGACGGTCCCGGCGTCCTCCGCGCCGTACTCGACCACGGCCTTCTCGGTCTCGATCTCGGCGACCGGCTGGCCGAGCGCAATGTCATCGCCCGGGGCGACGAGCCATGACTGCAACGACGCCTCGGTCGCACCGGCCATAACCGCCGGCATCCGCACGACGATGGCCATCAGGCACCGCCTCGCCCGACGCGGATGCGCTCGAGGCCGGCCACGACCTCCTCGGTGCGGGCGATCGCGGCGCGCTCGAGCACCTTCGAGATGCTCGGGCTCGCCCCGCCGCCCGTCACGCGCTCGATGGGCTGGTCGAGCCAGTCGAAGAAGCGGCGCTGCAGCTCGTCGGCGAGCCGGCCGCCGTACGACGTGCCGCGGGCGCCCTGCTCGACGATGAGCACGTTGTTCGTCTTGCGGATGCTCGCGCCGATCGTCTCCCAGTCGAGCGAGGCGAAGTCGAGCCAGCGCAGGTCGACGAGCTCCGCGTCGGTGCCCGACTGCTCGATCGCCTCGAGGCAGTGGCCGACCATCGAGAGGTAGCTGATGACCGTGACCTCGGCGCCCTCGCGCCGGATCGCCGCGCGACCCGGCGGCAGCACGTAGTCGAGATCACCCGCCGGCACGGGGTCGCGCCGCGCGTACAGGTCGACGTGCTCGATGACGAGCACGGGGTCGTCGAGGGCGAGCGCCGCGTTCATGAGGCCGATGTAGTCGGCCGCGGTCGACGGCGCGACGATGCGCCAGCCCGGGCTCGTCGAGAAGACGCCCGCCGGGTCCATGAGGTGCTGGGAGCCGTAGCCCGATCCCATCGCGACCTTCGTGCGGAGCACGAGCGGGATCGGGTTGTCGCCGCCGAACATGTGCCGCGCCTTGCCGATCTGGTTGAACACCTGGTCGGCCGCGACCCATGTGAAGTCCGCGTACATGAACTCGACGATCGGCCGGAACCGCCCGTCGAGCGCGAGGCCGCCCGCCAGCCCGGCGAAGGCGTTCTCGCTGATCGGCGTGCCGAGCACGCGACCCGGGTACGTCGTGGCGAGGCCCTTCGTCGCGCCGTTCGTGCCGCCCGCGAGCCGGTGGATGTCCTCGCCGAGCACGACGATGCGCTCGTCCTGCGACATGCGGCGGTCGAGCACGGCCGCGATGGCGTCGACGAACCGGGTCTCCTCCTCCGCGCCGGTGTCGTCGTCGGGTCCGGCGGATGCCGCCGGGTCGGCCACGCGCGCGTCGGCGAGCTCGCTCGCGTCCCCGCGGATGCCCACGTCGACGAACGACGGATCGGGCCACAGCGCCGGGACGATGCGGCGTTGCGCCTCCGTCTCGGGGTCGTCCTCGACGAGCTGGGCGACGGTCTCGCGCATCGCCTGCACGGCCTGCTCGCGCACGGAGGCCACCCCGGCCTCGTCGACGTGCCCGAGCGCGCGCAGCTCTCGTTCCAACCGCGCGATCGGGTCGCGGTCGCGCCACGACTGCTCCTCGTCCTTCGTGCGGTAGCCGAACGCGCTGCCGGGGAAGGGCCCGTTCTGGTGGAAGTAGCGGTACACCTCCGCCTCGATCACGACCGGGCCGCCGCCCGTGCGGAGGAGTTCGAGTGCCTCGGCGGTGGCGAGGTGCACGGCGAGGGGGTCCATGCCGTCGACGCGCCAGGCCGGCGTCGCGAACCCGAGGCCGCGCGCCGAAAGGCGCCTTTCGCGAGTGACCTCGTCGATGCGCGTCGCGACGGCGTAGAGGTTGTTCTCGATGAAGAACGCGAGCGGCAGGTCCCACGCCGACGCGAGGTTCATCGTCTCGAGCACCGAGCCGATGTTCACCGCGCCGTCGCCGAAGTAGGTGAAGGTCGCGTCGCTCGTGCCTGCGTGACGCTGCGCCCAGGCGCTGCCCGCCGCGCCGGGGACGCCGCCGCCGACGATGGCGTTCGTCCCGAGCGCCCCGGCCTCGAGCCACTGCAGGTGCATCGAGCCTCCGCGTCCGCGGCAGTACCCCTGCGCGAGTCCGAGGATCTCGGCGAGCGTGCGCCGGAGCACCTCGGCCACGTCGGGCGTCACGACCGCGTCGAGCGCGAAGCGGCCGCCCGTGACGTGCGTGAGCGCCTTCGCGAGGAACTGGTGGTGCCCGCGATGCGAGCCGTTCACGGCGTCCGTCGACCGCAGCCCGATGATGGAGCCGACCGCGCCGCCCTCCTGCCCGATGCTCGAGTGCGCCGGACCGTGCACGAGGCCGGCTCCGGCGAGGTCGAGCACCGCCTCCTCGAACGCGCGGATGAGGTGCAGCTCGGCGAGCATACCCGTGAGCAGCGCGGGATCGGCGGCGCGCCAGTCCTCCTCCGTCGAGCGCAGCTCGATCCACGGGGCGCCTGGGGCGAGGGGCTCGCGGGTGGGCATCACGCCCTCCTCTCCGTCGACGGGGCGCGCGGCGCCGCATCGACGCGGGCGTCACGTGCCGCCAGCATAGGCCGCGTTGCATCCAATCTCAATGGATTCGGCGCCGGATGCTCGCAATCCGGCATAGGCAGCGAGATACTGGATCCAATACGACCCGCCGGGCTCGGCTCGACCGACCCCGGGAGACCGGAACGCGAGGACGCGACCATGCCACTACCCGGACTGCGCGGCGCCGACCACCTCGGCATCACGGTGCCCGATCTCGAGGAGGCGCACGAGTTCCTCGTCGACGTGCTCGGCGCGCAGTACGTCTACACGCTCGGGCCGTTCCAGCGTGACGACGACTGGATGCAGGAGCAGCTCGGCGTGCATCCCCGCACGGTCATGCGCGAGCTGCGCTTCTACCGCCTCGGCCACGGCACCAACCTCGAGGTGTTCCAGTACGAGGCCGCCGACGGGCAGAAGCCGGTGCCGCGCAACAGCGACCTCGGCGGGCATCACCTCGCGATCTACGTCGACGACCTCGACGCGGCGGTCGAGTACCTCCGGTCGCTCGGGGTCGAGGTCATGGGCGAGCCCGTCGCGAGCCGCAATGCCAGCGAGGGGCAGCGCTGGGTGTACTTCCGCGCGCCGTGGGGCATGCAGTTCGAGCTGGTCAGCTTCCCGCAGGGCAAGGCCTACGAGGCGGACGCCGCGGTGCTCCTGTGGCATCCGTCGCATCCCGAGGCATGAGCACCATGCCCCAACCGACGGCGACCCCCATCGCAGCCGACCCCGAGACCGCGGCGCACGGCGCCGCCGGCCGCCGGATCGCGGACGCGCTGCGCCGCGACATCCTCGACGGCGTGCTCGCCCCCGGCACCCGCATCCGCCAGGAGCGGCTCGCCGAGGAGTACGGCGCGAGCCGCGTGCCCGTGCGCGAGGCCATCCGGGTGCTCGAGGGCGAGGGGCTCGTCACGGTCGTGGCGAACACCGGAGCGTGGGTGTCGCGACTGAGCCTCGCCGAGTGCGACGAGCTCTACCGCGTGCGCGAACGCATCGAGCCGCTGCTCATCCGCATGAGCATCCCCGGCCTCGACGAGGCGGATGCCGCGGAGCTCGCGCGGCTCGCCGACGCCATGGAGGCCGCGGCCGACGCCGACGAGTTCGTGCGCCTCGACCGCGAGTTCCACGACCTCACCTACCGGGGCGCGGAGACGCTCATGCTCGGCGACACCGTCGCGCAGCTGTGGAATCGCACGCAGGCGTATCGCCGGGTCTACTCCCGCCTGTTCCTCCGGCACGCGGCCCGGGCGGTGCACCACGAGCACCACCTGCTCGTGCACGCCATCGAGACCGGCGACGCCGACGATGCCGAACGCGTGCTGCTCGGGCACATCCGGCGCACGCGGCTCGCGCTGGCGAAGCATCCGGAGGTCTTCGACGGCGCCGGGACGGCGTCGCTACAGTGAAGCTGGGCTGAACGGCCGAGCCGACCGCGTGAGGAGCATGCGATGGCGGAAGTGGGGTTCCTGGGCCTCGGGAACATGGGCAGCGCGATGGTGTCCCGGCTCGTGGCGGCGGGTCACGACGTCCTGGTCTGGAACCGGTCGCCCGAGGCGACGGAGCCGCATGTCGCCGCCGGTGCGACCGCCACGGACAGCGCCGCCGAGGCGCTGCAGCGACCGGTGTCGTTCTCGATGCTCGCCAACGACCAGGCGGCCGAGTCGGTGCTCACGGCCGAGGCGTTCGCCGGCGAGCCCGGCCGGCTGCACGTCGTGACCGCATCGATCAGTCCCGACGCCGCCGACCGCATCTCCGCCGTGGCCGCCGGCGCGGGCGTGCACTACCTCGCCTCCCCCGTGCTCGGGCGTCCGACCGTCGCCGCCGAGGGCGCACTGAACCTGCTCGTCGCGGGCGACCCCGACGACCTCGAGCGGGCCCGGCCGTTCCTCGACGTGATCGGCAAGCGCGTCTGGGTGCTCGGCCCGAACCCGCGCACGGCGAACGTCGTGAAGGCGGCGGTGAACTACGACATCATCCACGCGATGCAGGCCATCGGCGAGTCGCTCACCCTCGTCGAGTCCGAGGGCGTCGACGCGAACGAGTTCGTCGAGCTGCTGCGCAGCACGCTGTTCGCGGGGATCGTCTACACCTCGTACGGCGACCTCATCGCCAACCGCAGGTACCACCCCGCGGGCTTCGACATCTCGCTCGGCCTCAAGGACCTCGGGCTCGCCGAGGACATCGCCGCGGCGGCCGGCGTCGAGCTCCCGACGGCCCAGGCGCTCCGCGGCGTGTTCGAGGAGGCGCTCGCCGATCCCGAGCTGCACGACGCCGACTGGTCGGCCATCGCCGAGATCACGCGGCGGCGCCTCCGGCGCGACTAGGTGAGGCGCCACCCCCGGTCGACGTAGACGCTCGTGCCCGACACCCCGCGGTTGTCGAGCAGGAACTGCACGGCGCCCACCACGTCGGCCATCGTCGCGAGCTCACCGCCCGGCGTACGGCTCCGATACTGGTCGAGCACGCCCTCGGGCTTGGCCGACCAGAACGGGCTGTCGCCGATGATGCCCGGGTGCAGCGCGTTCACGCGGATCGGCGCGAGCTCGTGCGCGAGCGTGTTCACGAGGCCTTCGACGCCGCCGTTGATCGTCGAGACCGTCGTCGAGCCGGGGTACGGCATGTCCTTCGCACGGCCGCCGAAGAGCACGATGCCCGTACGGCCCGACGGCTCCAGCCGGTCGAGCAGCGTGTGCACCGTCTCGGTGTAGCCGACCAGCTTCAGCGTGATGAGGCGCTGGGCTCGCGCCAGGTCGTAGTCGCGGATCGTGTTCGCGTCGCGCTCGATCGCCGCGAGCACGAGCCCGTGCACCGGTCCCTCGATCGCGGCGAGCGCGCCGGCGATCGTCGCGGGCTCCGAGATGTCGACCGCGACGGCCGACGCGCCCGGTCCGACGTCGGCGGCGATGGCGTCGGCCTTCGCCTGGTGGCGCCCCGTCAGCACGACCCGGTCGCCGCGCGCGACGAGGCTGCGCGCCAGCTCCAGGCCGATCCCCGACGTGCCGCCGATCACGACGATCGTTCGTTCCGTCATCTCGTCCGTCCTCCGTGCCTCGAGGTCATCGGATGCCGCGTGCGAGCGCGCTCACGCCTCGCCGCGTCCCCACGTGGTGTTCAGGTGCGACTGGCTGTCGCGGCGCAGGTCGAGCGGACCGTCGACCGTGTAGTAGCGGCGGCCGGCCACGAGCAGTTCCTCGGCCGGGAACTTCGTGATGACCTCGCATCCGTCGGCGGTCACGACGACCTCCTCCTCGATGCGGGCCGCGCCCCAGCCGTCGGATGCCGGCCAGTACGTCTCGAGCGCGAAGACCATGCCCTCCTCGAGCACCTCGGGATGCTCGAGCGAGACGAGCCGCGAGAAGATCGGCTTCTCCCAGATCGAGAGCCCGACGCCGTGGCCGTACTGGAGCGCGAACGCGGCCTCCTCGTCGGCGAAGCCGAACTCCTGCGCCTCCGGCCACACCTCGACGATGTCCGCCGTCGTCGCGCCCGGCCGCACGAGCGCGATCGCCCGATCCATGTACTCGCGTGCCCGCGTGTAGGCGTCGCGCTGCGCCGAGCTCGCCGAGCCGACCGCGAATGTGCGGTAGTAGCAGGTGCGGTAGCCGTTGTAGCTGTGCAGGATGTCGAAGAAGGCCGGGTCGCCGGGGCGGATCAGCCGGTCGGAGAACACGTGCGGATGTGGCGAGCAGCGCTCGCCCGAGATGGCGTTCACGCCTTCGACGTACTCCGATCCGAGGTCGTACAGCGTCTTGGCGACGAGCCCGACGGCCTCGTTCTCGCGCACGCCCGGCCGGAGGAAGCGGTAGAGGTCCTCATACGCGGCATCCACCATCGAGCACGCCTGCGTGAGCAGCCGGATCTCATCGGAGGTCTTGATGCGCCGGGCCTCCATGAAGACCTGCTGCCCGTCGACGACCTCGATGCCCTGCTGCTGCAGCGCGAACAGCACCGGCAGCTCGACGACGTCGACGCCGAGCGGCTGGTCGGCGACGCCGAACTTCTCGAGCTCGCGCTTGATCTTGCGCGCCAGCTCCTCGGCGATGCCGGCGTCGGGCGTGAACGCGCCACGCAGCGTCGAGATGCCCGCACGCGCACCGCGCTCGAGCCGCGGCCGCCGTGCACCCTCGTGCGGGGCATTCGGGTCGGCGTCGAGCTCGGCGGTCGTCACGTCGAGCCACGGGTTGTACAGCGCGTGGTGGCGGGCCGCCGATCCGAAGTCCCACGAGATCGGGTCGGACTGGCGCGTGAGCAGGCTGAACCGGATCAGCTTGTCCATCGCCCACGTGCCGATGTGGGTCGAGGTCATGTAGCGGATGTTCGAGAAGTCGAACGCAAGCAGTGCACCGAGGTCGGAGCGCTCGAGCTCGGCCTTCAGCCGGCCGAGCCGATCCCAGCGCAACCGATCCATGTCGACGCGAGCCTCCCAGTCGACGGCGTTCATCCCCGTCGTGCCGGTGTCCTTCATGGTCGCCCTCCTCTCGTCGTCGCGGCATCCGTGTGTCGTTGCCGAACGTTGTGCAGCTTCGCTGAACGATTTGCGGTGTATCCTCGCCACCACGAGGGGTGCGAGGGAACGGAGTCGGCATGGCCGCGGAGGACATCGGCGAGCGGCTGCGCGACGCTCGCCTCCGCCAGGGCCTGAGCCTGCGCGGGCTCGCGAAGTCGCTCGGCGTCTCGCCGAGCCTCATCTCCCAGGTCGAGACGGGCAAGACGCAGCCCTCGGTCTCGACCCTCTACGCGATCGTGAGCCAGCTCGGCGTCTCGCTCGACGAGCTGCTCGGCGTCGGACCGGCGGCCCCGCGCGACGCCGCGCAGCCGAGCCCCGTGCAGCGCGCGGGCGACAACCCGGTGCTCGAGATGGAGAACGGCGTGCGCTGGGAGCGCCTCGCCGTGGGCGACGGCAGCGCCGACGCCCTGCTGGTGACCTACGAGCCCGGCGCGTCGAGCTCCGTCGAGGGTCGGCTCATGCGCCACTCCGGCGTCGAGTACGCGTTCATCCTCGAGGGCGAGCTCACCATGCAGCTCGACTTCGACACGTTCGTGCTCGGGCCCGGCGACTCGCTGCACTTCGACTCGGTGCGACCGCACCTCTACTCGAACCGCGGCACGGCGCCCGCCCGGGGCATCTGGTTCATCGTGGGCCGCCGGGAGCAGAACCGCACCCTCCCCGACGCGCCCGACGCGCCCGAGTTCGACGCCGCGGCGCCGCTCAACTCCGCGGTCGACGTGCTGCGGGCGATGGACGGCCTGTCCCGCTGACCCGGGTCGCTCCGGCGAGCGCTGCGGCATCACGACTCCCCCGACGATGACGTGGACGAGAGTGACGTCGACGAGCGGGCGTGCACGGCCGGCCGGGATGCATCGATCCACGGGTCGATGAGCGTCTTGATCTGCCGGCCGCCGCCGCGCAGCAGGGGGGCGAGCGCGTCGTCGACGAGGCCGTCGAGCGGGAGCACCTCCGCGGCGAGGTCCGACCAGTCCGTCCGGGTGCCGAGCAGGCGCACGGCCTCTGGCACGTCGGTCGCGAACACGTGGGCGACGCTGCCGACGACGGCGAGCTCGCGCAGGGTCCATGATCCGAGCGGCACGGCGACCTCGGTCTTCTGCACGCCGACCGGCACGATGACCGAGCCCGGAACGGCCGCCGCGAACACGGCCTCGAGGCCGGCCGGCGAACCGCTGACCTCGAAGAGCACGTCGGGCTCCACGCCGAGCCGCCGCAGCTGGTCGGGCAGCGGCTCGTCGGCGAGCACCGCGTCGGAGGCGCCCAGGTCCCGAGCCAGCTCCAGTCGCGCTGCGCTGCGGTCGACCGCCACGACGCGGGCTCCGGATGCCGCGGCGGCGAACGTGATGAACGAGCCGATGCCGCCGACGCCGACGACCACGGCGTCCTGACCCGCCCGCAGGCCGCTGCGCGACACGACGTGCACCGCGATGGCCATGGGCTGCACGAGGCCCAGTGTGTCGAGCGGCAACCCGGAGTCCGAGACGTCGAGGAGGATGCCGGCGGGCGCCACGACGTAGCCGGCGAGCCCGCCGTCGAGCTGCAGGCCGAGCGTGCGGTACTCGCGGCAGAGGTTCGTCCGGCCCTCCCGGCAGCGTTTGCACACACCGCAGCTGACGCCGGCGCCGCAGACGACGACCGCGCCCGGCTCGAGCCCCTCGACGCCCTCGCCGACGGCCTCGACCACGCCCGTGAACTCGTGCCCGAGCACGACGGGCGGCACCGTGAGCACGGGCCCGCGGTCGTACTCGGTCGCATCGGTGCCGCACACGCCGCACACGGCGACACGAACGAGCACCTCGCCGGGCCCCGGAGTCGGCACCTCCCGGTCCTCCACGCGCAGGTCGCCCGCCGCGTGGAGGACCGCCGCACGCATGGTCCCGGTCACGGGCCGGCGTCCGCACCCAGGTCGAGCTGCACCGCGACGCGGTCGGCGATCATGCGGCCGAGCAGGCGTTCGTAGACGGCGGCGTGCACCGGCGAGTCGAGGTAGGCCTCGAGGGCCCGGGTGTCCTCGACCGTCGCGGCGACGCCGTAGTCGGCTGGGCTCGGACGCACCCGCAGGTTCGGCCCGCAGTGGTACGACCGCAACTCGGAGATCTGCGCAGCCATGTCGCGCAGCTGCGAGGTGAGTTCGGCGATGTCGTCGGCGGTGACGTCGTCCTTCCAGGTGAACGCGGCGAGGTGCAGGATCATCGGTCTCCCGTCGCCGCCGTGACGTGGGCGTCGCCCTCGGTGTAGGTGTACGGGTTCTCGATCTGCTCGGCGGGCGGCAGCTCGGGGTGCATGCCCTCGTCCCAGGCCTGCTCTCCGAGCTTCGAGCGCACGTACTCGACGGATGCCGCGACCTTGTCGGCGATCGGCGCGAGCTCGAGCCCGATGCGCTTCCCCGCGTACTTCACGACGCGTCCGTTCACGACCACGGTGTGCACGTCGGCCGTGCCCGCCTGGTACACGACGTGCGCGTACGGGTGCAGGATCGGCGTCATCGCCGGGGAGTCGTCGTTCTTGATGAGCAGCAGGTCGGCCTTCTTGCCGGGCGTGATCGAGCCGATGACGTCCTCCATGCCGAGCGCCTTCGCGCCGCCCATGGTCGCCATGCGAACGACGTCCTCCGCGCGGAGGCGGTTGGCGACGATCGTCTCGTTCACGGCGTGCGCCTCGAGGTGGTCGCGCGAGCGGTCGGCGCTGAGCGTGGCCCGCATCGCCGAGAAGAAGTCGGCGCTCCACCAGACGCTCGTGTCCATCGAGATGGAGGTCGGGATGCCGTAGCGGCGCGCCACCCAGCTCGACGGGTAGCCCTGCCCGGCGCTCTGCTCCGACTCGGTCGCGATCGAGATGGTGCCGCCGGTGGCGGCGATCTTCTGGTAGCTCTGCTCGTTGAGGGATGCCGCGTGCACGTACGTGATCTCGGGCGTCATGAAGCCCGCGTCGTACATCTGCGTGATCGCGGTGTCGGTCGTGGCGCCCCAGACGCCGGCGTGCGTGGTGACGCGCAGCCCGAGCTCGCGGGCGGCCTCGAACGCGGCGCGCTCGGGGAACTCGGCGGAGCCGGGCACGTCGAATGCGAGCTGCAGCCGCATCATGTCGTCGGGCGACGAGAAGTTGTCGGACACGAACTTCCGGAACTCGGGGGTGTTCGACCACTCCCACGGCCCGGCGAGGTAGTTGCCGTAGGCCAGCACGAACCGGCCCGGGATCTCGCGGAGCGCCTGCAGGGCCGCCTCACCGTAGTCGGGGTTGCGCAGGCCGTGCGACCAGTCGAGCGTGGTCGTCACGCCCGTGTCGACCGACTCGAGCGCGCTGAGCAGGTTGCCGGCGTACACGTCCTCGGGGCGGAACACCTCGCCCCACTGCAGGTAGTAGAAGACGAAGTACTGGCTGAGGGCCCAGTCCCCGCCGTAGCCGCGCAGCGCGGTCTGCCACATGTGGCGGTGCGTGTCGACGAATCCGGGGGTCAGGATGCCGCCCGACCCGTCGATCTCGAGCGTGCCCTCGGGCACCTCGAGCGACGGGCCGACGGCCTCGATCGTGTCGCCGCGCACGAGGACGTCGCCGCCCTCGATGACGCCGGGCGAGTCGACGGTGATGACGGTGGCATTGCGGAAGACGAACGGTCGATCCGCGGTGAACTCGTCGGGACGGGGGGCTCGGGCGGAGGCCGCATCGGCTGCGCTCATCACTTCTCCTCTTCGAGAATGTTCAGCTGCAATCAACACTCTGCCCCCGATCATGGGCCGTTTGCAACCATTTCTTGCCCGGGTGTTCAATGTGACTGTAGCCTCGGCGTTCGAGCGTGTTCCCGGGCCGATCGGAGGAGGCGGCATGACCGATGGCGTGACCGGCCTGCGCGTCGCGGTGCTCGGCGCCGGCGCGAACGGCGCCTCGATCGGCGCCGACCTCACCGCGGCGGGCGTCGACGTGACGCTCGTCGAGCAGTGGCCGGCGCACGTCGAGGCGATGCGCGAGCGCGGGCTCGTGATCCGCATGGCCGACGGCGACCTCGACGTGCGGCCGCGCGTCGTGCACCTGTGCGAGGTCGCGACGCTGCGGCATCCGTTCGACGTCGTGCTGCTCGTGATGAAGGCGTACGACTCGGAGTGGGCGACGCGGCTCATCCGCCCGGTGCTCGCCGATGGCGGCGTCGTCGCGGCCGTGCAGAACGGCATGACGACCGAGGCGGTCGCAGGGGTGGTCGGACCCGCCCGCGCGGTGGGCACCGTCATCGAGGTGTCGGCGACCATGACCGAGCCGGGCATCGTGCACCGGCACACGCCGCCGGCGCGCTCCTGGTTCGCGGTCGACGCCGACCCGGCCGCCGACGCGGTCGCGGCGCTGCTCGCGCACTCGGGACGTGTCGACCGCTTCGCCGACATCGCCGCCGCGAAGTGGATGAAGCTCGTGAGCAACGCCACCACGCTCGTCACGACCGCGAGCCTCGGGATGCCGATGCTCGATGCGATCGCCGTTCCGGGCATGCGCGAGCTCATGCTCCGCGCGGGGCAGGAGGCGCTCGACGTCGGACGTGCCGGCAGACGCGACATCCTCCCGATCTTCGG
Organism: Agromyces sp. NPDC057865; assembly: GCF_042796995.1. NCBI lineage: Bacteria > Bacillati > Actinomycetota > Actinomycetes > Micrococcales > Microbacteriaceae > Agromyces > Agromyces sp. NPDC057865. The sequence goes on along the minus strand of NZ_JBHVMJ010000001.1, from coordinate 1,498,385 downwards.
ACTCGCGGCATCCGACCTCGACCGACCCGCCCACGTCGTCGAGACGATGCTCGACGTGCTCTACGACCGCTTCGTCGTGCCCGGCGCCACGACGACCGTGCTGCAGGACTGGCGCAAGGGCCGGCGCAGCGAGGTCGACGACCTCAACGGCACGGTCGTCGCGGAGGGCGAGCGGTTCGGCGTGCCCACGCCGGTGAACCGCGCGGTCGTCGAGCTCGGCCACCGCATCGAGCGCGGCGAGCTCGAGCCCGCCCCCGCGAACGTGGGCCTGCTGGCCGACGCGACGCGGGAGTGAGCGCGCTCAGAGCGCGACGGACCGGTTCTCGCCGATGTCGGGCGGGCGCCGCGTCACGATGGCCGCGGCGGCCTTGACGAGCGAGAACACGCCGGGCTCGGTCTTCGCCCAGTACTCGGCGCCGTCGCCAGCCACCTCGACGACCGCGATGCGCGGGTCGTCCCTGCCCTGCGGGAACCACGCCTCGGCGGCGGGGTTCCACAGCTCGTCGATGATCGCGTCATCGCGAACGACCGAGGCGCGGCCGGCCATGGAGAGGTAGCCGTGCCGCGACGCGAACGACACGTTCACGATCGGGTCCGCCTCGATCTCGAGCGTCTTCTCGCTCGGATGCTGCACGAGGAACCGCACGACGCCGTCGAAGTCCTTCTGCAGCACCGCGAGCGGTCGCGCGTGCAGCGTGCCGTCGGCGCCGCGGCTCGTGAGGAGGGCGGTGTCGGCGCTCGTGACGAGCTTCGTGATCAGCTCGCGCTCGTCCTCGGAGTCGGGCGGCGGGTCCGCGAGCTCGGCTCGCGCGGGCTCGGCTGCGGCCCGGTCGTCCCGGAGGTCATCCATGCGGTCGCTCATGCCGGGCCACGTTACGCAGGCGGCCGCCGCCGATCGAGGCCTTGACAGCCGCGCCTACTCCGTCGCGCGCAGCTTCGAGATCTCGTAGAGCGTCACGGATGCCGCGATGCCCGCGTTCAGCGACTCGGTCGACGACTCGATGGGGATCGAGACGATCGCGTCGCACGTCTCGGCGACGAGCCGGGAGAGGCCCTTGCCCTCGCTGCCGACCACGACGACGATCGGACGGTCCGCCCAGGTGAGCCCGGGCAGCGACACGTCGCCGTCGCCGTCGAGGCCGAGCACGAAGACGCCGCGCTCCTTGAGCGACTTCAGGGTCTGCGTGAGGTTGGCGGCCATCGCCACGGGCACGCGGGCGGCGGCACCCGCCGAGGTCTTCCATGCCGCGGCGTTGACGCTCACCGAACGGCGCTGCGGCACGATCACGCCCTGTCCGCCGAAGGCCCCCGTCGATCGCAGGATCGCGCCGAGGTTGCGGGGGTCGGTGATGCCGTCGAGCGCCACGAGGAGCGGCGTCTCGTCGCGCGCGAGCACCTCGTCGAGCAGTTCGATCGGGTGGGCGTACTCGTAGGGCGGCACCTTGAGCGCGAGGCCCTGGTGCACGCCGCCCTCGCCCGCGAGGCGGTCGAGCTCGGGCCGCATGACCTCGAGGATCGGGATGTTGCGGTTGGTGGCGATCTTCATCGCCTCCTTGACCCGGTCGTCCATCTCGACGCGAGCGGCCACGTAGAGCGTGGTCGCCGGGATGCGCGCGCGCAGCGCCTCGACGACCGAGTTGCGGCCCGTCACGATCTCGGACTCGTCGCCCGTCTTCGCCCGGCGTGACGCGCCGGAGGCGCCGCGAGGAGCACCGCCGCGCTGGCCGGCGACATTCTGGCCCGGCTTGCCCTTGCCGCCCGAGGCGCGGTAGCGCTCCTCGGCCGCCTTCCGCTTGCCGGCGGGGTGCCAGGCGCGGTCCTCCGCCTTGGGCGTCGGGCCCTTGCCCTCGAGCGCCTGCCGGCCCTGGCCGCCGGAGCCGACCTGCTTGCCCTTGCTCTTGCGCACCGCTCCGGCGCGCGACTTGCCGCTGCTGCCCTTCATGATCCGAGGCTCCAATGCGTTCCGGTCTGGCTGTCTTCGATGGTGATGCCCGCGGCGGTGAGCTCCGCGCGGATGCGGTCCGCCGCGGCGAAGTCCCGCCCGGCCCGTGCGGCCTGGCGGTCCTCGATGAGGCGGGTGACGAGCACGTCGAGCGCGGATGCCGCAGGCCCCGCGTCGGGCGCCCAGTGCGGGTCGCGCGGGTCGATGCCGAGCACCTCGACCATCGCGACGACCTGGCCGTGCAGCGTCGCCGCGTCGTGGAGCTCTTCTGCGTCGAGCGCCTGGTTGCCTGCGCGCACGGTGTCGTGCAGCACGGCGAGCGCCTGCGGCACCGAGAGGTCGTCGTCCATCGCCTCGGCGAACGCGTCGGGGATGACGGGGCTGCCGACGCCTGCGAAGCGCGTGCCGGCGAGGCGCCGCTCGACGCGCACGAGGAAGGAGCGGATGCGGTCGACGGCCGCCTCGGACTCCGCGAGCGACGAGGGCTGGTAGTCGAGCGTCGAGCGGTAGTGCGCCGCACCGAGCAGGTAGCGCACGGCCAGCGGGGTGGCCAGCTCGAGCAGGTCGCTCGCGTAGACCGAGTTGCCGAGCGACTTCGACATCTTCTGCCCGCCCACGTTGACGAGCCCGTTGTGCACCCAGTAGCGCGCGAAGGCCTGGCCGTCGGCGGTGGACTGGGCGAGCTCGTTCTCGTGGTGCGGGAAGCGCAGGTCGAGCCCGCCGCCGTGGAGGTCGAACTCCTCGCCGAGGTAGCGGGCGGCCATGGCCGAGCACTCGATGTGCCAGCCGGGACGGCCGGGACCCCACGGCGACGCCCACGCCGCCGACGCGGGCTCCTCGGGCTTGCGTCCCTTCCAGAGCGCGAAGTCGCGCGGGTCGCGCTTGCCGCGCGGATCGGCGTCGGCCGCGGCCTCCATGTGGTCGCGCGACTGCCGCGTCAGCTCGCCGTAGGCCGGCCAACTCGACGTGTCGAAGTAGACGTCGCCCGAGCCGTCGGGCGCGGCGTACGCATGGCCCTTCGCGATGAGGCGCGCGATGAGCTCCTGCATCTGCTGCACGCTCGCCGTCGCGCGCGGCTCGTAGGTCGGCGCGAGGATGCCGAGCGAGGCGTAGGCCGACGTGAACTCGAGCTCGACCCGGTAGGCCAGCGCCCACCACTCCTCGGTCTTCGAGTCCGCTTCATCGGCGGCCGCGAGGATCTTGTCGTCGATGTCGGTGACGTTGCGCACGAACGTCACGTCGTAGCCGCGATACGAGAACCAGCGACGCAGGATGTCGTAGGCGAGCGCGCTGCGCAGGTGGCCGATGTGCGGGCTGGACTGCACCGTCGGGCCGCAGACGTACATGCCGACGCGCCCCTCGCGGAGGGGCACGAAGTCACGCAGGGCCTGGGCCTTCGAGTCGTAGAGTCGCACGGTCACCCGCCAAGCCTACCGGCGGCCGTCGCGCCGCCACTCGCGTGACGCGACGACCTCAGGCGGGCACGACCACCGCGGTCGCGATCGCGGCGATCCCCTCGCCGCGGCCCGTGAATCCCAGTCCGTCGGTCGTCGTCGCCGCGACGCTCACCGGGGCGCCGAGGATGCCGGAGAGGAACGCCTCGGCCTCGCTGCGCCGTGGCGCGAGCTTGGGGCGGTTGCCGAGCACCTGCACCGACACGTTGCCGACGGCGAGCCCGGCCTCCTGCAGCAGGCGCAGCGTCTCGGCGAGGAACACCTCGCCGTGCGCGCCCTCGAAGCGCGGATCGCCCGTGCCGAACACCCCGCCGACGTCGCCCAGGCCCGCCGCGGCGAGCAGCGCGTCGCAGATCGCGTGGCAGGCGACGTCGCCGTCGCTGTGCCCGGCGAGCCCGCGCTCGTGCTCCCAGTGCAGGCCCGCGAGCCACAGCGGGGTGCGCGGGTCGTCGGCGAAGGCGTGCACGTCGACGCCCGTGCCGATGCGCGGGGCGACGAACGCGGGCGCCTCGGGTGCCTCGACGTCGACCGGCGCAGCATCCGTCGCCTGGGTCGCCGCCCGCACGACGCGGGCCTCGCGCTCGGCGACGATCGCCTCGGCCCGGCGCAGGTCGGCGGGCAGCGTGACCTTGAACGAGCGCGCGTCGCCCGGCACGACGTCGACGGCGAGTCCGGCGGATGCCGCGAGCGCCGCGTCGTCGGTGAACTCCGTCGTCGCGGCGGCGTAGGCGGCGTCGAGCGCCGAACGCGGGAAGCCCTGCGGGGTCTGCACCGCGGCGAGCTCCGACCGGTCGATCGTCTCGAGCACACGCCCGTGCGCGCCGACGCGCTTGATCGTGTCGACCACGTCGAGGGCGGGGATCACGCCGTGCCCCCGCGACCGGACCGCCGCGACGACCTCGTCGAAGACGATGGCGGGCGTCAGCGGACGGGCCGCGTCGTGCACGAGCACCGTGTCGACGAGGTGCGGCAGCACCGCGAGCCCCGCGGCGACCGACTGCTGCCGGGAGTCGCCGCCCGCGACGACGTCGAGCGGTGCGGATGCCGCGGCTGCCACGGTGGCGAATCGGGCCCGCGTCTCGTCGACGCGGTCGCCCGGCACCACCAGCACCACGTGCGGGGTCTCGTGCATGCCGAGCACGGCATCCATGGCGACGCCGAGGATGGTGTCATCGCCGAGCGGCACGAACGCCTTGGGCTCGGTGTGCCCGAGCCGCGTGCCGCTGCCCGCGGCGACGACGATGACGGCGACCGTTGACGCGCTCATGGGTCGAGCGTATCGCGCCGCACCCGGCGCGAGGCCGGGTGCGGTGGGACGGTGAGCGGGTGCTCCGCGCTAGGAGGCGAGCACCTCGTCGAGCACGGTCGAGGCCTGCTCCTCGTCGGTCTTCTCGGCGAGGGCGAGCTCGGAGATGAGGATCTGGCGAGCCTTCGCGAGCATGCGCTTCTCCCCGGCGGACAGGCCGCGGTCCTGGTCGCGCCGCCACAGGTCGCGCACGACCTCGGACACCTTGATCACGTCGCCGGAGGCGAGCTTCTCGAGGTTCGCCTTGTAGCGCCGGGACCAGTTCGTGGGCTCCTCGGTGAAGGGGGCGCGAAGCACCTCGAAGACCTTGTCGAGGCCTTCCTTGCCGATGACGTCGCGCACGCCGACGAGGTCGACGTTCTCGGCCGGAACCTCGATGACGAGGTCGCCCTGCGTGACGTTCAGCTTGAGGTAGAGCTTCTCTTCACCCTTGATGATCCGTTTCTTGACCTCGGTGATCGTTGCGGCTCCGTGGTGGGGGTAAACGACGGTTTCGCCAACCTCAAAAAGCATGAATGAATGTCCTTTCGGCAACTTTCAGGATATCACATTCGAGATCATGCTAAGGTTCGCCACCCCTCCCGGGAGGCGCCTGCGCCGTAGGCTACACTCGGATCGATCCCCTTCGCGCGGGCTCGCATCCGTTCGCGCGCACGCTCGCTCTTGGAGGTTCTGTGAAGGCGCGTCTCGCGGCATCCGCTGCCCTGGCAATCGTTCTCGCGCTCGGCGCGAGCGGCTGCGCGATGCTCACGTACCAGGCGACCACCGAGAAGTACGACGCGAGCGACGGCGTCTCGGCCGACATCGGCGACCTCGACCTCCGCAACATCCTCCTCGTCAGCGAGGACGGCGACGAGGGCACCCTCGTGATGACCGTCGTCAACACCGGCGAGAAGGACGCGACGCTCGGCGTGCAGGTCGGAGAGGGCGGCGGCGACGTCACCGAAATCGAGGTCGAGGCCGGCGAGACCGTGGTGCTCGGCGGCGAGGACGAGAAGAAGGTCGTGCTCGAGGGCCTCGACGCCGAGGTCGGCGGCCTGGCGGTCCTCTTCTTCCAGGCGGGCGACGCCGAGGGCCTCGAGAAGCAGGTCCCCGTGCTCGACTCGCGCCTCCCCGAGTACGCCCACCTCGCCCCGTAGGCGGCGCCGCCCGGCGTTCGCGAGCGGATGCCGCGGCATCCGTGCTGCCGCATGCGCTCGCATGCCCTGACCGGCGTACGACCGCCCGTCGACACACCGACGGGCGCGGAACCCGAATCGCGCGTCAGGCCTCGAAGCGGTACCCGAGGCCGCGCACGGTGACGAGCTGCACCGGCTCCGACGGCTGGCTCTCGATCTTCGACCGGATGCGCTTGATGTGCACGTCGAGCGTCTTGGTGTCGCCGAAGTAGTCGGAACCCCACACGCGGTCGATGAGCTGGCCGCGGGTGAGGACGCGGCCCGGGTTGCGCATGAGCAGCTCGAGCAGCTCGAATTCCTTCAGCGGCATGGCCGTGGGCTCGCCGTCGACCTCGACCGTGTGGCGGTCGACGTCCATGCGCACGCGGCCGCCCTCGAGGATCGCCTCGTCGAAGTCCTCGACCTCGAGCCGGCGGCGGAGCACCGCCCGGATGCGCGCCAGGAGCTCGCGGGTCGAGTACGGCTTCGTGACGTAGTCGTCGGCGCCGAGCTCGAGGCCCACGACGATGTCGATCTCGGAATCCTTCGCCGTGAGCATGATGATCGGCACGGTCGAGCGGGCGCGCAGCTCCCGGCACACCTCGGTGCCCGGCAGGCCGGGGAGCATGAGGTCGAGCAGCACGAGGTCGGCGCCGCGCTGGTCGAAGGCGGTGACGGCCGACGGGCCGTCGGCGGCGACCTCCACCTCGTAGCCCTCGCGCTCGAGCAGGAAGCTCAGCGGGTCGCTGAGGGCGATCTCGTCCTCGACGAGCAGGATGCGGGTCACGTACGGTCTCCTCGGTCAGGGGTGGCGATGCGCGTCGCCGACTCGGTCGCGCGGGACGTGCGTCGTGCGCCGCGCTTGGGCTTGCCGGCGGATGCCGGTGGGAGCTGGGATGCGGCATGCTCGCGCCGCGCGTCGTCCACCTCGGGCTCGGGCACCGTCTCGGCGACCGGGAGCCGGATCATGAACGTCGAGCCGCGCCCCGGCTTCGACCACGCGCGCACGTCGCCGCCGTGGTTCTGCACGGTGTGCTTCACGATGCTGAGGCCGAGGCCCGAGCCGCCGGTGTTGCGGGAGCGGGCCTGGTCGACGCGGTAGAAGCGCTCGAAGATGCGATCGAGCTCCTCGCCGTCGATGCCGATGCCCTGGTCGGTGATCGCGATCTCGACGGTGCCGTCGGACACCTTCGCGCCGACGCCGACACGTCCTCCCTCGTTGGAGTAGGCGACCGCGTTCGAGACGAGGTTGTGCACGGCCACGACCATGAGCGCTCGATCGCCGTAGACCTGCGCCTTGGTGGACGCCTTGACCACGATGTCGACGTGCTTCGCGGTCGCGATGACGCGGTTCTGGTCGACCGCGGCGGCGATGACCTCGTCGACGGGCACGAGCACGTCGGGTCGGAGCGCGTCGCGCGCCTGCAGCCGCGACAGCTCGATGACCTCGCTCGTGATGTGCGCGAGTCGAGCCGCCTCCACCGAGAGCCGCCCGGCGAACCGACGGACCTGCTCGGGCTCGTCGGCCGCCTGGTCGAGCGCCTCGGCGAGCAGGCTCACCGACGCGATGGGCGTCTTCAGCTCGTGGCTGATGTTCGCCACGAAGTCGCGGCGCACCTCGTCGAGGCGGTGCGCCTCGGTGCGGTCCTCGGCGAGCAGCAGGATGAACCGGGTGCCGAGCCGTGCGACGCGCACGTGCAGGCGCATGGTCGACTCGCCGTACGGCCCGCGCGCGACGTCGAGCTCCTCGGCCACGGTCTCGCCCGAACGGCGCACGAGGCCGACGAGCTCCACGAGCTCGGGATGCATGAGCTGCGCCTGGCGCACGAGACCCATCGCGAGCGCGCCGGGCGATGCCTTGAGCACGTTGTTCGACGGATCGAGCACGACGCCGGCGGACTCCAGCACCTCGAGCACCTGGTCGATCCCGTCGGGAACGGTCGGCGCGACCACCCGGGCGGCGCTCGAACCACGGCGCTCGGCCACGTGCAGCACGATCATGAAGGCGGCACCGAGGAAGATGCCGAAGGCCAGTGCGGTGAGCACCAACCACATGGAGTCCATGGCTTCACCATAACCAGTCCGAGGCCCTGCTCAGCCTGCTGTGACGCCGACCGCCCCGAGGTTCCGGCGGTAGGTTAACGAGTGTTCAGGGTCCGGGCACCTGTTGTTCACCTCCTCCGGGGAGGATGCCAGAGGCCGGATTCGACCGGTGCATCCGCGCGCGCTCCGGCGCGGGATCGAGCAGACAAGGATTCGTGACATGCGTGAGGTGTTCCAGCAGGAACTACGTGAGGTCCAGGACCGACTCGTGGAGATCGCCGAGCTCGTCGCGATCTCGATCGACAAGGCGACGCGGGCGTTCAACGAGTCCGACGTGAGCCTCGCCGAAGAGGTCATCGCCGAGGATCCGCGCATCGACCAGGCGACCGTCGCGCTCGACGAGCTCGCCATCACGATCCTCGCGCGGCAGCAGCCCGTCGCCCGCGACCTCCGGATCGTCGTGAGCGCGCTGCGCATCAGCGCCTCGCTCGAGCGCATGGGCGACCTGTCGACGCACATCTCGCAGCTCGCGCGCTACCGCTTCCCCGACAAGGTCGTGCCGAAGTCGCTGCGCTCGACCTTCGCCGAGATGGGGGCGCTCGACGTCGAGATCGCGAACAAGCTCACCTCGCTGCTCCGCAGCGAGGACGTGCAGCTCGCCGAGGAGATCCGCAACGAGGACGACAAGGTCGACGCGCTGCACCTCTCGGTGTTCGACAAGGTGCTCGGCGAGAAGTGGAAGGGCGAGGCCGTCGACACGGTCGACGCCACCCTCGCGAGCCGCTACCACGAGCGCTTCGCCGACCACGCCGTCGCGATCGCGAAGATGGTGCAGTACCTCGCGACCGGCGACTGGGACCAGTCGGCGGCCTGACGCCCCCGGTCGTCGAGTAGCGCGTCGCGAAGCGGCACGCGTATCGAGACGCGGCGACCGGCTTCGAGACCCGCAGACGCACGAAGGGCGGAGGATGCGACATCCTCCGCCCTTCGGCGTTCCCGGGTGGCCCCGGGCTACTTCTTGCCCTGCGCCGCGACGGCGGCGGCTCCGGCGGCGGCCGCCTCGGGGTCGAGGTATCGGCCGGGGCTGAGCGGCATGAAGTCGTCGCCCAGCTCGTAGACGAGCGGGATGCCGGTGGGGATGTTCAGCTCGGCGATGTCCTCGTCGGAGATGCCGTCGAGGTGCTTCACGAGCGCGCGCAGCGAATTGCCGTGGGCGGTGACGAGCACGACCTTGCCTGCGGCGAGGTCGGGGATGATGTCGGTCTCCCAGTACGGCAGCATGCGGGCGATGACGTCCTTCAGGCACTCCGTGCGAGGCAGCTCGTCGTCGGTCAGGTCGGCGTAGCGCGGGTCGCCGACCTGCGACCACTCCGCGTCGTCGGGCAGCGGGGGCGGCGGCACGTCGAACGAGCGGCGCCAGAGCTGGAACTGCTCGGGTCCGTACTTCTCGAGGGTCTCGGCCTTGTCGAGGCCCTGCAGCGCGCCGTAGTGGCGCTCGTTGAGCCGCCACGAGCGGCGCACGGGGATCCACGCCCGGTCGGCGACGTCGAGCGCGATGTTCGCGGTCTGGATCGCGCGCGTGAGCACCGAGGTGTGCTGCACGTCGGGGAGCACGCCCTGCTCGACGAGGAGCTCGCCGGCGCGGTTCGCCTCCTCCGTGCCGATGTCGCTGAGCCGCACGTCGACCCAACCGGTGAACAGGTTCTTCTGGTTCCATTCGCTGTTGCCGTGGCGCAGCAGCACGAGCGTGTGAGGCATGGGGAACAGCCTAGCCGGGGCGGCATCCGTGCCCATGCCGCGTTTCGCCCGGCGACGCACGACCCCGCGGCGTCGGCCGCCGCCGCGGTGCTGCGAGACTGGGGGCATGCCCGTCGGATCGATCACCCGCGGCACGACGAACACCAACCGGCTCCGCCGTGTGGACCGATGGATCGGCGAGCAGGCCGCGCTCCGTCATGCCGCAGATCCCTTCGTGGTCGACCTCGGCTACGGCGCGAGCGGCGTCACGACGTTCGAGCTCGCCGCGCGGCTCACGCGGACGCGACCCGACGTGGAGGTGCTCGCCCTCGAGATCGACCCGGCGCGCGTGCGCACGGCGCGCGAGCAGCTCGAGCGCATCCGCGAGGGCGACGGGCACTTCCCCACCGACCTGCCGGTCGCGTTCGGGCTCGGCGGGTTCGAGGTCCCGACGCCGGGCGGACGCAGGCCGGCCATCATCCGGGCGTTCAACGTGCTGCGCCAGTACGACCAGTCGGAGGTCCCCGAGGCGTGGCAGCGCATGGCAGCGCGGCTGGCGCCCGGCGGGTTGCTCGTCGAGGGCACGTGCGACGAGCTCGGCCGGGTCGCGAGCTGGGTCGGGGTCACGGCGTCGGGCCCGCGCACCTTCACCATGAGCCTGCGGCGGTCGGGCCTCGAGGCGCCCTCGATCGTCGCCGAGCGTCTCCCGAAGGCGCTCATCCACCGGAACGTCCCCGGCGAGCGCATCCACGAGCTCCTCACCGCGTTCGACCTCGCCTGGCGCGTCCACGCGCCGATGTCGGTCTACGGCCCGTCGCAGCGCTGGATCGCCGCGGTCGCCACGCTCCGGCACGAGGGCTGGCACATCATCGGCGGGCCGCGGCGCACGCGGCTGGGCGAACTCACCCTGCCCTGGGAGGCGGTCGCGCCGGACTGACGGATGCCGCGCCGCCGTGCTCGCGCGTCCGTGCTCCGCGCGCCCTGGCTCAGTCCGCCGGCAGCAGCGACCGCGCCGCGTCGAGCTCGAGCCCCGTCGCGGTGAGCAGGTCCACGAGGTACGGCCGCAGGGCGGTGATCGTGTTCCGGTCCCCCACGGGGCCGTCGGGCAGGATCGCGATCGGGTCCAGGTGCCGGGCGATCTCGGAGAACGCCTGTCGGGCGACCGGCTGCGCCGAGACGTCGCGGAGCGAGTCGGCGAGCAGCGCGAGCGCGGTCGCGATGCGCGCGTGCACGTCGGCGATCTCGGGCCGCGGGCGCCCGTCGCGCAGCACCCACTCGATGCGCCGCGCGATGATGCGGAGGTTGCGCGTGGCGAGGTCGAGGCCCGAGCACATCACGAGCAGTCGCTCGAGGTCGAACCGCGACCGGCGCACGAAGGGCGACACCCGGGCGATGGCGAGTCCCGAGTCGACCGACGCGGTCCACGACTCGACGAGGGGCTGGGTGGCGCGGGCGCGCGAGAGCGCCCGGCCCGCGGCATCCGTTCGCCCCGCTCGCAGCGCGTCGGCGAGCTCGCCCAGCACGGCCACGTGCTCGTCGATGAGCCGGCGGCCGTCGCGCACCGCCGTGCGCCGCGGGTCGCGCGGGATGACCGCGGTCGCCGCGAGCGCGAACGCGCCGCCGACCACCGCGTCCAGCGTGCGCACGAACGGACCGCCGGGCGGCGCGGGCACGAGCATGACGAGCGAGCACTGCACCGCGGCCGCGATGGCGAAGGCCGCGTTCGCCGAGACCAGCCGGGCCACGGCGAGGGTCAGCGCGAGCGCGGCGCCGTACTGCAGCAGGCCGGGGCCGGCGGCGATGAGGAGCACCTCGGCGAGCGCGATGCCGAGCGTCATCGCGACGACCGTCTCGAGCACGCGCACGGGTCGGGCGTCGCGCACGAAGCCGAGTGCCGTGATCGCGACGATCGCCGCGATGAGCGGCTCGTCGTGGCCGAGCACGTACACGGCGAAGGCGTACGCGGCCACGGCCGTGATCGTGACCTGCAGGATCGCGGGCACGGAGTCGCGGAGCCGCCGGGACCCGTCCGCGAGACGCGCGGAGAGCCCGGCGGCCGCGTTCACTTCCGGATGCCGAGCCGGGGCAGTCGTGGCACCTCGACCGCGGCGCCGGCATCGGCCGGCACGATCTCGACCTGCGCGGCGGCCACGTCGATGCCGTGGCTCTCCACGATGAGCGGCAGGCCGGCGGGCACGGTGCGCTTCACCACGGCGAGCGCGACCGGGCCGAGCTCGTGGTGCATCGCGCTCGACGTGATGCGGCCGACGGGCCGGCGCTCGGGCTCCTCGCCCTCGGCGGGTTCGGGGCGCACTTTCTCGCCGACCACGACGTCGCCGCGCGCGGGCAGCACCGTGTCGCTGCCGTCGAGGTGCAGCAGCACCAGCCGTCGCGGTGGCCGGCCGAGGTTCAGCACCTTGGCGACCGTCTCCTGGCCCTTGTAGCAGCCCTTGCCGAGGTCGACGGCGGTGCGCAGCCAGTCGAGCTCGTGCGGGATGGTCTTCTCGTCGACCTCGGACGCGAGCCGCGGGCGCCACGCCGCGATGCGCAGGGCCTCGGCGGCGAGGGATCCGGCCACCGGCACTCGACCGCCGCGCACGGCGTCGGCGGCGTTCGCGAGCTGGTCGCGCGGCACGATCCGCTCGATCCAGTGCCATTCGGATGCCGGGTGGCCGGCGTCGGGCGCGTACCGGTGCGCGGTGGCGGCGGGCTCGCTCCACGGGTCGGTCCAGTCGAGCGGCACGCCGTTCGGCGCGGACGCGGGCGCCGCGGCATCCAGTGCGGCGACGGACGCCGCGGCGACGACGCCGAATTCGGCCGAGCGGTCGGCGACCTCGACCCTGAGCATGAAGCGCATGCGGTCGAGGAATGCGGCCAGCGGCGCGGCATCCGCCCCCTCGACGACGAGCCAGGTGGTCTCGCCGTCGTCGACGACGTGCGCCACGTGCTCGATGTGACCCGCCGCGTCGAGGAAGAGGGCCTCGGCGGATGCGCCGGGCGCGAGGCGGTCGAGCGCCTGGCTGGCCATCGAGTGCAGCCAGCTCAGCCGGTCGGGCCCCGTGACGGTCAGGACGCCGCGGTCGGACAGGTCGACGATCGCCTCGCCGCGCTCGAGGCGCCGCTGCTCGACGATCGGGTTGCCGTAGTGTCCCGGCACGCCCTCGTCGATGCCCTCGGCGGGCACCGCGCCGTCGAGCGCCAGGAACGGCGAGCCCGTCATCAGTCGACCTTCGCGAGTCGCGCCGACGCGTGCGTCCGCAGGTCCTGGCCGAGCGCGGCGATGTCCCACGCCCACAGCAGGTGCCCCTCGACGAGCCCGTAGAGGCGGGTCGCCGCGGCGTAGTCCTTGGCGCCGGCCGTGCGCATCACGGCGTCGGTGGCGAGGTCGATGCGCGGGCCCTTCACTTGGCCCAGGTACAGCTCGGCGACGCCGCCCGGGTGCACGAGGGAGACCTCGAGGTCGAACCCGCCGTCGGCATTGCGCAGCGTCTCGACCGACTCGGCGTCGGGGTACTCGGGGTCGCCGACCGCGGGGAGCAGGCCCGGGCCGACGTCGCCCGTGCCCAGCTCGCGCTCGATGCGCCAGTACCCGGTCTCGGTCGCGAGCGGCTTCGGGTCGCCGCCGGGCTCGTCGGCGAAGAGCCAGGTGTACGACGTGTAGTTGAGGTGCGGCAGCCCGTCGTGGCTGAAGCTCACGCGCTGCCCGAACTCGTGGGTGACCGACTCGTCGCCGACCTTGTAGTCGATGACGCCCGACCCCTCCCAGACCCCGATGAGCCAGGAGAGCGGGACGAGCTCGGCCGGAAGGTCGACGGGAAGCTCGATCATGCGATCAGCGCTGCCCCTTGAAGAGCTTGTAGACGACGACGCCGCTGATCCAGGCGATCGCGAGGCTCGCGAGCCCGAGCAGGCCGATGAAGAGGAGTTCGAGGGCGAGCAGCTGCGACATGGTCCGAGTCTACCCGCTCACCCGAGGGCCGACGGCGCCACCGCGAGGGCGGCCACGGCGACGATCACGGCGGCGCCGGCCACGCTCGCGCTCGCCCGCGTGACGTATCCCCCGGGCCGTCGAGTGGCCAGCTGCACGATGAGCGCGCCGAGCACGGATGCCGCGAAGACGATGCCGAGCGCGCCGTACACGCCGAGCGACGCGGGGTCGTCGAACCAGTCCGACGAGCCCGAGTACGCCAGTGTCACGACGACGATCGCACCGACCGCCGCGATGATCCACACGAGCACGATCCCGGGCCATCCGCCCCGCGTCTCAGAACCCGCCTGCATCGTCTCCCCGTTCGCCTCGCGCAGCCGACCGCCGTCGTCACGTAGTATTGACCGCACCTTACTACTGGAGGGTGTGCGTGGCGCAGCTGCTGATCCTGTCGCCGGCGGCCAACGATGACGTTCTTCCGGCTCTGTCACTCCTGACTCACCGCGTGCGGATCATCCCCGCATCGCCTGAGCAGTTGGTCAGAGCGCCCGAATCCGATCTCGTCCTCCTCGACGCGCGCACCAACCTCGCCGGCGCCAAGGCGCTCTCGCAGATCCTGCGCACCACGGGCCTGTCCGTCCCGCTCGTCCTCATCGTCACCGAGGGCGGCCTCACGGCCGTCACGCCCGACTGGGGCGTCGACGATGTCGTGCTCGTCGACGCCGGCCCCGCCGAGGTCGACGCCCGCATCCGCCTCGCCCTCGGCCGGGCGCAGTCGAACCAGCCGTCCGAGCGCATCCAGACGTCGGGCGTCGTGATCGACGAGGCGAGCTACTCGGCCAAGGTGCACGGTCGCACGCTCGACCTGACGTACAAGGAGTTCGAGCTGCTGCGCTTCCTGGCGGCGCATCCGTCTCGCGTGTTCACCCGCGAGCAGCTGCTCAGCGAGGTGTGGGGGTACGACTACTTCGGCGGCACGCGCACGGTCGACGTGCACGTGCGGCGCCTGCGCGCCAAGCTCGGCGACCTCGACAGCCTCATCGGCACGGTGCGCAACGTCGGCTACCGCTTCAACGTGCACGAAGAGGACGACCAGGGCGCCACGCCCGTCAGCACCCGCTGACGGCGGCCGTCACGAGCCGTTCACACGGTCCTCACCCTCGGCGAGGTGCCCAGTGGCATGATGTTGGGATGACGGACGCCGCCCTCGACGAAGACCGCACCGCGAGCGACTTCGACGACGACTTCGAGCCCTTCGACATCGAAGGCGCGCCCGAGTTGCCCGCCGAGCGCTACCTCGACCGCGAGCTGAGCTGGCTCGCCTTCAACCAGCGCGTGCTCGAACTCGCCGAGGATCCGCGCATCCCCGTGCTCGAACGGGCCAACTTCCTCGCGATCTTCGCGTCGAACCTCGACGAGTTCTTCATGGTCCGTGTGGCGGGCCTGAAGCGCCGCATCAACACCGGCCTGGCCGTGCCGACCAACGTCGGGCGCGCGCCCATCGACGTGTTGAGCGACATCTCGAAGAAGGCGCACGAACTGCAGGAGCGGCACGCCGCGGCCTACCAGGAGCTCGTGAAGCCGGCGCTCGCGGAGTCCGGCATCCGCATCGTGACCTGGGCGGAGCTCGGGGAGCGCGAGCAGGAGCACCTGCACGGGTACTTCTCGCGACAGATCTTCCCTGTGCTCATGCCGCTCGCGGTCGACCCGGCGCATCCGTTCCCCTACATCTCGGGCCTCTCGCTCAACCTCTCCGTGCGCGTGCGCAACAGCCGCACCGGGCGTCAGGAGTTCGCGCGCGTGAAGGTGCCGCAGATGCTGCCGCGCTTCGTGCAGGTCGACCCCGACGAGTCCATCGAGGACGCCAGGTGGATCGCGCTCGAGGACCTCATCGCCAACCACCTCGAGGACCTCTTCCCCGGCATGGAGATCATCGAGCACCACGTCTTCCGCGTGACGCGCAACGAGGACGTCGAGGTCGAGGAGGACGAGACCGAGAACCTCATCAAGGCGCTCGAGAAGGAGCTGCTCCGCCGTCGGTTCGGGCCGCCCATCCGCCTCGAGATCACCGACGACATGGACGAGGTGACGCTCGGCCTGCTCGTGCGCGAGCTCGACATCTCCGACCAGGAGGTCTACCGACTGCCCGCGCCGCTCGACCTCGGCGGGCTCTTCGACCTCGCCCGGATCGACCGGCCCGACCTGCACTACCCGACCCACGTGCCGGCGACGAACCGCCAGCTGCAGCCCGCCGAGCCCAACCGGCCGGCCGACATCTTCGCCGCCGTCTCGCGCAAGGACGTGCTGCTGCACCACCCGTACGAGTCCTTCGCGACGAGCGTGCAGGCGTTCCTCGAGCAGGCCGCGGCCGACCCCGACGTGCTCGCCATCAAGCAGACGCTCTACCGCACCTCGGGCGACAGCCCGATCGTCGAGGCCCTCATCGACGCCGCCGAGTCCGGCAAGCAGGTGCTCGCGCTCGTCGAGATCAAGGCGCGCTTCGACGAGGCCGCGAACATCACCTGGGCGCGCAAGCTCGAGAAGGCGGGCGTGCACGTGGTCTACGGCCTCGTCGGGCTGAAGACGCATTGCAAGCTCGCGCTGGTGATCCGCCAGGAGAAGGGCGGGCTGCGGCACTACAGCCACATCGGCACGGGCAACTACAACCCCAAGACGAGCCGCATCTACGAGGACCTCGGGCTCCTCACCGCCGACGACCAGGTCGGCAAGGACCTCACGCGGCTGTTCAACGAGCTCTCTGGCTACGCGATCGAGAAGAAGTTCAAGCGGCTGCTCGTCGCGCCTCTGCACCTGCGCAAGGGGCTGCTCAAGCTCATCGCGGGCGAGGTCCACAACGCCGAGGCCGGGCGGCCGGCGCGCATCCGCATCAAGGTCAACTCGATGGTCGACGAGTCGATCATCGACGCGCTCTACCGCGCCTCGAACGCGGGCGTGCCCGTCGACATCTGGGTACGCGGCATCTGCAGCCTCCGACCCGGCATCGAGGGCCTCAGCGAGAACATCCGGGTGCGCTCGATCCTCGGGCGATACCTCGAGCATTCGCGCATCTTCTCGTTCCACAACGACGGCGACCCGCAGTTGTACATCGGCTCGGCCGACATGATGCACCGCAACCTCGACCGCCGCATCGAGGCGCTCGTGCGGCTCACCGACCCTGACCACCTGGCGGAGATCGATACGTTCTGGGACCTCGCCATGGACGACCGCACGAGCTCGTGGTGGCTCGACGGGACGGGCGACTGGATCCGGCACTCGGTCGACGAGGCGGGGCATCCGCTGGACGACTCGCAGACCCGATTCATGCAGCAGACGGGCCAGCGTACCCGTTCGGGGAAGCGACGGTGACGACCGCGATCTACGCCGCCGGCGCCGTCTGCTGGCGCGTCATCGACGGGCGGATCCACGTGCTGGTGGTGCACCGCACGGTCTATGGTGACGTGACGATCCCGAAGGGCAAGGTCGACCCGGGTGAATCGCTCCCCCGCACGGCCGTGCGCGAGATCGCCGAGGAGACGGGCCTCGAGGTCGCGCTCGGCGTGCCGCTCGGCATCTCGCGGTACCCGCTGCCGAGCGGCCGCGAGAAGATCGTGCACTACTGGGCCGCCGAGGTGAGCGACAAGGCGGTGCAGCGCTCGACGTTCAAGCCGAACGCCGAGATCGCCGCGCTCGAGTGGGTCACCATCAAGCGCGCCCGCACGTACCTCAGCTACGAGCCCGACGTCGAGATCCTCGAGAACTTCGCGAAGCTCGTCGACCAGGGCGTCACGTCGACGTTCGCGCTGCTCCTGGTGCGGCACGGCAAGGCCGTGGGTCGCAGCGGCTGGAAGGCCGAGGATGCCGCGCGGCCGCTCGTCGAGCGCGGCGTGCAGCAGGCGGCGGCGATGGTCGACACGCTGACGGCCTGGGCGCCGAAGCGCATCGTCTCCTCCCCTGCGGTGCGCTGCGTCACGACGGTCGCGCCGCTCGCCGCCGCGACGGGCATGACGATCAAGCGTGAAGAGGGCATCAGCCAGGACGCGTGGGAGTCGGGCCACGACGAGGTCAGGCGGGTCGTCGGGAAGCGCGTGCGCGCCGGCAAGACGACGGTGCTCTGCGGACACGGCCCGGTGCTGCCCGAGATGATCCGCGAGATCGCGCTCGCGACGGGCACGCCGCTCGGTTCGTACGTGACGGATGCCGCGGGCCTCGAGCCGGGCGCGTTCAGCGTCGTGCACCTCTCCGCCACGAACTCGGGCTCGGGCCTCATCGCGATCGAGACGCACGCGCCGCGCGCGTAGTCCGCGGGTTGAGGAGGCGCGCAGCGCCGTCTCGAAACCCGCCCGCGCGAGGTCCGCGGGTTGAGGAGGCGCGCAGCGCCGTCTCGAAACCCGCCTGCGCGGGCTCAGTTCCCGCCCGATGCCCGTCCGCTCAACCCCGGCAGGTCGTCGAATCGCCCCGCGATCAGCGCCTCCCGTTTCCGCCGGCTCCAGCCCTGCACCTGCTTCTCCCGGGCGTATGCGTGCTCGATCCGGTCGTACTCCTCGGCGTACGCCAACTCGACCGGCAGTCGCGAGCTCGTGTACGAGGGAACCGTACCGGCGGCGTGTTGTTCGAGTCGAACCTCGAGGTCCCAGGTGCTTCCGACGTAGTAGGAACCGTCGTTGCATCGGAGGACGTACATGTGGGGCATCCGGTCATCGTCGCCGAGTCCGGACGAGACAAGGTGGCGACCGAGCGGGCGATGGCCGGCGTCGACACGCCGTCGCGGATCGGGAGGACGAGTCCCGGGGGCGGGTTTCGAGACGGCGCTGCGCGCCTCCTCAACCCGCGGGGTGGGCCCCGCATCTTTCCACGGACCGCGGCAGGCGGGTTTCGAGACGGCGCTCGCGCCTCCTCAACCCACGGGGGTGGACAGTGCTGAATCGGGCTCTCATCGGGGGCGCCCGGAGCCGACAAGTCTCGTTCACCTCCCGTTTACCGTCGTGGCGGAAGCTCGTAAGGCGCGAGTCCTAGCGTCGCAGGCGGGTCGGCACCCGGCCCGAACCCTGCAATCGAAACCCCGGAAGGGAATCACGTGAACCTCAAGCGTTTCGGCGTGCCCGCCGTCATCGCCGTCACCGCGGCGATCGCGCTCAGCTCCTGCGCCTCGAACGAGGCCGGCGCCTCCGCCCCCTCGGAGTCGGCCTCGTCGCTCTCGGGCAACCTCGTCGGCGCCGGCGCGTCCTCGCAGGATGCCGCCCAGCAGGCCTGGATCGCCGCCTTCCAGACGGCGAACCCCGATGTCACGATCGACTACGACCCCTCGGGCTCGGGCGCGGGCCGCGAGACCTTCCTCGAGGGCGCGAGCGACTTCGCCGGTTCCGACCGCGCGTTCAAGGACGAGGAGATCGCCGCGGGCGGCTTCGCCAAGTGCGCGCCCGACACCGACATCGTCGAGCTCCCCGTCTACATCTCCCCGATCGCCGTGATCTTCAACGTCGAGGGCGTCGACTCGCTCGACCTCGACGCCGCGACTGTCGCGGGCATCTTCGCCGGCACGATCACCAAGTGGAACGACCCGGCCATCGCGTCGCAGAACCCCGACGCGACGCTCCCCGACCAGGCGATCACCCCGGTGCACCGCTCGGACGACTCGGGCACGACCGAGAACTTCACCGACTACCTGGCCGCCACGGCGCCTGAGGTGTGGACCTTCGAGCCCGACGGCGTGTGGCCGCTCGAGAGCGGCGAGGGCGCGCAGGGCACCTCCGGCGTGGTCGACGCCGTGACCAACGGCACCGGCACCATCGGCTACGCCGACGCGTCGCGCGCCGGTGACCTCGGCACCGTCTCGATCAAGGTCGGCGACGAGTACGTGTCCTACTCGCCCGAGGCCGCTGCGGCCATCGTCGATGCCTCTCCGCTCGCCGAGGGCCGCTCGGAGGGCGACCTCGCGATCGAGGTCGACCACGCGACCGAGGAGGCGGGCGTCTACCCGATCATCCTCGTGAGCTACCTCATCGGCTGCCAGCAGTACGCCGACTCGGAGAACGTCGAGCTCGTGAAGTCGTACTTCTCCTACGTCGCCAGCGCCGAGGGCCAGGATGCCGCGGCCGAGGCCGCCGGCTCCGCCCCGATCTCGGACTCGCTTCGCGACCAGGTCAACGCTGCGATCGACTCGATCCAGTAGTACGGAACGTGCCCGACCCCCGAGGATCGATCGGTATCCGACGGGGTCGGGCACGACCATGTCCCTGAACCACCACAGAATCCCGAGGGTAAGCGCCAGATGAGCACCACACCCACCGTCATCAAGGCGAAGCAGCGTCCCGGCGATCGGGCATTCTCCGGCTCGGCGGTCTTCGCCGGCTCCATGATCCTCGTCACCCTCGCCGCCGTCGCGCTCTTCCTGATCATCCAGAGCATCCCGGCGCTCGTCGCGAGCCACGAGGACGCGTCGATCCTCGACACCAACTTCTGGGAGTACGTCGGCCCGCTCGTCTTCGGCACCGTCTGGGCCGCGGCGCTCGCCCTGCTCTTCGCCGTGCCGATCTCGATCGGCATCGCGCTCTTCATCTCGCACTACGCACCTCGACGGCTCGCCTCGGTGCTCGGCTACATCGTCGACCTGCTCGCCGCAGTGCCCTCGGTCGTCTTCGGCCTCTGGGGCATCGGCGTGCTCGCCCCGGCCGTGCAGCCCATCTACTCCTGGATGGTCGACAACCTCGGCTGGTTCCCGCTCTTCGCCGGCCCGGTCTCGGGCACCGGCCGCACCATCCTCACCGCGGGCCTCGTGCTGGCCGTCATGGTCCTGCCGATCATGACCGCCATCTGCCGCGAGGTGTTCCTGCAGACCCCGGTCCTCCACGAGGAGGCCGCCCTCGCGCTCGGCGCAACGCGCTGGGAGATGATCCGCACGGCGGTGCTGCCGTTCGGCCGCTCGGGTATCATCTCCGCCTCCGTCCTCGGCCTCGGCCGGGCACTCGGCGAGACGATGGCCGTCGCGATGGTGCTCTCGGCGACCGGCGTCGTCACGTTCCAGCTGCTCACCTCGGTGAACCCGACCACGATCGCCGCGAACATCGCGCTGAGCTTCCCCGAGGCGTACGGCATGAACGTCAACGTGCTCATCGCGACCGGCCTCATCCTGTTCATCGTCACCTTCATCGTCAACGCGATCGCCCGCTGGATCGTCAGCCGGCGCAAGGAATTCTCGGGAGCCAACTGATGACCATGACGATGAAGCCCGAGCCGGCCACCGGCACCCCCATCGCGAACTCGCTCACCGCGGGTCGCCTGCCGACGCCCGTCCCGTGGATCATCCTCGGCGCCGCGATCGCCGTGTCGTTCGCCGTGTTCGGCGTCATGGCGCTCGCGGCCGGCACCGGCCTGAACTGGGGCGGCGCGCTCCTGGTCGGCGCGATCCTCTACATCCCGTCGATCTGGCTGTTCTCGATGCTCGTCGAGGGCCGCCGCCGCGCCATGGACCGCCTCGTCACCGCCCTCGTGACGGGCGCGTTCGTGATCGCGATGATCCCGCTCGTCTCGCTCACCATCACGGTCGTCACGTTCGGCCTCAACCGCTTCGACCTCGACTTCTTCTCGATGTCGATGCGCAACGTCACGGGCGAGGGCGGCGGCGCGCTGCACGCGATCGTCGGCACGCTGCTCATGACTGGCACCGCCGCGCTCATCTCGATCCCGATCGGGCTCATGACCTCGATCTACCTCGTCGAGTACGGCCGCGGCAAGCTCGCGCAGGGCATCACCTTCCTCGTCGACGTCATGACCGGCATCCCCTCGATCGTCGCCGGCCTCTTCGCCTACGCGCTGTTCGCGATCTTCTGGGGCCCCGGCACGCGCACCGGCATCGCCGGCGCC
This sequence comes from Agromyces sp. NPDC057865, assembly GCF_042796995.1. Classification (NCBI taxonomy): domain Bacteria; kingdom Bacillati; phylum Actinomycetota; class Actinomycetes; order Micrococcales; family Microbacteriaceae; genus Agromyces; species Agromyces sp. NPDC057865. The sequence goes on along the minus strand of NZ_JBHVMJ010000001.1, from coordinate 1,476,958 downwards.
GTCGCCCTGTCGGTGCTCATGATCCCGGTCGTCGTGCGCTCGAGCGAGGAGATGCTGCGGCTCGTGCCGAACGAGCTGCGCGAGGCCGCATACGCGCTCGGCGTGCCGAAGTGGCTCACGATCGTGAAGGTCCTGCTGCCCACCTCGATCGCCGGCATCACCACCGGCATCATGATCTCCATCGCACGCGTCATCGGCGAGACCGCACCGCTGCTCATCGCGGCGGGCTTCACCGCCAGCATGAACTACAACCTCTTCGACGGTCGAATGTCGTCGCTCCCGGTGTTCGTCTACACGCAGTACGCCAACCAGGGCAATCCGCCCGAGGCGTACCTCGACCGCGCGTGGGCCGCCGCCCTCACCCTCATCCTCATCGTCATGTTGCTCAACCTCGTCGCGCGGGTCGTCGCCAAGGCCTTCGCCCCCAAGTTCGGCCGCTGAACCCGCCAGTTAGGAAACCCGTGTCCAAGCGCATCGAAGTCCGCGATCTCAACGTCTACTACGGCAAGTTCCTCGCCGTCGAGGGCGTGAACCTCGAGATCGAGCCCCGCAGCGTCACCGCCTTCATCGGCCCGTCGGGCTGCGGCAAGTCGACGTTCCTCCGCACGCTCAACCGCATGCACGAGGTCATCCCCGGCGCGCGCGTCGAGGGCGAGGTGCTCATCGACGGCAACAACCTCTACGACGCCGCCGTCGACCCGGTGCTCGTGCGCCGGCAGGTGGGCATGGTGTTCCAGCGCCCGAACCCGTTCCCCACGATGTCGATCCGCGACAACGTGCTCGCGGGCGTGAAGCTCAACAACCGCCGCATCTCGAAGTCCGACGCCGACGACCTCGTCGAGCAGTCGCTGCAGGGCGCGAACCTCTGGAACGAGGTCAAGGACCGCCTCGACCGCCCAGGCTCGGGCCTCTCGGGCGGCCAGCAGCAGCGTCTCTGCATCGCCCGCGCCATCGCGGTGTCGCCCGAAGTCATCCTGATGGACGAGCCGTGCTCGGCCCTCGACCCCATCTCGACGCTCGCGATCGAGGACCTCATCGAGGAGCTCAAGCTCGACTACACGATCGTGATCGTGACCCACAACATGCAGCAGGCGAGCCGCGTCTCCGACAAGACGGCGTTCTTCAACATCGCGGGCACCGGCAAGCCGGGCAACCTCATCGAGTACGACGACACGACGACGATCTTCTCGAACCCGTCGGTCAAGGCCACCGAGGACTACGTCTCGGGCCGCTTCGGTTGATCCTTCGACGGGCTCACGAACCTTCGACGGGCTCAGGATCCTTCGACGGGCTCGGGAACCATCCTTCGACGGGCTCAGGAACCGTCGGATGCCGCGTGCGCGGCGTTCGTGACCTGAGGGCGGTCGTGCTGCGGCACGGCCGCCCTTCGGCGTCGATGCCGGTGCGTCAGTCCCGGGGGCTGAGCAGGTAGTCGTTGAGGCCGCGCGTCTCCTCCGCGTCGTACGGCATCGGCTCGCCGTCGAGCTCGGTGATGCCGGCCGCGAGCCGGACGCTCGACACGAGCCACGCGGCATCCGCCGACCGGAGCTCGTCGACGGGGATGTCGCGGTACTCGGTGCGACGCCCGGTCGCCTCGAGGTGCTCGAAGAGGCTGAGCTGGGTGGTGCCGTGCAGGATCGCGCCCGACGGGGCGGGCGTCGACCATGCGTCGCCGTGGCGCAGGATGACGCTCGACGTCGGCCCCTCCATGACGTAGCCGTCGCTCGTGAGGAAGATCGTGTCGTCGGCGCCGCGTCGGTGTGCCTCGCGCAGCGCGGCCATGTTGACCGCGTAGCTCAGGGTCTTCGCGCCGAGCAGCAGCCAGGGCGCCCGCTCGGCCGTGCCGCGGTCGTAGCCGCGGTCGAGGGTGACCACGCGGATGCCGCGCTCCCGCGGCGCGCTGAAGTCCGCCGCTGGTGAGACGTGCAGCCATGCCGTGGGCGCCGGGCCGTGCTCGACGCCGCGGCTCAGCACGAGCTTGAGGGCGAACTCCCCGGTCGTAGGCAGTGCGGCGACCGCGCGGGCGACCGCCGCCTCCCACTGCGCCAGGTTCGGCTCGGGGAGTTCGCAGATGCGTGCCGAGTTGCGCAGGCGCTCGAGGTGCGGTCGCACCTCCTGCGCGTGCCCGTCGACGACGCCGATGGTCTCGAAGATGCCGTCGCCGCGCTGCGTCGACAGCTCGCCGACGCGCAGGGCGGGAGCGGACGCGTCGACCTCCCGGAACGTGCCGTCGACCGCGGTGGCGTCGGCGGCGGCAGCGAGGGGCTCGATGAGCAGGGTGACCGTGTCGGGCATCCTCCGATGCTACGCGGCCCGACAGGTCTGCGAATGCGCACGGATGCCGCGGGAGCCCGCCCCCGGACATGGAGATACCGGGCCGCAGAACGCCTCTCGGCGCGAGGCCGCTCGGAGCGGCGAATATTGGAGCCCGGGGTTACTGCGGCCCGGCACAAAAAGTCTAAACGACGGTCGGTGGTGGTTCATTCCCGACTCCACGGATCCGATCGCGCAAGCTGGTGCGAGCGGGTGCGCGCCGTCGCGGCGGCTCGCGGCCGGGGCCGGCGCCGCGCTCCCCGTCAGTCGAGCGCGTCGCGCCGCCAGAGCCGCGCGCACGAAGTGAACTCGTCGGCGAGCTGGGTGAGGCGCAGGGCGCGCTGGGTGAGCTCGGTGGGTCGATCGGGATGCGCCGCATCCGCGGCATCCGCGTCGTCGGCTAGGCTCGCGAACCCCGCGGCCACGACCCGGCAGAAGGCCGCCGCGCGCTCGAGCGCGACGGCGAAGTCGCCCGTGAACACGCCGTGCAGGATGCGGTCGGCGAGCTCCTGCACCTCGGTGGGGCCGGCGGGGATGGCGGCGCCGGCGACGACCTGGTCGATCGTGTGCGACACCTCGGTGCCTCGCTGGAACGCGTGGCTGACGCCGAGCGGGTCCTGGCGGATGAGCGTGCGCAGGAGGTAGACGCGCCAGAGTGCGCCGGGGAGGCTCTTGGCGGACGACTGCGACCACAGCTCCGCGATCGCGTCGATGCCGTGCTCGTCGGTGTAGGTGATGAGCCGCTGGACGATGACGGGGTCGGGGTTCTCTCGCACGCGGGAGAGGATCGCCGTTGCGGTGTCGTGCGCGACGCGACTCAGCATCGCCGGATCGTCGCCGCCCACGAAGCCCTCGAACATGCCGGGCGGGATGCGGGTGGGTCGGTGGTAGTCGGAAGCCATCGCGGCCACGATACTCCTCGCCGCCGCACGCTGGCCCGGCGGGTGGGGCGGGTGTGGTGACTCACGTGGCCTCACCGGCCCGTCGCATGAGCGCGGTGCGCCACGTGTCGCCCATGCGCTCGTAGGTGACCTTCGCGTGGCAGTTGCGGCACCGGACGTCGCACTTCGCGATCTCGTCCATGACGCGGGCCCACGAGTACGCGGCCTTCGCGAGCTTCATCACCTCGGCGGACTTCTCCGTCCCCTCGCGATGGTCGAAGTCGAGCACTCGAAGGTCGGCCTCGCCGCAGTCCACGCAGGGATGCTCGAGGAGGAACGCGCCGATGCGCTCGAGATTCGTGGCCCGCGTGCGCGCCACCTGCGCGGCCACCGCGCGGCGGTGCTTCTCGAGGTTCTCGGTGTAGTACCGGCGCGAGCGCGCGGCGTTGCACTCGCGGCAGACCGCCTGGCGCCGGTCGGGCGAGGCCGAGCGGAGGTTGAAGGCGTCGAACGGCAGCGATCGCCGACAGGTCGAGCACACCTTCATGCGGTCACGCTATCGACGGCCGACGACATCGAACTCGGCCGTCCCGAGGGCGAGTATCGAGCGGCCGACGACCTCCGCTGCGGTGCCTGTTAGGGTGGTCAACGCCCCTATAGCTCAGTTGGTTAGAGCAACGGACTTCAACAGAACAATGGAGCGCCGGCGCCGAAATGCGTCGGATGAACGCCGCTATATGCTGGAACACCCTGAGAGCCGGCCGTACTCGTTCGCCTTCCGCGAGCAGTGACAATCGGACCGGATTGGGCAATCAGCAGGTAACCGCAAGGGAACCTCAGAGACTATACGCGGCGCACCTGACCGACTCGGTCGAAGGTGGTGAGATAGTCCAGACTGCAAGCCGTCGAACGGTGGCTGGGGAAACCCAGTGCAGCAGGTTAATCCGTGGGTCCAGGGTTCGAGTCCCTGTGGGGGCACCGTCGATATCGGTGCGAGCGAAGAGGCTGCGAGGTACCGCGAAACGCGCCGGATGCATCTCGCGGGCACCGTGTCAAGCCCTATCGCCCCCCGTTCGCGGGGGCGTTGAATGTTCGCACGGGTCCGAGCGGCCCGAAGAGGCGGGCCGGACCGGCCGACGCTGCGCAATCGACCACGCGCATCCCAGGACGTGTCGACCGGTGCCGGTCCGCCATCATTTCCATTCGATGGGGAGTGTGCGAGATGCTCTCGCAACCGCAGACGGCGACTCGTTCCCACGTCGAGCTCACGCCGCTCAGCGACAAGACATGGCGCGTGTGCGACGACCGCTTCGACGCGGGCGACCGACGCCGGATCGTGGGGTACCTCCAGGACCTCGACGGCGAGTTCGAGATGCTGTGGATGCGACCGCATCCGGGCGTCGTGTACCGGCACTCCACGATGGAGGCCGCAGTCGCCGCGATCACGGTGCGCCTCGACCGCACCTCGTTCGTCGACTGACGCGATCGGGCTGAGCGACGGCGGCCGATCGTCGGCCCGCCTGCCCCGGGATCACGCGGATCCCCGGCCGTTCCCGTGGGCACCGCCAGACGGGGGTTCGAGTGTCGAGTCGGGTGCGACCCAGGCTCAGAGCTCGAACGTCCCCGCCACGGCGGCTCCTCCCCAGGTTCCCCTTCCCCCACGGCATCGTGCGGGTGACACAAACGCTAATCCCGAGCGCGTTCCCGCGCCAGCATCGTGCCCCGTTTTGGGGTACTTCCGCGGTGTCGGGCGGATGCCGCGGCATCCGGTCAGCCCACGAGCCGCCGGAAACCCGACATCAACGCGACCCGCTCGGCCGAGTCGCGCGCGAGGGGCGCCACGGCCAGCGTCGTGACGCCCGCCTCGCGGAAGGCGGCGACGCGCTCGGCCACGTACGACGCCGGGCCGATGAGGGAGATCGCCCGCACCAGCTCGTCGGGCATCGCCGCGATGGCCTCGTCGCGCCGCCCGTCGAGGTAGAGGTCCTGCACGAGCGCGGCCTCGGCCTCGAAGCCGTAGCTCGCGATGAGGTCGTTGTAGAAGTTCTTGCCGCGAGCGCCCATGCCGCCGACGTAGAGCGCGAGCTGGGGCTTGACGAGCGGGAGCACGGCCTCGGGTCGGTCGGTGATCGCGAGCGCCGGGCTCGCGAAGATGTCGAGCGGCGCGAGGTCGGCCTGCCGCTTCGCCGCGCCCGCCGCCAGTGCGTCGCCCCAGACGGCCGCGGCGCGCTCGGGGTGGAAGAACATCGGCAGCCAGCCGTCGGCGATCTCGGCGGTCTGCTCGACGGACTTCGGTCCGAGCGCAGCGACCGTGATCGGGATGCGCTCGCGCACCGGGTGGTTGATGAGCTTCAGCGGCTTGCCGAGCCCGGTCCCCTGGCCCGCGGGCAGCGGGATGCGATAGTGGCGCCCCTCGTGCACGACCGGCTCCCGTCGCCAGACCTGGCGGCAGACGTCGACGAGCTCGCGGATGCGGCCGACGGGCGCGTCGTACGGCACGCCGTGGAAGCCCTCGACGACCTGCGGTCCGGATGCCCCGACGCCGAGCTCGAAGCGGCCGTCGGACACGTAGTCCAGGCCGGCCGCGGTCATCGCCGTGAGCGTCGGCGTGCGCGTGTACAGCTGCAGGATGCCGGACATGAGCGTCATGCGACTCGTGCGGGCCGCGAGGAACCCGAGCTGGCTGACCGCGTCGAACGAGTACGCCTCGGGCACCGCGACGAGGTCGACGCCGGATGCCTCGAGCTCGGCCACCTCGTCGGCGACCTCCCGGAAGCCGCCCGCGTAGTTCAGGAACATGCCGACGCGCATCCGTCACTCCCTCGTCGTGTGCTGCGCCCGGCGCCGATGCCGTCGGGCACCTCGAACCATAACGGACGGTCGTGCGCCGACCCCGTCGATTGTGGACTCCCGACTACGTCTCGATGGCGACGATCGGTTCGGTCGTGGGTTGCGGCGAACCGCCGGCGGGCTCGACCGTGATGCCGACGACCACCCCCGGGCTGAACGTCCCGTCGAGGACGCGCCACGTCTCGGGGCCGCGGACGTCGAACGTGCCGGCCGGGGCGGCCCCGGCCTCGTCGATGTACCAGAGCTCGTAGGTCTGGTCGGCGCCGAGTTCGGGGAGTCCCTCGAGGACGACGGCCGAGCGTCCCTGCTCGGCGGAGGAGACGAGGGTGACCTCCCCGCCGCCAGGCACCTCGTGGACCTGCGACTGCGCGTCGGGCGCGGCGGCGAGTCGGGCCATCTCTCGCTGGGCGCCCCAGCCGTTCGGGCCGGGCCAGCCGATGCCGAGGACGACCCCGGCGATGAGCACCACGGCGGCGGCGGCCGCCGCGATGATGGCGCCCGGACGCTGGAACCAGCGTCGGCGCGCGGTCTCCTCCGCCGGGCCGACGGGAGCGGGCCGAGGCGCACCCGGCGGCGGAGGGGTGTCCGTTTCATCGGCGCGCGGGGTCGGCGGCAGCTCCTCGGACGTCGTGGATACCTCCGCCGCCGACGCCGGCGCAGGGGCATCCGCCGTCACCTGGGGCACCGAGTCGAGGCCGGCCATGAGGCGTTGGCGAACCGACGACGGCGGGGCGACGGGCTCGACCTGCTCGGCGAGGTGCCGGGTCGACCCGGTCCACGTGTCCACCTCCTCGCGGAGCTCGGGGGAATCGGCGAGGGCGCGCTCGAACGCGGCGCGCTCGTCGGCGTCGAGCGCGTCGAGGGCGTAGGCGGCGGCCAGCCCGCGGAACGCCTCGATCGACGCGGGTCGGTCGGCGCCCGTCTCGGATGCGCGGCGTTCGCGGTCCAGCTCATCCTCGCGATCGCTCATGTGGTCACCCCCAATGCGTTCCTGAGGCGGATCATCCCGTCACGAAGTCGTGTCTTCACGGTACCGAGCGGCACGTCGAGCCGCTCGGCGATCTCGCTCTGCGTGAGGCCGCCATAGTAGGCGAGCGCGACGCACTCGCGCTGGAGGTCGCTGAGCTCGCCGAGCGCGCCCACGACCCGCTCGTGCTCGATGCTCGTCTCGGCGGCCTCGGCGACGGTGTCGACCGGGACGTCGACGTCGCGCGCACCGATGCGCAGGTCGCGGTCGTGCGCGGCCTGGGCCGAGCGGATGCGGTCGACCGCGCGGCGATGCGCGATCGTGAACATCCAGGCGATCGCGCTGCCCCTCGCCGCGTCGAATCGCGGCGCGTGCTGCCAGATCTCGAGGTACACCTCCTGGGTCACCTCCTCGGCCTGCGCGGCGTCGACGACGAGGCGCCGCACGAGCCCGAAGACGCGCGGCGACGTCTCGTCGTAGAGCTCGCCGAACGCCGTCCGGTCGCCCCGACCGATTGCGACGAGCAACTCGTCGACGGTCGGCTGCGACGCCGACGTCCGGTCGCCGTCACTTGCCACGTGTCCCAGCATGACAGAACGTGCGGGGGCCGCATCCGTCCGCGGTCCGGTCTTCCGAGCCAGCACATGGGTCGTCATCCGAACGTGAACGAGTAGGCGTCGACTCCGGCCGACACGGTGACGGTGAGAGTGCCGGATGCCGCGGCATCCGTTCGGACGAGGAGATACGAGCGCGGCACGCCGGAGACCTCGATGCGACGCGCCTCGCCGCTGCCGTCGTCGATGGTCACGGATCCGGTGCCGCCGAGCACCATGCGGACCTCGCGTCCGGTGTACGACAGGCGCACGCGGGCGGCGTCGTCGGCTGGAGCGATCGACTGGGTGTCGAGCGCCCACGCGCCGTCGAGCGCGAAGGCGTCGGCCGGCATCCGCTCGGGGAACGCGAATGCGGTGGTCGCCCGCCGGTAGGGTTCCTCGCCCGCGAAGTTGACCTGCTTGGTGGTGCCGAGGAACGTCTCGGGCGTCGTGGAACCGGCTTCGGGGGTGTCGTCGGCCTGCTCGGTGGCCGCGGGCAGTGCGACCGCGGGATCGGCCTGCACCAGCAGCTCGCGGATGAGGCCCTCGGTGGCGACGTAGTTCCCCTCGCCGAACGAGATGTGCCGCACGGTGCCCTCGGCGTCGATGAGGTAGTGCGCCGGCCAGTACCGGTTGCGGTAGTTCGTCCAGGTCGCGAGCGAGTTGTCGAGCCCCACCGGGTAGTCGATGCCGAACGCGGCGATGCCGGCCGCGACGTTGCGCGGCTCCTTCTCGAACGCGTACTCGGGCGAGTGGATGCCGACCACCGTGAGGCCGGCGTCGCGGTACGCCTCGTCCCACGCCACGACGTGCGGGATCGAGCGCTGGCAGTTGATGCACGAGTACGCCCAGAAGTCGACGAGCACGACCCGCCCCCGCAATCCGGCCAGGTCGACGGCCGCGCCGTCGTCCGTGTTGAACCACTGCTGGATGCCCCGCAGCGACGGGGCCGTGCCGCACGACTCGAGCTCCGCCGCGCCGTTCGTGCACCGGTCGAGCTCCGCGTTCTCGTCGGTCACGAGGCCGCCGAGGTCGAGCGCACGGGTGACCTCCTCCGAGTCGGCGAGCTGGTCCTGGAAGGCGCTCGTGTAGTCGGGCACGAGACGCTGCAGCAGTTGCGGCAGGTTGAGCACGAGACCTGCCGCGAGCGCGATCATCACGACGCCGCCGGCGATGCGGATGCCGCGCTGGTGCGTCCGGAAGGTCCGCACCCGCTCCGCGACCCGCCGGCCCGCGAGCGCGAAGACGAGCAGCGGCAGCGCGGCGCCGACCGCGAACGAGACGGTGAGCACCACGGTCTCGACGCCGATGCGGCCGGTGGATCCGGCGACCGTGATCGCGGCCAGCACGGGCCCGGCGCACGGCACGTACACCGCGCCGAGGGCGAAGCCGAGCGCGAACCCGCCGCGCTCGGTGCCGACGTCCTTCCGCGGGATCCACGAGAACGGCTTCTCGAGCAGCTCCTCGAACCGCGGCACGATGAGTCCGATCCCGATGAGCACGAGCACGACGATGCCCGCCCAGCGCAGCACGTCCTGCGGCAGTCCGAGGAGGCCCAGCACGAGCGAGCCGACGAGGGTGAAGACGCTGAAGCTGAGGACCAGCCCCGCGATCACGAGGTAGGGACGCCAGCGGCTCGCCTGCGGGGCATCCGTCGTGCCCCTCGCGCTCTGCGCGCCGCCCGAGAGGAAGATCACCGGGAGCACCGGGAGGATGCACGGCGAGATGCCGGTGATGAGGCCGCCGAGGAGGCCGATGAGCGCGAGCGTGATCACGGAGGTCCTGCTTTCTCGAGGTCACCCGTGATTCGCAGCGGTGCGCGGATGCGATTGGTCGCCGTCGGTTCCAATCCGGTCGGTGCTCGGTCTCGAATCCCTCGCAACGGCCCAGCTCGTGGCCGCCTGACGAAGGAGTGAACCGATGCGATCCTCAACCCGCAGCACCCGAGCGGCCCTCGCCGCCTGTTCCGTCGTCGCCCTCGCGATGCTCGGCCTCTCGGGCTGCAGCATGTCCGGGGGGAACGCCGCCGAGAGCGACGCGCCGGCCATGACCGAGTCCGCCGAGCCGACCGAGGAGGCCATGGAGATGGACCCCGCGGCCGACCTGGTCGGTCCCGGTTGCGCGGCCTACGCGGAGCAGGTGCCCGACGGCCCCGGCTCGGTCGTCGGCATGTCCACCGACCCCGTTGCCGTCGCGGCGTCGAACAACCCGCTGCTCACGACCCTCGTGGCCGCGGTCTCCGGCCAGCTGAACCCGGACGTGAACCTCGTCGACACCCTGAACGGCGACGAGTTCACCGTGTTCGCGCCCGTCGACGACGCCTTCGCGAAGATCGACGCCGCCACGATCGAGTCCCTGAAGACGGACTCCGCGACGCTCACGTCGATCCTCACGTACCACGTCGTTCCCGGACAGCTCTCGCCCGATGAGGTCGTCGGCACGCAGACCACCGTGCAGGGCGGCACCGTCGAGGTCACCGGCTCCGGCGACGACCTGAAGGTGAACGACGCGGCGGTGATCTGCGGCGGCGTGCACACGGCGAACGCCACGGTGTACCTGATCGACACGGTGCTCATGCCGATGTGACCGTGCGGCGGCGCCATCGACGCGGGCGGCCACGACGGGGGGACCTCGTGGCCGCCCGTCCGCGTGCCTGCCGACCGGCCCGCTCCCCCGGTCGAGCCCCGCACCACCGGCGCCCACTCGCAGCAGTCTCGAAGGCGGATGCCGCAGGCTGGAGGCCGCGACCCGACGAGTGGACGGAGCCGACATGGTGTGGAGCATCGTGCTCGACGTGCTGCTCGTGCTCGTCTTCATCGGCGCGGTCGTGAACGGCTACCGATCGGGCCTGCTGCGCACCGCCGCCGGGCTCGTCGGACTCGTCCTCGGCGGCATCGCCGCGTACTTCGTGATGCCCTGGGTGGCGAACCTCATCCCGGTGCCCCAGTGGCGCGCACCCGTCGCGGTGCTCACCGCGCTCGTGCTGCTGTCGCTCGGCGCGTGGCTCGGCGCGGTCGTCGGCCGCGCGCTCCGGCACGGCGCCGAGGCCGCGAAGCTCGCCGTGATCGACCGCATCCTCGGCGCGATCGGCAACCTGCTCGTGACCGCGTTCGTCGTGGCGCTCGTGGGGTCGGGCATCTCCGCGATGGGCGTCCCGGTGCTCTCGCCCACGGTCGCGGGTTCCCGCGTGCTCTCGACGCTCGACCTCGTCACGCCGGCGCCGGCGCGCACGCTGCTCGCGGAGCTGCGCACGGCCGCACTCGGCGAGGGCATCCCGTGGCTGGTCGAGGTGCTCGAGGGCCCCACCGAGGCGCCCCAGCTGCCCGCCGGCGGCCTCGACGACGGCGCCCTCGCCGCTGCGTCGAACTCCGTGGTGCGCATCACGGGGACCGCGTACCAGTGCGGCAGCAACCTCTCGGGCAGCGGCTTCGTCGTCGCCGAGGACCGGATCGTGACCAACGCCCACGTGGTCGCCGGCGTCACCGAGCCGATCGTCGAGGCGCCCGGCCAGCCGGCCGTGCAGGGCCGCGTCGTCGCCTACGACGACGCGAACGACCTCGCCCTCATCGCGGTCTCGGGGCTGGCGACGCCGCCCCTCGCGATCGCCGAGCCCGCCTCGGGCGACGAGGTCGCCGTGGCGGGCTACCCGTTCGGCGGACCGCTCGAGGTGCGGCCCGCGCGGGTGATGTCGATCGGCCCGATCACGATCGAGGAGTCGGGCCGCACGTCGGTCCGCGACATCGTGACCCTCGCGGCCGACGTCGACCACGGCAACTCCGGCGGGCCGGTGCTCACCGGCGAAGGGTCGGTCGGCGGCGTGGTGTTCGCCAAGTCCGACTCGGTCGAGAACGTCGGCTTCGCCATCCCGGTGTCGACGCTGCGGCCGCTGGCCGACCAGGCGGCGTCGCTCGAGGAGCCCGTCGACTCGGGCTCGTGCCTCGGCTGACGACCCGTGGGCGAAGCGGCGTGAGCGGACGCGCCCGCGTCAGTCGGCGCTGAAGCCCTCGAAGCGGATGCCCCAGCTGAGCTGCCAGTCCTCGCCCGGGCCGAGCCAGCGGAGGCCGCGACCGGAGTTGAACGCCTCGGCGGGCGCCGTCATCGGCTCGACGGCGATCGCGACGTCGCCGTGCTCGCCGGGGAACTCGCGCGTCGTGAACACCTGCACGTAGTCGAACTCGTCGTCGGCCCAGATGGACACGCTGCGGCCGTCGGGCGCGGTGAGCGTGTGCAGCACCTGGCCGTCCTCGCTCGCGAGCTCGCCGAACGCGTCGTCGAGGTCGACGTCGCCCACGCGGCGACCCTCGCGGAAGTCCCACTCGGTGCCGTCGACCGGCACCTCGCCCGTGGGCAGGAGGCGGTCGTCGACCTCGATGTGGCTCGCGGCGTCGAGCCGCAGCGAGAGGTCGGCCGTCGGCACGCCGCCGATCTTCAGGTAGGGGTGCGAACCGATCGCCACCGGAGCGGCCTCGACGCCGAGGTTCTCCACGAAGTGGGTGACCTGCAGGCCGTCGGACACGAGCTCGTAGTGCACGGCCGTGCCGAGCAGGAACGGGTAGCCGAGCTGGGGGTAGATCACGGCGCGGAGCGTCACGGAGTCGCGTTCGCGCGCGATGGGCGTGTACTCGGTGTAGCGCAGGAGCCCGTGGATGGCGTTGTCGCGCGCGGGCTCGGTGATCGCGAGCTGGCGGGTGACGCCGTCGTGGGTCCACCGCCCGTCGCGGATGCGGTTCGGCCACGGCGCGAGCACGATGCCGGCGCCCATGGGCGGCGCCTGGTCCTCCCCGTAGGCGGGCACGAGGTCGATGCCGTTGATGCTGAGGGTGCGGATGCCCGCGGCCACCGCGGTGATCGTCGCCTTCAGGTCGCCGCTCGCGGTCGACGTCTCGAGCTCGAACTGCTCGCCCGTGGGAAGAGTCATGCGTCCACTCTAGGGTCTTGCGCCAGCTGCACCGCGAGCCCCGAGACCTCGAGCTCGGCGACGAGCGGCGTGGGCGCTGCGGCATCCGTCACGAGCACGTCGAACGCGTCGATCGGGGCGATGCGACCGAGGTGCACCTCGCCGAGCTTCGAGCCGTCGGCGACAACGACCGAGCGTGCTGCGGCCCGCAGCATGAGCGCCTTCACGGCCGCCTCGGGCAGGTTGGCGTTCGTCACGCCGTGCACCGGGTCGACGCCGTTGCAGCCGATGAACGCGAGGTCGACGTGCACCTCGTCGAGCATCGAGCCGGCGAGCGGATGCACCAGCGAGTGCTGCTTGGGCCGCAGCGTGCCGCCCGTGACGACGACGGTGAAGCGCGGGATCTCGTCCTCGAGCTCGAGCGCGATCGACAGCCCGTTCGTGAACACGACGAGGTCCTCGAGGTCGGTTCGGGCGCGCAGGGCGCGCGCGACCTGGAGGGTCGTGGTGCCCACGTCGAGGATGATGCTCTGACCGCTGCGCACCATGGCGGCCGCATGCTCGCCGATGCGTCGCTTGGGTTCGACGGATGCCGCGAGCGCCTCCTCGAACGACGGTTCGCGGTCGGGGCGCTCGGCCTCGACGGCCGACGAGAGCGGGACGGCGCCGCCGTGCACCCGGCGGATGGCGCCCTGGCGCTCGAGCGCGTCGAGGTCGGCGCGGGCGGTGACGGTGGTGACGCCGAACGCGGTGCTGAGCTCCGCGACGCGCACGAAGCCGCGCTCGGCGACCAGCGCGAGGGCCAGCTCGCGGCGCCGCGGCGCGTCGATGGGCGCGTTCGTCACGGCTGGGGCATGCGTCATACCGGCATCATGCGCGCCCACGGCGTACTTTGCAATACGAAACCCGGTTGTTTGCGAAACGAAAGTCGCGTATCGTGGCCGCGTGCAGACCCACCCCCGCATCGCCGTGCGCCCGACGAAGCTCGCCGACGGCCGCGAGCTCATCTACTTCGACGACGCCGACACACAGCTCCCGCCCGAGCGCGCGATCGACGCGCGAGCCCTCGACCCCCGGCCCGCGACCGCCCAGATGCGGCAGGACCCGCTCACCGGCGAGTGGATCTCGATCGCCGCCGCCCGGCAGAACCGCGTGTTCCTGCCGCCGGCCGACGCCGACCCCCTCGCGCCGCAGACGCCGACCAACCCGTCCGAGATCCCGAGCAGCTACGACGTCGCGGTGTTCGAGAACCGCTCGCCGTCGTTCGGGCCGGAGCTCGCCCCGGCCGACGCGTCGAGCGCCGACGCGCTGGCGGCCTTCCGCGAGGTCGGCCTCGAGCGCACGCGCCCCTCGGTCGGTCGCTGCGAGGTCGTCTGCTTCAGCCCCGAGCACGAGGGCTCCTTCGGCACGCTGAGCCGATCGCGTGCCCGCACCGTGATCGAGGCGTGGGCGCAGCGCACCGCCGCGCTGTCGGCGCTGCCGGGCGTCGAGGAGGTCTTCCCGTTCGAGAACCGCGGCCGCGAGATCGGCGTCACGCTGCCGCACCCGCACGGCCAGATCTACGCCTACCCCTACGTCACGCCGCGCACCGAGCGGCTCCTCGCGTCGATCGACGCCTACGGCCCCACGCTCATGGGCGACGTCCTCGAGCGCGAGCGCAACGGCCCGCGGATGCTCCTGAGCGGCGAGCACTGGACGGCGTTCGTGCCGTTCGCGGCCCGCTGGCCCATCGAGGTGCACCTGCTCCCCCACCGGCACGTGCCCGACTTCGCCGAGACCACGCTCGAGGAGCGCGACGAGCTCGCCGGGCTCTACCTGCGGCTCCTGCGCGGCGTCGACCGGCTCTACGACACCCCCACGCCGTACATCGCCGCCTGGCACCAGGCGCCCGTGCACGAGCACCGCGACGACGTGCGGCTCATGCTCCAGCTCACGAGCCCGCGCCGTGCCGCCGACCGGCTGAAGTACCTCGCCGGCTCCGAGGCGGCGATGGGAGCATGGATCGGGGACGTCCCCCCGGAGACGCAGGCCGAGGACCTGCGCCGAGCGATCGACGAGGTCGGAGAGGTCGAGGCATGAACGAGGTCGCCGAGGCGATGCACGGATTCGCCGAGTGGTACGGACGGCGCCCCGTCGGCGCATGGTCCGCACCGGGCCGGGTGAACCTCATCGGCGAGCACACCGACTACAACGACGGCTTCGTCTTCCCGTTCGCGATCGACCAGCGCACCGCCGTCGCCCTCGGCGACCGCGACGACCGCGTCCTCCGCGTCGCCTCGAGCTTCGCGGCCGAGCCGGTGCAGGTGCACCTCGACGAGCTCGCGCCCGACGCCGTCGACGGCTGGGCGGCGTACCCGCTCGGCGTCGCCTGGGCGCTCGGGGAGCACGGGGCCGACCTCGAGCACGTGCGCGGCGTCGACCTCTACATCACCAGCTCGGTGCCGATCGGCGCGGGCCTCTCCTCCTCGGCCGCCATCGAGTCCGCGGTCGCACTCGCCCTCGACGAGCACTGGGGCCTCAACCTCGACCGGCCCACGCTCGCGAAGGTCGGGCAGCTCGCCGAGAACCGCGTCGTCGGCGCCCCCACGGGCATCATGGACCAGTCGGCGTCGCTCCTCGGCGAGGCCGACGCCGGCGTCTTCCTCGACTGCCGCAGCCTCGACGCCGACGTGATCCCGCTCGGCTTCGCGGCGCACGGGCTGTCGCTGCTGGTCGTCGACACCCGGGTGGAGCACGCGCACGCCTCGGGCGGCTATGCGGCCCGGCGCGCCTCGTGCGAGGCCGGCGCGCGGGCGCTCGGCGTCGAGTCGCTGCGCGACCTCCGGCCCGACGACCTGCCGCGCGCGCAGGCGCTCCTCGACGACGAGACGTTCCGCCGCGTGCGGCACGTGGTCACCGAGGACCAGCGCGTGCTCGACACCGTGCGCGCCCTGCGCGAGCGGGGCCCGGGCGCGATCGGGTCGTTCCTCGACGCGTCGCACGTGTCGATGCGCGACGACTTCGAGATCTCGGTGCCCGAGCTCGACCTCGCGGTCGAGACCGCGCAGGCCAACGGCGCCGTCGGCGCCCGCATGACGGGCGGCGGCTTCGGCGGTTCGGCCATCGCGCTCATCGCCGACGAGCTCGTGCCCGACCTGACCCGGGCGGTGCGCTCGGCGTTCGCGGAGCGCGGCTACCGCGAGCCCTCGGTGTTCACGGTGCACCCGAGCCAGGGCGCACGTCGCGACGCGTGACCCACTCGTCGGCGAGGATCCCGTAGGTGAACCCGTCGACCCAGCCCAGCTCGGCGTGCCACGAGTCCCTGACGCCATGCTGCTCGCGGCGCATGCCGAGCTTCTCCATCACGCGCCAGGAGGCGACGTTGTCGGCGAAGCACCCGGCCGTGACGCGGTGCAGGCCGAGCTCGCCGAACGCGAGGTCGAGCAGCGCGCGCGAGATCGCCGTCGCATATCCGCGGCCGGCGTGGTCGGGGTCGATGAGGTAGCCGAGCTCGCCCTCCCTGCGTCGCCACGGGGCCGCAGCGGACGGGCCGTCAGCGGCATCCGCGCCGTCGAACTGGCCCATCGCGTCGCTCACCTCGAGCGACCCGGTGCCGACGACCGCGCCGTCGACCACCGCGACGACCGCGTGGTCGTGGGGGTCGTCGGCGCCGGCCGACCATGCCCGGCGGTAAGCCTCGGGATCGACGGTGGTGCGCAGCAGCCAGCGCGTCACCTCGGGCCGGTTGCGCCACGCGAGCACCGCGTCGAGGTCCTCGTCGGTCGGCGGCCGCAGCTCGAGCACCCCGGCCGGTCGTGGCCAGGCGACGTGCGGCGTCACGCCGTGGCCGCGTTCGGCTCGACCGCGCGCGGTGTGCCGTCGGTGATGCGCACGAGCTCGTCGAAGGTCGTGGGGAACACCGTCTTGGCGTGGCCTGCCGCGGCCCACACCTCGTCGTACTGCGCGAGGTCGGTGTCGACGAACGTGCGAACCGGCGACGGATGCCCCACCGGTGCGACGCCTCCGATGACCTGGCCGGTGGCCGACTTCACGACCTCCTTCGACGCACGGCCGATAACGCCGCCGAGTTCGCCGCCGAGCCACTCGGTGTCGACCCGGTGCGCGCCCGACGTGAGCACGAGGATGGGCTCGTCGTCGAGCGTGAACACCAGCGAGTTCGCGATCTGGCCGACCTGCACGCCGAGGGCGTCGGCGGCGAGCTGGGCGGTGGTGACTGCGTCGTCGAACCACACCACCTCGGGCGTGACGCCCTGCGCGTGGAGCGCCTCGGTGACGCGGTCGACGGCGGCGTGCGATGGCGTGCTGGTCTGCTCGGCGGGCATGCGTCGATCCTACGGCAGGCCCGGCGGACGCGATTCACCGCGGTGGAGTAGGGTGCCCGCGTGACCGCCCAGCAGCCCTCACTCGCCCGGCGACTCGGGCTCCGCGACGCGATCGCGATCGGCCTCGCGTCGATGATCGGCGCCGGCGTGTTCGCGGTGTGGCATCCGGCGGCCGAGGCGGCCGGAGCCTGGCTCCTCGTCGGCCTCGCGGTCGCGGCGTTCGTGGCCTACGCGAACGCGAGCTCGACCGGCCAGCTCGCGGCACGCTACCCCGAGTCGGGGGGCGCCTACCGGTACGGGCGCGAGCGACTCGGCGCGTGGCCGGGCTTCCTCGCGGGCTGGGGGTTCGTGGTCGGCAAGACCGCGAGCTGCGCGGCGATGGCCATGACGGCGGCCGACTACCTGGTGCCGACGGAGTGGGAGCGCCCCGTCGCGGTGCTCGCGGTGGTCGTGCTGGCCGGCGTCAACCTCCTCGGGATCACGCGCACGGCGCGGGCGGCCACGATCATCGTGGTCGTGGTGCTGGCGGTGCTGGCGCTCGTGCTCGCGGCCGGCGCGACGCACCTGTTCCAGGCGGGCGTCGCGCCGCAGCAGGCCGCGGGCACGCCCGACGTCGGCTGGTACGGCGTGCTGCAGTCCGCCGGCCTCCTGTTCTTCGCGTTCGCGGGGTACGCCCGCATCGCGACGCTCGGCGAGGAGGTGCGCGATCCGGCGCGCACGATCCCCCGCGCGATCGCGATCGCGCTCGGCATCGTCGTCGTCCTGTACGCGGCGCTCGCGCTCGTGCTGCTGCTGGTCCTCGGTCCGGCGTACCTCGCCTCCTCGGTCGACGCACCGCTCGCCGACCTGGTCGTCGTGAGCGGCTGGGGATGCGCCGCACCCGTCGTGCAGGTCGGGGCGGCGATCGCCGCGCTCGGCGCCCTGCTCGCGCTCGTCGCCGGGATCGGCCGCACCGCGCTCGCGATGGCGCGCGACCGCGAGCTGCCCACGCCGCTGGCCACGGTGCATCCGCGTTCGCACGTGCCCTGGGTCGCCGAGGTGGTCGTGGCGGTCGCCGTCATCGCGCTCGTGCTCGTCGCCGACCTGCGCGGCGCCATCGGCTTCTCGAGCTTCGGCGTGCTCGTCTACTACCTGATCGCGAATCTCTCCGCCGTGACGCAGCCGCGCGAGGAGCGACGGGTGCCGCGGTGGCTCAGCATCGCCGGCGCGATCGGATGCCTCGTGCTCGTCGCCACCCTGCCGATCGAGGCGGTCGTGGGCGGCCTCGTCGTCTTCGCCGTGGGCGCGCTCGTGCGCCTCGTCGTCCTCGCGCTGCGCCGCCGTCGGGGATCAGGGACCGCCCGTCCCACCGAGGGGACGGACGCGGCCGAATAGGCTGGCGCCATGAGCGCAGACCCCTCAGCCCGCATCCTCACCATCGCCGGCATCCCGGCCCCGGTCGTCGACGACGACGCGTTCGTGGCCGCCGGCGCCGTGATCGTCGGGAACGTGCGCCTCGAGCCGGGCTCGAGCGTCTGGTACAACGCCGTGCTGCGCGCCGAGGCCGAGCCCATCGTGCTCGGCGCCGACGCCAATCTGCAGGACACGGTCGTCTGCCACGTCGACGCGGGCTTCCCGCTCACGATCGGACGCGGCGTCTCCGTGGGCCACGGCGCGGTGCTGCACGGCTGCACCGTCGAGGATGAGTGCCTCATCGGCATGGGCGCGACCGTGCTGAACGGCGCGGTCATCGGCTCGGGGTCGCTCGTCGCCGCCGGCGCCGTTGTGCTCGAGGGCACCGTGGTGCCGCCAGGGTCACTGGTCGCGGGCGTGCCCGGCAAGGTCCGGCGTGAGCTCTCCGACGCGGAGCGGGAGGGCATCCGCCGCAACGCCGCCGCCTACCTGCGGCACGTCGAGGAGCACACCGCGCCCGTCGACTGAGCCCGTGCGGCCGGTCGCGGCATCCGTCGCACCTTGCAGCCACCGGCGCAGCCGACGCGCACGCCGCACCGCGGTGCGAGCCGCGACGCCGAACGTCCACGCCACCGTGCCGACCGGATCGCGGTCGTAGTCGCCGAGCATGCGGCGCCGCTCGTAGGCGGTCCGGAGCGCGCCGCCGCTCGTGTCGTGACGGCGCTCGATCGGCCGCAGGGGCACGATCTCGCGGGCGGCGACGAGCGCGTCGAGCCGCCCGGTCCAGTCGTCGCCGTCGATGCCGTGGAAGTAGTTGTCGGCGGTCCACGCGGGTGCCGCGTGCCGGAAGCGGCCGGCGACGAGGTCGCGCGTCGAGCCGAACAGGCCCGAGCCCTCGAACACCGTGTTGATCATCGCGGGCGAGACGCCGAAGTCGTCGAGGAGGAGCACGGGGAGGTCCATCGCCACGGCCTCGAGCGCGGCCGTCGAGCTGACGGTCACGAGCGCGCCGGCCCGTGCGAGCTTCGCGGCCATGGGTCCATGCTCGACCACGAGGTTCGGCGGCGCGGCCGAGCCCAGCTCCTCGACGAGCTCGGCGTAGTCGTGCTCCTCGCGGTGGGTCTGCGCCTCGCCGCGCCGCGCACGCACCTTCACGATCACGCGCCGCTCGGGGTTCCGGCGGGCGTGCTCCGCGAGGGCCGCGAGCACGCGCACGCGATCCTCGAGCTGCGCGGGCACCTTCGCCTGGGCGGCGAAGACGACGTCGCCATCGGATGTCGCGGGCACGACCTCGCCCGTCGAGGCCGAGCCGCCCGTTGTACCCGAGGCGCCCGACGTGCCGGAGCCGCCCGACCTTCCCGAGCCGCCCCCACCCGCGCCGACAACCCCGCGCGCCCTCGTCGCGAAGAACGGCAGCGTCGCGAGCCCGAGCGCCGGGTCGACGCCGAGGTCGAACGCGTTGGCCTCGAACTCGCGCACCTCCCGGCGGCTGTGCAGCACGATGAGGTCGGTCTGCTCGCGGTAGATCACGGCTTTCGGCACCGCCGGGATCGTGAGCCCGGGGAACCCGCTGAGGAGCGCTGGCCGGTCGTCGCGGCGCTGCAGGAGGGGCGCGACGACGCGCACGAACGGTCCTCGGAGCGAGAGCAGCACCGCATGCGGCTGCGCCTCGTCGACGAGCGCGTCGAGGTCGTCGAGGTGGACGACGTGCACGTCGCCGCTCGTGAACCGTGTGCCGGCGAGCGCGTCGGCCAGCTGACGTCCGCTCGGCATCACGGGCGAGGCGACGATCACGAGCCGGGCCGTCCACGAATCGGGCAGCGTCGAGGCGAGCGCCGCGCCCCACTTCACGTAGGAGTCGGAGTCGGCGAGGACGAGGAGGCGTCGCGTCGCGGCATCCGCCCACTCGGGATCGGCCGCGATCGCGGCATCCGCCCGCTCGAAGCCGCCCGTCACGCCGGGACCCGGCGCAGCTTCGCCCGCGGGGCCTCCTCGCCGGGGAAGACGCGCTTCACGCCGTCGCCCATGGCCTCGCCGATGATGCGGATGTCGCGGACGAGGTGCTCGAGGCCCTGCGGCTCGAGCGAGGCGGCCTGGTCGCTGCCCCACATCGCGCGGTCGAGCGTGATGTGCCGTTCGACCGCGACCGCGCCGAGTGCGACCGCCGCGAGCGAGATCTGCAGTCCGCGTTCGTGCCCCGAGTAGCCGACGGGCACGCCCGGGAACCGGCCCTCGAGCGCCGGGATCATGCGCAGGTTGGCCTCGTTCGCCGGCATCGGGTAGCTCGACGTGGCGTGCATGAGCACGAGCCGCTCGGTGCCGAGCACGTCGACGGCTCGGTCGATCTCGTCGAGCGTCGACATGCCGGTCGAGAGGATCACGGGCTTGCCGGTCGCGGCGACGGCCTCGAGCAGCTCGAGGTCGGTGACCGACGCCGACGCGATCTTGTGCGCCACGACGTCGAGTCGCTCGAGGAACTCGACCGAGGGCACGTCCCACGGGGAGGCGAACCAGTCGACGCCCGCACGCAGCGCGTACGACGCGATCTCGAGGTACTCGGCCTCGCCGAACTCCACGCGACGGCGGTAGTCGAGGTAGGTCATGGTGCCCCACGGCGTCTCGCGGAGCACGTCGCGCATGTGCTCGGGCGTCGCGATCTCGGGCGTGCGCTTCTGGAACTTCACCGCCTGCGCGCCGGACTCGGCGGCCACGTCGATGAGCCGCTTGGCGATCTCGACGTCGCCGTTGTGGTTGAGGCCGATCTCGCCGATGACGTAGACGGGCATGCCGGGTCCGACGACCGAACGGCCGATGCGCACTGCTGACATTGGTCAGGCTCCTTCGAGGGCGGTGGTGAGGACGGGGGAAGCTGCAGCACGTGCGGCGACGACGGCGTCGGCGAGCTCGCGCACCGCGCCCAGGCCGCCGGCTCGCTCGAGCACGACGCGGGCGAGCCGCTTGACCTCGGGGATCGCGTCGGCGACCGCGACGGGCCATCCGACGAGCTCGAGCGCGGGCAGGTCGCCGCGGTCGTTGCCGAGGTACGCGATGCGGTCGAGGCGGATGCCGCGGGCGCTCGCCCAGTCGGCGAGCGCCGTCGCCTTGTCGGCGACGCCCTGTCGCACCTCGACGCCGAGCTTGGCGGCGCGGGCGCTCACGACAGGGTGCGTCTCGGCGGAGAGGATGAGCATCGGGATGCCGGCCTCGCGCAGGCGCGCGACGCCGTGCCCGTCGCTGCGGCTGACCCGCACGAACTCGACGCCCGCCTCCCCCACGATGGCGGTGTCGTCGGTGTGCACGCCGTCGAAGTCCGTGACGACGGCGTCGACGTCGATCGCGTGCGTCGGGCCGTCGATGAGGTTCGCGAGCGCCTGCGCGACAACGAGGTCGGCGGCGGTGTCGATCTCGACGCCGTGCAGGTCGGGCACGAGGTGCACGGCGATGCGGCCGAAGAACCGGTGCCGCGCCTCGCGGAAGCCGCTCGTGCGCACGGCGTAGAACGCGCCCGTCTCGCGGAACTCGGCCGGGCGGTCCTGCCGCCGCAGGCGGACGCCGGCGTCGTGGTTCACGCCGAACGCGCCGCGCGAGTTGCGGCCGTGCTCGTCGCGCCAGATGAAGGCGTGGCTCGGCACGGCTGCGAAGACGCTGTCGGCTTCGCCGTTCGCGACGGCCGTGACCGCCCCGTCGAGGTCCTCGGGCTCGATGAAGGGCGACGTCGCCTGGATGAAGAGCGTGACGGATGCCTCGTCCCGACCGCTCCCCCGCAACGCGTCGAGCGCGTGCAGCAGCGCCGACTCCGACGACGCGGTGTCGCCCGCGAGATCGGCGGGACGCTGCACGACGGACGCGCCCGCCTCGCGGGCGACGCGCGCGATCTCGCCGTCGTCGGTCGTGACGACGACGCGGCCCACGGTGCGCGCGGCACGTGCCGCGGCCACCGCCCGGGCGACGAGCGGGATCCCGCCGACGCGCATCACGTTCTTGCCGGGCAGGCCCTTCGAGCCGCCCCGCGCCGGGATGATCGCCACGGCGTGCGCGCGGTCGGCGCTCGGCTGGTCGCGGTCCATGCGGCGAAGCTATGCCGCGACGGTGGCGCGATCGTGCACGCGGGGTGAACGATCGATTGCGGGGTGGGGGACGGACGGAAAGGCGCGCCGATCGAGCGAAATGGCCACCGGAACTCGGGGTCCCTTCGGTGATCGCGAACCACCCGCGATCGAGGCGATCGGAGCTGCAGAAAGCAGCTCGGTCCGAACCGGAAGACGAACGTATCCAGACCGGAAGACAAACCGCGTCGATCACCGAAAGGATCCATGCACATCGATAGAGTCACCTGGGTTCCAAATGAAAGGTGACGATGGACTTCAACGATGCACTCGCCGCTCTGGCGCAGAAGGTGCAGAACCAGAAGGATGCAATCCTCACGGAAGAGGCGACGAAGAACGCATTCGTCATGCCGTTCATCTCGACGGTCCTGGGCTACGACGTCTTCGATCCGCTCGAGGTGGTGCCCGAACTGACAGCCGACGTCGGCATCAAGCGCGGCGAGAAGATCGACTACGCGATCATGCGGGACAACGAAGTCCAGATGCTGATCGAATGCAAGAGTTCGACCGCGCCCCTGAAGCTCGAGCACGCGTCGCAGCTCTTCCGCTACTTCGCTGTCACGAACGCTCGCATTGCGGTGCTTACGAACGGCCAGAACTACCACTTCTTCACGGACCTCGACGCTCCGAACAAGATGGACGAGAAGCCGTTCCTGGTTCTCGACCTCCTCAACATCGATGAGTCCCTGGTCGGAGAGTTGAAGAAGCTCACCAAAGAGCGCTTCGACCTCGATTCAGTCATCAGCGCCGCAGGCGAGCTCAAGTACATCGGTCACATCAAGCGTGAGATCGCTGAGCAGTTCCGTTCGCCCTCTGATGAGTGGGCACGGTTCTTCATCGGCCGGGTCTACGACGGTTCGATCACGCAGAAGGTCAGAGACCAGTTCGCCCCGCTGGTCGCAAAGGCCAGTGCTCAGTTCATCAACGATCAGGTGAACGACCGCCTGAAGTCTGCTCTGCGAGGCAGCAATTACGCCCCTGCAAGCGAGACTGAAGCCGAAATCCCGAGCAAGGCGGTATCGGACCAGGATCTGGACCGAGACACGGAAATCGAGACGACACTTGAGGAACTCGAGGCCTACCAGATCGTGAAGGCGATCGCCTGCAGCGAAGTGAAGCCGCAGCGAATCTCGCAGCGCGACTCGAAGTCGTACTTCGCGATTCTGCTCGACGACAACAATCGCCGGCCTATCGCACGCCTTCACTTCAACTCGCGGAAGCAGAAGTACTTGGGTCTGCTCGATGAAGAAAAGGTGGAATCGCGCCATCCCATCGACGGTCTCGAGGACATCTATACCTACGCCGACGAGATCCGCGCTGCAGTCGCTCGATACAAGTAATCCGGATCTCACGCCGTACGGATCAGAAAGGGGTCGCAGCCGCTGGCTGCGACCCCTTCGTCAGTATCCTGACCAACCGCGACTAGCGGTTCAGGCGCTGCTCGGCCGCCTTCACGACGTTGGCGAGGAGCATCGCGCGGGTCATCGGGCCCACGCCGCCGGGGTTCGGCGAGAGGTGACCCGCCACCTCGGCGACGGCCGGGTCGACGTCGCCCGTGAGCTTGCCCTTGCCGGTCTCCTCGTCCTGCACGCGCGTGATGCCCACGTCGAGCACCGCGGCGCCCGGCTTGATCCAGTCGGGCTGCACGAGGTGCGGCACGCCCACGGCGGCCACGACGATGTCGGCGCGGCGCACCTCGGCGGCCAGGTCGGCCGTGCGCGAGTGCGTGAGCGTGACGGTGGCGTCGAGGCCCTTGCGGGTGAACAGCAGCCCGAGCGGACGACCGACCGTGAGGCCGCGTCCGATGACCGTGACGTGACGGCCGCGGATCGGCACGTCGTAGCGGCGCAGCATCTCGACGATGCCGGCGGGCGTGCACGGCAGGGGCGAGTGCAGCTCACCCTCGATGCCGAGCACGAGCCGGCCGAGGTTCGTCGGGTGCAGCCCGTCGGCGTCCTTGTCGGGGTCGATGAGCTCGAGCATCGCGTTCTCGTCGTGGCCCGGGGGCAGCGGCAGCTGCACGATGTAGCCAGTGACCGCCGGCGAGGAGTTGAGGTCCGTGATCGCCGCCCGCACGTCGGCGGTGGTCGCCGACGACGGGAGGTCGATGCGGATCGACTCGATGCCGACCTCGGCGCAGTCGCGGTGCTTGCCCGCGACGTACGACCGCGACGCCGGGTCGTCGCCCACGAGGAGCGTGCCGAGTCCCGGCACGACCCCGTGGGCGCGCAGCAGCGCGATCCGGCTCTTCAGCTCGTTCTTGACGGACGACGCGGTGGCGACGCCGTCGAGGGTGATCGCCGTCATGCCGCTCCCTACTGCTGGAGGCCGGGGTAGAGCGGGAACTCCGCCGTGAGCGCCTCGACGCGCGAGCGCAGCGCCGCGACATCCGCCCCGCCCTGCAGCGCGAGGGCGATGATGTCGGCGACCTCGGTGAACTCGGCGTCGCCGAAGCCGCGGGTCGCGAGCGCGGGCGTGCCGATGCGCAGGCCCGAGGTGACCATCGGCGGGCGCGGGTCGAACGGCACGGCGTTGCGGTTCACGGTGATGAGCGCGTCGTGCAGCAGGTCTTCGGCCTGCTGGCCGTCCATCGCGGAGTTGCGCAGGTCGGCGAGCACGAGGTGCACGTCGGTGCCGCCCGTGAGCACGTCGACGCCGGCGGCGCGCGAGTCGTCGGCGGTGAGGCGCTCGGCGAGGATCTGCGCGCCGCGGATGGTGCGCTCCTGGCGGTCCTTGAAGTCGGCGGATGCCGCGATCTTGAACGCCGTGGCCTTGGCCGCGATGACGTGCATGAGCGGGCCGCCCTGCTGGCCCGGGAACACGTTGGAGTTGAGCTTCTTCGCGAGCTCCATGTCGCGCGCGACGATGAAGCCCGAACGCGGGCCGCCGATCGTCTTGTGCACGGTCGACGACACGACGTCGGCATGAGGCACGGGCGACGGGTGCAGGCCCGCGGCCACGAGGCCCGCGAAGTGCGCCATGTCGACCCAGAGCTTCGCGCCGACCTCGTCGGCGATCTCGCGGAACGCGGCGAAGTCGAGGTGACGAGGGTACGCCGACCAGCCGGCGATGATGACCTGCGGCTTGTGCTCGCGGGCCTTGTCGCGCACCACGTCCATGTCGACGAGGAACGTCTCGGGGTCGACGCCGTAGGACACGGCGTTGTAGAGCTTGCCCGAGAAGTTGAGCTTCATGCCGTGCGTGAGGTGGCCGCCGTGCGCGAGCTCGAGGCCGAGGATGGTGTCGCCCGGCGTGGCGATGGCCGACAGCACGGCCGCGTTGGCGGTGGCGCCCGAGTGGGGCTGGACGTTCGCGTACTCGGCGCCGAAGAGGCTCTTCGCGCGCTCGATGGCGAGCGACTCGGCGATGTCGACGAACTCGCAGCCGCCGTAGTAGCGACGGCCGGGGTAGCCCTCGGCGTACTTGTTGGTGAGCACCGAGCCCTGGGACTGCAGCACCGACACCGGGACGAAGTTCTCGCTCGCGATCATCTCGAGGTAGTCGCGCTGGCGTCCGAGCTCGAGCTCGAGAACTTCGGCGATCTCGGGGTCGACCTCGGACAGCGGGGCATTGAAGACGGATTCGGCCAAGACTGGCTCCTTATGACATGCGGACCTGAAGGGTGCTGCTGCGAGCGCGACTCGCGCGGCAGCAGGCGCACCGGCCCAGGCGTGCGGTCGGTCCGTGCCAGTCGCTCCCCGATGGGTGCCCATCTCAACGCCAGTCGCGACGGTGGCAAGCATAGCAACGGATGCCGCGCGCGGCCGTGTCGGCGGCATCCGCACCCGTCATCCGGCGACGCTGTCATTCGACGTCGAGGCGTGGCAGGATGGTGGACGCACATGTTTGTTAGGACTCCTGCCTTATCGGTGGGGGACCGTCGCGTCGGATGGTCCGGCCCGACGCCGGCCGCCACGACCCAGGGGACGCATGCATCGACGCACCGCCCGCCGAGGCACCGCCGCACTCGCCGCCGTCGCGGTGGCCGCAGCCGTGCTCGGCGCCCTGACCGCCTGCACCGCACCAGAGAACGGAGACGCCGTGACCGGCATCGTCCCCGCCCCCACGTCCGCCGAGTACCCCGACGCGGCGCCGTTCCGGCTCGACGCGTCGTCGCGCATCGTCGCGTCGGGCGCGGGCGCCGCTGCAGTCGCGGACGTGTTCGCCGAGCAGGCGCGGCGGGCCACCGGGTTCGAGCTGCCGGTGGTCGACGCGGAGGACGGGGCATCCGCTTCGGCTCGCGCCGATCTCGAGTTCGTCGTGGCCGCCGGAACGGCGCCCGACCGCGCCGAGGAGGGCTACGTGCTCGAGGCCGGCGACGACGGCCTACGGATCGCGGCCGACACGGCGGCGGGGCTGTTCCGGGGCACGCAGTCGCTGCGGCAGCTGCTGCCCCCGGCGATCGAGCGCACGGATGCCGCGGGCGGCGAGCCCGACGGCGGATGGACCGTGCCCGCGGCATCCGTCGCCGATGCGCCCCGGTTCGCCTACCGCGGTGCGATGCTCGACGTCGCGCGGCACTTCTTCCCCGTCGAGGACGTGCTCGCCTACCTCGACGCGATGGCGCTCGTGAAGCTCAACGTGCTGCACCTGCACCTCACCGACGACCAGGGCTGGCGCCTGCAGATCGACTCGTGGCCCGAGCTCACGGGGATCGGCGCCTCGACGTCGGTCGGCGGGGACGGCGGCGGCTTCTACACGAAGGACGACTACCGCCGCATCGTCGACTACGCCGCGGCCCGCTTCATCACGATCGTGCCCGAGCTCGACCTGCCCGGGCACACGAACGCCGCGCTGAGCGCGTACCCCGAGCTGAACTGCGACGGGGTCGCGCCCGAGCCGTACGAGGGCACCGAGGTCGGGTTCTCGTCGCTGTGCGCCTCGCCCGAGCGGGCCGCGGTGACGGATCGGTTCCTCGCGGATGTCACGCGCGAGGTCGCGGAGCTCACGCCCGGGCCGTGGCTCCACCTCGGCGGCGACGAGTCGCTCTCGACGAGCACCGAGGACTACCTCGACCTCGTCCGCCGCATCGGCGCGGCCGGCGCCGCGACGGGCAAGACCGTGATCGGCTGGCACGAGATGGGCGCGTCGCGGGAGCTGCCGCCCGGCACCATCGGGCAGTACTGGAGCTTCGTGGAGCCCGAGGGCGACGCAGTCGCGCAGACGCAGTCGTTCATCGAGCAGGGCGGACGCGTGATCATGTCGCCCGCCGACGTCGCGTACCTCGACATGGAGTACGTCGACAACCCTCAGGGGCCGCTCGGCGGCCGGCTCGGACTCGACTGGGCCAAGGGCCCGACGTCGCTCGACGAGGCGTACAAGTGGGATCCGGCGGCGGTCGTGCCCGGCATCGGCGACGACGAGCTCCTCGGCGTCGAGGCCCCGCTCTGGACGGAGACCATCCGCGCGCACTCCGAGGTCGAGTTCATGGCGTTCCCGCGGATCCTCGCGATCGCCGAGATCGGGTGGTCGCCGCGTCCCGCGTCGGACACCGGCGTGCGGGGCGACGGCGACATCGCGGAGTTCTTCGGGCGCGTGGCCGCCGTGGGGCGGCACCTCGATGCGCTCGGGGTCGCGTACCACCGCGTGCGCGGGGTGCCCTGGGCGGAGTAGGACCGACCGCATCGGACCCCCGAGGCCCGCACACGGCGGCGCAGCCTATACTCACCTCGAACCCGCGGAGGAGGCCGACGTGCAGCGTCGAACGGCATGGACGATCACGGCGGTGGCCGCGGCGACGGGAGCCGTGATCGCCGCCGGCGCACTGGTCGGCGCGTCGTGGGCGACGGTGCCGGCCCCGCCCGACATCGCGGTCGTTCCCCAGCCCGTGCAGATCTCCGGCGTCCGCGGCGACGACTACACGCTGGAATCCGGCACGCGGATCGTCGTGGACGCCGAGGACCCCGCCGCGGCCGGCACCGCGGAGCTCCTCGCCGCGATGCTCCGGCCGGCCAGCGGGTTCGAGATCCCCGTGGTCTCAGGCGAGGAGCCCCGGACGGCCGACATCTCGCTCGTCATCGCGGACGACGAGGCGCCCGAGGGCCACGCCGACGAGGGCTACACGCTCCGCGTCGAACGCGAGGGCGTCCGCATCGGTGCCAGCGCCTCCGGCGGACTGTGGAACGGC
Organism: Agromyces sp. NPDC057865; assembly: GCF_042796995.1. NCBI lineage: Bacteria > Bacillati > Actinomycetota > Actinomycetes > Micrococcales > Microbacteriaceae > Agromyces > Agromyces sp. NPDC057865. The sequence continues at coordinate 1,448,510 of NZ_JBHVMJ010000001.1, read as the reverse complement.
GTCCAGACGCTCCGCCAGCTGCTCCCGGCGGCCATCGAGTCGGGCCAGCCGCTGGGCGATGCGATCGAGGTCGTCGCCGTCGAGATCACGGACTATCCACGGTTCGCCTACCGCAGCGCGATGCTCGACGTCGCGAGGCACTTCATGAGCATCGAGGAGGTCGAGCGGTACATCGACGACATCTCCATGCTCAAGATCAACACCCTCCACCTGCATCTCGCGAACGACCAGGGCTGGCGCATCGAGATCGAGGGTTGGCCCCTCCTCACCGAGGTCGGCGGGCAGTTCGAGGTGGATGCCGGTCCCGGCGGGTACTACACGCAGGAGGAGTTCCGCGGGATCGTCGACTACGCGGCGGCACGGAACGTCATGATCGTCCCCGAGGCGAACATGCCCGGCCACACGCACGCCGCGCTCACCGCCTACGGCGAGCTCACCTGCGACGGCGAGGCGCCCCAGCCGCACACCCTCGCCGCGGGCGGCGGCAGCTCACTCTGCCCGACGAGCCTCGCGGCCGAGCAGATGGCCGTCGACGTGGTGACGCAGCTCGCCGCCCTGGCCCCCGGTCCCTACGTGCACTTCGGCGGTGACGAGGTGTCCGGATACACCGACGACGAGTACATCTACTTCATGGGGCTGACGACCCAGGCGGTCGTCGACGCCGGCAAGATCCCGATCGGCTGGCAGGAGCTGGGCGTGTCCGACTCCCTGCCCGAAGGCACGATCGGACAGTACTGGGGCTACACCGAGCCGAACGAGTCGGGGATCGAGCTCGTGCACTCGTTCCTCGACCAGGGCGGTCGCATCATCATGTCGCCGCCCGACGTGGCCTACGTCGACCAGGTCTATCCCGACGACGCGTACCTCGGACTGGACTGGGCCCCGGTGCACGATGTGGAGGAGTCCTACACCTGGGATCCGGCCGACATCTTCGACGGCGTGGGCGACGACCAGATCCTGGGCATCGAGGCGCCGCTCTGGACCGAGACGGTCACCTCGATCGAGGACGCCGAGTACCTCGCGTTCCCGCGGCTCGGCGCCCTCGCGGAGGTCGCATGGTCGCCAGAGCCCGAGGACGGCGCCGGGCGCGACTTCGAGGAGTTCGCTCCGCGTCTCGTCTCGTTCCTCCAGCACTTCGAGGTGCTGGGGGTGAACTTCCACCGCTCGAGCGACCTGCCGTGGTGATCTGACGGATGCCGGCTGTCGCGCCGGCGAGCGCAGCCCCGCGCTACTTCACGCTGCCGGCGGTGAGGCCGCCGACGAGGCGCTTCTCGATGAGCATGAAGAGGATGACGACGGGGATGATCGCGACGATTGAGACGCCGAAGACGTAGTGCCATGAGGTCTCGTATTGGCCGACGAACTTGGTGAGGGCGACGGAGAGCGGCTGGTTGCCGGCGGTGGAGAGGATCACGAGGGAGGCGGCGAACTCGTTCCAGCAGGCCACGAAGGTGAACACGATCGCGGTGACGATGCCGGGCCAGACCAGTGGGAGTTGGATGCGGAACAGGACGGTGAGGCGTCCGGCGCCGTCGATCTGCGCGGCTTCGTCGATCTCCTTGGGGACGCCGGCGAAGAAGGAGTGCATGATCCAGACCGCGAACGAGAGGTTGAACGCGGCGTTGATGAAGATCATCGCGGCCCAGGTGTCGATCAGGCCGAGGGTGACGAACTGGCGGAAGAGGCCCGAGGTGAGCACGGCGGGCTGGAGCATCTGGGTGACGATGACGAGGAACAGGAACACGAACCGGCCGGGGAACCGGAACCGTGCGGTGTAGTACGCCGCGGGGAGGGCGACGCCGAGCACGAGCAGGGTCGCGAACACCGAGATGACGATGGTCGAGATCAGGTTCTGCGGCAGCGGCGTCTCGGGGGTGGACCACATCGTGATGTAGTTCTCCCAGTGCCACTCCGTGGGGAAGTAGGTGGGGTCGACCGAGCGGATCTGGGACTTCGTCTTGACCGAGCCGAAGAACATGATCGTGTACGGGAGGATGAACACGACGAGCACGATCGCGCCGGCGAACATGCGGAGCAGCACGCGCCAGATCGAGACCTGGTCCTCGGTGTATCGGCGTCGCCGGTTGACCGGGGCGGGGGTGCCGATCGTCTCGAACGCGGGTGCGGTGACGGCCACGGGTCAGACCTCTCGGGTGGGCTTGACGACCCTCACGTACACCGCGACGATCACGATGACGATCAGGAAGGCGACGACGGACAGGGCGCTGGCGACGTCGACCTTGTGCTGGTTCTGGATGTACTTGAAGATCAGGGTCATGATCGTGTCGGCGTCGTAGCCGGGGATGGACCCGGTCATCACCTTCAGGATCGGCAGCGAGTTGAACACGTTGATGATGTTGATCAGCACGGCCACCGAGAGGGCGCCGCGCAGCTGCGGGAGGACCACGCTGAAGTAGGTGCGCACGGGTCCGGCGCCGTCCATCTTCGCGGCCTCGACGACGTCGCCGGGCACAGTCGCAAGGCCCGCGAGGATCGTGTACGTGGTGAACGGCAGCGACACGAACACGGCCACGACGATCGACCAGGCGAACGCGGTCGTGGGGTTGCGGGTCCAGCCGTAGCCCTCGGGGGTGTCGATCAGGCCGACGTCGACGAGGAACTTGTTGATGATGCCGAAGTACGGCTCGAGCCCGTAGTAGACGACCAGGGTGGTCATGACCACGGACGCCGCCCACGGGATGATCACCGCGAGGCGCACGATCCGCCGGCCCGGGAACGCCTTGTCGAGGATCTGCGCGAGCCCGAGCGAGATGAGCACGGTCGCGGCGACGACCACGACGACCCAGACGATGGTGCGCCCGAAGATCGGCCAGAAGTACGGGAACGAGAACACCTCGACGTAATTGTCGAAGCCGACCGACCCCTTGTCGAGGCCCGAGATCGAGATGTCCCGGGTGGAGTTGTAGAACATGACGACGGCCGGGAACAGCACGACGCCGAGGATCAGGATCAGCGCGGGGCCGATCCAGGGCAGCGAGGCGAGCAGGTCGCGGCCGCCGGGCTTGCGCGCGGCCGGCCCGTCGGCCTTGCCCCCGCCGGTGCGGGGGCGGCCGGTGGCCGCCCCCGCGGGGGTCGATGACGTATCGGTCGAGGTGCTCATGGTGCGATGGTCACCGATTCCCTCCGGTGGTGCGATTCGAAACGGATGCCGCGGCGTCAGCCGGCGTCGACCTGGGCCTGGATCTCGGTCAGCACGTCCTGTGCCGGCTTGGTCTGGATCTGGCCGAAGAGCGCCTTGAACGCGGCATCCGTCGCCGACCACTTCGGGTTCGTGGACGGGTAGAACTGCGCGTCGGGCAGGACCTCGAGGAAGGGTGCGAGCGACTCCTCGCCGCCGAGCGCCTCAGCACCCGACTTCGTGACGGGCAGGAAGCCCTCGGCCTGCACCCACGGCACGTACACGTCCGACGAGTAGTAGTAGTCGAAGAACTTCGTGATCGCGTCCTGCTTGTCGCCGTCGTTCTGGAAGGCCATGAGCTGGTCCATCACGCCGAGCGTGAAGGGGCTGCCGTCCTTCGTGGGGATCGGGACGATCGAGTAGTCCAGGTCGGGGTTGTTGTCCGCGATCTGGCCCACCGTCGGCGGGAGGCCGACCTGCATGCCGATCTTGCCCTGGATGAAGATGTCCATCAGCGGCGACCGGTCGGTCGAGCCGGGGTCGGCCTGGGTCGCGCCCGCGTCGATCATCTTCTTGATCTGGTCGGCGCCCGGGAGGTTCGCCGGGTCGTCGACCGTGATCGCCTCGGCGTCGCCGAACGTGCCGCCGCCGCCCCAGAGCCACACGGCCGCCTCGGCCTGCGCCTCCTCGGAGCCCAGCGGCATGCCGTAGCCGGCGATGCCGCCGCCGAGCGCGGAGATCTTCGTCGCCGCGTCGAGCAGCTCGTCCCACGTGGTGGGCGGCGCCGCGACGCCGGCCTGCTCGAGCAGGGCGTTGTTCACGAACAGCGCACGCGCCGACGCGATCAGCGGCAGCGCGTACGCGGTGCCGTCGACCTCGGCGTTCGCGAGGAACGACTCCTGGAAGTCCTTGTACGTGTCGGAGGAGACGACCTCCTCGGCCGGGTACAGCAGCCCGTCGGCCGCGAAGCCCGCGAACGGACCACCGTTGTAGATGTCGGGAGCCTCACCGCCCTGGATCTTCGTGGTGATCACGCTCTCGAGGTTGTCCCACGACTGCACCTCGAGGTTGACCGTGATGTCGGGATTCTCCTTCTGGAACCCGTCGATCACGTCCTCCCAGAGACCCTGCGTGGCATCGGAGTAGCTCGGGACCAGCAGGTCCAGCGTGGTGCCGCCCTCGGATTCGCCGCCGGAACCGCCGCCGCCGAACCCGCATGACGCGAGCGTGAGCGATGCGGCGGCCGCGAGCGCGATCGCGGCGCCGAGGCGTTGCGACTTCTTCATTCGTGCTTCCTCACTGTGCATGGTGTGATCACAGGCGCCGCGATGGCCGCGCCGGTGCGGTGGGTGGCGGAGTCTCTCCGCCGTGTGCATGAAACTGACGCGAAACAGCAGGCAACGATCAGTTCCAGTCACTTCGTGGTCACGATGATGGCGGAGCGATGGTCGATCCGTCAAGTACCGGCTGCATGATCGTTACCAAGCGGATGCCGCCACGACTCGAACCGGAGACGGTCGTCCTCTCGCTCACCCAGATGATCACTGGACAGTCGCATCGCTCATTTGCAATCATTGATCTGCTCGCTCGACTCACGCCCCTCCGGAGGAACCACGATGACCCACGGCATCGACGCCGCACCGCCCGCCGACCACGTCGACCACGCAGCCGGCGCGGGCGCGCCCGGGGCGCACATGGCCGCCGAGCTCGCCTCGCAGCCCGAGACCTGGGCGCGTGCGGCGACGCTGCGCGACGAGCAGTCCCTCCTCCCCGCCCGCGGCGCCCGCATCGCCGTCGTCGGCTGCGGCACCTCGTGGTTCATCGCCCAGTCGTACGCGTGGCTGCGCGAGACCGGCGGGCACGGCGAGACCGACGCGTTCGCGGCATCCGAGGCCTTCGTCGACCGCGGCTACGACGCGGTCGTGGCGCTCACGCGGTCGGGCACGACGACCGAGGTGCTCGAGCTCGTCGAGCGGCTGCGCGGCCGCGTGCCCACCGTCGGCGTCATCGGCGACCCGACCTCGCCGCTCGTCGGCCTGGTCGACGAAGCAGTGACCCTGCCGTTCGCCGACGAGCAGTCCGTGGTGCAGACGCGCTTCGCGACGACCGCGCTCGCGCTCTTCCGCGCCTCGCTCGGCGAGGACCTCGCGGGCGCGGTCGCCGACGCCCGCCGCGCGGTCGACGAGGCCCTCGACCCCGAGCTCGTCGCCGCCGAGCAGTACGCCTTCCTCGGCCGCGGCTGGACCGTCGGGCTGGCGCACGAGGCCGCGCTCAAGATGCGAGAGGCCTCGCAGTCCTGGACCGAGTCCTACCCCGCGATGGAGTACCGCCACGGCCCGATCTCGATCGCGGCGCCGGGCCGTGTGACCTGGCACTTCGGCGAGCCGCCCGCCGGCCTCGCCGACGACGTCGCCGCGACGGGCGCCCGCTTCGAGGCCGGCTCGCTCGACCCGATGGCCGAGCTCGTCCGGGCGCAGCGCGTCGCCCTCGCCCGCGCGCTCGACCGCGGCCTCGACCCCGACTCGCCGCGCAACCTCACGCGCTCGGTCATCCTCGAGGGCTGACGGGCGTGACCACGACGACGGATGCCGCGCCGGCGCCCCTCGGGCCCGGCGAGGCCGTGCTGGCGTTCGACGTCGGCGGCACCGACACCAAGTCCGCGCTCGTCGACGCCGACGGACGCGTGCTGAGCCTGCGCCGCACGCCCACGCCGCTCGACGGCGCACGCACGGCCGAGTCCGTCGTGGAGCGGGTCGCCGAGCTCGCCACCGAGCTCCGCGACGAGCATCCCGATGTGCGCCCCGTCGCGGCCGGACTCCTCGTGCCGGGCATCGTCGACGCCGAGCGCGGCGTCGGCGTGTACGCGAGCAACCTCGGCTGGCGCGATGCGCCGATCCGCGACCTCGCCGAGCGCGCCACGGGGCTCCCGATCGCCTTCCACCACGACGTGACCGCGGCGAGCTGGGCCGAGCACCGGCTCGGCGCCGCGCGCGCGTTCGACGACGTCGTGGTGCTCGTCATCGGCACGGGGATCGCCGGCTCCATCATCCTCGACGGGCGCCCGCACCTCGGCGGCGGCTACGCCGGCGAGATCGGGCACTCCCCAGTCGCCGACGAGCCGCTGTGCCCGTGCGGTGCGCGCGGATGCCTCGAGGCCATCGGCTCGGCGGGCGCGATCGTGCGCCGCTACGCCGAGCGCACCGGCGAGACCGTCGAGGGCGCCCGCGAGGTGCTGGCCCGCGCCGAGACCGGCGACGACGATGCCCGAGCGGTGTGGGAGGCGGCGCTCGACGCGCTCGCCTTCTCCGTGGCGCAGCTGGCGGCGACCGTCGCGCCTGAAGCGATCGTGATCGGCGGCGGGCTCTCCCGCGCGGGCGACGCCCTCTTCGTCCCGCTCGCCGAGCGCGTCGACGCCCGGCTCAGCTTCCACCGCCGCCCGTTGCTGGTGCCCGCCCAGCTCGGCGGTGATGCCGGCCTCCTCGGCGCCGCGATCATCGCCCGAGAGAGCGTCCGCGCATGATCCTCACGGTCACGCCGAATCCGGCCGTCGACCTCACGTGGCATGTCGACGCGCTGCAGCCCGGCGCCACCCACCGCGTGACCACGGGTGCCTCCCGCGCGGGCGGCAAGGGCCTGAACGTGGCGCGGGTGCTGCACGCGACGGGCCACGACGTGCTGGCGGTCGCGACGGCGGGCGGCGCGACCGGCGACGAGCTGCGCGCCGACCTCGAGGCATCCGGCGTGCCGCACCGGCTCGTGCCGACGCGGGCGGCCACCCGTCGTACCGTCGCCATCGTCGACGAGCGCGCGGGCGACACCTCGATCCTCAACGAGCTCGGCGCCTCCCTCCCGTCGGCCGAGGCGCGGGCCCTGGCCGATGCCGCCGCCGAGCTCGGTCGCGACGCCGACGCCGTGGCGATCAGCGGCAGCCTGCCGCCCGGGTTCGGCCGCGGCAAGCTCGGCGCCCTCGTCGAGCGGCTCGTCGACGCGGGCGTGCCGGTGGTCGTGGACACCAGCGGCCCCGGCATCCTCGCCGCGGCATCCGCCGGCGCGACCGCGCTGAAGCCGAACCGCGAGGAGCTCGCGGCCGCGACGGGCCTCGACGACCCGCTCGACGGCGCCCGGACCCTGCTCGCGGGCGGCGCGCGAGTCGTGGTGGTGTCGCTCGGCGCCGACGGGCTGCTCGTCGTCGGCCGCGACGGCGCGCCGGTGCGCGGTCGACTCCCGCGGGTGCTGCACGGCAACGCGACGGGCGCGGGCGACGCGGTGGTCGCCGCGATCGCCGTCTCGCTCGCCGAGGGCGACGACCTGTGGTCCGACACGGATGCCGCGGCCGACGCAAGGGCCCGGCTCGCCCGGCGCGCCACGGCGTGGTCGGCGAGCGCGGTGCTCATGCCGCTCGCGGGCGAGCTGTCGCCCGACCACGCCGCGCTCGCGGACGAGGTCGACATCACGACGATCGACGAAGACGAAGACGAGGACGAGGACGCCGAATGACGCTGACGCCCACCCGCACGCTGCTCGACGAGGCACGCGCCGCCGGCCGCGGCATCGGCGCGTTCAACGTCGTGCACCTCGAGACCGCCGAGGCCCTCGCGGGCGCCGCCGAGGACGCTGGCCGGCCCGTGATCCTGCAGATCTCCGAGAACTGCGTGCGGTACCACGGCGCGCTGGACCCGATCGCCCTCGCGACGCTCGCGATCGCCGAGGCGTCGTCGGCCCGCATCGCCGTGCACCTCGACCATGCCGAGGAGCCCGAGCTCGCCCTGCGCGCGATCGACCGCGGCTTCGGCTCGGTCATGTACGACGGCGCGAAGCTCGACTTCGCCGACAACGTCGCCACGACGCGACGGGTCGTCGAGCGGGCGGATGCCGCGGGCGTCCTCGTCGAGGCCGAGCTCGGCGAGATCGGCGGGAAGGACGGCGCCCACGCGCCCGGCGTGCGCACCGACCCCGACGAGGCCGCCCGGTTCGTCGCCGAGACCGGCGTCGGCGCGCTCGCGGTCGCCGTGGGCTCGTCGCACGCCATGACGGAGCGCGTCGCCGCCATCGACCTCGACCTCGTCGCTCGGCTCGCGGACGCGGTGCCGGTGCCCCTCGTGCTGCACGGCTCCTCGGGCGTGCCCGACGAGACGATCGTGCGCGGCATCCGCGCGGGGCTCGTGAAGGTCAACGTCTCGACGCACCTCAACGCGGGGTTCACCGGCGCGGTGCGGTCCTACCTGACGGCGCATCCGTCGGCCGTAGACTCGCGCACGTACGTCGCAGCGGGTCGCGCGGCGGTGCGCGACGAGGCCGCCCGTCTCCTCGTCCTGTTCGCATCGACCGAGCACGCCACCGAGAAGGAGCCCGCATGAACCGCGCCGAACGGCTCAGCGCCGTGCTCGACCTGCTCGCCGAGGGCGGCCAGGTGGACGTCGACCAGATCGTCGAACGGCTCGACGTCTCGCCGGCCACGGCGCGTCGCGACCTCGACGCCCTCGCCGAGCAGCAGCTGCTCACGCGCACGCGAGGCGGCGCGGTGGCGCACTCGGTCGCCTACGACCTCCCCATCCGGTACAAGAACCAGCAGAACCCCGAGGCGAAGGCGGCGATCGCCCGCGCGGCGAGCGCGCTCGTGCCGCGCGGTGCCGTCATCGGCCTGTGCGGCGGCACGACGGCGACGGCCATCGCCGACGCGCTCATGTCGCGCGCCGACATCATGGAGCCCTCGCACGAGCCGAGCCTCACGGTCGTCACGAACGCCATCAACATCGCGATGCAGCTCGCCATGCGGCCGCAGATCCGCACCGTGGTCACGGGCGGCGTCGTGCACGCGCGCTCGTACGAGCTCGTGGGCGCCTACGCCGACGCCGTGCTCGGCAGCATCACGCTCGACCTCGCGTTCATCGGCGTGAACGGCCTCGATGCGATGGTCGGCCCGACGTCGCACGACGAGCGCGAGGCCGCGGTGAACGCGCTCATGGCGTCGCGGGCGGCCCACCCCGTGCTCGTCGCCGACGGGTCGAAGATCGACAAGCGCGCGTTCGCGGCCATCGGCCACCGGCGGCTGTTCCCCACGGTCATCACGGATGCCTCGGCCACCCTCGAGCAGCGCCAGCGCCTCGCCGACAGCGGCTACGACGTTATCGTTGCGTAGGTGAGCACCCCCTCGACGGTCATCCACTCCGCCCGCCTCGTGACCGGCCGCGACACGGTGGCCGACGCGTGGGTCCGGTTCGAGGGCGATCGGGTGGCCGCGCGCGGCATCGGCGACGACTGGCGTACCGCGCTCGACGCCGACACGACGGTGACGGATGCCGCGGGCCGCACGCTCGTGCCCGGCTTCATCGACCTGCACTGCCACGGCGCCGGCGGCGCCTCCGTCGAGGAGGGCGAGGCCGCGATCGAGCGCGCGCTCGCCGTCCACACGGCGCACGGCACGACCCGGAGCGTCCTCTCGCTCGTGACGGCGCCCGTCGAGCTGCTCGAAGGGCATCTCGAGACGATCGCCAGCGTCGCGGCATCCGACCCGCGCGTGCTCGGCGCGCACCTCGAGGGCCCGTTCCTCGACCGCGAGTTCCGCGGCGCGCACGACCCCGCGCTGCTGCGCACCGCCGACGCCGCCTCGGTCGAGCGCCTGCTCGCCGCATCGGAGGGCGTGCTGCGCCAGGTCACCATCGCGCCCGAGCACGACGGCGCGCCCGAGGCCATCGCCCGGTTCGTCGACGCGGGCGTCGCCGTGGCCGTCGGGCACACGGGCGCCGACTTCGGCACGGCGCTCGCGGCGTTCGAGGCGGGCGCGTCGATCCTCACCCATGCGTTCAACGGCATGCGCGGCATCCACCACCGGGCGCCGGGTCCGGTCGTCGCCGCCATGCACGCCGACCACGTGACGCTCGAGGTCATCAACGACGGCGTGCACGTGCACCCCGACGTCGTGCGCCTGGCGTTCTCGGGAGCGCCCGGACGCGTCGCGCTCATCACCGACGCCATGGCCGCGGCGGGCGCAGCCGACGGACGGTACCTCCTCGGCTCGCTCGAGGTCGTCGTCGACGGTGGCGTCGCACGCCTCGTCGAGGGCGGCTCGATCGCGGGCTCGACGCTCACGCAGGACGTCGCCCTGCGCCGCGCCGTCATCGACGGCGGCATCCCGCTGCACGAGGCCGTCGGGGCGCTCACCGTCGCGCCCGCGGCGGCGATCGGGCGGTCGGGCGATCTCGGACGCCTCGACACCGGCTTCGCGGCGGACGCGGTGCTGCTCACCGACGACCTCGAGATCGAGGCGGTCTGGGGCGCGGGGGCTCGGCTGGCCTGACGCATCGCCTGCGCCACGCGCAGGTCCGGTCATGGCGGGGTCCGGAGGCGTGTTCCCCATCGCCTCCGGACCTCCGCCCGTTCCGTGGCGCCGCCTCGACCCCCCGACGCGGAGCCGCACGCCGGCTGCGCCGGCCCCGCCTCGCGTTCGGGTCGCGGAGGCGGCGGTTCGATCCGGCCCGTGCACGGGCCTTCACCCTGAGAGACGGGGACCCCGCGCATCCATGACGCGCGTTCGCGGAAAATCTGCTGGAATTGGTCGAATCCCCGCGCGGCGCGTCATGATCGCCCCTGCTCCACGTCTCTTCCATGACGCCCATTCCCCCCACCCATGGAGGCGACGTGCCACCCCTGCGCACCGACCTGTCCGACGGCGCGCTCATCGAGCGCACGCGCCGCGGCGACCGTGCCGCCTACGGCGAGCTCTGGCAGCGCCACGCGCCGTCCGCGCGCACCGTGGCCCGCTCGTTCAGCTCGCTCGACCCCGACGACCTCGTGGCCGAGTCGTTCACGCGGATCTACGACGCGATTCTCGCCGGGCGCGGCCCGACCGGCGCGTTCCGCCCGTACCTCTTCACGACGGTGCGCAACACGGCCGCGAGCTGGGGACGCGCACGCCACGAGACGACCCTGGAGACGCTCGAGTCCTTCGAGGACCCGGCGACGAGCGAGTCGGCGACCCTCGACGCGCTCGACCGGTCGACGACCGCGCAGGCGTTCCGCTCGCTGCCCACGCGCTGGCAGGAGGTGCTCTGGTACACCGAGGTCGAGGGCATGCAGCCCGCGCAGGTCGCCCCGCTCGTCGGCATGAGCGCGAACGCCACGGCCGCGCTCGCCTACCGCGCTCGCGAGGGGCTGCGGCAGGCGTGGATCCAGGCGCACCTGCGCAACGCCGAGGAGCCCGAGTGCCGCTGGACGATCGACCGCCTCGGGAGCTACACGCGCGGACGCCTCCGCACGCGTGACACGGCGCGACTCGAGACGCACCTCGACGACTGCGCCCGGTGCACCATCGTCGCCGCCGAGGCCCGCGAGGTCGGCTCGCGGCTCGCGCTCGTGCTGCTGCCGCTCGCGGCAGGCGTCGGCGGGGCCACCGCGTACTCGGCGTGGCTCTCGCAGGGCGCGCCGGTCGCGCACGTCGCCATGGGCGCAGCAGGGCTGCCGCCGGTGCTCGCTGGGCACGTCGCCGCCGGGTCCGGGGCGGGATCGGCCGGTGCCGGTGCCGGAGCGGGAGCGGGTGCGTCCGCCGGTTCGTCCAGCGGAGGCTCCGCGGGCGCTGCCGGCGCGACCACGGCGGGCGCGACCGGCGCCAACGGCGTCGCGATCGGTGCCGGGATCGGCGCCGTCGCCCTCGCGGCGGCGGCCGTCACGGCGGTCATCGTGATCCCGACGCTCGCGAACGCCGAGCAGGCGCCCACGGCGGTCGTCGCGCAGGCCGACCCCGATGTCGACGCCCCGGCGATCGACCTGCCGGGTCTGGGCGTGCCGGTGCTGCCCACGCCGCTCCCGGCGCCGCCACTGGTTCCCGACGCCCCCGCGGCCGACGACGCCGACGACGAGGGCACGGATGCCGCGCCGCCGGCGTCGCAGAAGGCACCACCGGCACCCGGCCCGACGCCCGCTCCCGGGCCCGGCCCGACGCCCGCGCCGACACCCACCCCCACCCCGACCCCCGAGCCCGAGCCCGAGCCGGTCGACGCCGTCGCCCTCCCGCCGGCGTTCACCGCCGACACGGCGGGCGGCCTCGTCGATCCGCTGCTCACGGGCAGCGCCGAGGCGGGCGCGGCGATCGCCATGACCTCGGGCGACGGACGCACCTGGTCCACGACCGCCGACGCGGCGGGCGCGTGGAGCCTCGTCGCCGACGGACTCCCGGCGGGCAGCACCCGCCTCACGGCCGCCCAGGTGGACGTCGCGGGCAACGCGTCCGCCGCGAGCGACCCGGTCGTGGTCGAGCTGTCGACCCCGTCGCTCGCCGTGCGGCCGAGCGGCCCGATCGTGTGGCACCTGACGTTCGCCGGCGCGGCATCCGCCGACGTGCAGCTGTTCATCGACGGCGCGCCGGCCGCCACCGTGACGCTCGACCGCAACGGGTCGGCCCGCTACATCGGCTTCGGCTGGATCACGCCCGAGAGCCTGGTCGAGGTGCGCTACGCGGTCGACGCTCGCACGGGACCGGTCTCCACGGCGACGTTCGAGCGCGGCTGACGCATGCGTCGGGCGTGACGGGTCGACGTGCCGACGAGCACGACCGCGACGAGCACCAGCACCACCGCGTAGAGCAGCGGCAGGCCCTGCACGCCGATCCGCTCGAAGAGCACGGCGCCCACGAGCGCGCCGCCGCCGATGCCGACGTTGAACGCCGTGGTGTACAGGGCGCTCGCGGCATCCCGCTGGCGCGCCGGCGTGGCCTGCAGCAGGCGCGTCTGCAGCAGCGGGGGGACCGCGCCGAACGCGAGGCCCCACACCGCGAACGCGATGAGCGACGCCACGACGCCGGGCGCGAGGCCGAGCACGACGAGCGCCGCCGCGGCGACGACCATGGCGGTCACGATCGCCGTCGTCGGGCGCCGGGCGAGCGGTGAGCCCGCGATGACGAGGCCGATGGCGCCGGTCACGCCGTAGACGAAGAGGAGCGGGCCGACCGCGCCGGGCTCGAGGCCGACGACATCGGTGATGAGCGGGGCGACGTAGGTGAACACCGCGTACTGGCCGAGCATGGTGGCGGCCGTCACGGCGCAGACCAGCAGCACCGGGCCGAGGGCAGCGTCACCGCGACGGAAGCGCGCAGCGGTCGCGCCGGCCTCGACGGCCACCGGCGGCAGGAACCGCCACACGGCGAGCGCGCCGACGAGCGTCAGGCCGGCGACGATGGCGAAGACGGGGCGCCAGCCGATCACCTGCCCGAGCACGGTGGTGGCGGGGACGCCGGCGACGAGCGCGAGCGTGCCGCCGCCGAGCGTGACCGAGATCGCGCGACCGATCCGGTCCTCGGGCACGAGCCGCGAGGCGTATGCGGCGACGATGGCCCAGAACAGGCCGTGCGCCACGCCGCCGACCACGCGCACGGAGGCGAGCATCCAGTACTCGGGCACGAACGCGGACGCGAGCGTCGTGAGCCCGAGCATCGCGAGCACGAGCACGAGGAGGCCGTGTCGCGGCATCCGGCTGGTGAGCGCCGTGAGCGGCGTCGACGTGACGACGACGGTGAAGGCGAAGACCGAGACGAGCAGCCCGATGAACGGCTCGGCGACGCCGAGGCCCTCGCTCATCTCGGGCAGCAGGCCCGTAGGCAGCATCTCGATGGTGATGGACAGGAAGACGCCCGCGGCCAGCAGCAGGAGGCCGGGCCAGGGCAGTCGGGGTGCGCGCACGCGCGCGGATTCGGCGACGGACATTGGAATGTCTCTCCGACGGCGTTCCCCGCCGCGGGAAACCTCACCGCGCGGGTCGACTACGCGCTATGTGCGCGCCCAGGGCCATGCGTTGTCCGCCGACCACGAACCAGAGTACCGGACGCACTACTCTGGGCGGATGACCACGGATGCCGCCACCCACCTGTACCACTGGGTCGTGACGCTCGCCTGCACCGACGGGCCCGGCATCGTGCACGCCGTGAGCGGGGCGATCGTCGCCGCGCGCGGCAACATCACCGAGAGCCAGCAGTTCGCGAGCCTCGACACGGGCCGCTTCTTCATGCGCGTGCAGGTCGAGTCGCCCGCGGGCCGCGCGGAGTTCGAGTCGGCGCTCGCGCCCGTCGTCGAGCGGTGGGGCATGACCTGGCACCTCGACGAGGTCGGCCGTCCGCTGCGCACGCTGGTGCTCGCCTCGACCGCCGGCCACTGCGTGAACGACCTCCTGTTCCGCCAGCACGCGGGCCAGCTGCCCGTCGAGATCCCGCTGGTGCTGTCGAACCACGGCACGCTGCGCGACCTCGTCGACTTCTACGGCGTGCCCTTCGAGTCGGCTGCGGTGACGGATGCCGCGTCGAAGGCCGCGTTCGAGCGGCGCGTGCTCGCCGCGGTCGACGAGCACGACATCGAGCTCGTCGTGCTCGCCCGGTACATGCAGATCCTCACCCCCGAGCTCTGCGACGCCCTCGCCGGACGCTGCATCAACATCCACCACTCGTTCCTCCCCGGCTTCAAGGGCGCCAACCCCTACCGCCAGGCGCACGCGCGCGGCGTGAAGCTCATCGGCGCCACCGCGCACTTCGTGACGAGCGATCTCGACGAGGGCCCGATCATCGAGCAGAACGTCGTGCGCGTCGACCACTCCCGCTCGGTCGCCGAGCTCGTCGCGATCGGCCAGGACGAGGAGAGCCGCACGCTGAGCCAGGCGGTGAAGTGGTTCGCCGAGCGGCGCGTGCTCCTCGACGGCGCGCGCACGATCATCTTCCGCTGAGCCACGGCCCGTCGCGGGCGAAGTAGGCTGGAGAGCCGTGAGCACCGCAGTTCCCCCGCAGTCCCAGCCGAAGATCGGCCCGAACGACGTCCTTCGCTTCGTGCTGGAGCTCTTCGCCTTCGTGAGCCTCGGCATCTGGGGCTTCACGGCGTTCCCGCTGCCGTGGCCGGGCGTGCTCATCGGGCTCGGCGCGCCGGCGCTCGCCATCCTGGCGTGGGCGCTCTTCCTCTCGCCGAAGGCCGTGTTCCACATCGACCCGTTCGGGCAGGCGCTCGTCGAGATCGGGGTGTTCTCGGCCGCGGCGATCGCGTGGTGGCTGATGGGCCAGCCCGTGGTCGCGATCGTGTTCGCCGTCGTCGCGGCGGTCAGCGGCATCCTGCACGGTCGCAAGCAGCTCGCCGGCTGAAGCCGGGCGCCCGCCCGCCGGCCGCTGCGCACACGCCGCACACACGCCGATGGGCGCCGGCTCGCGCCGACGCCCATCCGGATTCGGGCGATCGTTCTCGAATCAGGCCGGAACGCGCGGATCCTGCCTGAGCCCGGCCCCATCGCCTGCGACGTCGTCGGCGTGCGCCGCCTCGTCGTCGGGCTCCGCACCGCCCGCGTTGCGGAAGTGCCCGAGCACCGAGAGCAGGATGCCGCCGACCGCCCATCCGGTGAGCACGAGCCACGGGAACGTGGTGTCGGCCGACGGGAAGTACGACAGCTCGCGCATGAGCGTCGCGGCGGCGCCCGGCGGGAACCACTGGCCCACCTCGCCCCACGGCACGGGGAGGAACTCCTTCGGGATCGCCGCAGCGGAGATCGGGTTGGCGAACAGCAGCATCACGATCGGGCCGACCGCGATGCCCGCGCGGCCGATCAGGGCGACGAAGCCCGTGATCGGCGCCGCGATGGCGGCGAGCGCGAGCGCGATGCCCGCGGAGTTCAGCCAGTAGTCGCCCTGCAGCGCGCCGAACCAGCCCTGCAGGATCGCCGCGAGCACGACGCCTCCCACGGCCGAGTAGACCAGCACGGCGGCCACGCGACGCATCGCGCCGATGACGACGAGCGAGATGGCGATGCCCCCGATCATGCCGCCGAGCACGAGCGGGAACAGCGCCGCAGTCAGGCCCGTGCCGCGCGGGTCGCTCGACGCGAGTGGCACCACGTCGGTGACGGGGACGGCGATGTGCGGCGGTGCTGCCGGAGCCCCGGCTGCGGCGGCAGCTGCGGCGGCCTGCGCGTTGACGCCCTCCTCGAGCTGGCGGGCGACGTTCCCCAGCAGCTGCGCGACGGCGAGGCTCGACGCCGACGAGGTGAGCACCTCGGGCTCCGGGCCGAGCACGATCGCGCCGTAGGCCTCGCGGGCCTCGATCGCGTCGACCGCGGCGGCCCGGTCGGAGACCTCCTGGAACGCGATGGCGCCGGGCGACTCCTGGTCGACGGCGCCCTCCGCGGCGGAGACCGCCTCGGCCGGGCCGGTGATGGCGATGGGCAGGTCCTTGGGCTCGGCCGTCACCGACGGCCAGGCGAACGCCAGCACGATCACGGCGAGGACCGCCGCGAGGGCCAGCGAGAGGCCGATCACCCGACCGAGCGGGGTGCGTTCGGTCGTGGCATCCGCGTGTGCCATGGTTCCTCCAAAAAAAGCGAATGTTCGTTCTTTATTAGTCTGCGACCACCGCCTATGCTTGTCAAGAACGTTCATTCGGTTTGGCTGGAATGGGGTGCACGGATGCCGCGAGTGACCGAGGCCTATCGCACCGCGCGCCGCGACGAGATCATCGCCGCCGCGCTGCGCTGCTTCGCCGAGAAGGGCTACCAGCGCACGTCGATGTCCGACATCATCGAGGAGTCCGGCCTGTCGGCCGGCGCGATCTACGGGCACTTCGCGGGCAAGCAGGAGCTGTTCGCCGCGGTCGCCGGCCGCGTGCTCGAGGCCCGGCGCAGCGAGCTCGAGGCGCGCCGCGGCAGCACGGGCGAGCCGCTGTCCCCCGGCATGGTCGTCGCCACGCTGCTCGAGGGCATGCGCGGCGAGCCCTTCGGCCACGTGATCGTGCAGCTCTGGGCGGAGGCGTCGGTCGACCCCGCCATCCGCGACCTCGTGCAGGAGGTGTTCCGCCGACTCCGCGGCGCGGTGGAGGCGGGGCTCGCGGAGTGGGCGGCGGTGCCCGGCCACGTCGACGACGATCCCGACGAGTGGGCGGCCCGGATGGCCCCCGTCGTGCTGGGGCTCGGCCCGGGCTTCATGGTGCAGCGCGCCATCATCGAGGGCTTCGACGAGGAGGCCTACCTGCGGGCGCTGCCCGAGCTGCTGCCGCACTGACGCCGGGCACGCGGCATCCGCTCACCAGGGTGCATGCGGATGCCGCGACGACGAGGCCGGCTCAGATGCCCTGCCAGGCGGGCTTGTTCGCCCACGCGTGGCGGTAGTAGTCGAGGTTCTCGAGCTCGACCGCGGCCGCCTCGTCGACGATCACCGTCGTGTGCGGATGCAGCTGGATCGCCGAGCCCGGCTGGCTCGCCGTGACCGGGCCCTCCACGGCCGCCGCGACGGCGTGCGCCTTGGCCTCGCCGAACGCGAGCAGCACGAGGTGCCGGGCGCGCAGGATCGTGCCGATGCCCTGCGTGATGCAGTGCATGGGCACGTCGTCGGGCGAGTCGAAGAACCGCGCGTTGTCGACGCGGGTCGGCTCGGTGAGGGTCTTCACGCGAGTGAGCGACGCGAGCGAGGATCCGGGCTCGTTGAACCCGATGTGCCCCGTGCGGCCGATGCCGAGGATCTGCAGGTCGACCCCGCCGGCCGCGTCGATCGCGGCCTCGTAGTCGGACCCGGCCGTGCGGATCGTCGCCGGGTCGCCGTTCGGCACCCGCACGAGCTCGGGCGTGAGGCCGAGTGGCTCGACGACCTCGCGCGAGATGACGGAGCGGTAGCTCTCGGGGTGTCCGGCGGGCAGGCCGACGTACTCGTCGAGGGCGAAGCCGCGCACGCCGCGCACGTCGATGCGCTCGCCGGCGATGCGGTCGGCGAGCGCGCGGTAGCTCGCGAGCGGCGTCGAGCCCGTCGCGAGCCCGAGCACGGCGTCGGGCTTCTGCCGGATGAGGGAGACGATCGCGTCGGCCACGAGGGCGCCCGCGGCGTCCTCATCGGCGACGATCACGACTTCGGCCATCGGTGTCCTCCTACGAGGGCGGCACCAACGGCGGCCGCCGGGAATCCTGGTGGGATGACCTGCACGCGAGCGGCGAGGTCGAGGGATGCGAGGAAGGCCGACGATTCGGCCCACCCGTTCAGGATACGGTGCGTCCCACCCAGGAGTTCGCCGCCGAGCGCGGCGAGCCCGCCGCCGATGACCACGTCGTCGACGTCGGTCGTGAGCACGAGCAGTCGCACGGCCGCCGCCACGCCCGTGAGGAACCGTTCGCGCACGTCCACGGCGCGCGAGTCGCCCGCCGTCGCCGCGTCGAAGAGGTCGCGCGCGGGGTGGCGTCCCGTCGTCGGCCAGTCGCGCGCGATCGCCCAGCCCGAGGCGAGGGTCTCGAGGCATCCGCGCTGGCCGCAGCCGCAGGGCTCGCCGGCCGGGTCGACCGGGATGTGGCCGATCTCGCCCGCGACGCCGTGCCCGCCCCTGAGCAGCTTCCCATCGAGCACGATGCCCGCCGCAAGTCCCGTGCCGAGATTGAGGTACGCCATGGAGTGCGTGCGCAGCCCGTCGGCGATGCCGAGCAGGTGGTGGGCGCCGAGCGCCGCCGCCTTCACGTCGTTCTCCACGCGCACGTCGACGCCGAGCCGGTCGGCGAGGCGCGGACCGAGGTCGAGGCCCTCGAGGCCGAGGTTCACCGCGTGGGTGACACGCCCCGTCGAGCTGTCGACCGCGCCGGGGATGCCGATGCCGATCGACGTGAACGCCCCCGGCGCCACGCCCGCGAGCTCGGTCATGCGCTCGACGGTCCGCAGCGCCGTGGCGACGACCTCGTCGGCGCCGAAGCCCGTGGGCATGCGCACCTGGTCGCTGAGCTCGCCGTCGGCGCCGATCGCGACCGCGGCGGTCTTCGTGCCGCCGATGTCGATGCCGAGCCTCATGTCGCGTCCACCGCGACCGGCGCCGGCGCGGATGCCACGACGGCGGGCGCCGCGAGCGTCGCGTCGAGCAGCCTGATGAGCGCCTCCCCCACCAGGCGGGAGGCGCCGAACGTCGCGATGTCGGCGAGCGCACGATCATCCGACGGCCAGCCCATGTCGACGGTCACGACGTCGTCGCGCACGGCCCGCAGCGCGGTGATCGCCTCGACGGCGAACGGATGCCGGTGCAGGTCCTTGCCCACGACGAGCACGGGTCCGCGCAGCGACGCGGGCTCGCTCAGGGGCGTCTCCGCCGAGACGACGACGACGTCCGCGGCATCCGGCCACCGCGCGCCCGCGGTCGCGCCGGTGCCCGCGACCGCGCCGACCGCGAAGGGCCCCCACGGCGCGACGCCGATCGCGATGTTCGCGACCGTGTCGACCCGCACGACGGTGCCGAGCCGGTCGGATGCCGCGAGGCGATCGCGCGCAGCATCCGTCACGTCGAACGCGGCGGCGATGCGGACGAGCTCGCCCGCGTCGTGCACCGGCTCGAGGGAGGCGGACGCGACGGAGGCGGGCAGCGCCGGCGCCGAGGCACCGAGCCCGCGCACGCGCGCGGCGGCCTCGCGGACGCGCTCGGCCGGAAGTCGGCCCGCCGCGACGGCGGCCTCCACGGCCGCCACGATCTCGTCGAGCTGCGCGTCGGTGTTGTCGCTGCCGATGCAGAGCAGGTCGCAGCCGGCGGCGAGGGCGAGCACGGCGGCCTCGGGGATACCGTGCACGCCGCTCGCCCCGTGCATGTCGAGGGCGTCGGTGACGATGACGCCCTCGAACCCCAGCTCCCCGCGGAGCAGGCGTTGCACGATGTGCGGGGAGAGGGTCGCGGGCTGCTCCGCGTCGAGGCGGGGCAGGAGGATGTGGGAGGTCATGATCGTGCGCGTGCCCGCGGCGACGGCCGCGCGGAACGGCACGAGCTCGCGTTCGCGGAGGGTCTCGAGCGCCACGTCGACCACCGGCAGCGCGAGGTGCGAGTCGGTGGCGGTGTCGCCATGCCCCGGGAAGTGCTTCGCGCTCGCGGCGACGCCGGTCGACTGCACGCCGCGCACCCAGGCCGCGGAGTGCCGTGCCGCGAGCGCGGGGTCGGCCCCGAAGCTGCGGACGCCGATCACGGGGTTGTCGGGGTTCGAGTTCACGTCGACGTCGGGCGCGAAGGTGACCGTGCAACCGAGGGCCGCGAGCGCCTCGCCGACCGCGCGGGCGACCCGCTCGGTGAGGTCGACGTCGTCGATCCGGCCGAGCAGCGCGTTGCCCGGGTAGGGCGCGCCGCGGTCGTAGAACAGGCGCGTGACGTCGCCGCCCTCCTCGTCGATGGCGACGACCGCGAGGGGGTTCACCCGCCGGAGCGCGGTGTTGAGTTCGAGGAGCTGCTCGGCCGAGGCGAGGTTCTGCCCGAAGAGGCACACGCCGCCGAGCCCGTCGCGCAGCCGCCGCAGCAGCCACTCGGGCGCCGCCACGCCCGGGAAGCCCGGGAGCAGGGTCGTGAGGATGTCCCGGCGCAGGTCGTCGCCCGCGCCGGTGGGGTGCGGCTCGGTCATCCCTTGACGGCCCCGCTCACGAGTCCGCTCGTCATGCGGCCCTGGACGATGAGGAAGAACACGATGACCGGGATCGCCATGAGGGTCGAGCCCGCCATGATCGCCGCCCAGTTCGTCGTGCCGTTCGCCACGAGGTAGGTGCGCAGCCACACGGGCAGTGTCATCATCTCGGGCCGGGCGTTGAGCACGAGCGCCATGATGAACTCGTTCCAGGCCTGGATGAACCCGAAGACCCCGGTGGCGATGAGGCCGGGCGCGAGCAACGGGAACGTGACCCGCCAGAAGGCGCCTGCCCTGGAGCATCCGTCGATCATCGCGGCCTCCTCGAGCTCGACCGGGACGCCGTTCACGAACCCGCGGAGGGTCCAGATCGTGAACGGCAGCACCGTCGCGATGTACACGATCGTGAGGCCGAGGATGGTGTTGAGCAGGTGCCAGCCGTCGATGACCCGGAAGATCGAGACGATCATCGCCTCGCCCGGGATCATCTGCACGACGAGGATCGTGACGATGAACAGGCGACGGGTCTTGAACCGGAACCGCGTGACCGCGATCGACGCGAGGAACGCGAACACGAGCGCGACGATGACGGTGAGGATCGTGACGACGAGCGAGTTCGCCGCCGCCGGGAGGAACGGCGTGCGACCCGGGTCGAACAGCACGGTCTCGTAGTTGCGGAGGGTGAAGTTGTCGGGCCAGAAGTGGATCTCGGAGCCGCGGATCTCGTTGTTCGGCTGGAACGAGGTGTTCACCATCCAGTAGACGGGGAAGACGAAGATCACGAAGAGCAGGACGGAGAGGGCGCTGAGGAGCCATGTCGTCACGCGACGGCGTCCGCCGCCCGAGCGACGGGCGTCGCGGGTGCGCCCGGTCTCGGCGATGAGTCCGCCGACCTGCTGGCCGGGGGCGACGGTGGCGCTCACAGCTCCTCCTCCTTGGTGACCTGGCGGATGTAGTAGATCGAGATGGACATGAGCAGGATCGCCGTGATGACCGCGATCGCACCGCCCTGGCCGAACTCGCCGCCCGCGATCGAGATCTGGTAGATGTACACGCCCAGGGTGTTGGTGAGGGCGCGGATGCCGCCGATGTCCTGCAGCGCGAAGATCTGCGTGAAGACGCGCAGGTCCCAGATGACCTGCAGGATCGTGACGATCAGGAAGATCGGCTTGAGGTACGGGAAGATGATGAGCCGGAACCGCTTGACGCCGCCGGCGCCGTCGAGCTGCGCGGCCTCGAGCACCTCGTCGGGCACCTGGGTGAGGCCGGCGTAGAGGGTGAACGCCACGAACGGCACGGCACCCCAGACGATGATGATGCCGGCGACGAGGAAGAAGCTCAGCGGGTCGATGAGCCAGGAGTGCTGGAAGTACTGCTCCTGGCCGAACCAGTTCACGAGCACGTAGTTGATGACGCCGTAGGCCGTGTCGAACATCCAGCCCCACACGACGGTGGCGGTGAGGGCGGGCATGGCCCAGGCGAGGAGCATGCCCACCGAGAGGAGCATGCGGAAGGGCTTCGGCAGCCGCACCATCATGAGGGCGACGAGCGTGCCGAGGAGCATGGTGACGACCACGCAGGCGGCCGAGAAGACGAGCGTGCGCACGAGCACGTCGTAGAACACCGGATCGGTGAGGACGTTCACGTAGTTCTCGAACCAGACCCACTCCGGCGGGGCGCCGAAGACCTGGGCGCGTCCGAACTGCTGGAACGACGTGATGATCAGCTGGATGAGCGGCCAGCCCGTGATGAGCGCCAGGATGACGATCGCCGGGCCGAGCAGCGCGTAGGGAGC
This sequence comes from Agromyces sp. NPDC057865, assembly GCF_042796995.1. Taxonomy (NCBI): domain Bacteria; kingdom Bacillati; phylum Actinomycetota; class Actinomycetes; order Micrococcales; family Microbacteriaceae; genus Agromyces; species Agromyces sp. NPDC057865. Next base: position 1,426,233 of record NZ_JBHVMJ010000001.1, on the reverse strand, counting down.
GAGCCCGCCGCGGCGGCGGCGGCGCGGGCCGGCGGGCTTCGGGTTCGGCGCCAGGAGGCGCTCGCCCTCGAAGGCGCTCGGTGCGGGGTCGAGTCCGCGGTCGACCGTGGTCATGGTGGTGCTCCTGAAGTCGAGGGGTGGGGGCGGGGGATGAGGCCCGCCCCCGGTCCGGATGCGCCGTGTGTGGTCGGCGCGCCCGGGGATGGAGTGCGGTGCGGCGGCGGGAAGGGATCGCCGCCGCACCGCGCGAGCCGGACGGGTCCGACTAGCCGTTGAGGATGGCTTCGATGTCCGTGTCGGCCTGCTCGGCGAGCGCCTTCACGTCACCACCCTGCGCGATGTTCACGAAGAGGTCCTGCAGGATGCCCGCGGCCTCGACGTCGGCCCACTTCGGCGACGCCGGGGTGAGCTTCGCGTTGCCCGCGGCCGCCGCGATCGCCTGGGCGACCTCGTCGGTGCCGAGGGTCTTGGCGAGCGAGAGCTTGGCCGGCACGAGGCCGTTCTCGCCGTAGATCGTCTGGAACTCGTCCGAGAGGATGATCTCCAGCGCCTTCACCGCGAGTTCGGGGTGCGCCGACTTGGCCGACACGCCGATGTTCGAGCCGCCGGCGAAGACCTGCGCCGCGCCGCCGTCCTTGCCCGGGAGGGCGTAGACGCCGAGGTTGGCCTCCTGGTCGGGGCAGCCGGGCGCCTCGGCGTCGGCCGGGGCGAGGATCGACCACTTGACCCAGCTCGGGGCCGACAGCTGCAGCGTGGTGCCGTCGCAGAAGCCGACCTCGGGGCTCGTCTCGTTGCCGTCCTTCGGAGCGCGCGAGGCGTTCGTCATGACCTGCTGCACCTGCTCGAGACCGGCGATCGACTCGTCGGAGCTCAGCTGCGCGTCCCACTCCTCACCGTCGGGAACCGCGACCTCGCCGCCGTTCTCCCAGATGTAGGGCAGGGCGTTGTACCAGTCCTGGCCGGGCCACCAGATGCCCGACTTGCCGGGGTTGTCCGCCGCGAGCTTCTCGCCGTTGGCGATGTAGTCGTCGAGCGTCGTCGGGACCGCGAGGCCCGACGCGGCGAGCGCGTCCTTCTTGTAGAACACGAGGCGGGCGCCCGAGTAGAGCGGGGCCGCGTAGAACTTGCCGTCGTACGAACCGGCCTCGACGAAGCCGGGGAGCAGGTCGTCGCCGCCCAGCTGGTCGTAGTACTCGGTCAGGTCGAGGAACGCGCCGGCCGACGTGAACGCCGACGCCTGCGTGTTGCCGACCTCGACGACGTCGGGGCTGTCCGAGCCGGAGAGGCTCGTGGTGAGGCGGTCGACGAGGCCGTCCCACGACTGCTCCTCGATGACGAGGGTCGAGCCGGGGTTCTCCTCCTCGAACGTGTCGATGAGGTACTGACGCGCCTCGTCGGGCGTGTCGGTGCCGACCAGCCAGACGCGGATCTCGGCGCCCTCGTCCGAGGCTCCGCTGCCTCCGGAGGCGCAACCGGCGAGGGTGAGCGCAGCCGCGGCGCCGAGCGCCACGATGCCGAGTTTCCTCATTTGTCGATTCCTTTCATGGGGTGGAGGGAAGCAGCGGGGGTTCGCTGTGCCCTTGGTGCGTTGGAGTCCCTCACGAGACCCCGAGTTGTCCGGACAGGACCATGACGGCCGCGCCGCGGAGGACGATGTCCTCCGCCTGCTCGGTCATCCGGAGCCTCAGATCACGGTTGTGTTCCGCCATCGTCCGCATCCGGAGCGTGTCGACGGTCGCCTCGTGGAGCGGACCGTCGAGCAGTTCCGCGGGGCCGCTGAGCACGACCTCCGACAGGTTCAGGGCCCCGACCACCGGGGCGAGCACGATCCCGAGCCGGCGGCCGGCCTCGTGCAGGATCTCGTCGCGAGCGGATGCCGCGCCGGGCGACTCGGGGTCGATCGCGTCGAGCTGGGCGGTGAGCCTCGGCACGGCGAGCCAGGCCTCGAGGCATCCGTCCTTGCCGCACGCGCAGCGCGGGCCGCCGTCGGTGCCGACGACGACGTGGCCGATCTCGCCCGCGGCGAAGCCGCCGCCGATCACCGGCCGGCCGCCGACGATGAGGCCCGCGCCGACACCGTGCCCGATCTTCACGAGGAGCAGGTCGTCGAGCGGCGTGGCGCCGTGCTCGGCGAGCACCGCGACGTTGGCGTCGTTCGCGACGTGCACCGGCACGCCGAACTCGCGCTGCAGGCGGGCCTGGAGGGCGACGTCGTTCCAGCCGAGGTTCGGGGCGGAGCGCACGACGCCGAGCGGGTCGACGACACCGGGCGAGCCCACGCCGATGCCGAGCACCGGCGTGGTCGCGGCGGCGAGCAGCCGGCGCACGAGCTCGACGACGAGCTCGACGGCGTAGTCGCCGCTCGCGCCGTCGCAGGCGACCTCGTCACGGGCCACGATGCCGCCGTCGAGGTCGACGACCGCACCGAGGAACCGCTGGTGCTCCGAGAGGTCGACGCCGACGATCTGGAACGCGCCGCGGTCGACGTCGATGAGGGTCGCGGGCTTGCCGGGGCGGGCGTCCTCGCGCTGGCCGAGCTCGATCACGAGGCCCTCGGCGATGAGCTCGGCGACCAGGTCGGACACCGTGACCCGGGTCAGCCCGGTCTCGCGCGCGACATCCGCCCGGCTGCGCGCGCCCGACGTATAGAGCGTCTGCAGCACCAACGCACGGTTGTGGCTGCGCGCGTGCTCGGGGAGCACCTTGCCGGTGGGGCGCAGGGCCCGCGACCGGGTGAAGATCGGGGCGTCGACGAACGGCACGGTGAGCACGTCGCCACCGGCCTGGTGGGGGGTGCCGGCCTCGATGGGGCCTCGTTGCGCGTCCGTCGTCACGTTTGTTAGTAAAGCTTACGAACAAACCAGATGCAAGCTTCGTATGCCGCTTGGCATCGGTGTTACCGACTTGTGACCTGGGGCCGTCAGCGGGCGGATGCCGCGGGCACCGGCGCCGCGGGTGCCGGCGCCTTCGCGTCGAGGCGTCCGCCGATGGCGCGCAGCGCCGCGAGGATCGTGGCGAGGTCGACGACCTCCTGCAGCAGGGCGCCCACGGTCGCGGGGATGACGCCGAACGCCGCGACGATCATGAGCGCGACGCTCACGATGATCCCGAGCCAGATGCTCTGCAGCGCGATGCGCACGGTGTCCCGGCCGATCTCGACGGCCTTCGCCGTGCGCGAGATGTCGTCGACGAGGATCACCGCCGACGCGGACTCGCTCGCCGCGGTCGCGCCCTTCGCCCCCATCGCGATGCCGACGTCCGCCGCGGCGAGCACGGGCGCGTCGTTGACGCCGTCCCCCACCATGATCACGGGCCGCTCGGCGATGCCCGCGACCTCCTGCACCTTGTCGGCGGGGAGGCAGTCGGCGCGCACGCGCGTGATGCCGAGTTCGGCGGCGATGTGGTCGGCGGTCGCCTGCGCGTCCCCGGTGAGCATCATCGTCTGGTGCACGCCGAGCTCGTCGAGCCGCTCGAGCGTCGTGCGGGCGTTGTCGCGCAGGCGGTCGCTCGCGAGAAGGGCGCCGGCGAAGCGGCCGTCGATCGCCACGTACACGGCGAGCTCACCCGGCGCGATGGGCGTGCGCGCGGCATCCGGTGCATGCTCGGCGACGAAGCGGAACTTGCCGACCACGACCTCGCGGCCGCCGACGCGCGCCTGCACGCCGTTCGTGGCGGCCTCGCGCGCCCACTCCGCCTCGCCGAGGCGCAGTCCGCGGTCGTGCGCGGCGGCGATGATCGACGTCGCGAGCACGTGCGACGAGTACTGCTCGGCGGACGCGACGGCCGTGAGCAGTTCGTCCTCGCCGAACCCGTTCTCGGGGCGGATCGCCACGAGCGTCGGCGACCCGTGGGTGAGCGTGCCGGTCTTGTCGAACACGGCGGTCCTCGCCGACGACAGCTGCTCGAGCACGCCGCCGCCCTTCACGATCACGCCGTTGCGCGCGGCCCGGCTCATGCCGCCGATGAACGCCACGGGCGCGGCGATGAGGAGCGGACACGGGGTGGCGAGCACGAGCACCTCGGCGAACCGCACGGGATCGCCCGAGATCCACCAGGCGACGCCGGCGAGCGCGAGCGAGAACACCGTGAACGGTACGGCGTAGCGGTCGGCGAGCCGCACGACCGGCGCCTTCGACGCCGCGGCCTCGGTGACGAGGGCGACGATCTGCTGGTACTGGCTGTCGGCGGCCGTCGCCGTCGCGACGACCTCGACCGCGACCTGGCCGTTCACCGAGCCGCTCAGCACGGCGTCGCCCGCCACCTTCTCGACGGGCACGCTTTCGCCCGTGATCGAGGACTCGTCGACCGCGGCCTCCGCAGAGCGCATCGTCGCGTCCACGGGCACGATCTCGCTCGGGCGCACGAGCAGCACGTCGCCCGGGCGGACCTCGTCCGCGCGGACCTCGACGATCTCGTCGCCCTCCATGCGGTGCGCGAGCTGCGGCGCCCGGGTGAGCAGGGCGTCGAGCTCGCGCTTGGCGCGCCGGTTGGCGTAGTCCTCGAGCGCCTCGCCGCCCGTCAGCATGAGCACGACGAGGAGCGCCGCGACGTATTCCCCCACGAGCACCGTGGCGACGATGGCGGTGACCGCGAGGATGTCGAGGCCCCAGTGCCCGCGCAGGATGTCGCGCACCATGCCGACCGCCTGCCAGGCCGCGATCGCGAGCGCGTAGCCGCTGAAGATCCACGGCACGGCCGCGCCGGCACCGGTGAGCGCGAGCACGATCCCGAGCAGCCCGATCGCGAGCGTGAGCGTCACGACCCAGTAGCGGCGGGCGATCCGGAGGAGGCGACCCATGCCTCCCATCCTGCCCGCCGTGGGCCCGATGCGGGCGCCGGCCCTCCCCACGCCGTGCGCAATTCAGGTCGCGACCTGCGTGTCGCACCCCGAGCGCCGCGTGTCGGGCCGACACGCCGCGGCCGGCCTGAATTGCACACATCCGCGAACGACATTGGGGCGAGGCCGGGCGGATGCCGCGGACCCCGGGTATGGCGAAGGGGCCGGATGCCGCGGCATCCGACCCCTTCGACCGGTGGGGCGAACGGCGACTAGGCCGCCAGGCGCGCCTTGAGGTTGTCGCTCAGCGTCTGGAGGAACTCCTCCGTCGTCTGGTACGGCTGCTCGGGGCCGACGAGGAGCGCGAGGTCCTTGGTCATGGCGCCCGACTCGACGGTCGTGATCACGACGTCCTCGAGGGTGTGCGAGAAGTCGATGAGCTCCTGGTTGCCGTCGAGCTTGCCGCGGTGCGACAGGCCGCGCGTCCACGCGTAGATCGAGGCGATCGGGTTCGTCGAGGTGGGCTTGCCCTGCTGGTGCTGGCGGTAGTGGCGCGTGACCGTGCCGTGGGCCGCCTCGGCCTCGACGACCTTGCCGTCGGGCGTGGCCAGCACGGAGGTCATGAGGCCCAGCGAGCCGAAGCCCTGTGCGACGGTGTCGGACTGCACGTCGCCGTCGTAGTTCTTGCAGGCCCAGACGTAGCCGCCCTCCCACTTGAGTGAGGCGGCGACCATGTCGTCGATGAGGCGGTGCTCGTAGGTGAGGCCCGCGGCGTCGAACTTCTCCTTGAACTCGGTGTCGAAGACCTCCTGGAACAGGTCCTTGAAGCGGCCGTCGTAGGCCTTCAGGATCGTGTTCTTCGTCGAGAGGTACACCGGGTAGTTGCGGTCGAGGCCGTAGTTGAGCGAGGCGCGCGCGAAGTCCTTGATGGACTCGTCGAGGTTGTACATGCCCATCGCGACGCCCGAGCCCGGCGACTGGAAGACCTCGAACGACTGCGGCTCCGAGCCGTCCTTCGGGGTGAAGGTCATCGTGAGCGTGCCCTCGCCCTCGAAGCGGAAGTCGGTGGCGCGGTACTGGTCGCCGAACGCGTGGCGGCCGACGATGATCGGCTTGTTCCAGCCGGGCACGAGCCGCGGGATGTTCGAGATGATGATCGGCTCGCGGAAGATCACGCCGCCGAGGATGTTGCGGATGGTGCCGTTGGGCGAGCGCCACATCTTCTTGAGGCCGAACTCCTCGACGCGGGCCTCGTCGGGCGTGATGGTCGCGCACTTGACGCCGACGCCGTGCTTCTGGATGGCGTGCGCCGCGTCGATCGTGATCTGGTCGTCGGTCTCGTCGCGCTTCTGGATCGAGAGGTCGTAGTACTCGAGGTTCACGTCGAGGTACGGGTGGATGAGCTGGTCCTTGATGGCCTGCCAGATGATGCGGGTCATCTCGTCGCCGTCGAGCTCGACGACCGTGCCTTCAACCTTGATCTTGGACAAGTTGAGTTCTCCTTGGATCTCTCGTGGGGAATGAGGAAGTCTCGTGGGCGGACACGCCGCCTGCCAGCTTACCGCGTCGCGTGAATATCTCGACATCGAGACAACTCACGGCATCGGTGCAGCTCGCAGGCACCCGTCCGCAAGCTCTGCTACCTGACCCGGGCCGCCACGGGTTAGCCTTAGCGGCATGGCTAATCTGCGACTCGAAGAACTGAACGCGACGAACATCGTGGCCGCGAACAACCTGTCGCTGAAGCCCGGGCAGGAGCAGTTCATCGCCCCGGTCACCTACGCCGCCGAGGCCTCGGTCGTGAACCCCGACACCGCATGGCAGCGCGTCGCCCTCTCCGAGGAGCGCGTCGTCGGGTTCATCCACGGCAACTTCGACCCCGAGAACGTCCACGAGGAGTTCCGCGCCTGCATCTGGCGTATCAACGTCGACGCCGAGGTCCAGGGCAAGGGCGTCGGCCGCTTCCTCGCGCACGCCCTCGCCGAGGAGGCCAAGCGCCGCGGCTTCGACCGCATCACGGTGCTGTGGGAGCCGGGCGCCGAGGGCCCCGGCGAGTTCTTCCACCGCATCGGCTTCCAGGACGTCGGCGAGACGCAGTACGGCGACGTGATCGGCGCCCTCGCGCTCTGAGCCGGCCAGCACCCGGTCGAACCGAACCCAGCCGACGGATGCCGCAGGGCCCACGGATGCCGCAGCCTGCTGCCGCACGTCGGGCTCCCGAGCCGCCGGCGGGCTTCGTCGAGGCCGTGCTCGCCGTCGTCGACGACATCCCGCCGGGATGCGTCGCGACGTACGGCGACGTCGCCGCGATCCTCGGGTCGCGCGGCGCGCGCGCCGTCGGGCAGGTCATGGCCAGGTACGGCTCGGATGCCCCGTGGTGGCGCGTCGTGCGCGCGGGCGGTCGTCCGCCGTCGGGGCACGCCGCCTCGGCGCGTCCGCACTACGACGCCGAGGGGACGCCGCTCGTCGCGACGACCGACGAGGACGGCTACCGCATCGTCATCGCCGCGTGCCGCTGGCGGCCGTGACGCCGGTCAGTCCCCGTCGAGCGGCTGGCCGAGCGGGATCCGCACGGTGAGGGTCGTGCCCGCCCCTTCGGGGCTGTCGACGTCGAGCGTGCCGCCGACCGCGTCGACGCGGTCGGAGACGCCGAGCATGCCCGTTCCCTTGTCGAGGGATGCCCCGCCGACGCCGTTGTCGCGCACCACGAGCTCGAGGTCGTCGCCCTCGACGTAGGCGCGCACCCACGCCCGGCTCGCGCCGGAGTGCTTCGCCACGTTCGCGAGGGCCTCGGAGAGCACGAAGTACGCCGTCGACTCGATGAGCTCGGGCAGGCGCCCCTCGGCCTGCACGCTGACCTCGACGGGCACCGGGCAGCGCCCGGCGAGCTCGGGCACGGCGAGCGCGAGCCCGCCCGACGAGAGCAGGCTCGGGTGGATGCCGTGGGCGAGTTCGCGCAGCTCGCGCAGCGCCATGTTCAGCATCTGGATCGTGCCCTCGAGCTCGGTCGCGAGCTCCAGCTCGTCGGTGTCGCGGGCCTCGTTCGCCGCGAGCCGCAGGCGCATGCCGAGGGACACGAGGTGCTGCTGCGCGCCGTCGTGCAGGTCGCGCTCGATGCGCCGCCGCGCCTCGACGCCCGCCTCGACGATGCGCTGGCGGGACTGGCGGACCTGCTCGAGCGTGCGCTCGATCTCGGAGCGCAGCCGTCCGTTGTCGACCGAGAGCCGGAGAGCGCTCGACACGCCGTCGAGGAGGCGGGAGTTGTCGGTGAGCACGCGGTCGTGCCGGATGAGCGCGATCGGGGCGCCGAGGGGCGACGCGACGGGGAGGATGCTGTGGCTGCCCCGGGGGTCGGCGTCCGCCGCGTCGATGGGCGTGCCCGCGGCATCCGCGTACCGGCCCTTCTCCTCGTCCCACCAGTAGACGCGCACCGACGCGTCGCGCAGGGTGCGGGCCAGCGACTCGGCCCAGAGACCTCGGTCGGCGCCCTCACGCGTGATGCGCATGAGGTCGGCGACGCGGGCGCGCATGTTGCGCGTGTGCGCCACGCCGGCGTCGAAGCACACGGGGATCGACGCCATCGCGATGAGCGAGACGGTGGCGAGCACGGTGTCGGCCGTGCTCTGCACCGCATAGGTCACCGCCTGCGCGGCGAGCGTCGTCGCCCACGCGAAGAGCGCCAGTGGCATGAGGAACGCGACCGTGCGCGCCGGCACGCTGCCGCGCACCCAGCGCACGAGCAGCCGGGCGGCGATGATGAGCGCGAGCGCGCCGCCGACCATGCGGTAGCCGATGTCGATGAGTGCGAAGAGCGTCGGGGCGTCGGCGACCTGGTAGGGGTTCGGCGCGACGCAGCCGCACGACACGTTCTCGGGGGTCGCGAGCAGCACGACGGCGAGGAAGTTCACGACCGTGGCGACGAGCGCGATGCCGGCGATCCATCGGTCGAAGCGGTCGCTGAGGTAGCCCTTCGGGTAGACCATCACGAGGATGCCGGCGACGACGGCCCAGCCGAGGTCGACGCCGCGCACGATGGGCCAGAGCCAGTCGATGCCGCCGATGACCCAGTAGATCGACTGCGGGATCCACAGCACCACGAACGTCACCATGAGCCGCGCGGGCACGGGCGTCGGGGCGGTGCGCCACGCGACGCCGGCGCACGCGGCGAAGACGAGCGGCACGACGGTGTGCAGGGTCGTGTACGAGACCTCGGGGCGCTCGCCGGCGGGCGTCGCCATGAATCCGGCGATCTCCATCCACAGGCTCAACGCGATGACCGCGACGATGATCGCGGTGCGCCTGGCGATCCGGCCTCTGCGGCCGGAGGCCATCACCGTTCGCCGAGGAGCGTGAGCACGGCGAGCACGCGGCGGTGATGCTCGGGCGACTCCTCGAGGTCGAGCTTCTGCAGGATGCTCCGCACATGCGTCTCGACCGTCTTCAGGCCGAGGAACAGCGTCTGGGCGATGCCGCCGTTGGAGTAGCCCTGCGCCATGAGCTCGAGCACCGATCGCTCCCGCTCGGTGAGGCGCGACAGCGGGTCGTCGGCGCGGGTGCGCTTCACGAGCTGCTCGACCACCTCGGGGTCGACCACGGAACCGCCCGACGCGACCGTCTCGACGGCGCGCACGAGCGTCTGCGGCTCGGACACGCGCTCCTTCAGCAGGTAGCCCGTGCCGCTGCCGGCGCCCATGACGCGCAGCGCGTACTCGGGCGTCGCGTACATCGACAGCAGCAGGACGCCGATCGTGGACCCGCTCTCGCGGATCTGCTCGAGGGCGACGATGCCCTCGTCGCGGTGGCTCGGCGGCATCCGGATGTCGAGGACGGCGACGTCGATGCCGCCCTCGCTCACCACTTCGAGCAGTTCATCGCCGGTGCCGACCGAGGCCACGACCTCGATGCCACCGCCTTCGAGGACCTTCGCGATACCCTCGCGCAGCAGGAGCGCGTCGTCCGCGATCGCGACGCGCAGGGGTCGTGCGTCGTTCATCGCACCTCCGTCCGAAGGCAGGGGCGACCGTTCGGGGGACGCCACCCGCCTGTGCCGACTGTATCGCGTCCGCCGCAGGCGCGGTTTCACCCAGTTCTGGGGGTTGATCCGCGTGTTTCCGCCGCGGGCGGCACTCAGGACGGGCACGAGCGGACGTTCAGGGGCAGCCCGCACGCATTCGGGGTGACCGCCCGGATCCGGCTGCGGCGGCCTCCGAGCAGCATCGAGGGCATGTCCACGATCGACCGGGTACGGGTGAAGGGCTGGGTGGTGCGCTACTTCCCGCTCGAGGTGCTCGGCACGATCGCCGCGCTGGTCGCGGCCTGGGCGGCGTACGAGGCATCCGGCTCGCTCGCGATCGCCGCGATCGCCGGGTCACTCGGCGAGAGCGTCGGGTACTACGCGCTCGTGGTCGTGCGATCGGCGCGCGGCCACGCGGCATCCGCCCGCGTCCGCCTGCTGCCGGGCATCGCACGCCGCGCCTGGGCCACCACGTGGCTCACCGCGCGATCGGTCGCCGCCGAGTTCGGCCCGGCCGAGCTCGTGGACACCGTCCTCGTGCGGCCCGCGCTGCTGTGGGCCGCGTCCGCGATCTGGGGCGCCGCCCCGGTCGCCTGGCTCGTCGGCAAGCTCGCCGCCGACGTCGTGTTCTACACGGTCGCGATCGCCTCCTTCGAGACCGGTCGCCGCATCATCCTCCCCGACGGCGGGCGGTCCTCCGAGGCATCCGCCGCCGCCCTCCTCTCCGAACCCCAGCGTGAAGGGGCACTGCGATGACCACCACGATCGCGGAACGGACCCGGCGCATCGCCGAGCGTGCCGCCCGCACCACCAGGACCGAACCCGACGCGACCCCGCTCGAGCAGCCGACGCACCGCGAGGAGGTGCGGCGCGAGCTCGCCGCCTACGCCGCGCGCGTGCGGGTGACCGACCTCGTGCGCGAGCACGGCAGCCCGTTGTTCGTGCTCGACGTCGACCGCGTGACGACGCAGCTGCTCGCGCTCCGCCGCGAGCTGCCCGGCGTGCAGATCCACTTCGCGACGAAGTCGCTCCCCCACCCCGCCGTGATCCGCGCCGTCGACGCCTTCGGGGCGACCTTCGAGGTCGCGTCGCGCGGCGAGATCGACCTGCTCGAGCGCGAGGGCGTCGCGATCGAGCAGTGCCTGCACACGCACCCGGTGAAGACCGTGGCCGACATCACGGGCGCGTACCTCCGCGGCATCCGCACCTTCGTCGTCGACAGCCACTCGGAGGTCGGCAAGTTCCGCGGGCTCCCCGCCGACGTCGCCGTGCTCGTGCGGCTCTCGTTCCCCAACCCGGCGGTCACGTGCGACCTCTCGTCGAAGTTCGGCGTCGCGCCCGAGGAGGCCGACGCACTCGTCGCGCATTGCCTGCGCGCCGGGCTCCGCGTCGCCGGGTTCACGTTCCACGTCGGCAGCCAGACGGTCTCGGCGCGGCCGTGGATGCGCGCCATCCACCGCACGCTCGGGCTCATGCGACGCCTCGAGCACGCGCACGGCATCCGGTTCGACACGCTCGACATCGGCGGCGGCTTCCCGATCGCCTACGACGAGCCCGTGCCGGCGTTCGCCGACCTCGCACGCGGCATCCGCTCGGCCCTGGCGGCCGCGCCTTCGCGCTATCGCATCCTCGTCGAGCCGGGCCGCTTCGTCTCGGCGCCCGCGATGATGCTCGCGACGCGCGTCGTCGGCACGACCGAGCGGGCCGACGGCGCGTGGGCCTACCTCGACGACGGCGTCTACGGCGCGTACTCGAACATCCCGTCGGAGCAGACGCATCCGCTCGTCTTCGCCGCGGCCGAGCTCGACGCGCAGCCCGTGCGCGAGCCCGAGCGGGCGCGCGTCGAGCGGCGGCTGCGGGCGCGCCGGCACCGCCCGGTCACCCTCGCGGGACCGACCTGCGACAGCCTCGACGTCATCGCCAGGGACATGCCGCTGCCCACGCTGCGGGCGGGCGACCTGCTGGTCAGCCCCATGATGGGCGCCTACACGCTCGCCACGGCGACGGGCTTCAACGGCTTCGCGCCGACGCCCGTCGTCGTGGTGCCGGCGTGAGCGGATGCCGCGGGCCGGCGCCAGCGCGCCCCGCATGACCTGAGCGGATGCCGCGAGCCCGTGCCCGCGGCATCCGCCCCGCTCGTCGTCGCCCCCTAGACGAGCGAATCGCGCCAGGCCGCGTGCAGCGCGGCGAACCGGCCCTCCCCGCCGATGAGGTCGGCGGGTGCGCCGTCCTCGACGATGCGGCCGTGCTCCATGACGAGCACGCGGTCGGCGATCGCGACCGTCGAGAGGCGGTGCGCGATGATGACGGCCGTACGGTCGGCGAGCAGCGACTGCAGCCCCTCCTGCACGAGGCGCTCGCTCGGGATGTCGAGCGACGAGGTCGCCTCGTCGAGGATCAGCACCGCCGGGTTCGCGAGGAACGCGCGCGCGAACGAGATCAGCTGGCGCTGGCCCGCGCTCACGCGTCCGCCGCGCTTGTTCACGTCGGTGTCGTACCCGTTCGGCAGCGACTCGATGAACTCGTGCGCGCCCACCGCCTTCGCAGCGGCCACGATCTCGTCGAACGACGCGTCGGGCCGCCCGAGGGCGATGTTATCGGCGACCGACCCCGAGAACAGGTACGCCTCCTGCGTGACCATGACGATCGCGCGGCGCAGGTCCTTCGGGTGCAGTCGTCGCAGGTCGACGCCGTCGAGCTCCACGACGCCGTCGCTCGGGTCGTAGAACCGGGCGATGAGCTTCGCGAGCGTCGACTTGCCGGCGCCCGTCGAGCCCACCAGCGCGACCGTCTGCCCGGCCGGGATCTCGAGGTCGAACCGGGGCAGCACGACGCGATCGGCCGTGTACGCGAACTCGACGCGCTCGAACCGCACGCCGCCGTCGGCGGTCCAGAGGTCGACCGGGTGCGCCGGGTCGGGCACGCTCGGCTGCTCCTCCAGCACGCCCGAGATCTTCTCGAGGGCGGATGCCGCGGACTGGTACGAGTTGTAGAACATCGCGAGCTCCTCCATCGGGTCGAAGAAGCGCTTGGTGTAGAGCACCGCCGCGAGCAGCACGCCGACCTCGAGGGCGCCGTCGACGACCCGGAAGCCGCCGATGAGCAGCACGGCCGCGACCGCGATGTTGCCGATGAGCGCGAGCGACGGGTTGTAGATCGCGAAGAGGCCGAGCACGCGCGCGTTCACGTCGCGGTAGTCCTCGACGAGGTCGCCGAACTCGCGCTCGTTGCGACGCTCCTTGCGGAACGCCTGCACGGCGCGGATGCCCGTCATGGTCTCGACGAACTGCACGATGAGCTTCGCGCTCGCGACGCGGGAGCGCCGGAACAGCTTCTGCGAGCGCAGCTGGAACCACCGGGTGAGCAGCGCGAGCGGCAGCAGCGTGGCCACCAGCACGAGGCCCGATACCCAGTCGAGCCACACGAGCGCGATCGCGGTGAACACCATGTAGAGCACGCCGCGCACGAGCTGGTTGATGCCCTCGTCGAGCAGCTCCCGGATCGCGTCGAGGTCGCTCGTCTGCCGCGAGATGATGCGACCCGACGTGTACGACTCGTGGAACTCGAGCGAGAGCTTCTGCGTGTGCAGGAACACCCGTGTGCGCAGGTCGATGAGCACCGCCTGGCTGACCCGAGCCGACAGCCGGATGTACCACGCGATGAGGAACGCGCCGATGGCGCCCGTCACGAGGTAGGCCAGGCCGGCGAGGCCCACCGGCATCCAGTCCTGCTGCATGAGCGCGGGCAGGCCCTGGTCGATGCCGTACGCGATGATCGCCGGTCCGGCCACCTGCGCGCCCGTGGAGACCACGATGATCGCCATCGTGGCCCACAGCTGCGCCCGCAGGGGGTGCAGCAGCGACCCGAGCAGGCGCAGGCTCCGCGTCCGGATCTGGCGCGACTCGGCCTTCGTGTACTCGTGGCGCTCCTCGCCCTGCACGCCGGTCACGGTGCTCATCGGATCGCCTCCTCTCGCACGTTCTTCTCCTCCGGTGGTGTCGTGACGGCCGTCGCGGCCGTCTCCGCCAGTTCGTCATCGTCGATCAGGTCGGATGCCTCCGCCTGGGCGCGACGCTCCTCGTCCTCGAGGCTCGAGATGACGAAGCGGTAGTGCTCGGACTCCCGCAGGAGCTCCGAATGGGTGCCGACCGCGGTGATGCGGCCCTCCTCGAGGAGCGCCACCCGGTCGGCGAGCATGACCGTCGACGGGCGGTGCGCGACGATGAGCGCGGTCGTGTCGGCGAGCACGGTGCGCAGCTCCGCCTCGACCTTCGCCTCGGTCGTGACGTCGAGCGCCGAGAGCGGGTCGTCGAGCACGAGCACCGACGGCTTGGCCGCGACCGCGCGCGCGAGCGCCAGGCGCTGGCGCTGGCCGCCCGAGAGGCTCATGCCCTCCTCGCCCACCTTCGTCTCCACGCCGTCGGGCAGGTCGTACGCGAAGCCGGCCTGCGCGATGCGCAGGGCCTCCTCGAGCACGCTCTGCGCCTCGGCGCGGGTGGCGGGATCCTCGCCGGCGAGCTCGGGGCGGCCGAGCAGCACGTTCTCGCGCACCGACGCGGAGAACAGCGTCGCATCCTCGAACGCCATCGCGATGTGCCGGCGCAGCTCCTCGCGCGTGAGCGCGCGCACGTCGACGCCGTCGAGCGTCACCGAGCCCGACGTGACGTCGTAGAGGCGCGTCGTGAGCGCCGTCATCGTCGTCTTGCCGCTGCCCGTGAGTCCCACGAGCGCCATGGTCTCGCCGGGCTGCAGCACGAGGTCGACGCCGTCGAGCAGGTCACCGAAGCGGTCGGGCGAGTCCTGGTAGCGGAAGTGCACGCCGTCGAACGCGAGCTCGCCGCGCGGGCGCTCGACCGAGACCGGGCGCTCGGGGTCGGTCACGTCGTTGCGGCTGTCCATGATGTCGAAGAACCGGTCGGTCGCCGTACGCGCGTCGAGCGAGAACGCGAGCAGGAACCCGATCGACTCGATCGGCCAGGCGAGCACCGCCGCCGTCGCGAAGAACGCGACGAGCTGGCCCATCGTGAGCTCGCCCTGCGACGCGAGCCAGACTCCGAGCACGAGGCAGATCGCGAGCGCGACCGTCGGCACGATGAGGATCCAGACCCAGATGTTCGCGTCGAGGCGCGCCTTCTCGATCTCGGTCGAGCGGAGCTGCTCGGCCTGTGCACGGAACGACGACAGCGCGTGCTTGCCGCGTCCGAACGCCTTCAGGACGCGGATGCCGTGCACCGACTCCTCCACCGCCGTCGCGAGGTCGCCCGACTGGTCCTGGCTGCGCCGGGACACCTCGGAGTAGCGGCCCTCGAAGCGGTAGCCCACGATCCACAGCGGCACCGAGCAGGCCAGGAAGACGAGCCCGAGCACCCAGTTCATCGAGATGAGCACGACCGCGCCGACGATGAGCACCAGCAGGTTGCCGACGAGCAGCACGAGGCCGAAGGCGAGCCAGCGGCGGATGAGTCCGAGGTCGCTCACGGCGCGCGAGAGCAGCTGCCCGCTCGGCCAGCGGTCGTGGAAGCTCACGGGGAGGTCCTGCAGCTTGGCGTAGAGCGCGTTGCGCATGCGCGCCTCGACCCGGGTGGTCGGCGTGAGCACCAGCCACCGGCGCAGCGCGAACATCGCCGCCTCGCCGACGCCGAGGGCGAGCACGAGCAGCGACAGCGGCACGACCGCAGCGCGGTCGCCGTCGGCCAGCGGGCCGTCGACGATCGTCTCGAGCACCTGCGGGATGGCGAGCGCGATGAGCTGCGCGACGAGGTAGGCCGCCATGCTGGCGACGATCGCGACCATGGCCGGACCGATGTACGTGCGCAGCCGGGACAGCGCACGAACGGTGCCGACGCGTGCGACGGAGGGGTCCTGGTGGAGCGGGGTGGCTGACAAGCCGGTTCCTTCCGGAAGGCGCTGCTGGGGTCCTCGTGGGACGCCGAGCGGCGTGCTGGATCGAGCGACACGCGAGTGGGCGCGTCAGGGCGCGGGCGGGATGCCGCGCATCGTGCAGGCGTCGCCTGCGGGGCTGGGGTGGGTGCTACCCGGAGATGCCCTCGTGCACGAGGAACGCCGGACGGGCAGCGCCGCCGACCGCGACCGTGCGGGCGTAGCTGTCTGTCGTCATGGTGTCCTCCTGCGTCGTCGTCTCGAACCTCGCGGCCGGCGATCTCTCGCGCAGGCCAGCCCTACAGCTTATGGGGATCGGGACGTCGCATGCAAGACCGATCTGCGGGGTACGCTGTGCGAACTCGTCGACGTGCGAGGCGGTGCCCTACACCACGCCCTCGCGCGACCGGACCGACGTCACGAGGAGACCCCGTGGGAGCATTGCGCATCGCGTTCGCGCGCGCCGCCGCGCGCGCGGGCGTGCTCGGGTCGATCGCGGCCGTGGTGCTCCTCCTCGCCGGCCTGGGCGCGGGCGTCGCCGACGCGCTCGCGGGCGCCTCGACCTCGGGCCTGCGCGCCGAGCTCGCCTCGACCACCGGCACCGACGCCGCCGCGCGCTGGCAGATCCGCCTCGCACGCGACGCCGACGCGCAGGCGGATGCCGCGGCATCCGTGCTCGACCGCATGATCGTGCCGCACGGCGCGGCCTGGACCCGCACGGTCGAGACCGCGCCCGTCGATGCGGTCACCGAGGACGGCACCGCGTTCGGCGCCGTGCTGCTCGCCGATGCGGGCGTGCCCGACCGGGCGGAGCTCGCGAGCGGATCGTGGCCCGACGCCGACGAGGCGGTGTCCGCCGCCGCCGACGCGGACGCCGAGCCGACGACGCTGCACGCGGCCGCCGCCGATGCGCTCGGCCTCGGCGTCGGCGACGTCGTCGTGCTGCAGGACGGCGACGGTCCGCGGCGACTGCTCGTCGTCGGCACCTGGTCGCCGGTCGACCCCACCGAGCCCGCCTGGTTCGGCGAGCCGGTCGTCGCGACCGGCGCGGTCGAGGGCGGCGACGGCCCCTTCCTCGTGGGCGACCACGCGATGGACGACCTCCCCGCCGCCACCATCGTCCGCTGGACGGCCACCGTCGACGCTGGCGACCTGACCCCCCAAGCCGCCGCCGCGCTGCGCTCGTCGCTGCCCGACGTGGAGCCGGCGCTCCGCGCGGAGGAGGCGATCGGCACCGACGGGCTCGTCGCGCTCGGCGGACTCGGCGCCACCCTCGACCGCATGCTCGCCGGGCTCGGCGCCGTACGCGCGATCGCCCCGCTCCCCCTGCTCCTGCTCGCGTTCGCCGGGTTCGCCGCGCTCGACCGGCTCGCCGCGCTGCTCGCCTCGTCGCGCCGCGGCGAGACGGTGCTGCTGCGCGCCCGCGGCGCCTCCGCGGGTCGACTCGCGCGCGACACGGCGCTCGAGGTGCTCGCGGTCGGCATCCCCGCGGGGGCCGTCGGCGCGGTGGCCGCCGAGGCCGTGCTCGGGTTCCTCCGCCCCGGTGAGGCCCGCGTGTGGCCGCTCGCGCTCGTCGCGGCATCCGTGGCGCTCGCAGGTGCCGTGCTCTTCGCGGCCGGGCGGGCCTGGCGTGACGCGACCCGCCCCGTGGTGCGCGGCTCGGGCGACGAGGTCGGGCGGATGCCGCGCCTCGCCGCCCTGGGCGGCGCCGTGCTCCTCGCGGTCGCCGCCGCGGTGTCGTTGTGGCAGTTCCGCCTTTACGGCTCGCCGCTCGTGCGGAGCGCGGCGGGCACGGTCGAGGTCGACCCGCTGGCCGTACTCGCGCCCGTGCTCGTGCTCGTCGCCCTCTGCCTCGCCGCGCAGCTGCTCACGCGTCCGATCGGGGTGCTGCTCGAGCGCGTCGGCGCGCGGCCGTCGGGCCTCGTACCGGCGCTGCCCATGCGCCAGCTGGCCCGCCGTGCGGCGTCGTACTCCTCGGCGTCGCTCGTCGCGATGCTCGGCGTCGCGGGGATCACGCTCGCCGCGGTGTTCGCCGGGAGCTGGCAGGCGTTCGACCGGGCGGCGTCGGCCGTGGAGACCGGGGGCGACGTGCGCGTGGTCCTCGCCGGGCGCGACGTGGTGCGCGACGACGATCCGCTCGCGCTCCTCGATCCGTTCGCCGAGGTCGAGGGCGTCACGGCGAGCGTGCCTGTGGCCCGCGGCGAGGCGCGGATCGGCTCGGAGCCCACGACGATCGTGGCGCTGCCCGTCGGGGCGTGGTCGGCGCAGGCCGGGCAGCATGACGGCGGCGACGTCGCGGGTGACGGTGGCGGTGAGGCCGTGGAGGAGCTCGTCACCTCGGGCGAGGCCGCCGCACCCGCGCTTCCCGACGGCGCAGAGGCCGTGACCGCCCGCGTCCGCATCGACGCGCCCGCCGGCACGCCCGGCTCAGTGGCGGTGTCGGCGTGGGTGCTCGGCGCGGGCGGCGCGGCGAGTCGCCTGCCGGCCGGTGAGTTCGCGGTCGCCGACGGCGGCGGCACGGCCGAGGCGCAGCTGCCCGATGCGTCGGGCCTGCGCCTGCTCGGCTTCGCCGCGTCGGTCTCGGGCGCGCAGGATGCCGACGACGTGACCGTGGCGATCGACGACGTCGCAACCGACGGCGACAGCGCCGACGCGGGCGGCCTCGCGGTGGACGGCACGGTCGAGCTCTCGTCGACCCGCCCGAGCGGGCGGATCCCGACCACGGGCGATCCCGCGGCCCCCCTTCCCGTGCTGCTCGGCGCGGCCCTCGCCGACGAGATCCACGCCGGGCCCGGCGACCCGCTCGCGTTCCGCCTGCTCACCGGCGGCGCCGACGTCGACGCTGTGGTCGCCGGGGTCGTCGACACCGTCCCGGGCGTGGGCGACGCCGGCATCGTCGCCGACCTCGGCGCGCTGAGCCGAGCCGCGTTCGACGCCGACGCGGGCGTGCCCGCCTTCTCCGAGCGCTGGCTCGCGACGGCCGAGCCCGACCGGGTCGCCGCGACGATCGAACGCGATCGCACCGCAGCGCTCACCACGCGCACGGCGGCGGATGCCTCCTCCTCGGCGTTCATCGCGACCGCCCTCGCCGCGCTCTGGGTCGGCGCCGTCGGCGCGCTGCTGTTCGCACTCGTGGCCGTCGTCGCCCTCGTCGCCGCGCTCGCCCGCGCCCGCTTCGGCGAGGTCGTCGTGCTGCGCGTGGTGGGCGTGCCCGCCGCGCTCCAGGCTCGCTCGCGCTTCGCCGAGCTCGCCGCCGCCGTCCTCGCCGCGAGCGCCGTGGGCGTGCTCGTCGGCGCCCTGACGGCGTTCGTGACCGCGCGCGAGCTCGCGCGCGCGTCCGTCGCCGGAGCACCGGCCGCACTCCCCGTCGCCGCCCACGTGGACTGGCTGCCCTGGGCCGTCGTGCTCGTCGCCTTCCTCGGCCTCGCCGCGGCGATCGGCGCGGGCGCCGCGGCATCCGTACGTCGCGTGGCTGCACGGCCCGGCCTGCGGGAGGAGGAGCGATGAGCGGGCACCGTTCGCACCTGTCGGTCCTCGGACTGCTGCGCCGGCAGTTCCTCGCCGGCCCCGGCGCCTCCATCGCGCTGGCCGTGCTCGTGTTCGTCGGGGCGTTCCTCGCGACCGCGGTCCCCCGAGCCGTGGCCGCGCTGCACGACGCCGCGCTGGCCGAGCACCTCGCCCGGTTCCCGGCGAACGAGCTCGACCTCACCATGGAGACGCGCGCGCACCCCGACGCCGGTCCCTCGACCGGCGGCACGACGCTCGCCGACGACGTCGACGCGGAGTGGGGTCGCCAGGAGGAGCTCCTCCTCGGCATCCGCGACGACCTGCCAGAACCGCTCCGGGGCGTCACGGGCGAGCCGCTCGCCGCGCTGACCATGGGGCCGGTGCAGGCGCGGGTGCCCGGCGCGAGCCCGAGCTCCCCGGTCTACCGCGTGATGCCCGGCCTCGACCCGCGGCTTCGCGAGCATGTGGAGCTGACGTCGGGCGAGTGGCCCGCGCCCGTCGAGGGCAGCCTCGACGGCGTGACGCCGCTCGACGTGGTGCTCATCGACGCCGTCGCCGACCGCATGGACTGGGAGCTCGGGGAGGTGCGGTACTTCGGCCAGGGCGCACTCGACCAGCCCATCCGGCTCATCGGCACCGCCGCGGCGGTCGACCCCGACGCCGGCATCTGGACCCACCTCACGAGCGCGCTGACGCCGTCGGTCGTCGACAACGGGCTCGCGCCGCCGGTCATCACGGGCGTCGTCTTCGTCGACCCCGGATCGTGGCCCGCCCTCGCGGAGGTCAGCCTCCCGACGATCATGCAGGCGTGGATCCCCATCGAGCCCGACCGGGTCGTCGCCGGTGAGACCGCGGAGCTGCGCGGGCAGCTCGGCGAGTTCTCGAGCGCCGTGCACCGCCTCGGATCGGGCGAGTACGACGGCTTCGTCCCGATCGTCGGCGACGTGGGGTTCCTCAGCGGGCTCGGCGACGCGCTCGGCGAGGCGGCCGCCGCGGCGGCTGCGAGCGATGCCGTCCTGGCGACGATCGCGTCGGGCCCGATCGGCGTCATGATCGCCGTGCTCGTGCTCGGCGGCCGGGTCGTCTTCGAGCGGCGACGCACCGGACTCGAGCTCGGCGCGGCGCGCGGCGCCTCGACCGGCCAGCTCCGCGGCATCCTCGGCCTCGAAGGACTCGTGATCGGCGTGCCCGCTGCCGTGCTCGGCGGCATCGTCGGCACCCTGGCCGTCGCCGCCGATGCCGGGCCGGGCGGTTGGCTGCTCGTCGCCGCGTTCGCGCTGACCCCGGCGATCCTGCTCGTCGCGTCGGCCCCCACGCTCAGCCCGCTGCGGCGCGCCCGCGCCGACCTCGGCGGGGCCCGCGGCGGCCGGCTCCGGTGGATCGTCGAACTCGTCGTCGTGCTGCTCGCCGCGGCGGCCGTGGTGCTGCTCCTGCGACGCGGGCTCGCGACGTCCGCCGCCGAGACCGGCGTGGATCCGCTCCTCGCGGCGGTGCCGCTCCTGCTCGCGCTGGTGGCGTGCATCGTCGTGCTCCGCCTCTACCCGATCCCGCTCGCCCGGCTCCTGCGCGCCACGGCGGCTCGATCGGGCCTCGTGCCGTTCCTCGGCTCGGCCCGGGCGCTGCGCGACCCGAGCGCGGGTCTCGTGCCCGTGCTCGCGGTCGTCGTCGGCGTCTCGGTCGCCGTGTTCTCGGCCGTCCTGCTCGGCACGGTGCAGTCCGGCGTCGATCGCGCCGCGGCCCAGCAGGTCGGGGCGGATGCCGCGGTGTCGGGCATGCCCCTGACCCTCGAGCAGCTCGACGGATTCCGCGCCGTGCCCGGGGTCGACGCGATCGCGCCCGTGTACTCGACGCGCGGCGCCGACCTGTCCCTGGACGGCCGCCAGCGCTCGACGACCCTCATCGTCGTGGACGCCGCCGAGATGCGCGCGGTGCAGGCCGGCCGCGCCGATGCCACCACGCTGCCCGCGGCGCTCGGCGATGCGCCCCACGACGATGGCGTTCCCGTGCTCCTCTCGGGGATCGTCGACGGGCTCGTCGAGCAGGCCGACACGGCGCAGCTCGACGGCGAGGCGTTCCGCGTGCTCGGGGTGGCCGACGGCCGGACGGCGTACTCCCCCCGCGCCAACTGGGTGCTCATGGACAAGGCGAACGCCGAGCCGTTCACCGACACGCTCGTGCCGCGCACGGTGCTCGTGCGCTTCGAGCCCGGCGCCGACGCCCACGCGGTCACGACCGCCCTCGCGTCCATCGCCGGCGAGGGCACGACCGTGGTCACGCCCGACGACCTCGCCGACGAGCTGTCGGGCCGCGCCACCGCGCAGGGCCTCGTGATCGGCCTCGTCGCCGCGATCGTGCTCGCGAGCCTGCTCACGGCGCTCGCGATCGTGCTCACGCTGGTGGTCGGCCGCCCGGCGCGTGAACGGCTCCTGCCGCTGCTCGCGACGCTCGGACTCGGTCGCCGGGGCGAGCAGGCGCTCGTGGCCTGGGAGGTCGGCCCCGTGGCCGTCGTGGCCGTCGTCGTGGGCGCCGCACTCGGCGTCGTGCTGCCCGTCGTCGTGCTGCAGGGCGTCGACCTGCGCGCGTTCACGGGCGGCGATGCGCAGCCCGCCATCGCGTACGACCCGTGGCTCATCACGGCGGTGCTCGCCGGATCGGTGCTCGCGTCGGTGGCGGCGGCATGGGCCGCGGCGCGCATCGGGAGCCGCGTCAACGCGGCTCGCGCGATGCGCAAGGAGGAGGAAGGATGATCGGCGTGGCCGAGACGACGAAGGAACCGCACATCCTGTGCACCGACCTCGTGCGGATCTTCACCGCCGACGGCGTCGAGGTGCAGGCCCTGCAGGGGCTCAACCTCCGCGTCGACCCGGGCGAGATGGTCGCCGTCGTCGGCGCCTCGGGCTCCGGCAAGTCGACGCTGCTCACGATCCTCTCGGGGCTCGACACCGCCACGGCCGGTGTCGCCCGGGTCGCGGGCCACGACCTGCTCACCATGGGATCGCGCGAACGCGTGGCCTACCAGCGGCGCACGGTCGGATTCGTGTGGCAGCAGACCTCGCGCAACCTGCTGCCCTACCTCACGTCGGGCGAGAACGTCGCCCTCGCGATGAACGTCGCCCGCACGCATCGTGGCGCCGAGCGCGCGCGGCGGGTCGACGAGCTGCTCGAGCTGACCGGCGTGGGCGAGGCGCGCGATCGGCGCCCGGCCGAGCTCTCCGGCGGCCAGCAGCAGCGCGTGGCGATCGCCGTCGCCCTCGCGAACGCCCCCCTCGTGCTGCTCGCCGACGAGCCGACCGGTGAGCTCGATGAGGCCACGTCGGCGTCGGTGCTCGAGGCGATGCGCGGCGTCAACGAGGAGCTCGGCGTGACGACGCTCATCGTGACCCACGACCCGACCGTGTCGGGGCACGTGCGCCGCACCGTGCAGATCCGCGACGGACGCACGTCGACCGAGGTGCTCCGCTCCACGCGCGTTGACGAGCACGGCGCCGAGGAGCACGTCGCCGAGGAGTTCGCGGTCCTCGACCGGGTCGGCCGCCTGCAGCTCCCCCACGAGTTCGTGCAGAACCTCGCCCTCCGCGATCGCGTGCGGCTCGCGCTCGAGCCCGATCACGTGGGCGTGTGGCCGGGCCACGAGGGGGCGGATGCCCCGCCTCGACGCACGCCCGCGGCCGGCATGCCGCCCGCGGCATCCGTGCCCGACGCGGCAGTGCCGCACCGAGGGCGCCACGCCGCCCCGGCGTCCGACGCCCCCACCGCCGCCGTGGCCGGCGCCGCACCCGAGGAGGACCGATGAGCACCCTGCGCGCCGAGGCGGTGAGCCGCGTCTTCGAGACGGCCGGCGAGGCGGTGCACGCCGTCCAGGACGTCTCGCTCGAGGTGCGGCCCGGCGAGCTCCTCGTCGTGACCGGACCGTCGGGCGCGGGCAAGACCACGCTCCTGAACCTGCTCGGCGGCCTCGACCGGCCGACCGCGGGTCGCGTCCTCCTCGGCGACGACGAGCTGTCCGCGCTCGGCGAGGACGAGCTCGCCGCCGTGCGCCGCGACCGGCTCGGCTACGTCTTCCAGTCGTTCGGGCTCATCCCCGTGCTGTCGGCGGCCGAGAACGTCGAGGTGCCCCTGCGGCTGCAGCGGATGCCCCCGGCCGAGCGCGACGCGCGCGTCGCCGAGGCGCTCGGGCTCGTCGGCCTCGGCGGGCACGCGGCCCAGCGCCCCTACGAGCTCTCGGGCGGACAGCAGCAGCGCGTCGGCATCGCGCGGGCGCTAGCCGCCCGTCCGCAGCTGCTGCTCGCCGACGAGCCGACCGGCCAGCTCGACAGCGGCACGGCGGCGACCGTGATGGACCTCATCGGCGAGCTCGTGCACGCGCGCGGCGTGGCCGCGGTGGTCACGACGCACGATGCGGCGCTCGTGCGCCGCGCCGACCGCGTGCTGGAGCTCCACGACGGACGCGTGAAGACGCCGTCGATCGCCTGATCGGGTCTCCTACCGGACCCGCACCGACAGGCAGGTGACGCAGCCCTCGAGCTTCTCGAACTCGCTGATGTCGACCGTCACGACGCGGTAGCCGAGCTCGGCGAGCATCGCCGCGGTCTTCGGCGCGGCCGACGACATGAGCAGTGACTCGGGCGACAGCTCGACGACGGCGACGCCCTCGGGTTCGGGCACCGGCAGGAACCGCGGGAACAGGCTCGGCACGTCGACGAGGTCGGGGTCGCCGATGATCGTGCCGTCGGGCAGCGCGGTCATGGTGCTCTTCAGGTGCAGCGCCCTCGTGACGGGCACGGCGACGACGGAGTAGCCGTGCGGCGTGAGGAGGTTGCGCAGCTGCCGGATGCCCTCGGCGTTCGTGCGGCTCGACGCGCCGACGTACACCGTGGAGTCGACCTTCAGCACGTCGCCGCCGTCGAGCGTCCCGGGCAGCTCGATGCGCTGCACGGTGAGCCCCGGGATGGCGCGCACCGTGCGCTCGACCGCCTCGATCTCGGGGCGGCGCGACTCCGCGCCGGGGCTCGTGATCACGGCGAGGTCGCCGAAGAGCACGACCGTGTCCTCGACGAACACCGAGTCGGCGAGCTCGGGCGCCGCGTCGATCTCGAGCGTCTCCCAGCCCTCGGCGAGCAGCGCCGCGCAGTAGTTGTCCCACTGCTCGTCGGCGAGCTCCGTGTCGACCGGAACGCGCTCGCGGTGCGTGAGCTGGCCCTCGTCGAGGTTCGAGGCGGGGATGCGCACGAGCGCCATGCGACGCGGGGCGCGGTTCGGGGCGTACCGCAGGATGCCGCGCAGCACCTTCGGCGCGAGGAACACCTCCGCCGCGGTCGCCGCGAGCACGAACACGAGGTTGAGGCTCACGAGCGAGCCGACCACGAACAGGTAGAGCTGGGCCGAGAGCGGGTTGCCGGCGCCGGCCGCCGTCACGGTGGTGGCGAGCAGCGCCGCGAGGCACGACGAGGTCAGGCCGGTGATGAGCGCGAGGAACCACGCCCGCGTCGCGCCGAGCGAGTTCGCGATCGCGAGCAGCAGCCACGTGATGAGTGCGACGAGCGCGAAGTGCGGGAACAGCTGGGAGAAGATCCGCGGGTCCTGGCCGTTGCCGACGAAGAACGAGAACAGCGCGACGATCAGCGCCGAGACCGCCACCACGGCGGACGACGTGAGCACCGCCAGCACCCGCCGCCCCGTGCTCGGCGCCGGTCGGAACCGGGCAGGGGCGGGCGGGGGCGTGGCGGCGGGGGACGTCATGGCACCGAGCCTATCGGCCGGTGCCCGCCCCTCAGCGCGCGGCGTCGAGGCGCCCGCGGGCGAGCCGCTCGGCGGCCGCGAGCGTCGTGGTGCCGTGCTCCTCGGCCGACCGCAGCACGGATGCCACGGTGTCGCCGATGCCCGCGATCCGGGCGTCGAGCGCGGCCTGGTCGGCGTCGGGCTCGCTCGCGACATCGAGGTAGATCACGCCGCCGGCGTTGGCGACGAAGTCGGGCGCCCACACGATCCGCCGCTCGGTGAGGCGGGCGGCGACGTCGCGCGAGGCGAGCTGGTTGTTGGCGGCGCCGACGACCGCGCGCACGCGCAGCGCGTCGACGACCTCGTGCGTGAGCACGCCGCCGAGGCCGCAGGGCACGAACACGTCGGCCTCGACGAGGTGTGCCTCCTCGGGGGCCACCCACGTGGCGCCGAGCTCCTCGGCGAGCGCGCGCTTGGACTCCGCGACATCCGTCACCGTGAGTCGGGCGCCCGCGGCAGCGAGGCTGCGTGCGAGGCGGCCGCCGACCTGGCCGAGGCCGGCGACGACGAAGTGGCGACCCGCGACGTCGTCGGAGCCGAACACGTGGCCGAGCGTCGCGACGATCGAGGCGTAGACGCCCGCGGCGGTCGCGTCGGCGGGCTCGCCGACGCCGCCCTGCTCGGGCGGGAGGCCGCAGACGTGCGCGGTGCGCTCGGCGACGACGGCCATGAGCTCGGCGCTCGTCCCGACGTCTTCCGCGGTCATGTACGCGCCGCCGAGCGACTCGACGGCGTCGCCGAGGTCGAGCATCGCGGCGATGGTGGTCGGCTCGTCGAGCGTGACGCCCGAGGGGATGCACACGACGGATTTGCCGCCGCCGCGCGCGAGGCCGGCCGCGGCGTTCTTCAGGGTCATGGCCTGCGAGAGGCGCAGGGCGTCGGCGAGCGCGTCGGTCCAGTGTCCGTAGCGCCAGAGGCGCGCACCGCCGAGGGCCTGGCCGAGGCGCGTGGAGTGCACGGCGACGATGATGGTGAGGCCGGAGCGGGGACCGCGGGTGATGAGCACTCGCTCGTGCTCGGGGGCCTCGGTGGGAAGTGCTGCGCTGACCTCGGCTGCAGGGGTGGCCGGGGCGTGGGTGATCGTCATCGATCGGTCTCCTTGTCCATCCGCTTCGTGGGCGGAACCGTGCGAGCGCCTTCTGAGCGCCTCCCCTCAAGGGTACCGCCGCCGAGGGCACTCGGCGGTCCGCACGCCCGACGGACGAACATCGCGGAGATACGATCCGACACCCCGCCATGCCGCCTCGATCGACGGCGCGTCGGATCGTATCTCCGCCGTTCTTCGCACACATGGGCCTGGAAGCCCTCTGCGCGGGTGGCACGCCGGGCGGGGACCGGCGTGCAGGACGCTCAGTGGAAGAAGTGCCGCTCCCCCGTGAAGTACATGGTGATGCCGGCCGCGTTCGCCGCCGCGACGACCTCCTCGTCGCGCACCGATCCGCCGGGCTGCACCACCGCGCGCACGCCGCCGTCGATGAGGATCTGGAGTCCGTCGGCGAACGGGAAGAAGGCGTCGGATGCCGCGACGGACCCTGAGGCCCGGTCGCCGGCGCGCTCGACCGCGAGCTTGCACGAGTCGACGCGGTTGACCTGTCCCATGCCGACGCCGACCGATGCGCCGCCCGAGGCGAGCAGGATCGCGTTCGACTTGACGGCCCGGCACGCGCGCCAGGCGAAGTCGAGGTCGGCGAGGGTCTCCTCGTCGGCGGGGTCGCCGGCGGCGAGCGTCCACTCCGCCGAGGACGCGAACCGGCGGTCGGCCTGCTGCAGCAGCATCCCGCCCGAGACCTGGCGGAGCTCGACCGCCGTGGGCGAGAAGCCCTCGGGCAGCGTGAGCAGGCGGATGTTCTTCTTCTGCGTGAGCAGCTCGACGGCCTCGGCCTCGAACGCCGGCGCGACGAGCACCTCGGTGAAGATCCCCGACACGGCCTCGGCCATGCCGAGCGTCACGGTGCGGTTCGCGGCGATGACACCGCCGAACGCCGACACCGGATCGCACTCGTGCGCACGGCGGTGGGCGTCGGCGATGGGGTCGGCTGCCCCGGGCGTCGCGACCGCGATGCCGCACGGGTTGGCGTGCTTGATGATCGCCACGGCGGGCTCGTCGAAGTCGAAGGCGGCGCGCACCGCGGCATCCGCATCGACGTAGTTGTTGTACGACATCTCCTTGCCGTGCAACTGCACGGCCTGCGCGATGCCGGGACGACCGCCCTGCGACGAGTAGAGTGCCGCCCGCTGGTGCGAGTTCTCGCCGTAGCGGAGGTCGGCGGTCTTCGTCCACGAGCCGCCGACCCAGGCGGGGAACGGCGACACCTCGACGGCCTGGTCGGGTGCGACGACGCTGCCGAGGTAGGACGCGACGGCGATGTCGTAGGTCGCCGTGTGCCGGAACGCCTCGCGGGCGAGCTCGCGGCGCTGCGCGAGCGTCGTGCCGCCGCCGCGGACCGCCTCGACGAGCTCGTCGTAGCGGTCGGGCGAGACGACGACGGCGACGTTCGCATGGTTCTTCGCCGAGGCGCGCACCATGGCCGGTCCGCCGATGTCGATCTGCTCGACCGCCTGGTCGGGCGTGGCACCCGCGGCGACGGTTTCGGCGAACGGGTAGAGGTTCACGACCACGAGCTCGTAGGGCTTGATCGCGAGCTCGGCGAGCTGGCGCTCGTGGTGCTCGAGGCGCAGGTCGGCCAGGAGGCCGGAGTGCACGGCCGGGTGCAGCGTGCGCACGCGCCCGTCGAGGTGCTCGGGGTAGCCGGTGACGGAGGCGACCTGCGTCACGGGCAGTCCGGCCTCGGCGATGGCGGCGCTCGTGCCGCCCGTCGAGACGATCTCGACGCCGGCGTCGACGAGCGCCGACGCGAGCTCGACGAGGCCGCGCTTGTCGCTGACCGCCACGAGCGCACGGCGAACGGGCACCCGGTCGCGCTCCCGGTAGAGGCTCGGGTCGATCGAGTGGCCGCTGCTCATCTTCTGCTCAGTTCCTTCAGGTCAAGATGCGAGTTGGCGATGTCGAGCACGGCCTGGATGAGCAGGCGACGCTCGACGGGCTTGATGCGGTCGTGCAGGGTCGACTCGGTGTCGTCGGGAAGCACCGGCACGCGCTCCTGCGCGATGATGGGCCCGCCGTCGACGGAGTTGTCGACGACGATGAGGCTCGCCCCGGTCTGGTCGACGCCGGCGGCGATCGCGTCGCGTACGCCGTGCGCCCCGGGGAACTCGGGCAGGTACGCGGGGTGCGTGTTGATGAGGTGCGGCGAGAAGGCGTCGACCACGGCGGGTGGCACGAGCCGCATCAGGCCCGAGAGGATGACGAGGTCGGGCTCCCAGTGTCGCACCTGCTCGATGAGCGCCGCACCCCACGACTCCCGCTCGGAATACGCCGTGAACGGGACCGTGAAGGTCGGGATGCCGAACTCCTCGCCGAGGACGAGGCCGTCGGCCTCGCGGTCGGCGCCGATGGCGACGACGCGCGCCGGGAACTCGGCGTCTTCTGAGGCCTCGAGCAGGGCGCGGAGATTGGACCCTGTGCCCGAGATGAGCACGACGAGCTTCTGCACTCCTCGAGCCTACCCGCTGCGCGGAAGCGCACCATGCGGGGCATCCGTCGCTCGGATGCCGCGGCTGCGGGCACGCCCTCGCGGTCAGTGGTCGACGAGGTCGGCCAGTGCGCTCGGCCGCGGTTCGACGTCGCCGCGCTCGTCGAATTCGTCGCGTCGGCCGCGGAACCGGGCGGCATAGGTCCCGACGAGCGCGCCGATCCCGACGGTCGCCGCGGCGACGCCGGCCACGGGCAGCGGCATGGGGCCGACGTCCGCGAGTCGACCCGGTCCGGCCGCCCCGCCCGACCACCACGCGAGCAGGCCCATGACGACGCCGGCGACGACGGATGCCGCGACGGCGACCGCGAGCGGCGCCCACCATCCGGCGGCGCGCGGCACGTCGCGGTCGGGGTCCTCGCCGCGGCCCACGAGCCACCCGCCGACGAAGCCGAACAGCACGGGCACGATGAGCCAGAGGGCGCCGAGCGCCGGGGCATCCGTCGGCAGCGCCCCCAGAACGGGGATGCCGGGCACCGGGCCGAGCAGCGTGCCGCCGGGAGACACCAGTGTCCCGGTGCCGATCGCGAAGCCCGGCCCGAGCAGCCACGCCGCCGCCCAGATCACGAGGTTCGGCAGGAGCGCGAGCTCCGCAACGGTCAGCGCGATCCCGCCGTCGACGCCGGCGCCGAGCGCTTGGTACAGTCCCGCGATCGTCGCGTAGTCGAGCGCGATGAGCACGGCGACGAGGACGGCCGAGATCCCGAGCACGCCGAAGACCGCGCCCGCGCCGATCCGCACGGCCGCGCGGCCGCCCGCCACGAGGCCGGCGGGCACCACGGCGAGCGCCCGGCGCACGAGCCCGGTCGCGGCATCCGTCGTGCCCGACGTGCGCAGCACCTCGCCGACCGCGCCGATCACGACGCCGAGCGCCACGATCGCCGCCGGGAGCCACGCCGCCTGCCAGACGTCGGCGCGGGCGGCTTCGTCGGCCGCGAGCAGCGCAAGCCCGACGCCGACCGCGACGAAGACGACGACGGCGGCGACTCCGCCGCTGAACGAGTGACCGCCCGCCGCCGAGCGGCGCCCGATGCGGCGCCCGAAGGCCACGGTGATGAGGGCGAACCCGAGCAGCGCGATCGTGATCGGGAACGGGTCGCCGGCGCCCGGGACGGGGATGCGCCCGGCCGTGACCGGGTCGAGCTGCACCACGAGGTTGACGCCGTGGCCGAGCAGCCAGACGTCGGCCGACGTGCGCAGGAACACGCCCGCATCGACGGCGAGCTCGAAGTGCATCGCCCACAGCAGCATGAGCGGCACGAGCACGATGCCGAGTCCGATGAGCGCCGCGACGGATGCCTCGAGGGCAGCCAGCAGGGCGATCGTCGTGCGTCTCATTCCTCGGCGAGCCTAACCCGGCCCGCCGGGCTCAGTCGGTGCGACGTGCGGGATCTGACGGACTCGCCGGCGGTCGCGTCGACTCCCCCGTGTCGACCACGACGGCATCGGCGAGCACGAGCGTGTCCGCGTCGTCGGATGCCGCCTCGGCTTCGACGTCCCCGGCCAGGGCCGCCTCCGCCTCCTCGG
The DNA here is from genome assembly GCF_042796995.1 of Agromyces sp. NPDC057865. Lineage (NCBI taxonomy): Bacteria > Bacillati > Actinomycetota > Actinomycetes > Micrococcales > Microbacteriaceae > Agromyces > Agromyces sp. NPDC057865. The sequence goes on along the minus strand of NZ_JBHVMJ010000001.1, from coordinate 1,396,157 downwards.
CCGCGACCTCGTCGGCCGGGCGGCGCAGGAGTTCGACGATGAGCAGCACGACGAGCGCGAGCACCAGCGTCCAGAACACGACGCCGAGGGTCACCGGGCGGTTGAACCACACCACGGCCGCCGCGATGAGCGCGATCAGCAGGTAGGCCACGCCGCGCCAGCGGTCGAGCGCGACGCCGAACGCGCCCGTCGTGATGCCGCGCTTCGCGGCGGAGCGCCGCACGGCCGAGAAGCCCGAGCCGGCGAAGTCGCGTGCTGCGCGGGCCGGACGCCAGGGCCCCGAGAACCAGGCGATCACGGCGACGAGCAGCGCCAGCACGAAGAGGGCGAGGATGGTCGAGATCATGAGCTCGACCAGTCCGTCGAAGAGCGACTCCGCGGCATCCCTCGGCATGATCGACGGACTCACCGCCCCCACGAAGTAGAGGCGGCCGACGCCGACCCCCGCGGCGAGCAGGCCCATGCTCAGGGCGAAGCCGCCGGCCGTCCACACGAGCGCCTTCGGCCGGTTCTTCGCGATGAGCACGCCCGCCACGAGGAGGAGCAGGCAGATCCACGGGATCCACGTGCCGGCCGCGACCGCGAGCGCGTACACGGTCTGCACGAGCGTGAACGCGTCGTTCTGCGCGACGACGATGCTCCGGTCGATGTCGGGGATCGCGGACGCGAAGCCGACGCCCTGGTCTTCGAGGCGCTGCTTCACCGCCGCGACGATCGGACCGAGCTGCACCGAGAGCGTGCCGCCGCTGCCGATCTCGAGCGCTGCGTCGGAACTGCCCTGCATCGCCGCGATGAACTGCGTGTGCGACGCGCGGAGCGCCGCCGCCCAGATGTCCTCGAACGCGTCGGAGGTGACGATGCGGTCGACGACGCCCGAGACGAGGTTCTGCAGTCCCTGCGTCGCCGGCTGCTCGAGCAGGCCGAGCGCCGTCTCGGCGCGCGGCGGCAGGTTCAGCTCCCTGAGCCCGTCGAAGAGGTCGGCGGTGAGGGCCGGGATGTCCACCTGCTCCTCGATGGCCGCCGTCACCTCGTCGGCGATGTACGCCTGCACGTCGGGGTCCTCGGCCAGCGGTGCGAAGGTCGCGACGAACCGGTCGGTGTCGACCAACTCGAGCCGCGCCCAGCCGGCGATCACGGCGACGGGCACGAGGAGCAGGCCGATGACGACCAGCACGATCGCCGCGGCCGTGCGGCCCCGGCCTCGACCCCGGCGCGCCGGCGGCTCCTCGGACGGTGTCGCGCCCAGCGCGGCCGCGGCGGCATCGGCATCCGACCGGAGCGCCCGGTTCTCCGCCTCGAGCTCGGCGACCCGCGCCTGGAGCTCACTCGTACTCATGTCGGCCATCTCGGGCCCCCTCCCCATTGGGATGACGATATCGCTCCGAGGGCTCGCGCGGTCAGGAGATTCGCGCGGATTCCGGTTCCCCCGTTCGAGGGGATTCCGTCGGGATCCGTCGGAGAGGCCCTCAGTGGATGAAGGCCTTCAGCACGATCATCGCGATGCCGAACGACGCCGTGCCGAGCGCCCCTGCGACGCGGATGGGCCAGGGGGACCCACGTCGCGAGAAGGCGATCCAGCCGAGCACGGCGAGCACTCCCACGCCGACCCAGAGCGCAGTCCAGATCGCGTACTGGTCGGGAATCGCCCGCGTGGCGCCGAGCAGCAGGATGACCGACGGGATGAGCGCCGAGGCGAGCAGGCCGAGGGACCGCCGGAACGAGATGCGGAACGCTTCGCGAAGCCCGATGTTGCGCTCGTGGTCGAGGCCGTGCCGCGCCACCGTGCCGGCGTAGACGTGGGCCGCCCAGAACACGATCACCGTGATGAGGACCGTCCAGAACACCGACCATGAGGACTCGCCATGGCCGCCGGCGACCACGATCATGCCCGAGACGAGGATGACGCCGTAGACGGACTCCTCGGTCGCGAACGTCGTGCGCATGAACGGGTGCGCGAGCATCTTCGACGTGGCGCTGGCACGGCCGGCGGGCGCGCGGCCCGCGGCATCCGACTGCGACTCGACCATGCACTCACCCTCTCACGGCGGGGCTCCATTGACCCCTGAATTGGTGGGTGAGCATTGCTCATTTTTTGTGTCCGGTTCCCTCGTCCAGAGCTACGCTGCGACCGAGAGGGAACCTTCATCGAAGAGGTCGCCTCGATCCGTCGAGTGACGAGGTGACGGATGCGACCCCCCGAACGTCCGCCACCGAGGGAGGAGCCCCGCAGGTGCTTCTGCGGGGCTCCGTTCCGCCTGCTGTCCCCTGTTTTGGTGGGTGAGCATTCCTCACCGATCTTGCCCGGGCAGTACCCCGCGGGTGTACCCTGCGGCCAGAACGTGAGACTCCCCTCCGGGGAACGATGCGGCCGGAACGACACCCGCGGCCCGGCATCGAACGACATCACCTCGACGCGTGCCCGCGCGCCGTCGCTTTGCCATGCGCACCGCCCGGGAGGGAAGCGTCCGGCTCACCCGAACCGGACGAACCTGGGAACACCCGGAGGCGATGATGCCTTTCACAACCCGAGTTCGAACATCCGAGAAGTCCACGAGGACGCGTCGGGTGGTCGCCGCAGGCGCGGCGAGCTGTCTTGCCGTCGCGATGATCCTGGTCGCGGGCCCGGCGCTCGCGGCGGACGGTCCGTACAGCATCGACGGCACCGTGCCGGATCCCGGCACGACCGAGATCACCGATCCCTTCGGCAACGTGAAGGAGCTCGGACCGCTCAACTCGAGCACCACGAAGATCGGCGTCATCCACAGTGATGCCGTGCCCACGCTGGGCGACACCAACCCGAACGCCCAGGTCGACCTGCGCCGAGCCTGGCTCGACACCGAGCGGGAGTCCGGCAAGGACTGGCTGTACTTCGCCTGGGAGCGTGACAAGAACACCGGCAGCGGCTTCATCGCGTACGAGTTCATGCAGAACAAGGCGCCCACCGCCTGCGCCTACGAGACGGCGACCCCGGACCAATTGGTCGCCAACTGCAACCCGTGGGCCAACCGCAAAGCCGGCGACTTCATGATCCTCTGGGATCAGCAGGGCGGCAGTCTCGACCTGTTCCTCAGGATCTGGAGCGGCACCGCGCCGAACCTGACCCTGGGCGCGCCGCAGCAACTCAACTCCACGGTGTCGCAGGCCGCCTACAGTGCCGACGGGTTCTTCGGTGAAGCCGCCGTCAACCTGACGGACACCATCTTCGGAGGGTCCACCGCGTGCCTCGCCTTCGCCAACACCATTCCGAGCACGGTGACCGGCAACTCCGACACCGCGGACTACAAGGACACGATCCTGGCGACGACACCGCCGATCAGCAACTGCACCTCCACCACGGTGACCACGCCCAAGGACGGCGCGGGGGCCAACATCCCCGCCGGCGGCCTCTCGATCGGCACCGGCGTCGTGGCGGTGAAGGACTCCGCCGTGGTGAGCCTGACCGGCGGAACCGCGACCCCGGCGGGTTCGGTGGCGTTCTCCCTCTGCAAGGTGGACTCACCGGGCCTCTGCACCACCGGCGGCACGAGCGTCGGGTCGACGAACCTCACGGGTGCGTCGTACCCGTTGACGGTCTCGTCGCCGACGGCGTACGTCACGTCCGCCGGCCGGTACTGCTGGCGCGCGGTGTTCAGCGGCGACTCCGCCAACGGCATCCCCGGGTCCAGCGACTCGAGTGCGTCGGAGTGCTTCACCGTGAACCCCGTCACTCCGACCCTGGCGACCACCGCCGGTGCGGACGTCCTCCTCGGCAACGCGGTGACGGACTCGGCCACCCTCGGCGGAACGGCCACCCAGCCGGCCGACCCGGTCATCAACCTGACCGGCACCGGTGGGGCTGCGGCCGGCGGCACCATCACCTTCAAGCTGTACGGGCCTGACAACTGCACGACGCTGGCGTACACGTCGCCGACCGTGGCAGTCAGCGGGAACAACACGTACAACTCGCCTGCTCCGCAGTTCGCGCCCACCGCGGCCGGCACCTATCACTGGGTCGCCGTGTACAGCGGAAGCTCGCCGAACACCAACGGGACCACTCACAACGCCGCGTGCACCGACAACGACGAGGATGTGGTGGTCACCACGGTGCCGTCGTCGCTGTCGAGCGCGCAGAAGTGGGTGCCGAACGACTCGGTGACGGTCTCGGCCAGCGCGGGCGGCGCCATGGCGGGAACCGTCGCGTTCGCCCTGTACGCGACTGACGACTGCTCCGGCACCGCCATCTACAGCACGACTGCGACGGTGGCGGGCGCCTCGCCGCAGACCGTGTCCACGTCCAACACCACGGCGGTGCAGGTGTCCGGGTCGTTCTCATGGAAGGTGAGCTACGACAGCACGAACCCCGCCCAGCGGGACATCGGCAACAGCTGCCACGAGACGTCGGCGCTGACCATCGCGAACGGAGGGACGGTGAGCAGCCAGTGAGCTGAGCAGATGCCGATCCCACTCCCGTGAGGATCGACGTCGAGCCCGCACATGGCAGACGAAGGGCCCCGCCGGCATCGCCGACGGGGCCCTTCCACGCGTTTCGCGGAGCGCTACGCGCCGAGCGCCGTGTACACCTCGCGGAGCAGCTGCGCGGTCTCGGACGGCGTCTTGCCGACCTTGACGCCGGCGGCCTCGAGGGCCTCCTTCTTCGCCTGCGCGGTGCCGGCCGAGCCGGACACGATGGCGCCGGCGTGGCCCATGGTCTTGCCCTCGGGCGCCGTGAAGCCGGCGACGTAGCCCACGACGGGCTTGGTCACGTTGGCCTTGATGAAGTCGGCCGCGCGCTCCTCGGCGTCGCCGCCGATCTCGCCGATCATGACGATCGCCTTCGTCTCGGGGTCGGCCTCGAACGCGGCGAGCGCGTCGATGTGCGTGGTGCCGATGATCGGGTCGCCGCCGATGCCGATGGCGGTCGAGAAGCCGAGGTCGCGCAGCTCGTACATCATCTGGTACGTGAGCGTGCCCGACTTCGAGACGAGGCCGATCGGGCCCTTGCCGGTGATGTTCGCCGGGGTGATGCCGACGAGGGCCTCTCCGGGGCTGATGATGCCGGGGCAGTTCGGGCCGATGATGCGGGTCTTGTCGCCCTGCTCCTTGGCGTAGGCCCAGAACTCGGCCGAGTCCTGCACGGGCACGCCCTCGGTGATGATGACGAGGAGCGGGATCTCGGCGTCGATCGCCTCGATCACGGCGTCCTTCGTGAAGGCCGGGGGCACGAACGCGATCGAGACGTCGGCTCCGGTCGCCTCGATGGCCTCGGTCACCGACGCGAAGACGGGGAGCTCGACGTCGTGACCGTCCTGGTCCTTGTGCAGCACGGTGGTGCCGGCCTTGCGGGCGTTCACGCCGCCGACCACCTGGGTGCCCGCCGCGAGCATGCGCGCGGTGTGCTTCGAGCCCTCGCCGCCGGTGATGCCCTGGACGATGACCTTGTTGTCCTTGTTGAGGAAGATCGTCATTTGTCTCGAATCCCTTACTGCGCGTTCGCCAGCTCGGCGGCCTTGTCGGCGCCCTGGTCCATGTTGTCGGCGAGGGTGACGAGCGGGTGCGCCGCCTCCTCGAGGATGCGACGGCCCTCGACCACGTTGTTGCCGTCGAGGCGCACGACGAGCGGCTTGTTCGCGCTGGAGCCGAGCTCGGCGAGCGCGCCGACGATGCCCTTGGCGACCTGGTCGCACGCGGTGATGCCGCCGAAGACGTTCACGAACACGGACTTGACCTGCGGGTCGCCGAGGATGATCGAGAGTCCGTTGGCCATGACCTCGGCCGACGCGCCGCCGCCGATGTCGAGGAAGTTGGCGGGCTTCACGCCGCCGTGGTTCTCGCCGGCGTAGGCGACCACGTCGAGCGTGGACATGACGAGGCCCGCGCCGTTGCCGATGATGCCGACTTCGCCGTCGAGCTTGACGTAGTTGAGGTCGAGCTCCTTGGCCTTCGCCTCGAGCGGGTCGGCCGCGGCCTTGTCCTCGAGCAGCGCGTGTCCGGCGTGGCGGAACTCGGCGTTCTCGTCGAGCGTGACCTTCCCGTCGAGGGCGATGATGTTGCCGTCCTCGTCGAGGATGAGCGGGTTGACCTCGACGAGCGTCGCGTCCTCGCTGTCGTACACGTCGTACAGCTTGACGAAGACGTCGGCGACCTTGTCGACCAGCTCGGCCGGGAAGTTCGCGGCCTCGGCGATCTCGCGGGCCTTGGTCGGAGTGATGCCGGTGCCGGGGTCGACCTCGACGCGCGCGAGCGCCTCGGGCTTCTCGACGGCGAGCTGCTCGATCTCCATGCCGCCCTCGACGCTCGTGAGCGAGAGGTACGAGCGGTTGGCGCGGTCGAGGAGCACCGAGAAGTAGAACTCCTTGGCGATCTTCGCGCCGGCGGCGACCATGACGCGCTTGACGACGTGGCCCTTGATGTCGAGCCCGAGGATCGCCTTCGCGGCCTCCTCCGCCTCGTCGGGGGTCTTGGCGACCTTGACGCCGCCCGCCTTTCCACGGCCGCCCGTCTTCACCTGGGCCTTGACCACGACGACGCCGCCGAGCTGTTCGGCGGCCTTGCGCACGTCCTCGGGGGTGTCCGCGACGATGCCGGCGAGCACCGGCACTCCGTACTTCTCGAAGAGGTCTCTGGCCTGGTACTCGTAAAGATCCACGCTCTGCTTCCAATCGGTCCGCGCGTGATCGCGCAGGGATGGTGGGATGAGAGGCCCGGCCGGATGTTGTCTCGACATCGAGAATTCTCTCGATATCGAGATAGCGGGCCGACGACCATGGTACTCCCCCGTCGTGGGGCGTCCGAACCGGGATGTCCGGGGTCCCGGACATGCGCGCGGGCAGGCACGACAGCCGGCGAGCACGTGCGGCGGCGGCATCCGACGGCCGCGAGGGCAAGCGGATGCCGCGGCGAGCGCAGGTGAAGACAGGCTCGCCATGCTGGCGGGTGCCCCGGCCCGCTGCGAGACTGGCCGCATGGTCGACCCAGTGGAACCGATCCATCGCACCGATCCCCACGACGGATCGGTGCACGCGAAGCTCAACTGGCTGCGGGCGGGCGTGCTCGGCGCGAACGACGGCATCGTCTCGGTCGCCGCGCTCGTGGTCGGCGTCGCGGCCGCCACCACCGACCTCGCCGCGATCCTCATCGCGGGCGTCGCGGCGGTGCTCGCCGGCGCCATCTCGATGGGGCTCGGCGAATACGTGTCGGTGTCGAGCCAGCGCGACACCGAGCGCGCCCTGATCGCGAAGGAGCGCTGGGAGCTCGAGACGATGCCCGCCCAGGAGCTGGCCGAGCTCACCGCGCTCTACCGCACGAAGGGCCTCTCGGCCGAGACGGCCGAGCGCGTCGCCGTCGAGCTCACGGCGCACGATGCGCTGGCCGCCCACCTCGAGACCGAGCTGCACATCTCGCAGGACGACGTCGTGAACCCGTGGCACGCGGCCTGGGCATCGGCGTTGTCGTTTCTCGTCGGCGCGGTGCTGCCGATGCTCGCGATCCTCCTGCCGCCGCCCGAGTGGCGCGTCGCCACGACGTTCGTCGCGGTCATCGTCGCGCTCGCCATCACGGGCTGGCTGTCGGCGTGGATCGGCGGGAGCCCTCGCGGTCGCGCGGTGCTGCGCGTGGTCGTCGGCGGCGCGCTCGCACTCGTCGTCACCTGGGTCATCGGCGCACTCCTCGGGACCGCCGTGTAGCCATGGCCGAGGCGCGCATCGGCATCTCGGGCTGGCTCTATCCGAACTGGCGCCGGAGCTTCTACCCGACGGGCCTCCGCCAGGCCGACGAGCTCGCCTACGCCTCCGAGCGGATGACCTCGATCGAGGTGAACGGCTCGTTCTACTCCCTGCAGAAGCCCGCGAACTGGGTGCGCTGGCGCGACGCGACACCCGACGGCTTCGTCTTCGCGGTGAAGGGCCCGCGCTTCATCACGCACATCAAGCGGCTCGGCGACATCCGGGCGCCGCTCGCGAACTTCTTCGCGTCGGGCGTGCTGGCGCTCGGGTCGAAGCTCGGTCCGGTGCTCTGGCAGCTGCCGCCGAACCTCGGGTTCGATCCCGAGGTCGCCGACCGCTTCCTCGGCCTGCTGCCGCGAACGACGACGGATGCCGCGGCGCTCGCGGCCGGGCACGACGAGCGGATGGAGGGGAAGTCGTGGTTCGACGCCGCGGCGATCGTCGACCGGCCGCTGCGCCATGCCGTGGAGGTGCGGCATCCGGAGTTCGAGGACCGGCAGGAGGAGTGGGCCGACCTGCTCGCCCGGCACGGCGTGGCCTCGGTCACCGCCGACACCGCGGGCCGCTACCCGCGCATCGACCGCACGACCGCCGACTTCGCGTACGCGCGGCTGCACGGCGAGGAGGAGCTCTACGCCTCGGGGTACGACGACGCATCGCTCGACCGTTGGGCGACCTGGACCCGGGCGCACCTCGACTCGGGTCGCGACGCGTTCCTCTACTTCGACAACGACATCAAGGTGCGGGCGCCGTTCGACGCGATGGCGCTCATCGCGCGGCTCCCGCGGCCGGCGGGCCTGCCGGAGTCGCCTGCCACGGAGCCGCCGGAGCACTGACCGCTCGCGGCCAGCCCGGCGTGGCGAGCAGCGAGCCGTCGTGCTCCACGGCCAGCACGTCGACGTCGAACCGGTCGGCGCACGCGTCGAGGCTCGAGCGGCCGCCCGACACGATCGCCGTCGCGATGACGTCGGCCCTGACGATGTCGTCAGCCGCCACGCTCACCTGCACGAACGGGGTCGGCCCCTCGCCCGGCCGGGTCCAGATGTGGTCGCCGCGCTCGGCGTTTCCCGACGTGGCGACCGCGCGCCGTCGTGCACCCAGGCGGATGCCGCCGAGCAGCGCCGCGCGATCGGCCGGGTCCACGATCCCGACCGACCATTCGTCGTCGGCGGTCGTCGGCGACACGAACACGTCGCCGCCCGCATCGATCGCCCACCGCGGAGACCCGCCGTGCGCGAGCAACTCGCCCGCCTCGGCGATCGCGAGCGCCTTCACCACCCCATCCAGGTCGATCACCCCGTCGCCGCGATGCGGCGTGAAGGCGCCGTCGGTGCGCGTACGCCACTCGAGCGCGAGGGCATAGGCGTCGCGCACGTCCGCGCCGGCCTCGGGCAGCGCGAGTTCGCCGCGTCCGATCCGACTGAGCTCCGAGGCCGGGTCGAACAGGCTGCAGTGCGCCTCCCACCGGCGGAAGACGGCGTCGACCGCCGCAACGGCGGCCGCGGCATCCGTGTCGTCGCCCGGCTGCACGCCCACCCGGACGCTGACGACCGTGCCCATCGCGTGGAACGTGCCGCCAGCGAGCTCGACCGTCGGCCGCGCGCCCATCAGAAGCCCGCCGCGTCGAGCGCGGCCTGCAGCGACTGCAGGTAGGCCGCGCTCGTGTACGTGGCGCCGCTCACGAGCGAGACGGAGGACGACTGCGCCTGCAGCACCTCGTCGCGCAGGATCGGCTCCGCCCGGTTGCTGATCGACACCGAGCGGCCGTCGTGATCGGTGAGGTGGAGGGCCGTCACGTCGGTGATCGCGCCCCCCGAGATCGTGACCTGCACCTGCACGTCGCCGAAGCGCGTGCCGACCGAGGATCCCGAGTAGGTGCCGTCGGCGGAGGCCGCGGCGGCAGCGCCCGACGTGCCCGAGTCGGTCGACGTGCCCGAGCTCGCGTCGGTCCCCGAGCCGGTCGACGGGGCAGAGGTCGCGGCATCCGTCGACCCGGAGCCGCCGGTGCCGCTGCCGGAGCTGCCGCTGCCACCGGCGCCGCCACTCGACCCGCCGACGGTCTGCGTCGTCGTCTCGGCGACCGGCGCCGAGGGCGTGCCCAGCAGCCCGAGCTGCCAGCCGCCGAGGATCGCCGTCGCCGAGGCGGCGGAGGCCAGGATCACCGCTCGTCGTCTCACCAGTCGAACCTCTCGTGATGGACCTGCTCGGGGGCCATTCCCGCCGCGCGGGCCTCGGCGATGACGCGCTCCGCCCAGTCGCGCGGTCCGCAGACGTACAGGTCGGTGTCGTCGAGCCGCGGCACGAACGCCGCCAGCGAGAGGCCCTCGTGCTCCGCGGCATCCGTCAGCCAGCCCCGCCCGCGTGGACCCGGGACCGTGATGAGGGTCGCGCCGCGCGCCGCGCAGAGCTCGCCGAGCTCGTCGAGCAGCCACCCGGCAGCGGGCTCGGGCGTGCGGACGACGACCGTCGCCTCGCCCGGACGGAACGTCGCCGTCTCGAGCAGCGACCGCACGGGCGTGATGCCGATGCCGGCCGCGACGAACGCGATGCGCGACCGGCTGCGCGCCGCCTCGCTGAAGATGCCGTACGGACCCTCGATCGCGACGCGCGTGCCGGGCCGGATGCCCGCGAGGCTCGCGGATCCCGCCCCGAGCGCACGCACGGTGATGCGCAGCCTGCCGCCGCGCGGTGCGGCCGACAGCGAGTACGGATGCGCCTGCCACCACTGCCCGCGAGCGAGGAACCGCCAGACGAGGAACTGCCCTCCCGTGGCGCGCAGGCGCTCGAGGTCCGCGCCCCGCATCGTGACGGAGACGGCCTGGCCGCTCGTGCCGATCGGCTCGACGGCCTCGACCACCAGGCGGTGACGGAGCGTCGCGGCGAGCGGCACGAGGAGCCGGAAGACGACCACGGCGCCGAGCGTGCCCCAGGTGACGGCGAGCCAGTACCAGTACTGCCACGTGCCCTCGGCGAAGAGCCCGCCGACGCTGAACTGGTGCGGCAGCGCGGCGAGCACGGCCGCGTACGCGAGCAGGTGCACGAGGTGCCACGTCTCGTACCGCAGGCGGCGGCGCACCGCGACGAGCGAGGTAACGACGACGAGCGCGAAGAGGCCGAACCCCAGCAGCGCGAGTGGCAGGTCGGGCAGCGACCAGATCGCCACCGCCTCGGCGACGAGGTCGACACCGTCGGCCACGGCATAGCCCGTGAGCAGCAGCACGCCATGCGCCACGAGGAGGTACACGACCGGTTTCCCGAGTCGGCCGTGCAACGCCATCGCGGCGTCGTGGCCGACGGCGCGTTCGATGAGCGGCACCCGCGCCGCGAGGAGCAGCATCACGAGCACGAGGTCGGTCGCGACGAGGCCCGCAATGATCCCGAGCGAGGTCAGTGCCGAGCCGACGTCGCCGAACCGGTTCGCCCCGCCCTCGGCGAGGAACAGTCCGACCGCCACCGCCGCGGATGCCACCGCGCCGGCGGCGAGCAGGTCGCTCCGCCACAGCCGCCGGCGAGCACGCTCCCGCTCGGGTCCGGCCATCGAGCGGGCGGGCCGCTCGAGGTGCCGGGCGTCGTGGAGGAGGAATGCCATGACGCCATCGTGCGGGCGGACCCTATCGCCGAGCGATGGGTCGCCTGTGGGCCGGCTGGGAACGCGGCATCCGCTCGAGCCCTAGAGCTTCTCGATGGGCGCGATCTTGATGAGGAGCTTCTTCTGTCCAGCGGTGTCGAAGGCGACGTGCGCGATGCGCTTGGTGCCCTCGCCGGTGACCTGGGTCACTCGACCGTCGCCGAAGTCGACGTGCCGGATGCGATCGCCCGCCTCGAGCGTGAGGTCGCCGTTGTCGCGCACGGTGCCGGTGACCCGGTTCGCCCACTCGGCCTTGGGCGCGGCGCTCTTCAGCACGCTGAACTTCTCGAGGTCGCGGTCGCGCGTGCCCCAGGCGCCACCTGGGCGGCGGGCGTTCAGCGCGCGCGGCTGGGTGCCGCCGCGGGACGTGGCCATGCCCGGCGACTGCCGCCAGTCGATGAGCCCCTCGGGGATCTCCTGCAGGTAGCGCGACGGCATCGCCACCGCGACCTCGCCGAACTGGGCGCGGCTCATCGCGAGCGAGAGGAAGAGACGCTTGCGGGCCCGCGTGATGCCGACGTAGAACAGGCGGCGCTCCTCGGCGGGACCACCGGGCTCGGATGCCGACATCTGGTGCGGCAGCAGGCCCTCCTCGAGTCCGGTGAGGAACACCGCGTGGTACTCGAGGCCCTTCGCGGTGTGGAGCGTCATGAGCGAGACGGTGCCCGATGCGTCGTCGATCTCGTCGGCCGCCGCCACGAGCGACACCTGGGTGAGGAAGTCGACGAGCGTCGCGCCCGGATTCTCGCGGTCGAAGTCGCGGGTCTGGGCCACGAGTTCCTCGACGTTCTCGGCCCGCGTCTCGTCTTGCGGGTCTCGGCTGTTGCGGAGTGCGTCGATGAGGCCCGAGCTCTCGAGCAGGAACACGAGCACGTCGGAGACCGAGGAGGCACCCTCGTTGGTGCCCTCGGCGACGGCGCGCGACGACGGCACGAGCATCGCGGCAGCCTCGTCGAGCACGCGGGCCAGCCCGAGGATCGCGCCGGTGACCTTCGGGCCGAGGCCGAGCGCATCGGCGTTGCGCATCGCCTCGCGGAACGAGATGCCGTTCTGCTCCGCGAAGCTCGCGAGCGCGGTCTCGGTGGCCGGGCCGATGCCCCGCTTGGGCGTGTTCAGGATGCGGCGGAGCGCGAGCTCGTCGACCGGGTTCGCCACCGAGATGAGGTACGCCATCGCGTCCTTGATCTCGGCGCGCTCGTAGAACTTCGTGCCACCGACGACGCGGTACGGCAGGGCCGACCGCACGAAGATCTCCTCGAGTGCACGCGTCTGCGCGTTGGTGCGGTAGAAGACGGCGATGTCGCGGTACGCGATGCCGGCGCGGTGCAGCGACTCGATCTCGTCGGCGACGAACTGCGCCTCGTCGTGCGCCGTGTAACCGGTGTAGCCGGTGATGAGCTCGCCGTCGCCGACGGCCGTCCACAGCTTCTTGTCCTTCCGGTCGAAGTTGTTCGAGATGACGGCGTTGGCGGCCGAGAGGATGTTCTGCGTCGACCGGTAGTTCTGCTCGAGCAGCACCACCTTCGCTCCGGGGAAGTCGCGCTCGAACTCCACGATGTTGCGGATGTCCGCGCCGCGGAAGGCGTAGATCGACTGGTCGGAGTCGCCGACGACCGTGAGGCTGGCGCCGGGGATGCCGCCCGAGGCATCCGTCAATGCGGCCACGTTCACGCCATGGCCCTCCATCTCGTGCACCCGGTCGGCCGGGACCGGCTGGGTGAGCTCGCGGATGAGCGAGTACTGGGCGTGGTTCGTGTCCTGGTACTCGTCGACGAGGATGTGCCGGAACCGACGCTGGTAGAGCGACGCGACCTTCGGGAACGCGCGGAACAGGTAGACGGTCTCGGCGATGAGGTCGTCGAAGTCGAGGGCGCTCGCGTCGCGCAGGCGACGCGTGTACTGCCGGAAGATCTCGACGAACATGACCTCGTTGGGGTCGTTCGTGTTGGCATTGCGCGCGTACGTCTCGACGTCGGCGAGCTCGTTCTTCAGCCGCGAGATCTTCGCCTGAGCGCTCGCGGGCGTGAAGCCCATCGTGTCGGCGTCGAGCTCCTTGATGATGCGCTTCAGCACGGTGCGGGTGTCAGCGGAGTCGTAGATCGTGAACGTCGACGAGAGCCCGAGCGACTCGGCCTCGCGGCGCAGGATGCGCACGCACGCCGAGTGGAACGTCGAGATCCACATGCCGCCGGCAGCCTCGCCGAGCAGCGCCTCGACGCGCTCGCGCATCTCGGCGGCGGCCTTGTTCGTGAAGGTGATCGCGAGGATCTGGCTCGGCCAGGCCTCCCGGCTCTGGATGAGGCTCGCGATGCGGTGCGTGAGCACGCGCGTCTTGCCCGAGCCCGCGCCTGCGACGATGAGCAGCGCCTGCCCGCGGTACTCGACGGCCTCCCGCTGCTCGGGATTGAGCCCGTCGAGGAGGCGGTCGCCGGCGGAGGGCACGGTGCCGGTCGGAGCGGCGGCGGGCGGTGCGGCGGACGCGGGCGGCGCCTCGCGCCAGCCGGCCGGGTCGTCGGGGTCGAGGATCAGCGTCATGTCCCGTCAAGTCTAGGCGCGGCATCCGACAGCCGGCCCTGCGGCGGGCGCTTCGCGCCGCCGCGCCCAGTTCTCTGCGCCGAGTCACGAGTTCTCGTCGCATCCAGATCGCGCGGGCGACCGGAACTCGTGAGTCGATGCCCCTGTGATCCGAAATGTGGACAGCTCGCGGCCCGCGAGCCCGCCGGCTGCCACAGTCGACGGATGCCGCGTGCGCGCCCGCTCCCCGACCTGCTCCGCATGGCGCCCTTCCGCGTCTCCGAGGCTGAGCAGCTCGGCATCACCCCGCGCCGGCTCCGGGCGACCGACCTGCACGCGCCGTTCCGCGGGATGCGATCGAGCACGCCCCCCGCGGACCTCGTCGCCCGGTGCTCGGCGCTCGACACGGTGATGGCGCCCGGCCAGTACTTCAGCCACACGACCGCGGCCCGGCTCTGGGGGTTACCGCTCCCCCGGGGCCTGCGGACGGACCCACGCCTGCACGTGAGCACCGCCGGCCGCGAGCCGACGCGTCGCGGCGTCATCGGGCACCGGATCACCGCGATCCGCGACATCCGCTTCCACCTGGGCCTTCCCGTGGTGGCCCCGAGCGACGCGTGGTGCGAGCTCGCGGCCGTGAGGTTGCCGACGGCGGCGGACGACCCGTCGAGGACTCGTCGCCTCACGCTGGACGAGCTCATCCAGGCGGGCGACCGGCTCCTCGGCTGGCCGTCTCCGCTGGCGAGCGCCGGCGAGATCGACGGGGCGCTCGAGCGCTTCGGGTCGGCACGCGGCATCCGCTCGTTGCGTGAAGCTCGCAACGAGCTGCGGCCCCGATCCGCTTCGCCGCGCGAGACGGGGCTTCGACTGCTCGTCCTCCGTGCCCCGGCCGGGTATCCCGAGCCCGAGCTCAACGGTCCCATCCGGCTGTCCACCGGTGCGCTCACGCACGGCGACCTCGTCTTCCGTCGCTACCGCGTGATCCTCGAGTACGACGGTGTGCACCATCGCACCGACGACCGCCAGGCCATCCGCGACGTCGACCGGCTGAACGATCTCGCGCGCGACGGCTGGCTCGTGGTCCGCATCCACAAGGGCACCACGGATGCCGCGACGCTCGACTGGCTCGACTCGGCCCTCAGGTCGCGTGGCTGGCGACCGTGACGGCCATCGAGTCACGTGTTCTCGTCGCATCCGTGTGACACAGGCGACCGAAAGTCGTGACTCGGCGACTCCGCAGCCGGCCCGGCAGCCGGCGCGGCGCCGCCTCAGCGCACGCCGGATGCCGCGCGCCGCGCCTCGACGCCGAGGTCGGGGTGGTCGACGAAGATCCCGTCGACGCCGGTGCCGATCACCTCGCGGAACTCCCCCAGCCAGTCGCCGAACGCCGATCGCGCCGACCCGCGGCGGAATCCCGGGGCGAGGAAGCGGTTCTCGGGCCGCAGCGTCCACGTGTACACGACGAGCCCCGCCGAGTGCGCGGCATCGACGAGGTCGGAACCGGTGAGCGGCGAGGCCTTCTTCCACGGGCCGACGAGCCGCGCCTTGCCGACGCTCACGCCGTCGACCCGTCCGGCGAGGCCGAGCAGCCCGGCCTCGGTCATGAAGTGGTCGTAGCTCGACGCGCTGCGGCCCTGCGCGAGCGCGACGTCGACGGGCGCCCCGGTCGCCTCCACGAGGAAGACCCTCGGTCCACGGATGCCGCGAGCCCCGAGCCGGTCGAGCACGTCGAGCTCGAACGACTCCATGACCAGCCGCTCGTCACCACGTCCCCAGCCCGCGTCGTCGAGCTCGGCGGCGAAGAGCTCGTCGAGCGGCAGGCCGAGCGCCGCGAAGTGGGACGCGTGCTTGAACTCCGCGACCATGCGGATGAGCCGCCGCTGCTCGTCGGCGGCCGTGTCGATGAGCGCGAACAGGTCGCGCAACCGGATCACCGGGTAGCGGTCGTCGAAGCTCGCGCTCGCCTGGCGGAGGGCGCCGAGCCGCTCGCGGGCGCGGAGCGTCGACAGCTCCGCCCAGGTGAAGTCCTCGGTGAACCAGCCCGTGAGCGGCTTGCCGTCGACGTCGCGCGTGGTTCGCTTCGCGGCGAACTCGGGCCGCGTCGCGACATCCGTCGTGCCCGAGATCTCGTTCTCGTGCCGCAGCACCAGCACGCCGTCGCGCGTCGACACGATGTCGGGCTCCACCGCGTCGGCGCCGAGCGCGAACGCCAGCTCGTACGCCGAGCGGGTGTGCTCGGGGCGGTACCCCGACGCGCCGCGGTGCCCGATCACGAGGGGGCGCGCGCCGGAGTCGTGCAGCATGGGCCCAGCGTAGCGGCGGCGACGCGCGCAACCGCGGGAATCCGCGCAGAACTCTGGGCGTTATCACTGCTACGACGGGTAGATTGGTGCATGGCGCGGATGCCGCATCCGATGCCCGTCCCCCGCACCGACGAAAGCCGAAAGCAGAGGAACCCCATGGCTCTCGACAATCCCGCGTTCTCGCGGAATTCCGCCTTCTCATCGCAGGGAGCCAATGCCGTCGCACAAGACGTGTCGGCGCAGCAGCTCCAGGAGATGTACAACCAGCCCGCGACGCTCCCCGACCGCGAGGTCATCACCGTCGAGAACACCATCGCCAAGACGGCGGCCTCGTTCGGCGTGCTCGTCGTCTTCGCCGCAGTCGGCTGGACGATCACGCCGGCCGCGCCCTGGGTGTTCTGGGTCGCGTCGCTCGTCGGCTTCGCGCTGGCGCTCGTCAACATCTTCAAGAAGGAGCCCTCGCCGGCCCTCATCCTCGCGTACGCCGCGGCGCAGGGCGTGTTCCTGGGCGGCATCTCGCTCATGTTCGAGTCCCAGTGGTCGGGCATCGTCGCGCAGGCGGTCATCGGCACACTGGCCGTCGTGGGCGTGACGCTCGCGCTGTTCGCGACCGGCAAGGTCCGCGCCTCGAAGCGGGCGACGAAGATCTTCATGGTGGCGCTGCTCGGCTACGTCGTGTTCTCGCTCGTGAACGTCATCCTCATGTGGACCGGCGTGAACCAGGACCCGTGGGGCCTCCGCGGCGTCGAGATCGCCGGCATCCCGCTCGGCCTGATCATCGGCGTGCTCGTCATCCTGATGGGCGCGTACTCGCTCGTGCTCGACTTCGACATGATCCAGCGCGGCGTGCGCAACCGCGCCCACAAGAAGTACGGCTGGACCGGCGCCTTCGGCATCATGGTCACCGTCATCTGGCTCTACCTCGAGATCCTGCGCTTCCTCGCCATCGCGCGGAACTAGCGACAGCATCGACACACGGACGGCCGCCCCTCGGGGCGGCCGTTCCGCGTTTCCGGGTGCACCGAGCGGATGCCACGGCGCGGCGCCGCAGTCGAGCGGATGCCGCGACGACGCCGCACCCGACGGGTCAGCGCCCGAGCGACTCCACCGACGCGCGGATCGCATCCGCCGACGCCCGCAGCAGCCCCTCCTCGTCGGACGAGAACGGCACGCCCTCGAGCGGGAACGCCCCGTCGCCGCCGACGAGGCAGGGCACCGACAGCGCGATGCCCTCGATCCCGTGCTGACCGTCGAGCACGGTGCTCACGGGCAGCACCGCGTGCTCGTCGTCGAGGATCGCCTCGACGATGCGCGCCCCGGCGAGGCCGATCGCGGAGTTCGTCGCACCCTTGCCGCGGATGACCGTGTAGGCGGCGTTGCGCACCTCGTGCGCGATCTCGTCGAGCTGCCCGAGCGTGAACGGATCGCCGCCGCGCCAGTCCAGGATCGGCACCGGGCCGATGCGGGCGTTCGACCACAGCGGGAACTCGGTGTCGCCGTGCTCGCCCACGATGTCGGCGTGCACGCTCGAGGTCGCGACGCCCGCGCGACGGGCGAGGAGCCACCGCAGGCGCGACGTGTCGAGCACGGTGCCCGATCCGAAGACGCGGTTCGGCGGCAGGCCGGTGATCCGCTGCGCCACGACCGTCAGCACGTCGACCGGGTTCGTCACGAGCAGGAAGATCGCGTCGGGCGCCCGCTGCTGCAGCGCCGGCAGCAGGCCCTCGAGGATGCGGACGTTCGTGTCGGCGAGCTCGAGCCGCGACTGCCCCGGATGCTGCTTCGCCCCCGCCGTCACCACGACGACGTGCGATCCCTCGACCACGGCGAGGTCGGTGCCGCCGGTCACGCGCGCGTCGGTGAACTGCGTGCCGTGGGCGAGGTCGAGCACCTCGGCCTCGACCTTCTCGGCCGCGATGTCGTAGAGCGCGATCTCGCTCGCCGAGCCGCGGATCAGCGCGGCGTACGCCAGGCTGGCGCCCACGCTGCCCGCGCCGACGACCGTGAGCTTCGAGTTCTCGACGACTCCCATGCGCCCATCCTGCCAGTGGGGCGGGGTCGCGCGCCGGTTCGTCGCGACGCTCAGCTCGGAACGGCGGCCGACGGCCCCGCGGCATCCTGTCGCGTTCGTCGCGCCCGTCGAGCCGCGACGCGGCTGACGACACCGAGCAGCCCGTCGCGCGCCGGCTGGGTGCGTTCGGCGAGCGCGACGTGCATGAGGGCAGCGGATGCCGCGCGCAGCCGTTGCGACGGGCGGACGCGTTCCCGGTCGTACGCGACGAGCGCCTGGTCGACGGGCAGCTCGCCGAGGAGCCGCCCCAGCGTCACGGCGTCGACCAGCGCCTCGCAGCCGCCGCGGCCGAGGTTGGGCGTCATGGCATGCGCCGCGTCGCCCACGAGCACGAGCCGGCCGCGCACGTAGGAGCGGAGTCGCGGCGTCGTCCAGATGCGCTGGGCGAGCGAGGTCTCGGGAGTGGCCGCAGCGAGGACCCCGGCGAGGCCCGGCGCCAAATCGTCGATGCCCTCGCGCGCGAGCTCGAGCGCGGCGGCGACGTCGACGTGGCGGGGCCCGAGATCGGTGCGGAAGGAGGCGTACCAGTTGGTGCCCGAGCGGTGCGGTCCGACGCCGTAGAGGCGTCCCCGACCCCAGTACTCGCCCATCGCCTCGGCCGCCGGGAACTCGGGCAGCACGCCGCGCACCGCCAGGAACGGCGTCAGCGCGGCATCCGCCCGACCGCCCCAGCCCGACCGCCGCACGGTGCTGTGCACGCCGTCGGCACCGACGACGAGCTCCCCCGGCTCGGTCTCGATCCGATCGACGCGTTCGGTGATGCGGTCGACGGATGCCGGGACGGCCGAATCGAGGGCGGCGAGCAGGTCGTCGCGGGCGACGAGGACGCCGACGGGGGTCGTGAGCTCCGACCAGCTGCGCCCAGTGCTGCTGCGGAGCGGGAAGCGGTCGATCGACGAGCTGATGCTGCGCAGCCGGTCGGCCACGCCGAGGCGTTCGAGCGCGTCGACCGCCTCGGGCCACATGGCCAGGATCGTGCGGACGTCGGGCAGGTCGCCGCGCTGCTCGACGAGCGTCACGTCGAATCGCTCGGGGTCGAGCGAGGCCGCGAGGGCGAGGCCGGCGATGCCGCCGCCGAGGATGCGGATGCGAGTCGGACTGGTCATACGCGGAGGTTACTACAAAAATAGTAGTTCCACTACTTCTGTAGTCGAATCCGATACACTCGCGGCATGGATCGCCGGACGCTCGTCGCCGATGCCGCCCTCGACGTGGTCGCCGCGCACGGCATGAAGGGGCTGACGCACCGCGCCGTCGACGCGGCATCCGGTTCGCCGGCGGGCACGACCTCGAACTACTTCCGCACGCGTGCCGCGCTCGTCGCCGCAGCGGTCGATCGCCTGGAGCAGCGCGACCTCGAGCTCTGGTCGGCCGGCGCCGACGCACCGCCCCCGGCCGACGCCGGTGCGCTCGCCGATCGCCTCGCGACCTACCTCGCCGCGTTCGTGGCGGAGCAGGCCGACCTCACGCGGGCGCGGTTCGTCCTCTCGCTCACGGATCCCGAGACGGTCGTGGGCGGGCATCGCCGCTTCATGGGCGTGGCCCGCGCCATGGTCGAGGCGGCCGGGATCGACGACGCCGAGGAGCGGTCGCGCTGGCTCGCGGACTACTCCGACGGCGTGCTGCTGCACCAGCTCACGGCCCGGCACGACGAGCCCGTAGACGTCGCGTCGCACCGTCGCGCCATCCGCCGGTTGCTGGACTGAGCCGCGCTCGACTGAGCCCGCGAACGACGAAGGGCGCGGACCCCACGGTCCGCGCCCTTCGCGCTGCGAGCTTCGGGCCCGCTACTCCCACTCGATGGTGCCCGGCGGCTTCGACGTGACGTCGAGCACGACCCGGTTCACCTCGCGCACCTCGTTGGTGATGCGGTTCGAGATGCGCGCGAGCACGTCGTAGGGCAGGCGGGTCCAGTCGGCCGTCATGGCGTCCTCCGACGAGACGGGACGCAGCACGATCGGGTGGCCGTAGGTGCGGCCGTCGCCCTGCACGCCCACCGAGCGCACGTCGGCGAGCAGCACGACCGGGCACTGCCAGATCTCCTGGTCGAGGCCGGCTGCGGTGAGCTCCTCGCGCGCGATCGCGTCGGCATGGCGCAGCACTTCGAGGCGGTCGCGGGTGACCTCGCCGACGATGCGGATGCCGAGGCCCGGGCCTGGGAACGGCTGGCGCCCGACGATGGCCTCGGGCAGCCCGAGCTCGCGGCCGATGGCGCGCACCTCGTCCTTGAAGAGCGTGCGCAGCGGCTCGACGAGCTCGAACTGCAGGTCCTCGGGCAGGCCGCCCACGTTGTGGTGGCTCTTGATGTTCGCGGTGCCCGTTCCGCCGCCCGACTCGACGACGTCGGGGTAGAGCGTGCCCTGCACGAGGAACCGGATCGGCTCGCCGTCGGCCGCGGCCTCGGCGATGAGGTCGCGCTCGGCCTGCTCGAACGCGCGGATGAACTCGCGGCCGATGATCTTGCGCTTCTCCTCGGGGTCGGTCACCCCGGCGAGCGCGTCGAGGAACGTGTCGACCGCGTCGATCGTCACGAGCCGCACGCCGGTCGCCTCGACGTAGTCCTGCTGCACCTGCTCGCGCTCGCCCTGTCGCAGCAGGCCGTGGTCGACGAACACGGCGGTGAGCTGGTCGCCGACGGCACGCTGCACGAGCGCGGTGGAGACCGCCGAGTCGACGCCGCCCGACAGCGCAGAGATCACGCGCGAGGAGCCGACCTGGGCGCGGATGCGCTCGACCTGCTCGGCGATGACGTTGTCGGGGTTCCAGTCGGCGGGGATGCCGGCCGCACGATGCAGGAAGTTCTCGAGCACGCGCTGGCCGAACTCCGAGTGCTTCACCTCGGGGTGCCATTGCACGCCGTAGAGCGACCGCTCGTCGTTGGCGAACGCCGCGACGGGCGTCGTCGCCGTGGAGGCGAGCACCTCGAAGCCCTCGGGCGCGCGCGAGACCGAGTCGCCGTGGCTCATCCACACGATCTGCGCCTCGGGCTGGCCGGAGAGCAGCGCGTTGTCGTCGTCGGTGCGCGCGGTCACGGCGGTCGAGCCGTACTCGCGGTGGCCGGTGTGCGCGACCTCGCCGCCGAGCTGCTGCGCCATGACCTGGAAGCCGTAGCAGATGCCGAGCGTCGGCACGCCGAGCTGCAGGATGCCCTCGTCGAGCGCCGGCGCGCCCTCCTCGTAGACCGACGACGGTCCGCCCGAGAGCACGATGCCGACCGGGTTCTTCGCGCGGACCTCGTCGGCTGTGATGGTGTGCGGCACGATCTCCGAGTAGACGGATGCCTCGCGCACGCGCCGCGCGATCAGCTGGGCGTACTGCGCCCCGAAGTCGACGACGAGCACGGGACGCTGCTCGGTGGGCTGCTCGGGGGACGCGTCGGTCACTGCTGGGCCTCCATGGAGTCGGCGGGGTCGGTCGCGGCATCCGTCGGGGCGGCCGGTGCGGCGGATGCCTCGGACTCGCGTCGCTCGAGGTACGCGCGCACCTCGCGGCCGATGCGGGCCTCGAGGATGAACGAGAGGAACGGGATCACGCCGCCGAGCGCGATGACGATGAACCGCATGAACGGCCAGCGCATGAGGCTCCACAGGCGGAAGTCGCTGAACAGGTACACGACGTAGAACCAGCCGTGCACGATCAGGATGCCGGTCGAGAGGTTGACGGCGGTCACGGTGTCGATCGGCACGAAGGCGAGGAAGCCGTCAGGGCCGCCGAGCTCGAGCTCGAGCCCGAAGGCGTACTTCATGAGCATCTCGGCGCACAGCAGGAGGAGCAGCACACCGGTGATGATCGCGGCCACCTGGTAGAAGCGGAGCGCCCCGCGAATGCGCGGCAGATCGGCGAGTTTGGGCTCGAGGGGCATGCGAACAGTCTACGTGGCGCGCGCTGCCCCGGTCGTCGAGCAGCGCCGCCGCACCGGTCGTCGAGTAGCGCCGCCGGAGGCGACGCGTATCGAGACGCACCCCGCCCGCGCCTACGACGCGTCCACGAGCTCCCGCGGCACCACGAACACGTCGACGAGCGCGCCGTTGCGCCACACCGTCATCTCGACCTGGCGGTCGATCGCGTCCTCGACCATGAGGCGTTGGATCGACGTCGAGGTCACGACGTCGTTGCCGTCGAGGGAGACCACGATGTCGCCGCGGTGGATGTCCGCGAGATCCGCCGGGCTGTCGGGCGCGACGCCCGCGACCTGCAGTCCGGTCGGCGAGCCGATCCGCGCCGCGAGGTCGGGCGCGAGCTGCACCTTGGTGCCGACGATGCCGAGCCAGGCGCGGCGCACGCGTCCGGCGCGCGTGAGCGTGTCGATGATGTCCCGGGTCGCGCGGTTGATCGGCACGGCGAGTCCGAGGCCGACGCCCGCGACCGCGGTGTTCACGCCGACCATGCGGCCCGTGCCGTCGGCGAGCACGCCGCCCGAGTTGCCGGGATTCAGCGCGGCATCCGTCTGGATGACCTCGTCGATCACGCGCCCCGACGCGGTCGGCAGCGACCGGCCGAGGTTCGAGACGATGCCGGCGGTGACGCTGCCCGCGAGCCCCATGGGGTTGCCGAGCGCGACCACGAGCTGGCCGACCCGGAGGCCGGCGGCGTCGCCGAGCTCGACCGGCGCCGGCACGCTCGCCCGGGCGCGGAGCACCGCGAGGTCGGAGAGCACGTCGCGGCCGATCACGTCGACCCTGACCGACGTGCCGTCGGCGAACGTGGCCTCGGCCGACCGCGCACCCGAGACGACGTGCGCGCTCGTGAGCAGCACGCCGTCGGTGGAGATCACGCTCGCGCTGCCCGCGCCCTCGCCGCGCGTCGTGCGCACCGCGAGGCTCGCGACGCTCGGCAGCACGGATGCCGCGACCCGCGTGACCACCGCCGAGTAGGCGTCGAGGGGGTCTGCTTCGTCCACACGTCGATCATCCGCCCGTCGTGGTCGAGCGAGGGCGGAGTTCGCCCCGGGCGGAACGGTCGGGCGCCCTAGCTCCTGGGCGTCCCGGCGTCCTCGGTCGTCGCTGGAGCCGTGCCGGTGTCGCCGTCGTCGGCCCCGGCCCCGGCGGCGGCACCGGTGCCATCCGCCTCGGCCGCCTCGGCCGCCTCCTCCGCCGCGTCGCGCTCGCGCTCGACCGCGTCGCGCACGAGGCGGTACCAGAGGAAGATCGCGAAGCCGGCGAACACGACCCACTCGACGGCGTAGAACACATTGAGCCAGTTGAGCTCCTTGGACTCCTCGGGCGGCGGGGACGAGATGGCCTCGAGCCCGGCGGCCGGCTCCGCCGACGTCACGTAGCCGAAGTACACGGGCCGGTCGTCGTAGTCCGCCCAGACGTTGATGAGCTGCGCCACCGCGACGGTCTGCATCGAGTTCGGGTCGGCCTCGGCATCGGGCGCGATGGGCGCCTCGCTCGGCAGGAAGCGTCCGACCACGGTGACCTCGCCGCCGGCCTGCGCGTCGAAGCGGTCGGCGGCCTGCTGCGCGGCCTCGAGGTCGGGTGCCCAACCGAGGGCGATGGGCAGGCCGCCCGGCGCGGCATCCGTCACTTCGAGGTGCGCAACGGGCCAGTAGCCCGCGACGCCGTCGTTGAGTCGCCCCTCGACGATGACGGTGTCGCCGGGCACGAACGTGCCGGTGACCTCGACGCGCTGGCCCGTCGCGGCCTGCTGGGTGGGACCGTCGGGCTGGGCGACGTCGGCGAGCGGGCGCACGTCCTCAGTCGGCCGCTCCTGCACGACGGCCTGCTCGACCGCGCGCTCGAGCTGCCACTGGCCGAGCAGCGCGAAGCCGGCGGCGATGCCGAGGGCGAGGAGGAGCGCGAGCACCCACCGGGGGCGCAGCATCATCTGGAGCATCAGGCCTCGGCGCCTCGGGACATGCCGTCGTTCATGACGCGGAACACCTCGGCGATCAGCTCGGTGGGACCGACCGCAACGACCGTGTCACCGGGTTCGACGACGAAGTCGGCGCCGGGCGACGGGTGGGCGTGGTCGTCACGCACGATCGCGACGATCGCGACGCCGGATGCCGCGGGCACCTCGCCGAGCGGACGGCCCACGATCGCGTCACCCTCGTCGACCGTCATCCAGTCGATCGGCACGCCGGGCAGCTCGTCGAGCTCGGCGATGGACTCGACGATGCGCGTTCCGCCGAGCAGCTCGGCGAGCGTGTGCGCCTCCTCCTCGTCGAGGCGCACCGTCACCGCATCGTCGTCGTCGCGGGCGCCGGCAGGACGGCTGACCAGGTCGCTGGAGCCGGTGCGGTGCGCGACGACCGCGACCTCGGCGCCGTCGGCCGTCTCGAAGGAATGCAGCACGCCGACCCCGGGAAGGGTGACCCGGCGGACATCAACCATGGCGCGCTCTCCTCGGACTCGATGGGCCCGCCGTCCAGTCTATCCGCGCCGGATCAGTCGACCTTCACGATGTCGGGGGCCGCGAGCCGCACCCGGTCGGCGGACTCGTCGTCGGGCTGCTGCTGCGACGCGCGCTCGGCGGCGACGCGCTGCAGGTAGCGCTCCGTCTCGAGGGCCTCGCGCTCCTCGTCCCACCCGAGCACCTTGCCCATGAGCTTCGCCGCGACCGGGGCCGCCGACACGCCGCGGTCCCACGCCTCGATCGAGATGCGGGTGCGACGGGCGAGCACGTCGTCGAGGTGCAGCGCGCCCTCGTGCGAGGCGGCGTAGACCACCTCGGCGGCGAGGTAGTCGTCGGCGCCCGGCAGCGGCTCCCCCAGCTCTGGATCGGCGCGGATGAGGTCGAGCAGTTCGTCGGTCATGGTGCCGTAGCGGTTCAGCAGGTGCTCGATGCGCACCTTGTGCACGCCGAACGCGTGGGCGATCTTGCCGCGCTTGTTCCACGCGGCCTGGTAGCCCTCGGCGCCGAGCAGCGGGATGTCCTGCGTCGTCGACGGCGGGATCCGGCCGTCCATCGCGTCGGCGGCGGCGTCGATCGCGTCCTTCGCCATGACGCGGTACGTCGTCCACTTGCCGCCCGCCACGACGACGAGGCCGGGCACCGTGTGCGCGACGATGTGCTCGCGCGAGAGCTTCGACGTCTGGTCGCTCTCGCCGGCGAGCAGCGGCCGGAGCCCGGCGTACACGCCCTCGACGTCTTCGCGCGTGAGGGGCACGGCCAGCACCGAGTTCACGTGCTCGAGCAGGTAGTCGATGTCGGCCGCCGTGGCCGCGGGGTGCGCCTTGTCCAGGTTCCAGTCCGTGTCGGTCGTGCCGATGAGCCAGTGCCGGCCCCACGGGATGACGAACAGCACGCTCTTCTCGGTGCGGAAGATCATGCCCATGGCGGACTGGATGCGGTCGCGCGGCACCACGAGGTGGATGCCCTTCGAGGCGCGCACCTTGAACGTGCCGCGCTCGCCGACCATGCGCTGCGTGTCATCGGTCCAGACGCCGGTGGCGTTCACGACCTGGCGGGCCCGGATCTCGAAGTGCTCGCCGGTCTGCAGGTCGTGCGCCTTCACGCCGACGACCCGCTCACCGACCTTGACGAAGCCCTCGACGTTGACCCGGCTCGCCACGTGCGCGCCGTAGAACGACGCCGTGCGGGCGAGGCTCGCGACGTAGCGCGCGTCGTCGACCTGCGCGTCGTAATAGGTGATGCCGCCCACGAGCGCGTCCTCCGACAGCGACGGGATGGCCTTCATCACCTGGCGCTTGGAGAGGTGGCGGTGGTGCGGAACCCCCGGCGGGCGGCCGCCCGTGTAGCTGAAGATGTCGTAGAGCATCATGCCGGCGCCCACGTAGAAGCGCTCGAAGATGCGCTTCTGCACGGGGTAGAGGAAGCGCACGGGCTTCACGAGGTGCGGCGCGATGCGCTGCAGCAGCAGGCCGCGTTCGATGAGCGCCTCGCGCACGAGGCGGAAGTCCAGTTGCTCCAGGTAACGGATGCCGCCGTGCACGAGCTTCGACGATCGGCTCGACGTGCCCGAGGCCCAGTCGCGGGCCTCGAGGAGGCCGGTCGAGAGCCCGCGGGTGACCGCATCGAGCGCGGCGCCCGTGCCGACGATGCCGCCGCCGACCACGAGGATGTCGACTTCCTTCTCCTTGAGCCGGGCGAGCGCGGCCTCGCGCTCCTCGGGTCCGAGCTTCGTCGAACGCGTCACCGACTTGAGACGTGCCATCGTCGTACCCCATCCCCGCGGTTTCACGGCGAGACCGCGTGATCCGGCTTCAACGCTACCCGAGCGCCGGGACGTTTGGAACGGGCGCGCGGGCGTCTCACAGCCGCGGAGCGACGCGCCGCGCTGTGGAGGACGAGTCGGGAGCACGAGCGCGCCGGAATCGCGCCCTCGTGCCTGACGCGACGGGTGCTCAGGCCCCCTGGTACGGCGCCACGACGACCTCGACGCGCTGGAACTCCTTGAGGTCGGAGTAGCCGGTCGTCGCCATCGACCGCCGCAGCGCGCCCACGAGGTTCGCGGTGCCGTCGGCGGCCGGAGCCGGCCCGTAGAGCACCTCCTCGAGCGACGCGACCTGGCCGACCTGCACGCGCTGGCCGCGCGGCAGTTTCGAGTGGTGCGCCTCGGCGCCCCAGTGGTACCCGCCGCCGGGCGCGTCGGTCGCGCGGGCGAGCGCCGCACCGAGCATCACGGCGTCGGCGCCGCAGGCGATCGCCTTCACGATGTCGCCCGACTTGCCCACGCCGCCGTCGGCGATGACGTGCACGTATCGACCGCCGGACTCGTCGAGGTAGTCCCGACGGGCGCCCGCGACATCCGCCACCGCCGTCGCCATGGGCGCGTGGATGCCGAGCGTCGCGCGCGTCGTCGAGGCCGCGCCGCCGCCGAAGCCGACGAGCACGCCCGCCGCGCCGGTGCGCATGAGGTGCAGGGCCGCGGTGTAGGTGGCCGCACCGCCCACGATGACGGGCACGTCGAGCTCGTAGATGAACTTCTTGAGGTTGAGCGGCTCGACGTTCTTCGACACGTGCTCGGCCGACACCGTGGTGCCGCGGATGACGAAGAGGTCGACGCCGGCGGCCACGACGGTCTCGTAGAGCTCCTGCGTGCGCTGCGGCGAGAGGGCGCCCGCGACGGTCACGCCCGCCGCGCGGATCTCGGCGAGGCGCGCGGTGACGAGGTCGGGCTTGATCGGCTCGGCGTAGAGCTGCTGCATGCGCGACGTCGCCTGCTCGGGCGCGAGGTTGCGGATCTCGGCGAGCACGGGCTCGGGGTCCTCGTAGCGGGTCCAGAGACCCTCGAGGTCGAGCACGCCGAGGCCGCCGAGTTGGCCCATCATGATCGCGATCTGCGGCGACACCACGGAGTCCATCGGCGCGGCGAGGAACGGGATGTCGAACTGGTACGCGTCGATCGACCAGCCGACCGACACGTCTTCGGGGTCGCGTGTGCGCCGGCTCGGCACGATCGCGATGTCGTCGAACGCGTAGACACGACGGCCCCGCTTGGAGCGGCCGATCTCGATCTCCTGGGTCACCCGTCAACCCTACCGAAGGGCCACGACGGGCACACGGATGCCCCCACGCGGCGCCGCACCGGCGGTCATCGCGCCCGCACCACCCGCGCCTCGTCCCACACCGGGGCATCCGCCTCGACCACCTCGCCATCGGAGCGGAACACGAGGAACCGGTCGAAGCTGCGCGTGAACCACCGGTCGTGCGTGACCGCGAGGACCGTGCCGTCGAACCGCGACAGCGCGTCCTCCAGCGCCTCGGCCGAGACGAGGTCGAGGTTGTCGGTGGGCTCGTCGAGCAGCAGCAGCGTGGCGCCAGACAGCTCGAGCAGCAGGATCTGCAGCCGCGCCTGCTGCCCGCCCGAGAGCGACTCGAACCGCTGCTGCGCGGCCGCCGCGAGCCCGTACCGGTCGAGCGCCGAGCTCGCGGCCTCGCGAGCCATGCCCTCCCGGTTCGCGTCGCCGCGGTGCAGGATGTCGAGCAGCGTGCGGCCGTGGAACTCCGGGTGCTCGTGGTTCTGGGCGAACCAACCAGGCACGACCCGTGCCCCGAGCACCGCGCGGCCCTCGTGCAGCACGCGCGCCAGCGTCTCCCCCACCGTCGTGACGTGGCCCAGCGTGCGATCGGGCTCGGTGCCGCCGCCCGCGAGCAGCCGCAGGAAGTGCGACTTGCCCGACCCGTTGGAGCCGAGCACCGCGACGCGGTCGCCGTACCAGACCTCGAGGTCGAACGGCCTCATGAGTCCCGACAGCTCGAGCTGCTCGCACACGACCGCGCGCTTGCCCGTGCGGGATCCGCGCAACCGCATCGACACCGTCCGCGCGGGCGGCCGCTCCTCGGGCGGGCCGGCCTCCTCGAACTTGCGCAGGCGCGTCACGGCCGCCTGGTACCGCGACGCCATGCCGTCGTTGTACGTCGCCTTCACCTTCAGCGTCGCGACGAGCGTCTTGAGCGCGTCGTGCTGCTCGTCCCAGCGCCGACGCAACTCGTCGAGCCGCGCGAAGCGCTCCTCGCGGGCCTCGTGGTAGCCCTCGAAGCTGCCGCCGTGCACCCACGCGGTGTTGCCCGCGGCGCCGAGCTCGAGCGTCACGATGCGGTCGGCCGCCCGGGCGAGGAGCTCGCGGTCGTGCGACACGAGCAGCACGGTCTTCGGCGTCGCGCGCAGCTGCGCCTCGAGCCACCGCTTGCCGGGCACGTCGAGCGAGTTGTCGGGCTCGTCGAGCAGGAGTACCTGCTCGGGTCCGCGCAGCAGCGCCTCGAGCGCGAGCCGCTTCTGCTCGCCGCCCGAGAGCGTCGCGAGCTCGCGCCACTTCGCCCGCTCGAACGGGATCCCGAGCGCGGCCATCGTGCAGTGGTCCCAGACGACCTCCTGCTCGTAGCCGCCGGCTTCGGCGTACTCGGCGAGCGCCGAGGCGTACCGCATCTGCGTCTCGGTGTCGTCGCGCTCGATGAGGGCGTCCTCGGATGCCTCGAGCTCGAGCGCCGCGTCGCGGATGCGCTTCGGCGCCACCGACACCAGCAGTCCCGCCACGGTCGGCGCGGCGCCCGGCACCGTCCGCCCGGTGCCCACGAACTGGTCCATCACGCCGAGCCCGCCGTCGACCTGCACGCTCCCCTCGTCTGGGCGGAGGTCGCCGCGGATGATCCGCAGCAGCGTGGACTTGCCCGCGCCGTTCGCGCCGATGAGCGCGGTCGTGCGCCCCTCGGTCACGCGGAACGCGAGGTCGGCGAGCAGCGGCCGTCCGTCGGGGAGCGAGAAGGAGACGCCGTTGACGTCGATGAAGCCCATGGGAGGTGTCCGATCCGTTCGCGGCGCGAGCCGCGCCGCCCGCCGGGCAGCCGATCAGACTACCGGTCCGCGGGACCCGACGCCAGACCGGCGCCGTGCGGCAAGCTGGACGCATGCAACGCGTCGCCGCAGAGCCCCTCGACGTCCTCCGTACCCGCACCAGCGTGAAGTGGCGCACGTTCCCGCCCGACGTGCTGCCGCTGCCCGTCGCCGAGATGGACTACCCGCTGGCCGAACCCATCGCGCACGCGCTGCACGCCGCGATCGAGCGATCCGACACGGGCTACGCGTCGGGCGGGCGCGAGGTCGCCGAGGCGTTCCAGGGCTTCGCCGCCACGCGGCTCGGCTGGGACGTCGACCCGGCCCGCACCACCCCCACCGCCGACGTCAGCATGGGCATCGTCGAGGTCCTGCGCCAGGTCACCGCGCCGGGCGACGGCATCGTCGTCACGCCACCCGTGTACCCGCCGTTCTACGGCCTCGTCGCCGAGGCCGGCGGCGCCGCCGTCCACGTGCCCATGCGCGGCGGCATCGACGAGGGCTGGTCGCTCGACCTCGACGGCCTCGAGGCGGCCTTCGCGGCCGGCGCCCGCGCCATGGTCCTCTGCAACCCGCACAACCCGCTCGGCCTCAACCCGACGCCCGCCGAGCTCGCCGCCCTGGCCGAGCTCGCCGCGCGGTTCGGGGTGACGATCGTGTCCGACGAGGTGCACGGCGCGCTCGCGCAGCCGACGACGCCGTACACGGCGTTCCTCACGGTGTCGGATGCCGCGCGCGAATGGGGCGTGGCCGTCACCGCCGCCACCAAGGCGTTCAACATCGCCGGACTCAAGGCGGCGCTCATCGTCACGGCGAGCGATCGCGGCGACGCGGTGCGCGCCCGGATGCCCGAGGAGGTCTCGTGGCGCATGAGCCAGTTCGGCGCGATCGCCACGATCGCCGCCTTCCGCGAGGGCGGCCACTGGCTCGACGGCGTGCTCGCGAGCCTCGACGACAACCGTCGCCTGCTCGCCGACCTCCTCGCCGACGAACTGCCCGACGTCCGCTATCGGATGCCGGATGCCACGTACCTCGCCTGGCTCGACCTGTCCGCGCTGGGATGGGGCGACGACCCCGCCGCACACGCGCTCGAGCACGCGAAGGTCGCGCTCGGCAGCGGACCCCAGTTCGGGGCATCCGTCGGCCGCGGCCACGCCCGGCTCAACTTCGCCTGCACCCCGGAGGTGCTGGCGGAGGCGGTGACGCGGCTCGCGGAGGCGCGAACGGTCGTCGAATAGCGCCGCCGGAGGCGACGCGTATCGAGACGCGGCATCAACCGACCGCATGCAGCCGCCACGGAGGATCTCGATACGCGTCCGGCTCCGCCGGGCGCTACTCGATCACCGGCTACCGCGTGTAGTTCGGCGCCTCCACGACGAACTGCACGTCGTGCGGGTGCGACTCCTTCAGGCCCGCGGGCGTGATGCGCACGAACCGGCCCTTCGTCTTCAGCTCGGGGATGTCGCGCGCGCCCACGTAGAACATCGACTGGCGCAGGCCGCCGACGAGCTGGTACGCCACGGCCGACACCGGGCCGCGGAACGGCACCTGGCCCTCGATGCCCTCTGGGATGAGCTTGTCGTCGCTCGGGACATCCGCCTGGAAGTAGCGGTCCTTCGAGTACGAGGTCTTCTTGCCCCGGGTCTGCAGCGCGCCGAGCGAGCCCATGCCGCGGTAGGCCTTGAACTGCTTGCCGTTCTGGAAGACGAGCTCGCCGGGGCTCTCGGCGGTGCCGGCGAGCAGCGAGCCGAGCATGACGGTGTCGGCGCCCGCGACGAGCGCCTTCGCGATGTCGCCCGAGTACTGCAGGCCGCCGTCGGCGATGAGGGGAACGCCCGCGGGCTTCGTGGCCTTCGACGCCTCGTAGACGGCGGTGACCTGGGGCACGCCCACGCCCGCGACGACGCGCGTGGTGCAGATCGAGCCCGGCCCGACGCCGACCTTCACGGCGTCGGCGCCCGCGTCGACGAGCGCCTGGGCGCCCTCGCGCGTCGCGACGTTGCCGCCGATCACGTCGATGTGCGCGAACGACGGGTCGGCCTTGAGGCGGCGGATGATGTCGAGCACGCCCGCGCTCTCGCCGTTGGCCGTGTCGACCACGAGCACGTCGACGCCCGCGTCGCGCAGCGCCTCGGCGCGCTCCCACGCGTCGCCGAAGAATCCCATGGCCGCGCCCACGCGCAGGCGGCCCTCGGCGTCCTTCGTGGCGTTCGGGTACTGCTCGGACTTGTCGAAGTCCTTGACGGTGATGAGGCCGGTCAGTCGGCCGGCGCCGTCGACCAGCGGCAGCTTCTCGACCTTGTGCTGCGCGAAGATCGCGATCGCCTCGTCGGGGTCCATGCCGACACGGCCGGTGATGAGCGGCGCCTTCGTCATGACGTCGCGCACGTAGGTGCTGGGCTTCTCGAAGTCGGAGACGAAGCGCATGTCGCGGTTCGTGATGATGCCGACGAGCACGCCCTCGCCGTCGACGACCGGCAGGCCGCTCACGCGATAGGTGGCGCACAGGTGGTCGACCTCGGCGACGGTCGCGTCGGGCGTCGTGGTCACCGGGTTGGAGACCATTCCCGACTCGCTGCGCTTCACCCGGTCGACCATGTCGGCCTGCTCCTGGATGGAGAGGTTGCGATGCAGGATGCCGATGCCGCCCTGGCGGGCCATGGCGATGGCCATGCGCGCCTCGGTCACGGTGTCCATCGCGGCGGACAGCAGGGGCGTCGCGACGTCGATGCGCCGCGTCAGTCGCGAGGTCGTGTCGGCCTCGCTCGGGATCACGTCGGTGTGACCTGGCAGCAGCAGGACGTCGTCGTAGGTCAGTCCTGTGAATCCGAACGGATCTGCCTGATCCATCTCTCCCCTTCGTCTCTCCGAGTCATGGCGCACCCGTGAGTGGTGGAGCTCCCGGGATGCATCAATGTTAAGCGAGTTTGCGCGGCGGGCATTCCCCGGATAACAATCGAGGGCCATTGTGCCTGTGTGCGAAACACATGGGACATAATCGGCACGTACTGTCAGACGACGTTGTCGGCAGGAAAGACCGGACCCGGACGGCCAACAGCCCCCGGGACCCCAGGAGGTGCAGTGGAACCCACGCAAACAGTCGCCAGACGGTCTCGCGGGAGGTGGCTCATCCTCCTCGGAATTCTGTTGTCCGCACTCACTCTGTCCGGCATCGCAGCGTCCCCTGCGATGGCGGAGGATGGGAGTACGCCCAGCCCGAGTTCCGAGGAAGATTTCGAGTTCTTCTTCATCGGGAACGTCAAGTTCGACGACAAGCCGCTCGAAGGCGTGCAGATCACGGTCGACGGCAACGGCTACGAGGCCTCGACCAAGACCAACGCCGAGGGCCGATGGGAGCTCGGCGTACCCGAGAAGGCCGAGTACAAGCTCACGCTCGACGAGGACACCCTCCCCAAGGGCGTCGTCGTCCAGGAGGGCCAGGCCACGGTGACCGCCGAATTCGGCCTCACCAACCGCAAGGCGGTGAACTTCTTCCTCGGTGAGGGCACCCGCACGACGACCGACATCGGCGCCCAGGTGCTGATCCGCGTGGTCAACGGCCTCAACTTCGGCCTCCTGCTCGCGCTGGCGGCGATCGGCCTCTCGCTCATCTTCGGCACGACCGGCCTCTCCAACTTCGCGCACGCGGAGATGGTGACGTTCGGCGCGTTGATGGTGCTCACGTTCGGCGTCGACCTGGCGTTGCCGATCTGGCTGGCGATCGCGATCGCGATCGTCCTCAGCGCCGGACTCGGCTACACCCTCGATGCCGTCATCTGGAAACCGCTGAGGCGGCGAGGGGTCGCATTGATCCCGCTGATGATCGTGAGCATCGGCCTCTCGCTCGCGCTGCGGTACACGTACCAGTTCTTCTACGGCGGCGCGACCCGGCAGCTGCCGGGTGCGACCCTGCCGTCGGAGATCCACATCGGGCCGATCACGCTCTCGTGGATCGACGTCGCGAGCATGGCCACCTCGGTCGTGGTGCTCCTCGCCTTCGCGTTCTTCCTGCTGCGCACCCGCATCGGCAAGGCGACGCGAGCGGTCTCCGACAACCCGAGCCTCGCGGCCGCGAGCGGCATCGACGTCGACCGCGTCATCCGCATCGTGTGGATCGCGGGCGGCGCGCTCGCCGGCCTCTCCGGCATCCTCTGGGCGTACTTCCGCCCCGGCGTCAGCTGGGACATGGGCTTCCAGATCCTCCTGCTCATCTTCGCCGCGGTCACCCTCGGCGGCCTGGGCACCGCGTTCGGCGCGCTCGTCGGCTCCCTCATCGTGGGCCTGTTCATCGAGCTGTCGACGCTGTGGCTGCCGTCCGACATGAAGTACGTCGGCGCGCTCGTCGTGCTGATCCTGGTGCTGCTGTTCCGACCGCAGGGAATCCTCGGTCGCCGCGAGAGAATCGGTTGAGGAGGAACCCGACATGATCGACTGGATTGCGATCTTCTCCAACGCGGCGCAGGAGCTCATCAGCCCCACCACTGCCGCCTACGCCCTGGCCGCCCTCGGCCTGGCGATCCACTTCGGATACACGGGCCTCCTGAACTTCGGTCAGGCGGGCTTCATGGCCCTCGGCGCGTACGGCTACGCGATCTCCACGCTGAGCTTCGGATTCCCCGTGTGGGCGTCCGTGCTCGTCGGCGTCGGGGCATCCGTGATCTTCGCGCTGATCCTCGGTATCCCGACGCTGCGCCTACGGGCCGACTACCTCGCGATCGTCACGATCGCGGCGGCGGAGATCCTGCGGCTCATCTTCACCACGAACACGTTCGATGCCATCACGGGCTCCGCGAGCGGCCTCCAGGGCTACAAGGACGGCTTCGCCGCCCTGAACCCGATCCCGCCGGGCACCTACGGCTTCGGACCGTTCACGTACAACGCGTACGACTGGTGGATCCGGATCGTCGGCTGGACGCTCGTCGTGATCTTCGCCCTGCTCACCTGGCTGCTCATGCGCAGCCCGTGGGGCCGCGTGATCAAGGGCATCCGCGAGGACGAGGACGCTGTGCGCGCCCTCGGCAAGAACGTGTACTCCTACAAGATGCAGAGCCTCATCATCGGTGGCGTCTACGGCACCCTCGCGGGCATGATCTTCATCATGCCGCGCGCGGTCGTGCCCGCGAACTACCAGACGTCGCTCACGTTCTTCATCTACGCGATCCTGCTCCTCGGCGGTGCGGCCACGATCCTTGGGCCGGTCGTCGGCTCGATGATCTTCTGGGTGCTGCTCTCGTTCTTCTCGGGCTTCGTCGCCCGTGCGGTCGAGGCCGGTTGGTTCCCGTTCATGACGCAGGTGCAGGCCGGTCAGCTCCGGTTCATCCTCGTCGGCGTGGCGATCATGCTGCTCGTCGTATTCAGGCCCCAGGGCATCTTCGGAAACAAGAAGGAGCTGGCCTTTGTCAAGTGACACCACTCCCACGTCCAAGCCGGTGAAGACCACCGGCCTCCACGTCGGCGAAGCCGCACCGGGCGTCCAGAAGGTCGACCCGATCCTCATCGCCGACGGCGTCAAGCGCACGTTCGGCGGCCTCACCGCCGTCGACGTCACCCACGTCGAGATCCCGCGCGGGGCCATCACGGCCCTCATCGGGCCGAACGGCGCCGGCAAGACCACGTTCTTCAACCTGCTCACGGGCTTCGACAAGCCCGACGAGGGCAAGTGGGAGTTCGACGGTCGTTCGCTCGCGCACGTCCCGGCCTACCGGGTGGCGCGCATGGGCCTCATCCGCACCTTCCAGCTCACGAAGGCGCTGGGTCTGCTCACCGTCATGGACAACATGAAGCTCGGTGCGAAGGGCCAGTCGGGCGAGAACCTGTTCCGCTCGGTGCTGCCCTTCATCTGGCGCAAGCAGGAGGAGGAGATCGACGCCAAGGCGGTCGAGCTGCTCACCCGGTTCAAGCTCGATGCCAAGCAGGAGGACTACGCGGCGAGCCTCTCGGGCGGTCAGCGCAAGCTCCTCGAGATGGCGCGGGCGCTCATGAGCGACCCGACGCTCGTCATGCTCGACGAGCCGATGGCGGGCGTGAACCCCGCGCTCACGCAGTCGCTGCTCGACCACATCCTCGACCTGAAGGCCCAGGGCATGACGGTGCTCTTCGTCGAGCACGACATGCACATGGTGCGTCACATCGCCGACTGGGTGATCGTGATGGCCGAGGGCAAGATCGTGGCCGAGGGCGACCCGCACAACGTCATGCAGGACCAGGCCGTGATCGACGCCTACCTCGGCGCCCACCACGACACCGACCTCGGTGCCACCGACACCGACCATGTCGAGGCCATGAAGGAGCTCATCGATGACGAACAGTGAACCGGCCGCCGGCGCGGTGCTCGACCCCGTGGCCGACGCGGTCGTCGAGGTGGACAACGTCACGGCCGGCTACCTCCCCGGAGTGAACATCCTGAATTCGTGCTCCCTCGTCGCGAGGCAAGGCGAGCTCATCGGGATCATCGGACCGAACGGCGCGGGCAAGTCGACGCTGCTGAAGTCGATCTTCGGCCTCGTGCGCGTGCGCGAGGGCGCGATCCGGCTGCAGGGCGAGGAGATCACCAATCTCAAGGCGAACAAGCTCGTCGCGAAGGGCGTCGGCTTCGTGCCGCAGACGAACAACGTCTTCCCCTCGCTGACGATCCAGGAGAACCTCGAGATGGGGATGTTCCAGAAGCCCAAGGGCCTCAAGGATCGCCTCGCCTTCGTGACCGAGATCTTCCCCGAGCTCGGCAAGCGCCTCGGCCAGCGGGCCGGATCGCTGTCGGGCGGTGAGCGGCAGATGGTCGCCATGTCCCGTGCACTCATGATGGGCCCGCACGTGCTGCTGCTCGACGAGCCCAGCGCGGGCCTGTCGCCGGTGCGCCAGGACGAGGCGTTCCTGCGGGTCAAGGAGATCAACCGGGCCGGCGTCACCACCATCATGGTGGAGCAGAACGCCCGTCGCTGCCTGCAGATCTGCGACCGCGGCTACGTGCTCGACCAGGGCCACGACGCCTACACGGGCACCGGTCGCGACCTGCTGAACGACCCGAAGGTCATCGGCCTGTACCTGGGCACGCTCGGCCAGGACGAGTAGACCCGATCGATCACGGAGAGGGGCGGATGCCGCGGCATCCGCCCCTCTTCGCGTGTCTGCGGGCCGTGGTGGGACGCTTGCGTTCGGGGGCGTCCGACGGAAGGCTGGCGCCATGCGGAGGCTGACCTACGGAATGAACGTGACCCTCGACGGCTACATCGCCGCGGCCGGCGACGACATCGGCTGGGGCGGGACGAACGACGAGCTGTTCCAGTGGTGGCTCGACCAGGAGCTGGCGAGCAGCCTGTCGCTGTACGGGCGCAAGGTGTGGGAAGGGATGAGCTCCTACTGGCCGACCGGCGACCAGCAGCCCGACGCCACCCCGGCGCGGATCGAGTTCGCGCGGAACTGGCGGGACACGCCGAAGGTGGTGTTCTCCTCGACGATCGACACGGTCGACTGGAACACCCGCGTCGTCACCGGCGACCCGGTCGCCGAGATCACCCGGCTCAAGGCCGAGGACGGCGGCCCGATGAGCGTGAGCGGCGCGATGCTCGCCGCGGCGGCCATGCGAGCCGGGCTGATCGACGAGTACCGGCTCGTCACCTTCCCGGTCCTGGTGGGCGGCGGCACGCCGTTCTTCACCGCGCTGGACGGCTGGGTGGACCTGGACCTGATGGAGACGCGGACGTTTCCCGGTGGCGTGGTCCTGACCCGGTACGAGACGCGGCGCTGAGCGCCGGGCACGCGAAAGGGCCCCGGCCGAAGCCGGGGCCCTCCCAGACGACGCGTACTAGTTGATGCGCTCGTACGTGTTGTCGTCCTTGTACTGGTAGATGCCGATGGTCGCCTCGGTCGGGTCACCGTGCTCGTCGAGCGTGATGGGACCGGACGCACCGTCGTAGTCGACCTGCTGGCCCTCGGTGAGGAGCTTCGCAGCGTCGGCGAAGTTGCTGACGACCTCGCCGTCACCCGTGCCGCCCGACACCTGACGGAGGTACTCCGCGATGTCGGTGCCATCGGTGCTGTTCGCCGCGTAGGCCGCCAGCGCGATGAGCATCAGCGCGTCGTACGATTCCGGACCATAGCTGAACTGCGTTCCGAGGTCGGGGTTGATCTCGAGCAGGCGATCGCGGAAGTCGTCCTCCAGCACCGGACCGGGCAGCGTGCCCTTGGCGCCGGCGATCAGGCCGGGCGCGAAGTCCGCGCTGTAGTCGGCCAGGTTGCCGTCGACGAAGTACAGCTGGTCGCCCGGGTAGCCCGAGCCGACGAGCGCCGGAACGACGACCTTGGCCTCATCGAAGGTGATGACGGCGACGGCGTCGGGGTTCGCGGCGTTGATCGACGAGAGCTGCGCGTCGAAGTTCGAGTCACCCGTGTTGAAGAGCTCCTCGGCGACGACCTCGCCACCGGCCGCCTCGAAGGCCTCCTTGGTCGCGGCCGCGAGGCCGGTGCCGTAGGGGTCGTTCAGGACCAGCAGTCCGAGCGTCGAAGCGCCGTCCTCGGCGATCTGGTTGCCGAGCACCTCACCCTGGAGGAGGTCGGACGGCGCGGTACGGAAGTACAGGCCGTTGTCCTCGTAGTCGGTGAAGTCGGGCGACGTGTTCGCCGGCGAGAACTGCACGACGCCGGCGGCGGTGATCTGGTCGATCACGGTGAACGACACGCCGGACGACGCGGCACCGATGATGGCCGAGACGTCCTGCGAGAGGAGGTCGGTCACCGAGACGGTGGCGATGTCGGTGGTGGTGTCACCCGAGTCGCGGTAGACGACCTCGACGTTGATGCCCATGTCGGCCTCGTTGATCTCCTTCGCAGCGAGCGCCACACCGGCTTCCTCGGGCGGGCCGAGGAAGGCGAGCGTTCCACTCTGCGGGAGGATCGTGCCGACCTTGAGGGTCAGGTCGCGGTCGCCGGCCTCGATGGGCAGGGCGTCGCCGGCCGACTCGGTCGGTGCTTCCGATTCGGCGGGGGCCGGGGCACCCGAGCTGCACGCGGTGAGGAGGAGGGCACTGACGCCGGCGAGGGCGACCCCCGTCCAGACTGCGCGAGCCGAGCGCGAGGCCGTAGCCTTCGCGAATACGCTCATGTTGCTCCTTGGGACTGAAGGACTGGTACACAAAGCAGCGTCTGGAGACGCCGTGGTTTTGACAGTATTGCCCGCCTCTGGAGGAAACAAGGGAACCCGGTCACAACCGTGTAACACCCTCGGAATCGTTACCTGGCCGACACCTTCCTGCGCGGGCGCGCACGGAATCGTCGTGTGGGACGGCCGCGACGCGCAGATCGCGCGTGGCCCCCGGACGAGGGCCCGATGTCCGCGCGGGCCCGTCAGATCGGCTCGACCGGGGCGCGCCGCGCCGATCGCGCGCTGCGCATGAGGTCGAACGTGAGCACCAGGAGCGCGAGCCAGACGAGTCCGAATCCGATCCATCGCTCGGGCGGCATGGGCTCCTGGAGGATGAACACGCCCACGAGGAACTGGATGAACGGCGCGAAGTACTGGATGAAGCCCATGAAGATGAGCGGCAGGCGCCGGGATGCCGCGGCGAAGAGGAGCAACGGGATGGCCGTGACCACGCCGGCCATCAGCAGCAGGGCGCTGTGCCAGGGGCTGACCGTGCCCATCGTGAGCCCGCTGGTCATCGCGACGAACACGAGCTGCGCGACCGCCAGCGGCGCGAGCCACGCGGTCTCGAGCGTGAGCCCCGACACCGCGTCGACCTTCGGCCCCACCCGCTTCTTGATGAGCCCGTAGAAGCCGAACGAGAACGCGAGCACCAGCGCGATCCACGGGAGCTGGCCGTAGCCGATGGCGAGCACGATGACCGCGACGATCGAGATGCCCACGGCGATCCACTGGGTGACGTTCAGACGCTCGCGGAGCACGAGCACGCCGAGGAACACGGTGACGATCGGATTGATGAAGTACCCCAGCGCCGCCTCGACGACCTGGCCCGTGAGGGTCGCGTAGACGTACGTCGACCAGTTCACGAAGATGAGCACGCCCGCGAGCCCCATCGTGAACAGGACGCGTCGATCGCGCACGAGCGCCATGAACGGTCGCCAGGCGCGCGTCACGGTGAGGAGCAGCAGGCAGAAGACGAGCGAGAGCAGCACGCGCCATCCGACGATCTCGATCGGTCCGGCCGGTTCGAGGGCGATGAAGTAGATGGGGAGGAAGCCCCAGAGCGCGTAGGCCGCGATCGCGAACGCGAGCCCCGAACGACTCACCCCGCCGTGCTGCGCGGGCGGAGCTGAGGTCTCGGTCTCGGAGCTGGATGACACCCGCTCAGACTACGCCCGGCGTCGGATGCCCCGGGCCCGGGCGGCTGCCGACGTGCCTCCACGTCCCGCCACGGACACGACGAGGCCCGGACGCCGCTGGGCGTCCGGGCCTCGGATGGTTCGTGTCGACCTAGCGGACGACGACCGCGAGCACGTCGCGGGCCGACAGCACGAGGAAGTCCTCGCCGCCGAACTTCACCTCGGTGCCGCCGTACTTCGAGTAGATGACCTTGTCGCCGACGGCCACGTCGAGCGGGACACGGTTGCCGTTGTCGTCGATGCGACCGGGGCCCACCGCCACGACCTCGCCCTCCTGGGGCTTCTCCTTGGCGGTGTCGGGGATCACGAGACCCGACGCGGTGGTCTGCTCTGCCTCGACCTGCTTGATGACGATGCGATCCTCGAGCGGCTTGATGGAAACCGACACGGTTGACCCCTTCTCTGTTTGCGAGTGACTGTCTTTGCGAAGACTGATTAGCAGCCTCATTGCGAGAGTGCTAAGCCGAGTCTAGGCGCGATTTGGCACTCGTGCAACGTGAGTGCCAGTGCTCGGAACCCCCCGGTGCGCGATGCTAGCGTGGCCGGGTGGACCGCGCCGACCTCGTCGAACTCCTCTCCCCCGAGGGACTGCGGCTCCTCGACCAGCTCCCCGAGTGGGACTCCAAGTCCGACATCGTGCGCACCGTCGCCGAACTGCGTCGGCAGGGGCATCCGCCCGGCCTCGTGGCCGCCGTGCTCAGCCAGTCGAAGCTGCGCGCGAAGGCCCACGCGAAGTTCGGCGAGTTCGCGTCGCGCATGCTGTTCACCGAGGCGGGGCTCGAGCAGGCCACCCGGCTGAAGGTCGCGGCGCTGCACGCGGGCCGCTTCGCGCGCGCCGGCATCGGCCACGTCGCCGACCTCGGCTGCGGCATCGGCGGCGACGCCCTCGCCCTCGCGGCCGTCGACCTCGAGGTCACGGCGGCCGAGGCCGACGAGGTGACGGCCGCCATCGCCGCATTCAACCTCACGCCGTTCCCGAAGGCGCGCGTGCTGCACGCCATCGCCGAGGACGTGCCCCTCGGCGGCATCGGCGGCGCCTGGCTCGACCCGGCCCGTCGCACCACCTCGGGCGGCACGACCCGACGACTCGCGGATGCCGCGGACTACTCGCCGAGCCTCGACTTCGCGTTCGGGCTGGCCGACCGGCTGCCGGTCGGCGTGAAGCTCGGCCCCGGGACCGACCGCGACGTCATCCCCGAGGGAGCCGAGGCGCAGTGGGTGTCGGTCGACGGCGACGTGGTGGAGCTCGCCGTCTGGCTCGGCGCCGTCGCGCGTCCCGGCATCGGTCGGGCGGCGCTCGTCATCCGCGACGACCGCGCCGCGGAGCTCACGGCGCCGGCCGACAGCGAGGACGCGCCGACGGGTCCCCTCGGCGACTACCTCTACGAGCCCGACGGGGCCGTCATCCGCGCCCGCCTCATCGGCGACCTCGCGCGCGCGAACGGCGCCTGGATGCTGAGCGACGGCATCGCGTACCTCACCGCCGACACCGCGTTCGAGACGCCGTTCGCGCGCGGCTTCCGCGTGCTGGACCGCCTCCCCGCCGACGAGCGGCAACTGCGTCAGGCGCTGGCGGCGCGCGGCATCGGCACGCTCGAGATCAAGAAGCGCGGCGTCGATGTCGACCCGGCGGGCCTGCGCACGCGGCTGAAGCTGCGCGGCGACGCGAGCGCGACGATCGTCCTCACGCGCGAGGAGGGCCGCCACGTGGTGCTCCTGGTGGAGCGCGTCTGAGCCGCCGTCAGTGCGGGAGCGCCCCGAAGACGATGGCGTAGTAGCCGATCCACACGGCCGAGAAGATGAGTCCGG
This sequence comes from Agromyces sp. NPDC057865, assembly GCF_042796995.1. Lineage (NCBI taxonomy): Bacteria > Bacillati > Actinomycetota > Actinomycetes > Micrococcales > Microbacteriaceae > Agromyces > Agromyces sp. NPDC057865. The sequence continues at coordinate 1,354,555 of NZ_JBHVMJ010000001.1, read as the reverse complement.
CGATGCCGGTGCCGATGCCGACGAACGCGAGCGTGCGGCCCTCCTCCTCGCGGCGCAGGCCGAGCACGCCGAAGACGAGCGCGGCGATCGACAGGGGCAGCATCCAGCCGACGAACAGCGAGGCGGCGGCGCCGATGACGCCGATGACCGCGGCCACCCAGCTGTAGACGCGGCGCTGCGTGTCGTCCTGCTCCTCGTCGTCGGCGGACGCCCGGTCGGGCAGTTCCTGCCGATGCACGACGAGCAGCTGGCCGGTCGGCACCCGCTGCAGCTCGCCGGTGTCGAACGGCACCTCGAACTCGCGAACGGCGGGGTCGGCGCGCAGCGTCGGCTCGGTCGGCGGCGACACGAACGCCTCGGCGTCGCGGTCGGCGTCACGCGCGGGGTCGCGGCGTGCGTAGCGGTCGTCGCCGCGATCGGATGCCGCGGCCGGGGATGCCTCGGCCTCAGAACGGTCGGGGGCCCCGCCCGAGGGCGGGACCCCTTCGCGATCGGTCATCGGTGTCCTCAGTACGTGTAGTCGACGTAGTTCGGGAAGGTGGCGAAGGCGATGCTCCAGAAGATGACGGAGAGCAGCGCCATGGCGATGCCGACGAAGCCCAGGATGATGCCCGTGAGCCACATGCCCTTCGCGGCCGGCTCCTTCCGGCGGCCGATGAAGCCCAGCACGACGGCGCCGGCCGGGATGATGAGCTGCATGATGCCGCCCACGATCGGGATCCACACCACGGCGAACCCGCCGACCACGCCGATGATGCCCGCGATGAGCGAGATTAGGCTGAACACGGGCGTCGGCTTCGCCGGGGCGGCCGTGCCGTACGCGGCGGGTGCGACGTAGCCGGGCTCGCCGTATCCGGGCGGGCGGCCCGTGCCGTACGCCGGCTGCTGGGCAGCGTACGCGGGCTGCTGGGCGCCGTAGGGCGAGCCGGGGTCGGCCGCCGCCGCGGGCGCGCCGTAGCCCGGTGCGGGGGGCGGCGGCGGGGGCGGCGTCGCGGCGCCGTAACTCGGCGGCGCGGGCGGGGCGGGAGGCTCGGGCGCGGACGGCGGCACCGGCGCGGACGGCACCTCGGGCGCACCCGGAGCACCGGGCGCCTCGGGGGCCGGCGGCGCCGACGGCGCGTCGGGGACGGACGGCTCCGTCGGCGACGGGAACGTCGGCTCGGGCTCCGAGGGAACCGTGGGCTCCTCGGGCGTCGGAACCGTGGGCTCCTCGGGTCCGGGGGCGTCGGGGTTCTTGGGATCGCTCATGTCATCGGCCTTTCGTGTGGTCGGAGTCGGCGGTCGGAGTGGGCGGCGCTCAATACTGGTACCGGTCGAATCCGCCGTTGGCGGCGATCGCACCGAACACGATGGCGATGATGATGACCGACAGGATCGCCAGCGCGAGCCCGATGTAGCCGACGATGAGGCCCGCGACGGCGAGGCCGTGTCCCTCCTCGCCGGTCTTCTTGATCTGGCTGAGCGAGATGTGCCCGCAGATGATTCCGACGATGGACCCGATGCCCCAGGCGATGACGAAGCCGGCGATCGAGGCGATCAGCGAGACGATCGCGAGCACGTTGGTCTTCTTGGCGGGCGGGCCGCCGTAGGCGGCCGCGGGCTGGCCGTAGGCCGGTGCGGGCTGGCCGTAGGCGGGAGCCTGCTGGCCGTAGGCGGGAGCCGCGGGCGGCTGGGCCTGCGGCGGCTGCGGCGCGCCGTACGCGGGAGCGGGCGGCGGCGGAGGCGGGGGCGGCGGCACCGCGCCGCCGGGCTGCTGCTCGGGAAGGTTCGGATCGGTCACGGTCGTTGTCCCCTCGGTGCTGTGGATTCACATGGTCGCCGCGCCACACCCGGGCGCCGGCGGCGGCGCGCGTATTCGCGACATCCGCTTACGTTGCACACACTATCGCTCCGGATCGGCCGCGCACAGCCTTCCGCGCGGTGCGGTCACGCCTGGATGTCGGTGACCGGAAGCGTCGAGTCGGCGCCGAAGCCGAGGCTCGACGGACCGTGTCCGGCCATGATGAGCTGCGCCCCCAGGGCGGCGATCATCGCGCCGTTGTCGGTGCACAGCGAGAGGGGCGGAATGCGCAGCGCGATGCCCGCGGCATCCGCTCGCTCTTCGGCCACCTCGCGGAGCCGCGCGTTCGCCACGACGCCGCCGCCGAGCAGCAGGCGGGGCACGCCGAGGTCGGTGCAGGCGGCGATCGCCTTGGAGACGAGCACGTCGACGACGGCCTCGCGGAAGCTCGCCGCGACGTCGGCCAGCGGCACGGGCTCGCCCGCCGCCTCGCGCTGCTCGACCCAGCGCGCCACAGCGGTCTTGAGCCCGGAGAAGCTGAAGTCGTAGCGGTGCGCGGCGAGGTCCTTCGGCTGCGTCAGCCCGCGCGGGAACCGGATCGCCGCCGGGTCGCCGCCGATCGCGGCGCGGTCGATCTCGGGCCCGCCGGGATACGGCAGCCCGAGCAGCCGCGCGACCTTGTCGAACGCCTCGCCCGCGGCGTCGTCGATCGTCTCGCCGAGGAGCTCCACGTCGGAGACGAGGTCGCGCACGAGCAGCAGCGAGGTGTGCCCGCCCGAGACGAGCAGGGCGATCGTCGGCGTCTCGAGCGGCGCCGCGTCGTCGAGGATGTCGGCGCCGACATGGCCGACGAGGTGGTTCACGGCGTAGACGGGCCGGTCGAGCGCGAGCGCGAGCGCCTTGGCGGCGCCGACGCCCACCATGAGCGCACCGGCGAGCCCTGGGCCGCTCGTCACCGCGACCGCCTCGACGTCGGACAGCGACACGTCGGCCTCGGCGAGCGCCGCGTCGATCGTCGGGCCGAGCGCCTCGAGGTGGGCGCGGGCCGCGACCTCGGGCACGACGCCGCCGTAGCGCGCGTGCTCCTCCATCGAGGACGCGATGACGTTCGCGAGCAGGTCGGTCCCGCGCACGATGCCGACCCCGGTCTCGTCGCACGACGTCTCGATGCCGAGCACGAGCGGCGCCGCGCGGTTCATGCGCCGGTCCCGGATGCCGCGGGGCGCGTGACGGCGGCCGGCACCTCGAGCCGCATCGAGATCGCATCGACGCCGTCGGGCTGGTAGTACCCGCGACGCACGCCGATCTCGACGAAGCCGAGCGAGCGGTACAGCGTGCGCGCGATCGGGTTGTCGGCGCGCACCTCGAGGAAGATCTCGGCGACCTGCTTGCGGCGGGCCGCCGTGATGAGCGCATGCATGAGGCCCCGGCCGAGGCCGATCCCGCGCGAGAACTCGGCGACCGCGATGGTCTGGATGTCGCCCTGCCCGCCGTCGGGCGGCGCGAGCAGGCCGGCGTAGCCGAGGAGGCGCCGCTCGGGGTCCTCGGCGTCGTCGTCGACGGCCACGAGGTAGTACGCGTCGGGGTTCTCGAGCTCGCGGCGCATGGATGCCTCGGGCCAGGCGTCGTTCACGAAGGTCTCGCGCTCGAGCCGCATGATCGCCTCGAGGTCGTCGACCTTCGCCCGTCGCATGAACACGCTCACTGCAGCACCCGCTTCCCGGGCGACGGCGTCACGTCGGGCGCACGCAGGTAGAGCGGCGCGTCCTCGGCGAGCGGGAGGCGGCGCGCGGCGAAGGCGAGCTCGGCGAGCATGCCCACGGCGCCCGCCTGCACGTAGTGCGCCTCGAGCCGCGTGCCGACGGCGTCGGGCACGTCGTCGCGCGGACACAGCACCGGGCCCTCGACCCGCACGGGCAGCTCGTCGTCGTCGAGCCCGTCGTAGCCGGACACGGCGAACTCGCGCCGGCGCGCGTCGGTCAGCACCTGGAGCGGGCCCTCGTTGCCCGCGCGGTACCACGACCACGCCACGGCGTCGTGGCTCACGACCGGCACGAACGGCCGGCCGATGCCGACCGCGAACGCGTGCGCGGCCGCGATTCCGACGCGGAGCCCGGTGAACGGCCCCGGGCCCATGCCGCCCGCGACGCCCGACAGGTCGGCCGGGCGGACGCCCGCACCTGCGAGCGCGTCGCGGATGAGCTCGCCCACGACCTCGGCGTGCCGCATGGTGTCATCGGTGCCGGCTTCGGCCAGGATGCCGCCGTCGCGATCGACGACGGCGACACTCGTGCCCGTCGAGGTGTCGATCGCGAGGAGCATGGATCCAGCCTACTGGGACGCCTCGAAGGGGGTTCCCGCCCAGCGCGGGCCGTACCCGCGGAGCTCGAGCACGCGCGGCTCGTCGGCACCGAGGTGCTCGGCGTCCGCGACATCCGCCGGCGCCACCGCGATGCCCTCCGGCCGCTCGATGACGACCTCGAGCCACGAGTCGGTCGCGCCGTCGGCCAGCCCGGCGCCCCACTCGACGACGACCACGGAGCGGTCGAAGTCGAGGTCGAGGTCGTCGAGGTACAGCGCGCTCTCGAGCCGATACGCGTCGACGTGCACGAGCGGAGGCCCGCCGACGAGGTTCGGGTGCGTGCGCGCGAGCACGAACGTGGGGCTCTGCACCGGTCCGCGCACGCCGAGGCCGTCGCCGATGCCGCGCGTGAGCGTCGTCTTGCCCGCGCCGAGCGGGCCCGTGAGCAGCACGAGGTCGCCCGCGCGGAGCCCGGCGGCGAGCTCCCGGCCGAACGCCTCCATCGCCGCCGCGTCGGGCGCGTCGACACGCATCAGGCGCCTCCGACGTAGGTGCGCGGCACTCGCGGTCCGACGCGCGTGACGATCTCGTAGCCGATCGTGTCGGCCGCGTCGCCCCAGTCGTCGGCCGACGGCGCGCCGGTCGCCGGGTCGCCGAACAGCACGACCTCGTCGCCCACGGCCACGGCGTCATCGCCGACCTCCACGAGGAACTGGTCCATCGCGATGCGGCCGACGACGGGGCGGCGAGCTCCGGCCAGCCAGACCTCCGCACGTCCCGACGCCTGCCGCGGCACCCCGTCGGCGTAGCCGAGCGGCACGAGCGCGAGCGTCGTGGGCCGGTCGGCGCGCCACACGTGTCCGTACGAGACGCCGGTGCCGGGTGCGATGCGGCGCACGGCGGCGACGCGCCCGCGCAGGGTCATCACGGGACGGAGCCCGAGCTCGGCGGCCGTCGTGCCGTCGCCGAACGGCGGCACGCCGTAGCATCCGATGCCGAGGCGCACCAGGTCGTAGCGCGACTCGGGGCGGCGCAGCGCCCCCGCGGTCGAGGCGAGGTGCCGCACCTCGGGGTCGAGCCCGGCGCCGGATGCCGCGGCCAGCGCGGCCTCGAAGGCGGCGAGCTGCGCGGAGTCCTCGTCGGGCGAGGTGTTCGCGAGGTGGCTGAAGACGCCGCGCACCCGCACCTGGCCCTCGGCCTCGAGGGTGGCGGCGATGCGGACCGCCTCGTCCCACTCCTCGGGCGCGACGCCGTTGCGGCTGAGCCCCGTGTCGATCTTCAGGTGCACCCGGGCGATGCCGTCGACGGATGCCGCGGCCGCCGCGACGGCCCGCAGCTGCCCGATCGACGAGACGCCGACGTCGACGTTCCGCCGCACGGCCCGGGCGAAGTCGGCGTCGGGGTCGTGCAGCCAGGCGAGGATCGGCGCGTCGATGCCCGCGTCGCGCAGCGCGATCGCCTCGTCGAGGTCGGCGACCCCGAGCCACGCCGCGCCGCCGGCGAGCGCCGCCCGGGCGACCGGGACGGCGCCGTGGCCGTACGCGTCCGCCTTCACCACGACCATGGCCCGCGCGGGCGCGACCCGCGCGATCAGCGCTTCCACGTTCTCGCGCACGGCGTCGAGGTCGACGACGGCCTCGCGGAACGGACGCGACGCGGCATCCGTCGACGGGGTCTCGCTCACCCGGCGCTCCGATCGGACTCGAGCACGACGAACGCGCTCGCGATGCCCGCGTCGTGGCTCATCGAGAGGTGCACGCGGTCGATGCCGAGCAGCCGGATGTGCTCGGCCATGCCGCCAGTGAGCCGGAAGTCGGGATTGCCATCGACGTCCGACACGATGGTCATCTCGTGCCAGCGGATGATCGTATGGCCGCCCAGCGCCTTGATGAGGGACTCCTTCGCGGCGAACCTGGCCGCGAGGGACCGGGCGGGGCGATCGCGTTCGCTCTCGGCGAACAGGCGCTCGACGAGGCCCGGGGTGCGCGTGATCGAGCGCTCGAAGCGCACGATGTCGACCACGTCGATGCCGATCCCGACGATCACGACACGACCTCCCGCCCCGTCGTCACTCCACCGTCACGGACTTCGCGAGGTTCCGCGGCTGGTCGACGTCGAGGCCCCTCGCCTGCGCCAGCTCCATCGCGAACACCTGCAGCGGCACGACCGCGAGCAGCGGCTCGAACAGCGGCGCGGCGAGCGGGATGCGGATCACCTCGTCGGCGAAGGGCAGCACCGCGGCATCCCCGGCCTCGGCGATCGCGATGACGCGGGCGCCGCGGGCGCGGATCTCCTGGATGTTCGACACGACCTTGGGGTGGAGGTTCGCCGACCCGCGCGGGCTCGGCACCACCACGAAGACCGGCTGGCCCGGCTCGATGAGCGCGATCGGACCGTGCTTCAGCTCGCCGGCCGCGAAGCCCTCCGCGTGGATGTACGCGAGCTCCTTGAGCTTCAGCGCGCCCTCGAGGGCGATCGGGTAGCCCACGTGCCGACCGAGGAAGAGCACCGAGCGGGTGTCCGCCATCCAGTGCGCGAGCTGCCCGACGCGCTCGGCCTGCTCGAGCACGGTGCTGAGCTTCTCGGGCACGGCCTGCAGCTCGGCGAGGTTCTCGGCGAGCGCCTCGTCGTCGAGCGTGCCGCGCACCCGCGCGAGGTGCAGGCCGAAGAGGTAGAGCGCGGCGATCTGCGCCACGAACGCCTTCGTGGAGGCCACCGCCACCTCGGGCCCGGCATGCGTGTACACGACGGCGTCGGACTCGCGCGGGATGGTCGCGCCCTGCGTGTTGCAGATGGAGATCGTGCGGGCGCCGTGCTCGCTCGCGTACTTGACGGCCATGAGGGTGTCCATGGTCTCGCCCGACTGGCTGATCGAGACGACGAGGGTGCCGTCGTCGAGGACCGGCTCGCGGTAGCGGAACTCGTGGCTGAGCTCGACCTCGACGGGCACGCGCGCCCACTGCTCGATGGCGTATTTCGCGACCATGCCGGCGTAGGCGGCCGTGCCGCACGCGATGACCGTGATACGACGGATGCCGCGGAGCTCCTCGTCGCCGAGGCCGTCGAGCTCGGGGATGTGCACCTGTCCGTCGGCGACGCGGCCGCGCAGCGTGTTCGCGACGGCCTCGGGCTGCTCGGACACCTCCTTGCGCATGAAGGAGGACCAGCCGCCCTTCTCGGCGGCGGAGGCGTCCCACGCGATGTCGAACGGCTCGACCTCGACGGCCGCGCCCTCGAAGTCGGTCACCGTGACACCCTCCGCGGTGATCGTGACGATCTGATCCTGGCCGATCGCGACGGCGCGCTTCGTGTACTCGACGAACGCGGCGACGTCGGAGCCGAGGAAATTCTCGCCCTCGCCGAGGCCGATCACGAGCGGGGAGTTGCGGCGCGCGCCGACCACGACGCCGGGCTGGTTGCGGTGCACGGCGAGCAGGGTGAACGCGCCGTCGAGGCGGGAGACCGTGGACCGGAACGCCTCGGTGAGCTCGCCGATGCGGCGGTACTCGCGGCCGAGCAGCACGGCGGCGACCTCGGTGTCGGTCTCGGACTCGAAGGTGAAGCCCTCGGCGAGGAGCTCGTCCTTCAGCTCGGCGAAGTTCTCGATGATGCCGTTGTGGATGAGCGCGAGCCGCCCCTCGTCGCCGAGGTGCGGGTGCGCGTTGCGGTCGGTGGGCCCGCCGTGGGTCGCCCAGCGGGTGTGGCCGATGCCCGTGCTGCCCTCGTGCAGCGGCGCGGCCGCGAGGTCGTCGGCGAGGACCTGGAGCTTGCCGGCGCGCTTCGCCGTCTCGATGACGCCGTCGTCGTCGACGATCGCGACCCCCGCCGAGTCGTAGCCGCGATATTCGAGGCGGCGAAGGCCTCCCATGAGCACGTCGAGGCTGTTGCGCTCCCCGACGTATCCGACGATTCCACACATGCGCTCGATTGTATGCGCAGCGGGCTGGGAGCCTCATGCGCGGGCCGGCCGGCGGCCCTTCACTAGACTGACACGGTGCTGGATCCGCTGAGCCCGTCGACGAACGCCGCGCAGATCTCGCCCTTCACCGAGCTCGACCGGGCGGACTGGGCGGCGCTCGCCCCATCGATGCCGTCGCCGCTCCGCGAGACCGAGATCGTGCAGCTGCGCGGGCTCGGCGAGCCCCTCGACCTCCGCGAGGTCGCGGAGGTCTACCTGCCGCTCAGCCGGCTCCTGAACCTCTACGTGGGCGGCATGAAGTCGCTGCACAGCGTGACGAGCGAGTTCCTCCGCGAGCGCATGGAGGCGACGCCGTTCGTGATCGGCGTGGCCGGCTCGGTCGCGGTCGGCAAGTCGACGATCGCCCGCCTGCTGCGCGAGCTCCTCGCGCGCTGGGAGCACACGCCCCGTGTCGAGCTCGTCACGACCGACGGGTTCCTCTTCCCGAACGCCGAGCTCGAGCGACGCGGCCTGATGACGCGCAAGGGATTCCCCGAGTCGTACGACCGCCGTGCGCTGCTCCGCTTCGTGAGCGAGGTGAAGGCCGGCGCCCCCGAGGTGCGCGCGCCGTTCTACTCGCACCTCGCGTACGACATCGTGCCCGACGCGCAGGTCACGGTGCGCCGACCCGACGTGCTCATCCTCGAGGGCCTCAACGTGCTCCAGCCGCCCGGTCCCGGCCACCGCCTCGCCGTCAGCGACCTGTTCGACTTCTCGATCTACGTCGACGCCCGCACGAGCGACATCGCGCGGTGGTACGAGGAGCGGTTCCTGAAGCTGCAGCGCGGCGCGTTCTCGAACCCGCGCTCGTACTTCCACCGCTACGCGAGCCTCACCGAGACCGAGGCGCGCCAGCGCGCACGCGAGATCTGGCGCTCGATCAACGAGCCCAACCTGCTGCAGAACATCCGCCCGACCCGGTCGCGGGCGTCGCTCGTGCTGCGCAAGAGCGCCGACCACACCGTGTCGAGCGTGCTGCTGCGGAAGCTCTAGGCGGGCAGCGGAGGCTCTAGGCGGGCAGGGCCAGGCGCTCGCGCACGACCTCGGCCAGCGAGGCGGAGTGCCGCTCGGCGGTCTCCTGCTCGGAGGCCTCGACCATGACGCGCACCATGGGCTCGGTGCCCGACGGGCGCAGCAGCACCCGTCCGGTGTCGCCCAGCTCGGCCTCCGCTGCGGCGACCGCGGCGGCGATGACGTCGTCGTCGGACAGCGCGTGGTGGTCGACCCCGCGCACGTTGACGAGCACCTGCGGGTACACGGTCATGACCGACGCGAGCTCGGCGAGCGACTTGCCCGTGCGCGCCATCTCGGCGACGAGGTGCAGGCCGGTGAGGACACCGTCGCCCGTCGTGGCGAACTCGGTCATGATCACGTGGCCCGACTGCTCGCCGCCCAGGGCGAGTCCCTCGGCCGAGAGCGCCTCGAGCACGTAGCGGTCGCCGACCTTGGTCTCGATCACGCGGATGCCGCGCTCGGCCATCGCCCGGCGCAGTCCGAGGTTCGACATCACGGTCACGACGAGCGTGTCGTCCGTGAGGACGCCGCGCTCGTGCATCGACACGGCGAGGATCGCCATGATGCGGTCGCCGTCGATGATGTTGCCCTCGGCGTCGACGGCGAGGCAGCGGTCGGCGTCGCCGTCGTGCGCGATGCCGACGTCGGCCCCGTGCTCGAGGACCGCGGCCTGCAGCTTGTCGAGGTGGGTGGACCCGACGCCGTCGTTGATGTTCATGCCGTCGGGGTCGGCCCCGATGACGGTGACCTTCGCCCCGGCGTCGCGGAACGTCTCGGGCGAGACGCCGGCGGCCGCGCCGTGGGCGCAGTCGAGCACGACGTGGAGGCCGTCGAGGCGGTTCGGCAGCGTGCCGAGCAGGTGCACGACGTAGCGGTCCTCGGCGTCGGAGAAGCGGCGGATGCGGCCGACGCCCCCGCCGATGGGGGCGAGCTTCTGCTTGCCGAGGTATGACTCGATGCGGTCCTCGACCTCGTCGGGCAGCTTCGTGCCGCCGAACGAGAAGAACTTGATGCCGTTGTCGGGCGCGGGGTTGTGCGACGCCGAGATCATCACGCCGAAGTCGGCGTGGATGGAGTCGATGAGGAACGCGGTCGCGGGCGTCGGGATGACGCCGGCGTCGAGCACGTCGACACCGGAGCTCGCGAGGCCGGCGGCGACCGCCGAGGTCAGGAACTCGCCCGAGACCCGGGGGTCACGCGCGACGACCGCGGTCGGCCGGCGACCGGCCGCGCGGAGTTCGTCGGCGTGGCGTCCCTGCGTGAGGACGGCCGCAGCCGCCTGGGCGAGGCCCAGGGCCAGATCAGCCGTGAGTTCACGGTTGGCCAGGCCCCGGACCCCGTCGGTTCCGAAGAGCCGGGGCATACGGAGAACCGGGAACCCGGATCAGCGCTTCGAGAACTGAGGCGCCTTGCGGGCCTTCTTGAGACCGGCCTTCTTGCGCTCGATGACGCGGGCGTCACGCGTGAGGAAGCCGGACTTCTTGAGGGTCGGGCGGTTGTTCTCGCGGTCGATCTCGTTGAGTGCACGCGCGATCGCGAGGCGCAGCGCGCCGGCCTGGCCAGAGGGGCCGCCGCCGGTGATGCGGGCGATCACGTCGTACGAGCCGCTGAGCTCGAGGACGGTGAAGGGGTCGGTGATGAGCTGCTGGTGCAGCTTGTTCGGGAAGTAGTCCGCGAACTCACGGCCGTTGACCGTGATGGTGCCGGCGCCGGGGACGACGCGCACGCGGGCGATGGCCTGCTTGCGGCGGCCGACGGCCGCACCCGAGACGTTGAGGACGGGGCGGGGCGTGGCCGGAGCCGCGGCGGGCGTGCTCTCGGTCGTGTAGCTCTCGGGAGCCTGGTCGATCTGGTCTGCGATCTTCGCCATGGTGGTTGTGAATCCTTAGTTCGAGAAGGTCGAGTTCGCCGGGCTTACTGGGCGACCTGGGTGAGGGTGTACGGCTTGGGCTGCTGAGCCGCGTGCGGGTGCTCCGGGCCGGCGTACACCTTCAGCTTCTTGAGCTGCTGGCGACCGAGCGAGTTCTTGGGGAGCATTCCGCGGATCGCCTTCTCGACGGCGCGGACGGGGTTCTTCTCGAGGAGCTCGGCGTAGCCGACGGCCTTGAGGCCGCCCGGGTAGCCGGAGTGGCGGTACGCCTTCTTCTGCTCGAGCTTCTGGCCGGTGAGGGCCACCTTGTCGGCGTTGACGATGATCACGAAGTCGCCGGTGTCGACGTGGTTCGCGAAGATCGGCTTGTGCTTGCCGCGCAGCAGGGCTGCGGAGTGACTGGCCAGGCGGCCGAGGACGATGTCGGTGGCGTCGATGACGACCCAGTCGCGCTGGATCTCGTTCGCCTTCGGGGTGTAGGTGCGCGTCACGGAAGTGCTGCTTTCTGATCGAGTGAGGGGTTCGTGAATCCCACTCCGATGGGTGTTCGACCGCGATGCGGACGAACGCCCTGGTGGAGGGCTCAACTTCGGATGCCGCCCGTCGACGGGCTCAGGGAGCAGCGATGGCGGCACCAAAGAGGTAGCTTAGCCGACGATGCCTTCCACGTGCAATTCGCGACGTGCGCGCGTCTGGGCGGCGCGGGCCTCGAGCTCGTGGTCGTCGGGGTAGCCGACCTCGGTGAGCACCAGCCCCTTCGCGGGCATCACCTTGAATGCGCTGGTCCGCTCGCCCGCCCGCAGCAGCCCCTCGGGGTCGGATGCCTCGAGTCGCCGCTCCCCCACCGCGACGCACGCCCCGACGAGGGCGCGCACCATCGAGTGGCAGAACGCGTCCGCCTGGAGCGACGCGACGAGCACGCCGTCCTCGGCGCGCGCCCAGCGGTAGGACTGCAGCGTGCGGATCGTGGTCGCGCCCTCGCGCGGCCGGCAGTACGCGGCGAAGTCGTGGAGGCCGACGAGGGATTCCGCCGCGGCATCCATCGCGCGTTCGTCGAGGTGCCGGGGCAGGGCGAGCGTGCGGCGACGCTCGAGCGGGTCGCGCACCGCGGATGCGTCGGCGACCCGGTACTCGTACCGTCGCCAGATCGCGGAGAAGCGGGCGTCGAAGCCCTCGGGCGCCCGCTCGGCGTGCGTGATCACCACGTCGGCGTCGGCGCCGATGATGCCGGTGAGGCGCCGCGCCAGCGCCGCCTCGGGCGAGGCGTCGGGGTCCTGCCCGCGGCGCGGCCGTGCGACGACGGCGAGGGCGTCCTCGCTCACGTCGAGGTGCGCGACCTGGCCGAGCGCGTGCACGCCCGCGTCGGTGCGGCCCGCGACCGTGAGGCGCGGCGCGGTGCCCGTGCGGCGGAAGAGCGTGGCGAGGGCGTCCTCGAGCACGCCCTGCACGGTGCGGAGCCCGGGCTGGCGACTCCAGCCGTTGAAGTCGGTGCCGTCGTAGGCGATGCCGAGCCGCACGCGCACGACGGATGCCGCGGCATCCGTCTCGGCGATGGGCTCGGTCTCGGACATGCGTCCAGCCTACGGCGACGCGCTCGCCGGCCCGGGACGGCGAAGGGCCGCGCTGCTGCTGCAGCACGGCCCTTCGCGGGTGTTGCGAGGCTACTTGACCTCGGCGGGCTCCTCGGCGGACTCCTCCGACGCCTCGGCGCCGGCGGCCTCGTCGACCGCGGCCTCGGCCTCGGTCACGACCTCCTCGGGCGTCTCCTCGACCACGGGCTCCTCGGCGGGGGCCTCGTCGGCGACGGGGGCGGCGGCCGGCTTGGCGGCGCGCTTCTTCGGGGTCACGGGCTCGAGCACCAGCTCGATGACCGCCATGGGCGCGTTGTCGCCCTTGCGGTTGCCGATCTTGGTGATGCGGGTGTAGCCGCCCTCACGGTCGGCCACCTGCGGCGCGATCTCGGTGAAGAGCTTGTGCACCACGGCCTTGTCGCCGATCACGGCGAGGACGCGGCGACGGGCGTGCAGGTCGCCGCGCTTCGCGAACGTGATGAGGCGTTCGGCCAGCGGACGGAGGCGCTTGGCCTTCGTCTCGGTCGTGGTGATCCGCTCGTGCGTGTAGAGCGCGGCGGCGAGGTTCGCGAGCAGGAGCCGCTCGTGCGCGGGTCCGCCTCCGAGGCGGGGGCCCTTGGTGGGCTTCGGCATGGTTCGTTATCTCCAGTGGTGGGGGGTCGGTACGTCGGGGAACGACTCAGTTCTCGTCGTCGAAGCCCGTGTAGAAGTGGGCGCCGTCGAATCCGGGGACGGAGTCCTTCAGCGAAAGACCCATCTCGGTGAGCTTGTCCTTGACCTCATCCACCGACTTCTGGCCGAAGTTGCGGATGTTCATGAGCTGCGACTCCGACAGGGCGACGAGCTCGGAGACCGTGTTGATGCCCTCGCGCTTGAGGCAGTTGTAGCTGCGGACGGACAGGTCGAGGTCCTCGATCGGGATCGAGAGCTCGCTCGAGAGCACGGCGTCGACCGGCGCGGGGCCGATCTCGATGCCCTCGGCGGCGACGTTGAGCTCGCGGGCGAGGCCGAACAGCTCGGTGAGCGTGCGGCCGGCCGAGGCGATGGCGTCGCGCGGCGAGATCGCGGGCTTGGTCTCGACGTCGACCACGAGGCGGTCGAAGTCGGTGCGCTCGCCGGCACGGGTGGCCTCGACGCGGTAGGTGACCTTCAGCACCGGCGAGTAGATCGAGTCGACCGGGATCTGGCCGGCCTCGGAGTACTCGTTGCGGTTCTGGCTGGCCGAGACGTAGCCGCGGCCGCGCTCGATCGTGAGCTCGAGCTCGAACTTGGCCGAGTCGTTGAGCGTCGCGATGACGAGCTCGGGGTTGTGCACCTCGACACCGGCCGGAGCGGAGATGTCGGCAGCGGTGACCTCACCGGCGCCCTGCTTGCGGAGGTACGCGGTGATGGGCTCGTCGTGCTCGCTCGAGACGACGAGGTTCTTGATGTTGAGGATGATCTCGGTCACGTCCTCCTTCACGCCGGGGACGGTCGAGAACTCGTGGAGCACGCCGTCGATGCGGATGCTGGTCACGGCCGCGCCGGGGATCGACGAGAGGAGGGTGCGACGGAGGGAGTTGCCCAGGGTGTAACCGAAGCCCGGCTCGAGGGGCTCGATCACGAAACGCGAACGGAACTCCGAGATGTTCTCTTCGGTGAGCGTCGGGCGCTGTGCGATCAGCACGGTGTGATTCCTTTCGGCAGGGTGTCCGCTATATGACACCTGCGAGGTCGAGGATCTTGAGTTGTTGAGAGAACGGATGCTGCGGGGTCCGGGGGGCCCGGATGCGGGCACGGCGCGATGATCCCTCGGGGATCTCGGCGCGGCCTGCGGCCCCCCGGTCCGCAGGACGGAGAACTAGACGCGGCGACGCTTGGGCGGGCGGCATCCGTTGTGCGCCTGCGGCGTCACGTCGTTGATGCTGCCGACCTCGAGGCCCGCGGCCTGGAGGGAGCGGATCGCCGTCTCGCGACCCGAACCCGGGCCCTTCACGAAGACGTCGACCTTCTTCATGCCGTGCTCCTGCGCCTGGCGGGCGGCCGACTCGGCGGCCAGCTGCGCGGCGAACGGCGTCGACTTGCGCGAGCCCTTGAAGCCGACGCCACCGGAGGAGGCCCAGCTGATCACGGCACCGGTGGTGTCGGTGATCGAGACGATCGTGTTGTTGAACGTCGACTTGATGTGGGCCTGGCCCACGGCGATGTTCTTCTTTTCCTTCTTGCGCGGCTTGCGAGTAGCCGCCTTGGGTGCTGCCATGTTCGAAATCTCCTAGATCTTGGCGCGAGCGGTTACTTGCGGCCGGGCTTCTTCTTGCCGGCGACGGTGCGCTTCGGGCCCTTGCGGGTACGAGCGTTGGTCTTGGTGCGCTGGCCGCGGACCGGGAGGCCGCGACGGTGGCGCAGGCCCTCGTAGGATCCGATCTCGACCTTGCGGCGGATGTCGGCGGCGACCTCGCGGCGGAGGTCACCCTCGACCTTGAAGTTGCCTTCGATGTAGTCGCGGAGGGCGACGAGCTGCTCGTCGCTGAGGTCCTTCACGCGGATGTTCCCGTCGATGCCGGTCTCGGCGAGCGTGGTGAGCGCTCGCGTGCGGCCGACGCCGTAGATGTAGGTCAGTGCGATCTCCACGCGCTTCTCGCGCGGGATGTCGACTCCTGCCAGACGTGCCATGTTGGCTATCTCCTGTTTCGAAGTGGAGGTGTGGAGCAGCGCCGGTGCCCGGGCCTCCGACCCGAGGTGTCCCCCATCCCGCTGATCGAGTAGCGACGAAGTCGCGTATCGAGATCGCCGGTGGGTTCTGGCGTTGCCGATTCGGTGTTCAGTTGTGGGTGCGGGCCGTCGAACGGCCCGCGAGTCGTGCGACTAGCCCTGGCGCTGCTTGTGGCGCGGGTTCTCGCAGATCACCATGACGCGGCCGTGGCGGCGGATGACCTTGCACTTGTCGCAGATGCGCTTGACGGAGGGATTGACCTTCACAGTTGTTTCCTTGGGTTCGCTGTCCTCGTGCCCGCGGGGTGCCGCGGGCCGTTACTTTCCGGCAGCCCTTACTTGTAGCGGTAGACGATGCGGCCGCGCGTCAGGTCGTACGGGCTCAGCTCGACGATCACGCGGTCCTCGGGGAGGATCCGGATGTAGTGCTGGCGCATCTTCCCTGAGATGTGCGCGAGGACCTTGTGCCCGTTCGTGAGCTCCACCCGGAACATCGCGTTCGGGAGTGCCTCGATGACCGAGCCTTCGATCTCGATGACGCCGTCTTTCTTGGCCATAGCCTCACTATCGCTTGGAGTTTGGGATGCTGGTCGTGCGATGTGCTCATCGACGATCGCTCGTCGGGCACGCCGAAGCGGGCGTGCCAGAACACCAAGGGTCAACTATAGGCGATTCCGGGCATCTTCGCCAGTCGGGCCGGCGGATGCCGCGCAGACCATGCCGCGCGACGGATGCCGCGTCCCGACCGGCCCCGCGACCGCCCCGCTCAGGCCCCGCGCTGCGCCGCCTCGACGACCTCGACGAGGCCGGGTTCGAGCGGATGCCCCGGCTCGATGCCCGTGACGTCGTGCACGAACACCTCGGGTTCCCGGCTCGCGAGCAGCGCATGCAGCTCGACGCTCTCAGGATCGGCGGCCACGTCGAAGCGGAGCGCCGCGCCGACGGCCGCCAGGAGGCCGCGCACCGGGCGTCCGAGCTCGGCGAGCTCGGCGGCAGGGCCGATGAACCGCTCGTGCCGGCCGAGCTTGCGCAGCGGCTGTCGGCCGACTCGCTCGACCGTGTCGGGCAGCTCGGGGTTGCGGAACCGCTCCAGGATGGTGGCCCGATAGGCGCCCTGCTCCTCGGCGGTGAAGTCGTGCTTGGCGACGATCAGCGCCGACGTCTCCTCCAGGGCGCGCTCGACGGCCTCGGCGACGGCCGGGTCGGCGAGCGCGTCGCTGATCCGGCTGTGCCCGGCAGCCGCGCCGAAGTAGGCCGTTGCGGCGTGGCCGGTGTTCACCGTGAAGAGCTTGCGCTCGATGTACGGTGCGAGGTCGTCGACGAAGTGCGCCCCGGGGATGTCGGGGGCCTCGTCGCCGAACGGCGGGCGCTCGATCGCCCACTCGAAGAACGTCTCGACCGTCACGTCGAGGCCCGCGTCGGCGGCCTGCCCGGGCACGATCCGGTCGACGGCCGTGTTCGCGAACACCGCCCGCGCCTCGAGCTCGGGCCACTCCTCGGGGCTCGACAGCGCGATGATCTCGTCGCGCAGGAGGTTCGTGGCGTTGATGGCGTTCTCGCACGCCATGATCACGAGCGGCGGGGCATCCGCCGGCCGCTCGCGCAGCGCCATGACGAGGTGCGGCGCGATGAAGCGCAGGATGGTCGGGCCGACCGCCGTGGTCGCCACGTCGGCGGTCCGGAGCTCGTCGAGGAGCACCGCGGCATCCGCCTGGCTGTTGATCGCCCGGTAGCCGGTGACGACCCGGTCGCGCGCGCCGACGCCCACCTCGTGCACGGTGTAGCGGTCGGATGCCGCGAGCGCGTCGATGAGCTCGGCGTTCACGTCGGCGAAGACCACCTCGTACCCGGCCTCGTGCAGGAGGAGGCCGACGAACCCGCGTCCGATGTTGCCGGCGCCGAAGTGGACGGCCTTCACGAGTCGTTGACCTCGGAGAGCAGGGCATGCAGCTCGGCCGCGGTGGGCGCCGCGGTGAGCGCCTGCACGGCGTCGTCGTCGGAGAAGATGATCGCGATCTTCGACAGGATGTCGAGGTGCTCGTTCTCGATGCCGGCGATGCCGACGACGAAGCGGGCCTCCTCGCCGCCCCAGTCGACGGGCTCGTCGTAGCGCACGACCGAGAGAGCCGACCGGCGGATCTGGTACTTCGCCTCGTTCGTTCCGTGCGGGATGGCGAGGAAGTTGCCCATGTAGGTCGAGACCGAGCCCTCCCGCTCGAGCATCGAGTCGACGTACCCGGGGTCGACGGCGCCGGCCTCCACGAGGATCGCGCCCGCCTCGCGGATCGCGTCCTCCCGGCTCGCAGCACGGGCGGCCAGCCGGATGTTGTCGGCGGGCAGGATCTCATCGGTCATGGGATGCTCCTTCTCTCGTTGGTCTCGTCGTTCGTGCGTCTCGTCGTGCGTCTCGTGGTTCAGCGGTCCCGTCGTGGCGACGCCGCGGAGCCGCGGGCGGCCTCACGTGGTGTGAGGCCGACCGCGGCTCCGGGCTGTCGCCGTTCGTGCATCGTCGTCGTGGCGACGATCAGCGCACGCCCTCCGATTGGAGGAGGTTCACGATCTCGTCGTACTTCGGCGAGTTCATGAAGTTCTCCACCGACACGTGCAGCGCGCTCGGCGACTGCAGCTTGGCGCGATCGGTGAGGTCCTGGTGCGTGATCACGAGGTCGACGTCGTCGGTCAGGTTGGCGATCGACTTGTTCGTCACCGTGACGCTGTCGATGCCGGCCTTCTTGATCTTGTTGCGGAGCACGGTGGCGCCCATCGCGCTGGAGCCCATCCCCGCGTCGCACGCGAAGATGATGTTGTGGATCGGCTTGCGCTCGAACGCGGCCTCCTCGCCCTCGGAGAGCAGCTCGGCACCGTTCTCGTCGATGCCCGCCTGCAGGTTCTGCAGGACGCCCGACTCCTTGCCCTTGTTGGCCTCGGTCTGCGCGATCGCGGCCGCGAGGTCGCCGGCGTTCGCCTTCTCGAGGTCGCGCTTGCGACTCGCCCTGAGGATCACCGCGGCGATGATGAACGACACCGCGGCCGACAGGATCACCGAGAGGATCACCCCGACGTAACTGTCGGAGGCGGTCTGCGCCAGGACCGCGATGATGCTGCCCGGCGCCGCTGGAGCCCGGAGGCCGCTGTTGAAGAGCACGTTCGTCGCCACACCGGTCATGCCTCCCGCGATCGCGGCGAGGATCAGGATCGGCTTCATGAGCACGTACGGGAAGTAGATCTCGTGGATGCCGCCGAAGAACTGGATGATGATCGCGCCGGGAGCGCTGGCCCGTGCCAGTCCGATGCCGAAGAACGTGAACGCGAGCAGGATGCCCAGGCCGGGGCCGGGGTTCGCCTCCACGAGGAACAGGATCGACTTGCCGGTCTCGCTCGCCTGCTGAGTCCCGATCGGGGTGAACACGCCGTGGTTGATGGCGTTGTTCAGGAACAGGATCTTGCCCGGTTCGACGAGGATCGACAGCAACGGGAGCAGCGACAGCTTCACGAGCCAGTCCACCGCGGCCTCGAGCCCGTTGCTCAGGGCCTGCACCACGGGACCGAAGGCGAAGAAGCCCACGATGGCCAGGATGAAGCCCAGGATGCCGGCGGAGAAATTGTTGACCAGCATCTCGAAGCCGGCCTTGATCTTCCCCTCCCAGATCCGGTCGACCTGCTTCATGAGCCACGCCGCGAGCGGGCCCATGATCATCGCGCCGAGGAACATCGGGATGTCCGTGCCGACGATCACGCCGACGGTGGCGATGGACGCCACGACGCCGCCGCGGGTGTCGTACACGAGCCGCCCGCCCTGGTTCGCGATCAGGAGCGGGAGCAGGTAGATGATCATCGGCCCGACGAGCGCCGCGAGCGACTCGTTCGGGGTGAATCCAGCCGGGATGAAGAACATCGTCACGATGCCCCAGGCGATGAATGCCGCGATGTTCGGCAGGATCATGCTGGACAGGAACGAACCGAACTTCTGTACCGCGACGCGTGCTCCCCCTGGCCGCTTCGTCTCGGGTGACGTCGTTGTCATGCGAATGCCTCTCTCGTGGTCACGTCGCGGATGCCCGCGCCGTGGTGATCTCGGTCGCGACGGCCTGGGCCGCCTGCTTGGCGTCGGCCGCTCCCTCAGCGGCCAGGGCTGCCCGGGCGAGCGCCTTCGCGTCGTCGGGCGTGTACCGCGCGAGGGAGGCGCGGACATCTGCGAGTGCCGATGGGGACATCGACAGGCTGGTGGCGCCGAGTCCGACGAGGACCACGGCGAGCAGCGGATCGGCTGCGGCCTCGCCGCAGATGCCGACGGGCTTGCCGAGCTCGGCGCCGGCAGCGCCGACGTCGGCGACGAGCTTCAGCACCGCGGGGTGCCACGGGCTCTGCAGGTTCGCCACGGTGCCGAGGAGCCGGTCGGCCGCCATCGTGTACTGCGTGAGGTCGTTCGTGCCGATCGACGCGAAGGCGGCGACCCGCAGGACCCGGTCCGCGATGAGCGCCGCCGACGGGGTCTCGACCATCACCCCGGCCACCTTGATGCCGAGCTCGTCGGCGAGCTTCGTGAAGTACTCCGTCTCCTCGACGGTGGCGATCATGGGCGCCATCACCCAGAGGTCGGCGTCGGTCGTGGCATCCGCCATCGCGAGGGCCGTGAGCTGCTCGCGCAGGATGATCTCGGAGTGGCGGAGCGCGCGGATGCCGCGGAGCCCGAGCGCCGGGTTCTCCTCGTGCGCGTCGTTGAGGAACGAGAGCGGCTTGTCGGCGCCGGCGTCGAGCACGCGCACGACGACCTTGCGCCCCGGGAAGGCGGAGAGGAGCCGTCTGTAGTGCTCCTCCTGCTCGCGCACGCTCGGCGCCGTGTCGGCGTCGAGGAAGAGGAACTCGGTGCGGAACAGGCCGACGCCCTCCGCGCCGAGCTTCACAGCCTCGGCGGCGCCGTCGGCCGAGCCGAGGTTGGCGAGGAGCGGAACGGGCGTGCCATCGGCGAGGGCACCAGGCGTGACCGGCGCGGCCTCGAGGGCGGCGCGCTCGGCGATCCGGGCCTCGGCGTCGGCCACCTGCTCGGGCGTGGGGTCGGAGACGACCTTGTCGTTCGCCGCGTCCACGACGACCGTGTCGCCGTCGGCGAGGGTCGCGGCATCCGTCGCCCCGACGATCGCGACGATCGACTTCTCGCGGGCGAGGATCGCGGTGTGCGAGGTGGGGCCGCCGTCGATCGTGACGAGCCCGAGCACCTGGTCGAGGTCGAGCGTCGCGGTGTCGGCCGGCGCGAGGTCGCGGGCGACGAGCACGAACGGATGCCCCGGATTCGGCACGCCCGGCGCGGGCAGCTTCAGCAGGTTCGCGATGACGCGCTGGGAGATGTCGTCGAGGTCGGTGGCGCGCTCGGCCATGTACCCGCCCATGCCGAGGAGCAGGTCGCGGTAGGCGGCGAACGACTCGTACACGGCCCGCTCGGCCGTCTTGCCCGTGGCGAGGAGCTTCGTCACCTCGTCGACGAGGCTCGGGTCCTCGGCCATCATGGCCTGCGCCTCGAGCACGTCCTTCGCGGCGCCGCCGGCCTTCGCCCCGCGGTTCGCGAGCTCGGCCGCCACGACCGACAGCGAGGCGCGGGCGCGCTCGCCCTCGAGCCCGGGGTCGAGGTGACTCGGCCGGTCGACCGGCGGCGGCAGCTGCTCGGCCATCCGCACGACCGGTCCGACGGCGACACCCAGTCCGATGCCCGTGCCGTTGATCTCCATCACTCGCCCCTCCAGTTCGGTTGAATGGGCGACGGATGCCTCGCGCTACTCGTCGTGGTCGGTGCTGAGCAACTCCACGAGCTGGTCGAGGACCGCCTGCTCGTCGCCGCCGTCGACGACGATCGTGACCTCGTCGCCGTGGTCGATCCCCTGCGCGATGACCGCGAGGATGCTCGCCGCGTTGACGGGTGAGCCACCGGATTTCTGGATCGTGACGGACGACCCCGATGCGGCTGCAGCCTGGGTGAAGAGCTTGGCCGGCCGTGCGTGAAGGCCGTGGGTCGATCCGATTCGAACAGTGCGTTCCACCATGATTCCGGTTCCCGTCGCTGGCTTCCGTTCCCTCGTTCACCATAGCCCGCAGGCTCCGCGGTGGGAACCACGGCGCGCGGGGCGCGCGGGCTCATGACGGCGCCCCAGCGATCTCGAGGGCGACGTCGAGGGCCCCGCCGCCGTCGGGCGAGGTCGCCACGACGTCGGAGAGGATCGCGATCGGCACGGATGCCGCTGCGGCGCGCTCGCGCAGGCGGTCGACGCGATCGGCGAGGTGGGCGCCCACGAGGAGCACGTCCGCGTCGGCGAGCGCCACGTCGAGCTGGGACTCGCTCGTCGCCGTCGCGCGCACCTCGAGCCCCCTGGCCGTGGCGGCCCTGCGGATCCGGTGGGCGACGAAGGTGCTCGAGGCGCCGGCCCCGCAGACCACGATGATGCGCATCGCTGAGCCTCCTCGCCCGGCCATCGCCCGGTCCTCGTCGATCGTTCGGCCGCGGCGACTGCCGCGATCGAGTCGATTCTGCCCGCGTCGCTCAGGAGGCAGCCACCCGATCTTCTTCCGCACCCCCGGAAAATCCGCGACGGATCCGCCCACCTCCCGCGGCGTCGATGGTTGACTGTCTGCACCGCACGGCGTCGCGTGGCGCCGAGGAACCGGAGCTGCAGTGGCCGAGAAATGGGAGCGCCTCGTCGACGCGCTCGGCCATGCCGACGGCTGGACGACCGCGTCGGAGCTCGCCGAGCGCCTCGGCGTGACGACGCGCACGATCCGCAACTACGCGGCGCAGGCGAACTCGGGCGGCGTCATCGTCGAGTCCGGCCCGGCGGGGTACCGCCTCGACCGCGCGGCCTGGGCGAACCGGGGCGCCCCCGCCCGGCGCGACTCCTCGCCGCAGGTGCGGGCCGTGCGAGTCATCCGCTCGCTCATCGACGCCACCGACGGGCTCGACGTGCACGAGACGGCGGACGCGAACCACGTCAGCGACTCCACGTTCGAGGCCGACCTCACGCGCGTGCGGGCGCGCCTCGACGGCACCGGGCTCACGCTCGTGCGGCAGGGCCCGCGCATCACGCTCGAGGGGCCCGAGACCGCCCGGCGGCGCCTGCTCGGCGCGCTGTTCCGCGACGAGTCGGCGCGCGGCATGCTCGAGCTCGACGCGCTGCGGGCCGCGTTCCCCGAGGTGTCCGAGTTCCGCACGGCGCTCGTCGCGGGCCTCGCCGACGCCGGCTACGCGCCCAACGAGTACGGGCTCAACGACGTGCTGCTGCACACCGCGATCGCGCTCGACCGCGTCGCCACGAATCACCCGCTCGACGAGTCCGACGCGGCGGCTCCCCCGGCGTCGACGGATGGCTCGACGTCCCCGGTCGCGGCATCCGCGTCGACCGCCGCCGACGGCCCGCTTGCGGAGCTCCTCGCCCGGCTCGTCGACGAGCACTTCGGCACCTCGGTCGGCCCGGCCGACCTCGCGCACCTGACCCGGCTCCTCGAGACGCGTGCCGCCACCCGCACCACGGCGGCGGCGCAGGCGGATGCCGCGGGCCGCCCGATCTCGCCGCGGGTGCCGCTCGTGCGGCGCATCGTCGCCGGCGCGTCGGCCGTGTACCTCGTCGACCTCGACGACGAGGACTTCATCGACCGCCTCGCGCTGCACGTCGACAACCTCGTCGCGCGGGCGAGCACGTCGAACCTCTCGCGCAATCCCCTCACGGCCTCGATCAAGGCCGCGTACCCGCTCATCTACGAGCTCGCCGTCTACATCGCGAGCGAGCTTGCCCGCACCGAGGGCATCGCGGTCGACGACGACGAGATCGCGTACATCGCGATGCACGTGGGCGCCTACCTCGACCAGCGCCGCTCGCGCGGCGAGATCGTGCGCGTCGCCGTCTCCGCTCCGGCGTACCACGACGTGCACACGGCGCTCGCGGCGCGCATCCGCTCGGCGGTCGACGACGAGGTCGAGCTCGTCGCGCCGGGTGAGGAGGCCGAGCGCGCTGACGTGCTCGTCGCGGTCATCGAGCCGTCGTCGCCCGTCGAACGGCTCGTGCTCGTGGCGCCGTTCCCCACGGAGGTCGACCTCGAGCGCGTGCGCGCCGAGATCGCCCGCGTGCGCCGGGCGCGCCGACGTGCCCGGCTCGCGGCGTCGCTGTCGCGCTACATCGCCCCCGAGCTGTTCGTGCGCGGGCTGCGGGGCTTCGATCGCGACGGCGCCATCCGGATGCTCGGCGACCGCATGATCTCGGCGGGGGTGATCGACCGCGCCTACGTGGAGGGCGCGCTCGAACGCGAGCGCCTGTCGTCGACGGCGTTCACCGAGCACCTCGCCGTGCCGCACGCGATGACCATGACCGCGCGACGCACCGCGATCGCGATCGCGATCGACGACGTGCCGATCGACTGGGGCGGCGCGAGCGTGAACGTCGTCGCGCTCATCGCGTTCGCCGAGAGCGGCCGGGCCGAGTTCCAGGAGGTGTTCGACCAGTTCGTCGAGGCGTTCTCGGAGCGCGAGAACGTGCAGCGCCTCGTGGTCGGGGCGACGGACTATCCCGGACTGCTCGCGGAGCTCTCACGGCTCATGGAGCCGCACGCGGCGTGACGGGCGCCGTCAGCGCGCGGCGATCGGCACGGGCACGACGCCGAACGGCGCGAGGCCGGCCGCGCCGCCGTCCTCCGCAGTGAGCACCCAGATGCCGTCCTCGTGCACGGCCACGGAGTGCTCCCAGTGCGCGGCGTCCGCGCCGTCGGAGGTCGTGACCGTCCACTCGTCGTCGCGCACGAAGGTGTCGATCGACCCGGCGACGATCATCGGCTCGATCGCGACCACGAGGCCGGGCCGGATCGCGGGGCCCTTCTGCCGGACCCGGTAGTTGAACACGGGCGGCTCCTCGTGCATGGTGCGCCCGATGCCGTGGCCGACGTAATCGGTGAGGATGCCGTACGAGCCCGCCGCCTCGACGTGCTCCTCGATCGCGGCGCCGACCTCGTTGAGGTGGCGCGCGGTCGCGAGCTCGGCGATGCCGCGCCAGAGCGCGGACTCCGTGACGTCGGACAACGCCTGGCGCGCCAGCACGACGTCGGGGCGCTCGGGATCGGGCAGCACGACCGTGAAGGCCGCGTCGCCGTTCCAGCCGTCGAGCTCGGCACCGCCGTCGACCGACACGATGTCGCCGGGCCGGAACGGGCGCTCACCGGGGATGCCGTGCACGACGTCGTCGTCCACGGACACGCAGAGCGTGTGGCGGTAGCCCGGCACGAGCTGGAAGTTCGGCCGGCCGCCGAGCCCGCGGATCACGCGTTCGGCCGCCGCGTCGAGCTCCAGCGGCGTCGCGCCCGGTGCGACGAGGCGCCGCGCCTCCGCGAGCGCCGCCGCGGTGGCCGCGCCCGCGGCCAGCATCGAGCGAAGCTCGGCCGGGGACTTGTAGATCGAGCGCTTGAACACGCGGACGGTCAGGCCGCTGCGCCGTTGCCGCCGTCGTGGCTCGCCGAGAGCCCGCGGGCGGCGAGCGCCTCGAAGATGCGCGCCGTGACCTCGTCGAGGGTGCCCACGCCGTCGATGTCGACGACGAGGCCCTGCCCGCGGTAGACGTCGAGGATCGGCGCCGTCTCGCGCTCGTAGATCGCGAGGCGGTTGGCGATGACCTCTTCGGTGTCGTCGGTGCGGCCCTGGTCGATGGCGCGCTGGCGCAGGCGCGCGATGCTCTCGTCGCGCGGCACGCTGAGCTCGATGACCGCGTCGAGGGCTTCACCGCGCGAGGCGAGGAAGTCGGCGAGGTCGTCGACCTGGCCCCGGTTGCGGGGGAACCCGTCGAGCAGGAAGCCGCCCGCGGCATCCGACTGCGCGAGCCGGTCACGCACCAGCTCGCAGGTGAGCTCGTCGGGGACGAGGTCGCCCGCCTCGACGATCGACTGCACCCGCTTGCCGAGCTCCGTGCCGCCCGAGATGTTCTCGCGGAACACGTCGCCGGTCGAGATGGACGGGACCCCGAAGGCCTCCGCGACGAGCACGCCCTGCGTCCCCTTGCCGGAGCCCTGCGGCCCGACGATCAGGAAGCGGGCGGAGCTGTTCGCGGAAGCCATCATCGGAGGAGCCCTTCGTAGTGGCGCTGCTGCAGCTGTGCGTCGATCTGCTTCACCGTCTCGAGGCCGACGCCCACGATGATCAGGATCGAGGCGCCGCCGAACGGGAAGTTCTGGTTGGCCCCGACGAGCGAGAAGGCGATGAGCGGGATGAGCGCGATGAGGCCCAGGTAGACCGAGCCCGGCAGCGTGATGCGCGTGAGCACGTAGTCGAGGTACTCGGCCGTGGGGCGACCGGCACGGATGCCGGGGATGAAGCCGCCGTACTTCTTCATGTTCTCCGAGACCTCGTCGGGGTTGAACGTGATCGCCACGTAGAAGTACGTGAACCCGACGATGAGCAGGAAGTACAGGAGCATGTAGAGCGGGTGGTCGCCCTTGGTGAGGTAGTTCGTGATCCACACGACCCACGGCTGCGGCTCCTCGCCCGCCGCGGGCTGGTTGAACTGGGCGATGAGGGCCGGCAGGTACAGCAGCGACGAGGCGAAGATGACGGGCACGACGCCGGCCATGTTGACCTTGATCGGGATGTACGTGTTGTTGCCGCCGTACGTGCGCCGGCCGACCATGCGCTTCGCGTACTGCACGGGGATGCGCCGCTGCGACTGCTCGACGAAGACGACGCCGACGACGACCAGCAGGCCGATCGCGATCACGACGGCGAACACGTCGAAGCCGCGCGAGATGGCGATCGCCCAGAGCGCGCCGGGGAAGGTCGCGGCGATCGAGGTGAAGATCAGGAGCGACATGCCGTTGCCGATGCCGCGCTCGGTGATGAGCTCGCCCATCCACATGATGAGGCCGGTGCCCGCCGTCATGGTGATGACCATGAGCAGGATCGCGTACCAGGCGTCGTTCGTGATGAGCTGCGAGCACTCGGGGGCGCTCGACGGGAACAGCGCGCCCGACCGGGCGACGGTGATGAGCGTCGTCGACTGCAGCACGCCCAGCGCGATGGTGAGGTAGCGCGTGTACTGCGTGAGGCGCGCCTGGCCCGCCTGGCCCTCCTTGTAGAGGGTCTCGAAGTGGGGGATCACCACGCGCAGCAGCTGCACGATGATCGACGCCGTGATGTACGGCATGATGCCCAGCGCGAAGATCGACAGCTGGAGCAGCGCGCCGCCCGAGAACAGGTTCACCAGCTCGTAGAGGCCGGATGCCCCCTGGCTCGCCGCCAGACACGCCTGCACGTTGCCGAAGTCCACGAACGGCGCCGGGATGAAGGAGCCGAGGCGGAACAGGGCGACGATGCCCAGCGTGAATCCGATCTTGCGTCGAAGATCCGGC
The DNA here is from genome assembly GCF_042796995.1 of Agromyces sp. NPDC057865. Taxonomy (NCBI): domain Bacteria; kingdom Bacillati; phylum Actinomycetota; class Actinomycetes; order Micrococcales; family Microbacteriaceae; genus Agromyces; species Agromyces sp. NPDC057865. The sequence continues at coordinate 1,328,008 of NZ_JBHVMJ010000001.1, read as the reverse complement.
GTGCGGAAGATCCGCCCGATGGCGTTGAACACTCGTCCTCCTGTAGCTCCGTCGTGGAGCGGGTTGCTGCGCTTGCGGACTCAGTCCGTATGCGGCTCGAGCCTGTCGAGACCCCCGTGAATCATACGCGAGGTCCCGACAGGCTCGAACAATCGGTGATGCCGCGGTCTACTTGACCGAGCCGCCGGCGGCGACGATCTTCTGCTCTGCGGAGCCGGAGACCTTGTCGACCTCGACGTTGAGCTTCACCTGGATGTCGCCGTTGCCGAGCACCTTGACGCGCTCGTTCTTGCGGACGGCGCCCTTGTCGACGAGGTCGGCGACGGTGACGTCGCCGCCCTTCGGGTAGAGCTCGGCGAGCTTGTCCAGGTTGACCACCTGGTACTCGACGCGGAACGGGTTCTTGAAGCCGCGGAGCTTCGGCGCACGCATGTGGTACGGAAGCTGGCCACCCTCGAAGCCGGGGCGGATGTTGTTGCGGGCCTTCGAACCCTTGGTGCCGCGACCGGCGGTCTTGCCCTTCGAACCCTCACCGCGTCCGACGCGGGTCTTGTCCTTCTTGGCACCCGGCGCCGGGCGAAGGTGGTGCACCTTCAGCACGGGCTCGCGCTTCGCGACATCCTGCTCGGCCTTCTTCGCCGGAGCCTTCTTCGCGGGGGCCTTGTCGGCCTTCGCGTCGTCGGCCTTGGCAGCGGCGGCCTTGGCGGGAGCCTTCTTCGCGGGAGCCTTCTCGGCCTTCGCGTCGTCGGCCTTGGCGGCCGGCTTCGCGGCGGCCCGGCGGGCCGGAGCCTTCTTCGGGGTCTCCTCGGCCACGGCCTCGTTCTTCTCTTCAGCCATTAGTCGATCTCCTCAACCTTCACGAGGTGGGCGACGGTCTTGACGTACCCGCGGTTCTGCGGGGTGTCGTCACGGACGACCGAGTCGCCGATGCGCTTGAGCCCGAGGCTGCGCAGCGTGTCGCGCTGGTACTGCTTCTCGCTCACCTTGGACTTGATCTGGGTCACCTTCAGCTGCTTGGCCATCAGGCACCTGCCTTCGCTGCTGCAGCGGCCTCGGCCGCCTGGGCCTCGGCACGCAGCAGACGGGCCGGGGCGACCTCGTCGTAGTCGAGACCACGACGCGCGGCGACCGCACGCGGCTCTTCGAGCTGCGAGAGCGCCTCGACCGTGGCGTGCACGATGTTGATGGTGTTCGACGAGCCGAGCGACTTGCTCAGGACGTCGTGGATGCCGGCGCACTCGAGCACGGCGCGCACCGGGCCGCCGGCGATGACGCCGGTACCGGGGGACGCCGGACGCAGCAGGACGACGCCCGCGGCGGCCTCACCCTGCACGGGGTGCGGGATGGTCGCTCCGACGCGCGGGACGCGGAAGAAGTTCTTCTTCGCCTCCTCGACGCCCTTCGAGATCGCGGTCGGGACCTCGCGCGCCTTGCCGTAGCCGACGCCGACCAGGCCGTTGCCGTCGCCCACGACGACGAGCGCCGTGAAGCTGAAGCGACGGCCGCCCTTGACGACCTTGGACACGCGGTTGATGGTCACGACGCGCTCGAGGAACTGGCTCTTCTCGGCGTCACGGCCACCGCGATCGCGGCTCTGGCCACGGTCGCGGCTGCCGCGACGAGCCTCGCGCGGCTCGTTCTGGGGAGCCTCGCTCGAAGCGGCGGTCTCCACGGGTGCCTCAGCAGCCACCTCGTTCTCCTTCTTGTTGTCAGTCACAGGCTCAGCCCCGCCTCTCGCGCACCATCGGCGATGGCGGCGACGCGACCGGCGTACTTGTTGCCGCCACGGTCGAAGACGACCGAGTCGATGCCGGCCTGCTTCGCACGCTCGGCCACGAGCTCGCCGACCTTCTTGGCCTTGGCGGTCTTGTCGCCCTCGAACGCGCGGAGGTCCGCCTCCATGGTCGAGGCCGAGGCCACCGTGCGGCCCTTGCTGTCGTCGACGACCTGCACGAAGACGTGGCGGGCCGAACGCGTGACGACGAGGCGCGGACGCAGCTCCGTGCCGACGATCTTCTTGCGAAGGCGGGTGTGGCGGCGCGAACGCGCGGCCGTCTTGCTCTTCACAGCCATGATTACTTACCTGACTTTCCGGCCTTGCGACGCACGACCTCGCCGGCGTAGCGGATGCCCTTGCCCTTGTACGGCTCGGGCTTCTTGATCTTGCGGATGTTGGCGGCGGTCTCACCGACGGCCTGCTTCGAGATGCCCGACACCGTGATCTTGTTGTTGCCCTCGACGGTCAGCGTGATGCCGGCCGGGGGCTCGACGGTCACCGGGTGCGAGAAGCCGAGCGCGAACTCGACGGCGCTGCCCTTCTGGGCGACGCGGTAGCCGGTGCCGACGATCTCGAGGCCCTTGGAGTAGCCCTGGGTCACCCCGAAGATGTCGTTGGCGATGAGCGTGCGGGTGAGGCCGTGGCGCGAACGCGAGTCGCGCTCGTCGTCGGGGCGGGTGACGAGGACCTGGTTGTCCTCGATCTTGACCTCGATCGGCGAGGGGACGGTCAGCGAGAGCTCGCCCTTCGGGCCCTTGACGGTGACGGCGCTGCCGTCGACCGAGACGTCGACACCGCTGGGGATGTCGATGGGAAGTCGTCCGATTCGTGACATGGAACTACCACACGTAGGCGAGGACTTCCCCACCCACGCCCTTCTTCTCGGCCTGGCGGTCGGTGAGCAGACCGCTGGAAGTGGACAGGATCGCGACGCCGAGGCCGCCGAGCACCTTGGGGAGCTCAGTCGACTTCGCGTACACGCGGAGGCCGGGCTTCGAGACCCGCTTGATGCCGGCGATGGAGCGCTCGCGGTTCGGGCCGAACTTCAGCTGCAGCGTGAGCGTCTTGCCCACGCGCGCGTCGGTGACCTCGAAGCCGGCGATGTAGCCCTCGTTGGCGAGGATCTCGGCGATGTGCGCCTTGAGCTTCGAGTTCGGCATCGACACGGAGTCGTGGTGCGCCGAGTTCGCGTTGCGAAGGCGGGTCAGCATGTCAGCGACCGGGTCGGTCATCGTCATGACGGATGTTTCCTTACGTTCACCAGGTTTCAGCACCCGTTACACGAGTGATGACCTGTGGTGGGAGGCGACGGCGGATGCCGTCACCGGGTGGATGCCGCGGGAGTCCCCTCGACGAGCTCGGGGATCGCCCGCGGCATCCGATGTTCAGTTCTCGGGCGTGCTGGTGCGGAACGGGAAGCCGAGCGCCTTGAGCAGCGCACGACCCTCGTCGTCGGTCTTGGCGGTGGTCACCACGGTGATGTCCATGCCGCGCACGCGGTCGATCTTGTCCTGGTCGATCTCGTGGAACACGGACTGCTCCACGAGGCCGAAGGTGTAGTTGCCCGTGCCGTCGAACTGGCGGTCCGACAGGCCGCGGAAGTCGCGGATGCGGGGCAGCGCCAGCGAGAGCAGGCGGTCGAGGAACTCCCACATGCGGTCGCCGCGCAGCGTGACGTGCGCGCCGATCGGCTGACCCTCGCGCAGCTTGAACTGCGCGATGGACTTGCGGGCCTTCGTGACCTGCGGCTTCTGGCCGGTGATGCGGGTGAGGTCGGCGATGGCGCCGTCGATGACCTTGCCATCGCGGGCGGCCTCGCCCACACCCATGTTCACGACGATCTTCACGAGGCCCGGGACCTGGTGCGGGTTGGTGTACCCGCTGGCCTCGGTGAGCGCCTGCGCGATCTCGGTCTTGTACTTCTGCTTGAGGCGCGGCTGGATCTTGCCAGCCGGCGCGGCAGTCGCGGTGTCAGTCATCGTTACAGGTCCTTACCTGACTTCTTCGCGTAGCGGACGCGGACCGTCTTCGTGACGCCGTCCTTGGTGACGGTCTCGTTGCGGAAGCCGACGCGGGTCGGCTTCTTCGTCTCGGGGTCGACGAGCGCGACGTTCGAGACGTGGATGGGGGCCTCGTGGGTCTCGATGCCGCCGGTCTTCGTGCCGCGCTGCGTCTGGCCGACGCGAACGTGCTTCGTGACGAAGTTCACGCCCTCGACGACGACGCGGTTCTCGGCGACGAGCACCTCGATGACCTTGCCCTGCTTGCCGCGGTCTCCGCCGCGGGCCTGGCTGCGGCCCGAGATGACCTGCACGAGGTCACCCTTCTTGATGTTGGCCATGACTCAGATAACCTCCGGTGCCAGCGAGATGATCTTCATGAACTTGCGGTCGCGGAGCTCGCGACCGACCGGTCCGAAGATACGGGTGCCACGGGGGTCACCGTCGTTCTTGAGGATCACAGCGGCGTTCTCATCGAACTTGATGTAGGAGCCGTCGGCACGACGGGTCTCCTTCACGGTGCGGACGACGACGGCCTTGACCACGTCGCCCTTCTTGACGTTGCCGCCGGGGATTGCGTCCTTGACGGTCGCGACGATGACGTCGCCGAGGCCGGCGTACCGGCGCTTCGAACCACCGAGGACACGGATCGTGAGCAGCTCCTTGGCGCCGGTGTTGTCGGCGACCTTCAGGCGCGATTCCTGCTGAAGCATCTTGGATTCCTTCTCTCAAGCAAGCCGGGGGCTTACTTGGCCTTCTCGACGATCTCGACCAGGCGCCAGTGCTTGGTGGCACTGAGGGGGCGGGTCTCGCTGATCACGACGAGGTCGCCGATGCCGGCGGTGTTCTGCTCGTCGTGCGCCTTGACCTTCGAGGAACGGCGCAGGACCTTGCCGTAGAGCGGGTGCTTCACGCGGTCCTCGACCTCGACGACGATGGTCTTGTCCATCTTGTCGCTGACGACGTAGCCGCGACGCACCTTGCGGTACGGGCGGTGCGAGGCCGTCTCGGCGACCTCGGCTGCATCAGCCTTCTTGGTCTCAGCCATGATCAGGCCTCCTTCGTCTCTGCGGCCTCGGCCGGGGCGTCAGCCTCGGCCTTGGCCTTCTTCGTCTTCTTCTCAGCCTTGGCCGGAGCCTCGACCGGGGCGGGCGTGGCACGGATGCCGAGCTCGCGCTCACGGATGACCGTGTAGATGCGGGCGATGTCGCGCTTGACCGCACGGAGGCGGCCGTGGCTCTCGAGCTGACCGGTGGCCGACTGGAAGCGCAGGTTGAACAGCTCCTCCTTGGCCTTCTTCAGCTCGTCGACGAGTCGCTCGTCTTCAAACGTGTCGAGCTCAACGGGGCTGAGCTCCTTGGTACCGACGGCCATTATGCGTCGCCCTCCTCGCGCTTGATGATGCGTGCCTTGAGGGGCAGCTTGTGGATGGCACGGGTCAGGGCCTCGCGAGCGAGCTCCTCGGAGACGCCCGAGACCTCGAAGAGGACGCGACCCGGCTTGACGTTGGCGACCCACCACTCGGGCGAACCCTTACCGGAACCCATGCGGGTCTCGGCGGGCTTCTTCGTGAGCGGACGGTCGGGGTAGATGTTGATCCACACCTTGCCGCCACGCTTGATGTGACGCGTCATCGCGATACGAGCGGACTCGATCTGACGGTTGGTCACGTAGGCGGGGGTCAGGGCCTGGATGCCGAACTCGCCGAAGGTGACCTTCGTGCCGCCGGTGGCGTGGCCCGAACGGCCGGGGTGGTGCTGCTTGCGGTACTTGACTCGACGGGGAATCAACATGGTTATGCCTCAACTCCTGCGGTCACCGGCTCGGCCTTGGGGGCGCGGTCGCGGCGAGGACGGTCATTGCGGTCGCGGGACGGCTTCTGGGCCGCCTGCTCGCGCGCGAGTTCCTTGTTGGTGATGTCGCCCTTGTAGATCCAGACCTTCACGCCGATGCGGCCGAAGGTGGTCTTCGCCTCGTAGAAGCCGTAGTCGATGTTCGCGCGGAGCGTGTGCAGGGGCACGCGGCCCTCGCGGTAGAACTCCGAGCGGCTCATCTCGGCGCCGCCGAGGCGGCCCGACACCTGGATGCGGACGCCCTTGGCGCCGGCGCGCTGCGCGCCCTGCAGGCCCTTGCGCATCGCGCGGCGGAAGGCCACACGAGCGGAGAGCTGCTCGGCGATGCCCTGGGCGACGAGCTGGGCGTCGGCCTCGGGGTTCTTCACCTCGAGGATGTTGAGCTGGATCTGCTTGCCGGTGAGCTTCTCGAGGTCGGCGCGGATGCGCTCGGCCTCGGCGCCGCGGCGGCCGATCACGATGCCGGGACGCGCCGTGTGGATGTCCACGCGGACGCGGTCGCGGGTGCGCTCGATCTCGATGCGGGACACGCCGGCACGGTCGAGCGACGTCTGGAGCAGGCGACGGATCTTGACATCCTCGGCGAGGTAGTCGGCGTAGCGCTGACCGGGCTTCGTCGAGTCGGAGAACCAGCGCGACACGTGGTCGGTGGTGATGCCGAGACGGAAGCCGTACGGGTTTACTTTCTGACCCATTACTTCGTACCCTCCTCGGGCGTGCCGAGCACGACGGTGATGTGGCTCGTGCGCTTGTTGATGCGGAAGGCACGACCCTGCGCACGCGGCTGGAATCGCTTGAGGGTGGTGCCCTCGTCGACGAATGCGCGCGTGATGTAGAGGTCCTGCTCGTCCAGGTAGGTGTTCGTGGCATCGGCCTTGACGCGAGCGTTCGCGATGGCCGAGGCGACGAGCTTGTACACGGGCTCGCTCGCACCCTGGGGTGCGAACTTCAGGATGGCGAGGGCCTCCTGTGCCTGCTTGCCGCGGATCAGGTCGACGACGCGGCGAGCCTTCATGGGGGTGACGCGGATGTGTCGCACTCGGGCGATCGACTCCACCATTTCTTCCTCCTTCACACCACCGCGGTCAGCGGCGGCGGCCCTTCTTGTCGTCCTTCACGTGTCCACGGAAGGTGCGGGTGGGCGCGAACTCGCCGAGCTTGTGGCCCACCATGGTCTCGGTGACGAACACCGGGATGTGCTTGCGGCCGTCGTGCACGGCGATCGTGTGGCCGAGCATGGCCGGCACGATCATCGAACGACGCGACCAGGTCTTGATGACGTTCTTGCTGCCCGCTTCGTTCTGGACGACGACCTTGCGAAGCAGGTGCTCGTCGACGAAGGGGCCCTTCTTGAGACTGCGAGGCATCTTCTCTTACTCCTACTTGCGCTTCTTGCCGACGGTGCGACGACGGACGATGAGCTTGTCGCTCTCCTTGTTGGGGCGACGCGTGCGACCCTCGGGCTGACCCCAGGGGCTCACCGGGTGGCGACCACCGGACGTCTTGCCCTCGCCACCACCGTGCGGGTGGTCGATCGGGTTCATCGCGACACCGCGGACCGTCGGGCGAACGCCCTTCCAGCGCTTGCGGCCGGCCTTGCCCCAGTTGATGTTCGACTGCTCGGCGTTGCCGACCTCGCCGACGGTCGCGCGGCAGCGCGCGTCGACGTTGCGGATCTCGCCCGAGGGCAGGCGCAGCTGGGCGTAGGGGCCGTCCTTCGCGACGAGGCGCACCGAGGCGCCCGCCGAGCGCGCCATCTTCGCGCCGCCGCCGGGGCGGAGCTCGATGGCGTGGATGACCGTACCGGTCGGGATGTTGCGCAGCGGCAGGTTGTTGCCGGGCTTGATGTCGGCGTTGGGGCCCGACTCGATCGGGTCGCCCTGCTGCAGCTTGTTCGGCGCGAGGATGTAGCGCTTGGTGCCGTCCACGAAGTGCAGCAGCGCGATGCGCGCGGTGCGGTTCGGGTCGTACTCGATGTGCGCGACCTTGGCGGGCACGCCGTCCTTGTCGTTGCGACGGAAGTCGATCACGCGGTACTGGCGCTTGTGGCCACCACCGATGTGACGCGTCGTGATGCGGCCCTGGTTGTTGCGGCCACCGGTCTTCGACAGGGGGCGGAGCAGCGACTTCTCGGGCGTCGAGCGCGTGATCTCCGCGAAGTCGGCGACCGACGAACCGCGACGACCCGGGGTCGTGGGCTTGTACTTACGAATAGCCATGTTTCTCTATGCTCCTCAGCCGACAGCCGTGAAGATGTCGATGGAACCGGACTTGAGGGTGACGATCGCGCGCTTGGTGTCCTTGCGCTTGCCGATGCCGAACCGGGTGCGGCGGGTCTTGCCCTGGCGGTTCAGGGTGTTGATCGTCGCGACCTGCACGTTGAAGATCTTCTCGATGGCGAGCTTGATCTCGGTCTTGTTCGAGCGGGGGTCCACGATGAACGTGTACTTGCCCTCGTCGATCAGGCCGTAGCTCTTCTCCGAGACGACCGGCGCGATGATGATGTCGCGCGGGTCCTTGTTCTGGGCGGCGCTCATGCGGAGACCTCTTCCTTCTTCGCCGACTTGGCGGCGATGAACGCCTCGAGCGCGGCCGTGCTGAAGACGATGTCGTCGGCGACGAGCACGTCGTAGGCGTTGAGCTGGTCGACCGGCAGCACGTGCACGGTCGGGACGTTGCGCACCGCGCGCTCGCTGAGCTCCTCGTCGCGCGTGAGCACGACCAGGTAGTGCTTCGCGGGGGCGATGCCCTCGAGGAGCGCGATCGCGTCGCGCGTCTTCGCCACGTCGCCGGCCACGAAGCCCTCGACCGCGTGGACGCGGCCGCCGCGGGCGCGGTCGGAGAGGGCGCCGAGCAGGGCGGCGGCGATCATCTTCTTGGGGGTGCGCTGCGAGTAGTCGCGCGGCTGCGGGCCGTGCACGATGCCACCGCCGGTCATCTGCGGCGCGCGGATCGAGCCCTGGCGGGCGCGGCCCGTGCCCTTCTGCTTGAAGGGCTTGCGGCCGGCGCCGGAGACCTCGCCGCGGGTCTTGGTCTTGTGGGTGCCCTGGCGCGCCGCGGCGAGCTGGGCGACGACGACCTGGTGGATCAGCGGCACGTTGGTCTGCACGTCGAAGAGCTCAGCGGGGAGCTCGACCGTGCCGGACTTCTTGCCGGTGACGTCGAGGGTGTCGATGGTGTTGGTCGCGGTAGCCATGGACTACGCCCCCTTCACTGCGTTGCGGACGAACACGAGACGGCCGCGAGCACCGGGAACCGCGCCCTTGACGAGCAGCAGGCCCTTCTCGGCGTCGACGGCGTGCACGCGGAGGTTGAGGACGGTGACGCGCTCGCCACCCATGCGACCGGCCATGCGCATGCCCTTGAAGACACGGCTGGGCGTCGAGGACGCACCGATCGAGCCGGGCTTGCGGTGGTTGCGGTGGGCACCGTGCGAAGCGGAGACGCCCTTGAAGTTGTGGCGCTTCATGACACCGGCGAAGCCCTTGCCCTTGCTCGTGCCGACGACGTCGACGAGCTGGCCGGCCTCGAAGGTGCCGTCGACCGTGAGCTCCTGGCCGAGCTCGTAGCTCGCGGCGTCGGCGGTGCGGACCTCGGCGAGGTGGCGGCGAGGGGTCACGCCTGCGGCCTTGAAGTGGCCGGCGGCGGGCTGGTTGACCTTGCGGGGGTCGATAGCGCCCGCGGCGATCTGCACGGCCTCGTAGCCGTCGTTCTCGGGGGTGCGCAGCTGGGTCACCACGTTGGGGGCGATCTCGATGACGGTGACGGGAACGAGCTTGTTGTTCTCGTCCCACACCTGGGTCATGCCGAGCTTGGTGCCGAGCAGACCCTTCACGTTCTTGGTAGCGGTGGACATCAGGTACCTCAGAGCTTGATCTCGATGTTGACGTCGGCCGGGAGGTCGAGACGCATGAGCGAGTCGACGGCCTTGGGCGTCGGGTCCACGATGTCGATGAGACGCTTGTGGGTGCGCATCTCGAAGTGCTCGCGGCTGTCCTTGTACTTGTGGGGCGAGCGGATGACGCACACCACGTTCTTCTCCGTCGGAAGCGGCACGGGGCCGACGACCGTGGCGCCCGCGCGGGTCACCGTGTCGACGATCTTGCGCGCCGAGGTGTCGATGACCTCGTGGTCGTACGACTTCAGTCGAATGCGGATCTTCTGTCCCGCCATTGCTGACTCTCTCTCTGTCAAGGCGTCATACCCCTTCCGAGGGCATTGGACGCCGCGTAGCACTGCTTGTATGGAGCACCACTGTTCTGCTGTCAACGGCCGTTGATCGAGCCTGTCGAAGGCACCCCGCGCTCTGCTGGACACAGCCGCGGTGGCCTCGACACGCTCGACCCCGAGCCACCGACCCCCGTGCTCGTGCGATGGCCGCGCGAACGCACACGGGTTTCCCCGTGAGTGATGGGTGTCGATTGTCGTGTTCTGCTGCCTGCGGCCTAACCTGACCCGGTGACCTTGCGGTTCCGGTGGTTATGCACTGCCTGGCAGTGATCCGAAACGCGCGCAACAAGGCGCGCGTTCGAAATGTTGAACCCAACGAGTTTGCCATAGCCGACCCCTTCCATGCAACCCGGGCGTGTCGCGCTCCGCGGGTTCACAGGGTCCTGTCGGTTTGCGGATGCCGCGGGCCGCTCAGGAGTGGTGGAATCGAGGGATGACGACCGCAGACGAGCAGCCCACCACCCAGCACGCGCACGCCGTGAGCGACCGCATCGGACCGGGCAGCGTCTCGGTCACGCGGATCGGTCCGCGCATGTACGAGGGCCTCAACGAGCGCGGCGCGACACTGCGCGTCGGGGGCCCCGAGCTCGAGGGCGAGCACTTCAGCCCGGGCGAGCTGCTGAAGCTGGCGCTCATCGCGTGCTCGGGCCTCAGCGCCGACCGGGTCACCGCGCGTCGCCTGGGTGAGGACTTCGCCCTCACGGTCTGGGCGCACGGCAAGTCGGCCGACGACAACCGCTACCACCGCATCGACGAGGAGTTCCTCCTCGACCTGTCCGGCCTCGACGCGGCAGAGCGGCAGCAGCTGCTCGACGTGATGACGAAGGCCATCGAGCGCGGATGCACCGTGGCGCGCACGATCGAGGAGGTCGTCGAGATGCCCACGACCGTCGACGGCACCGAGCTCCGGTCGCACCCGGCCTGACGACGCCCGACCGGACGACCCGACGCTTCCCGCGGGCTCAGTCCCCGTCGTCGGTGCTGCGGCACAGCTGCGAGTGCGGCTTCTCCACGGTGTAGCCGGCGACGCCCGACGTGAGCAGCACGACGGCGGCGAGGGCGGCGGCGGATGCCACGCCGATGCGTCGCGCGCGCGGCATCCGCACCCGCTCGCGAGGCGCCGGGCGACGGAACGGGTCCTCGATCCAGCGCTTCGACGCCGCGGCGACGGCGATCGAGATCACGAGCAGGAGCACCATGACGGGCGCCTCGCTGGGCCGCCCGAGGATGAACGGCGTGAACATGATGATCGGCCAGTGCCAGAGGTACAGCGAGTAGGAGAGGTCGCCGAACCACTGCACGGGGCGCAGCGCGGCGACGGGCGCGAGCGAGAGGGCGGCCCGCGGCATCCCGGCCCAGATGACAGCCGCCGTGCCGAGCACGGGGACGAGCGCGATCACGCCCGGGAAGAGCTCGTGGTCGGTGAACGTGAGCGCGGCCGCCGCGATGGCGGCGAGACCGAGCCAGGTCGCGAGGGCGCGCGTCCGCCGGAGCCGCTCCCCCACGATCGCCGGCGCGAGCGCCAGCAGCCCGCCGACGCCGAACTCCCACGCGCGCGCGAACGTGGAGAAGTAGGCGAGGTTGTGGTCCTGCGCGGTGAGCGCGACGCCGTGCACGTACGAGGCGACCGTCGCGACGCCGAGCACGGCGGCCACCACGACGAGGCGCCGCCGGCCGAACCGCACGGCGAGCCACAGCGCGGCGATGATCAGCAGCGGCCAGAGCAGGTAGAACTGCTCCTCGACCGAGAGCGACCAGAAGTGCTGCACGGGCGTGGACTCGAGGTCGGCGCGACGCGGGATCTGCGAGTCGCGCGCGAGGTGCCAGTTCTGCACGTAGAGCGCGCTCGAGAGGACCTGCTGCAGGAACGGGCGCCACTCCACGCGCGGGGCGACGAGCAGCGTCGCGACCGCGCACGCGCTCAGCACGACGAGCGCGGCCGGGAGGATGCGGCGGATGCGTCGGACGTAGAAGTCGCGCAGCCGCACGCGCCCGAACCGCTCGGCGTCGCGGAGCAGCAGTCCCGTGATGAGGAAGCCCGAGACGACGAAGAAGACGTCGACGCCCACGAACCCCGCGGGCAGCACGGCCGGCCAGAAGTGGTACAGCACGACGCATCCGATCGCCACGGCGCGGAGCGCCTGGATCTCGGGACGCACGGAGGCGCGCGAAGTGACCGCAGGGGATGAGGGCATCCCCACGAGCCTAGGCAGGCCCCCGTTCAGGGCTCAAAGCCGGGCCGGGGGTTGACAGGGGTTTGCCGGGTTGGCGAAACCTCCCGTCCACCTCGGGAAACGCGCCCGGGCATGCGAAACGGGGCCGGACCCGAAGGCCCGACCCCGTGTCGGTTCCGCGCCGCGAGCGACGCGAAGGGTGTTACTTGATGATCTTCGTGACCGTACCGGCGCCCACGGTGCGACCACCCTCACGGATGGCGAAGCCGAGGCCCTCCTCCATGGCGATCGGCTGGATGAGCTCGACCGTCATGTCGGTGGTGTCGCCGGGCATGACCATCTCGGTGCCCTCGGGCAGCGTGATGACGCCGGTGACGTCGGTGGTGCGGAAGTAGAACTGCGGGCGGTAGTTCGCGTAGAACGGGTTGTGACGGCCGCCCTCCTCCTTCGAGAGGATGTACGCAGTGCCCTCGAAGTTGGTGTGCGGGGTGACCGAGCCCGGGGCCACGACGACCTGGCCGCGCTCGACGTCCTCGCGCTTGGTGCCACGGAGCAGGAGACCGCAGTTCTCGCCGGCCCACGCCTCGTCGAGCTGCTTGTGGAACATCTCGATACCCGTGACCGTGGTCTTCTGCGTCGGGCGGATGCCGACGATCTCGACCTCGGAGTTGATCTTCAGCGTGCCGCGCTCGGCGCGACCCGTGACGACCGTGCCACGACCGGTGATGGTGAAGACGTCCTCGATCGGCATGAGGAACGGCTTGTCCTTGTCACGCACGGGGTCGGGGATCGACTCGTCGACGGCGTCCATGAGGTCGAGGACCGACTGGGTCCACTGCGCGTCGCCCTCGAGCGCCTTGAGGCCCGAGACGCGGATGACCGGAGCGTCGTCGCCGGGGAAGCCCTGGCTCGAGAGCAGCTCGCGGACCTCGAGCTCGACGAGCTCCAGGATCTCCTCGTCGTCGACCATGTCGGCCTTGTTCAGCGCGACGAGCAGGTAGGGCACGCCGACCTGCTTCGCGAGCAGCACGTGCTCGCGGGTCTGGGCCATCGGGCCGTCGGTCGCCGCGACCACGAGGATCGCGCCGTCCATCTGAGCGGCACCGGTGATCATGTTCTTGATGTAGTCGGCGTGACCCGGGGCGTCGACGTGCGCGTAGTGGCGCTTCGGCGTCTCGTACTCGACGTGCGAGATGTTGATCGTGATGCCGCGCTGGCGCTCCTCGGGAGCCGAGTCGATCGACGCGAAGTCACGCTGCACGTTGGTTGCCGACGGGTACTTGTCGGCGAGCACCTTCGAGATCGCCGCGGTGAGCGTCGTCTTGCCGTGGTCGACGTGACCGATCGTACCGATGTTGACGTGCGGCTTGGTCCGCTCGAACTTGGCCTTAGCCACTGTGGGTCCTCCTCAGGACTTTCATGCAGCCGTCGCCGGGCGCTGGATTGCGCACGGTTGGCTACGGGGGTTGTGTTGTTATGTTACGCGACCCGGTCGGGCTGCGCTCCCAGGGCTATTCGCCCTTGTTCTTCTGGACGATCTCGTCGGCGACTGCCTTCGGGACCTCCGCGTAGCTCTCGAACTCCATCGAGTACACGGCACGGCCCGAGGTCTTCGACCGCAGGTCGCCGATGTACCCGAACATCTCCGAGAGCGGGACGTGCGCGCGCACGACCTTGACGCCGGCGGCGTCCTCCATCGACTGGATCTGACCGCGACGCGAGTTCAGGTCGCCGATGACGTCACCCATGTACTCCTCAGGGGTGCGCACCTCGACGGACATGAGCGGCTCGAGCAGAACCGGGTTCGCCTTCCGAGCGGCCTCCTTGAAGCCCATCGAGCCGGCGATCTTGAACGCCATCTCCGAGGAGTCGACGTCGTGAGCGGCGCCGTCGAGCAGGATGCCCTTGACGCCCACCATCGGGTAGCCCGCGAGGATGCCGTACTGCATGGCGTCCTGGAAGCCGGCGTCCACCGAGGGGATGTACTCGCGCGGGACGCGGCCACCGGTGACCTTGTTCTCGAACTCGTACGTCTTGTCGCCCTCGATCTCGAGGGGCTCCAGCGCGAACTGGATCTTCGCGAACTGGCCCGAGCCACCCGTCTGCTTCTTGTGGGTGTAGTCGTGCTTCTCGACGGCGCGCTTGATGGTCTCGCGGTACGCGACCTGCGGCTTGCCGACGTTGGCCTCGACCTTGAACTCCCGCTTCATGCGGTCGACGAGGATGTCGAGGTGCAGCTCGCCCATGCCCTTGATGACGGTCTGGCCCGTCTCCTGGTTGAGCTCGGTGCGGAAGGTCGGGTCCTCCTCGGCCAGCTTCTGGATCGCGGTGCCCAGCTTCTCCTGGTCGGCCTTGGTCTTCGGCTCGATCGCGACCTCGATGACCGGGGCCGGGAACGTCATGGACTCGAGCACGACCTGGTTGTCGGGGTCGCACAGGGTGTCGCCAGTGGTGGTGTCCTTGAGCCCGATGACCGCGTAGATGTTGCCCGCGGTGACCGAGTCGACCGGGTTCTCCTTGTTGGCGTGCATCTGGAAGATCTTGCCGATGCGCTCCTTCTTGCCCTTGGTCGAGTTCACGACCTGGCCGCCGGAGTCGAGGTGGCCCGAGTACACGCGGATGTAGGTGAGGCGACCGAAGAACGGGTGCACCGCGACCTTGAACGCGAGCGCGGCGAAGGGGTCGTTCGCGTCGGGGTGACGCTCGATGATCTCCTCTTCGTTGCGCGGGTTGCGGCCCTCGACCGCCGGCACGTCGAGCGGCGACGGCAGGAAGTCGATGACGGCGTCGAGCATGGGCTGCACGCCGCGGTTCTTGAACGCCGAGCCGCAGAGCACGGGGTAGATCTCGGAGTTGACCGTGAGCTTGCGGATCGCGCCCTTGATCTCGTCGACCGTGAGCTCCTCGCCGCCGAAGAACTTCTCGAGCAGCGCGTCGTCGGTCTCGGCGACGGTCTCGAGGAGCGTGTTGCGGTACTCCTCGGCCTTCTCCTTGAGGTCGGCCGGGATCTCCTGGATCTCGTACTTCGCACCCATCGTCACGTCGCCCTTGGCGTCGCCGGGCCACACGAGGGCCCGCATCTCGATGAGGTCGATGACGCCGACGAAGTCGTTCTCGGCGCCGATCGGCAGCTGCAGCACGAGCGGCTTGGCGCCCAGGCGGCTGACGATGGTGTCGACCGTGAAGTAGAAGTCCGCGCCGAGCTTGTCCATCTTGTTGACGAAGCAGATGCGGGGGACGTTGTACTTGTCGGCCTGGCGCCACACGGTCTCGGACTGGGGCTCGACGCCCTCCTTGCCGTCGAAGACGGCGACCGCACCGTCGAGCACGCGGAGCGAGCGCTCCACCTCGACCGTGAAGTCCACGTGGCCGGGCGTGTCGATGATGTTGATCTGGTTCTTGTTCCAGAAGCAGGTCACGGCGGCCGACGTGATCGTGATGCCGCGCTCCTTCTCCTGCTCCATCCAGTCGGTGGTCGAGGCGCCGTCGTGCGTCTCGCCGATCTTGTGGTTGACGCCCGTGTAGAACAGGATGCGCTCGGTGGTGGTGGTCTTGCCGGCATCGATGTGCGCCATGATGCCGATGTTGCGGACCTTGCTCAGGTCGGTGAGCACGTCAAGTGCCACGGGGTTCCTCCGGGGGAGTTCAGGTTCGGATGTGGTTGGTGCAGCGGATGCCGCGCTTCGACGGGCTCAGCGACCGTGTGGCCGCGGCATCCGCTCACCTGCTACCAGCGGTAGTGGGCGAAGGCGCGGTTCGACTCGGCCATCTTGTGCGTGTCCTCGCGACGCTTCACGGCGGCACCGAGGCCGTTCGACGCGTCGAGGATCTCGTTGGTGAGACGCTCGGTCATCGTCTTCTCGCGGCGGGCCTTCGCGTAGCTCGTGAGCCAGCGCAGGGCAAGGGTGTTGGCGCGGTGCGGCTTGACCTCGACGGGGACCTGGTAGGTCGAACCGCCGACGCGGCGCGAGCGCACCTCGAGGGTGGGGCGCACGTTGTCGAGCGCCTTCTTGAGGGTGGCGACGGCGTCCTGGCCGGACTTGTTCGCGACGTTCTCGAGCGCCTCGTAGACGATGCGCTGCGCGAGGTCCTTCTTGCCGTCGATCAGGATCTTGTTGACGAGCTGGCTGACGACCGGCGAGCCGTAGACGGGGTCGGCGACGACGGGGCGCTTCGGAGCGGGTCCCTTGCGAGGCATTACTTCTTCTCCATCTTCGCGCCGTAGCGGCTACGGGCCTGCTTGCGGTTCTTGACGGCCTGCGTGTCGAGCGCGCCGCGGATGATCTTGTAGCGCACGCCGGGGAGGTCCTTCACACGACCGCCGCGGACGAGCACCATCGAGTGCTCCTGCAGGTTGTGGCCCTCGCCGGGGATGTAGGCGGTCACCTCGGTGCCGTTCGAGAGCTTCACGCGGGCGACCTTGCGGAGCGCCGAGTTCGGCTTCTTCGGGGTGGTGGTGTACACACGCGTGCACACGCCGCGCTGCTGGGGGTTGGCCTTCAGGGCGGGAGCCTTGGTCTTCGTGACCTTCGGCGAGCGACCCTTGCGGACCAACTGCTGAATGGTTGGCACTGCTTCTCCTTGTTGGTGCTGCACGGTGACAGCGTTGATGGAATTCACATCAGACCCACCGGCGCCGCAGAGCTGCGGTGCCTTGCGTGGTGGGTATGCCGTGGGGGCTACCGTGGGGTGCCCTTGACGTGTGCGTTCTGGTGCGAACCGGAGACGTGCCCGCAGTCGATCTCACGATCCGCCGGCGGGCACGGTTCAAGCGCGCGTCAACGCGCACACCCGCTCAATGGTAATGCCGCGTAACCTCACGGTCAAATGGCGACGGATGCCACGAGCGGCACGTTCTCCGAGGGCGGAACCCGCGCGGGGCCGGGGCTTCGCGCACTCCACCGTTGTATTCCAACGTCGACGGCTCTCAGGGCATTCCCGGCCAACCCGGAGCATCGAGCTCGCGGTCGAGGTCGGCGAGGAGCTCCTCCACCTGGGGCTCGACGTAGGCGACGACCGCCGCGCCGATACGCTCCCGGTGCTGGGCGAGCTCCACGCAGATGCGCCGTCCGAGCTGCTTCGCGAACTCGTCGGCGAGGCGAACCTCCTCGCGGAGCGCCTCCTTCTCCTCGGGCGTGAACGGTCGCGGCGCCGGCTCGTTCGACTCGGCGGCGGCGTCGGCCTCGAGGCCGGTGAGGGTGAAGAGGAAGGGCTGGTCGGGCACCGGCTCGGGGTCGACGTCGAGGCCGAGGAACTCGTGATCGAGGCCCTCCCCCGCGCGGTACGGCCGGCGCGCCTTGCGCTCCTCGGCGAGGCGGATCTCCCGGTGCAGCATCGGCAGGTTGCGGGCGGTGTAGTCGTCGACCGCGCCGTCGATGATGCCCTTCATGCGCATCGAGAACGCGTGCTGCACGGGATGCGGCACGTCGACGTCGAGGCCCGCCGCGGCGAGGATGGGCGATCCGAAGCACCGCGTGCAGAGCCGCACGCGACCGCGATGGGTGCCGGGCCGCCACCTCGGCAACCACGCCAGCCATCGGTCGACCTCGTGGCTCACGCGCGCCTCGATCGAACCCTCCACGCGTTCACGATACTGCGCGACCCCACGGCAGCCCCCGATCCGGCGGCCGGATGGCGCGGCGTGCGCCCTTCGACGGGCTCAGTGTGCGTCGACCGGCTCAGGGAGCCTCACTCCTCGTCGTCGTGCTCCCAGGGCCACCGCGGTCGGGCCATGCCGGTCGAGCGTCCGCGCGCGACGAGCACCGCGAACGACGCGACCACGGCGGCGAGCGCCGGGACGAGCAGCCCGAACCAGGTGACGCCGAGCCCGAGGCCGAACAGCAGCGCGGCGAGGAGCGTTCCGGTGGCGATCGCGTAGCCGACCGTGGCCACGACGACGAGCGCGACCCAGCTCCAGAGCGCCGAGAAGAGCACGCTCGGCAGCTGCCGGTCGGGGCGTCGCAGCGTGTGCGCGAGCGTGAGCAGCACGGCACCGACGGATGCCCCGGCCGCCGCGGGTCCGACGAGCAGGCCCGCATCGGGGGCCGCGATCACGTCCTCGTTCGTCAGCAGGCTCACGAACCCCCACGCGCAGACGACGAGGGCGAGGTCGAGCGCGGCGGCGAAGGCGGCGACGACCCAGGCGTTGCGACGGCTGAGGTCCATCGATCCGAGCGTATGCCGACCGGCGGGACGACGGTCAGCCGCCCGCGCCGGAGGCCCGGCGCTCCCGGGCCCACGCCCAGCGCGCGATCCCGCCGAGCGGAGCGTCGGCGGCGTCGCGTCGCGCGTCGTCGGAGAGGACGCCGTCGCGCACGAGGAGCTCGAGCGCGTCGTCGCGATCGCGCTCGATGACCGCCCGGTCGTTCGGGGCGAGCCGGTCGACCGCGGCGCGAAGCGCACCCACGGCGTCGGCGGATGCGGCATCCGCGGTGCCCGCAGCACGACCGCGCCGGCGCTCGGCGACGACCCAGACGACGAGCACGACGGCCATCGCGACGGCGGCGGCGACGGCCGGCCAGGCGAGCGGCTGGGGCCGCTGGACCGCGATGAGCGCCGCGAGCACCACGGCGAGCACGGCGAACGCGACCGAGACGCCCGCCAGGACGAGGCCCTGCGGCGCGTCGGGAGCGGCGCCGCGTCGGGCGACCCGGAACTGCACGAGGCGGAACGCGACGTGCGCCAGCGAGCACGCGAACGCGGCGGCGAGCCAACCCGCGAGGGGCTGGTCGGTCCGGATGCCGATGACGAGCAGGCCCGGCACGACGAGCGGCAGGATCGACAGCACGAACACGGCCGCGCCGCGCCAGGCGGACACGCGCCGGGGTGCGTGCAGGTCGCGCAGTGCGGCCTCCCACGGCCCGAGGAGGTCGGCGCGCCTCGAGAGCAGGCTGCGCTCGAACTCCGCCCAGTCGAATCGGCCGGGATCGCCGGCCACGGCCCGGGCGTACGCGGTCGCGGTGGGCTCGGCCGCCACCGGGGCGCTCGGATCGGTCATGCGACGAAGCGGAGCGTGCCGACGAGCTCGCGCAGCGGCGCGTCGAGCATGCCGACCATGGTCGTGCTGGTGGGCGAGGACACGATGCGCACCGACCCCTGCGGGCCCGACAGCACGTAGCCGATCCCCGCCACGGGCGTCTCGCCCGGCGCGGCGGGCAGCACGAACCGAACGGCGACGCCGCTGCCGACGCCGGGCACCTCGACGGGGTCGACGCTCGGCGGCAGGGCGGTGGGCACGCCGTCGAGCAGCTCGCGGACGGGGTCGTCGCCGGGACGGAGCGTCGGGGCGAGGTCGACGTGCAGCAGCGCGGCCTCGGGCCGGCGGGTCGGCCAGAACAGGAGCCCGAACAGCGCGGACGGCAGGAGGCCGTCGACCGCCGCCTCGGCGATGCCGGCCGCGGCGGCGCGCGTCGCGTCGTCGGCATCGGGCCGGACCGTCAGGTACCGGGCCACGACGTCGCGCTCCCAGGCGCCGCGGTCGGCGTAGCCGTCGGACGGGAACTCGCCCGGCAGGTGCGCCCAGTAGCGCTCGTCGACCTCGACGTCGAGCCTCACGCGGCCGCCCGCCACGCGAACGTGCTCACGACGGCGTCGGTGAGCTCCAGCATCCGCTCGACCACCGGACGCCACGCCTCGGTCGGGTCGTCGACGGGGTGCACCGCGACGGCGGTGAACTGCAGCGCCTTCGTGCGGCGGTCGGGGAACGGCGTGAGGTAGGCCGCCGTGCGCTGCCCGACGGTCGTGCTGCCGACCGCGACCGTGGCATCGCGCTCCCAGCGCACGAAGCGCTTGTCGCCGTGCAATGAGGTCGCCCCGTCGCGGATGAGCTCGGCGACGACCCCGTCGAGCGTGCCGCCGCCGGGCGCCGTGCGCACCGCGGCCGTGATCGAGAGCGGCAGCACGAGCTCGTCGGCCCACGCCTCGGTCTGGAGGTAGATGCGGTGCGTGTTCGCCGAGCGGAGGCCGGCGAACGCGCGGCCGGTCAGCGCACGCAGCTGCGCGTCGAGGTCGGGACGGTGCTGCTGCCGGAGCCGCGTGCTCGCGAGCCGCACGAGCTCGCGCTCGGACTCGGCCGTCGCGTCGTACTCGGCCCAGCCCGAGGGCAGGACGAGCGTGTACTCGGGCACGGGACGGACGGTGCCGAGCAGCTCATCGCGCAGGTTCATGCCGGCCTTCCGGTCGTGGGTGGCGTCGGTCACGCGGCGAGCTGGGCTTCCCAGGTCTCGACGTCGTCCTCGAAGAGGTCGCCCACCGCGTCGGTGATCGCCATGCCGGCGGCCAGCGGCGAGTTCACCACCCAACCGTAGTGCCCGAAGACGTGGCCGGCCGCGCCCCAGCCGCTCGACATCGCACGGGTCGACTCGTCGCCGAATCCGATTCCCATGAGGCGGGCCGCGATGTCGGCGCCGGAGTGGCCGCCGCGCGCGGCGGCGACGAAGGAGGTGAACGGCGAGGCGCCGAACGCGCGGCTGATGCCGTAGGTCTCGGGGAAGCGCGTGATGGCGTTGCCGATGATCGCTCGGCTGCCCGAGGTGCCGAGGCCACCGACCATGTCGTCGAGGAAGCCGGCCATGCCGGGCTTGAAGCCGCCCGAGAACTTGGCGAGGCTGCCGAACGGGATGACGCCGACGATGGCGAGCCCGAGCTCGAGCCAGCCCGTGTCACCGCGGGCCTTCTGGTAGATCGTGAGGACGAGCGACGCGATCGCCACGATCGCGCCGAGCGCCGCGATGATCGGGCCGCCGATGACGAACGCGAGCACCGCGAGCACGATCCCGGCCCACTGCAGCACGACGAGCACGCCCGCGACGAACCCGTCGACGTCGTCCCAGAACCCGTCGGAGATTCCGCCGTCGGTGGCCTCGCGGATGCCGTTCGAGGCCGCCTCGAACGCGTCCTCCCACGTCTCGAACTGGGTGTCGAAGTTGCGGGCCTCGGCCATGAACTCGTCGTAGGCGTCGTTGGCGCGGTTCAGCGCGGACCGGATGTCGCGGTCGTGCGCCTCTTGCTCGGGGCTCTGCCCACCGCCGGCGGGCGGCGTGCCGGCCTGGCCGGGCGGCAGCGGGTGGTTGGCGTCCTGGTAGCGGCCGAGCGCGGCCTGGTAGTCGTCCCACGCGTCCTGGCAGCGCGGCACGATGACGCGCATCTGCTGCTGCACGCCGTCGAGGGCGTCGGCGTAGGTCACGAGCGCGGTGCCCGAGGGCTTGTAGCGCTCGCCGGCGAGCTTCAGCTCGCCGTCGATCTCGCCGATGACCTCCTTGATCTTGTCGATCGAGAGGCCCTGCTGGGGCACGCCGTTGTCGGCGATGGCCCGCAGCACGCCGGCCGCGCCGATCATCTGGTCGCCGAGGTCCTCGATCGCGCGCCCGCGCGTGCGGATGCCGAAGGCGTTGCCGGTGACGACCTCGATCGGGTTCCCGGCGGGTGACGGCTCCATCTGGTTCGTGCTCCTCGTGATCTCGGGGTCAGGCCCGGGGCATGGTGTCGACTTCGTTCGCCTCGACGGCGAGCTCCTTGGCGGCCGCGGTGTCCCACTCGGCCCAGCCCTTGCCGGTCGCCTCGACGCGCTCCTGGATCTTCATGAGGTCCTCCTTGAGCGCGGCGCGGCGGTCGTCCCAGCCGTCCTCGAACTCCTCGGCCGCCTCACGGAGCCTGTCGCGGCCGTAGGGGTCGCCGATGTCGCCCTCGAGGCTGGTGGCGCGCTCCTCGGCCTTCTCGAGCTCGACGATGATCTGCTTCAGCGATCCGTTGAGCTCGTTGAGCACGGAGTACTCGATCAGGATGTCGGTCACCGGCGGGCTCCTCGGTCTCTGCGGTGTGCGGTGGGGGCGCGGCATCCGCGAATCGGATGCCTCGGGGACGACGCACGGCGGGAGGCTCATCCCTCCCGCCGTGCGATGCGTCAGCGGCCGGCGAGCTGCTGGTCGAGGTCCTGGATCGCCTGCATCATGCCGCGGAGGGCCTCGCCCATCTCGCCGATGCCGTCGACCGCGTTCTTGAGCCCGGTGGTGAGCTCCTCGTAGCCCTGGCCGAACTTGCCCGACGCGTGCTGCGTCTTGAAGTCGTTGCCGAGGAGCGAGTCCACCGAGTTCTTCAGCTGGTCGAGCTGCGACTGGATGTCGTCACGCGCGTCGTTCAGCTTGTTGGCCATCGCTTCCATCTCGCCGTAGGAGGCGCCGAAATCCGCCATCGGGGGATCCTTCCGTTCGATCGGTCCGAACCCTCGTCCGGGCCGGTGTGCTCCACAGTACGGAAGGTCGAACGCGGGTCACATGGGGAGCACTCCCCACCCTGGATCAGCCCGCGAACGGGACCTGCACGGTCATGATCCGGCCGTTCTGCACGAAGATGCCGCGGCCCTCGGGGAAGTCCGCGCGCTTGACCTTCGGGAACGGCGTCTTGAACACGGAGTCGCCGTCGAACGCGTCGGGCTTCAGCGCGAGCCCGCGGCGGCCGGCCTTGAAGTCGCCGACGAATCCGAACCCGGCCGAGAGCGTCGCGACCTCCGCGTCGCCCACGAGGAAGTGGTCGCTGCGGTTGATCGCCTGGAACAGCTCCTTCAGCGGCCGCTCGGCGTCGGAGTCGGCGAACTGCGTGACGTTCTCGACCACGATGACGAACCGCCCGGGCACGTCGGCATCGCCCACCACGTCGACGAGTTCCCTGGCGAGGACCTTCACGCCGTCGACGGTGGTCGCACTGCGCACCCACGGCGCGTGGTCGGCGAGCTGCGCCCGGCGTCCGGCGAGGTGGAAGAGCTTCACCTCGGGGTCGAACCGGCGCACCGCGTCGACGATGGCGCGCATGGCGTTCGTCTTGCCGCTCTGCGGCGGGCCCGTGACCGCGAACGTGCCGACGGGCTCGAAGCCGATCGGCGCGAGCGTGTCGTCGGCGATACCGAGGGCGGGCTCCTCCCCCACGGTGGACGGCAGCTCCCCGGCGCCGAACAGGGCCGGCAGCGCGCCGATGGGCGCCGCATCGCGGGCCCCGCGGGCGCGCAGGTCGCGCGCGAGCGACTCGAGCACCCGGGTCTGCTCGGCGACGTTCGTCGTGCCGCCCGGCACGGCGAGTTGCGTCTCGAAGCCCTCGACGATCGCACGGCCGGGAGCCGAGCGCTCGGTGAGCACGTCCTTCGGCGCGCCGAGCACCTGGTAGCCCGACTCGTCGCTGAGGCGCAGCACCACGCGCTTCGTGACGTTCGCGCTCACCGCGGTCGGCACCGCGCCGGCGCGATCGGCCGTCGCCACGACGTGGACGCCGAGCGGGCGCCCCTCGCCGAGGATGCGCATGACCACGTTGTAGAACGGCATGCGCACGGTCGTGGAGTCCCACTCGGTCTTGAACGTGGCGAAGCCGTCGAGGAGCAGCAGGATGCGCGGCTCGTCTCGGCCGGTCAGCTCGCGATACTCCGTGAGGGTCGCGGCGTTCGCGTCGCTGAACGCCTTGGCCCGGCGGTCGAGCACGTCGTTGAGCGTGCGCAGCAGGCGCTGCACGCGCTCGGGGTCGTCGCCCGACACGATCGAGCCGACGTGCGGCAGCGCCTCGAGCGACCGCAGGGCGCCGGCGCCGAAGTCGAGCCCGTAGACCTCGGCCGCGCCGAGGTCGGGACGCAGGCCGATGCCCACCGCGAGCGTGCGGAGCGCGGTCGACTTGCCCGAGCCGCTCGTGCCGTAGACGAGCATGGCGCCGTCGCGATCGGGCACGAACGCCATGGGCACCTGCAGCTGCCGCTCGGGCACGTCGGCGAGGCCGAACACGATCTCGGCGTCGCCGCGCTGCGGCAGCGACTCGACGGCGACCGTCGGTGCGAGCTCGTCGAGCCATGGCCGCCGGGGGGCGGGGACGCGGGCCTCGGCGGCGGCCGCGATGAACGTGCGCACCATCCGCTTCTGGTCGTTGGGACCGGGGTCCTCGTCGTGCGCGTCGCTCTCGGGCTCGGCGTCCGACTCCCAGGTGATCGTGGACCCGAATCGGAGCTCCGCGACCTTCACCTCCGCCTCTGCCACCTCTGCCGTGGTCCAGCCGCCCGCGTACGCCGACTGGAAGGGCACGAGCCGGCCGGGGCCGGTCTTCGCGATGCCGCGCCCGGGGATCGACGGGTCGAAGCCCGCGGCCACGGCGTCGCCCACGACATCGCGGGAGTCCGACTCGTCGGCCATGCGGAGCGCCACGCGCAGGTTGGTGTTCGCGCGGAGGTTGTCCTTGATGACGCCCGCGGGGCGCTGCGTCGCCAGGATGAGGTGGATGCCGAGCGACCGGCCGCGCTGCGCGATGTCGACGACGCCGTCGACGAACTCGGGCACCTCGCCGGCGAGCGCCGCGAACTCGTCGATGACGAGCACGAGCGCCGGCGGCGTCTCGGGGTCCTGCCGCTTCTCGAGCTCGAGCAGGTCCTTCGCCTTCTTGCGGTTGAACAGGTGCTCGCGGTGGTGCAGCTCGGCGCGCAGGCTCGTGAGCGCCCGCCGCACGAGATGCGGGCTGAGGTCGGTCACGAGGCCGACGCAGTGCGGCAGCTCGACGCAGTCGGCGAAGGCCGAACCGCCCTTGTAGTCCACGAACAGGAACGTGACGCGGTCGGGGCTGTACTGCGCCGCCATGCCGAGCACCCACGCCTGCAGGAACTCGGACTTGCCCGCGCCCGTGGTGCCGCCCACGAGCGCGTGCGGGCCCTGCGTGCGCAGGTCGAGCGTCATCGCGTCGGGGCTCGACTGGCCGATGAACGCCTTCAGCGTGCCGGCGCGCTTCAGCCGGGGCAGCTTCGCGCCCGAGCGGTCGATGACGGAGTTGTTCTGCCGCCAGCGGTCGACGACGCCCGCCGGGCTCGAGGCGAACTCGTCGCCGATGAGCGTGAGCATCGAGACGCTGCGGGGCAGGTCGCTCGAGTCTTCGACCACCGTGCTGGCGTCGACCACGGGCGCGAGCCGGCGCGCGAAGACCTCCGCGTACCTCGCCGAGACGCCCTCGACGCGCACGCCCGCGTACTCGGCGCCCGACCGCACCACGCCGACCGTGGCCCGGTCGAGCCCGGCGGTCACGTCGACGAACGTGCGGCACGCGGCCGGCAACGACTCGACGGTCGGGCCGACGAACACCGTGTGGATGCCGGCGTCGGCCCCGCGCTCGATCAGCTGGATCAGCCGGGGACGATCGACCGGGGCATCCGCCGACACGAACAGGATGAGCGCGCTGTCGGGCCGCGGGTCGTCGGAGCGCTCGCCGGACGGCGAGCCGACGTCGGCGCCGCGCGACATCGACGCCTTGGTGTCGGCGAGCGGCCCGCGGCGCGCCGCCGAGGCCGAGAGCCGCTCGAGGATCGTCTCCTCGAGCGCGCTCAGCAGGCTCGCGCCGGCCGACTGGCTGTCGGCGAGCGCGACGTCGGCGAGCGGATGCCGCGCGCCCGACGTGTGCGGCAGCCACTTCAGCCACTCCAGTTCGCGGCTCCAGGCGGGGTCGACGATCGCGGCCGCGACGACCTCGTTCGGCGCGTGCAGGCCGAACAGCTGCACGGCGAGGCCGCGGACCGCGTCGGCGGCGAGGTGCATCGGTCCGGCGATCCCCAGCGCACCCGAGCTCGTGAGGAGCTCCATGACGGGCACGTCGTCGATCTCGGCGAAGCGGTCGCGCAACACCTCGACCTGCCGGGAGTACGTCACGATGCCGGGCAGTGCCGCCTCCGACGTGGCGATCGTGTTGCGGCTCGGCGCGCACCCGACGCCGAGCCGGAGCGCGAGGAAGTTCCAGTGCTCGGGCCGGCGGGTCCACAGCATGGGGCCGAGCCGCATCGCCTGCTCGTAGACGACCGCGACGGGCGGCGTCTCCCCCTGCCGGCGCTCGCGCTCGACGACGACCTCGCGGGTCAGCGTCTCCTCGAGCTCCTCGAGCTGCACCTCGAAGGTCTCGATCTCCTGCTTGAGCTTGCGGCTCGACTGCGTGCGCGAGCCGAACCAGTTCGCGAGCAGCATGAGCGGCGAGAGCACGACGATGAGCAGCGAGGCGGGGCGCCCGTTGAGGGCGAAGATCGCGAGGCCCGCGATCATCGGCGACACGATCATCGGCCACGGGAAGAGGCGCGGATTCTCCTCGGTCGGGATGCGCGGCTGCGGATGCTCGGTGCCGGGGTAACGGGCCTCCACCCGGGGCGAGCGGTTGAACATGAGTGCGCCGCCGCGTTCGAGCACCGGGTCGGCCGCGGCATCCGTGCCCGCGACCAGCGAGAACGACACGTCGGTGTCGCCGATCGTGATGCGCTGGCCGGGGATGACGCGGATGCGCGTCATGGGACCGCCGTCGACGATGAGGCCGTTGGCGGAGTTGAGGTCGACGAGCTCGACGGCCTGGTCGACCTCGATGCGCGCATGGCGCTTGGACACGAGGGCGTCCTGCAGCACGACGTCGGCGTCGGCGCTGCGGCCGATGACGTGCTGGCCGCGCCCGAGCGGCACCTGGCGACCCGCCTCGGTGCCGGTGTGCACGTGCAGGATCGCGACCGTGCCGGCGTCGGCCGCGCGGCGTGCGGTCGGCGACACCACCGCGGCGTTGAAGCCCGAGCCGATGGGGGCGTCGGCGACGAGCAGGTCGGGGTCGAGCACGACGGGCTCGCTCGACGTGGGCGGCGCGACGGCGAGCGTGAGCGGCCCGGTGTGCCGCGGCAGGTGCGCGGAGGCCGGATCGTCGTCGGCGATCGCTCGCGCCACGTCGCCGACCGTCGCGGTCGCGTCGGTCGTCACGACCACGTCGGCCGCGGCGCCGGCCTGACGGCGCAGGCCCAGCTTCAGCCTCATCGGGCCGCCACCTCCTCGACGACGAACCAGCGGCCGCCGAGCTCCACCTTGGTGCCGCCGTCCACGCGCGTGCGGGCGCCGGGCACGAGCTCGACCGGAGCGCGTCCGGGTGCGGCAACGCTCGTGCCGTTGCGCGACCAGCGGTCGGTGATCCAGACGCCGGCGTCGTCGACGTCGAAGCGCGCGTGGGTCTTCGAGATGCCCATGGAGTCGTCGGCAAGCGAAACGAGCAGGATGCTCGCGGGGTCGCCCTCGGCGCGCGCGGGACGACGGCCGAGGAGGCCGGTGCCCGCCGCGTCGAAGCGGCTGCCGTCGTCGAACGCGAACACGGCGGCGCGGGCGGGTGCGGTCGCGGGCGCAGCCGCGGTGGCAGGCACGACGGGGGGAGCGGGCACGGCGGCGGTCGCGGGCACGGCGGCGGATGCCGCGGCGGCGGACGCTCCGACCGCCGGCCCCGCGATCGGCGGCGGCGTCCACGCGCCCGCCTCGGGCACCGCGGCCACCACCCCGGAGGCGGAGCGCGCCTGCGGGATGAACGTCTGCTCGTCGATGGCACGGTCGGTCGCGAGCGACGGCATGCGCGGGACCGAGGCGGCGGGCGCATCGAGCTGCCGACGCGCATGCCGCAGCGCCTTGAGGTCGAACGGGTCGAGGCCTTCGCGCACGTCGACGACCCAGCAGCGTCCGACGCGGTCGAGCCAGCTGCGGCCGCGCCGCTCGGGGTCCCAGAGCCCCGACGCGAACATCAGCGCGGGTCCGACGAGCGGCAGCACGACCTGCGACGCCCAGAGCACGAGCACGCGCAGCACGACGCGCCAGAACCCGGCGCGCCCGAAGTCGGCGACCTGCACCGAGCGGAGCCCGAGCGCGCGCTTGCCGAGCGTGACGCCGAGTCGCCCGTGCAGGGCGAGCTGCGTGATGCCGAACGCGGCCACGAGCGCCTGCCCGACGGCGACGAGCACCAGTGGCAGCAGGAGCGACGACGGATCGACCCCGGTCGCGGCATCCGACCCGACGATCGCATTCGCCAGCAGCACCGCGCCGACGATGGCGGGCGATGCGGCCACCGCGTAGACGATGGCGTCGAGCGCGAACGCGGCGGAGCGTCGACCGGCCGGCGCCGGCCGGAGTCCGAGGCCGGCCGCGTACGCCGGATCGGGCCGCCCGGAGGCGTCGAGGCCGGGCACGGGCGCGTCCTCGACGTGCATGGTGATGCTCACGTGGCTCCTCGGGTGCAGGGTCAACGAGCCAGCAAACCCGATCGGGCGGGTGCTGTCGATGGGGAGGAGTCACCATCCCCGACACAGCAGCGTACCCGGCGGCCGGGAAGCCGCCGGGTACGTTCCGGTCGCTGCGGGAGCCCTACGGGCGGATCGGCTGCGGACCCGCTGCGAGCTCGCGGTCGTAGGCCTCGCGGGCCAGGCGGTTGCGCTCGGTCACGGCGCGGCCGCGCGAGGCGACCCAGCCGCCGAGCCAGATCGTGATCTCGCGGGCCAGGATGCCCGCGATGAGGGCGAACGGGTCGAGCCAGCGGGCCCGGATGAAGTCGTTCGCCTGGTCGATCGTCATGGTCCACGCCTGCACGGTCAGCAGCGCGGCGCCGATGTAGGAGAGGTACACGAACACGCCGACGAGCAGGCCGAACACCGCGTACTGCCACCACGGCCCGCGGTTCACGATCACGGCGAGCAGCGTGAAGCCCACGAACGTCGCGATGACGGGCACCCAGTACACCGGCTGCGCCACGAACTGGAGGAACACCGAGGCCGCCTGCTGCGGGTCGGTCTGCGCGAGCAGCACGAGGTAGCCGATGCCCGCGTACAGCAGCGCGAACACGACGGCGGCGACCAGCGCGACGAGCACGCCGAATCCGCGGTTGCCGCGGGTCTTCGGCGGCGTGGGCGCCTGCACGTAGATGGTCTGCGGCGCGGCGAGCGCGGTGGGCACGGCCTCGTGGTCGGGAGCCAGGGTCGCGGCGCCGGCGGCGGTGCCCGCAGCGACGGTCGCGGCCGGCACGTAGGTCTCGCGGCGCACGCTGCCGGCGGGCACGGGCTCGGGGGCGTTCGGCTCCCCCACGTCGTCGGATGCCACGGGCTCCGCGTTCGCCCGCTGCACCGCCGCATCGAGGCGCGAGGTGTCGTCGGCTGCGGGCTCGGTCACCACGGGCGGGGCGGCGACGGGCTCGGATGCCGCGGGCTCGGTCACGACCGGCTCGGGCTCGGCCTCCGGCGTGGCATCCGCCGGCCGCACGTCGGGCCGAGGCTCGGGCTCGGGCTCGGGCTCGGCGACGTGCTCGGCGACGTGCTCGGATGCCGCAGCCGGTGCGTCATCGGCGGCGACGGGCTCATGCGCGCCCGTGTCGGCCGGCGCGTCGTCGGCGGGCACGTCATCGACCGACGGCTCGCGGTCGACGGCATCGGGGTCGAGCGGGCGTTCCGGGTCGGATCCGGGAGTCGTGCTGCTCATGATCGCGCTCCTTCCGGGCGCCCTCGCACCCGCGAATGGCCTCACTGTAGCAACGCGCGCACGCCCCGCCGCGGAGCCGCGCGGAAGATGCGGCGGCACGACGAAGGGCCCCGGAATGCTCCGGGGCCCTTCGTGCGATTCGGCGACTAGCTGTAGTTGCCGGGGGTGAAGTCGTCGCTCGAGAACGCGTCGAAGTCGACGAAGCTGAGGTCGCCCTCGGCGAAGGCCGCGTCGTCGGCGAAGATGCGGTTCGGGTAGCGCTCCGCCTTCGCCTCCTCCGTGGCCTCGACCGCGACGCTCCGGTACTTGTTCAGACCGGTGCCGGCGGGGATCAGCTTTCCGATGATCACGTTCTCCTTGAGGCCGACGAGCGGGTCGGACTTGCCCTCCATGGCGGCCTGCGTGAGCACGCGGGTCGTCTCCTGGAAGGACGCGGCCGACAGCCACGACTCGGTCGCGAGCGAGGCCTTGGTGATACCCATGACCTCCTGGCGGGCCGAAGCCGTCTTCTTGCCCTCGGTGAGCGCCGCACGGTTGATCTCGTTGTACCGCGAACGGTCGACGAGCTCGCCCGGGAGCAGGTCGGTGTCGGCGTGGTCGACGACGGTGACCTTGCGGAGCATCTGGCGGACGATGACCTCGATGTGCTTGTCGTGGATCGGCACGCCCTGCGAGCGGTACACGTCCTGCACGCCGTCCACCAGGTGCTTCTGCACCTCGCGGACGCCCTTGACCCGGAGGACCTCCTTCGGGTCGACGGTGCCGACGATCAGCTGCTGGCCGAGCTCGACGTGCTGGCCGTCCTCCACGAGGAGGGTGGAGCGCTTGAGCACGTTGTACGCGATCGGCTCGTCGCCGTTGTCGGGCGTGAGGATGACCTTGCGCTGACGCTCGGTCTCGTCGATCGTGATGCGGCCGGGGGCCTCGACGATGGGCGACGCACCCTTGGGGGTGCGAGCCTCGAAGAGCTCCTGCACGCGGGGAAGACCCTGCGTGATGTCGTCGGCCGAGGCCGAACCACCGGTGTGGAAGGTACGCATCGTGAGCTGGGTGCCCGGCTCGCCGATCGACTGGGCCGCGATGATGCCGACGGCCTCGCCGATGTCCACGAGCTTGCCGGTCGCGAGCGAACGGCCGTAGCACTTCGCGCAGACGCCGACCGCGGACTCGCAGGTGAGCACCGAGCGGACCTTGATCGACTCGACGCCGGCCGCGATGAGCTCGTTGATGAGCACGTCGCCGACGTCGGAGCCGGCCTCGGCCACGACCTCGCCCTTCGCGTTCACGGCGTCGGCCGCGAGCGAGCGGGCGAACACCGAGTTCTCGACGTTGGGGTCGCGGACGAGCTCGCCCGAGGCATCCGTCGTCGCGATCGGCAGGTCGAGGCCGCGCGTCGTGCCGCAGTCGTCCTCGCGGATGATGACATCCTGCGAGACGTCCACCAGACGACGGGTCAGGTAGCCCGAGTCGGCGGTACGGAGCGCGGTGTCGGCGAGGCCCTTGCGGGCACCGTGCGTGGCGATGAAGTACTCCGCCACCGACAGCCCCTCGCGGTACGAGGAGATGATCGGACGCGGGATGATCTCGCCCTTCGGGTTGTTCACGAGGCCTCGCATGCCGGCGATGTTGCGCACCTGCAGCCAGTTGCCACGAGCGCCCGACGTCACCATGCGGTTGATGGTGTTGTCGGTCGGGAAGTTCTCCTGCATGGCCCGGGCGACCTCGTCGGTGGCCTTGGTCCAGATCTGGATGAGCTCCTGGCGACGCTCGAGGTCGGTCGTGAGGCCCTTCTCGAACTGCGACTGCACCTTGGCGGCCTGCTTCTCGTACTTCGAGACGATCTCGCCCTTGTTCGGCGGGGTCACGATGTCCGAGAGCGCGACGGTCACGCCCGAACGGGTCGCCCAGCGGAAGCCGGCGTCCTTGATGCGGTCGAGGGTCGCGGCGACCTCCGTCTTCGGGTAGCGCTCGGCGAGGTCGTTGACGATCGACGAGATCTGGCCCTTGCCGGCCTGCTGGTTGAAGAACGGGTAGTCCTCGGGCAGCGCCTCGTTGAAGAGGGCGCGACCGAGGGTCGTCTCCATCAGGAACGGCTTGCCCGACTCGAAGCCCTCGGGCTCGTCGCCCTCGGCGAAGTGCAGGCCCTCGAGGCGGATCCGCACCTTGGCGTTGAGGTCGAGCTCGAGCGCGCCGAAGCGGTTCTGGTCGAACGCGAGGATCGCCTCGGCGATCGACGAGAACGCACGGCCCTCACCCGCTGCGCCGTCCTTCTGCGTGGTCAGGTGGTGCAGGCCGATGATCATGTCCTGCGAGGGCAGGGTCACCGGACGGCCGTCCGACGGCTTCAGGATGTTGTTCGACGCGAGCATGAGGATGCGGGCCTCGGCCTGGGCCTCGACCGACAGCGGCAGGTGCACGGCCATCTGGTCGCCGTCGAAGTCCGCGTTGAACGCGGCGCAGACGAGCGGGTGCAGCTGGATGGCCTTGCCCTCGACGAGCTGCGGCTCGAACGCCTGGATGCCGAGGCGGTGCAGGGTGGGCGCACGGTTCAGCAGCACGGGGCGCTCGCGGATGATCTCCTCGAGCACGTCCCACACCTGCGGACGCGAACGCTCCACCATGCGCTTGGCAGCCTTGATGTTCTGCGCGTGGCTGAGGTCGATGAGGCGCTTGATGACGAACGGCTTGAACAGCTCGAGCGCCATCTGCTTGGGCAGGCCGCACTGGTGCAGCTTGAGCTGCGGGCCGACCACGATGACCGAACGGCCCGAGTAGTCGACGCGCTTGCCGAGCAGGTTCTGGCGGAAGCGACCCTGCTTGCCCTTGAGCATGTCGCTCAGGGACTTGAGGGCGCGGTTGCCGGTGCCCGTGACGGGGCGACCACGACGGCCGTTGTCGAACAGCGCGTCGACGGCCTCCTGCAGCATCCGCTTCTCGTTGTTCACGATGATCTCGGGGGCACCGAGGTCGAGCAGGCGACGGAGGCGGTTGTTGCGGTTGATCACGCGACGGTAGAGGTCGTTGAGGTCGGACGTGGCGAAGCGACCACCGTCGAGCTGCACCATCGGGCGCAGCTCGGGCGGGATCACCGGGACGACGTCGAGCACCATCGCGGCGGGCGAGTTGCCCGTGGCGAGGAACGAGTTGACGACCCGGAGGCGCTTGATGGCGCGGATCTTCTTCTGGCCCTTGCCCTCGGCGATCTGCAGGTGCAGGTCCTCGGCCTCGGCCGCGAGGTCGAACGCCTCGAGGCGCTTCTTGATGGCCTCGGCGCCCATGTAGGCGTCGAAGTACATGCCGAAGCGGTCCTGGAGCTCGTGGAAGTCCGAGTCCTCGGGCTTGAGGTCGCCGACCTTGAGGGTGCGGAAGGCCTCCCACACGCGCTCGAGGTGCGCGAGCTGCTCGTCCGCGGACTTGCGGACGCCGGCCATCTCCTTGTCGGCGGCGGCCTCGGCGCGCTTGCGCACGTCGCTCTTGGCGCCCTCGGCCTCGAGCTCGGCGAGCTCGGCCTCCTTGCGCGCCATCAGCTCGGCGATGCGCGCGTCGCGCTGGTCGCCGATCGTCTTGAGCTCGAGGCGGAGCTCGTTCTCGAGGCCGGGCATGTCGGCGTGACGACCCTCGTCGTCGACGTCGATCACCATGTAGGCGGCGAAGTAGATGACCTTCTCGAGGTCCTTCGGCGCCATGTCGAGCAGGTAGCCGAGGCGCGAGGGCACGCCCTTGAAGTACCAGATGTGGGTCACCGGGGCGGCGAGCTCGATGTGGCCCATCCGCTCACGGCGCACCGAGGACTTCGTGACCTCGACACCGCAGCGCTCGCAGACGATGCCCTTGAAGCGCACGCGCTTGTACTTGCCGCACGCGCACTCCCAGTCGCGGCTGGGTCCGAAGATCTGCTCGCCGAAGAGGCCGTCCTTCTCGGGCTTGAGCGTGCGGTAGTTGATGGTCTCGGGCTTCTTGACCTCGCCATAGGACCAACGACGGATGTCGTCGGCGGTGGCCAGACCGATGCGAAGCTCGTCAAAAGTGGTTGCGTCGAGCAATTTCTCTCCTAGAAAAAAGTCTCTGTCGTCGTTCTGGCCGGGGATCAGATCTCGTCGATGTTCGACGACTCGAAGCGCGCGGAGATGTTGATGCCGAGCTCCTCCGCAGCGCGGAAGGCCTCGTCATCGGTGTCGCGCAGGCTCACCGCGGTGCCGTCGGCCGAGAGGACCTCGACGTTCAGGCAGAGCGACTGCATCTCCTTCATGAGCACCTTGAAGGACTCGGGGATGCCGGGCTCCTGGATGTTCTCGCCCTTGACGATCGCCTCGTACACCTTGACGCGGCCGAGGATGTCGTCGGACTTGATCGTGAGGAGCTCCTGGAGCGCGTACGCGGCGCCGTAGGCCTCGAGGGCCCACACCTCCATCTCACCGAAGCGCTGGCCGCCGAACTGCGCCTTACCACCGAGCGGCTGCTGGGTGATCATCGAGTACGGGCCGGTGGAGCGCGCGTGGATCTTGTCGTCCACGAGGTGGTGCAGCTTCAGGATGTACATGTAGCCGACCGAGACCGGGTACGGGAAGGGCTCGCCTGAGCGGCCGTCGAAGAGCTGCGTCTTGCCGCTCGAGTCGATGAGCCGCTCGCCGTCGCGGTTGGGGAGCGTCGAGTCGAGCAGACCCGCGATCTCCTCCTCGAGGGCGCCGTCGAACACCGGGGTCGCGACCTTCGTGCCGGGAGCGGCCTCGTGCGCGGCCTCGGGCAGGCGCTTCGCCCACGTCGGCTTGCCTTCGACCTTCCAGCCCTGCTTGGCGACCCATCCGAGGTGGGTCTCCAGCACCTGGCCGAAGTTCATGCGGCCGGGGATGCCGAGCGGGTTGAGGATGACGTCGACCGGGGTGCCGTCGGCGAGGAACGGCATGTCCTCGACCGGCAGGATCTTCGAGATGACGCCCTTGTTGCCGTGACGGCCCGCGAGCTTGTCGCCCTCGGTGATCTTGCGCTTCTGGGCGATGTAGACGACCACGCGCTGGTTGACGCCCGAGCCGAGCTCGTCGTCGCCGTCCTGCGCGTCGAACACCTTGACGCCGATGATCGTGCCCTGCTCGCCGTGGGGGACC
Organism: Agromyces sp. NPDC057865; assembly: GCF_042796995.1. NCBI lineage: Bacteria > Bacillati > Actinomycetota > Actinomycetes > Micrococcales > Microbacteriaceae > Agromyces > Agromyces sp. NPDC057865. Next base: position 1,293,626 of record NZ_JBHVMJ010000001.1, on the reverse strand, counting down.
TTCAGCGACGTGTCGCGCACCTCGCGGCTCTTCTCGTTGAAGATCGCGCGGAGCAGGCGCTCCTCGGCCGAGAGCTCGGTCTCGCCCTTCGGCGTGACCTTGCCGACGAGGATGTCGCCGGGACGCACCTCGGCGCCGATGCGGATGATGCCGCGCTCGTCGAGGTCGGCCAGCAGGTCGGGGCTCACGTTGGGGAGGTCGCGGGTGATCTCCTCCTTGCCGAGCTTGGTGTCGCGGGCGTCGACCTCGTACTCCTCGATGTGGATCGAGGAGAGGACGTCGTCCTTCACCAGGTTCTGGCTGAGGATGATCGCGTCCTCGAAGTTGTGGCCCTCCCATGGCATGAACGCCACGAGGAGGTTCTTGCCGAGCGCGAGCTCGCCGTTGTCGGTCGCGGGACCGTCGGCGATGACCTCGCCGGCCTCCACGCGGTCGCCGGCGGAGACGATGACGCGGTTGTTGTACGACGTGCCCTGGTTCGAGCGGTCGAACTTGCGCAGGTAGTACGTGTCGGTGCCGCCCTCGTCGAGCTGCACGGTCACGAAGTCGGCCGAGACCTCGGTCACGACGCCCGAGCGGCCGGCGGTGACCACGTCACCCGCGTCGACCGCGGCGTAGCCCTCCATGCCGGTGCCGACGAACGGCGAGTCGCTGCGGAGCAGCGGCACCGCCTGGCGCTGCATGTTCGCACCCATGAGGGCGCGGTTCGCGTCGTCGTGCTCGAGGAACGGGATGAGCGACGTGGCGACCGACACCATCTGGCGCGGCGAGACGTCCATGTAGCCGATCTCGTCGGCGGGGAACAGGTCGACCTCGCCGCCCTTCTTGCGGGCGAGGACTCGGTCTTCCACGAAGTGGCCGTCGGCCTTCAGGGGTGCGTTGGCCTGGGCGACGATGTAGTCGTCCTCCTCCATCGCGGTGAGGTAGTCGATCTGCTCGGTGACCTTGCCCGTGACGACCTTGCGGTACGGCGTCTCGATGAAGCCGAACGAGTTGATGCGCGCGAAGGACGCGAGCGAGCCGATGAGGCCGATGTTCGGGCCTTCCGGCGTCTCGATCGGGCACATGCGGCCGTAGTGCGAGGGGTGCACGTCGCGGACCTCGACGCCCGCGCGGTCGCGCGAGAGGCCGCCGGGGCCGAGCGCCGAGAGGCGGCGCTTGTGCGTGAGGCCGGCGAGCGGGTTGTTCTGGTCCATGAACTGCGACAGCTGCGAGGTGCCGAAGAACTCCTTGATCGCCGCGACGACGGGTCGCACGTTGATCAGGGTCTGCGGGGTGATCGCCTCGATGTCCTGCGTCGTCATGCGCTCGCGGACGACGCGCTCCATGCGGCTGAGGCCGGTGCGCACCTGGTTCTGGATGAGCTCGCCCACCGCGCGGATGCGACGGTTGCCGAAGTTGTCGATGTCGTCGACGTCGAGGCGGATCTCCACGTCCTTGCCACCGCGGCGGCCGGGCAGCGTGGCACGGTCCTCGTGCAGGGCGACGAGGTACTTGATCGTGGCGACGATGTCCTGCACCGTGAGCACCGAGTCCGTCAGCGGGGCCTCGAGGCCGAGCTTCTGGTTGATCTTGTACCGGCCGACCTTGGCGAGGTCGTAGCGCTTCGGGTTGAAGTAGAAGTTGTCGAGGAGCGCACGCGCGGCCTCGGCGGCGACCTGCTCGCCCGGACGCAACTTGCGGTAGATGTCCTTGAGCGCCTCCTCCTTGGTGAGGATGTTGTCCTTCTCCAGGGTGAGCGCGATGGACTCGTAGCCGGCGAACTCTTCGAGGATCTCCTCGGAGGTGAGGCCGAGGGCCTTCAGGAAGACCGTGACCGACTGCTTGCGCTTGCGGTCGATGCGGACGCCGACCTGGTCGCGCTTGTCGACCTCGAACTCGAGCCACGCACCGCGGCTCGGGATCACGCGCGCCGAGTAGATGTCCTTGTCGGACGTCTTGTCGGGGGTGCGCTCGAAGTAGACGCCGGGCGAACGGACGAGCTGCGACACGACGACGCGCTCGGTGCCGTTGATGACGAAGGTGCCCTTGGGGGTCATGAGCGGGAAGTCGCCCATGAACACCGTCTGGGTCTTGATCTCGCCCGTGAGGTGGTTCATGAACTCGGCGTTCACGTAGAGCGGGGCGGAGTAGGTCTTGCCCTTCTCCTTGCACTCGTCGATCGTGTACTTCGGCGGCTCGAGCTCGGGGTTCGTGAACGAGAGCTGCATGGTCTCGCCGAGGTCCTCGATCGGCGAGATCTCCTCGAAGATCTCCTCGAGGCCGGTGGCCTCGGGCAGGTCCTGGCGACCGGCCTCGACCGCCGCCTCAACGCGCGCCTTCCACGCGTCGTTGCCGACGAGCCAGTCGAAGCTCTCGGTCTGGAGGGCGAGCAGGTCGGGTACCGTGAGGGTGTCGGTGACCTTTGCGAACGAGAGGCGGCTTGCACCGCGTCCGTTCTTGGGGGTGGGCGTGGTTGCGTTGCGCGCAGCAGCCAAGTGAATTAACCTCCATCGGCCCCGTCGGGCCGGTTCACTGTCGGTAGCGGAGAGTAGGACCCCCGAGACGTGTCGCGGATGCCTGAGGTCATGAACCCCGGCACGCGAAAGCCGACCACAATATGAAGGCAGGGTAGGTCTGGGAGCGCAAAGAACAACTATATGCGATACGGCGCGCCATGTCCAGTCGGAATCTTGATTTGTGCGCCGATGTCGGGTATAACCCCGCGACAGCCCCACTGATTCCCGTGCCACGCCGGCGCGACGACCGCGCCGATCCCCGTGCCATGCCCGCGCGACGCTCGCTCGCGGGCACCACGACGCCCCGCCGGCGAGGGTGCCGGCGGGGCGTCGGTCGTCGTCCCGGAGCGCGTGGCCGCGGTCAGGCGCCCCACTCGATCCGCACGGTGTCCGGACGTCCGGGCACCATGCTCACGTCGACCGTCGAGCCGGGTGTCACACGGGCGAGGTGCAGCGGCGCGAGCTGCTCGGTGCGCGTCACCGGCAGCGGGAACCCGCTCGGCATCGCCACGACGAGGTCGAGCTCGACCACGACGTTCATGCCGATGACCATGGGCAGCTGGCGCGCGTCGACGACGTTCGCCGTGGCACGCAGGCGCACGGCCTCGAGCGCGGCGTCCTCGGGGCGAGGGGTGGTCGCGGCGAGCACGCGGCTCGCGTCCTCCATGGAGCGGCTCGCGGCGGCGAGGCTCGCGCCGACGTCCATCCGGTCGTAGGCGGCGTTCGCCTGGCGGGTGAGGGTCGTGAGGTCCTTGAGGAAGCCCATCTCAGACCACCGCGTAGATCTCGTTGAACCGGCGGCCGACGCCGCGGTCGGCCTGGATGCGCGCGCCCCAGCCCGACTGCGCCTCGGCCCACGAGGCCGGGTCGACGCCGAACATGCCGGCGACGACGGGCAGCTTGGTCTCGTCGTACTGGTACGCGGCGATGCCCTTGACGATGCGCGCGTAGCGGTCGAGGTCGACGCCCGCGATGGGCTCGAGGTTGCCGGGCGCCGGCTGCGCCGTCATCGCGTGCACGGCCTGCGCGTCCATCTGGGCGCGGTAGGACTCGGACTGGACCGAGAGGGCGTTGGCCTGGTCGATGAGGCCGGGCGCGGCCTGGACCATCTTCGCCATGTCGCCGAACTGCTTGAACATGTTCATCATCTGCTCCTGAGGTCGGTGCCGGGCGATCGCCCGGCGTCGGTGTTCGTGTGGTGGGTGGTTCGCCTGGTGGATCAGTGCGCCGGTGCGACGTCGTACTCGGCGACCGTGCGCTCGACGTAGGCCTCGAGGTCGACGGGCCGGGCGGATGCCGCGGCGCGCGCTTCGTCGGAGGGCCCGCGATCGGGCGCCGCCACGCCGGCGGGCGCTGCGGTGAGCGCCACCGTGGTCGCGAGCGCCCCGGCGAGGCCGAGGGCCGCGAGCCGCGACGCGAGCGGGCGACGTCCGTCGCCGGCCGACTCGGGCACGTGGGTGGTGGATCGCATCCGGGTCGCTCCTGCCGGTCGTGGGCCGCGGGCTTCGGGCTCCGCGGGGCAGCGGTGGCTGCCGGAGATCAGCTTGGTTCGGCGGCGTGCGGCCGCGGATGGGCAGGGGCTGCTCAATCGCGTCGGGAGGACGTTGCTCACGTCGCGGCATCCGTTGCTCAGTGGGTGGCGACGATTGCTCAGGGAGGCGCTCGCCGTTGCTCAACGGGCACCCGTTCGGGGTACACCGTCGCCCTGCTCCGGCGACGGGCGAGGTCGTACAGTGAATCCACCGGCGTCGCCGGGAACCGAGGGTGAGGGTGTCGGTGGGACCTGGGGAGTCGGCGGGGGCGCCGCGCGGGCTGGACGAGGCGTGGCCGCTGGTCGGCCGGGACGCGCTCGTCGACCGCGGCGTCGCGGCGCTGAGGGACTCCGCCCGAACGCTGCTGGTCTACGGCCCGTCGGGCATCGGCAAGAGCCGCGTGATGCGGGCCGTGACCGAGCGCCTCGGCGACGACGGCTGGTGCGTGCTCGCGGCGAGCGGCAACACGGCCCTCAGCGCCGTGCCCCTCGGCGCGCTCGCACCCGTGCTGGCCGGCGACCCCGTCGCGATGGTGACGGCGGCGGGCGATCCGGTCGCCCTCTACGCCGCGGCGAGCGCGGCCGTGCGCGAGGTCGCGGCCGGACGGCGCACGGTCCTCGCCGTCGACGACGTCTCGGCGGTCGACACGGTCTCGGTGGCGCTCATCGCCCAGCTCGTGGAGTCGGGCGTGCTGCGGCTCATCGGCACGGTCGGCGAGTCCGACCCGGTGCCCGACGGGCTGCTCTCGCTCGCGGCGGCCGGCGACGCGGTGCGGCTCGACCTCGCTCCGCTCGACGTCGACGAGGTCAGCGAACTGCTCACGCGCGTGCTCGGGGGACCCATCGCGCACCGCGACGCGGTCGAGCTGCACGGGGTGTCGCAGGGCAATCCCCTCTTCCTCCGCGAGCTCGCGATCGGCGCGGCCGACGCGGGGTCGCTCGTCTCGGCCGACGGGCTGTGGCAGCTCGTCGGCGAACCGGTCGGCACGCCGGCCCTGCGCGACCTCATCCGCGCCCGGCTGCGCGTGCTCGGCGACGACGAGCGCGACACGGTCGAGCGTCTCGCGCTCTGCGAGCCGCTCGCGTTCGACGAGTTCGCCCGGCCCGGCGCGCCCGAGGCGCTCGCCAAGCTCGAGATGCGCGGCCTCATCCGCGTCGACGAGTCGGGCGCGCGCATGCGGGTGGGACTGGCCCACCCGCATTACGCCTCCGCGGTGCGCGACAGCATCCCGCGGCTCCGCGCCGTCTCCCTCCTCCTCGAGCAGGCCGACCTCGTCGCCTCCCGCGCGATGACCCCGGCCGACGAGCTCCGGGTGGCGATCTGGCGCCTCGACGCCGGTCGCCCGTCCGATGCGGGCGTGCTCGCCCGCTCGGCGTCGCTCGCGCGCATGGCGCACGACCGGCGCACCGCCGAGCGCCTGGCCGCGGCCGCCGTGGCCGCCGGCGCCGACGACGCGGCGGGGCTCCTGCTGCACGGCGAGCTGCTCTGGTCGCTCGGCCGGGCCGAGGACGCGCTCGCCGTGCTCGCGCGCGCCGAGGAGCGCGCGGTCACCGATGGCGATCCGCCCGAGCTGCTCGCCGCCATCGGCGCAGCCCGTGCCGACGTGTTCGGCGGCGACCCGCTCGGCAGCGCGCGCGGGCTCGAGCTGCTGGAGTCGCTCGAGGACGCACTGCCCGGGCAGTCCGCGACGATCGCGCTCAGCAAGGCGGTGCTCCTCGTCAACCTCGAATACGCGCACGACGCGCTCGCCCACGTCGAGTCCGCCGCCGCCGTGGCCGGCGACACCGCCTTCGAGCAGGCCGTGCTCGACCTGTCCCGGGCGATGCCGCTCGTGACGCTCGGACGCGACGCCGAGGCGATCGCGTCCGCCGAGCGCGCGGTGCGGTTCGCGAAGGCCGACCACTCGGTCATCGTGCCCCGGCGCGCCGAGCTCGCGCTCGCGCACGTGCTCATCGCGGCCGACCGGCTCGACGACGCGCGGGCGACGGTCATCGAGTCGCTGCACGACGCGATCCGGCACGACGACGCCCTCACCGCCCGGCTCGACGAGTTCATGATGGGCCGCATCTTCTGGCAGCTCGGCCGGCTCGACACGGCCGCGCGCTGGTTCCGCGACACGGTCGGCGGCGCCGAGCTGCACGGCCCGAAGTCGCTGCGCGAGTTCGGACGCTGCTTCCTCGCGATCGTCGCGGCCGAGCAGGGCGACGTCGCGCGCGCCCGGGAGCTGCGCGCCCAGGTCATCGCGGGACTCGACGAGGACAACTCGGTCACGGCGCTCGCCGACGCGTGGATCGCCGTCGGCGAGGGGCGTCTGGATGCCGCGGCCGCGACGATCCTCGCCCGCGTCGACGTGCTCGAGCATCGCGGCGCCGTGAGCGTGGCGGCGGGCCTCCTGCACCACCTCGTGCGGTTCGGATCACGCGCCCACGCGCGCACGGCGGCCGAGCGGCTCGGGCGGCTCGCCGCGGCATCCGATTCGCCCGCCGTGCGCCGTCGACTCGCGCACGCCGCGGCCGAGGCGGCCGCCGACGCGGCGGCGCTGCGCGCGGTGGGCGCCGAGTGGGAGTCGATCGGGCACCTCCTCTTCGCGGCCGAGGCCTACGCCTCGGCCGGGCAGGCGGCCCGCGCGGCCGGAAACGGTCGCGAGGCGACCGCCGACCTCCAGCGTGCGGCGTCGCTCGCCGCCGCCTGCGAGGGCGCGCGCACGCCGCTGCTGCGGTTCTCCGACGGCGCGGAGCCGCTCACGCCGCGCGAGCGCGAGATCGCCTCGCTCGCCGCGCAGGGGCTCAGCTCGAACGAAATCGCGACGCGCCTCTTCCTCTCGCCGCGCACGGTGAACAACCACCTGCAGTCGACGTACACGAAGCTCGGCATCCGCGGACGGCACGAGCTGCGCGCCTGAACGCCGCGGCGAACTGCCGTGCCACGACGACACCCGCTCAGGCGGTGACGACCTCCGCCCGCGCGCCCTCGAGCCGCTCGCCGACCGCGGCCACCGCCTCCTTCGCCACGCCGAGGTCGGCGAGGCTCGTGAGCAGCGTGGAGACCATGGTGTCGAACGCGGCATCCGTGATCTCGAGGTCGGCGTGCGCCTCGCGCAGGCTCCGGCCCGAGAACACCTGCGGACCGCCGAACGCGGCCGTGAGGAAGGCGCGCTGGTGCGCCTTGAGGCGGTCGAGGTCGATGCCCTCGAACCAGCGGCCGAGCTGCTCGTCGGCGGTGATGCGGTTGTAGAACACCGTGACGGCCGTGCGCACCCCGTCGGGACCGCCGAGCTGCTCGTAGACCTCGGCCATGCCGCCTCCTCGTCGTCGCGTGGTCCCAGTGTCGGGCATTCGCGGCGAGCGCGCATGAGCAACCGTTGCTCACCCCACGCGTCGCCGCCGGATCGTGGCACGATGCAGGCATGGCGCCACCGCGCATCGAGTTCGAGGCCGACGTGTTCTCCCGCACCGGGATGACGCTCCTCGTCGACGGCGCGGCGCAGTCGCACGTCGATCCCGACGACCCGACCCGCCTGTTCTTCGAGTACGTGCGCCGGATCGGCCACGTGCTCGACGCGGTGCGTCCGGTGGGCGAGCCGATCCGCGCGCTGCACCTCGGCGGCGGCGCCTTCACGCTCCCCCGCTACGTCGCCGCGACCCGGCCCGGCTCCGAGCAGGTCGTGGTCGAGCACGACGCCGAGCTCGTCGACCTGGTGCTCGGCCGGCTGCCGCTGCCCGCCGACGCCGACATCAGGGTGGTCGTGGCCGATGCCCGCGAGATGCTCTCGCCGCTCGCGGCCGCCCGCCCGTTCGACGCGGTCGTCCTCGACCTCTACACGGGGCTCGACGCTCCCGCCTTCGTCGACGAGCCGGCCTTCATGGGCGGATGCCTCGCGCTCCTGTCGGCCGGCGGCCTCCTCGTCGTGAACGTGGCCGACGCCGCCGGGCTCGCCCGCCTGCGCGCGCAGACGCGGGCCCTCGCCCGGGCCGACCCGGGCGCCGCCCTGCTCGTCGCGGGCGACCCGACCACGCTCTCGGGCGCCGAGGAGGGGAACGCCGTGCTCGTGGCCGCGCCCGACGGCCTTCCGACGGGTCTCGAAGACCGGCTCGAGCTGGGCGGCCCGTTCCCCGCCGAGGTGCTCACGGAGCACCGGCTCGACGTCGCGCTGTGGGGCGCCTGCTGAGCCGCGCCGCGTCGCGTACGGCACCGAGCGGATGCCGCGACGCGGCCGCTCGCGCACGAGGCGGGTAGCGTGGCATCCGTGCCCGACCTCGAACGCCGCCTCACCGTGAGCGGCCACGTCGCCCGCCTCGAGGAGTCGCGCAGCGTGCCCGGGTCGTGGACCCTCTTCGTCGACGGCACCCCGCAGTCGCACGTCGAGCTCGACCGCCCCGACTGGCTCGGCTTCGAGTACGTGCGGCGCATCGGCCACGCCGCCGACCTCGTGCGGCCCGAGCGCGAGCCGATCACGGCGCTGCACCTCGGCGGCGGGGCGCTCACGCTGCCCCGCTACATCGCGGCCACCCGGCCCGGCTCGCGGCAGCAGGTCGTCGAACTCGAAAGCGACCTCGTCGAGTTCGTGCGCGAGCACCTGCCGCTCCCCCGCGGCGCCCAGGTGCGCATCCGGCACGGCGACGCGCGCGAGGTGCTGCAGAAGCTGCCGGCCGGCCTCGACGGCGCGGTCGACCTCGCGGTGGTCGACATCTTCTCGGGTGCGCGCACCCCGGCGCACGTCACGAGCGCCGAGTTCTACGGACTCCTCGCACCGCGGCTCGCGCCCGAGGGCATCGTCGCGGTGAACGTCGCCGACGGCGCCGGGCTCGCGTTCGCCCGCTCGCAGGCGGCGACGCTCGCGCACGTGTTCGCGCACGTCGCGATCGCGGCCGACACGTCGATGCTGAAGGGGCGGCGGTTCGGCAACGTGGTCATGTACGCGTCCGACCAGGAGCTGCCCTTCGCGGGCCTGCCCCGACGGCTCGCGAGCGACCCGGCCCCGGCGAAGCTCGTCGACGGCGACGAGCTCCGCCGGTTCATCGCCGGCGCACCGGTGGTGACGGATGCCACGGCGGTGCCGTCGCCGCCGCCGGCGCGTTCGGTCTTCCTCTCGAAGCCGGGTCGCTGATCGGGTGCGTCACGTCGGGCGGCGTCACCCGGCCGCGCGCACCGCGCTCGGGCCGCTCTCGTTCCAGACCCGGTCGAGCGCCGTCACCGAGTAGGCGTACGCACGACCGGCCTCCGCCGTGACATCGGTCCACCGCTGCACGACGCCGGCCTGCGCCCGCACGGTCGCCACGAGGTTCGTCGCGTCCTCGACGTCGATCGCGTCGGCCGCACCGTCGACGCGGTAGACCGCGAACGAGGTGGCACGGCGGGTCGGCGGCGCGGCATCCGACCACTGCAGCTCGACGCCGCCGTCGGTGCGCGCGACCCGCGCGAGCACGGGGGTGCGCACGTCCGTCGCCGGCAGCCACTCCATGGCCGGCACGATCGCAGGGTGCGCGTAGTGGTCGGCCACGACCCGCGACATCGAGCCCTGCGGGTCGGCGGGCACGTGCTTCGCCGAGAAGTACACGTTGCCGTGCACCGGTGTGCCGGCGGCGTCGATCTCGCGGTCCATCGTGAGGTGGTTCGACAGCTCGGCCGGGTCGGTGAACACGCCCGAGGTCACCTTGTAGAGCGCCTCGCCGATGTAGAGATGCGTGCCGGATGCCGCGGCGACCTCGGCCCACCACGGCACGAGCTTCGCGTAGTCGGCGACCGCCAGCCCGATCTGCCAGTAGACCTGCGGGTTGATGTAGTCGAGCCAGCCCTCGAGCACCCACTTGCGGGTGTCGGCGAACTGCAGGTCGTACGACTGCGAGCCGCCCGTCTCGGAGCCGAGCGGGTCGGTCGCGCGGTTGCGCCAGATGCCGAACGGGCTGATGCCGAACTTCACCCAGGGCTTCAGCGCCTTGATGCGCTCGGAGATCGACCGCACGAACGTGTCGACGTTGTGGCGGCGCCAGTCGGCCACGTCGTCGAAGCCGGCGCCGTGCGCGGCGAAGGTCGCGGCATCCGGGACCACCTGGCCCGCCACCGGGTAGGGATAGAAGTAGTCGTCGAAGTGCACGCCGTCGAGGTCGTAGTGCTCGACCGAGTGCAGGATCGCCCGCTGGATGTGCTCCTGGACCTCCGGCAGGCCCGGGTCGAAGTAGAGCTTGCCGCCGTAGGCCCAGATCCACTCCGGGTGAACGCGTGCGGGGTGCTCGGGCACGAGCTGCGCCGGATCCGCCTGCATCGACACGCGATAGGGGTTGTACCAGGCGTGCAGCTCGAGGTTGCGGGCGTGCGCCTCCTCGACGATGAACGCGAGCGGGTCGTAGCCCGGGTCCTGCCCCTGCACGCCCGTGAGGTACTGCGACCACGGTTCGAGCGGACTCGGCCAGAACGCGTCGGCGGTGGGCCGCACCTGCACGAAGACCGCGTTGAGGCGGAACTGCTCCGCCACGTCGAGCCAGTGCAGGAACTCGGCGCGCTGTGCGTCGGCGCTGAGGCCGGTGCGGCTCGGCCAGTCGATGTTGACGACCGACGAGATCCACATCGCGCGCAGCTCGCGCTTGCGCGGTCCGGCAGCGGCGGCCGCGGTCGCGGCCGCCGTCGTGCCGAAGGCGTTCGCGTGAGCGGGCGCGGGTGCGAGGCCGCCGATCGTGACGGTGAAGGCGGATGCCGCGACGCCCGCGACGGCGAGCGTGAGGAAGCCGCGGCGGCCGACCGCTGCGGTGGGTTCGTCGGCGGGCAGGGACTGGCGGTGCGTCATCGATCCTCCAGGGTCGGGTCCGGTTTGGAAGATACTTCCATACATCTTCGACCTTGTGAAGGATTGCTTCCGAGTCACCGGCAACGCATCAGCGTCGGGCGCCCGGCTCATCGCGCGTGCCGTAACCGCACCTCCTGCCCCGGACGCACCTGCGCCATCGCGTCGAGCGAGCCCGGGGCGACGATCGCGATGACGGGATAGCCGCCCGTGACCGGCCGGTCGGCGAGCAGGATCGTCGGCCGCCCGTCGCCCGCCACCTGCATCGAGCCCGGCACGGTCGCCTCGCTCGCGAGCTCCCCAGGGCGCAGCCGCTCGAGCGCCGGCCCGACGAGCCGCACCCCGATGCGGTCGGCCTGCTCCGAGACGCGCCAGGGCCGTTCGAACAGCGCGGCGCGCGCGGCATCCGTGAACCAGTCGGCCCGCGGGCCGGGCAGCAGCGCGAGCGTGACGTCCTGCGGCGGCGGGAAGGCGACGTCCTGGTCGATCACGGGCACGGATGCCGCGGGCTCCGCGCCGATCGGGAGCACCTGCCCAGCGACCACGGGCTCGGGGCCGATCGCGGCGAGCGTGTCGCGCGACCGTGACCCGAGCACCGCCGGCACGTCGAGGCCGCCGCGCACGGCCAGCACGTAGCGGATGCCGCGCGCCGCCGTGCCGAGCTCCAGGACCGAGCCGTCGCGCGCCCGCGTCGCCGCGTACGGCGCGACCGGCCGGCCGTCGAGCGTGACCGGACCCCACGCGCCCGTCACCGCGAACCACGCCTCGCCCTCGAACCGGGCGTGGAATCCGCCGACGAGCACCTCCAGCGCCGCCGCGCCGTCGGGGTTGCCGACGAGCCGGTTCGCGAGCGTGAGCGCACCGCGGTCGAGGGCTCCGGAGGCCGGGAGGCCGAGATGGGCGAGCCCCGGGCGGCCGAGGTCCTCCACGAGCGCCGAGGCGCCCGGGTGCTCGACGCGCAGGCGATTCATGCCGAGCCGACCGCCTCGAAGCGCACGCGGCGACCCGGCGCGAGCAGCGCGGGCTCGGCCGCCTCTGGGTCCCAGAGGATCGCGTCGGTGCGGCCGACGAGTCGCCAGCCGCCCGGGCTCTGCCGCGGGTACACGCCGCCGAAGGCACCCGCGATCGCCACTGACCCAGCGGGCACTCGTGGACGGGGCGCCTCGAGCCGGGGCACCTCGAACGGCCAGTCGTCGCTCACGAGGTAGCCGAAGCCCGGGGCGAAGCCGACGAAGGCGACACGCCATTCGGCCGAGGCGTGCGCCCGGACGAGCGCTTCGGCGGAGACGCCCAGGAGCGCGGCCGTGGTCGCGAGGTCCTCGCCGTCGTAGACCACCGGGATGACGACCGGGTCGGCCGTCGCACCGGCCACCCGCGAGCCCGCCTCGGCGGGGATGCGCCGGACCCACGTCGCCGCGGACTCGAGCGGAAGGCGGGCCGGGTCGACCGCGACGAGGATCGTGCGCGCGGCGGGCACGAGTTCGACGACGCCCGGGTGCGGGTCGGCGGCGAGCGCGTCGTGCAGCGCGAGCACCTCCTCGAGCGAGTCGCACTCGACGAGCAGGGCCGCGTCGCCGCTCGGCAGCAGTCGGCGGCTCATGCGAACGCCCGGATCTCGACGCCCGCGCCCTCGAGCGCGTCGCGCACGGCGCGGGCCATGGCCACCGCGCCCGGGGTGTCGCCGTGCAGGCAGAGGGAGTCGGGCGCGAGCTCGACGCGGCTGCCGTCGTCGGCGGTGAGGCCGCCCGTCTCGGCGAGCTCGAGCGCGCGGTCGGCCGCGGCCGCCGGGGCATCGACGACCGCGCCCGGCTCGCCGCGGGGCACGAGCGACCCGTCGGCGACGTAGCCGCGGTCGACGAACGCCTCTCGGGCGAACCGGAGGCCCGCGGCATCCGCCGCCCGTTCGAGCTCGCTGTCGGGCGGGCCGAGCACGGGCAGGGTGGGGTCGTAGTGGGCGACGGCCTCGACGAACGCATGGGCGGCGCGCTCGTCGGCTGCGAGCCGGTGGTAGAGCGCGCCGTGCGCCTTCACGTAGCGCACGCGCGTCCCCGCGCCGCGGGCGACGCCGTCGAGCGCGCCGAGCTGGACGAGGAGCTCCGCGGCGATCTCGGGCGGGCTCGTGTCGAGCGCGCGGCGTCCGAAGCCGACGAGGTCGCGGTAGCCGGGGTGGGCGCCGAGGGCGACGCCGTGGCGCACCGCGCGACCGGCGCTCTCGGCCATCGTCAGGGCGTCGCCGGCGTGGTACCCGCACGCGACGTTTGCGCTCGAGACGATCGCGAACATCGCCTCGTCGTCGCCGACCCGCCACTCGCCGAAGGATTCGCCGAGGTCGCTGTTGAGGTCGATCCCAGGCGTCATGCTCCCATTCTGCCGAAGCAGCGCGCACACTGGGATGGGGAGGTCGCATGCCGAACGCGGTACGTGCGCAGCGCCGGGGGCGTCGATCCGGTGCCCCGAGCGCCGCGGCCGCGGCATCCGTCGCCCTCGCCTCGATCGCCGTGCTCGCCGCGTGCGTCGGCGCGCCCGAGCGAAGCACGCTGCCGTCGACCCCGCCCGGCACGCCCGCGGCGCCGACGGCCACGGCGACGCCGACCCCGACGGGCCCGCCGCCCGTGCTGCTGCCGAGCGGCGGCGTCGAGGTCGTGGCGCAGGGACTGCAGGCGCCGTGGTCGATCCTGCGGCTGCCCGACGGCGGCGTGCTCGTGAGCGAGCGCGACACGGCGAACGTGGTCGAGGTGCTCGGCGACGGGTCGCTGCGGGTCGCCGCCACCGTGCCCGGGGTCGTGCCCGGCGGCGAGGGCGGACTGCTCGGGCTCGCGTTCCGCCCGACCGACGGCGACGACCCCGACTACGTCTACGCGTACTTCACCGCGGCATCCGACAACCGCATCGTGCGGATGCCGCTCACGGGCGAGCCCGGCTCCCTCGGCCTCGGCGCGCCCGAGGACGTGCTCACCGGCATCCCGAAGGCGGGGAACCACGACGGCGGACGCATCAGGTTCGGGCCCGACGGGTTCCTCTACGCGACGGCCGGCGACGCCGGGAACCGCGACACCGCACAGGACCCGGGGTCGCTGTCGGGCAAGATCCTGCGGATGACGCCCGAGGGGCGGCCGGCGCCGGGCAACCCGTTCGACAACTTCACCTGGTCGTTCGGGCACCGCAACCCGCAGGGCATCGCGTGGGACGCGAACGGCGACCTCTGGGCCGCGGAGTTCGGCCAGAACACGTGGGACGAGCTGAACCGGATCCAGCCCGGCGGCAACTACGGCTGGCCGATCGTCGAGGGGCAGGCGGGCGACTCGCGCTTCATCGATCCCGTGCAGCAGTGGTCGACCGCGGACGCCAGCCCGAGCGGGCTCGCGATCGTCGGCGACACGCTCTTCCTCGCCGCACTGCGCGGCGAACGGCTCTGGACCATCGCCCCCGCGACCGCCGGCGGGGCCCTCACCGCGACGCCGTGGGTCGTCGGCGAGCTCGGGCGGTTGCGCGACGTGACGGCGGGCCCCGACGGGGAGCTCTGGTTCATCTCGAACAACACCGACGGTCGCGGCTCGCCCTCGCCAGGCGACGACAAGCTGTTCCGGGTGCGCCTGGCGCCGGCGGGGTAGCGGTCGCCGAAGCCCGCCCCCGGAAGAGCCGGAAAGCCCGGAATGCCGCGCGAAACGCGGCCCCGTTCGGGGGCCAGTGCCTCCGTCGCGAGGTCGGTGGGCGGGACTATTCTCATCCCATGGCGGATCTCGAGCGGGTTCGGCGATGGGCGGAGGCCCTGATCGTCCTGCACCTCGATGCCGCGGTGTGGAGCTTCGGCTTCGACAACGCGAAGAAGCGCGCGGGCCTGTGCAACTACACCGCCAAGCACATCTCGGTGTCGCGCTACCTCGCCGCCCGCTACGACGACGACGAGATCCACCAGATCCTGCTGCACGAGGTCGCGCACGCCATGGCCGGGCCGCGCGCCGGGCACGGGCCCAAGTGGGCGACGATCGCGTCCGACCTCGGCTACGTCGGGCGTCGCACGCACGACGGCGAGGTCGCGCACGAGTTGGCGCCATGGGTGGGTCGCTGCCCCGCGGGGCACGAGCATTTCCGCTACCGTGAACCCCAGCGCCCACTGAGCTGCGGTCTGTGCCGTCGCGGATTCGATCGGGCGAACCTCATCGTCTGGCGTCATCGCGAGATCACGCCTGCGGTGCGGCGGCGGGCCGCGAGCGCGGCAGCCGGCTGACCGCCGCGTCGGCCGGGTCGTCGAGCGCATGCCCACCGGCGCATGCGTCCCACCCCCAGCAGCGCGGATGCGGCGTCCGCGACGTCCGAGGATGGTTCCCCCATGCCCGTCTCCACCGTCTCCATCCCCGTCGGACAGTGGTTCACCTCGGCGGAGGGCGTCCGCTGGTGGTTCGACTCGGGATCGTTCGCGCTCGACTTCGCCTACACGGGCGCCATGGGCGGCAATCCGGCATGGGAGCGGCTGCACGCGCCCGACGACCTCACCACGTGGCTCCGCGACCGGTTCCCGGTCGCCGTCGGCACGGCGCGCTCGCGCGACCTGTTCGACGCGATCTCGCTGCGCGACGCCATCGGGCGCATGGCGCAGGCGGCCGCCCGCGGCGACGACGTGCGCTCGCAGGACATCGACCTCGTGAACCTCTACGCCGCGACCCCCGACATCCCGCCCGTGCTCGCCGGCGGCTCGCGTCAGGCGGGCCGCTCGGTGCAGACCGTCGGCCAGGCGCTCTCGACCATCGCCCGCGACGCGGTCGACTTGTTCGACGACGTGAACGCCGACCGCATCCGCGAGTGCAGCGGCGACTGCGGCATCGTCTACCTCGACACGTCGCGTGCGGCGACCCGGCGCTGGTGCTCGATGCAGCGCTGCGGCAACCGCGCGAAGGTGCGCGCGCACCGCGCCCGCGCCCGGAAGGCGGACCAGGCAGCGGCCTGACCCGAACCGGCGGCTCTCCTCCGGATGGACCGGCCGCACGTGGCACCCGCTGCTACCGTGCGGCCATGGAGCCCAAGATCGTCGGAACGACCATGCCCATCCTCGAGCTCACCCTCTCGCCGGGCGAGCAGATCGTCGCCGAGGGCGGCGACGTCTCCTGGCTCACCACCGGCTTCCGGATGGACACGTCCACCGCCCACGGCAGCGGCGGACAGGGCGGATTCATGAGCAGCCTGAAGCGCGTCCTCGGCGGCGGCCAGCTGTTCCTCACCGAGTACACGGCGCCCGACGCCGGCGGGTTCGTCGCGTTCGCGGCACAGCTGCCCGGCACGATCCGGGAGCTGCGCGTCGACCCGTCCGACGAGTTCATGATCCTGTCGGGCTCGTACATGGCGAGCACGCACGGGGTGGTCGTCTCGGTCGGCCTGCAGAAGAAGCTCGGCGCCGGCATCTTCGGCGGCGCCGGCGTGGTGTTCCAGAAGCTCACCGGGAACGGGACCGCATGGGTGCAGCTCGCCGGGGAACTCGTGGAGTACGACCTGGCGGCCGGCCAATCGCTGCTCATCCACCCGGGACACCTCGCGATGTTCCGCGCCGAGATGCCCCTCGAGTTCGCCACCGTGAAGGGGGTGAAGAACAAGTTCTTCGGCGACTCGCTGATGCTCGCACAGCTGCACGGGCCGGGGCACGTGTGGCTCCAGTCGATGACGCCCGCGAAGCTGGCGGCCGCGATCGAGCCCTACCTGCCCGATCAGGACAACTCGAACAGCTAGTTGGTCGCTGCCGGCCTCGGCCGAGGAGCAGCTCGACCGGTCAGCCGGGTCAGTCGATCAGCCGACCGTCCGCTCAGCCGACCGTCGGCACCTCGTCCGACGCGTCGACCTCCGTCGCGGCACGGACCTCGGGTCGCCGACCCTGCGCGACGAGGGCGGCGCCGCTCGCCGACGCACCGATCAGGTGCACGGACGCGTGCCGCAGGCCCTCGAACGCGGCGCACGCCACGGCCGCCTCGGGCGACGTGTGGTCGATGCCGAGGGCGATGAGCGCGTCGACGACGGCGCCCGCGCCCAGCTGGTCCTCGACGGTGAACCGCACGGCCTCGCCATCAGCACTGCCGGTTCGCTCGCCCGCGGCCACGATCGCGACCATGAGTCGCTCGCCGCGCTCCTCCTGCAGGTCGAGGATGCGTCGGGCCACCGCGCTGCGGTTGCGCAGCGACCCCTCGAGCACCACCACGCCCCGCCCGGCGAGCGCCGCGGCGATGACCTCGCCGTCGGGCGACGGCAGCACGTCGACCACGACCGCGACGTGGGCGCCGCGCACGATCCGCTCCGCACCGGCGATCCCCCAGTCGAGTCGGACCTGGTACTTCGCCTGCCCGTCGGGCGCGCTCGTCTCGCTCACCGCGACAGGCTACCCCGCCGACGACGTCGGTCGCGCGGCCGTGCGTGCGGTGCTTCTCGGGCGGCTGGTGCCCTGTGCAGGAAGTTCCGGCCGACACGCCGTGCCGGAACGGTGGTGACCCGGCGTGCCATCCGGAACTTCCTGCATCGGGGCATTCGAACGGCGGCGTCGCCTCGTGTCCAGACCCGGCTACCGCCCGTCGCCGGACCTGTCCCACGCGGCGAGCGCCTCGGCGTCGTTCGCGCGGGCGGCGGCCCGCCGCGCGGCGTCGAGCGCCGCCACGGGATCGGGCTCTTGGCGCGCGATCACGAGCTGCCGCTCGGCCTCGGCGAGTCGCGTGCGCGCGTCCGCCCCGACGCGGGGCCCGGCGCGGTCGATCGCGGCACGGGCCACGCGCGCCTGGCTCTCCGCGATCGCGATCGCGCCCCCGAGCGCGCCGCGCGCCCCGTCGAGCCGCCCCTGCGCGTTCCGGGCCGCGGCGCGCGCCACCTCGAGGCGGTCGCGGACGGCGGCGATCCGGTCGCGGTCGGCGAAGGGGTCGCCCGCGAGGTCCCCGCGCGCGGCGAGCACGGCGGATGCCGCGCCGATCGCCGTGCCGAGCGCCTGCTGCGCGTCGGCGTCCTCCTGCGCGTCCCGCTCGCCGCGCGCGGCGACGAGGTCGGCGTCGAGCGCAGCGGCCTGCGTCGCGGCGTCGTCCTGCGCGGCGGCGAGGTCGAGCTCGACGCCCTCCACGATCGCGAGGTCGCGTCCGGCGCGGTCGAGCAGGTCCACGGCGGTCGCGAGCGTATCGGCCGCGGGCTCGGTCCCGGCGAGCTGGCGCTCGGCCGTGTCGAGCGCCGACGTCGCACCCGTCAGCGCCGAGGCCGCCCGCGCTCCCGCCGCCCGCGCGACGCCGAGCGCCGCGGGCGTGAAGCGCGTGCCGAGCCGCTCGAGTCCCGCCTCGGCCTCGGTGCGACGGCGTTCGAGGCGTGCGGCGTCGACGCGCAGGGCGGGCACGTCGTCGCGGGCGCCGCGTTCGGCCCGGCGACGCCCGGCGAGCGCGGCATCCGCCTCATGCAGCTCTCGGAGCGCGGACTCGCAGAGGTCGGCGATGCGGCTGCTCCAGGCGCGGCGCTCGGCGGCGGTGTGGGGCGCGGCGTCGTCGAGCCGCTGCTGCAGCAGGAAGGCCTCGCGGAGCCGCCCGCGCGCCGCCTCGAGCGCCGTGCGCACATCGCGCGCGACGGCGGGCCCGAACTGCGCCTCGGCGAACTCGACCTCCCGATCGGCGTCGCGCACGGCGTTGTCGGCCTCCACGATGAGGCCCTTCGCACGCACCTCGAGGGCGCGTCCGTCGCCGAGCTCCGCGCGCTCGCGTCGCGCGCCGAGCCGGCGGAAGCCCACGACCCCTGCGCCGAGCGCGAGTGCCGCGGCGCCGAACACGACGAGGGAGGGCAACCACCAGAGCGCGTCGGGCATGGCCGGAGTCTAGGACGTGCGTCGGAGTCCCGGCCGGGTGGCCGCCGTGAATCCGGCGGGGTTCCTTGGCAGGGGCATCCGCTCGGCCTACTCTCTGGACATGCGGGTGCTCCTCAAACTCACGCTCGACTGCACGCCGGATGCCGCGTGGCGCGCGCTCCGGAGCCCGGCCGTGCTGCGCGAGGTGGTCGCACCCTGGCTCGACTTCTCGTCGCTCGAGCAGGACGGCCTGCCCACCACGTGGCCCGAGGGACCGCACCGCGTGCGCGCGCTCGCGTTCCGGCGCTTCCCGGCGGGCGAGGAGCTCGTCGACGTCAGCTACCCCGGCGGCCTGCCGACGGGCGTGCGGATGCTGCGCGACGGCGGCGGCGCCCTCACCGGCCCGCTCGCCCTGTTCGACCGCTGGGACCACCGCATGGCGGTCTCCGCCCTCCCCGACGGGCGCACCCTCTACCGCGACCAGCTGCGCGCGCGAGCGGGCGCCCTCGACGTGGTCGCCTGGTATCCGACCTGGGCGTTCTGGCAGTGGCGCGGCATGCGACTCCGCCAGCTCGCTCCGTCGTGGTCGTTCGACCCGCCCGGCACGGCGGATGCGGCGGCCGCCGCGTCCGCCGCCTCCGCCGCCGGGGCATCCGGCGCGGCATCCGTCACCCGGGGGGCCGCCGCGTGAACGCCTCGATCGGGTCGCTGCAGCTCGCGGACTGGCGAAGACGCGTCTTCGGCCTCTACGCGGGCGTGCGGCAGCTGAGCGTGCACGACCCCGCGTCGGGGCACGAGCTCTGGAAGTCGGGACGCGACGAGCTCTTCGCGGGGCATCCGCAGTCGCCGCTGCTGCCCGACGACCGGTCGAACTTCACGGGCCTGCGGATCGCTCGCTACGACCCCGACTGGCGCTTCGAGCTCGAGGTGCACCGTTCGGAGGAGCCCGTGCGCATCGTCGTGGACAGCGCCACCGACGGGAAGATCCCGTTCTCACTCGTCGGCGCGGTGCGCCTGCCCTACCTCGGCTCGCTCGACGTGTGGCGGCTCACCGGTTACGGCGGCGGCCTGTTCCTCCCGGTGAAGGACGGCCTCGCAGGCCTCACGGGCGGCACCTACGGCGGCGGGCGCTACCTGCTCGACACCGTCAAGGGCGCCGACCTCGGCCCGGGCGCCGGCGATGACACGCTCGTGATCGACTTCAACTTCGCCTACAACCCCTCGTGCGCCTACGACCCGTCGTGGTCGTGCCCGCTCGCGCAGCCGGGCAACACCCTGCGCGACGAGATCCCGGTGGGCGAGCGGATGCCGCGCTGAGCCCGCCGCTCGTCGAGTAGCGCCGCCGGAGGCGACGCGTATCGAGACCGCGCACGTCTCGATACGCGTCCGGCTGCGCCGGGCGCTACTCGACCACCGGGTGTTCACAGCGATCGCCCGGCGGCGTCCGCTATGGTGGACTCCGGCGAGCGCGATGAACGCGCCGCCTGCGTCGTAGAAACGCTTCCGGGCAGGGCCTCGTCGAGAGGGCGCCCGATGACTCTCATACGGCGAACGGATGCGCCGACCGGCGCCTTCGCCACAACCCACCGCCGGGTCCGATCCGCCGCTCCCCGAGCCAGTCGAGGGGTGCTGCCGACTCGACCTGCGGTGCGCTCTGCCCCTGAAAGGCACCAGTGACCGACATCACCTTCAGCACGCTCGGCGTGCCCGCTCCGCTCGTCGCGGCCCTCGCCGCCGACGGCAAGACCTCCCCGTTCCCGATCCAGGTCGACACCCTGCCCGACACGCTCGCCGGCCGCGACGTGCTCGGCCGCGGCAAGACCGGCTCGGGCAAGACCCTCGCCTTCGCGCTGCCCATCGCCGCGCGCCTCGGCACCTCCCTCGCCGGCGGCCGCCGCCGCCCCGGCCGGCCGCTCGCCCTCGTGCTGGCGCCGACGCGTGAGCTCGCGACGCAGATCACCGCGACCATCGAGCCCCTCGCCGCGGCGTACGACCTCAAGGCCACCACGATCTTCGGCGGCATCAACCAGAAGCGACAGGTCGACGCGCTCCGCTCCGGCGTCGACATCGTCGTGGCGACCCCCGGTCGCCTCGAGGACCTGATGAAGCAGGGCTTCATCACGCTCGACGCGATCGAGATCACCGTGCTCGACGAGGCCGACCACATGGCCGACCTCGGCTTCCTGCCGGTCGTCACGCGCATCCTCGACAAGACCCCGCAGGGCGGGCAGCGCCTGCTGTTCTCGGCCACGCTCGACAACGGCGTGGACAAGCTGGTCAAGCGATACCTGCAGAACGAGGTGCTGCACTCGGTCGACGAGGCGAACTCCCCCGTCGCGCAGATGACGCACCACGTGTTCGAGATCGAGGACGTCGACGCGAAGGACGAGCTCGTACGCACCCTCGCCTCGGGCACCGGTCGCCGCATCCTCTTCATGCGCACCAAGCACCACGCGAAGAAGCTCGCGAAGAAGCTCACCGAGCAGGGCATCCCCTCCGTCGACCTGCACGGCAACCTGTCGCAGCCGCAGCGCGACCGCAACCTCGCCGCGTTCGGCGACGGTTCCGTCAAGGTCATGGTCGCCACGGATGTCGCGGCGCGCGGCGTGCACGTCGACAACGTCGAGCTCGTGATCCACGTCGACCCGCCCATGGAGCACAAGGCGTACCTGCACCGCTCGGGCCGCACGGCGCGTGCCGGCAGCGAGGGCGACGTCGTGACGATCTGCCTCCCCGGCCAGAAGCAGGACCTCAAGACCCTGCTGCGCAAGGCCGCCATCACCGTGACGCCCGAGCGGGTCACCGCGGAGTCGGCGTCGGTGACGGCGCTCGTCGGCGACGTCGCGCCGTACGTGAAGCCGGCGCCGCGCCCCGCTGCGGGCCCGGGGAACGGCGGCGGCGGCCGCTCGCAGGGCGCGAACGCCCAGCGCAAGCGCGCCCGCCGCGACGAGCTCGCCGCCGGCGGCGCGCAGCGTCCGGCCGGCGAGGGTCGTCGCAGCCGCGGCCGCGGTCGCGGTCAGGGCAGCTCGGACGTCGCGCCCGCGACGCCGCGCAAGGACCGCTCCGGCCGCCCGGCAGAGCTGAAGGCGCACGCCCCCAAGCAGGGCGCGGGCCAGAGCCGCGGCGCGCAGACGACCGGCGCGAGCCGGTCCCTGAGCTCGTCGAAGGGCGGGGCATCCGGTCGCTCGACCGCGAAGCAGCCGCTGCGCATGGGCAGCCTCGTCTCGCCCAACCGCACCCAGCGCACGAACCGCCGCGCGCAGGGCTGAGCCCGTAGGCCGCGAGTGGGCGAACTTGGCGCGTTGGTCCACGAGAACTCGCCAAGATCGCCCAATCGCTGCGCGCCCCCTTCGCTGCAGTCACCGCTCCGGCGGCTCGACCGTCGACGACGACCCCTTTGGCAGGATCCGCGACGCCCCGAACTGGGGCGTCGCGGCGACTTGCCGCGCACGATCGTGGTCTGACATAGTCAGCCTTATCGGAGGCGATGGCACCACCGGTCGCCTCATCTGGCCCCTGAAGTTTGCATGTCCGAGGACGATTCCGCCACTCCGGTCCCGGATCCCGAGAACGGTCGGTCTCCTGCTGCCGCTGGCGACTCGCCCGCTCCGACGCGCCGCGATCCTGAACGTCTTTCCGTTGCCGAACCTGCGGAGGGCGTCGCACCACCCGCTGGACTCGCGGACGAGCACGTCCTACGTGGCTCCCTGCTGTCGCTCCTGATCATCCCTGCTGGCATCGCGGGCTGGGTTCTGCTCTGGCAGTGGGGCTTCGTCTCCGCGATCGTCGCCTTCGGCGTTGTGTGGGGAGCGCTCTTCCTCTACATCCTCGGGTCGGGTCTCTACCGCCTCGGGCCCGGCACGGTCATCTCGAGAGCGGGCTTCTGGGTCATCATGAGCGTGACGGTCGTCACGCTGGTCCTCAGCTTCCTCGCCGGGTTGGCATGGGACCTCGCGACCGCCATTGAAGCGCCGATGCCGGCGGCGTTCTACATGGCCGAGTTCTGGGCGATCTACCGCGAAATGCTGGGCGACCCCGAGGTATGGAGCGCGTACTTCCCTTCCATCGTCTTTTCTCTCCTGTTCGGTGCGCTCGGCGCGTTCAGCGTCCTCCGCGCGTTGGCGAAGCAGTCGTCGGGCAAGTCCGAGCTGGCCTGACGGCAGCCGACGCCCTCGGTCCGCAGCGTTGCGCGCACCTGCCACCGAACGGTCGCGCAACGCGCGCACCAAATCGCAGCACCCAGGACTGACCCTCCCAGACCGCGAGTGGGCGATCTTGGCGCGTCGTTCACCAGAACAGCACCAAGATCGCCCACTCGGGAAATGGATGCTGGGACGAGGCACCGCCCGTGGCGGCGCGAGCGACGCGGGCGACGGCCCCGCACCCTTCTGGGTGCGCACACGCCGCTCCGGCGTGTCGCACCGGCGGTGTGACGCTCGATTTCGCGTCCCGCGCGCGCTGGCTTAGCCTTTCGGCATGAGCACCGATGTTGTTGCCGAAGTCGTCGTCCGCCCCATCCGCGATTCCGACGTCGAGGCCCTGGGGCGCGTCCACGCCACCTGCTGGCACGAGACGTACGACCACCTCATCAGCGCGGCCGCATTCGAGAAGCTCTCCCCTCGGCGCATGGCCGAGCTGTGGAACCACTACGCCGAGCGCGGCGAGGAGTACCAGCAGTTCGCGGCCCTCGTCGACGGCGAGATCGTCGGCTTCGTCGGCTCGGGCCCGGCCCGCGACGAGGATGCCCCGCGCGATCGCGAGCTCTACTTCATCTACCTGCTCGACGCCTACCACGGCACCGGGATCGGCCAGAAGCTCTTCGACGCCGCCGTCGGCAGCGACCCCTCCTACCTCTGGGTGGCGTCCGACAACCCGCGCGCGCACCGGTTCTACCAGCGCAATGGATACACGCTCGACGGTGGCGAGCAGGTCGTGCCGTTCCTCGGCGAGGAGATCCACGAGGTGCGCTTCGTCCGCTGAGCACGTGACGGCAGCGGATGCCGCGAGGGCGCTACGGTGATCCGATGAGCGTTCCCGTCATCCTCGATGTCGACACCGGGGTCGACGACGCCCTCGCCATCATGTTCGCGGTGCGGCATCCGGGCCTCGACCTGCTCGGCATCTCGTGCGTGGCCGGGAACGCGCCGCTCCCGCAGGTCGTCGACAACACGCTGCGCGTGCTCGACGCCGTCGGCGCGCCCGACGTGCCGGTGGCCGCGGGTGCTCCCCGACCGCTGATCGAGGCGCCGCGGGAGGCTCGGCACGTGCACGGCGCCGACGGACTCGGCGGCGTCGTGCTGCCGGCGACCGCACGGCAGCCCGAGCCCGTCGCCGCGGTGGAGCTGCTGCGCCGGCTCATCCTCGGGCACGACCGACCCGTGACGCTCGTGGCGCTCGCACCGCAGACGAACCTCGCGCTGCTCCTGCGCACCTACCCCGAGGTCGCCTCGAACCTCGAGCGCATCGTCTTCATGGGCGGATCGGCGAGCGTCGGCAACGCGACCGCGGTGGCGGAGTTCAACGTGTGGCACGACCCCGAGGCCGCGGCGATCGTGCTCGATTCGGGCGTGCCCGCCTACATGTACGGCCTCGACGTGTTCAATCGCGTCGCCGTCGACCACGACACGGCGTGGGCACTGGAGCACGGCGACGATGCGCTCGGCCGGGCGGTGGGCGCGCTCCTCGGCAACCGCGTCGTGCTCTCCGAGGACGAGCGTGCCGAGTACACCGGCCTCATCGGCGATGCCGGCGCGGTCTGCTCGATCGTCGACCCCCTCGCGCTCCGCACCGAGGTGCGGCCCGTGCGCGTGGAGCTCGCGGGCTACGGGCGCGGACAGACCCTCGTCGACCGCCGCGACTTCTCGGGCGAGGACATGGTGCACGGCCTGGCCGGCGAGTGGACGCGCGTCGAGGTCGCGCTCGACGTCGACGCCCAGCGCATCGCCCGGCTGTTCCTCGACACGCTCGGGCTCACGGCGTAGCCCAGCGGCTCAGCCCCACCACGGGGCTCAGCGCAGCGCGCCGACCGCGGCGAGCGCCTGGCGCAGCAGCACCCCGCGCCCGCCCTCCATCTCGGCCGCGATGCTCTCGGACGCCGCCTCGACGGGCGTCATCCACGTCACCTCGAGCGCGTCCTGCCGCGGCTCGCACGTGCCCGTCACGGGCACCACGAACGCGAGCGACACGGCGTGCTGCCGCTCGTCGGTGAACGGCGACAGGCCGGGCAGCGGGAAGTACTCCGCGACGGTGAACGGCACGGGACTGGCGGGCAGGAGCGGGAACGCCATCGGCCCGAGGTCCTTCTCGAGGTGGCGGAACAGCGCGTCGCGGATGGTCTCGCCGTACATCACGCGGCCCGAGACGAGCGTGCGCGTCATCTCGCCGACGGCGTTCGCGCGCAGGAGCATGCCGATCTCGGTCACCTGCCCCAACCCGTCGACGCGCACCGGCACCGCCTCGACGTAGAGCAGCGGGAGCCGCCCGCGCACCTCGGCGAGCTCGAGGTCGCTCAGCCAGCCCGGATTCGCGGGCGGGCGAACCACGGGCTCGTCGCCGGGGTTCCAGTCCGGGTCGGGTGTGCGCACGCTCATGCCTCGATTCTGCCTCACCGACGGCCCGACGGCCCGGGGTACGATGCCCTGATGCGGATCGACGACGAGGCGGTGCTCTGGTCGGCATCGCCGTCCGACCGGGCCGAGCGCCCGCTCCTGGTGCTGCTGCACGGCTTCAACTCCCACGAGGGCGACCTGTTCGGGCTCGCCCCGTACCTGCCGCTGGCGCCCGCGATCGCGTCGCTGCGGGCGCCCATCGACGCCGGCTACGGGTACGCGTGGTTCCCCCTGCTCGCGCAGGGTGAGGAGCAGGCCCTCGAGAGCGCGGACCAGGCGACGACCGCGATCATCGACTGGCTCGACCGGGTGGCGCCCGACACGACGTCGATCGGCCTCCTCGGCTTCTCGCAGGGCGGCGCGATGGCGCTCGAGCTGCTCCGCCGCGCACCCGACCGGTTCGCGTTCGCGGTCAGCCTCGCGGGCTTCGCGCTCCCGGGCGTCCGCGACGGCGATGAACGGATGTCGCAGCTCGCGCCCCCCGTCTTCTGGGGTCGCGGCACCGACGACGGGGTCATCCCCGCGGCATCCGTCGCCCGCACCCAGGCGTGGCTGCCGTCGCACGCCGAGCTCGACGCGCGCATCTACGAGGGCCTCGGCCACTCCGTCTCAGAGCGCGAGCTCGCCGACGTGACCGCGTTCCTGCGGACGCAGTACGCGACCGCCGAGGGTTGAGGATCGCCGCAGGCGCGTCTCGAGACCCGTCTGCGACGAAATGCAGGAAGATCCCGGGTCTTCGCGGCGTGTCGGTGGACTCGCCACGGCGTGTCACCTGATTCTTCCTGCGGAAGGATCTGGGACGGATGGGTCCGTGGGTTTCGAGACGCAGCTGCGGCGCTCCTCGTCCCACGGGCTCGGTTAGACGCCCCCGCCGCCTCCGCCGCCGCCGGCCTCGGTGCGCTTCGCGGCCCGGTCGGCATCCCGGTCGGCGACGCGGCGCTTCTCGGCGCGCACGCCCGCCTGGGTCGCCCGCTCCTGCACGAGCCACTGCGGTGGCGCGGCGAGCAGCTCCTTGATCTCGGCGGTCGTCAGCGGCTCGGTGACGCCGCCGCGGGCGAGGCCCGAGTTCGAGACCCCGAGCTTCGCGGCCACGACACCGCGGGGGTGCGGGCCCTCGCGGCGCAGCACCTGCAGCCACTCGGGCGGATCCGACTGAAGCGTGTTCAGCTCGTCCCGCGTCACGACGCCCTCGCGGAAGTCCGCGGGGGCGGCCTCGAGGAGGATGCCGAGCCTCTTGGCGGCGGTCTCGGGTTTCATCGACTGGGACTGGCTCACCCTGACACCGTAGCCCCGTTCCGCGGCATCCGCCCGCCGCTCGTCGTGTGACGCCGGGCGGCTGCCGTGAACACCCGAGTGGCTAGGCTGTGGGCAGGCCGGAGCGGCCGGACATCGGACGGGGGCGCTGTGACGCTGAGGCTCCGCTACGTCGCCGGGGTGAGCCCCGCGAAGTGGCTGCGCGCCT
Organism: Agromyces sp. NPDC057865; assembly: GCF_042796995.1. Taxonomy (NCBI): domain Bacteria; kingdom Bacillati; phylum Actinomycetota; class Actinomycetes; order Micrococcales; family Microbacteriaceae; genus Agromyces; species Agromyces sp. NPDC057865. The sequence goes on along the minus strand of NZ_JBHVMJ010000001.1, from coordinate 1,266,965 downwards.
GGGCGGAGCGCCGTCCCGACCTGCCGCTCGAAGCGGTGCGGGTCGAGCAGCCCGAGCAGCTCGCCGAGGTCCTCGCCGGCGGCGCCGACCTGGCCTTCGTGCGCCTGCCGGTCGAGGCCGAGGGCCTGCACCGCATCCCGCTCTGGGAGGAGGTCGCCGTCGCGGTGCTCCCGAAGGACCACCCGCTCGCCGACGCCGCGGAGCTCACGCTCGCCGACCTCGAGCACGAGCCCGCCGCGCCCGCGCAGCCCGACCCCGCGATGACCGTCGAGCTGGTCGCCGCGGGCACGGGCTACGCCATCCTCCCCCACAGCCTCGCCCGCCTGCACCACCGTCGCGACGTCGCAGCAGTGCCGGTGACGGATGCCGCGCCGACGCGCATCGCGCTCGTCTGGCGCGTCGAGCGCGACGACGCCGACATCCAGGAGTTCGTCGGGGTCGTGCGCGGCCGCACGACGCGGAGCTCGCGCGGCGAGTCCGACGACGACGCGACCGGCTCGGAAGCAGGCTCGCCGAAGAAGGCCGCCGCCACCCCGCCCAAGGGCGGCGCCGGCAAAGCCGCGTCCCGGGGCCGGGGCACGGGGCGCGCGGCATCCGCTCGCTCGGGCCGCACCGCCCGGAAGCGGGGCGGTCGCGGGCGATGAAGCCGTTCCTGTTCCTCGCCGCGCGCCCCGAGGCGGACGCGGTCGGGCCCGAGTACGAGTCGATGCGGGTCGCGATGGGCCTCGAGCCCGAGCGCCTCGTGCACCTCCGCCTCGACCGGGAGCCGCTCGGCGAGCCGCCGCTCGACCGCGTCGCAGGGGTCGTCGTGGGCGGCAGCTCGTTCAACGTGATCACGCCCGAGCGCGAGAAGTCGGCGACGCAGCGACGCGTCGAGGACGACCTCGCGCGCCTCGCGGAGGCGGCCCTCGCCCGCGACTTCCCCGTGCTGTTCACCTGCTACGGCATCGGCGTGCTCACGCGCGTGCTCGGCGGCACGCTCGGCACCGGCTACGCCGAGCCCGCCGACGCGATCGAGCTGACGCTCACGCCCGAGGGCGTCGCCGACCCGCTCGTGGGCGTGCTGCCCGAGCGGTTCCACGCGTTCGCGGGCCACAAGGAGGCCGCCGACGAGCTGCCGCCCGGGGCGGTGCTGCTCGCCTCGTCGGCCCGATGCCCCGTGCAGGTCTACCGCGTCGGCGGCAACGTCTACGCGACGCAGTTCCACCCCGAGGTCTCTGCCGGGGACTTCATCGCCCGCGCCGTCGTGTACCGGCACCACGGGTACTTCCCGGCCGACGAGCTCGACGCGTTCAACGCGCGCGTCGCCGCGGCATCCGTCACCGAACCGCGACGGATGCTGCGGCGCTTCGTCGAGCTCGCCGACGCCGAGGCCTGAGGCGCCCGCTGAGCCGTCAGGCCGGCAGCGACCGCAGCGGATACGCCCGGCGCAGCACGACCCGCTGGCCGAGCGTCCACGCGACCGTGACGAGCAGGTACAGCGCGGCCGCGAGCGGCACGAACACCGCGATCATGGCGGTGATGAACTGCAGGAGTCCGAGCGCGCGCTGCATGCCGGCCGACGCGAGCAGCGCGGACGGGTCGGGCGTCGAGGTGCCGGCCGACGAGCCGGGCGACGGGGACGCCGTCGTCGCGGCATCCGGCAGCTGCGGTCGGAAGACGCGCCGGGTCACCTCGCCGACCAGCGCGATGGCGACGACGACCGAGGCGTACACGGCGAGCGCACCGGGCGTGAGCGCGCCCGCGGCGACCTCGCCCGCCAGGCTCGACCCGAGCGGCACGCCGAACAGGGTGTGGTCGAGCAGCGTGTTCGGGTGGCCGGCGATCGTGGGCAGGATGAAGAGCGCATAGATGACGCCCACGATCGGCGCCTGCACGAGCATCGGCAGGCAGCCCGCGAAGGGCGAGGAGCCCTCGTCGGAGTAGAGCGCCATCGTCTCGCGCTGGAGGCGTTCGGGGTTGCTGCCGTGCTTCCTGCGCAGCTCGGCGAGTTTCGGCGCGAGCCGCGCACGGGTGCGCTCGGCCTTCGCCTGGGAGACGCCGACGGGGACGAGCGCGGCGCGCACGAGGAGCGTGACGAGCACGATCGCGGCGGCGGCGCTCGAGACGCCGACGAGCGGCTGGAGCAGGTCGGCGAGGCCCATGAGCAGGGCATGGGCGCCGTCGAGCACGGCGGCGATGGGCGGGAAGGCGTAGAGGTCCATGGAGTGTTCCAAACGGTCGGAGGGATGCGGGATCCGTCTGGCCGCGGAACAGCGGGGTCGACCGTGCACCCTGCCGGGCAGGGTCGTCGATGGTCGGTGCGGTTACGCGGCCGGGATGCCGCGTCCGGGCGCCCTCGGGCGCGGGCGCCCCGCCGCATCGGGGTCGCTCTGTGCGAGCAGCGTGCCGGGATCGGCCGTCTGCCGCAGCCGCGTGGCGGCCCCGCTGGGATCGGCCGCGACGAGCGCGGGCACCGAACTCCACGCCGCGGCGACGAGGACCACCGCGGCCGCGCCGAGCACGCCGAGCAGGATCACCGTGACCTGCGGGTTCGACGCCGTGGCGATGTCGAGCGAGGCCTGCACCTGGCGCAGCAGCATGACGAACAGCTCCACCTCGGCCTCCCTCGCGTCTCGGCTCACGCTAGCACTCGCGGCTGGGACGCCCTCCTGACACGAGCGAGCGGATGACGCGAAGTCGCGTCATCCGCTCGGATCGGTCGTACCGCTCAGGTGGTGCGGGTCCGGTTGCGAGTGATGAGCCCCCAGATCAGCAGCACGATGATCGAGCCGCCGATGGCGAGCAGCCACGTGCCGAGATCCCAGAACTCCGTCAGCGGACGGTTGAGGATCAGGCTGCCGAGCCAGCCGCCGAGCAGTGCGCCGACGACCCCGAGCAGCAGGGTCATGAACCAGCCCCCGCCCTGCTTGCCGGGCAGGATCAGCTTGGCGATCGCGCCGGCGATGAGGCCGAGGACGAGAAATGCGAGGAAACTCATGTGCGCTCCTTCGAATCGGGGTGATCAGCACGATTCCACTCCGCCGACCGGCGAGCAACCCCTTGCAGACCGGGCCGGAGACGCGCTAGATCGGCCGGATGCCGCGGCTCACCACCCGGCCCCGATGAGCTCGCCGATACCAGTGACCCACGCGCCGACGCCGTTCCCGCGATACAGGAGCATCGACCCGTCGGGTGTCACGCCGAGCACGTCGGGCTTCGTGTCGGCGGTGAAGTCGCCCGGGCTCGTGAGCACGGCGAACATGTCCCATCCCGATCCCCGAGCGAAGCCGTACTCGTTGAGCCAGCCGCCGCGCCCATCGCCGGGGTAGATCATGAACGCGCCCTCCGGCGTGACGGCCAGGACGTCGGGCCGGGTATCCCCGGTGAAGTCGCCCGAGGTGAACACATGCGGGAAGCGATCCCAGCCGGAGCCGATCCCGACCCCCTCGCGTACGCCGCCCGCGCCGTCGCCGACGTACAGCCGCAGGATCCCGTCCGCGCCCACGCCGATGAGATCCGCGATTCCGTCGCCCGAGAAGTCACCAGGGGCGAGCACGACCCGCTGCGGTTCGGGCGCGCCGTGGATGGCCGCGCCGCGGCCGTCGATCCAGCCGGAGTCGCCGTCGCCGGCGTACAGTCGCAACGAGCCGTCGGGGCCGACGCCCACGAGATCGGCGTTCCCGTCGCCGTCGAAGTCCCCCGGTGCGACGATCCCGGCGAACACGTCCCAGCCGCTGCCGACGACCGCGCCCTCGCCGCTCACCCAGCCGCCCCTGGCATCTCCCCGATAGAGCAGCAGCCTGCCGTCCTCGGTGACGCGGAAGACGTCGCCGACGCGGTCCCCGTCGAAGTCACGCGTACCGGTGGCGCGGAGGCTGGGGTCCGCGTCGGCCGCCGTCGACGCCTGCCCCGCCGCCGCGGACGTCATCAGCTCGCCCGCACCCACCTCGCTCGCGAATGCGGCATCGACGACGACGGACGGGATGACCAGGGCTGTGGCAGCGAGGCCGAAGCCGAGGACGAAGCCGACGGATCTCGCTCGCCGTGGGTCTCGTGCAGCGGGCGTCGTTCGCGAACGTCGTGCGGATGGGTCCATGGTCCCATTGTTCCGCTGTACCCCCCATTCGGGTGGTCCCCTTTTCGACCCACCGGGCGTTCGACCCGCTGAGCGGGTTACGCCGATCACGGCGCGGTCGACCGGCCGGCGCCGTCGTGTGCGCCTAGCGTCGTCGATGGGACCGCGCAGTTCCGCGCGGCAGAGGGGGATCGCGTGAGCGGGGCGCCGGTGCACGGGGGGTCCGTGCGCACGCGGGCGAGGCCGATTCGATGGGTCATCGCCCTCGTGCTCGGTGCCCTGGTGCTCGTGACGACGGTGGTCCCGAGGCCGGTGGACCGGGCCGACGCGATCCCCGACGATTCGCGCGTCCTCGCGCAGGCGTTGCTCGACGGTCGAGCCACGGGTCGCTTCGACTCGATCTCCTTCGGCGTCATCGACCGGCTCATCGCGCCCGTCGCGCGCGGCGAGACCCCCGTTGCGGGTTGCCGGCTCGATCTCCGCGTCTTCCAGGTGCTCGTGCAGACCATGGAGTACTTCGGATCGCTGCTGATCAGCGACCTGGCCCGGTCATGCCCCGGGGTCTCCCAGGACCCGCCCTGCCCGACGACGTATGTCTCACCGCACTGCGCCGACCCGGCTCGCGCGATCGACTTCGTGCGCGTGGGCAGCACCGTGCTCCGCGGCGGATCGGAGTCCGTGCCGTTCCTGCGATTCCTCGACTCATTCGTGCCGCGTGGCACACTGGCCGGTCAATCCCAGTGCGGCAGCAACGTCGCGTTCGACTACATCACGAGCCGCATCGAGGACGCGTGCAACCACATCCACCTCGCCCTGCCGGTGACCGGGATCCTGCGCCTGCCGTCGGAGCCGACCCGATCGACCGACGGCGTGCTGTCCCGGGTGGTGATCGGCAGTCCCGACTTCGACGGCGACGGCTTCGCCGACGTCTTCCGCGTGACCAGCGACGGCATCCTCTACCTCTTCGGAGGAGACGGGCGCGGCGGGTGGAAGACCTCGGGCAGCCTGATCGGCAGCGGGTGGAACGTCTTCTCCCTGGTGCTCGCGCCCGGCGACTTCGGGGGCGATGACCGGGCGGACCTCATCGGACTCGGCACCGACGGGATCATGCGCCTCTACGACGGCAACGGAACAGGTGGCTGGTCGAGCGGGAGTGGTCGGCAGATCGGCTGGTCGTGGAACGTCTTCCGCTTCGTGATCGCACCGGGCGACTTCACCGGCGACGGGAACGTCGACGTGATCGCGATCCGGCCGGATGGCGTCATGCTCCTGTACGCGGGCAACGGCGCCGGGGGCTGGCTCACCGGATCGGGCACCCCGATCGGGTCCGGGTGGGGCCGGTTCACCAAGGTCCTGGCCCCGGGCGACTTCACGGGCGACGGCAAGGTGGACGTGCTCGCTGTCGATGGCGGCGCCCTTCGCCTCTACACGGGGAACGGAGCGGGCGGCTGGTCGGACTCCAACGGCCGGGTGGTCGGCACGTCCTGGGACCAGTTCATCGCCATCACGGGCCCGGGCGACTTCAGCGGTGACGGAGCGGTCGACCTGCTCGCCGTCCGGGCCGACGGCGTGATGCTGATGTACCGCGGGGATCGGGCGAGTGGTTGGGCGACCGGGCAGGGCGAGGTCATCGGCTCGGAGTGGTGGTAGGCGCGTGCACCCGTGGGTGCTGCACGTCGACCTCGACCAGTTCATCGCGGCGGTCGAGGTCCTGCGGCGTCCCGAGCTCGCGGGCAGGCCGGTGATCGTCGGCGGCCGCGGCGACCCCTCCGAACGGGCCGTCGTCTCGACCGCCTCCTACGAGGCGCGCGAGTTCGGCGTCGGCTCGGGGATGCCGCTGCGCCTCGCCGCGCGCAAGGCGCCCGATGCCGTGATCCTGCCCGTCGACGCGGAGCACTACCTCGCGGCATCCGAGGCCGTGATGGCCACGCTGCGCGCACAACCCGGAGCGACCGTGCAGGTGCTCGGCTGGGACGAGGCGTTCGTCGGCATCGAGACCGACGACCCCGAGGCGTACGCGCGACGGCTGCAGCAGGACGTGCTCGAGCGCACGCAGCTGCACTGCACCGTGGGCATCGGCGACACGCTCGTGCGCGCCAAGGTGGCGACCGGGTTCGGCAAGCCGCGCGGAGTGTTCCGGCTCACGGTCGAGAACTGGCTCGAGGTCATGGGCGACCGGCCGACGATCGACCTGTGGGGCGTCGGCTCGCGCATCTCGGGGCGGCTCGCGAAGCTCGGGATCACCACCGTGGCGGAGCTCGCGGCGGCGCGGCCGGCGCCCATGATCGAGGAGTTCGGGCCGCGCATGGGGCCGTGGTACGCGCTGCTCGGACGCGGCGAGGGCGCGCGGGAGGTCGACGACACGCCCTGGGTCGCCCGCGGGCACAGCCGGGAGACCACGTACCAGCAGGACCTCGCCGACCCCGCCGAGGTGGAGGCCGCCCTGCGCGAGCTCGCGGCACGGGTGCTCGACGACGTCGCGGCCGAGGGACGGCCGGTCGTCGGCCTCACCCTCAAGGTGCGCTACGCGCCATTCATCACGAAGACCTACCAGCGTCGCGTCCCGTCGTCGTCCGATCGCGACGACGTGCTCGGCCGGGTGCTGCAGCTGGCCGCCGACCGGATCGAGCCGGGCCGTCCGATCCGACTGCTCGGGCTGCGCGCCGAGATGGCGATGCCCGAGGACGCGCGCGAGGGGCACACGCCGACGCGCGGCGGATGGTGAGCGCCTGATCCAGGCGTCGACCACCACTCGGACGAGGCACGCCCGATCGCATCCTGTCAAGCAGGTATCGGAACACCGCCGCGCTCGCGTCAATGGAGGTGCGACACGTCTCCATCGTGAACGGAGGCCCGGCGATGCCGACCATGCAACGTACCGCAGTCTCGAGAACCAGACCCCCGCGAGCGGGCGGCGCGAACAGCGAGTTCACCGAGCTCGCTCGCCTGGTCCGCATCAGCGGCCTGATGCGCCGCCGGTACGGCTACTACTGGACCAAGCTCGCCGCGATCCCCGTCGTCGTCGCGTCCGCCATCCTTGTCTTCGTCTGGATCGGCGACACCTGGTGGCAGCTCTTCACGGCCGCCGCCTTCGCCATGATCTTCACGCAGATCGCGTTCCTCGGCCACGACGCCGCCCACCGTCAGATCTTCAAGTCGGGCAGGTGGAGCGACTGGACGAGCCTCATCGTCGGGGACCTCTTCATCGGCATGAGCTACGGCTGGTGGCAGCACAAGCACACGCGCCATCACGCGAACCCGAACAAGGAGGGCGTCGACCCCGACCTGGAGCTCCCCGTGATCGCGTTCACCGCGGAGCAGACTGCCCGCCGCCGGAATGCGATCACGGCATGGCTGGTGGCGCACCAGGGCGTGTTCTTCTTCCCGATCCTGCTCCTCGAGGGCATCTCGCTGCACGCATCGAGTGTTCGGCGAGTGCTCGCCCGCGAACCGGTCGACCGCCGCTGGGTCGAGATCCTCTTGCTCGGGATCCGCCTCATCGGCTTCCCTGCGCTGGTCTTCCTCGTGCTCTCGCCGGGAATCGCCGTGGCGTTCCTCGCCGTCGAGCTGGGACTGTTCGGGTTCTACATGGGCGTGTCGTTCGCACCGAACCACAAGGGCATGCCGTTGGTGCCCAAGCACCTGCGTCTCGACTTCCTCCACCGACAGGTGGTGATGAGCCGCGACATCCGTGGCAGCCGGCTGCTCGACATCGCCATGGGCGGGCTGAACTACCAGATCGAGCACCACCTGTTCCCCTCGATGCCGCGCCCGCACCTGCGGAAGGCGGCGCCCATGATCGCGGAGTACTGCCGCGCCAACGGCATCCCCTACACGACGGCCGCGCTCTTCGAGTCGTACGGCATCGTGCTGCGCTACATCAATCGCGTGGGTCTCGGCGAGCGCGATCCCTTCGAATGCCCGCTCATCGAGCAGCGTCGCGCGATCTCCGGGTCCGTCGAGCGGGTGGAGCGTACGTCGACCTGACGACGACGTTCCGTGCCGGCCCGGGCGCTGCGGATCGCCTCCGAGTTCCGGTGGCTTGTAGCTTTGGTGCTGTCATGAGCGCGCCAACAACTCGGCGGAACTTCGTCGCCGCAGCCACGGAGAGCGTGAGCTTCGCGGTCGCGAACCAGCTCACCGCGGTGGCCGTGGTGCTCCCGTTCATCTGCGTCGCGTTCGGTGGGAGCGCCTTCGCCGCCGCGCTGATCTTCCCCACCTACACGGCGGCCAACCTGCTCGGGGTCATCCTCGCGCCGCGCGTGCTCGGACTGCGATCCGTCTCGAGGTCGCTCGCGCTGATCCTGATCCTGATCGCAACCGTGTTCGCGATCACCGGAATCGCGATCTCCGTCGTCGACGAGGTGTGGCTGAACACGCTCTGGATCGTCGCCGCCGTGCTCGGCGTGCTCGCGGGCGTGGCGTCCATCGCCGTGGTGGAGGTCATGTCCTCGTCGCTCGCGCCGTCGCAGAAGTCGGCCATCAGCGTCGTGCAGAGCACCGGCGGCTCCGTCCTCACACTGGCGATCACGGTGGTCATGGGCGTGCTCTTCCTCGACCCGAAGGGCAAGGACGCCCACGTGACGCTCCTGTGGATCGGCGTCACCGCGATGGTCATCGCCTCCCTCGCGCTGCTGCCGATCCGCCCGACGGCATCCGGTCCGGCCGTCCGCCGCCGACCGGTCGGCATCCTCACGGCGTTGCGCGCGCGACCCGACCGGAGGTACCCCTGGGTCCGCGAGTTCCTGATCACCCAGATCCTGTTCCTCTCGATCTCACTGGGGACGAGCTTCTACAGCGTGCACAGCGCGACCCTGCACGGGCAGGAATCGGAGGCCCTGCACCAGATCGTGGCGCTCACCGCGGTCGGGAGCCTCCTCTTCACGGCGCTCTGGACCCTGAGCCGCCACCGGGCGTCGATCCGGGGCCTGCTGCTGACGGCCGCGGCGCTGGGCGTCACCGCAGGCCTCATCGCGCTCATCGCGGACTACGGCGGTGCCAGGGCCCTTCCGATCCTGAGCGGCGTCGTCATCACGCTCGCCGCGGCCGGCGGGGCGGCGACCTCCAGCACGCGGTCGACGTGGCTCTACCTCAACCTCGGACACGACGATGACATCGAGGTGGTCGTCTTCTGCCAGGTCGTGCTGGGCATCACCGCGACGGGCGTCGGGCTCCTGTTCGGCACGCTCGCCCACCTGAATTCGGTGGCGCCGACCTGGGGCCTGCTCCTCCTGTCGGGGTATGCGCTCTTCCATGCCCGCAGGGCGCCCGGTGAGCGCATCTCGGAGACCAAGGCCGGCCACCTGCTCGACCATCATCACGGGCACCATTGGGGCGGCTTCCATTGGTGAGGCGGGCCCCGCGGCATCCGGCGATCGGCCCGGTGCCCTGCTCACGTCACGACTCGGCCTCCATCGCCATCCGTTGGGTGCCGATGACGGCGAGCAGTCTCAGCCGGTCGTAGCTGTCGGTGCCCGGCTGGGCGGTGAGGACGAGCAGGGTCTGTCCTTGGTCGGGATCGACGAGCACCTGGCATGCGAGGTCGAGGATGCCCACCTCGGGATGCTGCAGGCGCTTCTCGAGCATGTGCGTGTTGCGCACCTCGTGCGCCTCCCAGAGCGCGGCGAACTCGGGGCTGCCGACGAGCAGCGCGTCGACCATCCGCGCCGCCCTCGAGCCGGGGCCGTGCTTGACGTACACGGCGCGGATGTCCGCGGTGAACGCACGGGAGTGCATGGGGTGGTCTTGGACGGGGTAGACGTCGCGAGCCGGCGGGTACATGAACCAGCGGTATCCGACGCTCCGCAGCTCGCCCTCGTACGCCGTCTCATCACCGAAGAGGGCTCTGGCCACGGGCGTCTGGGCCAGGGTCTCGCCGAGCTCGGTCATCACCTGCGCGGGCGTGTCGGCGAGCCGGTCGAGGATGCGGAGCATGCCCGGCGAGACGTGGTCGGTGCGCTGCGCGCGTGCGGGCGCGGTGTGGCCGGCGAGGCGGAACAGGTGGTCGCGCTCATCGAGGGTCAGGCGCAGGCCGCGCGCGATCGCCGCGATCATCTGCTCGGACGGCTGCGGACCCCGCTGCTGCTCGAGCCGGCTGTAGTAGTCGACGGACATGTCGCACAGCGCGGCCACCTCCTCGCGGCGCAGGCCCGCCGTGCGTCGACGGGGTCCTCGGCTCAGCCCGATGTCCTCGGGCTGCAGGGCCTCCCGTCGGCGACGGAGGAAGTCGGCCAGCTGCGCTCGGTCCATACGGCCAGTCTTCGTGCTCGTCGACGAGGGAACAAGGGATCGGCGATCCCCCTCGCCTCAGGCGGCCTCGGATCAGGCGACGAGGTCCACGCCGACGAGCCGCTCCGAGAGGTCCCAGATCCTCCGGGCATCCGCGGCGTTCTCGAGGCGCGAGTAGAGCCGCTGCTCGGCGGGGACGCCGCGCAGGTGCTGGAACCCGCTCGGCCCGTAGAGGCGGCCGCCCGCGGCATCCGGACTCGTCGCCGCGTACACCGCCGTCAGCGCAGCCGACTCGGGCGTGCCGAAGAGGATCCCGCGACGGGACAGCGCGCGGATGAATCGCACCGCGGTCGTGTCCTGCGGCCGTCCCAGCTGCGGTTGCGCGGCGAGCAGGTTGGTGGGCGTCACTCCGGGGTGCGACAGGTTGCTCCGGATGCCCCACCCCTCGTCCGCGCTTCGACGGTCGAGCTCCATGGCGAACAGCCCGAGTGCGATCTTGGACGAGCTGTACGCCTTCATCGGGTCGTAGCCGCTCTCCCAGTCCAGGTCGTCCCAGTTGACCGAGTGCTGGTCGGCGGCGACGCTCACCTGGGTCGTCACGTGCGCTCGCCCGGCCCGCAGCAGCGGGAGCAGGCGCGCGGTCAGGGCGACGTGGCCGAGGTGGTTCGTGGCGAACTGCAGCTCGAAGCCGTCCTCCGTCAGCTGCCGGGTCGGCGGATTCATGACGCCCGCGTTGTTGATGAGGATGCCGATCGGTCGGCCGTCGGCGACCAGCCCGTCGGCGAACGATGCGACGGATGCGAGCGAGGCGAGGTCCAGCTCGTGCACCTCGAGCTGGACATCCGGCACCTGCGCACGGATGCGCTTGGCCGCGGCCTGTCCCTTCACCGTGTTCCGCACCGGCATCAACAGTTCTGCGCCGGCACGGGCGAGCCGTGTGGCGATCTGCAGGCCGATGCCGTCGCTGGCGCCCGTGACGAGCGCCCGCCGTCCAGTGAGGTCGGGGACCTGGATGTCGATGGTCTTCGCCATGGGACGCCTCCTCGGGCTGTCGGCGCGAACCGCGTGATCCGCGTGCTCCCATGCTCGGAGGATTCGCGTCCGACGTTCAGGGCGCGGTCACCCGCGGATCGCCGATCCCTCCCTCCAACGAGTCTGGCGTCACGGCGCGTGCCCTTCCGTGGCCGTCCCGGATCGGCACGAGGAACCAGGCCCCCACGCGACGGCGGCGGGGAATCCAGAGAAGTTCACTTGTCGTCATCCTTCCCCTTGTCCCCCTTGCCCTTGCCGCCCTTGCCGCCCTCGTCACCACCGGTACCTTGGCCCTGATCCTGGAGCTCCGCGATCTGCTGCTGCAGCTGGGCCTGCGCCTCGATGAGCCGCTGTCGCTCCGCCTCGTCAGCGGCCGCGGCGATCGCTGCTTCGAGATCGAGACGGACGAACTCCATCGCAGAGTCGATCGCCTCGAAGCGTTCGTCATCGACCTTCCCGTCCTCGCGCGCTTCAGCGAGGTCCGCGGTCATCGCGTCGAGTTCGTCGACGGCGGTTTGCCAGTCTCCGGCGGCGCTCGCCTCACTGACGGTGACGACGTGCGCACGCAGGCTTTCGCGCGTCTCTGCATCGTACGCAGGCGAACAGGAGGTCATGGTGAACGCGACGAAGATCGCAATGATGCCAGGCAGGTGAGGGCGCATCAACGCTCCTTTCGCTCTGCTCACGCTACGGTGCCGACGACGTTCGTACGCTCGGTTGACCGAGCCGCTACGCGACTGGCGTCTCGATCCGGGCGCGCCTGGGTCTGGCCCGCGATGAGCGACCTGCCCTGTGCCGGGGAACCGCTTCATGCTCGAGCGCCGGCCCGAGCATGAGCGCCCAGAACTCGCGCTCGCGCGCCGAGGCGGTCTGCGCCTCTCCGGGATCATCGGCGCGGAAAGTGGGCCGCTGAGGCGCCATCACTGCCACCTCCGGGGAACCAACGCGAAGACAGCCACCACGGCCACGATCACCACGAGCAGCATTGCCACGACCGCCACCAGTCCGGATGCCCACCCGGGAAGTGCCAGGGCCTGGAGCACGACCGGGCTGTTCGCGAGGATCACCGCACCGACGCACACGACGATGGCGGCGAGGCCGGCGAATGCTCCCACGACGTAGGAACCGACTGAACCTGCTCTCATCCTGCCCTCCATTTCAATCGACCCAGTACGAGGCGACCTCTGAGCCCGGGAATGGTGCTGAGCCGACGCAGACGGCGCTGGTGCAGAGCGCGACCCTTGGACGACGGGGGCGGTGCGCTTCCCTGAGCGGCCAACCTGCTCAGTTGTAGTCGACGCTTCCTCATTCCTCTGCATCACACCGGGGCCCTTGACAGGGGTGGGGCGAAGATGCATGGCGTGAGGAGGGGCGGCGAGCGCGCAGCCGAGCGCCGACGGGCTCAAGCGGAACGACACAAAACCCCCGACTTCCGCGCAAGTCGGGGTCTGCGACCGCGGGGCTCACACGTAGGCCTCGCGCTTCATCCGCTCGACGATCCGCGCGGAATCGGCGCCGAGCTTCTCCAGGTCGAGCCACGGCACCCGCCCGTCGACGACCAGGGGGCTCCCGCCCACGAAGGAGTGCCGCACGCGCAGCTCGCCACCCGAGATCACGGGCGCGATCGTGCGGTCGTGCTGTCCGAAGTAGCGGGGGTGCTCGAGGTCGAAGAGCACGAGGTCAGCGGCCTTGCCAGGAGCAAGGGTGCCGACCGAGTCGAAACCGAGTGCCGCTGCTCCACCCCCGGTCGCCCAGTGCAGCACGCCCTCCGCGGTCGTGGCTCCCGGGCCCTGTGCCGCGCGATGGATGGTGAAGGCCGAGTACAGCGCCTGGCCCATGTCACCTGCTTCGTTCGCTGAAGTGCCGTCGACTCCGAGCGAGACGATCCCTCCCAGCGCCGAGAAGCGGGGAGCGTTCGCGATGCCCGACCCGAGACGCGCATTGGACTGCGGGCAGTGCGCCATGCCGGTGCCGGCGTCTGCCAGCATGCCCAGTTCGTGGTCCTCGCAGTGAACGAGGTGCGCGAACCAGATGTCGGAGCCGATCCACTCCTGTTCGGCCATCCATTCGACCGGCCGCAGGCCGAATCGCTCCAGGGACGACTTCACGTACGTCTCGTTCTCCGAGAGATGGGTGTGCATCCGCAGTCCGAGCGCGCGGGCAGCCTGCGCCACTTCCCGCACCTCCCCTTCTCCGAGGTTGAAGAGCGTCGTGACCGGCGTCGCTGCGACGCGCGTGAGTGCGAACTCCGAGGGGTCGTGCCACCGTGCGGCCGCGGCAGCCACCCCGGCGAGCATCTCATCGAGGGTTTCGGTGGGTGCGGGAGGCAGATCGCTCTTGTGCCACGGCCGGCCGCGGGTGAGGCCGCCGCGGCCCAGCACGAACCGGATGCCGAAGGCGTTCGCCGTCTCGACGAGGACCTCGGCCGGGTCGTAGTCGTACCGGTCAGAGAAGATGTAATGGAGGTCCGAGACCGTGGTCGTGCCCGAGAGCACGAGCTCAGCGAGGCCGACTGCGACCGAGGCGCGCATCGCCTCCTCATCAAGGGTTGGCCAGAAACGATACGGCCCCTCCATCACCCACTCATCGAGCCCACCGGGCAGCGTCGCCGGTATCGACTTCATGAGACTCTGGAAGAGATGGTGATGGGTGTTCACCAGACCGGGAGTGACGACGCATCCTCCCGCATCGATCACACGCTCGTCGGGCCCGGCGGTGAGTCCTTCCCCCATCTCGGTGATGACGCCGCCTCGCACACGCAAGGCGCCCGTGAAGCGCGCGTCACTCGCTGCGCCCGTCATTCCGTGTCGGATGTTGGTGACGAGGAAATCGGACATGATGCAGTCCTTTGGCCGAAGACCGCACGCCGCATCGCCGGAGACTCGACAAGCTGCGTCCGCCCGGATGCTCGGTCGCCGTCTCCGGCTGCGTACAGGGTCGACCGAACAATCAGATCAAGCTGGAACGCAGCGGGATCACTCTAGCGCCTCAGTCGGGGGTTCTTCGTGGCGGCACGGGTGGGACTTGAACCCGAAACGGGCCTGATGACGGCGCTGCGGATCATCAAGATCCGCGGAATTCCGCCTCAGTTGGTCGTGCCTCGATCTGCACTACCTCACGAGAATCGCGCCGACACGAGTCCGATCGCCGCGAATCCGGCCATGATCAGGGCCATGGTCGCGTAACTGCCGACCCCGGCAGCTACGACTGGTCCGAGCGCCGGCCCGAGCGCCGTGACGGCGGTGATCGGCGCGGCGAACACGCCGTTGATCGATCCGTAGTTCCGGGTTCCCCACCGGTCGGCGACGGCCGATCCCTGGACGAGGGTCTGCGCACCGCGGACCGCACCTGCCGCCATCCCGATCACGATGAGCAGCCATGGCGGTCCGGGCACGAGCGCCACCAGGCTGAGCAGCACGACGGCGAGCCCCGACGTCGCGGCGAGTGGTACCCATGGTGCGGTGCGATGCGGCAGCACGACGTAGACCAGTCGGCCGACGACCTGTCCGGCGCCGAGCAGTCCGAGCGCCCAAGCGGCCAGCTCGTACGAGAGGCCCTTCTCCATGTACAGCGGGATGAGGGCGAGCGTCACGCTGAACAGCGCAATGGCGAGCGAGAGCATCGAGAACTCCAGCGCCCAGAACCGCCGAGTCCGAACCACGGATGCGACGTGATGGACGTGCTCGTCGGCATGCGGCGGCGGCAGCGGTGTCCAGTTGTGCTCGAGGAAGAACCAGTGCAGCGGCAGCGTCAGCACGAGCAGCAGGATCGCGAGGAGGAGGAACGTCGTGCGCCAGTCGAGCTGCGTGAGCAGTCCTGCGACGATCGGCGCGAACACCGTCGAAGCGAGACCGCCGGCAAGCGTGAGGATCGTCATCGCGCGGCGCCGTCCATCGCCGTGACGGCGAGTGATCACGGTGAACGCGGCTTGGTAGAGCACCGCGGACTGCGCTAGTCCGCAGACGAGCCATCCGGCCGCGAAGACGAGGAGGTTCGGCGCGGCGCTCACGATGACCAGCCCGACGGCACCGATGAGTGCGCCCGCGGTCATGATGAGCCTGGGGCCGCGGTGGTCCAGCCACCGGCCGACGAGGATGCCCGAGAGCGCCGAGACGATGAGCCCTGCGGAGAAGGCCAGGGTGATCGCGGGGAGCGTCCAGCCGGTCTCATCCGCGATGACGGGCGCGGCGACGATCAGGGCGTAGTACAGGATGCCCCAGCTGATGACCTGCCCGACCGACAGTGCACCGAGCCGGACTCCGAGCCGGTGCTGTCTGGTCGAGAGCGTCGTCACCGTGACGCGGTGACGTCCAGCAGCTGGGAGAGCTGGCCGAGTGCGCCAGGCACGAGCTTGTAGTAGGCCCAGGTGCCGCGCTTGCTGCGGGACAGGAACCCGGCCTCCATGAGGATCTTCAGGTGGTGCGAGACGGTCGGCTGGCTCAGCCCGACCGGCTCGATGAGGTCGCACACGCAGGCCTCCTCGCCATCGGATGCCGCGACGATCGACACGAGGCGCAGCCGTGTCGGGTCGGCAAGGGCCTTGAGCTTGCGCGCCAGTTCGTCGGCACGCTCTGCATCGATCGCCTCGCGGGTCAACGGCGTGCAGCATGCCTCGAGGTCGGGCTGGATCACCGGAAGCAGAGTGGTCGACATGGAGCCATCCTAAACTGAATATTGACAAACGTCGATGGACTGTCCACACTCAATATCGAAGTTCATCGATGCCATTGGAGGCTACCCGATCATGACCCTGGTCGACCTCACCGTCCCGAGCCTGCGGGAGCGCAGCCTCGACTTCCTGCCCGTCGCGATCGTCGGCGCCGGCCCGATCGGCCTGGCTGCTGCCGCGAACCTCGTCCAGCGCGGCATCGACTTCGTGATCTTCGAGGCGGGCGACGACATCGCCAGCAGCATCCGGCAGTGGGGGCACACCAGGCTGTTCTCGCCGTGGAAGCACGTCGTCGACCCCGCCTCACGTCAGCTGTTGGAGGCGATCGGGTGGGAGCTCCCGGCGCCGGAGAGCCTCCCGACGGGTACGGAGCTCGTCGAGCAGTACCTCGAGCCGCTCGCCGCACTCGAGCCCATCGGATCCCGCATCCGCACGGGTGTCGCGGTCGACGCGATCACCCGTCAGGGCATGGACCGCACGCGCACCGCCCGCCGTTCCTCCACGCCCTTCCTGCTCCGGGTCCGCAGCGCAGACGGCGTCGAGGAGATCACCGCCCGCGCGGTGATCGACGCCTCTGGCACCTACGACCACCCGAACAGCCTCGCCTCCTCCGGGCTGGAGCCGCTGGGTCTTCCCGAGGTTGCCGATCGGGTCAGCCACGCGCTGCCCGACGTCCTCGGGCGTGAGCGTCTCCGGTTCGCCGGACGCCACACGACCGTGGTGGGCGCCGGCCATTCCGCCGCCAACACGCTCCTGGCGCTGGCCGAGCTGGCCGAACAGGCGCCGGGCACCCGGATCACCTGGCTCATCCGCAACGCGAGCGCAGTACGCGTGACGACGTCCGAGGACGACGGGCTCGCCGCTCGCGCGTCGATCGGACGCCGCGTCGATGCGCTCGTGCACGCCGGCCGGATCCAGGTCGTCGACCGGTTCGAGACCATCCGGCTCGGCCGCACCGACAACGGCGTCCGGCTGTACGGACTGCGCGGCGACGACCTCGTCGAGCACGAGACCGACGTCGTCGTGAACGCCACAGGGTTCCGGCCGAACCTCGACATGCTCCGCGAGATCCGCCTCGAACTCGATGACATCGTCGAGGCGCCCAAGCGCCTCGCGCCGCTCATCGATCCGAACGTGCACACGTGCGGCACGGTGGAACCGCACGGCTTCGCCGAGCTGCAGCACCCCGAGCCGAACTTCTTCCTCGCCGGGATGAAGAGCTACGGACGGGCGCCCACCTTCCTGCTCGCCACCGGCTACGAGCAGGTCCGCTCAATCACGGCATGGATCGCCGGCGACGTCGCCGCGGCCAGCCGCGTCGCACTCGAACTGCCGGCGACCGGCGTGTGCTCGACCAGCCTGCCCGCGGACGGCGCCGCCTCGTGCGGCACCGAGACGGCCGACTCGGCCACGGTGCAATCCGGCTGCTGCAACTGAGCCGGCGAGCGGCCTCAGTGGCATAGACTGACGTCTATGGATGCCACCGCGGAGGCCGCACGCGAGCTGAGGGTCGTCGCCGATCCCACTCGCGCGAGCATCCTGCGATCGATCCTCGAGGCACCAGACGGGCGCGTCCTGACCGGACGCCTCGCCGACGAACTGGAACTCCGGCAGCCCACCGTCAGCCACCACCTGAAGGCGCTCCTCGACGAGGGACTGCTCGAGAAGCGGCCCGAGGGACGTCGGACGTGGTACTCGATCCCCCCGGATCGGATCGACCGGCTCTCCGCGATCCTTCGAACCCAGGACGGGTCGGATTCGCTTGATCGCAGCCTCGACCACATCATCGAGAACCTGGCGTTCCGGTTCGCGGGCACGTTCGGACGGGAGACGATCGAGCAGTACGTGCGGGAGAGTTACGACCTGCTCGCGGCGCGCCCGAATCCCGGGCGCCACCTGCCGTCGTTGGCCGCAGCATTCGCCGCAGATCGACTCGATGCACTCGCGCGCGAGCACGAACAGCCGACGGACGGGACTCCAGAGGTGCTCTTCGTCTGCGTGCAGAACGCCGGACGTTCGCAGATGGCGTCCGCGATCCTGCGGCACCTCGCCGGCGACCGGGTGCACGTCCGCACCGCGGGCTCGGAACCCGCCGGGGACGTCCGTGGGACGATCCTCGCCGCGTTGGACGAGATCGGCGTGCCGCTCGGAGGCGAGTACCCGAAGCCCCTCACGAACGAAGTCGTCCGCGCGGCCGACGTCGTGATCACGATGGGCTGCGGCGACGCCTGCCCGATCTACCCCGGTCGCCGCTATCTCGACTGGGACCTCGACGACCCGGTCGGTCGGCCCATCGCGGACGTCCGCGAAATCCGCGACGACATCGATCGTCGGGTTCGTGACCTCCTCGCCACCCTCTGAAAACGAGCCCGCGTTGGCCAAATCATAGATTGTCGTCTATTATTTAAGCATGACCACCGACAAGCCCTCCGTCCTCTTCGTCTGCGTCCACAACGCCGGCCGTTCCCAGATGGCCGCCGGATACCTCCGCGAGCTGGGCGCCGGCCGCATCGAGGTCCGCTCCGCCGGCTCGGAGCCGAAGGACGTGATCAATCCCGTCGCCGTGGAGGCCATGGCCGAGGACGGCATCGACATCACCGGCAACACCCCCAAGATCCTCACCGTCGACGCCGTCAAGGAGTCCGATGTCGTGATCACGATGGGATGTGGCGACGCCTGCCCGATCTTCCCCGGCAAGCGCTACGAGGACTGGGAGCTCGACGACCCCGCGGGTCAGGGCATCGAGGCGGTTCGACCGATCCGAGACGAGATCAAGCGGCGGGTGACTGAGCTCGTGGGCGAGCTGCTTCCCGCACGCGCATGAGCGGCGAGAACGTCGTCGTCATCGGCTCCGGCCCCTCTGGCTACACCGCGGCGCTCTACCTCGCTCGCGCCGGATTGGCGCCCGTCGTTCTCGCAAGCTCGGTCGAAGCCGGCGGAGCGCTCGTGACGACCACCGAGGTGGAGAACTTCCCCGGGTTCAGCGACGGCATCATGGGTCCCGATCTCATGGAGCAGATGCGTGCTCAGGCCGAACGCTTCGGGGCTCGCATCGTCTACGACGATGCGACGGAGGTCGACCTGACCGGTGAGGTGAAGTTCGTCCGCACCATCAACGGCGTCGAGTACCGTGCGCACACGGTCGTCCTCGCGATGGGATCCGCCTACCGCAAGCTCGGCGTCGAGGGCGAGGAACGTCTCACCGGACGCGGCGTCTCCTGGTGCGCGACCTGCGACGGGTTCTTCTTCAAGGGCAAGGACATCGCCGTCGTGGGCGGTGGCGATTCTGCCCTTGAAGAGGCCATGTTCCTCACCCGATTCGCGGACTCGGTGGCGCTCGTGCACCGCCGTGACTCGCTTCGCGGCTCCCGCATCATGCAGGAGCGAGCACTGTCGAACCCGAAGATCCGGCCCTACTGGAATGCGGAGGTCGCAGCGGTGGAGGGCACTGACGGTGTCGAGCGCCTCCAGCTCCGCGACACCGTGACCGGTGCCGAGACCGCGCTCGACGCGACCGGCTTGTTCATCGCGATCGGTCACGACCCCCGCAGCGAGCTCGTCGCGGGCCAGGTCGAACTCGACACCGACGGCTACGTGCTGGTGCGGCATCCGTCGACGCACACGAACCTCGAGGGTGTCTTCGCGTGCGGCGATCTCGTCGACAAGCGCTACCGACAGGCGGTCACCGCCGCAGGCACGGGATGCGCCGCCGCTCTCGACGCCGAGCACCACCTCGCCGAGCGTGGGCTCGCCACGCCCGTCGAGGAGCAGCCGGCGATCATCCTCGAGACGCACTGACGGAACCGATTTCGCCTCGGAGCGCGTGCGGGCGGCGGCGTGGGGGACGTCTGCAGCACGGGCTTCCGATCTCGACCTCATCGGGCACGCGAGATGATCGCCTCCTCGAGTTGAGCCTGGGTCGGATGCCCCGCGAGCCCGCGCGGCGTCGCGTACACACGACAGGCGAGTGACCGCATCCGGCCACCGGAAGGGAACAGGTCGACTCCGTCGGCGAGGATCGTCGGGGAACCCGCGAACGCCCATCTGCCCGCCGCGTCTTCGGAGTCGATCACCTGCACTCCGACCTGAACGGCTTGGTGTCCTGTCGCATCCAGCGCTGAGCGAAGCATGCCCAACGTCTCCTCCCAGTTCGGACACTCGGCGATGTGCAGGAGCTCGATCCGCATGGCACCGGCGAATTGTTCCACACTGGGTGAGTCCATCGCTTCAGTCCCGGTGCGCGTGGCCGTGGTCGTGATCGTGATCGTGATCGTCTGACTCGCCGTCCTCGAGGATCATCCCGACGGACGTCGCGCAGGCGTCGCCCTTCCACGCCTCGATGCCCTCACGCACCGCGAAGACGACGATCACCAGGCCGGCGATCGGGTCGGCCCACCACCAACCGAAGATGCTGTTGAGCACCAGGCCGACGAGGACCGCGGCGGACAGGAACGCGCAGATCAGGGTCTGCTTGGAGTCCGCAACGGCGGTCGCGGAGCCGAGCTCGCGTCCGGCGCGACGTTCGGCGAGCGACAGGAGCGGCATGACGACGACGCTCACGGCGGTGAGGATCAGGCCGATCGTGCTGTGCTCGGGCTCGACGGCACCGGCGAGGGCGAGCACCGAGGAGACGGTCACGTACGCCGCGAGGGCGAAGAACGCGATCGCGATGACCCGCAGGGTGCCTCGCTCCCATCGCTCCGGGTCGCGGCGAGTGAACTGCCACGCCACCGCGGCGGCCGAGAGCACTTCGATCGTCGAGTCCAGCCCGAAGCCGATCAGCGCGACCGACGAGGCGATCGAACCCGCGGTGATCGCGACGATCGCCTCGATCACGTTGTATCCGATGGTCGCGGCGACGATCAGGCGGATGCGACGATGCAGTATCGTTCGGCGGGCGTCGGTGGGAGCGGCGGTCGTGGTCATCAGCAGGTGCACCCCTCGCCCTCGCAGCAGTCGGGATCGACGAACAGGACGAGGCGGAGGAGATCGTCGAGCGCAGTCGCGAGATGCGGGTCCGCGAGGCGATACCACGTGCGGCGACCATCGGGCATCGACTCCACCAGGCCGCATCCGCGCAGGCAGGCCAGCTGGTTCGACATGACCTGCCGCGAGACCCCCAGCGCATCGGCGAGGTCGGACGGGTACGCCGGCGCCTCCCGCAACGCCAAGAGGATGCTCGTCCGCGTCGGATCAGAGAGGGCGTGCCCGAGCCGGGCGAGCGCGGCGGTATGGGTGACGGTCGCCGTGGCAGTGGTCATGCCACTCACAGTACAGCGACTCGTGAATTAACGGCACCGTGTATCGCGAGATCGACGGGCCCGTCAGTCCTCGAGGCTGGCGAGCTCGTCCTGCGCGGTTCTGGTCTGCTCGTCGGTGAGGGGAACGAAGAGTGCGGACTCTGCGATCGAGATGGTGTTGTCCACGTAGTAGTCGACGAATGCCTTCACCGCGTCCTTCTCCGCGTAGGAGGCGTTGCTGACGTAGATGAAGAGCGGACGACTGAGCGGGGTGTACGTCCCGTCTTGAACCGTCTCCACGGAGGGGAACACGCATCCGTCGCCGCCGTCGACCTCGAGACCGCGGACGAGCTCGGTGTTCTCCTCGAGGTAGGTCAGGCCGAAGTATCCGGTGGCGCCCGCTTCGCTCTTGACACCGTCGATGGTCACGTTGTCGTCCTCGGATGCGGCGTAGTCGATGCGGCTGGCTCCCTCTTCGCCGTTGATCGCGTCGGTGAAGTAGTCGAACGTGCCTGATGCGGTGCCGGGACCGAAGAGCGTGAGCGGCTCGTCCGGGAACGACGGGTCGACTTGGTTCCAGTTCGTGACGGCGCCCTGGGACTCCGGTGCCCAGATCTTGTGCAGCTGCTCCACGGTGATGCAGTCGACCCAGTCGTTCTCAGGGTTCACCGCGACGGAGATGCCGTCGTTGGCGACCACGATCTCGCTGAAGTCCACGCCCGCGTCCGCACATTTCGCCTTCTCGTCGTCGCCGATCGGGCGGGAGGCGTTCGAGATGTCCGTCTGCCCCGAACAGAAGGATTCGAATCCGCCACCGGTTCCCGTGATCTGCACGGTGACCTGCACATCCGGCTGAACCCCTTCGAACTCGATCGCGGCAGCTTTGGTGAGCGGACCCACCGTCGACGACCCATCGGTGACGACCGTTCCGCGAAGGCTCGAGCCCCCCTCGCCGGAGTCGCTGTTCGGCTGCCCGGCACACGCGCTCAGCGCGAACGCGGCGATGACGACCCACCCGGTCGCGGCGATCGATGCAGTTCTCATGGCCAAAGGATAGATCGTCATCTATGAATTCGCAAGGCACGCGTGGCAACGTTCGCCGGCACGATCATGCCGCGCGCCAGCGGTCGAACCTTCGCCCCTGTTGCAGCGCTCGTGATGTCCCGACTGAACTAGTTGTGGTGCCACACCTTCCACGACGACAGGAGAAGCAGAACCACCAGCAGCGGGATGATCGCCAGGCCGGGCACCACGCCGAGCAGCAAGCCTCCGATGATCGCACCGACGATCGAGCCGGCGGACATCGCGAGCAGGAACCCCTTGTTCTGGCCGAGCACCTGGAAGCTGTCGTCCCGGCTGTATCGGGCGAATGCGACCAGCATGGTCGGGAGCGACACGATGAGCGACAGCGTGCCGGCGATCTTGATGTCGACTCCGTAGAGCACCACGATGGTCGGGATCAGCAGCTCACCGCCCGCCACGCCCATGACCGCCGCGACCACCCCGATGACGAACCCGGCGAGAACGCCCACGATCCACTGCGCCACCGGAGGCAGCGCGACCGGTTCGAGGGCGAACAGGTGCGTGACCACCAGGAGGACGGCGATCCCGAGGAGCAGCACAGCGAGCACGCGGTAGAGGGTCTTGGATGCGAGACGCGTGGCCCAGTGCGCGCCGACCCATGCTCCGACCAGGCTGCCGAACAGCAGATTCACGACGACGAACCAGAACGGCGTCAGTTCGTCGAGGGGCACGGCAATGAGTCGCGCGGGCAGCGCCGCGATGACCACGATCAGGCTCATCGCCTTGTTCATGATCACTGCTGCAAGCGCAGCGAAACCGAAGAGGCCGATCAGGAGCGGAAGGCGGAACTCGGCTCCGCCGAGGCCGATCATTCCGCCGAGCACGCCGACCAATGCGCCGACGACGAATGCGAGGGGCAGCGAACGAAACCGAACGGGTTCCGCCGCGTCAGCGGTTCGCTCCACTCGACTCATGCTCGCCAAGGTAACACCGCCTCGCACCGACACGACCCTCCCGAGAGCCGCATCGCTCGAGCATCCGACCGTTCGCCCGAACGAGAAAGAACCCCCGACTTCCGCGGAAGTCGGGGGTTCTTCGTGGCGGTACCGGTGGGATTTGAACCCACGGTGGGCGTTAACCCACACAACTTTTCGAGAGTTGCACCTTCGGCCGCTCGGACACGGTACCGGGATCGATAGTAGACGACTCTGCCGCAAGGGCCAAAACGAGCGGATGCCGCACCCGTCTCAGCCTCGCCACGCGCACGAGTGCCGCACCCTCCGTCCAGCGGACATCCAGCGCTCATCCAGCCGCCGGGCGTACCGTCGGCAGACGTGACGTCGAAGGGCCTGCTCGCTTCGGCGATCGCCACGGGGGCGGTCGCCGCCGTCGGCGCACTCGCGGCGGTGGGCTGGCGCCGGTTCCGGGCGAAGCTCACCGCGAACTCGCTCGTGCTCAACGAGACCCTCCCCATCCACTCCAAGTGGTGGCGCGACCACGCCAAGGAGCGCGGCGAGATGCTCTACGTCGCGATCGGCGACAGCGCGGCCCAGGGCATCGGCGCGAGCCGACCCGACCGCAGCTACGTCGGCGTGCTCGCCGACGACATCCGCAGCCTCACCGGGCGGTCGCTGCGCGTCGTGAACCTCAGCATCTCGGGCGCGACCACTGAGCTGGCCGTGCTCGACCAGCTACCGCGCCTCGCGAAGCTCCGGCCCGACCTCGTCACGGTCGCGATCGGCGCGAACGACATCGCCCTGTGGGATCCGGCCCGGTTCGAGCGCAACATGCGCGCGATCCTCGACGTGGTGCCCGACGACGCGATCGTCGCCGACCTGCCGTGCTTCCACTTCCCGAAGAACGAGCGCAAGGTCGCCGTCGCCAACCGCATCCTGCGCCGCCTCGCCGCCGAGCGCGGGCTCACGGTGGTGCCGCTGCACGAGCTCACGAAGCGCCAGGGGCTCCGCGGCATCCTGACCCAGTTCGCCGAGGACATGTTCCACCCGAACGATCACGGCTACCGCGTCTGGGCCGACGCCTTCCGTCCCGCCCTGCTCGCCCTCGTCGCCCGACGCCTCGTGGACGCCGGGCACGACCACGCCGAGGTCGCCTGAGCCGAGCCGCCGTCACGTTGCGATGCGTCGTGCGACCGCCGCGGCATCCTCGCCGACGCCGATGAGCAGCGGCGACTTCCGGTGCGAGAGCCACGGCATGCCGACGAACCAGAGGCCCGGTGCACGGATGCTGCGACCGCCGTCGTGCACCGGGAAGCCCATGTCGTCGAGCAGGTCGGGGATGCGGATCCAGCCGTACGCCGGACGGTAGCCGCACGCGACGACGACCGCGCCGAGCTCGGAGACGCGCGGCGGCTTGCCCGACTCGAGCGGCGCGTCGTCCAGGTCGGGCGGAGGAAGGGCCGGGAGCCCCTTCGCGTCGGCGACGCCGGCCGCCGCGCCCCAGATCTGCCGGTACGCCTCGTCGCCGACCGCGACCGATGCGGCGAGGTCGTCGGCGACGACGAACTCGTCCCCGTCGACCCCGATCACACGCCCGCTCAGCGGCACGCCCGCGGCGGCGAGGGTCCGGAGCGTCAGGTCGTGTCCACCGCGCGCGCCCGTCGCGAGCGGATTCGCCGCGAACCGCACGGCCGGCGAGGGCATGTCGGCGAGGGTGTGCTCGAAGAAGCCCGAGTCCTCCAGCCAGTCGACCGTGTCCCGCCCGGCGATCCGTCGCGGCATGGACGGCGCCGACCCCGTCGCCAGGGTGACGTCGCGCCCGGCGTCGTGCAACTCCTCCGTGAGCTGCGCGGCGGTCTGCCCGCCGCCGATGACGAGCACCCGCCCGTCGGGCAGCGAGTCCGGCGAGCGGTAACCGCCCGGCCCGGTCACGTACACCCGCTGGGCCAGTTCCGAAGCCCACGGCGGCCGGTGCTCGCGCTGGTACGCCCCCGTGCACACCACGACGTTCCGGGCACGGATGCCGCCGAGCGGCGTCTCCGCGCGGAATCCGCCGTCCTCCTGCACGAGCGCCGTCACGGGGCGCCCCTCCTCGACGGGAGCGTCGAACGACGCCGCGTACTCGCGGAGGTGGGCGAGTACCTCGTCGCGCGCCATGAAGCCGTGGGGCTCCTCGCCGCGGTACTCGCCACCGGGTAACCGCACGGTGTGGTTCGGCGTGACGAGGTGGAACGAGTCCCACCGGGCCGACCACGCACGCGCAATGCGGTCCGCCTCGAGCACGACGTGCTCCACCCCGGCGGAGCCCAGCTCGTGGCTCACCGCGAGACCGGCCTGGCCGGCCCCGATCACGAGGACGTCGACGTCCGCGGACATGCGCCCAGCGTATGCCCGCACTGTGCGCACGGCGACACCCCAGTGGGGGCGGCTCCGGTGTCGGATGCCGCGGCTAGGCTGCGGGCATGGCCCGACCGACCTCCGCGTTCCGTTGCACCGAGTGCGGTTGGAGCACCGTCAAGTGGGTCGGTCGCTGCGCCGAGTGCCAGCAGTGGGGCACCGTGGTCGACGCCGCCGAGCAGACCGGAATCGTCCGCTCGGTGCAGGCCGTCACGCCCACCGCCGCGCGCGCGGCACGACCCATCGCCGAGGTCGAGGCCGAGCACACCGCCCATCGCCCGAGCGGCATCGGCGAGTTCGACCGCGTGCTCGGCGGCGGCATCGTCGCGGGCGCCGCCATCCTGCTCTCGGGCGAACCGGGCGTGGGCAAGTCGACGCTGCTGCTCGAGGTCGCCGCGCGCGTCGCGTCCACGGGCCGGCGCGTCCTCTACGTGAGCGCCGAGGAGTCCACCGCCCAGGTGCGCCTGCGCGCCGGGCGCACCGGCGCGCTGCACGGCGAGCTCTACCTCGCGGCCGAGACCGACCTCGCCACCATCCTCGGGCAGGTCGACCAGGTCGCGCCCGAGCTCCTCATCGTCGACTCGGTGCAGACCGTGTCGAGCTCGCTCTCCGATGGACTGCCCGGGCAGCCGAGCCAGGTGCGCGAGGTGGCCTCGACGCTCATCCGCGTCGCGAAGGAGCGCGGCCTCCCCGTGCTGATCGTCGGCCACGTCACGAAAGACGGCTCGATCGCGGGTCCGCGACTCCTCGAGCACCTCGTCGACGTCGTGTGCCAGTTCGAGGGCGACCGGCAGACGGCCCTCCGCTTCGTCCGCGCGCTCAAGAACCGGTTCGGCCCCACCGACGAGGTCGGATGCTTCGAGATGACCGGCGACGGCATCGCCGAGGTGCCCGACCCCTCGGGCCTCTTCCTCAGCAGCACACGCACCGCCGTGAGCGGCACGTGCGTGACGGTCGCGCTCGAAGGGCGCCGGGCCCTGCCCGTCGAGGTGCAGGCGCTCGTCGTGTCGACGAAGGCGCCGCAGCCGCGTCGGGTGGTCAACGGCGTCGACCCGTCGCGGGTCGCCATGATCATCGCGGTGCTCGAACGGCGAGCCGGACTCCGTCAGCTCGGCGAGCACGACGTCTACGTCTCGACCGTCGGCGGCGTGCGCCTGGTCGAGCCCGGCGCCGACCTCGCGATCGCCGTGGCCATCGCATCGGCGATGCGCGACCGCGCCGTGCCGCACGAGCTCGCCGCCTTCGGCGAGATCAGCCTCGCCGGCGAGGTGCGCCCCGTCACCTCGGCGAAGCAGCGCGGCAACGAGGCGCGGCGCCTGGGGTACACCACGATCCTCGACGTCGAAGCGGGCAGCGTGCACGCCGCGGTCGAGCGCGCGATGATGGCGTCCACGTCGACCCGCGAGCGCGAGCTCGACGCCGCGTTCTGACGCCCCGCGCGTTCCCGCCGCCCCGAAAGGCATCACGGCGCTCTGCGAATTCGCGTTCGTGCACACTCGCGTTTCGTGCGCAATTCAGGTCCGGAGGTGTGTCGCGGCGAGCGTCACCGGCGTGTCGGGACGACACGCCGCGCGCCGACCTGAATTGCGCACAACGAACGGAGGCTGGAAGCCCACCGAAACCGGGTCTACGCCTCGAGCGCCCGGAGGAGCTCGCCCGGCGGCGCCTGCATCGGGTGCGGCCCGGCGATGTCGAGGAACACGGTCGTGATCGTCGACTCGTAGCGCTTGAGGAACGTGCGCAGCCACGCCGGACTCTGCAGGCCCACCGCGGGCGGGAGGTTCGCGGGCTTGTTCGCCGCGTCGCTGAAGAGGAGCAGTGCGACGTCGCCGGTCTTCGGGTCGCGATACGTCCACACCTCGCCGCCGTCGAGCGGCTTGTCACGCGGTCCGGGCTTCACGAGCGGCACCACGGTGTTGCCGTGCCGAAGGGCGAGCGCCACGGCCGCCATGTCCTGCCGTTCGAGCGCCTCGGCGAGCGCCTGCGATCGGAACTCCACCGGCTCGCTGGGCTTGCCGGACTTCTTGCGCTGCGCCATGCCTCCAGCGTAACGAGCGGATGCTACGAGACCGCGTCGCCCGCCTCGAGCGCCGCCGCGGCATCCTCGGTCAGCACCGGCTCGGCACCCTCCGCGCGGAGCCGGTCGCGCGCCTCGTGCTCGACGAGCACCGGGACGAAATCGCGGATGCGGTTGCCCTCGAGCACGAGATGCTCCTCGCCCACGATGACGGCGACACGATCGCGGGGCACGTCGGGGAATCGCTTCGCCAGGCGATCCACCACCTCATCGACGGCGCGCGCCTCCTCTTCGGCGTTCATGCGACGAGTCTGCGCCCGCTGACCCACGCCGATCAAGACCCCCATGCTGCGGTCACCGCGCGGTCGCACGTAGGATGCAGCACCATGGCCGAGTACGTCCTGGACCACCACCTCGACGGCGAGCGTTCCCGGCTCGCCCTGATGTCGCGCCTGCTCGACCCGATGCACCGACGGCACCTCGAGGCGCTCGGCGTGAATCCGGGCGATCGCACCCTCGAGGTCGGATGCGGCAACGGCTCGATCTCGGCCTGGCTCGCCGAGCTCGTGGCGCCCGACGGCACCGCCGTGGCCGACGACATCGACCTCTCCCTCGTCGACGTGCGCGCACCCGACCTCGAGCTCCGCACCGACGACATCGTGGCCGGCCCGATCGATCCGGGCACCTTCGACGTCGTCACGGCGCGCGCCGTGCTCCACCACGTCGCCGATGCGGATGCCGCGGTGCGCAACCTCGTGGCCTCACTGAAGCCCGGCGGCGGCATCCTGCTCATCGAGCCCGACTTCCTGCCGGTGAGCGTGGCAGAGCCGCCCGAGGTGAAGGCGTTCTGGGACGGTTGGCTCGCGTGGTCCCGCGAGGCCGGCATCGACTACCACATCGGCCGCACGCTCGCCCCCCGGCTGGCAGCCCTCGGGATCGAGGACCTCGCCGGCACCGCCGAGACCGCCGTGTACAACGGCGGTTCGCCGTGGGCGGCCTACTGGATCGACACGGTCACCGAGCTGCGCCCGAAGCTCACGGCGAGCGGTCACCTCACCGACGCGCTCGTCGACGGCTTCCTCACGCGGTGCGCGGATGCCGCGTGGTGGACCGAGACCATCGCCTTCACCGCGGTGCACGGCCGCGCGCCCCGCTCCTGACGCCCATCCGGGGGCTGCTCAGGGCTACCCCCGATGGACGGAGCGCGTCCCGTGATTAGCGTCGAAGCATGGGCATGGTCAAGGGCGCACTCGACGACGATCGGATCCTCGGCGGGATCATCACGCTGCTGATGCTCGCAGTGGTGGCGCTCGTGATCGGGATCGTGCTCTGGTCTGCCGACGCCGACATCGCCCCCCTCGGTGGCGTGCAGCGCACGGCCTCGGTCGACAGCTCGCAGACGCCCGACGAGTAGCGCGACGCCGACATCGGCTCAGTAGAGCTGGAACTGCTTCGTCGACTCCGACGCGAAGCCGTCGACCGTCACCGCCAAGTGGTACGACGCGCCACCCGCCGGCACCGCTTCGCGCGGACCCTGGCACGTCTCGACGCTCGACCGCGTACGGTCCCAGACGATCGGCACGCTCGAGCTGATCGGCGTGCCGGGCGTCAGCGACACCTCGGCGTCGACCGGGTCCACCTGGCAGTCGGTCGAGCGCCAGTAGACCTCGGTGCCGCTCGTGATGGTGAAGACCTGCGCCTTCGTCCCGGCGTTGATGACGCACACGTTCTTGCCGATGTTCGTGATCGTCACCGAGAGCGCCGGCTGCTCCCCCGCCTCGTACACCGACTTGTCGGTCACGGCCTCGACGAGGAGCGCGCCTTCCTTGCAGCGGGCGCCGTCGGCATCCGTGGGCTCGGTGGGGATGACGGTCGGCGGGGGTGTCGCCACCTCGGTCGCGCGGGGTGTCGGTGACGGGGTGCTGCCCTGCGCCGCGGCATCCGGTTCATCGCCCTGGCTGGCGCCCGGGCGCACGATGATGAGGACGACCGCGACGATCACCGCGACGAGCCCCAGCAGCACCATGAGCCGACGACGCCGGTACACGTGCGGTGGATGCCGCCGCGCCGATGCGGGATTCGTCGACATGCCCACAGGGTACGACCGCGGGGCCGTCCGCTCCGGGAGCCGCGCGGCGCGCCGGGCGCCTGCTCAGAAGCGCTTCAGCATGCGGGTGTTGCCGAGCGTGTTCTGCTTCACGCGGGCGAGGTCGAGGAACTCGGCGACCCCCTCGTCGTGCGAGCGCACGAGCTCGCCGTACACCTCGGGGTCGACCGTCTCGGCGCCCATGTCCTCGAAGCCGTGGCGGCCGAAGAACTCCACCTCGAACGTGAGGCAGAACAGGCGGCTCAGCCCGAGCTCGACGGCGTCGTCCTCGAGCGCCGCGAGCAGGGCGTGGCCGACGCCGTGGCCGAGCCACTCGTCGTCGACGGCGAGCGTCCGCACCTCGCCGAGGTCCTCCCACATGACGTGCAGCGCGCCCGCGCCGACGAGCCGTCCGTCATGGGTCTCCGCGACGCGGAACTCCTGGACCGACCCGTAGAGGTCGACGCGCTCCTTGCCGAGCAGGATGCGTCGGGCGACGAGCGGCTCCACGAGGGCGAGGATCTTCGGCACGTCGCTGGTGCGCGCCCGGCGCACCGTGTAGTCGGTCATCCGATCATCGTAGGCGCATGCGAAGAGGGCGGATGCCGCAGCATCCGCCCTCTTCGTGTCGTTCGGTCAGTCGCCCGACGCGGCCGCGAGATCGGGGCTCACGGGACCCGTGCCGATCGCGGCGCCGGAGTTCACGCCCACGCCGACGGGCAGCGCCCGCTGCGTCGTGGTCATCACGAACTCGCCGTCGCGGTAGTCGACCAGCACGTGATCGCCCGAGTTGAGCTCGCCGTGCAGGATCTTCTCCGACAGGCGGTCCTCCACCTCGTGCTGCACCGCGCGGCGCAGCGGCCGGGCGCCGAGCGCCGGGTCGAAGCCGACCTCGATCAGGCGCTCCTTGGCGGCGAGCGTGAGCTCCACCGTCATGTCGCGGTCGAGCATGCGGTCGCCGAGTCGCTTGATGAAGAGGTCGACGATCTGCAGCAGCTCGTCCTTGGTGAGCTGCGGGAACACGATGATCTCGTCGACGCGGTTCAGGAACTCGGGCTTGAAGTGCTTCTTCAGCTCCTCGTTCACCTTGCCGCGCATGAGGTCGTAGCCCGTGCGCGGGTCGCCCTCGAGCTGGAAGCCGACGGGACCGGTCGAGATGTCCTTCGTGCCGAGGTTCGTGGTCATGATGATCACGGTGTTCTTGAAGTCCACGACGCGACCCTGGCCGTCGGTGAGGCGGCCCTCCTCCAGGATCTGGAGGAGCGAGTTGAAGATGTCGGGGTGGGCCTTCTCGATCTCGTCGAAGAGCACGACCGAGAACGGCTTGCGACGCACCTTCTCGGTGAGCTGGCCGCCCTCCTCGAAGCCGACGAAGCCGGGAGGGGCGCCGAACAGGCGCGAGACCGTGTGCTTCTCGCCGTACTCCGACATGTCGAGCGAGATCATCGCCGCCTCGTCGTCGAACAGGAACTCGGCGAGCGCCTTGGCGAGCTCGGTCTTTCCGACGCCGGTGGGGCCGGCGAAGATGAACGAGCCCGAGGGACGCTTCGGGTCCTTGAGGCCGGCGCGCGTGCGGCGGATGGTCTTCGACAGGGCGGAGATCGCCTCCTCCTGGCCGATGACGCGCTCGTGCAGCGCCTTCTCCATGAAGACGAGCCGGCTCGACTCCTCCTCCGTCAGCTTGAAGACGGGGATGCCGGTGGCCTGTGCGAGCACCTCGGCGATCAGGCCCTCGTCGACGACCGCGGTGGTCTTCACGTCGCCCGACTTCCACTGCTTCTCGAGGCGGAGGCGCTCACCGAGCAGCTGCTTCTCCTCGTCGCGCAGGGAGGCGGCCTTCTCGAAGTCCTGCTCCTCGATCGCGGTCTCCTTCGCGGCGCGGACCTCGGCGATCTTCTCGTCGAACTCGCGCAGCTCGGGCGGCGACGACAGGATCGACAAGCGCAGGCGGGCGCCGGCCTCGTCGATCAGGTCGATGGCCTTGTCGGGGAGGAAGCGGTCGCTGATGTAGCGGTCGGCGAGGTTCGCCGCCGCGACGATCGCGCCGTCGGTGATCGAGACCTTGTGGTGCGCCTCGTAGCGGTCGCGCAGGCCCTTGAGGATGTTGATCGCGTGCGGCAGCGAGGGCTCCTGCACCTGGATCGGCTGGAAGCGGCGCTCGAGCGCTGCGTCCTTCTCGAAGTGCTTGCGGTACTCGTCGAGCGTCGTGGCGCCGATGGTCTGCAGCTCGCCGCGAGCGAGCAGCGGCTTGAGGATCGAGGCCGCGTCGATCGCGCCCTCGGCGGCGCCCGCACCCACCAGGGTGTGGATCTCGTCGATGAAGACGATGATGTCGCCGCGCGTGCGGATCTCCTTGGTGACCTTCTTCAGGCGCTCCTCGAAGTCACCGCGGTAGCGGCTGCCCGCGATGAGCGAGCCGAGGTCGAGCGAGTAGAGCTGCTTGTCCTTCAGCGTCTCGGGGACCTCGTTCTTCACGATCGCCTGCGCGAGGCCCTCGACGACGGCGGTCTTGCCGACGCCGGGCTCGCCGATCAGCACGGGGTTGTTCTTCGACCGGCGGGAGAGGATCTGCATGACCCGCTCGATCTCCTTCTCGCGGCCGATGACCGGGTCGAGCTTCGACTCGCGCGCGGCCTGCGTGAGGTTGCGGCCGAACTGGTCGAGGATCTGCGAACCGCCCTGCGGCTGGGCCTGGTCGTTCGCACCGACCTGGACCTGCTCCTTGCCCTGGTAGCCCGAGAGGAGTTGGATGACCTGCTGGCGCACGCGGTTGAGGTCGGCGCCCAGCTTCACGAGCACCTGGGCGGCGACGCCCTCGCCCTCGCGGATGAGGCCGAGCAGGATGTGCTCGGTGCCGATGTAGTTGTGGCCGAGCTGCAGCGCCTCGCGCAGCGAGAGCTCGAGCACCTTCTTGGCGCGCGGCGTGAACGGGATGTGGCCCGTCGGCTGCTGCTGACCCTGCCCGATGATGTCCTGCACCTGCTCGCGTACGGCGTCGAGCGAGATGCCGAGCGACTCGAGCGCCTTCGCTGCGACGCCCTCACCCTCGTGGATGAGCCCGAGCAGGATGTGCTCCGTGCCGATGTAGTTGTGGTTCAGCATCTTGGCTTCTTCTTGCGCCAAGACGACGACACGGCGGGCTCGGTCGGTGAATCTCTCGAACATCCTCAACTCCTCACGGCGCCGGCTTCAGGTTAGGGGGCTCCGATACAACGAGCGTAGACACCGCGGATGCCGCGCGCTCCCATGTTCGCCGTGGGCGCAGCGCGTTGACACCCCGTGACATCGGGGGCAGCCGGATGCCGCGCACCGCCGTGCGCGCGGAGGCGACCGGCCCGATCGCCGGATGCGCAGGGCCGGATCGGGCGCTACTTGATCGGGATCTCGACCTCGTAGCCGGCCACCTCGACGACGAGGGGCTCGGTCGTGGTCACCTCGACGGGGGTCCAGAAGATCGTGGTGTGCGGCACGAAGTCCATGGTGCAGATCTCGTTCTCAGGGCGCTGCACGAGGTCGATGGCGACGCGGTTGCCCTCGCCGGCCGGCTCGAGCACGTGGATCTCCTTGCCGACCGACGGGCAGCTCGAGCTGCCGTAGATCACGAGGGCGATCTGGCCGCCCTGCTCCCACCACGCGACCTGCGGCTGGTCGGACTCCTCGAACGTCGGGCCCTCGGTCTCCTCCTCGGAGACGTCGTCGGTCTCGCCGCCCGACTCGGGGTCGACGTCGATCGGCTCCGCCTCGGAGGCGACCGGCAGTCCGGAGAAGTTCTCTGCCGCGTTGCCCGACGGGTTGCACGCTGAAAGCAGGAACACGGACGCGAGCGCCACTGCTGCGAAACCGACCCGACGAACACGCACGGAGGGAGCCATGCCGCCATGCTAGCGGGCGGAGGGCTCGATTCGGCGGCGCGTCGGGACTTCGTTCGGCCGGGTCCGGCGTCGTGGCGCGCGGGTAGCATGCCGACATGAGCAACCTCGAGCGCGACCCGGTGGAGCTGCTGTGCCCGCCCGACGAGCCGGCCGGTCCGATCGTGCAGGTGCTCGCCCCGCGCGACGTGCCGCTCGGCGGTCCGCGCGCGATGAACGTGCGTCGCACGCTCCCCCAGCGCGGTCGCACGACGATCGGCGCGTGGTGCTTCGCCGACCACTACGGCCCCGATGACGTCGCCGAGACCGGGGGCATGGTCGTGCCGCCGCATCCGCACACCGGGCTGCAGACGGTGAGTTGGCTGTTCGAGGGCGAGATCGAGCACCGCGACAGCGCCGGCAGCCACGAGCTCGTGCGGCCGGGCGGCGTGAACCTCATGACGGCGGGGCGCGGCATCTCGCACTCCGAGGTGTCGACGCCGGGCACGACGACCCTGCACGGCGTGCAGCTCTGGGTCGCGCTCCCCGAGGCATCCCGGCAGATCGGGCCGTTCTTCGAGCACGCCGAGACCGAGGCGACGATCGTCGACGACGCGACCGTGCGGGTCTTCGTCGGATCGCTCGCCGGCCTCGACGCCGACGTCACCGTCTTCTCCGAGCTCCTCGGCGCGCAGGTCGACCTCCCCGCGGGCGGGCGCGCGGCGCTCGACCTCGAGCCGACGTTCGAACACGGCGTGCTCGTCGATGCGGGGCCGGTGTCGATCCGAGTCGACGGCACGGATGCCGAGACGGACGTCGCCCGCTCGGAGCTGGCCTACGTGGAGCCCGGTCGCCACCGCCTCGAGCTCGCCGCCGGCGATGCTCCCGTGCGCGTGCTGCTCCTCGGCGGCATGCCGTTCGGCGAGCCGATCGTCATGTGGTGGAACTTCATCGGCCGCACGCACGACGAGATCGTCGACTTCCGGCGGCAGTGGCAGGCCGACGTCATCGGCCGCGACAACCCCGACGGCCGGTTCGGCACCGTGCAGGGGTACGACGGGTCGCCGCTCCCCGCGCCCGAGCTGCCGACCGTGCGGCTGAAGCCGCGGTCGTGACGACCACTCGCGAAGCGGCGCTCCCGTCCGCGGAACGCCGCCTCGATCGGCGACGCCTCCACCGCGCCCTGCCCCGTCCCGTCGCCGTCCTGGTGCCCGCCGTGCTCGCCCTCGTGCTCGCCGGCATCCGGTCGCTGCAGCTGCCGTTCTGGCGCGACGAGTTCGCGACGTCGATGTACGCGAGCCTCCGGTTCGGCGACCTCCTGAGCGCGGTGGAGCACGTCGACGGCGTGCTCGCGCCGTACTACGTCCTCGCGCACGCGCTCATGCCCGTGCTCGGGCCCGACGTCGGGCTGCGGATCCCGTCGCTGCTCGCGTTCGCCGGATCGGCCGCGGTCGTGTCGCTCGTCGCGCTGCGCTGGTGGGGGTCCTGGGCCGGGCTCGCCGCAGGTATTGCGCTCGCGACGAACGGCGCGGCGGTGACCGCCGCGGCATCCGCTCGCCCCTACGCCCTCGCGGTGCTGTTCGTCGCGTTCGCGGTGCTGGCCGCCGACGCGGCCGCCGCGGGTGGGCGCCGGCGGACCTGGATCGGCTATGCACTCGCGGCGTGCGCCGCCGTCGCGGCGCACGTGCTCGCGGCGATCGCCATAGCCCTGACCGCGCTGCTCCTGATCGGTCGGTACCGGTCGAGCGCCCGCGCCTGGATGGTGGCGAGCGTGCCCGCCGGCCTCATCACGATCGGGCTCCTCCTGCTGGGCTCGGGCCATCGCGGCCAGCTCGCCTGGCTCGGCACGCCTGACCTGCGCTCGGCGCTCGCCGAGCTGGCGCGCGCCGTCGGCCTGACGCTCGACGTCGCCGTCCTGCTCGACGGTGTCGCGCTCATCACGCTCGCCCTCGCGGCGGCAGCGGCGCTCCGGGCGGCGATCACCGCGCCCGACGCGGCGAGCGCGGATGCTGGGACGGTCGGCCGCGCATCCCGCGTGCGGCCCGTGCTGTTCTCGGCCGCCCTCGCCGTCGCGCCGTGGGCGCTGCTGTTCGTCGCGTCGCTGACCGTGACCCCGATCCTCGCGACGCGATACCTGCTCTGGTCGGCCCTCGGCTCCGCGCTCGTGATCGCGGCCGCCGTCGCCGCGGCCCTCACGGCCCGGCGATCGATCGCGATCGTCGCCGGCGTCGCCGCGATCGGGCTCCTCGCCGTCTCCGCGAGCGCGGCGGCGGTCCGCGTCGTCGCGCCGCCTCCTCGCGGTGACGACTTCCCCGCGCTCGTCGCCGACCTCGCCTCGCGCGCCGAGCCCGGCGACCTCGTGCTGGTGGCGCAGCCCTACGAGCAGGGCGGCGTCGCATGGGGGTTCGCGACCTCGGCCGGCGATCCGCGCCACCGTGCCGAGCTCATCGACCGCCTCCCCGACGGCACGCAGCCGACCCTCGAGGTGCGCCGGATCACGAGCGTCGCACCCCTGCGCACCACGTCGGACGCAGCTGCCACCATCGGCGACGAGAACGTCTGGACGGTGACGATCCACGACCTCACCGACGCGCAGCTCGCCCAGGTGGATCCGGCGCTCGCCACCTGCGTGGCCGATCTCGACGACCGCGACGCCGGCCACTACGGCGCCGTCCGCCTCCTTCGCACCTCCTGCCGACCCGCTCCCTGACCCGCATGGGACGGCGCCGGCCGGGAGGGTCCCGGCCGGCGCCGTGCTGCGGCATCCGCCGACTACGGTGCGGGCACCTCGGCGCCCTCGGTGCCGGCCCAGAAGAGGCCGCGCGCCATCTGGCTGAAACCGCCGACCGGGTGGGTGCGGAAGTTCAGCGACGTGCCGAACATGAGCACCTTCGACCCCGCCGCGGACTCGGCCGAGACGACCGAGGCCTTGCCCGCGGCATCCGCGATGGACCGCCCGGCCTGCGTGGCCGCCCAGTGGCCCGAGATGAACGTGCCGTCGGTGGCGTAGCGTTGCTCGACGACCGCGTTCGCGCCGAGGCCGGTGTACCAGACCGCGGGGTAGACGAACGCCGTGTCCTGCGGGTAGGTCGACAGCAGGCCGCCGTCGGGGTTCTCGACCGACACGATGCCGTTCGAGCCGCTGGTGCCCTGCGTCGCCGTCGAGCTCACGAGTCCGAACGTGTTCGCGAAGGCCGCGACCGCCGTTCCCTTGCCCGCGACGCCCTTGCCCGTCGCGAGGTACTCGGTCACCTCCGCGCGTCCGGCGGCCTGGCTGCCGGTGAACGAGAGGTTCGCGCCGATCCAGAGCACGTCGACGTCGTCGAGCTGCACCTGGCCGCTCGTGAGGTTCGCCGAGGTGACCTGCCTCAGGTCGTCGAAGCCGAGCTTGCCGAGCGAGATGCGCTCGTCCTGGCTGCCCGAGTAGGCGACGGTGAGCTCGTCGAGGCCGGTGCTCTCCTCGGTCGCGAGGCGCGAGCCGTCGGACGCGGTGAACGCGACGCCGTACTCGTCGGCCACGTCGCTCGCCGCGGCGTACGACGCCGCGTCGGAGCCGAGGATGACCGAGCCGTCCTCGAAGGCCGATACCGGGATGCCGTCGTCGAGCAGCGCGTTGATCGCCTGGTACTCGGCGACGCCGCTCGTGGCGAGCTCGAGGTACGAGCCCTGCGCCGGCACCGAGCCCGTGGGCGCGGCCTCGGAGACGGACTCGAGCACGACGCCGAGCGGGCCGTCGGTCGTCGAACCGACCGCCTCGACGTCGGCGCCCCAGAGGAGCGCGAGGCTCCAGGCCGAGATGTCGTACATGTCGGGCACGCGGTTCGAGATGTCCGAGCCGTCGGCGAGCAGCACGTTGGCCATGCCGCGCAGCGGCTGGTGCATGTCGACCACGTACGAGCCCGCGGCGTAGTCCACGCCGCCGGCCGTGAAGCCGGTCGTGGCTCGCGAGACCTCGACGCCGTTCGCGATGAGCTGGTCGACGAGGGTCGCGGCATCCGTCACCGAACGCTGCGTCTCGTCGACCGGGATCACGTAGGCGCGGGGGAACTCGGCGCTGTAGACGTCGGTCTCGTCCCAGATCTCGGCCCACTCGTTCGGCGCCGGCACGGTCGCCGGGTCGACGTCGGCCGGCGTGACCCGGAGCGGCTCGCCCGCCGTGCCACGGCGGAAGATCTCGATCTGGTTCGCGAGCAGCGCGTCGGCGTGGTCGGCCACGTAGTCGACCGCGGTCTCGATCACGACGCCGGCGACCTCGATGTTGACCTTCGAGTTGGCCTGGTTCGTCTGCTGGTTGTTCGTGCGTCCGAGCGGGAGCTCCACGGTGTTCGTGATCGCGCCCTGGTAGGCGACGTACTGCGGCGTGAAGATGGGGGGCCAGTCGTCCCAGCCGGAGCGGATGTCGCGGTACGGGATCCGGATGTTGCCGGTGTTCGTCTGCGTGACCTGGCCGGTGGTCCGGTCGAGGTACGTGTTGCCCGGGATGTTCGCGTCGACGACGGCCTGCTCGATCTCGAGGGCCGCGGCGTACGCGTGCGGCAGGAACAGGTCGTACTCGTAGTTCTCGCCGTGGGGCGGACCGCACGGCTCGATCTGCAGCACGTTGGTGTAGCCGTGCAGGTCGATGAAGAACGTCGGCTGGATGACGCTCGACAGGTCGCGCACGATGCGGGACTCCGGCGTGGCGCCGGTGATCATGTCGCGGTTGATGTCGAAGCCGTCGGCGTTCGCACGCTGTCCGAGCGCACGGCCGTCGGGGTTGTTCGTGACCGTGAAGTAGAACCGGTAGTCCTGGAGCAGGTCGCGCACCTCGGGCCACGGCGCGGTGGCGAGGTACTCGATGTAGTCGAGGATGCCGTCGGTGCCCTCCCACTCGTTGCCGTGGATGTTGCCGTTGAACCAGATCGGCACCTTGTACTGGTTCTGCAGGGGCCGGTTCTTCGCCGCCGCCACAGGGTCCCGCTTGATGAGCTCGCGGAACTCCTTCTGCTTGGCGGTCTGCGCCTTCGTCTCCTTCGCGGTGAGGGTGACCAGGTGGATGTCGCGGCCGTGCGTCGACTGCCCGACGACCTGCGCCGAGATGCGGTCGCTCTTCGCCATGAGCGAGTTGAGGAACGGCGCGATCTCGTCGTACGGCGTCACGCCGCGGGCGATGGACGCGTCGGTCGGATCGTCGGGGACGGTCGGCAGCAGCGGCTGCGACGGGTAGCTCGTGGGCGGGACGACGAGCGAGGAGATCGGCGTGGCGATGGGCGGGGCCGACAGGGCCTCGACCGCATTCGCCGGCGCCGCACCTGCGACGAGCGTCGCGGCGACGACCGCCGTGATGCCCGTGCCTGCGAGGAGGCGTTGGAACGACATGGTGCTCCGTTTCTGCGTGGTCTTCTGCGTTGCGTATGTTGCGTGCGTTGCGTCAGTCGGATGTGCGTCGGGAGGGGTGGAGCGCGCCCGCCGTCGCCGGTAGGCGGGGCGGGCGTGTGTGACGCAGCACCGGCTAGTGCAATGCTGCGTCATTCGGGTGTGATGCCACTCTGGCATGCGGCGTGAAGCGCATTCCAGACCGATTCGTTGCGTGTGCATCAAGATTGTTGCGAGTTTCGTGCGATCGTGCCCGTCCCGGCGCAGCACGCCATGGCGCCGGGAGCACGGGTTCCTGCACCCCGCTCGACCTGCGCCGTCGTGTCGAGGCTACGTGGGGGCGCATTGCGCGCGTGTGTCGGAGCGCGCCGGGCGCGGCATCCGTCGACCCCGGCTACTGCAGCGCGGAGGTGAGCCGGGCGAGGTTGTCGAGCACGGTCGAGCGCAGCGGCTGCGTCAGCCACTCGTCGAGCGTGAGCTCGCGGCTGTTCTCGCGGTAGCCGTTCTCGACGGCGCGCATGTCGCGCACGAACGAGGCGCCGCGCACCAGCAGCGACACCTCCATGTTGAGCTCGAAGGAGCGGATGTCCATGTTCGAGGAGCCGATGACCGCGACGTCGTCGTCGACGGAGAAGTGCTTCGAGTGCAGGATGTACGGCGCCTTGTAGAGGTAGATCCGCACGCCGGCCCGCAGCAGCGCCTCGTAGTACGAGCGCTGCGCGTGGTACACGAGCGCCTGGTCGCCGATCTCCGACACGAAGAGCTCCACGTGCACGCCGCGCTGCGTGGCGCCGCTGATCGCACGCAGCATCGCCTCGTCGGGCACGAAGTACGGGCTCGTCAGGATGATGCGCTCGCGCGCCGCGTACATGAGCGCGAGGAAGAGCTTGAGGTTGTTCTCGTTCGTGTAGCCGGGCCCGCTCGGCACCACCTGGCAGTCGAGGTCCTGCGCCTCCCCCTCCTGGCCGAGCGGCACGATCTCACGCATCGGCGCCTCGCCCGTCTCGAGGTACCAGTCGGTGGCGAAGATCGCCTCGAGGCCCGACACGATCGGTCCCTCGACGCGGACGACGAGCTCCTTCCACTTCAGGCCGCGGCGGATGTTCGCGCGCTTGTGGTAGGAGCGGTCGATGATGTTCTGCGAGCCCATGAAGCCGACCTCGCCGTCGACCACGAGGATCTTGCGGTGATTGCGCAGGTCGGGACGCTGGTAGCGGCCCTTGAGCGGCTGCACGGGCAGCATGAAGTGCCAGCGCACCTGCATCGCGTCGAGGCGCTTGAGCGTCTTGCGGTAGCCCTTCACCCGGATCGAGGCGATGTGGTCGAGGAGCACGCGCACCTCCACGCCCCGGGCCACGGCGTCGCCGAGCGCTTCGAAGAACCGGGCCGTTGTGTGGTCGTACGCGAAGATGTAGAACTCCACGTGGACGTAGCGCTGGGCCCGCTCGATCGCCTCGGTCATCGCGTCGAGCGAGCCCTGGTAGTCGCCGATCAGGCCGGCGCTGTTCGAGCCGATGAGCGGCATGGCGCCCAGCGTTCGGTTGAGGCGCACGACGCCGTCGAACCACGTCGGCCACGTGCGGCTGTCGCTGATGCGCTCGACACCGTGCGTGGACTCGCGGATGTACTCGTCGACCTCCGCCTGCTTCTCACGCCGCCGCTTGGGCAGCTTGGGATTGCCGATGAGCAGGAAGACCAGGCCGCCGAGCACCGGGAAGAAGAAGATGGCGAGCAGCCACGCCATGCCCGCGGTGGGGCGGCGGTTCCGCGGCACGACGATGACCGCGATGATGCGGATGACGATGTCGACGAAGATGATCGCGCCGGCCACGAACGCCGCGAACTCGGGCGCTGAGATGTCGATCGTCATCCGGCGTGGCGTTCCGTCAGCCGGCCGGGTGCTCGCGCCCGAGC
The DNA here is from genome assembly GCF_042796995.1 of Agromyces sp. NPDC057865. Taxonomy (NCBI): domain Bacteria; kingdom Bacillati; phylum Actinomycetota; class Actinomycetes; order Micrococcales; family Microbacteriaceae; genus Agromyces; species Agromyces sp. NPDC057865. Next base: position 1,226,143 of record NZ_JBHVMJ010000001.1, on the reverse strand, counting down.
TTGGCTCGCTCCTCGGCTTCGATGCGGGCGTACGCCTTGCGCTCGCCGCGGTCGGCGCGGATGATCGCGCGCATCACGAACCAGAAGATCAGCCCGATGAGCACGGTCGGCGCCAGCGACCAGATCGCATTCGCCCAGAATTCGTCCATAGCCCTTCAAGGATACGGGGGTTTCCTCGGGTTCGTGCGACCGGATGCCGCGACAGGCCTCTTCCGGGGTTGTGGAGCGCCCGGCGGAGCCCAACGCGTCTCGGAACCCGCCCCCACGCGGGGACGGGTTCCGAGACGTGCGAGCGGTTCGGGATCAGGCCGCGGCGACCGCCGTGGCGGGAACCGGCGCGGCCTCCTCGACCGCGACCGGGGCCCGACGCGCCCAGCGCTTCAGCGCGACGACGAGGAAGCCCATCACGATCGTGCCGGCGAGGATCGCGACGAGGAACATCCCGAAGTTGCCGATCGCGAAGAACACGAAGATGCCGCCGTGGGGCGCCTGCGAGGTGACCCCCGCCGCCATGCAGATGGCGCCGGCCGTCGCACCGCCGACCATCGACGAGGCGATCACGCGGAGCGGGTCGGCGGCCGCGAACGGGATCGCACCCTCGGAGATGAACGACAGGCCGAGCAGCCACGCGGCGACGCCGTTCTCGCGCTCGGGCTCGGTGAACATGTTGCGAGCGAGCACCGTCGACGCGAGCGCCATGCCGAGCGGCGGCACCATGCCCGCCGCCATGACGGCGGCCATGATCATCCAGGGCGCCTGGTTCTCGACGGACCCCGCGGCCAGACCGGTCACCGCGAACGCGTAGGCCACCTTGTTGACCGGACCACCGAGGTCGAAGCCCATCATCAGGCCGAGGATGGCCCCGAGCGCGATCGCGCTGACGCCCGTGAGGGAGTTCAGCCAGTCGGTGAGCCCGGCCATCAGCGTCGCGATCGGAGCGCCGAGGATGAGCAGCAGCAGACCCGATGAGAACAGCGACGCGAGTAGCGGGATGATGACCACGGGCATGAGGCCCGCGAGCCAGCGCGGCGGGCGGAGCCGACCGAGCCACATGGCCGCGGCACCGGCGAGCAGGCCGCCGACGAGGCCGCCGAGGAATCCCGCGTTCAGGACGAGCGCCACCGATCCGGCCACGAAGCCGGGTGCGATGCCCGGCCGATCCGCCATCGCATAGGCGATGTAGCCGGCGAGCGCCGGCACGAGGAACGCCATGGACGCGGAGCCGATGATGATCAGCACCGATCCGAGGTATTCGGAGAGGCCGCCCGGCGGCAGGTTCCACAGCGCGTTGTTGAGGACCACGTCGGCGGCGTTGTCGCCGACCTGGTAGCCGCCGATCAGGAAGGCCAGCGCGATGAGCAGGCCGCCCGCCGCGACGAACGGGATCATGTAGCTGACGCCCGTGAGGAGCCACCGCTTGAGGTTGGCGCCGAATGACGCTCCGCCGACGGCGGTGGTCGCGCCGGTCGGCGCTCCGCCCGAGGGCACGCGCGGGGCGTTCGGGTCGGATGCCGCGGCGAGCGCCTGCGCCACGAGCGCGTCGGGCTCGTCGATGCCGCGCTTGACGGGCACCTGTACGACCGGCTTGCCCGCGAACCGCGCCTTGTCGCGCACGTCGACGTCGACCGCGAAGATGACGGCGTCGGCCGCGGCGATGACGGCGGGGTCGAGCGGCTTCGCGCCCGAGGAGCCCTGCGTCTCGACGTGGTACTCGACGCCCGCTCGCTCGGCCGCGGCGGCGAGCGCGTCGGCGGCCATGTAGGTGTGGGCGATGCCGGTCGGGCACGCGGTCACCGCCACGATCGAACGGCGATCGGATGCCCCGGCGTCGGTCGGTCCGGCATCCGATGACGCCGCGACCGTGGTCGCTGCCGCAGCTGCGGCCGGCGCGGCATCCGCTGCCGGCTCGTCGTCGCCCCGGAGCGCACCCTGCACGATGCCGACGACCTCGTCGGGCGTGGCGGCGCTGCGCAGGGAGGCGACGAAGTCCTCCTTCATGAGCGAGCGGGCGAGCGTGCTGAGGAGCGCGAGGTGGTCCTGCGCGGCGGTGTCGGGCGCCGCGATGAGGAACACGAGGTCGGCGTCCTCGCCCTCGTCGAACTCGACGGGGCGCGCGAGGCGGGCGACCGCGAGGCTGGCCTGCTTCACCGCGGGCGACTTCGCGTGCGGGATGGCCATCCCGCCGGGGAGACCGGTGGGCGCCTGCTCCTCGCGCTTCCACGCGTCGGCGAAGAGGGCCTCGGCGTCGGTGGCGCGGCCGCTCTCGGCGACCCGGGCGGCCAGCGCGCGGATCACGCCGGACTTCTCGGGCCCGAGGTCGGCATCCAGCACGACCAGGCCCGGTTCGATGATGTCGGACATGGGGTTCTCCTTACTGGTGGTCGCCGACCGGCTGGGCGGCGACCTCGGTGACGACGACCCGGGCCGGGTCGACCTGGTCTCGGGTGGGCACCGCGCTGCCCGGGAGGGCGACGGCGGCGGCGCCGGAGGCCACGGCGCGGGCGAGCGCGTCGGCGGGCGACGCACCCTCCACGGCGGCGACGAGGAAGCCCGCGAGCGAGCAGTCGCCCGCCCCCACGGTGCTCCGCGGCACGACGCGGGGGGCCCGCGCGAACCAGGCGTGGTCCTCGGTCACGAGGGCGGCGCCCTCGGCGCCGAGGGTGACGAGGCTCGCGCGGACCCGCTCCACGGGGATCGAGCGCGCGAGGTCGATGGCCTCCTCGGGGCCGGACTCGAGGGCGGCCTCGTCCGAGGAGTCGGTGAGCTCGGCGAGTTCCTCGGCGTTGGGCTTGATGAGGTCGACGCCGACGCCGGACTCGACGAGCGCGGCGAGTGCGGCGCCCGAGGTGTCCACCGCGATGCGCGGTGCTGGAGCGCCGCTGCGGTCGGCCGCCGCGCGGGCGGCCGCGACGACGCGCACGTAGAAGTCGTCGGGTGCCCCGGGCGGGAGCGAGCCGGCGAGCACCAGCCAGTCGGCGCCGACGGATGCCGCGGCGGTCGCCTCGACGAGTCGTTCCTGCGCGTCGGCGTCGAGCTCGGGGCCGGGCTCGTTGACCTTGGTGGTCACGCCCGCGGCATCCACGATGGTGAGGTTCGTGCGCACGGCCCCGTCGATGGGCACCGCGCGGTGGGGCACGCCCTCGGCGTCGAGGGCGGCGAGGAATGCGTCGCCCGCGCCGGCCGGCAGCACGGCGATCGAGTCGACGCCCGATGCGCGCAGCGCCCGCGTGACGTTGACCCCCTTGCCGCCCGGGTCCTGGCGCGTGCTGGTGGCGCGCTGCACGGCGCCCGGCTCCAGCGCCTCGGCGAGCTCCACGGTGCGGTCGAGCGACGGGTTGGCCGTCAGCGTGACGATCATGCGAGCACCACCTGCACGTCGGCGTCGGCGAGGGACTCGGCGAGGGCGGGCGGCGCCGAGGCATCCGTGATCAGCGTGTCGATCTCGTCGAGGCACGCGAACCGCACGAGGGACTCGGCGTCGAGCTTCGACGAGTCGGCGAGCACGACGACGCGACGGGCGGCGTGCACCATGGCGGCCTTCGCGGCGGCCTCGGTCTCGTCGGGCGTCGAGAGACCGAACGCGGCGCTCACGCCGTTGGCGCCGACGAAGGCGAGGTCGGGGCGGATGTCGCTGAGCTGGGCGATCGTGGTCGGGCCGACGGCGGCGCCAGTGATGCCGCGCACCGCGCCGCCGAGGCTGCGCAGCTGGAGGTGCGGGTTGCCGGCGCTGTGCAGGCGAGCGGCGAGCGGGATCGAGTTCGTGGAGACGTCGAGCGTCGCGCCGGGCACGTCGGGCTCCCATTCCTCGAGGAGCTCGGCGAGCCGGCCCGTGGTGCTGCCGGAGTCGATCAGCACCGAACCGCGGAACGTCGGGGGGATGAGGGCGAGCGCCGCCCTGGCGATCGCGTCCTTCGCGGCGGCGTTCCGGCCGAGGCGCTCGGCGAGCGACGTCTCGGCGAGGGTCGACTGCTCGGCGGGGACCGCGCCGCCGTGGACTCGGCGGAGGCGGCCGGCCTCCTCGAGGGCATCGAGGTCGCGGCGGATCGTCTCGGTCGTGACGCCGAAGTCGCGTGCGAGGCCCGCGACGGAGACGCGGCCGACGACCTCGAGCGTGTCGGCGATCTGCTGGTGTCGCTCCGTCGCGTACATGCGGCCCGTCCTCCGGTCTGCGTCTGCCTGTGGTTCCGCCGCCGATCGGGTCGCCGTCGACGTGTTATGAGCAATATTCACACACAAACCAACAGAAAGCAACACATTCGAAGATTTCTGTTCAGCCGGATGACGCGGGTCGGCCTTCAGCGACGGCTCGCGCCGTGCTCCAGACGCCCGTAACTGGGCCGACTGCAGGAAGAACCCGCGCCGGTCCCGCGCGTCGCCGGCCACGAGGCAGCGTGTCGGAGAGTTCTTCCTGCATTCGCGGCCGGCGGCAGGAGTGCTCGTCCGTGGCCGAGCGACGACAAAGGCCCGATCCGCGCGGGATCGGGCCTTCGGGAGGTCGCGTGTTTGAACGAGTGGGTTTCGAGACGGCCCTGGCGGGCCTCCTCAACCCGCGGGCGCATCACGTGGACGGGTTTCGAGACGGCCCTGGCGGGCCTCCTCAACCCGCGGAGAGGGTCAGCCGCCCGTGACGATGGCCCAGATGCCCGAACCGACCAGGTAGAGGCCGATGGCGCCGACGACGATCCAGATCGCGATGCGTGCGTTCGACGGGCGCCTCGGGTCGGGGTCGGGCTCGAGTTCCTTCTTGGGGAGGTAGTCGTTCATGCGCGGCATCCGTTCACTTGACGAGGGGGAAGAGGATGGTCTCGCGGATGCCGAGCCCGGTGACCGCCATGAGGAGGCGGTCGATGCCCATGCCCATGCCGCCCGACGGCGGCATGCCGTACTCGAGCGCCCGCAGGAACTCCTCGTCGAGGCGCATCGCCTCGGGGTCGCCGCCCGCGGCGAGCTTCGCCTGCTCGACGAAGCGCTCGCGCTGCACGACGGGGTCGACGAGCTCGGAGTATCCCGTGGCGAGCTCGAAGCCGCGCACGTAGAGGTCCCACTTCTCGACGACGCCGGGGATCGACCGGTGCGCGCGGACCAGCGGCGACGTGTCGAGCGGGAAGTCCATGACGAACGTCGGCCGCTCGAGGGAGCCCTTCACGTGGTGCTCCCACAGCTCCTCGACGTACTTGCCGGGCAGCGGGTGGTCGATCTCGATGCCCTCGGCGTCGGCGAGCTCCGTGAGCCGCGACATCGGGGTCTCGGCGGTGATCTCCTCCCCCACCGCCTCCGACAGCGTGCCGTACATCGAGATGCGGTCCCACTCGCCGCCGAGGTCGAACTCGGTGCCGTCGGCCCAGGTCACGACGTGCGAGCCGCTCGTGGCCACCGCGGCATCCTGGATCAGCTGCTGGGTGAGCGACGCCATGGTGTTGTAGTCGCCGTAGGCCTCGTAGGCCTCGAGCATCGCGAACTCGGGGCTGTGGGTGGAGTCGGCGCCCTCGTTGCGGAAGTTGCGGTTGATCTCGTACACGCGCTCGATGCCGCCGACGACGGCGCGCTTGAGGTAGAGCTCGGGCGCGATGCGCAGGTACAGCTCGGTGTCGAACGCGTTCGAGCGGGTCACGAACGGGCGAGCGGATGCCCCACCGTGCATGACCTGGAGCATGGGGGTCTCGACCTCGATGAAGCCGAGCGCGTCGAACGTGCGGCGCAGGCTCGCGTTCACCTTGGCGCGGTCGACGACGTTGCGGCGGGCCCGCTCGCGCGCGATCAGGTCGAGGTAGCGGCTGCGCACGCGGGTCTCCTCGGAGAGCTCGTTGTGCAGGTTCGGCAGCGGCAGGATCGCCTTCGACGCGATGCGCCAGTCCTTCACCATGATCGACAGCTCGCCGCGGCGGCTCGTGATGACCTCGCCCGACACGAACACGTGGTCGCCGAGGTCGACGAGCTCCTTCCAGTCGGCGAGGGACTCCTCGCCCACCTCGGCGAGCGACACCATCGCCTGGATGCGGCTGCCGTCGCCCGACTGCAGGGTCGCGAAGCAGAGCTTGCCGGTGTTGCGCGAGTAGACGATGCGGCCGGCGAGGCCGACCTGCTGCCCGCTCGCCTCGTCGACGCCGAGGCCGACGAAGCGGTCGCGCACCTCGGGGATGGTCGCCGTGATCGGCAGGCGCACCGGGTACGCGCCGAGTCCGAGGTCGTCGGATGCCGCGATGAGCCGCTCGCGCTTGGCGAGCCGCACGGCCTTCTGCTCCGAGATCTCCTCGGCGGTGGGCTCGGCTGCGGCTTCCGTGGTGGTTTCGGCCATCGTTCACTCTCGGTTCGCGGAAATGTGCGTGCCCAAGCCTACTCAGCCGTCGCTGCACGCTTCATGGGTCCGCGGGTCGTCACGCGTCTCATGCCGTCGTCGCCGCGTCTCGATACGCGTCGCCCTGTGGGCGGCGCTCCTCGACGACCGATGGGACGGGCTTCAGCCGCCCACCTCGACGAACGCGTTGTCGATGAGGCGCGTCGAGCCGACGATCGCGGCGACGAGCACGAGGGCCCGCCCGCGGTAGTCCTCGCCGACGGGCAGGAACGTGTCGGGATCGACGACGACGAGGTAGTCGAGGTTCACGCCGTCGTGGTCGCCGAACGCCGCCACGCCCTCGGCGAGCAGCTCAGAGGGGCCGTCGAATGCCGCGGCATCCGCGGCCCGCAGCGACTCGGCCAGTACGAGGGCGGCCTGCCGCTGGGTCTCGTCGAGGTAGCGGTTGCGGCTCGAGAGGGCAAGTCCGTCGTGCTCGCGCACGGTCGGCACGACCTCGACGCGCAGCGGCATGTCGAGCTCGGCGACCATGCGCGTGACGAGGAACACCTGCTGGGCGTCCTTCTGGCCGAACAGGGCGACGTCGGGCTGCGCGATGTTGAAGAGCTTGGCGACGACGGTGAGCACGCCGTCGAAGTGCCCGGGGCGCGATGCGCCCTCGTACTGCGAGCCCACCGGCCCGGCCTGCACCGTCGTGCCGCCGCGCCCGTTCGGGTACATCTCGTCGACGGCGGGGGCGAAGACCGCGTCGACGCCGAGCGCGTCGAGCGCCGCGAGGTCGGCGTCGAAGGTGCGCGGGTAGCGGTCGAGGTCCTCGCCGGCGCCGAACTGCAGCGGATTCACGAAGATCGAGACGACGACGAGGTCGGCGAGCTCGCGGGCGCGTCGCACGAGCGCGAAGTGGCCGTCGTGGAGGGCGCCCATGGTGGGCACGAGCGCGACGCGCGCACCCGCTGCACGTCGCCGGGCGACGAGCTCGCGGAGCTCCGCGATCGTGGGCACCGTGCGGATGCCCGAAGCCGCCTCGGTCACGAGCCACCTCCCAGTGGCCGGTCGGTGCCGGCCTCGTCGATCGTACCGGTCCCGTCGAGGTACGGCCCGGGGTCGTGCCGCGAGAGCGCGTTCTCGACGGCGCTCCGCACGAGCGGAGCGAGCACGGCGCCGGGGCGCGGGACGCCGATGCCGTCGAGCAGTCCGCTCGCCTGGTCGACGATGGCGCTCGAGAAGGATGCCGCCGTGTCGATGGCCTCCGCGTAGGCCGGGCGGTCGGCCTCGGCCACGACGAACGGCTCCCCGCCCATCTCGACGACGAGCGCCTGCCCGATGGGCAGCACCGGCGCAGGCGCCGTGACGGCGAACCACGTGCCGGCGAGACGCGCGAGGTCGATGCTCGTGCCCGTGAACGCCATCGCGGGGTGCACCGCGAGCGGGATCGCGCCCGCACGGCGCGCCGGATCGAGCACGCCGGTGCCGAAGCGCGCGGCGGTGTGCAGCACGAGCTGGCCTGGCTGCCAGACGCCGGCGTCGGCAAGCCCCGACACGAGTCCCTCGAGCTCGCGCTCGGGCACCGCGAGCAGCACGAGCTCGCTGCGCTCGACGATCTCGGGGATCGGCAGGACGGGCACCGCGGGCAGCATCGCCGCGGCGCGTTCGCGACTCGCTTCGGAGACGGCCGCGATGCCGGTGACGGCGTGGCCGGCGCCGGCGAGCGCGGCGGTGAGCACGGCGCCCACGCGTCCGGCGCCGATCGCTCCGACGCCGAGTCGGCCGGATCGTTCAGCGGGCATCGGCGGACTCCGGTCGCGCGGTCACGGCGCCGGCGGCGCCCCAGTGGTGGGAGGTGTCGCGCGCGGCGCGATCCACGGCCTCGGCGGCGAGCCGCTCGAACAGCCCGTCGGCGTTCTCGCGGTCGGCGACCGGGAGCGTCGCGTACACGGGCCCGGCGACCGTGTGGATGCGCACGGCGGCGAGCCGCAGCATCCGCTTCACGGGACCGACGTGGATGGCCACCGACTGCATGCGCGCGAGCGGCGCGAGGGTGAGGCTGCGCAGCAGCCAGCCGCGGCGGATGAGCGCGACGCCGTCGACCACGTTCCAGCCGATGCGCCGCCACGAGAACGGCCGCAGCCAGGCGGCACGGCGGGGCGTGCGGGAGAACCCGTCGCCGTCGCGTCCGATGAGGCCGGCGTCGACGAACGCGTCGACGGATGCCGCGGCGTCGGGCAGGAGCAGGGCGAGCACGCGGTGCACGTCGGCGACGGTGCCGACGGGGAGCACGAGCGTGCGCTGAGCAGCGTCGTTGCCCGCGCTGACGGACTGTCCGGCGACGTTGATGCGGATCGACCACCAGCCGAACGGCCGCCAGAGGATCCACTGCTGCGCCTCGATCGCGTGGATGCGCCCCGGCGGGATCGTCTGGTTGCCCGTCGAGAGCAGTCCGTGGCCGATGCGCACGCCGTCGGGCGTGCCGGCGATCGAGTACCGCAGCGACTTCGTGATGCGCGACCAGAGGTAGCTGACGAGACCGATCGCTGCGGGCACGAACGAGAAGAGCACCCAGAGCTGACCCGTCGAGACGCCGATCACGATGATCGCGACGAGGATGATCGCCCAGACCGTCGAGCCGCCGAGCAGCGTCGAGCCGATCACGCGGCCGAACGGCAGGTGCACCACCGACTCGGGCGGCGCGAGGTTCGGGTCGAGCTCTGGCGCGAGGAACTCGTCGACGCGGTGGCCGATCACGGCCGACACCGCGCTGCGGCCGTTGGCCGGGGGTGCGGGTGCCACGGGCGCACCCAGCGCGGCCGCGGCATCGATCGTGCCCGGGGCATCCGTCGCCTTCGCGGCCTGCGCGGCCGCCTTCTCGGCGCGTGCGCCTGACGCGAGCCGCAGCACGTCGGCGCGGAGGCCGTCGGCGAGCGCGGAGCCGAGGTACGAGAGCTGCACGTTGCCCGACTGGCCCGCGACCGAGATCTCGAGCTTCGCGGTGCCGAAGAGGCGGGCGAACACCGGTCGGTTCACGTTGATGCCCTGGATGCGGTCGAGCCGGGCGCTGCGGTGCGACCGGAACAGGAGGCCGCTGCGCACCTCGACCGCCTCGTTCGTGACGCGGAACGTGTGCATGCGCCACGACAGCCAGAAGCCGATGATGACGAGGACGATCACGACGGCGACACCCGCGATCGCCCAGCCCACGAGGCCGCGGTTGACGATGCCGCCGATCGGGTCGTTCGCCCAGTCGCCCTGCCAGCGCTCGAACTCGCCCTCGAAGTCGTCGCCGAGGTCGGGCGCGAAGATCACGATGAACATGTCGACGAGCCGCTCGCGCAGGTTCGCGATGATGAAGCCGAGCACGGCGATGAACACGAGGCCGCCGCGCAGCAGCGGGCTCGCCGGATGCAGCCGGTGCCACTCGCCGTCGGCGAGGTTCGTCACCGGCTGGGGCCGGACGGGTGCGGTCACGATGCGCTCCCCGCCCTCACAGCCCGGCCCGGCGGGTCTCGGCGAGCGCCACGAGCTCGTCGCGCAGCCGGTCGGCCTCCTCCATCGGGAGGCCGGGCACGGTCACCGCCGTGGCCGCCGCGGCCGTCACGAACTTGAGGTCGGCGAGTCCGAGCGCCCTGGCCACCGGACCGCGCGTGATGTCGACGAGCTGCATGCGCCCATAGGGCACGGCGACCTGACGCTGGAACATGATGCCGCGCTTGAAGACGAGGTCGTCCTCACGCAGGCGGTAGCCGATCGAGCGCACGCGGCGGGGCTCGAGGGCGATGCCGATGAGCGAGATGACGCCGACCACGATCGCGCCCCACAGTGCCCACCACATGCCCCAGAGGGCATAGGCGACGAGCAGGCCGCCGACGAAGACGACCATGCCGATGAGCGAGCCGACGACCTCGACCACGACGTACTTCGGGGAGACGCGGAGCCAGCCGGTGTCCTCGGGGGCGGTCGGGGCGACCGGCGCGGCCGGGGGCTCGAGTGCCGACGGCAATGCGGGCGCGGGCACGGGCGCTGCGGGCGACGCAGCCGCGGCCGCCGCGACATCCGACGCGAAGACGGGCGCGGATGCGGCATCCGCCACCTGCGCCGTCGACGTCTCGGGCTCGGCGTCGGGACCCGGCACCGCGCCCTCGCCCGGCTCGAAGCGGCCCGCGTCGTCGCGGATCTCAGGCATGCGCGTGCTCTTCCTTCTCGGGTTCGGTGTCGTCGGGCGGGAGGGTGCAGAAGGCCTCGGCGATGAGGCCGGCGGCGAGCAGCAATCCGGCGCCGATCGCGGTGGCGAGCGCGAGCCAGATCGTGTCGGCCGGCGGCACGACGCTGCGCGTGAGCAGGAACAGCGTGATGCCGATGCCGAACCCGAGCACCAGCGAGCCGCTGAGGCTGCACGCCTTCGCGAGCACGGCCGTGCGCATCGCGCGGAACGGGTCGAGGTGCTTCGTGGCCTTGCCCTTGACCGCACGGCGGATCGGCCAGGCGAAGGCGACGACGAGCGCCGCGACGCCGACGAGCGTGATCGGCAGCGAGAGCGGCGGGACGATCGCGTTGCCGCCGCCCGACACGATGGCGAGGTCGATGAGGTAGCCGCCGACCGCGCCGGCGAGCACGAACGCGATGACGGTCGAGGCATGCGTGCGCTTCATCTCCGCACCACCTCGTCGTGCGCCGCGGCGCGCAGCTCGGCGACGGGACCGCGCCCGGGGATCACCGCATCTGGGTCGACGTCGAGCCAGGGCTGCAGCACGAAGGCGCGCTGCCACGCGCGCGGGTGCGGCAGCTCGAGCCGCTCGTCGGACGACACCACGCCGCCGAAGTCGATGAGGTCGAGGTCGAGCGTGCGGTCGCCCCAGTGCTCGGTGCGCATGCGGCCGTGCTCGTGCTCGAGGCCCTGCAGCACGTCGAGCAGCGCGTGCGCGTCGAGCGGGGTCTCGACGACGACCACGCCGTTGAGGTAGCCGGGCGCGTCGTGGTCGACGCCGGAGTCCTTGATCGCGGGCGTCTCGTAGACGGGCGAGACGGCCACCAGCTCGACGCCCGGCGTCTCGGCGAGGCCGCGCACGACGGCGTCGATCGTGGCCTCGCGTTCGCCGAGGTTCGCCCCGAACGCGATGACGGCGCGGGTCATGCGCGGCTCCGCACGATCGTGACGGCGACGTCGTCGAACGGCACGGAGATGGGCGCCTCGGGCTTGTGCACCGTGACCTCCACCTCCTCGACCGCGGGGTACGCGAGCGCAACGGCGGCGACGCGCTCGGCCACGGTCTCGATGAGGTCGACCGGGTCGCGACGCACCGCGTCGGCCACCGCCTCGGCGAGCTCGCCGTAGTGCACGGTGCGGCCGAGGTCGTCGCCGGATGCCGCGCCCGCGAGGTCGACCGCGACGGCCACGTCGATCACGAACTCCTGGCCCTGCTCGCGCTCGAAGTCGAAGACGCCGTGGTGCGCGCGGACGCGCACGCCGGTGAGGGTGATGCGGTCGGGGGTCCTAGCCACGTCGTCCACTCTGCCACGCCCCGAGGACGTCGAGCGCGCGGCGCGTGCCCCGCACGTCGTGGACGCGCACGCCCCAGGCGCCGGCCTGCGCCGAGAGGGCGCTCACGACCGCCGTGGGCAGGTCGCGATCCTCCATCGGCGCATCGTCGGGCAGCAGCGCTCCGATGAAGCGCTTGCGGGAGGCGCCGACGAGGATCGGCAGCCCCAGCTCGCCGAGCACGTCGAGCTTGCCGAGCAGCTCCCAGTTCTGCCCGCCGCGCTTCGCGAAGCCGAGCCCCGGGTCGAGGATGATGCGCTCGCGCGCGACGCCGGCGTCGCCGAGCGCGTCGACGCGCGCCGCGAGCTCGTCGCGCACCTCCGCGGCCACGTCGCCGTACTCGGCGAGCGCGTCCATGCGGTCGGAGTGCCCGCGCCAGTGCATCGCGACGTAGTGCACGCCCGTCTCGGCCACGATCGGCGCCATCGCGGCATCCGCGAGCCCGGCCGAGACGTCGTTGATGATCTCGGCGCCCGCCTCGACGGCGGCCAGGGCGGTCGCCGCACGCATGGTGTCGACGCTGACCCGGATGCCACGACCGGCGAGTTCGCGCACGACGGGGACGACCCGGCGCAGCTCCTCCTCGGGCTCGACGCGCGCGGCGCCCGGACGCGTGGACTCGCCGCCGACGTCGAGCACGTCGGCGCCGTCGGCCACGAGCTCGATCCCGTGCGCGATGGCGGCATCGGCGTCGAACCACAGCCCGCCGTCGCTGAAGGAGTCGGGCGTGACGTTCACGACGCCCATGATCAGGGTGGTGCCCGGTGGTCGAGTAACGCCCGGCGAAGCCGGACGCGTATCGTGGCCCTCCTCGCCGGATCTCGATACGCGTCGGCCTCCGGCCGGCGCTACTCGATCACCGCTCATCGCGAATCGTCCCGATCAGCGCGATGATCTCGGCGCGCGCGGCCGGCTCGCCCAGCGCGCCCCGGCTCGCGATGGTGATGGTCGAGCTGCGCTCCTGCCGGGAGCCGCGGGTGGTGACGCAGCGGTGCTGCGCGTCGAGCACCACGAGCACGCCCTTGGGATCGAGGCCGGCCTCGAGCGTGTCGGCGATCTCCTCGGCGAGCCGCTCCTGCAGCTGCGGACGTGCGGCGAGCGTCTCGATGACCGCTGGGATGCGGCCGAGCCCGACGACGCGGTCGCGTGGCAGGTACGCGACGTGCGCGGTGCCGACGAAGGGCAGCAGGTGGTGCTCGCACACCGAGCGGAAGGCGATGTCGCGCAGCACGACCGCGTCGGACGTCGCGGGCACGCCCGCCTCGGTGTCGCCGAGCGGCACGGTGTCGGCCAGGTGCGTCAGCGGGTCGACCGCGAGGCCGCCGAAGAAGTCAGCGTAGGCCTCGGCGACCCGCTGCGGCGTGCGCTCGAGCCCCGGACGCTCGGGGTCCTCGCCGATCGCGAGCAGGATCTCGTGCACGGCGCGCTCGATGCGCCCGGTGTCCACACCGGCCATGGCACCCCCTCTTCGGGTCGGTCGGTTAGGCCGTCGCGGGTCGCGGGTTCGACCGCGGCGCGCGCGCCCCGGCCGGCTCCTCGACCGGCGTCTGGCCCGAGTCGACGCCGCCGTCGACGGCGCCCTGGTCGATCGGCATCTTCTCCTCGGCGGGGAAGGTGATCGGCGGGCGGTCGGAGACGGGGCGACGGTCGCTCGACAGCCAGAGCGGGCGCTCGGGGAGCCGCTTCACGTCCTTGAAGATCTCGGCGATCTGGTTGTGGTCGAGCGTCTCGTGCTCGAGCAGCTCGGCCGCCAGCTTGTCGAGGATGTCGCGGTTGTCGTTGAGCACCTGCCACGCCTCGTCGTGCGCCTGCTCGATGAGCATGCGCACCTCGCCGTCGACCTTCTCGGCGATCTCCTCGGAGTAGTCGCGCTGGTGGCCCATGTCGCGGCCGAGGAAGACCTCGCCCTGCGACTGGCCGAGCTTCACGGCACCGACGTTCGCCGACATGCCGTACTCGGTGACCATCTTGCGCGCGGTGGCCGTGGCCTTCTCGATGTCGTTCGACGCGCCGGTCGACGGGTCGTGGAACACGATCTCCTCGGCGACGCGACCGCCCATCGCGTAGGTGAGCTGGTCGAGCAGCTCGTTGCGGGTGATCGAGTACTTGTCTTCCAGCGGGAGCACCATCGTGTAGCCGAGGGCCCGGCCGCGCGGCAGGATCGTGATCTTCGTGACGGGGTCGGTGTAGTTCATCGCCGCCGCCGCGAGCGCGTGTCCGCCCTCGTGGTAGGCCGTGATCAGCTTCTCCTTGTTCTTCATCACGCGGGTGCGGCGCTGCGGGCCGGCGATCACGCGGTCGACGGCCTCGTCGAGGGCGCGGTTGTCGATGAGCTGCGCGTTCGAGCGCGCCGTGAGCAGGGCGGCCTCGTTGAGCACGTTCGCGAGGTCGGCGCCCGTGAAGCCCGGCGTCTTGCGCGCGAGCACCTCGAGGTCGACGCCCTTCGCGAGCGGCTTGCCCTTCGAGTGCACCTCGAGGATCCGCTGGCGGCCCTTGAGGTCGGGCGCGTCGACGCCGATCTGGCGGTCGAAGCGGCCCGGGCGCAGCAGGGCCGGGTCGAGGATGTCGGGGCGGTTCGTCGCCGCGATCAGGATGACGTTGGTCTTGGGGTCGAAGCCGTCCATCTCGACGAGCAGCTGGTTGAGCGTCTGCTCGCGCTCGTCGTGGCCGCCGCCGAGGCCCGCGCCGCGGTGCCGGCCGACGGCGTCGATCTCGTCGACGAAGATGATGGCCGGCGCGTTCTGCTTGGCCTGGTCGAAGAGGTCGCGCACGCGGCTCGCGCCGACGCCCACGAACATCTCGACGAAGTCGGAACCCGAGATGGAGTAGAAGGGGACGCCCGCCTCACCCGCGACCGCCCGGGCGAGGAGCGTCTTGCCCGTTCCGGGAGGGCCGTAGAGCAGCACGCCCTTGGGGATGCGCGCCCCGACGGCCTGGAACTTCGCCGGCTCCTTCAGGAACTCCTTGATCTCCTGGAGCTCCTCGATCGCCTCGTCGGCGCCCGCCACGTCGTCGAACGTGACCTTCGGGCTCTCCTTCGTGACGAGCTTGGCCTTCGACTTGCCGAACTGCATGACGCGGTTGCCGCCGCCCTGCATGCCCGAGAGCATGATCCAGAAGAAGAGGCCGATGAGCACCAGCGGCAGCAGGATGCCGAGCATCGACAGGAACCAGTTCGGCTGCGGCACCTCGTCGTTGAAGCCGTCGGACGGGTTCGCCGTGTCGACGGCGTTGACCACGTCTTCACCACGAGGCGTGACGTAGTAGAACTGCACCTGCTTGCCGAGCTCGTCGTCGGCCTGCTTCAGGGTGAGGTCCACGCGGTTCTCGCCGTCGACGATCTTGACCGACGAGACCTTGTCGTCCTTCAGGAGCTCGAGGCCCTTCTGGGTCGACACCTCGCGGAACCCCGAGGCGGTGATGAGGCTCGATCCGATCCACACGGCGACGATCGCGAGCAGGATGTAGATGATCGGCCCGCGCAGGATCTTCTTCATGTTCATGGTCCTGCAAGGCTACCCCGGTGGTGCTGGGCACCGGCTCTCTGTTCGCTGAAAGCGCGCAGCGCATGAAGCGGACCATGAACGCATCCGCTGAACGCGCGCAGGGCCTAGGAGTCGGGCCGATCGGATGCCTCGTACCGCGTGCGCCGCAGGCCGATCATCGCCGGCAGCCCCTTGCCGGCGGCGACCGCGGTGCGCGAGAGGCGGCCCGGCCACCCGGGCGGTGGCAGCGGCGGCAGCGGATCCTCGAGGTCGCCGACGTCGACGAAGTACGCGCGCACGGTGCCGAAGCCCTCGAGGTCGGGCGCGACCTCCTGCACGGGCTGGCGCACCGAGTCGGCGCCGGTGCGGTAGAGGTCCTCGGAGAGCAGGACGTACTCGGGGATGCCGACGGGGTTCTTCAGCAGGCGGTGCACGAGGATGACGTCGATCCCGACGAGCTTGATGCGGTCGCGGATCGTCTGGGTGGCGACGTCGCCGACGTGGGCCACGAACTTGAGCTTGAGGTCTGCGGCCCCCTTGCACCCGGTGCACGGGCAGAGGTTCGCGGCGACGTACTGCCGTTCCTCGTGGAAGGCGCGATGCATGGCGACGGCTGCGTCGAGGATCGCGGCGATCGCCGTCTCGGCATCGCCGTTCTCAGCCTGCCGGGACAGGAAGGCCGCGTCGCCCTCGATCTCGATGAGGTCGAAGCCCGGGGCGGCGTCGATCATCTTCTCGAGCATGCGCGCCGTGTTGACCTCGGCGTGGGCCAGGCTCATCCGGTGCGTGCTCATGTACTCGGTGTAGCCGCCGATGTCGGCGATCAGCAGGACCGCCCGCCCCGAATCCATGCCTCACCTTCGCATCTCTGGGTTCGCATCTCAACAGGTCGTCGTCAGGCCGGGGGCGATGGGTCGCCGGATGCCTCGTCGGGCTCGGGTGAGTACCGCTCGAGCTCCGCGTCGACGGCCAGCTCCGCCTCGCGCGCGCTCGGGGTGTAGCCGAGCACGACGGGGAGGAACTGGTCGGACCGGAGCATCCGCAGTTCGAGGGGGCTCGACGCGACCACGGTGGCGGTGCGCGGCGTGCGACGAAGCAGCGCGATCTCGCCGAAGCCCTCGCCCGGGCCGAGCGTCGCGACGACGCGGCCGCCGCCCACGACGTCGGCCTCGCCCGACTCGATCACGTAGTAGCGGTCGCCGACGTCGCCCTGGGAGAACACCGTCGCGCCCGCGGGCACCTCCGCCGGCTCGAGCCCGCGCGCGAGCTGCTCGATCGAGGGCAGCGGGAGCGGCGCGAGCATGGGCACGCGCTGGAGCAGCGAGACGCCGGCGTCGAGCGCGCCGACCGCCCGGTCCAGGCCGTGCAGGCGCCGCCACGCGACCACCGCGAGCACCGGGCAGACCAGGCCGACGGCGATGAGTGCCGGCTGCAGTCCGATCCAGGCGATCAGCCCCGAGGTGGCCACGGCGCCGATCCCGATGAACACGGCGACGAAGCTCTCGAGCACGCCGAAGACACGAGCGAGCACCTCGTCGGGCGCCAGCCGGCCGAGCAGCGTGAATCCGGCGAGGTCGATGAGCGCGTTGCCGACCCCGATGAAGGACAGGAAGACGAGCGCCGCCGCCTGCTGCGGGAACACGCCGACGAGCGCGAGCGGGAGTCCCCAGAGCGCGACGCCCACCGCGAACCAGGCCCCGAGTCGCTTGGTCCCGACGAGCAACGATGCGACGAGCGACGCGACGACGGCGCCCACGCCGACGGCGGTCATGAGCGCGCCGGCGCCCGGCTCCCCGGTGCCGAGCAGCTCGATCGCGACGACCACCGAGAACACGGTCAGCGCGCCGCGGGTGAACGCCTGCGCACCGGCGAGTCCGATGATGATGGCGAGGTCGCGGTTGCGCGCGACGGCCTTGACGCCCTCGGCCGCCTCCCGCAGCAGGTCCCGGCGCTGGGCCGCCGGTCGCGGTGGGGCGTCGTAGCGCACCCGCGCCAGCAGCGCGGCCGCCCACAGCGACGCGGCCGCGGCGACGGCGAACACGACCGACACGTCCGTGAACTGCAGCAGGATCGCGGCGAGCAGCGGCCCGACGAGCGTGGCGGCCGAGTCGAGGAGCCCGCGCACCATGTTGGCGCTCGCGAGCTCGTAGCCCGTGCGGCACAGCGACGGCAGCAGCGCGGAGTGCGCCGGCCGGAAGAGCGTGGCCGCGATCGTGGACACGATCGCCAGCGCGTACACGATCGCGGCGGGACCCGCGATCGCGGCGACCACGGCCGCGGCCGCCGTCGCGAGTCCGCGCACCGTCGACACGAGCACGAGCACGCGCTCCCGGCGCCCGCGGTCGGCGATGGGCGACAGGAGCGGCGCGCAGATCGCGGACGGCACCATCCGGAGCAGGCCGACGAGTCCGACCGCGACCGCGCCGCCGTCGCGGTAGGCGACGATGCCGAGTGCGACCGTGAACGCCCACTCGGCGGTCCATGCGCCGAGGAAGCTCAGCTGCGCACGGCGCAGGTTGGGGTTCAGGGCGTTGCTCGTGAACGCGCCGGCTGCATCCCGCAGGCGGCTCCGGCCCCGTCCGTCACCCATGGATCGCTCCCCGACCCGGTCCCGCGCCTCAGCTGTACACGTGCGGGGCGAGGATCGCGACGTCGCGCAGGTTCCGGTACCGCTCGGCGTAGTCGAGCCCGTAGCCGACGACGAACTGGTTCGGGATGTCGAAGCCGAGGTACTTGACGGTCACCTCGACCTTCGCGGCATCCGGCTTGCGCAGCAGTGCGCAGATCTCGACCGACTCGGCGCCGCGCGACTCGAGGTTGCCGAGCAGCCAGCTGAGCGTGAGGCCCGAGTCGATGATGTCCTCGACGATGAGCACGTGACGCCCGGTGAGGTCGGTGTCGAGGTCCTTGTTGATGCGCACGACGCCGCTGGACTGCGTGCCGGCGCCGTACGACGAGACCGCCATCCAGTCCATCTCGACGTGCGGGCGCAGCTCGCGCGCCAGGTCGGCCATCACCATGACCGCGCCCTTCAGCACGCCGACGAGCAGCAGGTCGCGGCCCTCGTAATCGGCCTCGATGCGGCGGGCGAGCTCGGCGAGCTTCGCACGGATCTCGTCTTCGGTGACGAGCACCTCGGTCAGGTCGCCGTCGATCTCGCGCGCGTCCATGCCTGCTCCCTGGTGTCGTGGGCGAACGGATGCTCAGAGCCTAGCGCCGTGGGCCTCGTGGCCAGAGGGCCCGGCACGACTGCGCGCACGACTCAGTGGTCGTGCGGCAGCACCTCGGTCGATCCGGTCGTGCTGAACACGATCCGGCTGCCGGCGCGGGTCGCGCGGATGCCCCCGGGCAGGTCGATCGGGCCCTGCCCGTGCCAGTCGGTGACGAGTCGGGCCACCTCGAGGGTCTGCGTGCGCGTGAGCGAGACGCCGAACTCGCTCGCGACGACGTGCCGGATGATCCGCTGCCGCAGCGCGGCGGGGTTCGCGGCGAGCGCCGCAGCCGACACGGCGATGCCCGCCTCGGCGGGTTCGCAGAGCTCCTCGATGAACTCGTCGATCTGGCTCGTGAACGCCTGCTCGTCCTCGCGCAGCTGCTCGGCCGTGCGGGCGAGCGCTTCGGCGACGCCGGGTCCCAGCTCCGCCTCGAGCACGGGCAGCACGCGTTCGCGCACGCGCACGCGCGTGTACGCGGGATCGAGGTTGTGCGGGTCGTCCCACGGCTCGAGTCCGGCGTCGAGGCACGCCTGCCGCGTGGTCGCCCGGCGGATCCCGAGCAACGGGCGCGCGTAGCGTCCGGACTGCGGCGCCATGCCCGCGAGGCTCGCGGCGCCCGAGCCCCTCGCGAGCCCGAGCAGCACGGTCTCGGCCTGGTCGTCGAGCGTGTGGCCGAGCAGCACGAGCGCGGCTCCGGCCTCGTCGGCGGCCGCGTCGAGGGCGGCGTAGCGGGCGGCACGAGCGGATGCCTCGGGGCCGCCGTCGCCCGCCACCTCGACCCGCCGCACGAGCACCGGATCGAGCCCGAGGGCCCGGGCGGCGTCGGCGGCCGTCTCGGCGACGGCGGCGGAGGCATCCTGCAGCCCGTGGTCGACGATCACCGCGCCCGCACGGAGGCCGGCGCGCGGCGCCTCGAATACGGCGGCCGCGGCGAGGGCGAGCGAGTCGGCGCCGCCCGAGAGCGCGACGAGCACGAGGGGTGCCTCGGGCCCTGAGCCCGTCGAAGGGCCGATGTGGCCGTTCCCTTCGACGGGCTCAGGGAACGACGCGAGGACGCTGCGCACCGCCCGACGCACGTCGGCGATCGGCGGAGTCAGGCGCGGACGCCGCGCCGAAGGGTCCTCAGGAGCCATCAAGTAACCTTATTGCGCCGATCCCGCCGTCCTGCCGCGGGCCTGCACGGCCGAAGCTTCCGCCAGACAAGGAGAACCAGCATGGGCGAGTACGCCGCCGTCATCGAGATCCCGAAGGGGAGCCGCAACAAGTACGAGGTCGACCACGAGACCGGTCGCGTGTTCCTCGACCGCGTGCTCTACACGACGTTCGTGTACCCGACCGACTACGGCTTCTTCGAGAACACGCTCGGCGACGACGGCGACCCGCTCGACGTGCTCGTGCTCACGCAGTACCCGCTGTTCCCGGGCGTCGGCGTCAAGGTGCGCCCGGTCGGCGTGTTCCACATGACCGACGACGGCGGCGGCGACGCGAAGGTCATCGCGGTGCCCGCGGGCGACCCGCGCTGGGACTCCATCCAGGACGTGAACGACATCCCCGAGTTCACGCGCAAGGAGATCGAGCACTTCTTCGAGCACTACAAGGACCTCGAGCCCGGCAAGTGGGTCAAGACCGAGGGCTGGGCGGATGCCGCGGAGGCCGAGTCGCTCATCCAGAAGGCGATCGAGGCCTACCCGGGTCACTGAACCGGGCCTGAGCTGCACGAAGGGGCGAGCCGATTCGGCTCGCCCCTTCGTCGTGTCCGCGCGCGCACCACCTCATGCGGCACCGCACCGGCGCGAATGCAAGAACTTCCGCCCCTCAGCCGGCGCGTCGTCGGTCGCCACGCCGCACGGGACGCGGTTCTTCCTGAATTCGCGTGCGCGAGCTTGGGGAGGGAGGGTCAGCCCGCCGGGCGGGCCGCCGCCGAGGGCGAGCCCCAGATGAAGTACTCGCGCACCGGGACGCCCTCGCGCGGCGCCTCGAGGATGCGGCCGCCGCCGAGGTAGATCGCGACGTGGTAGTAGTCGCCGCCCGATCCCCAGAAGAGCAGGTCGCCGCGCTGCGCCTGCGACACCGGCACGGCGAGGCCGCGCCCCGCGAGCGTGGAGTACTGGTTCGTGGCGGAGTGCGTGCCGATGTAGATGCCGGCGTTCGCGTACGCCATCTTCGTGAGGCCCGAGCAGTCCCACACGTTGGGGCCGGCGCCGCCCAGCACGTAGGGCTCCCCCAGCTGCGCGCGGGCGAATGCGATCGCGGTCTCGACCGCGCCGGCGTTCGGCGCCGACGGGACCGCGCCGGATGCCGCTCCACCAGTCGACGCGCCCGGAGCCGGAGCCGGAGCGGGTGCTGCGGGCTGCGCCGCCGCTGCTGCAGCCGCCGCCGCGGCCGCCGCGGCCGCCGCAGCCGCCGCTGCCGCCTCGCCCTCGGCCCGCTCGCGCTCGAGCTCGGCGGTGGTGTCCTTGAGGCTGGCGAGCTGCGCGTACAGCTCCGCGGACTTCTGCTCCTGGACCGCGACGGCGGTGTTGGCTCGGTCGGCGGCCTCGCGAGCCTCGTCGGCGCGCTGCTCGGCGAGGCCCGCGAGCCGTTCGCGTTCCGCGGCGGCATCCGCTGCCTGCTCGCGGAGCGAGTCGGCCGTGTTGCGGTCGGCGAGCGCCTGCTCGTAGACCTCGTTCGACTGCTCCCCGAGCTTCGACGCCATGCCGAGCTGCCGCAGCAGCTCGCGCGCGTCATCGCCTGAGAACACGAGCTCGGTCGTGAGGTCGTTGCCGGCGGTCTTGGCGAGGTGAGCGGCGATCAAGCCGGCGCGCATCTTCGAGATCTCGGCGACGGCGTCCGCCTCGTCGGCCTGCTGCTGCAACGTGCGCTCGCGCCCGGCGGCCCGGTCGCGCTGGTCGACGGCGATGCGCCAGGCCTCGTCGGCCTGCATGGACGCGATCGCCGCGGCATCCGCCGCCTGCTGGAGGCCGACGAGCAGCTCACCGACCCGATCGATCTCGGCCTGCTTCGTCTGCTCGTTCTGCTTGGCCTGCTCGATCTCGCTCCACGAGGGGTAGTCGGGCTCGGCCATCGCCGGGCCGCCCGCCGCGACCACCGACGCGGTCACTGCGCCGACCGCCACGGTCGAGAAGACGGTCGCGGGCTTCACCCGCGAGATCGGACGCGTGCGGTGCTCAGCCAAGGCGCACTCCCCGGTCCGCCATGAACGGAATCGGGTTGATGCGGCTGCCGCCGACGAAGACCTCGAAGTGGAGGTGGCATCCGGTCGACGCGCCGGTCGTGCCGCTCGAGGCGATGTTCTGTCCGGCCTCGACCCATTGGCCGGTGCCAACGAACGTGCCGCCCGGGCGGATGTGGGCGTAGCCGGTCCAGACGCCGCCGCCGTGGTCGATCTGCACGTAGTTGCCGTAGGTGCCCGACCAGCCGGCGAAGCGCACGACGCCGCTGTTCGCCGCGTAGATGGGCGCGGAGCATCCGGTGCCCAGGTCGACGGCGTAGTGGAAGCTGCCGGAGCATCCGCCGCCCGAGCAGATCGAGGATCGCGGACCGAACGTGCCGGTGATGCCTCCCGCAGCCGGCTTCGCCCAGCCTGAGGATGCGACGGCGCCAGGTGCACCGTTCTTCAGCGCCTCCTGCCGACGGCGCTCCTCCTCCTCCTTGCGGATGCGCTCGCCCTCCTGGTACGCGGCCGCGGTCGCCGCCTCGGTGTCCTGCAGGAACTTCAGCTGCTGCTCGAGCTCGATCTTCTTCGCTTGCGACTCGGCGAGTGCGGCCTCCGCCGCCGCCTGCGCGGCCTGCGCCACGGCGAGCGCCTCCTCGGCGGCGATCCGGAGCTTCTCGCGTTCGCCGCGGGCCACAGCGGCCTGGTCGGAGAGCGAGCGTGCGGCGTTCTGCTTCTCCTTCGCCGTGTTGTAGACGGCGGACGTTCGCTCGACCATCTTCTCCATGCTGCCGAGCTTCGCGAGCAGCGCGTCGGTCGCGGCGGAGTTCCCGGCGTCGAGGAAGAGGCTCACGCCCACGTCGCCCGTGCCCGCGCGGTAGAGCTGAGCGGCCACCTGCCCGGCGTTCCGCTCGGCGGCGGCCGCCTCGGCCGCCGACGCGTCGGCCTGCGCCTGGATCTGGTCGGCGCGCGCGGCCGCATCGTCGAACTTCTGCTGCGCCACGATGAGCTCATCGGTGCGGCGCTCGGCCTCGGCGCGAGTGACCTCGACGTTCGTCTCGAGCTGGGCGATGAGTCCCGTGATCTGCGTGACGGCGGCCGCGCCCGCTGCGGTGTTGGCCTTCGCCGCCTGCAGTTCGTCCCACGTCGGATACGTCGCCGCCTGCGCACTCGTCGGCACGGCGATCGCCCCCACGAGCGTGAGCGCCGCGATCGAGACGCCCGCCATCACGTGCCGCACGCGACGGTGCAGCCGCATGCTCGCGCGAGGCGACGTCGAAGCGGTCGACGTGCCGGACGTACCGGGCGTGCCGGGCGCGCTCGACGCCGGTCGGCCGAGCCGGCGACGGATGCCCCGTGGCGAGGTCGTGCGGTCTCGGGCGATCGGCATGCGGATGGTGGTGCGGTCCATGGTTCCCCGTCCACGCGGGCTCGTTCGCCCCGCGCTCCTCGCGTCTCTCGGCTTTTCGTGGGTCGGTGATCGGCTGCCCGTACGGGCAGTGGCAGCCTTCACGCTAGGCGCGTGCGTGGCGGTTTCCGGGTATTTCGGGCGCGCGTGGCGGATGCCGCGGGGCGCGCGCCACGGCCGGGAATCGGCGTCTTCGCGGCATCCGCCGGCCTCGTTTTGCGCTCGCGCGCGTTGGCACGTATGCTTGGCTGTCGGCGGTCATGCCCCTCAAGCAAGGCCACCCGGCCCCATCGTTTAGTGGCCTAGGACACCGCCCTTTCACGGCGGCAGCACGGGTTCGAATCCCGTTGGGGTCACCACGAAGGCATTACAATTGAACAGCTTCTTTACGAGGCCCTGTGGCGCAGTTGGTTAGCGTGCCGCCCTGTCACGGCGGAGGTCGCGGGTTCAAGTCCCGTCAGGGTCGCTCAGGCGACAAGCCCTTTCCCTTTCGAGAGAAGGGGCTTTCTCCTTATCGAGGCACCTGTTCCGATTCGTCGGGCGGATGCCACGAGGCTCTGTAGCTCAGTTGGTAGAGCGTTCGACTGAAAATCGAAAGGTCACCGGATCGATGCCGGTCGGAGCCACATCGAAAACCCCCGGACGAAGGTCCGGGGGTTTTCTTGTCTGCACGTGATCAAAGAATCGCATGCATTCGCATCGTTTGCCCACAATTGCCCGCACGCGCGCGGGCCTCTCGGCGCTGCTTCGGGGGGAACTCGCGATCATGGTGATCCGAAGCGACGTCGGTGAGGAGCGCGGTGGGCGCGGAGCCCGCCCGGAACGGTCGGATGTGATCGAAATCAGCCCGGTGGGTGATCCTTCCGACCCTCCGGTATCGCTGGGCCGATGAGTCCAAGTGATCATCGAGTCGATGGGCGTCGGGCTCGCGAACCCGTGCCTCTCAGGCTCATGCCAGTACGGTCGATGGCGAGGGTCGCCTCGCGCTCATGCAAGACAACGCGCAATTACCACGCCGGGCTCTTCCTCGCCGCACGCCCCACTGGCTCAGCAGCAGCTTCTCTACCAACGCGCCCCCAGCCCGACGGCGTGGTGATGCCGGGGAGGATGAGGTCGAGCCATCGCTGCCGGACGGGCGCGGGCTGATCGGTGGGCGCGGTAGCCATGAGCAGGTAGATGTCGTCCACGGTGACCTCGGCGCGGATGTCGCCATCGGCTTGCCCGATCGTGATGAGCTCGGCGAGGGCGGCGCTGGCCCGGGACTCGTCGGACTTGTCGCCGTGTCCCTCGACGCCGAGGCCCTGCGCTGCGGCTTTCACGGCGTGGTGGTCGGCGGATGACTCGGCGACACGAGTGAGGAATCCGATGACCTCGTCGGCGGCGCGTGAGGATCCTGCGCGCGCACGGGCGAGGGATTCTTGTGCATCGTCGGCGACCACGAGAACGTATTCGGCGACGACGGCCGCGACGAGGTCGGTCTTGGTCGGGAAGTGGCGGTACAGCGTTCCGACCGCGACGCCGGCGGCCTGGGCGATCTCGTCCATGCCGACCTCGGGCCCGCGGGCGGTGATCTGCGCGTTGGCGGCGTCGAGGATCTTGCGACGATTCCGAACCGCGTCCGCCCGCATGGGCCTGATGACTGACATGGCCACCCCGTTAATAGAGAGTCGATCTCTCACTTGACTTAAAGTGAGTGTCGGTTCATGATGTTTGTGAACCGTGATTCACTTTACATCGAGAGAGACACAATGACCAACAAAGTAGCCCTCGTCACCGGCGCTTCCTCAGGAATCGGCGAGGCCACCGCCCGCGAGCTGCAGAGCCTCGGCTTCATCGTCTACGGCGCGGCGCGGCGCACGGACCGCTTGCAGAAGCTCGCGGCCGACGGGATCCACATCCTGGCGATGGACGTCACCGACGACGCGTCGATGCAGGCCGGGATCGACAAGATCATCGCCGAGAGCGGCCGGATCGACGTGCTCGTCAACAACGCCGGCTACGGCTCCTACGGTGCGCTCGAGGATGTGGACATCGACGAGGCACGCCGCCAGTTCGAGGTGAACGTGTTCGGCGCCATCCGTCTCGCCCAGCTCGCGCTCCCGCACATGCGCAAGCAGCGATCGGGGACGATCGTGAACATCAGCTCCATGGGCGGCAAGCTGCACACCCCGCTTGGCGGGTGGTACCACGGCACGAAGTTCGCGCTCGAGGCGCTCTCCGATTGCCTGCGGCTGGAGGTCGCCCCATTCGGGATCGACGTCGTCGTGATCGAGCCGGGCGGGATCGCCACCGAGTGGGGCGGGATCGCGGCCACCCACCTCGAAGAGACCTCCGGGACCGGTGCGTACAAGGCGCAGGCGGACGCGGTCGCGAAGTCACTGCGCTCCCAGGCCAACACGAACCGCAACTCGCCGCCGTCGGTGATCGCCGACGCGGTCGGCAAGGGCGTCACCGCCCGCCGTCCCAGGACTCGCTACGCGGTCGGGTTCGGCGCGAAGCCGCTCATCGCCGCCCGCGGCATGCTCTCGGACCGCGCCTTCGACAGCATGATCAGCCGAGCGACGGGGCTGCCCCGCATCTGATGCCGAGCTGCTGGGTGATCAGGTCTGAAGCCAGCGCACGACGGCATCGTGGGCGTTCCGACCCTCCGGTGTCGCTGGGCTGATGAGTCCATCCGCGTGGTTTCCGTCAGGCGAGTACATCAGCGTCCCGCTGTTCCCGGCGACAACGAGTCTACGGTGGAGCTCGAACGCGTCCGGGAGGAACGCGTCGCGTCCGCCGGTGAGGATGTGCACCGGTGGCAGGCCCATGCAGGGCCCGTTCATGGGGCTGACCATCGCGTCGGTTGTCGGTAGCCCATCGGCCCAGACTGCCGCCCATTGACGAAGGTCCCGGAGGTCGAGGATCACATCCCATGGCGCGACCGCACTCGTTGCCGGGTGAGCGAGGGCGGCGTCGAGCCAGGGGTTGAGCAGTACCACGGCCCGGACCCCGTGCGGGTGCCGCTGGGCCGTAGCGAGGGCAAGACCGGCACCGGCTGAGTCGCCACCGAGGAGGACCTCTTCCCCGCGCTCGGCGATGAGGTCGGCCAGGACCTCTTCCAGAAGAGCGAGCGCCTGTTCGGCCGTACCCTCGGGACTGACCCGGTACAGCGGAACGACGGCGTCCACTCCCGCGGCCCGGCTCAGTCGTGAAACGGGGCGCCAATGGGAAGCGGTGATCGGGTTCGCGTACCCGCCGCCTGGCAGGAACACGAAGGCGCGGCGGTGGCCGGGAGAGCGGTGGCGGAGCGTGACGACTTTGCAGCCCTGGACGGTGCTGATCTCCACGGCGAACCGCCTCGCGATCGCGGAAGGGACCGGAGCGGGCTGGGGACTGCCGTGGGAGCGGCGGTGCTCGATCTCCTCGGGGACCGTGCGGACGTTGTGACGGTTGAGGCGGTGGATGAGCCGATCGAGGGCGAGAGCACGGACGGACATGGGTTGGCTTTCAGGCGGCGATGATCTGCGCGAGGAACTGGTTGCGCTCGGCTTGACGGACGTAACCGGCCGGGTCCGATACGCAGGTCGGGCACCAGTGTCCGGCGGTGAGGACGAGGCGGGGGCTGGCAGCGAAGGCATGCCCGAATGCGCACGCCCAGACGAGCGGTGTGCCGACATCACCGCGGACCACTTCGGTGCTCCGCAGGTGGCCGCCGCGGAAGGTCGCCGCTTCGAGGTAGTCGAGGCGGCCCCATTCGGCTGGGTGCTTCGACTCGTCGTAGCCGTGATCCAGGAGTGTGGGACGCTTCGACGGGGAGGGTGGATGGAACGTCGACCACGTCCCGATCGCTCGCCACTGCTCGAGTGAGCCGAAATGCGCTGAAATCTCCGGGGTGTTGCCGGTTCGGATGGCGTGCATCGTTCCGCGGGGCTGTCGGGTGAGTGGCTTCATGATCAGGTGCTTCACGATCCAGCCGGGCACTCGCCCGGCCGATCGAACAGGAGGGCGCGGCGGCCATCGCCCGGTCCA
Source organism: Agromyces sp. NPDC057865 (assembly GCF_042796995.1). Classification (NCBI taxonomy): domain Bacteria; kingdom Bacillati; phylum Actinomycetota; class Actinomycetes; order Micrococcales; family Microbacteriaceae; genus Agromyces; species Agromyces sp. NPDC057865. Next base: position 1,199,045 of record NZ_JBHVMJ010000001.1, on the reverse strand, counting down.
GGACAGCTTCGAAGGAGTCCTGCCTGAACGGGACGACCTGTTCGAGCCGGTCGCTGTCGGTGTACCACTGGCCGTGGAAGTTTCCCGTCGCGAACCAGTTGCGGTCGTACCAGCGGCGGATGTCGCGCACGCCCATCGCGTGACCGATCGCGGTCTGCAGCTCCCAGTTCGTGAGACGCCACCCGTCGCCGCCGCCGATGTTGTAGATGCCACCCCAGACCGTGTCGGGAACGTCCGGCTCGCAGAGGTTCGCGAGCAGCCGGGCCGAGTCCTCGGCGGAGACCCATTCCATGACCGCCCCGAATGGCGAGTGCGTCATGATCGGATCGCGGATCTCGAGCATGCCCGGGTGGAGGATGCCGGTCTGGCGCCGCTGCACCCACTTCGGCAGACCCGAGTCCACGAGGAGTCGCTCCGCAGTCACCTTGCTCTGGCCGTATTCGTCGAACCGGGACACCCGAACCGGGTCGCCGACCCTGCCCCAGTGGTGGGGCGGATTGCGGCTGCCGGTCTGCGCCACCGATCCGATGCCCACGACCGCGACGCTCGCGGGGGCGGGAAGAGCGCGGACGGCCTCGATGAGGTTCCGCATGCTCCCGACGTTGACGCGGTGGGCGAGTTCGGGCTGCTCGTCGGCGAGCGGGGAGACGACCGCTCCGACGTGCAGGACGATGTCGACGCGTTGCACGCATGCGATGACGGTGGCGGCGTCGGTCAGGTCGCCCCAGACCACCTCGAGGTTCTCCATGTCGGCGAACTCGGCGATGGCCTCACGGTCGCGGTCGGTGGGCATGACGAGCGCGATCACGTGGATCCGGTCGCCGCGCTCGCGCAGCTCGCGGAGCGTGGCGCGACCCCAATTCCCGGTGGCTCCGGTGAGAAGTACCCGCCTCATCCGACGGGCTCCGGCGTCGCGTCGGCCAGGCTCAGTGCGATGAGCTGCTCGAGGACCTGATCGGGGATCTCGACGCCGGGGAAGCGGGCGAACTGGCCCATCGGCATGGACTCGACCATCTTCAGGGCGTTGGCATTGGCCTCCGCGGCGGCCTGCTGCTCGGGCGTGGCGTTCGCCATCATGCCCTGCATAAGCGCCGGGCCGACGACCGGGTGGCCGAACCACTCCTTGACGCTGGATTCGAGGCTGAGCGGAGCGGGACGGTCGACGTCGCCGTCGAGGGTCAGGTCGCGGGTGTCGATGAGGTCGCCGGCCGACGCGGCGAGCGCGACGCGGTAGGTGCCCGGCTGGACCCACCAGCGCGCCCCGGTCACGTCCCAGAATGCGAACGCGCGGCGGTCGAGCGCGAGCTCGACGGTCTCCTGCTCGCCCGGATCGAGATGCACCTTCGCGAACGCGCCGAGCTCTCGCACCGGACGACGTACGGCGGATGGCGCGGGCGCGACATACAGCTGAACGACGTGGGCGCCTGCCCGGTCACCCGTGTTTCGCACGGTTACGCGCGCCAGGGCGGTGTCGACGCCCGTCGCCTCGACCTCGAACTTCTGCACCTCGAAGGTGGTGTAGCTGAGACCGTGGCCGAACGGGTAGCGCACCGCCCGCCGGGTCGAGGTGTAGTAGCGGTAGCCGACGAAGACGCCCTCGCCGTGGCGCACGACCTCGTGCTCGCCAGGGAAGTTGAGGAAGGACGGGGTGTCGGCGAGTGCGAGCGGGATCGTCTCGGCGAGTCGGCCCGATGGGTTGACTGCGCCGGTGAGCACGTCCGCGAGTGCCCCGCCCACGCCTTGGCCGAGGGCCCAGCCCTCGACGATCGCATCGACGCGATCGTGCCACGGCTCGAGGGTCACGACGCCGCCGTTCGAGAGGACGACGACCGTGCGGGCCGCCACCGACGCGACAGCGTCGATCACGGCGAGCTGTGCGGCGGGCAGGTCGAGGTGCTCACGGTCGAAGCCTTCCGACTGGTCGACTTCGTACAGTCCCGCGAAGACGACAGCGACGTGGGCGGATGCCGCGGCGGTGCGTGCCTCGGCCAGCAGCGTGCCGGCGGTCTCGCTGTCGGCATCCTTGGCGTAGCCGGCGGCATAGACGACCCGGTCCTCGCCCATCGCGTGCCGCAGTTCGTCGAGGGTGATGTCGACTCGGGTCGGGTTCACGTGCGAGCTTCCGCCGCCCTGGAACTGGGGCTCGACTGCGAACTCGCCGATCACTGCGATCCGCTCGTCGGCGCGGAGCGGCAGTGCATCGCGCTCGTTCCGCAGGAGGACGACCGAGGAGGCTGCGGCCCGGCGCGCGAGCGCGTGGTGGGCGTCCGCATCGAAACCTGCGGGCGAGGCGGCTGTCACTCTCCCGCTCGCCGTCGAGGCGGTGCGATCGGCGAGCCTTCGCAGGCGCTCGACGCTCGTCTCGACGACCGAACGGTCGAGCCGGCCCTCGCGCACCGCGCGGACGATCGCCTCGGTGCCGTCGCCGTCGGTGCCGGGCATTTCGAGGTCCAGACCGGCAGCGAGCGCCTCGACCCGGTCCTTGATCGCGCCCCAGTCCGAGACGACGAGCCCGTCGAAGCCCCATTCCTCGCGCAGCAGGTCAGTGAGCAGCCACCGGTTCTCGGAGCAGAACACGTCGTTGATCGCGTTGTAGGCGCTCATCACCGACGTCGGCGCCGCCTCCGTGACGACCCGCTCGAATGCGGGCAGGTAGATCTCGCGGAGCGTGCGCTCGTCGACCTCGGCGCTGACGCGCATGCGATCGGTCTCCTGGCTGTTCACCGCGAAGTGCTTCACCGAGGTGCCCACACCCTCGCCCTGAACGCCGTGCACGTACTCGACGGCGAGTGCGCCGGTCAGCAGCGGGTCCTCGGAGAAGTACTCGAAGGTACGGCCACCGAGCGGGGACCGCTTGATGTTGATCGCCGGGCCGAGGATCACGTCGACGTCGAGGGCGCGCGCCTCGCGGGCGAGCGCAGCGCCGACCTCGCGCACCAATGCCGGGTCCCAGCTCGAGGCGAGGCCGACGCCGGGCGGGAAGCACGTCGCCGGCAGGCTCTGGTGGAAGCCGAGGTTGTCGGCGGTTCCGGCTTGGCGGCGCACGCCGTGCGGGCCGTCGACCATGACGATCGAGCGGATGCCGTCGCCCTCACGGGTCGACCAGAAGTCACGTCCACTGAGCAGCGCGGCTTTGGCCTCGAGGTCGGCGTCGTCGGGTGCGTCTCCTCGGTCGTCAGACGCGGAGGCGACGCCGAGGAGGTCCTCCGGGATCCCTTCGCCGGCCGCCAGCGCCGCGAAGCCGCGTACGAAGTCCGCCAGCACGGCAACGGGATCGGGCATCATGTCCGCGATCTGGCGCGGGGTGACGGCGTCCTGGCCGCGGAGTCCCGCCTGCATGTGGTTCGCTGCGGCGGGGATCGCCTTCACCACCGCACCGGTGACCACGCGCATCGCCTCGGCGTCCTCGACGAGGTCGCCGAGCCGGGTGTCGACCGTGTACACCGGACGCTCGAGGTCGTCGACCTCGAACGGCTCCGTCCACTCGTGCTCGCCATGCTCGAGGCCCTCGTGCGCCGTCCCGGAGGGGAGCAGCACGTCGGCGATCACGCCCACGGGCACAGCCACGCGCACCGTGAGCAGGCCAGCGGTGATCTCCCACTCCGAGGACGCCCGGCCGTAGGGTGTCTCGAGCACTGCGGATGCCGATGTCAGCCCGCGCCGGGGCGGCTGCGGCGCCACGCGGAGGCGCTGGTAGCCCGGAGCAGCGGGTGCGAGGCCGGCGACCACGCGCTGCATCCAGTCCGCGACGCAGCCGAACGCATAGTGGTTGAACGACGTCATGCCGCTCGGGTTGACGGTGCTGTCTGGGAGCAGGGAGTCCCAACGTTCCCAGATGGTCGTCGCGCCCTGCTTCACGGCGTACAGCCATGACGGGTTCTCCGTCTGCAGGAGGAGCTTGTACGCGGCGTCCGCGTGGCCGTTGGCACTGAGCGCGTCCATGACAAGCGGGGTGCCGAGGAAGCCGGTCGCGATGCGGTAGCCATTCTCGCGAACGAGCACGGCAAGACGGTCGGCCGCGCGTCGGCGCTCGTCTGCGCCGTCGAGCAGGTCGAACTGGAGTGCGAGCGCGTACGACGTCACCGAATCCGACAGCAGCCGGCCGGAGCCCGAGACGTACTCGCGGTGGAAGGCCGCGCGCACCTCGTCGGCGAGTGCGGCGTAGCGGTCGGCGTCGTCGGCGCGGCCGAGCAGCACGGCGGCGTCCGCGACGATCCGGCTCGATCGGGCGAAGTAGGCGGTCGCGACGATCTCGGTGAACGTCATCGTCATGTCGGGACGGTCGGCCGGCGCGGTCGGGTCGAGCCAGTCGCCGAACTGATGGCCGCCGGTCCAGAGTCGGTCCTCGCCGGCGAGCCCGGCGACCTGGTCGACCCACGCGGCCATGCTGTCGAACTGGCGGCGGAGCACGTCCACGTCGCCGAAGCGCTCATAGATCGTCCACGGTACGACCGTCGCGGCATCCGCCCACCCGGCCTGCGGCCCTGCTGCCCCAGGCGTCGCCGCCGGGACGACCATGGGCACGCCGCCGAGCCGCCGTTGTTCGGCTTCGAGATCGCGCAGCCACGAGACGAGGAAACCGGACGCGTCGAACAGGAAGGACGCGGTCGGCGCGAACACCTGCAGGTCGCCGGTCCAGCCCAGTCGCTCGTCGCGCTGCGGGCAGTCGGTGGGCACGTCGACGAAGTTGCCGCGCATGCCCCATACGACGTTCTCGTGAAGCCGGTCGACGAGCGGGTCGGATGCCGCGAACCGGCCGGTGCGCTCGAGATCGCTGCCGAGCACCTCGGCGACCACGTCGGCGGGGTCGAACTCCCCCGGCCATCCCGTGATCTCGGCATACCGGAAGCCGTGGAACGTGAACCGCGGCGCCCAGGTCTCCTCGGCGTCGCCTCGGAGCGTGTACGAGTCGGTCGCCGTCGCGGTGCGCAAAGGTGCGGTCGCGAGTTCGCCGTGCTCGAGTACCTCGGCGTGCCGCAGGGTCACGGTATCCCCGGCACCGCCTCGGACGGTGATGCGCAGCCGCCCGACGAGATTCTGGCCGAAGTCGACGATGAGCTTCCCCGACGGGCTCGTGAGCACCTCGCGAACCGGAAGGGCCTCGGTCACCCGGACGGGCGGGCCATCGGGCGCGACGAGCGTCGAAAGGTCGAGCTCGCGTTGCGACGCCGGTTCCCAGCCGGTCGCGTCGAAGCGATCCGTCGACCAGGCCAGGTCCTGGCGGCCCGCGTCGAATGCCTCGCCCTCGTAGAGGTCGGCTGAGACGATCGGGCTCCGGCCGACCGTCCAGTCGGGCCCGGATGCCACGGCCTGACGGGTGCCGTCGGCGTACTCGATCTCGAGCTGCGCGAGCACTCCGAGCTCCGAACCGTACACCTCACGACGGCCGGCTTCCCAGCCGAGTCGTCCCCGCCACCACCCGTCACCGAGCCACGCCCCGAGCACGTTCGCTCCGGGTCGCAGAAGATCGATGGCGTCGAATGTGGCATAACGCAGCCGGTCCTCGTACGCGGTCCAGCCGGGCGTGAGCTCGTGGTCGCCGACGCGGGCGCCGTTGAGCTCGGCTTGCACGAGACCGTGCGAGGTGAGGTAGAGGCGCGCTCGGCGGATCGCGACATCCGTCACCTCGAACGCGACGCGCACGAGCGGCGCCGCCTCGCGGGCGAAGACGCCCTCGGCGGCGGGGCCGACCATGACGGCGGCCCAGTCGGACGGATCGAGCAGTCCCGTCTCGACGGTCGCCCAGTCGCTCCAGTCGGAGGACGTTCCGTTCATGCCGATCACGCGCACGCGCACGTCGCGACGCTCGCGCGACGTGAGCGGCGGGGCGGGCCACGGCACGAGCACGGAATCGGGCGAGTCGACGGGGTACGTCGTCGGCGCGGTATCCTCTGCCCGGATCTGGAGCTCGTACCGGGCCTGGCGCCAGCCGGCGGCTGCTGACGAGACGATCCAGCTGAGCCGGGGTTCGCGTTCGCCGATGCCGAGCGCCTCGCGATGGTGCTCGAAGCGGACGGGCGTGATGGTGATGCTCACAGGGGTTCCTTCTGGTCTGGGCGGCAGCCAAGCCGCCGTCGATCGGGGTTCAGCGCGCCGAACGGATGCGGAGGATCACGAGCCCGCCGAGCAGGACGAGCCCGGCGGCGATGAAGAACAGGAGCGAGTAGTTCTTCTCGTCGCCGGTGACCCCGACGAGCAGGATGGACGAGGCCACCAGCGGCGCGACCGACTGGGGGATGGATGTGGCGAAGCCCGTGATGCCCATGAAGCGTCCGGCGTCGGTCGCCTTCTCGGGGAGGACGTCGAGCAGGAGCGCCTGGTCCACCGCGGAGAACAGTCCGATCCCGGTCGAGACGATGAGCGATCCCGCGATGAGCCCGGGCAGGTCGGTGGAAACGGCCATCAACACCATGCCGCTTGCCATGAGCGCGCCGCCGGCGACGACGAACACCTTGCGACGGCGGAAGCGGTCGGAGAGGAAGCCACCACCGAGGGCGCCTGCGGTCACGGCGAGCACGCCGACTCCGCCGAGAGTGGCGATGATGCCCGCAACCTCAGTCACCTCGACGCCGAGTCGGTTAGCGAAGAAGAACGCCGTGAACGTCGTGTTCAGGGTGAGGCCGAAGTAGAAGAGGAAGCGTCCCAACCAGTTCCAGGAGAAGTCGGGGTAGCGCTTGGGGTTGTAGAGGTACTTGCGGAGCAGGCCTCCGAGGGTGAGAGTCTCCTTCGGGAGGTCGCGGCTGTCGTCTTCGTGGACCAGGGTGATGAACAGCGTGACCAGCACGACACCGACGATCCCGGGCAGGAGGAACAGCAGTAGGGCGTTCCCGGTCACGCCGACTGTGAGGATGACACCGATGACCGGTGCGACCTGGGTGGCGAAGCCGGTGAGGCCGGCGACCTTGCCGCGCTGTTCCTCGGGCAGCCGGTCTGCCGTCGAGATCTGCAGGTTGCCGAGCACGGTGCCCCAGCCCCATTGTGCGAGCACCCAGCCGAACCCGAGCACGAGGATGCTCGGCGCGAGCGCCATCACGATCAGCGAGACGACGCCGACGACCATGCCGCCGATCATGAAGGGCCGGCGACGACCGATCCGGGTTCGGGTCCGGTCGCTCCAGACGCCCATGAACGGCGCGGTCAGCATCACGAAGAGCGCACCCGCACCGGTGATGTAGCCGAGGGTCTCCTCACGTCCGGGTGCGAGTTCGTTCACCCGAATGGACAGCGAGATCGCGAGCGGGGTGATGAAGGCCATGAAGACGCCGAATTGCGCCAGGACCATGAACCAGATGTAGCGAGCGTTCACCTTCGGCAGGGTCGGCGCGGGTGCGTGCGCTTCTTCGATCGCCGCAGGGTCGACGGTCGTGGTGGGCAGCGGTGACGGTGCCGGGGTGACGATCGGCTCGTCGTCGTGCTCGATGGGGTGCATGGGGACTCCGTTGTCGTTGTGCAGTGCTGGGGCTCGTGGCATCCGATACGGATGCGAAGTCACTAGCGCGTGCTAGCTGGTGTCGACGATGCTACATTGAGTAACTAGCGCGCGCAAGTAGCGGCGCAAAACGGGGGTGCCGGATGCCGGAGTCGACGACCACGCGACGGGTGACCGCGGCCGACATCGCGCGGTCCCTCGGCATCTCGCGCGCCACCGTCGGGTTCGTCCTCAACGACACTCCGGGGCAGACGATCTCGGCGGCGACGCGTTCGCGCGTGCTCGCCGAGGCCGAACGGCTCGGCTACCGGCCGCACACCGCGGCCCGCGCGCTCGCGAGCGGACGCACGCACATCGTGCTGCTGGTGCTGCCCGACTGGCCGCTCGACTTCAACCTCCGCCGCAACATCGAGGAGGCCTCGCTCGCCCTCGACGAGGCCGGCTACGCGCTCATCACGTACACGCCGCACCAGACCGGCCAGGCACGACCGCTCTGGGAGACCCTGCAACCCGACCTCGTCATGTCGATGACGCCCTGGTCGCCTGGGCAGGTCGACTCGATCCGCGCGAGCGGGATCACCCGGATCATCCCCGATCCCGACCACCCCACCGCGGAGGAATGGACCGAGGAAGGGCCCGTGCTGCAGGTCCGCCACCTTCACGACCTCGGACATCGTGCGGTCGCGTTCGCGGGATCCGCCGACCCGCGCGTGGCCGACCTCGTGCGGCTACGGCGACACGCTGCCGATGAGGCCGCCGCTGCACTCGGCCTCGAGCCCATGCCCACAGAGGACCTCGAACTCACCGACGACTCGGCCGGGCCCGTCCTCGCCGCATGGCGCGACAAAGGCGTGACAGCCGTGGCCGCCTACAACGACGATGTCGCCGGCGCGCTCGTCGGCGCCGCTCTCCGGATGGGAATCGCGGTGCCCATCGACCTTTCGATCATCGGCCACGACGACACTCCGCTCGCGGCGATGCTGGAGCCCACGCTTTCCACGATCCACGTCGACACGGTCGGCCTCGGGCGCTTCTTCGCCGACCTCGCCCTCAGCGCGGTCGAAGGGCGCCCAGCGCCGACCGTCGCACCCGAGTTGCGCGCAACTCTCGTGAGGCGCCGATCGACAGCACCGCCCAACGAGCGGGACTGAGAACGCGCGGCCCGTCAGCGGCGCGCTCACTTGTCGTCAAACTGATCGATAGTGCGAGTTGACCCAGCCCGAGCGGCGAGCGCGCCTGAGTGCGGGAGTGAGCCTGCCCACACTCTGCTCACGACCGAAGTTCCGTTTCTTGACGTTTGAGGCGATCACGGTGACAACGATTCCCCGTGACCCATCACCGGTACGGCCGACATCTCCGACATCCCCACACGTTGCCCCAACCGAAGCGCCCTTTGGGTTTCCGAGTGATCACCAGACCGGGATTTGCTCTTGGCGTGCCAGCCGGAGGAGATTCCCACCGGAATCTCGCTGAGCACCTGCACGATCTCCCACCCGGCGATCGAGGATCCGACGCGTTGGACTTCGATTCGCCTTGGCTACCGGGTGAGCTCGTGGCGTTGGTCCTCGGTCACGGTTCTGTCCCTTCTTCGTCGTTCGTGGGACAGCAACTCCCGCTGAAATACCTCAGACTGCGGCATCGCTGCGTTCGGAATGGGCAGGGAACCGTGTCTCAACCCACGCGAACAATTCCTCCTGTCGGGCGAGGTCAAACGTGGGTTCAGCCGCTAGGGTGACGCGGCCGATTTCGACGTATCCGTCGTGCAGGCCCGAGTGGCGGTCACCGAGGAGGAGGTCGACCGCGTGACGGGCGGTGTTACGCGGCGTGGTTGCCTTTGGAAGGAGCGCCATGGCGGGCATGACGTGCTCCCATCCCCAGAGCGCGAAATCGGGCAGGGTGCGGGTCAACCCGGTACCGGGCACGAGCCCTGGGTCGTACGTATTGAGGCGATGGCCCGATGCCGCGGCGCGACGGGCCCACGCGTGCGAGAGCGTGACGAGGGCGAGCTTGCTGTCGGAGTAGGCACGGCCGCCGGCCTGTCGACGGGCGCCAGTCTCCGAATGGTCGATTTCAGCGAGCTCTGCGGGCGGTGCGTACCTCGGGGACGGGAGCAGGCCGAATGACTGCGCGCGACCCCGGTGGGTGCTCGAACCCATGAGCACCGTGTGCGAGCGCGGTGCGAGCAAGGGCAGCAGGCCGCGCAGCAGCGCATGCTGGGCGACGACATTGACGGCGAACGTCTTCTCCATGCCCTGCGCGCTCATGCCCCTTCGGTCGCCGAACTGTGCGCCGGCGTTCAGCATGACTGCGTCTGGCGAGGCCACCTCGCCGAGCCCGATCTCCGTGCGGAGCGCGTCGAGCGCGGTATCCACACTCCGCAGATCGGCGAGCTCGAGCGGGATTCCGCTGGCGCGCAGGCCTGCGCCGCGGACGCGGCTCACGACCGCCTCGAGTGCTTGCGGGTCCCTCGCAAGGAGGACCAGATTCGGACGGGACGGGTGTTCCACGAGTCGATCGACCATCGCGGACCCGATGCCCCGGGTGGGGCCGGTGAGGATGACCGTTGGACGAGTGATGTCATGAACTGTCATGGGATCATGATGACTGATGTCAGATCATGACACAAGGTGTCGCTACGATGGCCTCATGCCCCGCTGGCCCGCCGACTCTCGCGACCGCCTCGCGGGTGCCGCGATCGAGCTCTTCTCCGAGCACGGCTACGCCGCGGTCACGATCGAGCAGATCGCCGGCCGCGCCGGTGTGACGGCACGCACCTTCTTCCGTCAATTTCAGGACAAGGAGGAGGTTCTCTTCGCTGATGACGACCGACTCCTCCCCGTCCTACTCGAGGCGATCGCCGAACCCAAGGGCCCCACCGACGCCGGAACGCTCATGGAGCATGCTCTGGTCGCACTTGCCGGGCGGATGCAGCCGGCGCGCGAGTACCTTCGCCGGCGGCAGGCTGTCATCGACACCGACGTCGCGCTCACCGGGCGCGAGCTGGCGAAGCAGGCGCGCTGGCAGGATGCCATCGCTACTGCGCTCGTCGCGCGCGGGTTCGAGGCGGATGATGCGAGTCTGCTCGCCGCGATCGGGTTCGCGGTGTTCAGGCGCGAGCTCCGTGCGTGGCTGTCCGACGGGTCACGGAAGGTCACGCCCCTCGTTGATCGGGTGCGAGCGGCATTGCCTTCGCTGCGGACGATCCTCAACGCCAAGACCGCGAGGTGATCGCCAGCGCTCGCCCGGTTCGCTGAGCGCTGTCATCGTGATGGCTCCTGCCTCGCCAGAGCGCTTCCGCTCAGGGCGAGGGACGTCCCGTGCCCGGAATGGTCAATACAGGCCGAGCTCCCGTCCGGCAGCCTCGACGTCGCGCATGCGGTCGGATGCCGCGCTGCCGAGCCGTGCCGCACACTCCGCGATCATGGCCTCGACGATCGCGAGCACCGGCGTCATCGCGTCGAATGCCGCCGATGGCGATTCGGTCTCGCTGGGGAGCACCACATCGGCCTCACTTGCGATCGGAGACATCCAGGCATCCGTGAAGAGCACGACGGATGCCTTGCGTTCGCGCGCCACCATGGCCAAGCGCCGGGTCGGCTCCTCGTAACGCCGATAGTCGAAGAGGACCACGACGTCGCCACGTTTGAGCCCGGCCATCGCTTCGATGCGACCGGCATCGAACTCGGGCAGTGGGCTGACGCCGGGGCGGAGCAGCTGCAGGTGCTGGGCGAGCAACGTAGCGAGCAGGCCGCTGAATCGGCCGCCGGCCACGAGCACGCGCGCCTTCGGCGCGCACAGCAGCTCGACGGCACGGTCGAACTCGCCGGGCACCAGTGCGTCGAACGTCCGGTCGAGCGTTTCACTCGTGATCCATGCGGCGCGTTGCAGCCCGGCCGCTGGTGTCGACGGAGCGTCGGGGCGGCGGCGGTCGTAGAGATCGACGGGGGACGCGGATCGCTCGTCGAGGTCGTCCCGGAGCGCCTGCTGGAAGTCGGGGAAGCCGCGGTAACCGAGGCGGTTCGCGAAGCGGAGGACGGTCGGCCCACTCACGCCGGCTCGGGCTGCCAGTTTCGCGACCGTCTCGAATCCCGCAGACGGGTAGGACGAGAGCAGCACTCGCGCCACTTTGCGCTCGGCGGGGCTGCAGTCCGCCATACCCCGCCGGATGGCCTCAGCCATCGGAATGGATTTCTCGTCGGATGCCACCGTCACCTCCCTCACCGTGCTCACCGTATCGGCCCGCCCTCTGCGATCGCGACGATGAGCCCGGCGAGGAGCGCGGTTCGTTCGGGAGCAGTGGTCAGGTCGAGCCATTCGTCGGGACCGTGGTCCCCGCCACCCACGGGGCCGAGTCCGTCGAGCGTCGGCACGCCGAGCGCTGCGACGAAGTTCGCGTCGGAGGCACCCCCCGTGGCCGCGAACTCGAAATCCAAGGCGAGGCCGTCACCGACCTTGCGAGCGAGCGCGGCCAGCGCGTCAGTGGCGTCCCGCTCGAGGGGCGGACACACGTCGAGTCGCTCGACCGCGATGAACGCACCGTCGACGAACGGATGGCGCGATCGTTCGTCGATCGCCTCGAGCGCGGCGATCAGCTCCGTGAGACCGACCGATCGCACCTCGAGGTGGAGTTGGGCCGTTTCCGGAACGATGTTCGCCCGGGTGCCGGACTCGAGCCGGCCCACGTTCACGGTGAGCCCGTCGACGGAGTCGGAGAGCGCCTGCAGGTCGAGGACGAGTCGCGCGGCCTCGACGGCCGCATTCACCCCGCGCTCCGGCTCGACGCCTGAGTGGGCGGCTCGGCCGCGCACCGTCACGAGGACATCAGCGACGCCCTTGCGGGCACCCACGAGGTCGCCGTTCTCGCGCGCGCATTCCAGGCACAGCGCGGCGTCCGCGCCTTCGAGGATCTCGGCGAGGAGCTCGCGGCTCACCGGGGAGCCGACTTCCTCATCGGGAGTGAACGCGATCACGAGTTCGCCGAAGCCCGAATAACGGAGGCTAGCGAGGACACGGGATGCTGCGAGTGCCGCTGCTACACCGGCGCCGTCGTCGCAGACACCTGGGCCGGTGGCGATGCCGCCTTCGATCCTGAACGGCCGGTCGGCCGCGGTTCCCGCCGGGAAGACGGTGTCCAGGTGGGCGAACAGCACGATCCTCGCAGAGCCGCTTCCGCGGCGGCGTCCAACCACGACGGGCCCGTAGCGACGCCCCGCTCGATCGGGCGTGGGGATCGTCTCGACGTCGAAGCCGTCCTCGCGGAGGGCCTCTGCCGTCCAGTCGGCCAGCCGCGCAACACCGTCAGGTTCGTCGGAGCCCGAATCGATGCCGACGATCGCGGCGAGATCGTCCCGGAATCGCTGGTCGAGGTCGTTCGCCGCGCTGAACACCTCTGCCGGCGTCGGAGGGAAGGCGATCGCCGGCTGCGCGTCGGTCGCCGTACTGACCCGCCCCACTACAGCACCTTTGAGAGGAAGGCGCGAGTACGCTCCTCGCGCGGATCACCGAGCACCTGCGCGGGGTCGCCGGACTCGACGACGACACCGCCGTCCATGAACACCGCCAGGTCGGCGACCTCACGGGCGAAGCCGATCTCGTGCGTGACGACGATCATCGTCATACCGCTCTCGGCGAGCCCTCGCATGACGTCGAGGACGTCGCCGACGAGCTCGGGGTCGAGCGCCGAAGTGGGCTCGTCGAAGAGCATGACCTCAGGCTCCATCGCGAGGGCGCGCGCGATGGCGACGCGCTGCTGCTGACCGCCGGAGAGCTGGGCGGGGTAGGTCTCGGCCTTGTCGGCCAGTCCGACCTGGGCGAGGAGCCGCAGGGCCTGGGCCTTCGCATCCGCTTTCGACCGGCCGGCGACCTGCGTCGGCGCTTCGATGACGTTCTCGAGCGCGGTCATGTGCGGGAAGAGATTGAAGCGCTGGAACACCATGCCGACCTTGCGGCGCTGCGCTGCGACCTCCTTCTCGCGGAGCTCGTAGAGCCTGCCATTCCTCTCGCGGTAGCCGACCGTCTCACCGGCGACGCGGATCATGCCGGCGTCGATCTGCTCGAGGTGGTTGATGCAACGGAGGAAGGTCGACTTGCCGGAGCCGGAGGGTCCGAGTAGGCAGACCACCTGCCCACGATCGACGGCCATGGTGATGCCCTTCAGCACTTCGAGGTTGCCGAATCGCTTGTGCACCTCGACGGCCTCGACCATGGGTCGGTCCGTGACGGATGCCGCGGGGGCGGCGTGCGGGATCGTGGCGGTCATGACTCCGCTCCCTTCTTCGACCTCCGCGCCTGGCGGGTCGGCAGCGCGATGCTCTGCGTGATCGTGGCGACACGGGACCCGATGGTCGGGCGAGCGCCGGTGAATCCCCGCCCGTAGCGGCGCTCGAGCCACATCTGGGGGATCGAGAGGATCGAGGTGAGCGCGAGGTACCAGATCGCCGCGACGATGAGCAACGGGATGATCTTGTAGTTCTGCGTGTAGGCCTCGCGGATGTTGGACATGAGGTCGTCGCCGGCGACGATGGCGACGAGCGACGTGCTCTTCAGCATCGTGATGGTCTCATTGCCCATCGGCGGGATGATGACGCGCATCGCCTGAGGCAGAACGACCCGTCGGAGCGTCTTGGAGGGCGACATGCCGAGCGAGTGCGCTGCCTCGGTCTGGCCGTGATCGACCGATTGGATGCCCGCGCGGACGATCTCGGCTGCGTAGGCCATCTCGTTGAGGCCGAGGGCGAGCAGCGCCGCAGCGGTGGCGGGGATGAGATCGCTCGTCGTGAACGACCAGAACTCGACGGACGTGAATGGGATGCCGATCACGATCTTCGGGATGAAGGCGCCGATGAAGCCCCAGAAGATGAGCTGGAGCAGGAGCGGGGTGCCTCGGAAGATCCAGATGAACAGCCATGCGGCGACCGAGAGCACCGGGTTGGCCGAGAGGCGCATGACGGCGACCACGATGCCGCCGAACACGCCCACGATCATCGAGGCCACCGTGAGCCAGATGGTGATGAGCACGCCGTTGATGGTGAGCGGCTTGAAGAGGTACTCCGCGACCGTCGGCAGGTCGAGGTTGGGGTTCTGCAGGATCGAGGCGATGGACGCCATGCCGAGGACGAGCACGAGGACGGCGGCGACCCAGCGTCCGGGGTGGCGCACGGGCACGGCCTCGATGGGCCGCGGGCGGGCGCCCGAGGGGCTACGAGGCCCCTCGGGCGCCGCGATGGATGACGGCTGCGTTGCGGTCATGGGGTTGGTGCTTTCTGTTCGAGGGTGCCCGTCGGGCTCACTTCGCGTCGGCGGCGCCGTTGATGGTGGCTTCTTCGATGCCGATGCCGGTCACCCCGTACTGGTCGAGGATGGCCTCGTAGGTGCCGTCGTCGATGAGCGACTGCAGGGCGGCCTGGATGGCGTCGGCGAGATCCTGGTTCTCCTTCAGCACGCCGATGCCGTTGAGGGTCGCGTCGTAGCCGTTGGGAGCCTCGTCGTCCTCGACGACCTCGAAGGTGCCGCCGTCGTTCGTCGTCTTGGCGACATAGCCGGCGCTCGGCTTGGTGAGCAGCGACGCGACGGCCTTGCCGCTCGTGATCGCGAGCTGCGCGTCGGCGTCGGACGGGAACTCGCTCAGCTTGATCGGGTCGAGGCCCTCGGTCTCGCACTTGCCCTGCCAGGCGTCGTCGACGAGGTCGACCTGGCTCGTTGCGGCCTGCACCGCCACCTCCCTGCCGCAGAGATCGAGGTAATTCTCGATGCCCTCGGGATTACCGGCGGTGGTGAGGATGCCGGTGCCGGAAGCGGAGTAGTCGACGAACGTGAGCACCTCCATGCGCTCGACGCTCGAGGTCATCGCCGTGATGGTGACGTCGAAGTTGCCGGCCTGGAGCGCGGGAATGATGCCGTCGAACGCCTGCTGCTCGAACTCGAAGTCGATGCCGAGCTTTGCACCGATCGCGTGACCAAGATCGACGTCGACGCCGGTCAGTTCGTCAGAACCCTCTTCTTTGAACATCTCGAATGGTGCGTACGGTGCGTCAGTAGCGACCTTGACCGTACCGGCTTCGGCGATCTCGGCCGGGAGGAGGTCGGCGGCGGCCTGGTCGACGGTGATCTCGACGCCGGCGACCTCGACGCCGGCAGCGGGGTCTTCGGTCTCGGCGGCGGTGCCGACCGAGCTGCAGCCCGCGAGGAGCAGCACGCCGGTGAGACCGGCGACGCTGAATGCCATACGGCTGGGAGAGCTTGACGTGGTCATGTGGGTGTCCTAACTGATCGCTGCGGTGGGATCGGTGCTGGACCGAGTATGTAACATCCGTTCCGAAATGACCAGTTTGTTTTTGAAATGTAATGAAAGCGGTTCATGTCACGAGGTGCCCGTCGCATCTTCGCACGATTCGCCGAGGGCCCTTCCCGAACGGCGTACCGTGCATTAGCATCGCGCTGTCTCATGGCATTTCTGTAACGCACATTCCAAGGAGGCAATCGTGCGAACACTCCCCGCAACGCTCTCGGCTTGCACCGCGGCCGCGATCATCCTCAGCGCCGCTCCCGCGGCGGCGGTCGCCGAACCGACCCGCGCGCCCCACGCGGTGCTCATCGGCGGCAACCTCGACGAGAACGCCGAGATCCTGCAGTCCATCGTCGACCTCGCCGACCCGGACGGCGCCGGCCCCGAGCGCGCGAAGATCGCAATCGTGACCGCCGCAGCCCGCTCGGCGCGAACGCCCGCGCAGGCCGCGGACCCGACGCTCAACAACGCCGCGGCGAACGGCCTGTACTACTCCGCCCTCTTCCGGCAGTACGGCGCCGAAACGTATGCGGTGCCGGTCGATGCCGCGATCGACTACCCGGGTGATGAGTACCGCCCCGATCGTGCCGACGACGCCGCCGTCGTCGCCGAGATCGAGGATGCCACGGGCGTGTTCTTCGGCGGCGGCGACCAGATGCGCTACGTACGCACCCTGCAGGACTGCGCGCCCGCCCCGCTCGAGGCGTTCACGTCGTGCACCGACACCGCCGTGCTGGCCGCGCTTCGCGCGGCGGCCGACCGCGGCGTCGTCGCCGGCGTGAGCGCGGGCCTCGCGATCCTGCAGGGCGCGGATATGGTCACTGGTGGCGAGTCGTACGAGGCGTGGCGCGATGGGGCGACGGCTGGATACCTCGACGATCCGGCCGCGCTCGGCTACGTGCCCTCGGGTGGCTTCGACTTCGTCGAGGGCGTCCAGATCGACAGCCACTTCACCACTTGGGGTCGTCAGGGACGAGCCGTGAAGCTCGGTCTCGTGACCGGCCATGACCTCGTGCTCGGTGTCGACGAGACCACGGCCGTGGTGCTCGATCGCACGACGAACGTCGGCCGCGTCATCGGTGAGCACGGCGCCTCGCTGCTCGACGTGAGCGACGCGCGCGAGGCCGACGGCGGCGTGAGTGGCGTGAGCTGGAGCTACGCCACCGCCGGCGACAAGGTGAACCTCAAGCGCGGCCTCGCGCTCGCGGCCAACGGCTCCACGGCCGTGAAGCCGACCGGCGGCCCGGTAACCGAGCGCGCCGACATCTGGGACTCGCTCGAAGGCGAGGGCGGGGTCTACTCCCTGCGAGACCTCGCGCGCGAGACGGTCGCCTCCAGAGCCCGTACTGGAAGCGGGACGAGCTTCGAGGCGTCCCCGCAGTTCCGCACCACGCTGACTCGCGAGCCGGGCACGCGAGCCTGGACCACGCCGAACGGCACGGTCTCCTTCGCAGGACTCGACCTGCGCATCGACCTGGTCGCACCGTCGGGCTGAGCGACGACGAGACCGGGCGGCGGATGGAACACGGTACCATCCGCCGCCCGATCACGTTCCGAGCGGTTCCCGCCCTGACTCACTTGAGACGTCCTGTCATGAACGCCGCGGCCGGCCGTTGGTCAGGCTCGGGACGAGGGGGCACGTCAACGATCTTCCGGACGTCTGAGCCCGGTCGGGCGCGATCAGCCCAATGGACCGATCGAGCGCACCATGCCGGGCGGGCCCGAAGCCCTCATTTGGCGTCCCTCATCTACCAAGTGCCTCATTGCAACCTGATCGCCGGCCGCTCGTCTATACCGCGCCATGAGTGTCACGTTCCGTTCGAATTGAGGCCCGTCTCGGAGCTCGACGGAGTGGTGCAGGGCGTACACCGCTCCCTCGTGACGTTGCGGCGGTGCACCGAGCAGTGTCTGATGCGCGAGGTACCACGCCGAATCCTCGAAACCCCAGCCTTGGAAGCGCTCGTCTTGACCTCCGTGCGATTCCCAAGTGTTCCGGGTGGTCACGTATACGCCGGAGCACGCGTCGTGAACGAGTTCGTAGTCGCAGTCCTCAACCGCTCTGCCGGCCGCGTGCTGTGCCGTCCCCGTCGGGCCCAGCCAGCGGTAGGTCGTATACGGAAGCTGTACGCGCCCACTTCGCGGTGCCGCCGCGATCGCCGCCATGAGGGGCCCGCGTTCCGGGAGCGTGTCCGCGTCGCCGATGACGATCACGTCATCAGCGTGGCACGCTTGGGCCACGGCGAGGTTGCGGATCCGTGAGAGCGAGAACAGGTCATCGCCCGTATCGAGCGTGACGACCCGGAACGCCGGCAGCGTGCGCGAGTACCAGGCCACGACGCGCTGGAAGGCGTCGAGACGCGATGGCGCGGGCCGCCAGGGAATGACGATCGCGTGAGTCATGATCGAGGCTCATGCGCTGAGCGCATCGAACGCCCGCTCTGGACCCGGTCTTTCCCGTTGACCGGCCGCCACAGCCTCGAGCCTGAGACGGGCGTCGTTCCCCAGCGCTAGGGCGGCGGCGATTCCTCGGCCCAGCTGTTCGACCGTCGCGGAGTTGGGGTCGAGTACGACGCCGAAACCGCTGCGCTCGGCGGATGCGGCGCCCGCGAACTGATCTGATGAGAACGGCAGCACCACGAGCGGAACTCCCTGGCCTATGGCTTCGGTGACCGAATTGTTCCCTCCGTGGGTGATGGCCAACGCCGCGGAGCTGAGCAGGCGGACCTGTGGCAGGTAGGTGCGAACGAGCCAGTCGGCGGGAAGGTGCCCGAGCTGCGCGACATCCGTGGATCCCGTTGCGATCGCCAGCCGCAGACCGAGCGATCGCGCGGCGTCGACGATACGGAGCAGGACATCGCGCCGGACCGACAGGAAACTGCCGAAGCTGACGTATGCGAACCGTTCCGCGTCGCCGATCCAGGCGTCGATGTCCGGCTCCACCTGTTCGGCCCGGAGGGTCGCTCCGAGGAACCCCTTCGTCGAGAAGTGTTCGCGTCGTTCGGCGTCGACGAGTTCGGCCGGGTAGTTGTGCAGCACCAGCGGGCCGTGAACAGCGAACGCATCGGATGTCGGTCGAAAGCTCCCACCGAGCCGCGCACCGACTCGGTTCCACTCGGACGTGAAGCGACGTGCGACGAGTTCGCACAGCGACCGCAGTTCCGCGAGATCGCCGGACGTCGGACGGAACACCGACGGCCAGACCGGTGGAAACCCGTACATCTCCTCGCCGATCGGCAGGGCGGTGGGATGTCCCAGCACGACGTCCCCGTAGGCGACGCCGGCGGAGTCGAGTCCCAATCGAGCGCTGAATGCGAGGTGATCCACGAGGATCCGGTCGGGCGCAATGTCGTCGACGATGCGCAGGGTGGCGCGGGCAGCAGTTTCGGGCTCCCACATGAGATCCGCGAGCCGCTCGATCGCTTGGTATCGCAACGTCGGGATGGCGCCCTCCTCGGTCGACGCGAAGAATCCTCGGAGGGAGTCGGCCTCGTCGCGTGGTTGCTCCGCTGGGTCGATGACTCCAGCATTCGAGCCGCGACCCAGGCGCAGGTCGGACCGCTCGAAGCCGAAATCCTCGACGATGTCGGCGGTCGCGGGGCCGCTGGCGATGACCACGCGTTCTCCTCGGTCTCCCCAGGCGGTGGCCAAGGTGGCGAGGGGAAGGAGGTGGGAGGCGTAGTCGGGACTGATCACCAGGAGAGTCATTTCGCCACGTCCAGTCGTTCGAATCGTCCAGGTTCGTCGTGCGCGACCTCACGGTAGAGCGCTCCGAGCAGCTCGGACATGCGCTCGATGGTGAATCGGTCGCGGACCATCCGTTGCGACCGCTCGGAACGCGCGGTGCTGTCCGGATCACCCGCTTGGGTCAGCGCTGTGTCGAGCGCCACGCGAAGGCGCCGCACATCGGTTGTGGCTGTGAGGATCCCGGTGACGTCGTCTTCGACATACGTGGCCGGGCCACCGGCGTCCGGCGTGACGACGAGCAGTCCCGTCCCCATCGCCTCGAGCACGGCGATGCCGAATTCCTCCTTCACGCTTGCGCAGGCGTACACACCGCCTGGCGCCACCAGATCACGAAGCCCCAGCCGCGCTGCGGCGAGCCATCGAAGCGCAATGTCGTTGGCGCGGTGGCCGGGGAGAAGGAGGCCCGCAGCGGATCGTTCCGCGGACGGCACGACGTGTTCGATGAGCTCGAGCTGCTGGCGCTCATCGAACGAAGGGCGCTCCAGATTCCCTCCGATGATCAGGAGGTTCGCGCGTCGCTGCAGCGGCGAGCGCGCCCAAGCCCTCACCAGGGTGGCCATCCCCTTGACCCGATGGAGTCGGCCGAGGCTGACGATGAGGGGGAGACCACGGCGCTCCGGAGACAGTTCATCAATGAGCGCACGCAGCTCGGCGATCGCCGGCACTGGCTCGCCGCCTTCAGCGTGTGCTCGCACGTCAGCGATCGCCAGGTCGATCGCCTTCATATCGACTCCCTCCGGCACGACTGCGTGACGCGCTGGAGTCACGGTGAGATCGATCCCAACGAGTCGACGTAGTTCCTCGTGCAGTCGGGGTCGCGGAAAGAGCACCGTCCGCGAGGCTCCGGCCGCGAGTCGTTGCACCAACTGCGCCCGGAACCAGAAATGCTCGGCGAAATCGACTCGACCGAAGTTGTCACGGCGGAGGGCGCCGGATCCCTCGAGCGAGTCGATCAGCGCGTGAGGGTCGGGGGCCAATGTGAACACGTACGGTATGCCGAGATCACGGGCGACATCCGCGGCGGCCAGGCTGCCGACGTCGGCCATCCGGAGATGCAACAGATCGACGTTGCCCGCGTGCTGCAGGATCCGTCGAATCCCCAGCCGCACCGCGGCCCTCATCGGCCAAGCCTCTGCCACCGACTCGGCGACTCGGTACAGGGGAACCTGCACCAAGGAGTGCCCCGGTCGGCCGGTGCTCAGTGCCGAGAGGCTTCGGATCCCGTCGCTCGTCGAGCCGCGCGACAAGGTGAGGACGCGGCCCACTCCAGTACCAGAATCACTGGCGAGCGCATCGCCCAACCTCACGAGGAGTGTGGCGATGCCGCCGTTATCACCGGATCCGGCCGAGCTCAAGTACGAATCGATGTCGGCATGCAGGAAAAGCTGCGCCACCGTGAGTCCTTCATCGTGCGGCAGCGGAATCGCGGTCGATGGTTGCATGTCGATGAGCGTGAGACGTGCGACCTCCGCCAGCGATCCATCTGTGGCGGTGAACGACCTGACAAGACTGGTGAGCCGAGCATACGGGGGCCGCTGACCCAATGCCGAAACCGCGGTGGCCCGAACGGGGTCGGACTCGCTCGCATCCATCGCCACATCCGCGAGTGGCGTGATCGGCATCGGTCCTGGAACCAGGCCCATCGTCTCCACCACACGTGCGCGCGCCTCGGACTCGTCGGTGCGGGCCAGGACGTGTATGGCACCTCGCACCACCAGGTCGGCGGCTGAGGACGACCACCGCTCGAGGGTCTGCTGAGCGAGCATTCCCGAGAATCCGCCGGCCGTGGTCATCTCGAACAGTGCGCCAATGGTGTCAGCGCGCGGCTGCCCCGCTCCGAGAGCCCATGCCGCGTGCTGTCGGACGAAGGCCCGATCATCGGAGAGGAACCGGACGAGCCAACGTCCAGCTTGTTCGTCGTGCACGCTTCCGAGTGCATGCATGCACGCAACAGCGGTGAGCTCGTCATCGCCCCTGACCACGTGCGACAGCAGTCGAACGGTGGAAGCCCGGGCGTCTCGCCCGGCTTCAGCGGTCAAGTCGTCGGCGAGGCGCAGTGCCTCCACGATCGTTCTGGCACGGTACACGCCATCGAGCGCGGTCAGTACTCGCAAAGCTGCTCCCCTCCCCTCAGGCTCTGCAACCTTCGATCGCTTGTGCAAGGTCCGTGAAGAACAGCGACTCTTGGGCCGAGTATCGGTTCCGACCTGGGGCGCCGACATCCATCGTCGGTGTGAATCTCGCATCCGACGGTTCTCGCGAAGTGCGGGAAGCTCGAAGGAATCCGACTTCGAGCATGTGAACCTCGAGGCGGTCGGTAGTGCAGAGCACGAGCCGATCGAACATGCGGCGAGCGTCCCTTGGAATGGTGTGCCCACGAGGGGATGACGACACTGAGGAGTCGTTCGAACATCTGTCCTCCGAATGTGATCCGCGTCGAGGCTTGCAGCACCGCAGCATGCGCGCTACACCCTCATCAATTCCTTCCGGCTCGTTCAGTGCATCGGATGCATCGACTTGGGATTGGAATGCGAAGGACTCGAATCCGGCGACGTGGCTGATCCACCCGAGTCGGCGCGCGGCACAGACACCCTCGGAGCATCGGGACCCACGTGCGCTCATCGACGAGTACGGCCACCACTTCGGTGCCCACGGTCGAGAAGCTCGCCGGGCTGCTACGTCAGCTCGTCATGGAGCTGGAGGGTTCGGCTGAGCTGCACTGCATCAGGTCCGCGTCGAGGAGAGGGTCCCTTCCGTGCCGCGGGCTTCGGTCATGGCTCGAGCGTCGAGAGGGGTTCGCCGATCTCGACGATGTACGTCGAGAGCATGTGACCCACCTCGGGGCCGAGATCGGTCGCGTTGTGCGCCACGCCCGGCGGGATGAGGAAGCCGTCGCCGGCGTTCAGCGTGAGCGTGGTGGCGTCGCGGATCTCCATCCGAACCGTGCCGCCCACGATGTAGCCCACCTCTTCCCCGGGGTGGTGGTGCCAGCCAGAAGAGACTCCGACGGGGATCTCGGTGAGCACCTGCACGATCTCCCGGCCGGGAATCGAGGATGCGGCGCGTTGCACCTCGGTTCGCTTCAGCTTCTGCGTGAGCTCGTCGCGTGGGTCGTCGGTCATGGTTCCGTCTCCCTTCGTCGTCGTTCGCGAGTTTCCACGGTCCGCTGCCCCCGCATACATACGGCAGCACCGGCCCGCCGCGACTCACGTCGCGAGGAAACGCAACAGGTGACCGTTGATCTCCTCGGCATGCGTCACGCACCCGACGTGCGGCCCACCCTCGATCTCGATGTACTCGGCATCGGGCATTGCTGCGTGGGCGCGCCGACCTTGGTTTTCGAGGTCGAGGATGCGGTCGGCGGTGCCGTGCAGCAGCAACGCGGGCACGTCGATCTTCTGGATGTCGCTCGAGAAGTCCTCGAGCCAGGTGCGGGGGCAGGCCCACGTCGCCCACGGCGACGCGTCCACGCCGGCCGACCACATCGCGCGCACGTTCTCGTCGCTGACCCGCTTCCCGAGGTACTCGTCGAGGTTCAGCATGTCGCCGAGCAGGCCCGTGAGCCACGCGTAGCGGTCGGCGAGAATCGCCTGCTGCGTCGCGTCGACGCCCGCGGCGTCCACGCCGTGCGGGTTGTCCGGCCCCTTTGCGAAGGTGGGGGTCAGGCTCTCGATCAACACGATGCTCCGAACCCGATCAGTGCCGTAGCGTCCGATGTACCGTGCGACCTCCCCCGTCCCGAGTGAGAAGCCGACCAGCGAGACATCCGTGAGATCGAGCGTCCGCATCACGGTGTCGAGGTCGGCGCTGAGCGTGTCGAAGTCGTATCCGGTGATGGGAGCGCTCGAACGACCGAACCCGCGACGGTCGTAGTTGATCACCCGGTAACCGGCGTCGAGCAGGGGATGCAGCTGCGGCTCCCATGACCGGCCATCGAATGGCCAGCCATGGAGCAAGACGACGGCGCGTCCGATGCCCTGATCCTCGTAGTACAGATCGATCGGTGCCGAATTCTCGGCGCCCACAGTGATCGTGCCCATTCTCGAATCCCTCCGCCACGTTGCGATGGGAGCGATGCTCCCTCCTCGATGCCCCAACCGCAATCGGGTCGGGCGGATACACAGGTACCGGATCAGACCACGGCGCGGAAACCTCGAGCCGGGTGATCCGGGTCGCACTCGCCGCCGGTACGCCAGCGAATACACGTCGATCCGCGGCATCCGCTCGCGATCTTCTCTTGGCACTCTCTACCCGAGAGTGCTAATCTGGCCGTAGTTGAGCGACATCGACTCAACTCTTGGAACCGGCCGAACGGCCGACATCAGGGAGGAGAAAGCCATGGCCATGTACTGGGACCCGTTCCGTGAGCTCGACCGCCTCGCTGCGGGCATGCTCGACTCGAGGCAGGGGCCTCGCGTGATGCCCATCGACCTGCACCGCGACGGCGACCACTACGTGCTCTCGGCCGACCTGCCGGGCGTGGACCCCGGCTCGATCGGCGTCGACGTCGACGGCCAGCTGCTCACGATCCGGGCGGAGCGCACGCTGCGCTCCGACAGCGACGTGCAGTGGCTCGCCCACGAGCGACCGAGCGGCTCGTTCCTTCGCCAGCTCACACTCGGCGACGGGCTCGACACCGCCGCGATCAGCGCCCACTACGACAACGGCGTGCTGAGCGTCGTCATCCCGGTGAGCGAGCGCGCGAAGCCCCGCAAGGTCGAGGTGCAGAGCGCGCCGAACTCCGAGCGCGAGATCTCGGCGTCGTCGAGCTGAGCAACCGCCATCACGATCGAGGAGCCGCTTCGCCGTTCGGCGGAGCGGCCTCTCGCACTCTCCGTTCGCCCGAGTCGCCATCCAGCTGACTCGCGGCCTCATCACGTCGAGGAGATGAGACAGATGCAAGCTCATGACGTGTGGCGGCGTTACGACCGGACCCTCTTCCCCATCTTCCATGAGCGGTTCGAACAGAAGTGGGGATCCGGCACGGCACCGTTCCTCGATCCGAGCGTGTACGACAAGGACCAGCCCCGACCGCGAGCCCAATGGATCAACGTCGACACCGGAGCCGCGGTCGCGGTCGTTCCCGTCTGGGAGAACGACCCATCCGCTCGCTCGTTCGCCATCTTCTACCTTCCACCACACGGAGGCATCTGGGTCCTCCGACCTCCCGGGCTGACGGGTTACGTCGAAGATCCGGCCAGCGACAGTTCCCGTGGCGAAGGTTCCATCGCACTCCGTAACGACTCGTTCAAGAAGGCGGTCGCCCATGCCGAGGAGTTCATCTACGGAACCAGACCAGGGTAATCAAGCCGTTCCACGACCCGCGCCGATGCAGGAAGTCTCGAGCGCCGCTCACCCATCACTACCTGACGACTGTCGACGACGCGCCCGTGTCGCGAGCTTCCGCCGCGACCTCCTGAACATCGACGCCCACTTGGACGGGCTGGTCAGGGGGGACCGGAATGGGGCTGGCATCCAGATGCTCGGGCACGAGTTCGATGCCGCCGGTGCTGTTCGCGGAGCGCATGAGCTCTTCGAGCCAGTCTCGGTTGATCTCGGGCGCTTCGGGTTCATCGAACACGAAGCGGACCGGGATCGAGGGATGGAGCCAGACGGTGCTGCGACCCCTGGGCTGGTCATCGGTGTGACGCCAGGACAAGGTGAAGCTCTCGCCGCGGCGCAGCTTCGTCGTGACGGCGACCTTCACGTGTGCGAGTGCGCGATCTTCGATGCCGATCGGGGTTCCGGAGTCACCGTAGTAGAAGGTACCCACGAGCCCAGCGTACGCGTGGGCTCACGGTTTTCGCGATGAGGTGCATCCGAACCCGCGCCGGCCGTGGAAGTACTGGTAGCGGGTGGTACTCGCGCCCGCCGACAGAAGGGAAGTCCAATGAAGCGCATCCTCGCCACCGGTTTCATCGCCGCGCTCGCCACCTTCGGTGCGGCCGGCGCCGCCAACGCCGCACCCGCCGACGTCGCCTGCTTCGGCCAGGTGCACAAGACGATCAACACCGAAGGCGCCCTCGGGTTCACCAACGTCGGAGACGTGGTCAAGGCGCTCGGCGGCCAAGGCAAGAACGAGACCGCCAGGGGCATCTGCGCCGGCTGAGCGGCGCAGGCGATACTCGGCACGTCGTCGGGGGCTCGGAACCTTCCTTCCGGGCCCTCGGCTCATGCCCGGCGGGTGAGCTCCCCGCGCACGATCGAATCACCCGAGTGGGCAGGCTGACCGTCGACCGGTTCGGCCGAGACATCCACGAGCGTGTACTCGTCGAGATCGATGTTCTGCGGGATCGAGAATCGACCGGAGTCTCCGTCGAGGAGGCCGAGGCTGACGAGGCCCGACGCGTCCGCCCGGATCAGCCAGACCTCTCGGACGTCGCCCGGCGGGATCGTCGCATCGAGATCGACGACGACGCTGCGATTCCCGTCGGAGTCCGCTTCGACCGTCGCGGTGCCGGAGGCGCTCCATCCGGGGAACGCGTCGAGCTGGGCGGTCGCGAGCACCTGCGAAGCGGAGTCGGTGTCGCCGGCACCGAGCCGGGCGAACGCGAACGTCAGACCGACGCCAACGAGCACGCCGGTCACCGCGGCGGCGACGGCGATCGGCCACCAGGCTCGATTTCGATGACGCGACGTCCCGGCGCCGGACGGCTCGTTCTGGACCTTCGGCGCGAGCGGACGCACCTGGGCCTGGAGGTCGGGCCGGTTACGCTCGGGAATCGGATCGCCGGCAAGGGCCGGATCCAGGTCGAGCTCTGCATGGATGCCGCTCCACACGGACGGCGGCGGCACCTCGAGGTCCGCCCCGCGCAGTCCTCGACCCAAGGAAACGGTCCGCTGCATCGCCTCGAACTCGGAGCGGCACTCCTCGCACGCATCGAGGTGGGCACGCATCTCACCGGTCGGCTCCTCGCCGTCAAGCGCGAGCACGGCGAGATCTTCAGGCGCGATGTGGTCCATCGTCCACCTCCCAACGTCTGCGCAATCGGATGAGGCTGCGTCGAACATGGCTTTTCACGGTACCGATCGGCAGTCCCATCGCCTCGGCGATCTCCGAGTGGCTGAGGTCGTCGTAGAACGCCAGTTGCATCACCTTCCGGGGCACCGGTTCGAGGCGTTCGAGCTCCTCGGCGACCATCACCCGTTCCGCGAGTCCGTCATCGGGCAACGCATCCCCCGCTGCGAAGGCCTCCGCGGCGAGTGTGTCCTGCAGTCGTCGCGCCTTGGCCCGCGCCTCATGCGCGTCGGCGATGCGGTGCTTCGTGATCCCGACGAGCCACGCACCCAGCGCCGCCCGCTCGGCGTCGTACGTCGCACGGGCCCGCCACGCCGAAATGTACACCTGCTGGGTCACGTCCTCGGCGTCCCCGCGTTCACCGAGCGAGCGGAGCGCGAGGCGGAAGACCAGCGGCGACCAACGAGCGTACGCCTCGCGCAAGGCGCGCTCGTCGCCAGCTGCGAACGCGGACGCCAACTCCTGATCGTCCATCGCGTCGAAGGCCGTGCTCACCGCCAGACGACCACCCCTTCGTCGACCGTCAAGAGCGGGCGCTTCCGCTCGGCCTGGCAGGCGCCGGGTCGCCCGCGCCCCCGCAGTCAGCATAGCGATCCATCCCTCCGCTCATCGGGTCGGCGTCGCGGTGAGGACGAGGTTCGACAGGTAGCGACGCGCGCCGTAGTCGAACTCCCCGCCGCAGGTGACGAGCGTGAGTCGGGCCGGCCCCGAACGATCGAAGGCCCCATCCCAGTCGGCGTCGTCCTTCGGGACCAGGCCGCGGCCCTGCACGGCATACCGATGCTGCGCTCCCGCGGCATCCGTGACGACGATCTCCATGCCGGGCGACGCGTCCCGCAGTCGCGCGAACGGCAACACGTCGTACGTGAGCGAGTCGACATGCGCCGCGATCACCGTGGACCCGGATGCACTCGCCGGCGCCGGTCCGTACTGATACCAGGCGGCGACGGCAGGGTCGTCGATGAGCGCCATGCGGCCCTGCTCGTCGAGGCCGACCGGTTGCACGCTGACGTCGATGCCGAGCGACGGGACCTCGAGCCGCGTCGGCGACGCGGGCGCCGGACCTTGGGCGTCCAACGCCGCCGACTGCCTGGGCACATCGAGCGGGTCCGTGACGGCATCGGGCAGGTCTCCGGCGCTCGTCCCGGCCCGGGAGGCCGGAGCCGCAGCAGCGGCGGCCACGGATGCCACCTCAGCCCCCGATTCCGCCGAGGTCCATCGTGGTCCCGTCATGAACACGAGCACGGCGGAAGCCGCGGCCGAACACCCGATGAGTGCGACCGCGACATCCGCTCCCCGCATCGGGCTCAGCGCTCCGCCTTCGCGACCACGCGGCGGCGGACGACCAGCACGGCCAGCATGGCGGCGGCGACGACGGCGAACGCGATCCCCGACCACAGCCGCAGCTGCTGCTCGGGACCGTTGCTCGCGACCAGGCCCGCAGCGCCGGCCGGGACCCCGTCCGGTGCCGACTGCATGCCGGTGACCGTCTGCACGGCCAGCGCGAGATTGTCGTCCTCCAGGCTGCCCCAGGCGTAGACGACCGTGAGCGTTCCCTCGCTGACGGTCACATCAGCCGGTCCGATGACCGGCTCGGTCGTCCCGGTCGCGGCGACGGATGCGGACACCGTGCCGGGCGCGAGCTCGAGCGTCTGCTCGTCGGGATTGCTCAGGTTCGTGATCACGGGCTGACCTCCGGCGAGCACGTCGACGGCAGGCGCTGCTGCCACGTGGCGCACGGTGAGTCGCCCCTGGCCTGCGGCGATGCCCGACACATCGTTGGCGTACAGGGTCGCGGTCGGATCGCCATCCGCGTCGAGATGCGCCACCGCGGTGTAGTCGCCGCCAGCGTCGAGCGGGAGATCGACGGGCCCGATCGCCGGTTGCGAGGCGTCGGGGGCATCCGACGCGGTGATCGCAACGGTATAGGTGCCGGCCGGCAGCTCGAGTGGGCCGGCGAGATCACCGGGCTCGAAGTCGTCGAGCGTCAGTTCGCCGTTCACGTACACATCGACGGTGAGGTCGGGCACGCCGTGGAGCACCGACAACATCGCCGTGCCCTCCGCCGCGTCCGCCGGTACCGCGGCTCCCAGGGCCAGGAGCGCCCCAGCTCCGATGCCGACCATGATCGTGTTCATGATTCCTCCAGGTCTCGGCCCCGCTAGGCGGAGCATCCGAAGTTCCGTTCACCATCTCCTTCCGCAGGGAGGTGGCGATCGGATGCAGTGGCAGGCGGATTCCTCGATAGCGGACACCGTGGCCGGACGACGGACGCCTCCGGCTGACCTCGACCGGAGGCATCCGTCGTGAAGAATCTCGCGTGCACATCAGAGCGCTCGCAGTCGCCGTCGCTTCCTCACGAGCGGAGACGGGTGGCTGCGCACGGTCGGTGGAGTCGCGTGCACGACCGCTGCATTCGCTTGGTGTGCCGGCCCGTCCCTCAACGCGTTCGCCCCCAAGCGACTGCGGCGGACGGGCCGACATCTCGCCGATGCCCCTAGGATCGGCTGAGACCATCCGACATCGCTGGTACGGATACGCGAAATCGCAGGAGTCCCCCTTGACTTCCCAGCCACTCGCTATCGCCTCGTGCGCTCAGGGTCGACCACCGCCTGCGGCCGTCACTCTCACCATCGACGCGGAATCCCTGCGAACACCCCCACGGCGGTCACCAGTACCGCGAGCACGACGGCTGCCGCGCTCACGAAGACGGAGACCCATCCGGGAATCCCGAAGGCTGAGACGACATCCGGAAGGTTCACCAGGACGGCGGCGCCCGCGCACGCTGCGACCGCCAACATCGCGGCGACCACGCCTACGACGTACGAGGTCGTTGATCCTGCAGCCATTCCTGCCTCCACTCCGCCGATGCGCCCAGGAGCTCCGCCGGTCGCAAGCAGCCCAATGAAACGCCACGAGGAGCCTGGCGACTCGCCCCTTGACAAATCCGCCCGCCCACGACTCGTCAGCGCGCAACGGAGAGACGAAGCAGGCAATCGCGGGCGCAGCTCACGAGGTCGTCGATCCTCGACGCGACCCGACCGACATCGATCCGAGCCTTCGCAGGCCGAGGGACTTCCCGGGAGACGCGAAGTGGGTCCTCCCGAGGGAGGACCCACTCCGCGTTGGGATCAGGCCAGACAGACCTATCCCTTGGCCACCTTGTCGGTGGTCGCACTCCGGACCGTCAGCGGATCGAGCGTCCCGAAGGACCCCGTCACCTCCACGAAGATCCGGCGGTTCTTGTCCTTGTCGGTCAGCACGTAGCTGTCCGAGGGACCGGACTGGATGGGGGTCGGCGCGCCGATCCGGTACCAGTTGTAGGTGAGCTCGGCGTTGCCCGGCGACCAGTCGCCCGTCACCTTCAGTGTCCCGCCGACATTGAGGTCGCCCTCGATGACGGGCGTGTCCGCCGTGATCGTGACCGCGGACGTGAACGAGTAGTCCCCGCCCTCGGCCACTTCGTAGACGTCGTAGCCGTCCTCACGACCCGTGAAGGTCGCGCCTTCGGAGCCGATGCTGACGCTGTCCTCGGATGCCAAGGGCACCCAGACTTCGCCACTGGTGCCCTCGGGAACCGTCACGTCGAGGTCGATGACCTTCGCGTCGTCCTGCGTCCACTTGACGTCGATGTCGCCGTTCGGCGTCGGCACTCGACCTTCGCTCCACTCGAGGTCCGACAGGTGCGGCTTGACCGTCCAGGTCTCGAACCCGGGCTCGACCGGCTTCACGCCCAGCAGGTAGGCGGACATGTTCCACGTCGGACCGCTCGCCCAGCTGTGCGCGAGGCTCTTGTTCGCGTCGGTGAGGTCGCCGTTCTGCTGGTGGTTCTCCCAGAACGCCCCGGTGTAGAACGGGTCGTCCGGGTTCGCCATCCTCGCCCAGAGGTTCTTGGTGAGGGCGAGGGCGTCATCGGTGTTGCCGGACTCGTACCGAGCAGCGAGCTCGAATCCGGAGATGTGCGTGCTAATGAGCGTCGAGTTGTTCGCCTCGGGCGAGAACGGCTGGGGGCCCTGGTCGCCCCACAGGTTGTTCTTCATCCAATCGAGGATGCCCGAGACCTTGTCCTCGGGCGCGACGCCCCACAGCACGGCCATCGAGTTCGCGTCCTGCGGCACGGCGTTGCCCGACTTGTTGCCCGTGTCGACGTTCGACATCTTGTAGACGCCACGCACGGGGTCGAAGAGGGTCGCGTTGATCGAGGCCTTCACCTGGGTGGCGCGAGCCTCCCATGCCGCCTCGTCGGCGGCCCAGACCGTCGCGTCCGCGTTGCCGGGGTCGTTCTCGATCATGTGGCCCGCCAGCCACGCCGCTTCCGTGAGCGCGTGGTAGTAGAGCACGTTCGTCGCGGTCACTGTTCCCGCACGACCGCCGTCGTAGAAGTCCCAGTCGCGACCGTCGCTGCCCGACGTCGTCACGATCAGGCCGTCCGCGTTGGCCAGGCCGAGGTTGTAGTTCATCTGCGCCTTGAGCCTGCTGTACTGCGAGATCGCGAAGTCGAGGTCTCCCGTGTAGCGGTAGCTGTCGACGAGGCCGACCGGGAAGTAGATCGAGTACGCGGTCGAGTAGAACTGGGCGACCGCCGGGACCGAGGTCCAGTTGGCCGACTCGCCGGGGACGGACCCGTTGGCGGCCTGGCGCGACCCCAGCACGCCGATCGAGTTCTCGATGTACTCCGATCCCTTCGGGCCGTACCCGAACGCCGTGTACGTCGACCGACCTGCGTTGAACAGGTCGCCCGCCCAGATCCGGCGGTCGCGCTTCGCGCCGTCGAGGATGACCGGGAACGTGCTGTTGTTCTGGGCTCCGGTCGGCACCATGTTGGTGTCGACGGTGTACGCGCCGGTGTACCAGATGTCGTTCAGCACCTCGTCGCTCGACAGGAACCAGCCCTGGTAGTCGTCGGGGCCGTAGTTCGGGAACTTCGACTCCACGCCGACATCGGAGATGGTGACGGTCCCGGGCGTGGTCAGGGTCACCGCGTGGAACCGGATGCCGCCCTGCAGCGCGTTCGCCGGGGTGGTGTAGGTGCCTGCGCCGGTCACCTGCGTCACGCGGTTGCGAGGCGAGCCGACGCCGGTCCCGAGGTATCCGGCGTTGTCGCCGACGACGTTTCCGGGGGAGCTGACGACGGCGCTGTCGGTGGCGTGGTCCTTCGCGAGCGGGCTGACGGTGACACCCGTGCGAGGGTTGCGCAGCGTCGTGCCGGCATCGAAGCCCGCGGTGACGGCCGGGGCGAACGACAGTCCCGTTCCGTGGAAGACGACCGGCGTCGCGGCGGCGCGATCGGCGGACAGCGCCGTGATTCCGAGACCCGTGCCGGCGGCGCCGGCCGTGCCGACACTCGTCACCGTGACGTTCTCGCCGCCGACGTCGAGGACATCGCCGACCTGACGGCCGGTGGTCGAGGCCACCTTGATGTTGGTCGCGCCCGCAACGGCGGCGGCGGCGAGCGTCGTCTGGCTCGAGGTCCTGCCGACCGCGGTGATGGTGACCGCCTGCTGGCTGGACCCCGTGCCGATGAGCAGTTCGGCGCCGACGGGGAAGTTGTTCGTCGTCGTCACCTCGACGTTGGTGGCGCCGGGCGCGATCGGCGCGAACGCTGTCGTGGAGACCGCCGCGAGTCCGATGCTCACGATCGTCGCGGACTCCTGGTCCGCGCCGGTTCCGATGAGCAGCGACTGCCCCACCGTCATCTGCGTCGTGTTCGTCACGTAGACGGTCTCGGAGCCGGCCGCAGCCGGCTTGACGAGCTGCGACTCGTTCTTGCGGCTGATGTAATTGAAGCTCTCGCTGTACGCCGTGCGGACACCGACGGTGCCCGACGACGAGTCCACCGTGAAGTACGGCAGGCCGCCGACCACCGGTCCGTAGTCCAGGATCACGTAGGGAGCGAGTCCCGTGCCGTCCCAGCTGAGGGTGGCCGACCCGCTGCCGCCGGCGACGAGCGCCTCGGCATTCGTCACATTGCCGAACGACCCGGCGACGACCTCGGGGCGCAGGGTGGACTCGCCGGTTCCGAGGACCTCGTCCTGCCATGCCTGCTCCTCCTCCGCCTGTGCCGGCAGCACGGCGAGGGAGGTGAGCGCCAGGGCAGCGACGACGCTCGCCGCCATGCACGTTCGTGTGAATCGCCGGGTTGTGGTGGGAGGCGTCTCGCTCCTCGCCCGAGACGCCGCGCTGTTCGATCGCATTTCTCTCCTTTGAGCCGTAATCGTGAACATGGGGTGAATCGATTCATCCCGTTCAGGTCACTGTAGGGCAATTGCAACGATTTACCAATGGGTCCACTGAATTTCAGACCCACTGCCTCACTGGTTGCATCGTGGTACCGCTCTCATCGAATTGTGCGGTCACATTCCTGGATTTCAGCGAAGATATCCACGTGGGCAAGGTCACCGTGAAGGACGTCGCTGCCGCGGCCAACGTGTCGCCTTCGACGGTGTCGAACTACTTCAATCGGCCCGCCCGCCTCTCCGACGACACTCGGGATCGCATCCGCCGTGCCATCCGGGATCTCGGATTCGTGCCGAACGACGCCGCTCGGCGCCTTCGTGCCGGCACCAACCCCGTCGTCGGCTACATCGCGTTCGAGCTCATGAGTGCGTTCACGCCGGGGATCGCCAACGCGATCGAGCGCGAGGTGGCCGCCCGGGGCATGCACGTGCTCATGGCGAACGACACGGAATCGACGGATCGGGAGCGCAGCTACATCGAGCTCTTCGAGATGCAACGTGTGAGCGGGCTCATCATCGCCCCGGTCGGCGAGATCGAGACGGACCTCCTCGAGCTGAAACGTCGGGGCACTCCCAGCGTGCTCAGCGCACGGCTCGCGACCAGCGACTCCTTGGCCTCCTCGTCGGCCGACGGCATCCTCGGCGGATACCTGGCCGTCTCGCACCTGCTCGAGATCGGATGCCGAAGGGTCGCCTTCGTGACCACCTCGCCCGAGCTGAGGCAGATGAGCGACCGCCTCCAGGGGGCGTTGAGAGCGATGGATGAGCAGCGCGGCGCAACGTTCGAGGTCATCCAGGTCCCGGAACGCAGCGTCGGTGCGGGTGCTGCTGTCGCCGCGGACATCGCGGCGCGAGCCGAGTCGGCCCGCCCAGACGCACTGTTCTGCGCGAATGATCTCCTTGCGATCGGCGTCATCCAGCATCTCGCGGTGCACACCGACATTCGGATCCCTTCCGACGTGGCCGTCATCGGCTACGACGACATCGAGTTCGCCGCCTCGACTGCCGTACCCCTGTCGTCGGTCCGTGTCTCGGCCGAATCACTCGGTGTTGCCGCGGTGGAGTTGCTCTTCGAGGAGATGGAGCTGGTCGCGTCGGCTCGTCCCGGCGAGTTGCCGGATACTCCGAGCCGGCACATCCTCTTCGAGCCGCAGCTCGTGTCACGCGCCTCCACGCTCCGAGGTGGGGCCACGGGCTGACGCGCACTACGAGCGTGCATCAGCCTGCCGCCGGCGGACAGGCTCCGGGTGGCGTCGGGGCAGCGCTTCGACTGCGCCCGGTGCTACTCGGCGGCCTCCGACCGCGCCGGCGCGGGCTGCCACTCGGGCTCGCCAGTCGGGCCCTCGTCGTCGGCGTCTTCGTCGGAGGCGTCCTCCGCCGGCGCAACCGCATCGGGCGAGGGCTGGGGCAGGCTGCCGAGGCGATCGACCTGTTCGGTGAGCGCGTCGAGGACCGAGCGCAGCTGCACCTGGGCGACCTGCGCATAGGTGCGGACGTACTCGATCTCGGGAACCAGCGCACCGTGTTCCGCGGGGACCGTCGCCGTTGCAGCCTGGCTGGCCGTGGTCTCGGCGCGCTCGAGGATCTCGCGGTACTGGTTGCGAGCGGTGAGCACGAGGTCGCGGGCGTACTGCTCGGCGTCGGCCACGGCCTTGTCGGCGATCAGCTGGGCCTGGGTGAGCAACCCGACTGCTCCGGCCGTGATCTCGTCGTCCGAGGCGGGGCCGGACGCTCCGGTGGTCGCCTTCGCGGCTCGCAGCTCGGCGAGCTCCTGCCGAGTGCTGGCCGCAGCCGCCTTGACCTCGGAGATCGCGGTCGCGAGGTCGCGCATGAAGTTGTCGACCTCGAGGCGGTCGTAGGCGCCGCCCCGGATCTTCATGGTGAACTCCACCGAATGGGGGTCGGGGAGGTGGCTCACCGCGACGGCCAGGTCGTGCTCGGGCCCCGTGCCCGAATCGGCGATGTTGTCGGGGTCGATCTCGTTCAGCGACATGCGTGGTACCCCTATTCGCTCCCCGGCAGCCCAGCCGGCTCCGGTTCATGGGTGTGGTGGTGAAGTTCGTGGCTGTCTTCGTCGAGGGTTGCGAACTGCTCGAACCGGATGTCCGACCGCGCGATCCCTCCGGCGCGGAGCCGGGAGACCGTGTGGCGCACCATCTCGGGCGATCCGCACACCAGCGCGAGACGTCCGTGCAGCGAGCCGCTCTCCGCCGCGGCATCCCCCACCAGGCCCTTGCGGCCCGGATAGCTGGGGTCGTCGGAGACCACCGGCGTGTAGGTGAACCACGGGCGGGTGGACAGGTTCTTCAACAGCCGGTTCTCGTACAGGTTCCAGGGCAGGCGCGCACCGTGGAACAGGTGGACCTGCGGAGCCTGGCCGGTCGCCTGCCAGTCCTGGTCGATCCGTTCCAGGTGCGACCGCAGCGGGGCCAGGCCGGTTCCTCCGGCGACCATGATCAGGTCGCGCCGACGCTCGTCCTCGTCGAGGGTCAGCTCCTGACCGACGGGGGCTCCGATGCGCACGGTCTCGCCGGCTTCGAGGTGGCGCACCATGCTGCTGCTGACCTGGCCGCCGGGGACCATCTGGACGTGGAACTCGAGGGTGCCGTCGGCACGCGGCGCGTTCGCCGGGCTGAGGTAGCGCCACAGCCGAGGCCGCGACGGGATCTCCACCGCGACGGATTGGCCCGGCACGAAAGCCAGCTGCGGTTCGGGGCGGACCTGGATGACCGCGAGGTCCATCCCCCGACGATCCACCGCGGTCACGTGCCCGGCCCAGGAGGCGGGGCTGGTCGACTCGGAAGCCTCGGCTGCCTGGACCATGACCGTGGCGATCACCCCGTAGGCCTCGGCCCAGTCGGCCGCGACCTCGTCGGTCCACCCGTCGCCGAGGAAGTGCTTGAGCGTGGCGAGGAGGGAGGCCCCGACCGCGTTGTAGTGGGCCGCGATGACCTCGAAGCGCCGGTGGTCGCGACCGAGCTGTTCGATGAACCCGACCACCTCGCCGAGCTCGTCGACGCTGGACACGATCCGGCCGAGCGCGCCGACAAGACGATCGCGTTGGGTCGCCATCGAGACGGGGAACATGCCCCGCAGCTCGGGGTGCGACAGGAACAGGTGCGAGTAGAAGAACAGCGGCACCTCGTCGCCGAGGCTCTCCGCCGCCGCCCACGTCCGCTTCAGCGCAGCGGTGTCCACCGCGTCACCCGGCCGCCGTGTCGATCTCGATGATGTCGGGTGCCGTGCCGGCGACCGCAGTCACCGTGCGGTCGATGATCGCGGGCTCGACGCCGGCCTCGGTGAGTGCGGTCACGAGGTGACCCGCGACGGCGGTGAAGGCATCGGTCGAGATGCCCTTGCCCTGGTGGACGGTACGCAGCTGACGGCCGGTGTACTCGACCGGGCCGCCCATCACCTGGGAGACGAGTGCCGTCTGGTGTCGCTTGAGTCGGTCCATCTCGACGCCGTCGAAGTACCCGCGGAGTCGGTCGTCGTCGAGGATGAGGACGTAGAACCGGTCGACGACCGCAGCGACCGCCTGGCCGCCGCCGACCGCCTCGTAGTCGCTGCGCGCTTGGTTGTCGGACTGCTCGTTACGGCTGTCGTTCATCGGTGGGTTCCAATCACTGGCAGGGCAGGGGTGTTCCTTTCTTAGCAGAGTCGAACCGCGCACCTGAAGCCGTCAGGTCGGCATTGTGGAAACGCCCGTACTGTGGCATCGGGAGGCGAAAGTCCCCGTCATCAGGCTGTTCGGGCGTCGGCTCGAGACCGGAACACGGCACGGTGCCGGGGGATTTCACAGCTGCGGGAGTGTCCCGCGCACCCGACTCAGCCGAGCAGCGCCGCGAACCCGAGCACGGCGCTCGTCGCGGCGAGCACGAGCAGCACCACGTTCACCGTGGGATTCTCCTTCCGGCGAACATGCACCACGATGGCGCCCACCATCACGAGCGCGAGAGCGGATGCCGCGATCGGGCTCAGGATCGGCGCGATGCCGGTGAGCGCGGGCAGCACGATGCCGATGGCGCCGAGCACCTCGGCTGCGCCGATGACCTTCAGCGTCGGCTCGGTGAAGTCCTCGGTCCAGGCCATGCCGGATGCCGCGAGCGCAGCCTTCGGGCGGACGAGCTTCATGAAGCCGGCGGCGAAGAAGGCGAGTGCGACGAGGCCGCTGACGATCCAGAACGCGATCAGCATGGGATCCCTCTCAGGTTCAATGGTTACTGTTTGTGTGCAACCACATGATGCGTGAGTATTGAAGGACGTGCAAAAGGCACATCCGCGTGCAGAAGGCACATGCGTGTGCGTGAGCAACATCGGAGGATGCGATGACGATCCTGGGATCGCAGCCCCAACCCGCTCGCAGCGACTACGAGGGCGCCTGCGCGAGCCGCGGTGACGGCGACGGCCGCGCGGTGCGAGAGGTGCTCGACCGCATCGGCGACAAGTGGTCGCTGCTCGTGATCGTCACGCTCAACGACGGCCTGCTCCGGTTCACCGAGCTGCAACGGCACATCCCCGGCATCTCGCAGCGGATGCTGACGCTCACCCTGCGCCAGCTCGAGCGCGACGGCCTCGTCGCGCGCACGGTGCACGCCGAGGTGCCTCCGCGCGTCGAGTACGAGCTGACCGACGTCGGCCGCACCCTCATCCAGCCGTCCATGGCCCTGGCCGGGTGGGCGATCGAGAACTACCCGCGCATCACCGACGCGCGGGAGCGCTTCGACGCGAACAGCGCTCGAGCGGCGGCGACCACGCGCTGAGGGCGCGAGCCCAGGCAGCCGCCGGTCACTCGGGCGCCTGCCGCTCGAGTGCAGCCGCCTCGTTCCGGTAACCCACGGTCTCGTAGAGCACGATGACAAGCGCCGGGGAGCAGGCGGCGAGCAGGAGCCCGATGCCGATGCTCGCCCCGGATGCGACGGCGACGACCGCACCGGCGAGCACCAGTGCGGCCGTTGCGAAGGCCCAGAGATGGAGCCGATCCGTCGACCGCAGGAGCAGCACGTACAGGGCGAGCAGCATCAGCTCGTACACGAGCACCGGGACGACCACGGTGAGCACCGCGGCCACGGCGTCGATATGCGCCTCGCCCGCGATGAACGTCGCAGCGACGTGGAGCCCGGCGCCCGTGCCCGCCACGGCCGCGAACACGAGGATGTGGCCGTAGCTCCATCCGTACGCGCGACCGCGATGTCGCGCCAGGAGGCGCCCGACGGGCACCGTGAAGTACAGCCACCACATGCCGAACGCGAGTGCGGTCCCGCTGAAGGCGATGAGCACCGCCTCGGGGGACCACCCCACCCGGTCGACGGCGGCGGAGACCGCGAGCACCGTGCCGAAGACGATCTCCCCGAGGGTGATGATCACGAGCAGCGAGTACCGCTCGGCCAGGTGGTGCGGATGCCACGGGGTGCCGCCGAAGCGCGTCTCGGCGATGATCGGGCCGGTCAGCTCCACCGCCGTCAGCACGCCGAACGCGACGAACGTGCCCCAGACCGGCAGCGACAGGAAGATGAGCGCGACCCATCCGACCTGCGCGACGGCGATCGCCCCGGCATACGCCAGGCACGCGCGTCGGTGCTCCGGATCATCCCTCGCGGCTCGAAGCCAGAGCATGATCGCCGCCACCCGCATGACCACGTAGCCGGCCACCATGATCGAGTTGTCGACGTGCTGTCCCTCCTCGATCGATCGGAAGAACGGCGGCAGGCCGAGGGCGATCACGACCACGCCGATCATCTCGACGAGCGTCGCGAGCCGGAACAGGAGGTCGTCGTTGTCGTAGGCGGACGCGAGCCACGAGTAGTTCACCCATGCCCAGCCGACGGCGAAGGCGCTCAGGACGAACGCGGCGATCCCGGGCGCCCAGTGGCCCGCCTCGAGCGCGTGCGCCGTCTCGCTGGACATGACGCTGAACGACACCACGAACGTGAGGTCGAAGAGCAGCTCGAGCGGTGTGGGGGCGCGATGCCGTTCGGCGGGGTCTCGACCCGACATCCGTACGAGCCGGTGCGTGAGGCTCATGCCCGTACGGTACACCGCACGGTCCGGGTCACCGGTCCGGCGACGCACCCGCTCCGCGGACGCTACGCGACACTCGGCGGACCGGCGGGCGCGACCACCCCGCGGCTCGGTGCGATGCCCGCGGCCGGCAGCTGCACCGAGACGCGGAGTCCGCCGCCGTCACGGGGAACGATGCGCATCGATCCGTCGTGCGCGCGGGTGATGCTCGCGACGATCGCCAGGCCGAGGCCGACGCCGGCGTGGTCGGAGCGGATGCGCTCGGTGCCGCGCTGGAACGGCTCGGTGAGCGTCGAGACCAGCTGCGGACTGAGCTGCTCCCCCGTGTTCTCGACGGTGAGCGTCACGGACTCGGGGCCGACGGCGGTGTGCAGCTGCACGGTGCCGTGCTCGGGGAGGTTGTGGACGATCGCATTGTGGACGAGGTTCGACGTCAGCTGCAGCAGGAGCGCGTGCGAGCCGACGGTGGTCGCGACCTCGCCCGACGTCACGATGGCGACGCCGTGCTTCTCGGCGAGCGGCAGGAGCGTCTCGGCGGCCTCCTCCGCGACGAGCGACAGGTCGACGGGCGCCCGGGTGAAGGCTCGCTGGTCGGTGCGGCTGAGCAGGAGCAGCGCCTCCGTGAGCTCGATCGCCCGGGAGTTGACGACGCGGAGTCGTTCGATGAGCTCATCCCGCTCGCGGCGCGGATCGTGCTGCGCGACGTCGAGGAGGGTCTGCGTGATCGCGAGCGGCGTCCGCAGTTCGTGCGAGGCGTTGGCCGCGAAGCGCTGCTGCTCGGCGACCTGCGCCTCGAGCCGCGCGAGCATGGCGTCGAAGCTGTCGGCCAGCTCGCGGAACTCGTCCTGGCGACCCTCCAATTCGATCCGGTGCGAGAGCGAACCGGTGGCCGCCCTGCGCGCCGCCGTTGTGATGCGCGCCAGGGGCGCGAGCATGCGCCCGGCGAGGATCCACCCGCCGAGGAGCCCGAACACGAGGAGCGCGAGCATCGCCCAGGCCACCGCCGGGACGAACGCGCGCACGAGGTCGTCGCGGCCCGGGACGAATCCCCCGATCGTGTTGATCGCCTCGGCCGGCACGTACCGCAGGAGGAACAGCCACACGACCGTGAGCAGCAGGGCACCGGCGACCATGAGGAACCCGGCGTAGCTCAGCGTGAGCTTGAATCGGACGCTGAGTCCGGGCTCCCTAGCCACGCGCGCCCCCTCCGGTCTCCGCGCCGACGGCCCCGCCGTCCGACTCGGGGCCGGTGTCGATGCGGTAGCCGACACCGGGCACCGTGGCGATCAGCCACGGCTCGCCGAGGCGCTTGCGCAGCGCGGAGACGGTGATGCGCACGGCGTTCGTGAACGGGTCCGCGTTCTCGTCCCATGCGCGCTCGAGCAGCTCCTCGGCGCTCACGACACCGCCCTCCGCGGCGACGAGCACCTCGAGCACGGCGAACTGCTTCCGCGTCAGCGCGACGTACCGTCCGTCGCGGTAGACCTCGCGACGGAACGGATCCAGGCGGAGCCCCGCGAGCTCCCGTACCGGCGGCCGGCTGACGGCGCGACGGCGGTCGAGCGCCCGCAGCCGGAGCACGAGCTCCCGCAGCTCGAACGGCTTGGTGAGGTAGTCGTCGGCGCCGAGCTCGAAGCCCGACGCCTTGTCGTCGAGCCGGTCGGCGGCGGTGAGCATGAGGATCGGCATGCCGCTGCCGGACGCGACGATGTGCTCGGCGATCTCGTCGCCCGACGGGCCGGGGATGTCACGATCGAGCACCGCGATGTCGTAGGCGTTGATGCTCAGCAGTTCCAGCGCCGTATCACCGTCGCCGGCGATGTCGGCGGCGATCGCCTCGAGCCGCAGGCCGTCGCGGATGGCCTCGGCCATGTACGGCTCATCCTCGACGACCAGAACGCGCATGCACTCGATGCTAGAAGGCCGCGCATATCGTCGGCCTATCGAAAATCGCATACGGGCCTGCAACGCGCCGCCGCCTTGACTTGCGGCATGAATCGAACCCTGACTGCACGACGACGGTTGCGCAGGACGATCGCGTTCCTCGCGGTCGGCCTCGCCGTCGCCGCCGCCGCGATCACCGGCGCATCCGTCGCCTGGTCTTCGGTGTCGTCGGCGAGCTCGTTCGGGGAGGCCCCCGGCCGGGTCGCCGACGAGGGCGGTGGCGGCGAGGTCCCTGACGGCGAACCGGGGCGCGCGGCATCCGCTGCCGACGGCGCCGTGACCGAGGCCGACGGCGTCCTGCCCGACGGCGTGACCGTCTTCGACGATCGGTACCCCGGCGTCGCGAACCTCGACGCCGGGCTGCTGTCGGCGCTGCGCGCAGCGGCGACGGATGCCTCCGCCGACGGCGTGGAGTTCTTCGTCAACAGCGGCTGGCGCTCGGCGGAGTACCAGGACCAGCTGCTGCGGGAGGCGGTCTCGACGTACGGCTCGGAAGCCGAGGCCGCCCGCTGGGTCGCCACCGCCGAGACCTCCGCCCACGTCGCCGGGGACGCCGTCGACATCGGGTCGTACGACGCCACCGCGTGGCTCTCCGAGCACGGTTCCGCGTTCGGGCTGTGCACCACGTACGACAACGAGCCCTGGCACGTCGAGCTGCGCCCCGAGGCGATCGGCGACGGCTGCCCAGCCACGTATGCCGACCCCACGCAGGATCCGAGGATGCAGCAGTGACCGGGGAGCGAACCGGTGGCAGAACGGCCCTGGTGGTGATGTTCGCCGTCTACCTCGTGCTGCTCGTGTGGATCGTGCTGTGGAAGGTCGAGCTCCCGTGGCTCGGCGAGGAGTCGAGGCGCGTGATCAAGCTCGTCCCGTTCGTGGCGGGGCCCGGTACGGGTGCCAGCCGCCCCCTCGAGGTCGTGGCGAACGTCCTGCTCTTCGTGCCCTTCGGCGTCTACGTCGGCCTCCTCGCGCCGGCGTGGTCGCGGTGGAGGGCCGCGGTCGTGTTCGCGGCGAGCAGCGTGGCTCTGGAGGTCGCGCAGTACGTGCTGGCCGTCGGCAGCTCGGACGTGTCCGACGTCATCGCGAACACCGTGGGCGGCTTGGCGGGGTTCGGCCTGCTCGCCGCGGTGCGCCGTCGGCTCCGAGCGAGGACCGCCGCGGTCATGACGCGCGCCTGCGCTGCCGGGACGGCGATCCTGCTCGTCGCGAGCGCGGTCGTCGCGGCCGCCCCCGTGCACTACGCACCGCCGGGCCACGACCCCGGCCCGCAGCGAACCATGCCGCTCCAGTAGACAGGTCAGCCCGCCGTCGCCGTCGCGATGAGGCGCAGGAGCTCGGTCGCCGTCTGCTCGAACGGCGCCAGGTCCCGTTCGGCGCGAGACATGATGACCGCGCCCTCGCATCCGGCGATGAGGAGGGCGGCCAGCGCTCCGGCACGTGCCTCCGGGACCCCACCGACCGTGAGCAGCTCGCACAGGGTGGCCGTCCACTGACGGAACACCTCGCCGCCTCGTTCGACCAGCTCGGAGGTCTCGGCGTCCACGGTCACCGCGGCGACGGCGCATCCGACCGTGAAGTCGGTCGCAACGAGCAGCCGCCGCCACGCGTCGATGAAGCCGGCGGCGACGTCGGGCGCCGGCCTCCCGCGTGACGCCTCGAGCGCCGCGAGGGCGTTCGCGCCGGCGACCTCGACCGCCGACCGCACCAACTCGTCCTTGCCGCCCGGGAAGTGGTGGTAGAGCGAACCGCGAGGCGCCCCGGATGCCGCGAGGACGTCCGTGAACGACGTGCCGTGCGACCCGTGGCTCGCCATGAGCACCTGGGTGGCGCGCACCATCCTCGCTCGGGTGTCTCCGGCCATTCGTCCTCCCCGTCTTGCTCAGGCTACTAGGACGACCGTCATACTAGCTTCTATGATGAGCGTCATAATCTGAAGGGAGCCATCATGCCGATGATCGACCTCCACGCACCCGCCGGCACGTTCGCCGATCCCCACGAGGTGGCCCGAAGCGCGGCCAGCATCGTGAAGGACGTCGAGCGGGTCCCTGACATCCCGCTGTTCCGCAACAATACGGTCGCGTTCGTCCATGAGCTGCCGGCTGCGGCGATCTCGGATGCCGCGGGCTCGTCGATCGGCGTCCGCGTCCAGGTGCTCACGAACGACGGCGCGCTCGACCGCGAACAGCAGCTCGCCGTCGTCCGCCGACTCACTGACCTGGTCGTCGAGGCATCCGGAGGCCTGATCACGGAGGACCGGGTGTGGGTGCTGCTGACCGAGGCGCAGCCCGGCGGCTGGGGCCTCTTCGGGCACGCGCAGACCAACGAGGAGATCGTCGGGCTCGCCCGCGCGGAGCTCGCACGGCTGTCGCCGGAGTGAGCGGACGAGGGACGACGCGAAGCAGGTCCCGCCAGGCCCTCCCAGACGCGACCGCTCCGGCCTACCGTTGATGGCATGGCTGATGTCCCCGCCGAGGTCCGGGAGTTCCTTAGCTCCCGCCGCGCCCGGCTGACCCCCGAGCAGGCCGGGCTCCCCGCATACGGCGGCAACCGCCGAGTGAAGGGACTGCGCCGCGAGGAGGTGGCGATGCTCGCCGGCGTCTCGGTCGACTACTACGTGCGGCTCGAGCGCGGCAATCTCGGCGGGGCATCCGACAGCGTGCTCGACGCGCTCGCGACGACCCTGCAGCTCGACGACGCCGAGCGGCAGTACCTCCACGACCTCGCGCGCGCCTCGGGGCCGGGCCTCACGCGCGGCCCGAAGCTGAAGCCATCGGTGCGGCCGGCCGTGCTGCAGGTCCTCGATGCGTTCGCGGATGCCCCGGCGTGGGTGCGGAACGGACGGCACGACATCCTCGCCGCGAACCGGCTGGCCCGCGCCCTCTACTCCCCGGTGTTCGACGATCCCCGACGGCCCGTCAACACGACCCGGTTCGCGTACCTGAACCCCGCGGCGAAGGAGTTCTGGCGCGACTACGACCAGGTCACCCACGACGCCGCCGCGATGCTCCGCATGGAGGCCGGCCGCAACCCGCACGATCCCGAGCTCATCCGGCTCGTGGGCGAGCTGTCGACGCAGAGCGAGCTGTTCCGGGAGCGGTGGGCGTCGCGCGACGTGAAGTTCCACCGCAGCGGGCGGAAGCGCCTGCACCACCCGGTGGTCGGCGACCTCGACCTGGACTACGAGTCGATGGACCTGCCGAGCGAGCCCGGGCTCGTGCTCAACGTCTACACCGCGCCCGTCGGTTCGCCGTCGGCGGATGCGATCAAGCTGCTCGCGTCGTGGGCCGCGACGCACGAGGCGGAGTTCGCTGCGGCCGACGAGGCCGTGCGCACGACGGCGCCGGTGAGGAAGCCCTAGGCGTCCCCGCCGGAACCGGCGCAGCGACTCACGCCGACGGGTACTCGTCGGCGCGCAGCTTGTCACCCCACACCGTCTCGGGCTCGTCCGCTCCGGCACCGGGCGCCTCCCACAGCGCCAGGTGGCACATGAAGCTGTCGGCGGTCGCACCGTGCCAGTGCCACTCCCCCGGCGGCGTGTAGACGGTGTCGCCGGGGCGCAGCTCGATCAGCTCCTCACCGCGCGACTGCACGTACCCGCGGCCCTCGGTCACGTGCAGCATCTGCCCGACCGCGTGTCGATGCCAGGCCGTGTGGGCGCCGGGCGTGAAGCGCACGAGGTTGAGGCGCGCTCGCGATGGCTCCTCACCCGCGTAGTAGGCGTTGAAGTACACGTCGCCGGTGAACCAGTCCTCGGGTCCCTTCACGGTCGGCCGCTTCGGCTGCCGTTGCGTGCTCATGGGCTGCTCCTTCGTCTCAGGCGGGCGGATGCCACGTCGTCATCGGTGCGCGGATGCCGCGGCATCCGTCAGCGGCCGACCATCTGCATGCCCGACGCGTCGTAGCGGTTGCCGGCGACGCCGACCCGCTCGACGAGCGCGTTCAGGTCGGCGACGTCGTCGGCCGAGAGCGCGACGGCGGTCGCTGCAGCGTTCTCGTCGACGCGCTCGCGGCGC
This sequence comes from Agromyces sp. NPDC057865, assembly GCF_042796995.1. NCBI lineage: Bacteria > Bacillati > Actinomycetota > Actinomycetes > Micrococcales > Microbacteriaceae > Agromyces > Agromyces sp. NPDC057865. Next base: position 1,154,356 of record NZ_JBHVMJ010000001.1, on the reverse strand, counting down.
CGGGTGCCGGGAATCGGCACAATGAACGGCCGCTGCGCGAGCAGCCAGGCGAGCGCGACCTGCGCCGGCGTCGCACCGCGCTGGTCGGCGAGCGCGCGGACCTGGTCGATCAGCACCTGGTTGGCGGCGAGGTTCTCGGCCTCGAAGCGGGGCACCCGCGCACGGATCTCGTCGGGCGCGAAGGTCGCGTCTGCCGAGACCGAGCCGGTGAAGAAGCCCTTGCCGAGCGGGCTGAACGGCACGAACCCGATGCCGAGCTCGGCGCACGCGGGCAGCACCTCGAATTCGGGATCGCGGGTCCAGAGCGAGTACTCGCTCTGCACGGCGGTGACCGGGAAGACCGCGTGCGCACGACGGATCGTCGCCGCACCCGCCTCGGAGAGCCCGAAGTGCGCGACCTTGCCCTCGGCGACGAGTTCGCCGACCGCGCCGGCGACGTCCTTGACGGGCACGTCGGGGTCGACGCGGTGCTGGTAGAACAGGTCGATCCGGTCGACCCCGAGGCGCCGGAGGGAGGCCTCGGCGACCCGCCGGATCTGCTCGGGACGCGAGTCGAGGCCCTGCATGCGACCGTCGGCGATGTTCCAGCCGAACTTCGTCGCGACCACCACCTGGTCGCGGATCGGCGCGATCGCCTCGCCGACGAGCTCCTCGTTCACGTAGGGCCCGTAGACCTCGGCGGTGTCGATGAACGTCACGCCGTGCTCGACGGCGTAGCGGAGCACGCCGATCATGTCGTCGCGGTCCCCGGGGTTCGGCCCGTAGCTCATGGACATGCCCATGGCGCCCAGCCCGATGGCCGACACCTCGAGGCCCTGGCCAAGTGTTCTCGTGTGCATGGTGTTCCTTCCGGGGTGGTGCGCGGTCCGCGCGACCACCTCCATCCCACGCCTTCCAGCGTGCGCGCGGGAGTCCCTGGCGTGACAGGTACCAGCACGGCCTCCCTCCTCATCGACCGGGCGCTTAGCGTGGCCGCCATGGCGATCCCGACCTTCACCCTGAACAACGGCGTCACCCTGCCCGCCCTCGGCTTCGGCGTCTTCCAGACCCCGCCCGACGAGACCCGCGCCGCCGTGAGCACCGCGCTGGAGGTCGGATTTCGGCACATCGACACGGCGGCCGCGTACGGCAACGAGCGCGAGGTCGGCCTCGCACTCCGCGAATCGGGCCTCGCGCGCGACGACGTGTTCCTCGAGACGAAGGTCTGGATCAGCGACTACGGCTTCGACGAGACGCCCCATGCCTTCGACAAGTCCGCGGGCAAGCTCGGGGTCGACCGCCTGGACTTGTTCATCCTGCACCAGCCGCTGCCGACCGCCTTCGACCGCACCCTCGATGCATATCGGGCGCTCGAGCGGCTCCAGGCCGAGGGCCGGGTGCGCGCGATCGGCGTCAGCAACTTCATGCCCGAGCACCTGGCTCGGCTGCTCGAGGCGACGGAGATCGTTCCCGCCGTCAACCAGGTCGAGGTCCACCCGTACTTCCAGCAACGGGAACTGCTTGCGCTCGACGCCGAGCATGGAATCCTCAGCCAGGCCTGGTCGCCCATCGGCGGCATCACGTTCTATCCCGGCTACGGGGACGACCGGCGCAGCACGCTCGCCGATCCGGTGCTGCTCGACATCGCCGACGCGCATGACCGGACGGCCGCGCAGGTGATGCTGCGCTGGCACCTGCAGCAAGGCCGTTCGGCGATCCCGAAGTCGACGAACCCGCGTCGGATCGCCGAGAACTTCGACGTGCTCGGCTTCGAGCTGTCGCCCCGCGAGCTCGCGGCGATCGACGCCCTCGACACCGGCGTCCGCGGCGGACCCGAGCCGGCGGCTATCAGGCTCGAGTCGCACGGTCGGGCCATCCCCGAGGTCTAGGCCGTGGCGTGCTGCGTCGCCGCCCACGACGCGAGGAGCTGGAGCCGCTCCGCCGAGGGCGAGCCGGGCTCGGCCGTGTAGACGAGCATGACGAGTCCCGGCTCGGCCGTGAGCGTGAACTCCTCGTAGGCGAGCGTGAGCTCGCCGACCACCGGGTGCGTGAAGCGCTTCGTGCCCGCGCCGTGTGTGCGCACGTCGTGCGCGGCCCAGAGCCTGCGGAAGGTCTCGCTGCGGGTCGAGAGCTCCCCCACGAGATCCTGCATCGTGCGGTCGTGCGGATTGCGCCCGGCATCCGCGCGCATGATCGCGACGCACATCTCGGCGAACAGGTCCCAGTCGGGGTAGAAGTCGCGCGACGCCGGGTCGAGGAACTGGAAGCGCGCGAGGTTCGGCGTGCGCCCGCCGTCGCCGATGAGCGGCGAGTAGAAGGCGCGGCCCAGGGCGTTCGTCGCGAGGAGGTCCGAGTACTGATTGCGGACGAACGCGATTCCGCCCGTGATGGACTCGAGGGTCCACTGCAGGCTCGGCCGCGAGGGCGCCTGCCGCGTCGTCCGCCGACGGGGACGCCCCGACGCGGGGATGCCGTCGGCGGCGCGCGCGAGGTCGAACAGGTGCGCGCGCTCCGTGTCGTCGAGCTGCAGCGCGTCGGCGATGGCGTCGAGCACCGACGCGGATGCCCCGGCGATCCCGCCGCGCTCGAGCTTCGCGTAGTACTCCACGCTCACGCCCGCGAGGACGGCGACCTCGGTGCGCCGCAGGCCCGCCACGCGGCGGTTCGGTCCGGCCGGAAGGCCCGCCTGGTCGGGCGTGAGCTTCGCCCGGCGCGACATGAGGAACTCTCGCACCTCGGCTCGGTTGTCCATGCTCACAGGGTAGGTCGGATGCCGCGCACGAGGGGTGCCCTGCCAGTACACGGTTCGTCAGGGACTCCCTCGATCGGTGGCGATCGCGTGCACTTGATGTCGTGCCCACCACTGCCCCCGCTCCGAACCCGCCGACGTCCGCCGGCCGGCTGCTGCCGGCCGTGCTGCTCCTGCTCACCGTGTTCGGCCCCATCTCGATGGACCTGTACCTGCCGCTGCTGCCGGCGCTCACGCTCGAGCTGGGCGCCGCCACGTCGATGGCGCAGCTGACGGTGACGGCGTGCCTTCTGGGGCTCGCCCTCGGCCAGCTGATCGCCGGCCCGCTCTCCGACCGGTTCGGCCGGCGCGGTCCCCTGCTCGTCGGGGTCATCGCCTACGTCGTCATGTCGGCGTGGTGCGCGATCGCACCCAGCGTCGAACTGCTCATCGGCGCCCGCCTGCTGCAGGGCATCGCCGGCGGCGTCGGACTCGTCATCGCGCAGGCCGCCGGCCGCGACCTGTACTCCGGCGGCGCCCTCATCCGCTACTTCGGCCGTCTCACGGTGCTCAGCGGCCTCGCCGCGATCGTCGGTCCGCTCGCGGGCGGGCTGCTCGCGACCGTCACCGACTGGCGCGGCCTGTTCCTGTTCCTCACGGCGATCGGCGTCGCGATCCTGCTCGCGGTGTGCTTCGCCTTCTCCGAGACCCTGCCGCGGGATCGCCGCGTCACCGGCGGGTTCGCGCACTCCGCCCAGGGCTACGGCACCCTGCTGCGCGATCGCCGCTTCGTCGGGGCGGTACTGGTGAGCGGCTTCGTGAGCGCCGCGCTGTTCGCGTACCTCGCCGGCGCGACGTACGTGCTCCAGGGCATCTACGGGCTCTCGCCCCAGCAGTACGCGCTCGCGTTCGGGCTGAACTCGGCCGGCTTCATGGTCTTCGGATGGCTCGCCGCGCGCAGCGCCGACCGCTGGAGCCTCCACGGCACGCTCGTCGCCGGGCTCGCGATGTGCGCGCTGGGCGCGCTCGGGCTGCTCGCGGCCGCCGTCGCGGCCCTGCCGGTCGGCGTCGTGATCGTGTCGCTGCTCGTCCTGGTCAGCGGGGTCGCGGTGACGACGCCGCCGACGACCACGATCGCGCTCGCCGGGTATCCGCAGATGGCGGGCACGGCATCCTCGCTGCTCGGGATGGCGCGCTTCGGGTTCGGCGGCGCCGCCGCGCCGTTGGTGGGCATCGCCGGCGCCGGGACCATGCTGCCCCTCGGCATCGTCACCGTCGCCGGGATCGCCCTCGCGGCGGCATCCGTCGCACTGCTCGCGACCCGGACCTCGAAGATCACCCGACCCCACCCCGCTCCGGCCGACGCGTTCGCGACGGCCGACGAGCACTGACCCCACCCTGAGAGAAGGAGCACCCCCCAATGCGCGGTGTCATCATGTACGGCCCCGGCGACGTCCGCGTCGAGGACCGCGAGACCCCCACCATCGAGGCGCCGACCGACGCGATCATCCGCGTCACCTCGGCCTGCATCTGCGGATCCGACCTCTGGCCGTACCGCGGCCAGGACGACTACGGCTGGCCGGCCCCGATGGGCCACGAGTACGTCGGGGTCGTCGAGGAGATCGGCGCCGACGTGCGGAATGTGAAGGTCGGCGACTTCGTCGTCGGATCGTTCTTCGCGTCGGACAACACGTGCGAGATCTGCCGGGCGGGCTACCAGTCCCGCTGCGTCCACGCCGTGCCGATGGGCGCGCTCGGCACGCAGGCCGAGTTCCTCCGGGTCCCGCTCGCCGACGGCACGCTCGTCGCGACGGCGACCCGACCCACCCCGGCGCAGGAGCGGAGCCTCCTCGCGGCATCCGATGTGCTCGGCACCGGCTGGTTCGCTGCCGTCGCCGCCGAGGCGGGACCTGGCAAGACCGTCGCGGTCGTCGGCGACGGCGCGGTGGGGCTGCTCGGCATCCTCGCCGCGCGCGAGCTCGGGGCCGAGCGCATCATCGCGTTCAGCCGGCATGCCGACCGCCAGGCGCTCGCGCGCAGCTTCGGCGCGACCGACATCATCGAGGAGCGCGGCGACGCCGGCATGGTCAAGGTGAAGGAGCTCACCGGCGGGCTCGGTGCGCACTCGGTCATCGAGGCCGTCGGCACGCAGGAGTCCATGATGCAGGCGATCCGCTCCACCCGCCCGGGCGGCCACGTCGGCTACGTCGGCGTCTCGCACGACGTCGAGCTCCCCGGACTCGAGCTGTTCTTCTCCGGCGTGCACCTGCACGGCGGGCCCGCGCCCGTGCGCCGGTTCCTGCCCGACCTGGTCGACCTCATCATGCGCGACCTGATCGACCCGGGAACGGTCTTCGACCTGACCCTGCCGATCGAGCAGGCCGCCGAGGGCTACCGCGCGATGGACGAGCGACGCGCCACGAAGGTGCTGCTCACGTTCTGACGCACGCCGCTCACAGACCCTTCCCATCTGCAGCCCGTAGGGTTCGAGGATCTGCAGCGGACGATCGCCCGCGTGACCCGGCTGGGAAGTCGACAAGACTCAGCTGGGACGTGTACACATCTCCTTCACCGAATTCCTCGGTGCGGTTCGGGCGACGAAGCCCCGAACCGGATCCGCGGACCTCGCCCGCAGCGACTCCGCCCGCTCCCGCGTCGGACTCGCCGCCCACGAATCGTTCCACTGCGCCATCGTCGGCCGGGCTCGACCCATCATGCGCGCCACGCGCATCCCCCCACTTCCGTCGACGGACGTCGTCGGCGGAGCAACGCACGACCAGCGTCGTGCACGTCGCAGCCGCTTCGGCGGCTCGGCTCTACAGAAGGAAAGAAACATGGCAACCGGAACCGTCAAGTGGTTCAACGCCGACAAGGGCTTCGGCTTCATCGCCCCCGACGACGGCAGCGCCGACGTCTTCGCGCACTTCAGCGCCATCACGACGGGCGGATTCCGCTCGCTCGACGAGAACCAGAAGGTCGAGTTCGACACCGCCCGCGGCCCCAAGGGCCTGCAGGCCGAGAACATCCGCGTCATCGCGTAGTCCTCGAACCGGCTGATCGGCGGTGACGCCGCCGATCCACGAGCGGATGCCGCGGCCCGCGCCCCCTTCACGAGGCGCCGTCGCGGCATCCGCTCGCCCTGTCTCAGAGGTCCTCGACCCAGTCCGGGACGTCTCCGCCCGACAGCATCGGCGGGGCCGAGGGGTCCGGCCGCAACGCACGAGTGCGAGCCTTGAGGTCGGCGACCACGCTCGGGTCCCGCAACTCCTCGGCATTGGTGTCGGCGCTCTTCGCAACGATCTGGCTGGCCGGGCCGACCAGCACCGTCGTCGTCGAACGCGAGCCGTCCGCCTCGAGCGTCGGGATCTCCACCTTCGAGGCGGTGCCGTTCTGGGCGAGTGCCTGGCCGTACTCGAGCAGCGCCTCGGCGATCTCGTCTCCGGTCAGCAACTCGTCCCCGGCGTACACGATGATCTTCACTCCTCGATCACACCGCCGTGACGCGCGGGTGGCAACGGTCTTGAAAACTTCCGAGCGGCACGCTAGGCGAGCGCGATCGAGACGACGGCGGTCAGATCGCGACGTGGAATTTCGGCCCCGGCCCCGAGCCTGCGGGGCGCTCACCCGCTAGGACCGCGGGCAGGTCGTCGAGCGCCACGGTTGCGGCGACGAGCGGCCTCGGGTCGACCTGGTCGTGCGCGAAAGCGCGGATGGTGCCCTCGAGGCAAGGTGACGCGCTCAGGATGCCGACCGCCGTGACGTCGCCGAGCACGAGCATGCGGGTGTCGAGCAGGCTCGGTGAGCCCGAGAGTCCGATGTAGACGACGCGCTTGCCCGGTTCGACGAGCTCGACGGCCTTCGCTGGAAGCTCGGGAGCGGTGGAGGCGTCGATGACGGCGTCCCACGGCAGTTCCGGGAGGGCATCGTCGGTCCACACGTGCTCGAAGCCGAGCGAGCGCGCGAAGTCGAGCGATCGCGGACTGCGGCCGAGGAGGTGGACGTCGGCGCCGCCGGCCCGCGCGAACATCGCGCAGAGCAGTCCGATCGTGCCCGCGCCCGTGACGAGCACGCGATCGCCCGGCTCCAGGGCGGCGGCCTGCACGGCGCGGAAGGCGTTGCCGGCGGGCTCGACGAGCGCGCCGGCCGCGTCGTCGACGGTGTCGGGCAGCGCGTGCAGGGCACGAGCGGGGACGGCGAGCTGCTCGGCGAGGGCGCCCGGCCGGCCGCGACGGATGCCGATCTCCGACCGATCGACGCAGACGTGCTGGAATCCAGTGCGGCAGCGGCGGCACACCCCGCAGCCGAGCATGGTGTCGCCGGTGACACGACGCCCGAGCCACGCCGGATCGACCCCGTCGCCGATCGCGGACACGACGCCCATCCACTCGTGCCCGATGCGCATCGGGTACGTCGCGTGCCCGTCGTGGAGGTACTGCATCTCGCCGGTGAAGAACTCGACGTCGGTTCCGCAGATGCCGGCGCGGCCCACGTCCACCACGACCTCACCTGGCACCGCGTCGGGCGGCGGGACGTCCTGCACCTCGGCGTGCCCCGGGCCGGTGATCACGAGCGCCCTCATGCTCGCTCCCCATCGCCCGCACCGACGAAGCCGGCCCACAGCGGCTGGGGAAGCCCGGTGACGCCGGGGACGATCGTGAAGAGGCATCCGGAGTACGGGTACTGCTCGAGCTGCTCGGGTGTCAGTTCGTCGGCGGCGGTGGTGATGACGAGCGTGTCGAGCGCCGGCCCTGCGAAGGCGACGCTCGACGTGTGCGGGGCGGGCACCTCGATCATCCGCACGAGCTCGCCGCCGGCGGTGTAGCGGCGCACCTGTCCGAGGCCCCAGAAGGCGATCCACAGGTGGTCCTCGGCGTCGACGCACATGCCGTCGGGGAAGCCCGCGTCGAGTTCGAGGAGCACCTCGCGCGGTCCGGTCCGTCCGGTCTCCACGTCGTAGTCGCGGGTGTACACGCGTCGTCGGAGCGTGTCGATCGTGTGGAGGCGGGTGCCGTCCGCGGACCATCCGAGGCCGTTCGCGAGCGTGAGGTCGGCGTCGAGTACACGCCGGGAGCCGTCGCGCTCGACGACGAGCAGCTCCTCGCGCTCGGAGGGCCCGCCTTCGGAGAGCGTGCCCACGAGGTAGCGGCCCGCGGCATCCGGCTTGCCGTCGTTGAACCGACGGGCTTCGTCGGTGCCGAGGACGGGGATGGTGCGGACGACCCGGCCGTCTCGCACCACGACGAGGTCGTCGCCGTTCGCGACGATCCACTCCCCCGTCGCAGACGGGGCCATCGCGCCGACGGTGCCCGGCAGCGAGACCCGGTCGACGACGTCGATCGTCCCGTCCTCGGCGAGCGTGCCGGTGAGCACCTCGCCGCGCCGGATGTCGACCCAGTGGATGCTGCGGCGGACCGGATCCCAGAACGGGCCCTCGGAGAGCACGCCCGGTTCAGCGGTGGCGAGCACCAGGCCGTCGGCGCTCATGCGGGGGTCTCCGATGCCGACATGCTCGCGCGTCTCCCCTCTCGGGCCATATGCTCACCGCAGTCTCACATGACGGACCCCGAATTCCGAAGGATGGAGATCATGGACCGGGTTCTCCGCAGTTCCGCCTGGTACTCGGGCGACGATCGGAACGCGTACATCCATCGAGCGTGGATGCGTCGGGGTGTGCCCGACTCCGCGTTCACCGGCCGTCCGCAGATCGCGATCGCGAACACCGCATCCGACCTCACGCCGTGCAACGCGCACCTGACCGAGGTCGCCCAGTCGGTCAAGAACGGCATCTACGAAGCCGGTGGCATCCCGCTCGAACTCCCGGTGGTCTCGCTCGGAGAGACCCAGGTCCGCCCGACGGCGATGCTCTGGCGGAACATGGCGGCGATGGCGACCGAGGAGATGCTGCGCGCGAACCCGATCGACGGGGTGGTGCTGCTCGGCGGGTGCGACAAGACGATCCCGTCGCTGCTGATGGCCGCGGCATCCGTCGACCTGCCCGCCGTGGTCGTGCCCGGCGGGCCGATGCTGACCGGGCACTTCCGCAACGAGGCCCTCGGATGCGGCACCGACGTGTGGCGGCTCAGCGAGGAGGTGCGCGCCGGCACGCTGAGCGAGGCGATGTTCCTCAGGTCGGAGTCGTCGATGATCCGCTCGAAGGGGCACTGCAACACCATGGGCACGGCGTCGACGATGGCGCTCGTCGCGGAGGCGCTCGGCACGGTGCTGCCCGGGCTGGCCGGGACGCCCGCGCCCGATGCGCGGCTGCTCGAGGCGGCGCACGAGACCGGGCGGCTCGCGGTGCAGCTCGTCGCCGAGGACCGGCGACCGTCGACGTTCCTGACGGCTGGCAGCTTCCACAACGCGATCGTGGCCCTGGCCGCGATCGGCGGGTCGACCAACGCGGTGGTGCACCTGCTCGCCATCGCCGGGCGGCTCGGGATCGAGCTGACGATCGACGACTTCGACCGGATCGGCGAGGAGGTGCCGCTGCTCGTGAACCTGCAGCCCGCAGGGCGGTACCTGATGGACGACCTGTACCGGGCCGGCGGGTTCCTCGCCGTCATGCGCGAGGTGCGCGACCTGCTCGACCGCGATGCGCTCACGATCACCGGCCGCCCGTTCGTCGAGTACCTCGACGACGCGCGGATCTGGGATCCCGAGGTCATCACGCCGCGCGAGACTCCGCTGCTCCCCGCCGCCGGAATCGCGGTGCTGCGCGGGTCGCTCGCGCCCGGCGGGGCGATCATCAAGCCCGCCGCGGCATCCCCGCACCTGCTGAGGCATCGCGGCCGGGCCGTGGTGTTCGACTCGGTCGAGGACTTCCACGCCCGCATCGACGACCCCGACCTCGACATCGACGCGGACTCGGTGATGGTGCTCCGCGGGTGCGGCCCGCGCGGCTACCCCGGCATGCCCGAGGTGGCGAACATGCCGCTGCCGAAGAAGCTCCTCGAGCAGGGCGTGCGCGACATGGTCCGCATCTGCGACGGGCGCATGTCGGGCACCGCGTACGGGACCGTCGTGCTGCATGTCACGCCCGAAGCCGCCGCCGGCGGACCCCTCGCGCTCGTGCAGACCGGCGACTGGATCTCGCTCGACGTCCGCGGCGGACGGCTCGACGTCGACGTGCCGGCCGAGGAGCTCGCGAACCGACAGCCGACCGACGCGACGATCGACGGCTACGCGAATCCGCGCCGCGGCTGGGAGCGCCTCTACGTCGACCACGTGCTCCAGGCCGACCGGGGCGCCGACCTCGACTTCCTCGTCGGGGGATCAGGCTCGACGGTCAGCCGTGAGTCGCACTGAGCTCGCACGCGACACCCCCGTGAACTGGTCCTCTCAGGCGCGTGGTCACGCGTCCTAGAGTGACCCGCATGGACCAGAAGCGCTGGCAGAAGCTCACCGAGTGGCCGCTCGCGGCAGCGGCTCTCGCATTCCTCGTCGCCTACTCATGGCAGGTGATCGGAAACCTCACCGGGCCCGACGCAGTGCTCGCGGAAACGGTCATCTGGACCACCTGGGGCCTGTTCCTCGCCGACTACCTGGCCAGGACGGCTCGATCCAGACCCTGGGCGAAGGCGTCTGGTGGGCGTTCGTCACCGTGACGACGGTCGGCTACGGCGACTACTTCCCCATCACGCCCGCCGGACAGCTCGTCGCGGTCGGCGTGATGATCGGCGGGATCGCGCTGATCGGCGTGGTGACGGCCACGCTCGCCTCGTGGATCATCGAGAAGGTGAGCGCCACGAACGAGGCGGACCGCGCGGCCACGAAGGCGCACATCGACGCGCTCATGGTCGAGGTCCGGCAGCTGCGGGAGTTGCTGGAGAGCTCGAAGTAGCCCGTTGCCACCATCATCGTTCGTCAGCGATCGGGGAGCGTTCGCAATCGCCTCGAGATCGCGTCGACGGCGGACTCGAGCGACGGATAGCGTCGGCTCACCCCCGGCCGCGGGCGCATCCACAGCATCTCGTACTCGCCGTCGACGACCTGGAGGTAGCCCAGGATCCGGCGGGTGTCGTCGTCTGCGCAGCTGCAGTCGCAGACGCGCCAGGTCGTCTCACTCAGCGCCACGAAATCGAGGTCCGGAGTCTCCGGCCTCGCGGCGGATGTTCCTGACATCGTCGTCCTCCCCCTGGTGGTGCTCACCACATCGTCCGCCCTCGCTGGTGTCCTCGCACGGGACTTGACATCCGCTGCGCGAAGGAGCTCACCAGTCGATGGGAGCGGCCGCCCCGAACGGCGTGTCCGCCACTCCGCACCATGCGCAGGATGTACGACCGGGCAATCCCCTTGACCCGCTTCGAGGGGGATGGTTTCGTGGCGTGTCCTGGGCTGCGTGACGACCGCGATCAAGGGAGCAGCACATGCGGGCAATGGTCTACCGGGGGCCCTACAAGGTTCGGGTCGAGGAGAAGGAGATGCCCCGGATCGAACACCCGAACGACGCCATCGTGCGGGTGGAGCTCGCCGCGATCTGCGGCTCCGACCTGCACCTGTACCACGGCATGATGCCGGACACGCGGGTGGGGCACACCTTCGGGCACGAGTTCATCGGCGAGGTCGTCGAGGTCGGGGCATCCGTCGAGCGCCTGCAGCCCGGCGACCGGGTCATGGTGCCGTTCAACATCTTCTGCGGCTCCTGCTACTTCTGCGAACGAGGGCTGTACTCCAACTGCCACAACGTCAATCCGAACGCGACGGCCGTGGGCGGCATCTACGGCTACTCGCACACGTGCGGCGGGTACGACGGGGGCCAGTCGGAGTTCGTGCGCGTCCCCTTCGCCGACGTCGGGCCGTCGATCATCCCCGACTGGATGGACGCCGAGGACGCGTTGCTCTGCACCGACGCCCTGGCCACCGGGTACTTCGGCGCCCAGCTCGGAGACATCGGGGAGGGAGACACGGTCGTCGTGTTCGGCGCCGGGCCCGTCGGCCTGTTCGCCGCGAAATCCTCGTGGTTCATGGGAGCCGGCCGCGTCATCGTGGTCGACCATCTCGACTACCGGCTGGAGAAGGCGCGCACGTTCGCGCACGCCGAGACCGTGAACTTCGCGGAGCTCGACGACATCGTGGTGCACCTCAAGCGCGCGACCGACGGGCTCGGCTCGGACGTCGCGATCGACGCGGTCGGGGCCGAGGCCGACGGGAACCTCACGCAGCACGTCACCGCGGCGAAGCTCAAGCTGCAGGGCGGTTCCCCGATCGCGCTGAACTGGGCGGTCGACTCCGTGCGCAAGGGCGGCACGGTGTCGGTCATGGGCGCGTACGGACCGATGTTCAGCGCCGTCAAGTTCGGCGATGCCATGAACAAGGGGCTCACCCTGCGGATGAACCAGGCTCCGGTCAAGCGGCAGTGGCCGCGCCTCTTCGAGCACATCCGCAACGGCTACCTGAAGCCGAGCGACATCATCACGCACCGCATCCCCCTCGAGCACATCGCCGAGGGCTACCACATGTTCTCCGCGAAGCTCGACGGCTGCATCAAGCCGGTGATCCTGCCGAGCGCCGCCTGAAGGAGGGAATCCCATGCCGTACACGTCAGCTCCGCATGAGCAACGAACCGATGTCGAGGAGCTGCGCCGCCGGATCCCCGGCTGGGGCGTCGACCTCGACCCCGCCGACCGCCCGGCCGTCCCCCGCGAACGCCGTGAACCGGGCGGCACCGGTGCGCACTGGGAGTTCCCGGAGCGCCAGCCCGAGCCGTCGGCACGGGAGCGGTCGATCGAGCACGAACAGCTGCCGCCCGTGTTCGGAACCGCCCAGCCGTTGAAGGGCCTCTCCGGCGGCATCCGCCGCTTCGCCTACGCGCGATACAGCGAGGGTCGGGCCGCGCACTGGCTGCTGCTGATCCTCGGCGATCGCGTGGACGCGGTCGAGAGCCATCTGCGCTCGTTCGCGACCCTCCGGCCCGACAACCCCGTCACCGAGACCGGCGTGCTGAGCGAGCGTCGGCGGCACGGCATCTCATCGCGATTCGGCTCCCGCCGCGCCGACGTCCGGCACCAGTGGATGGACCCCATCCTCGTCGCCGGCCCGTGGGTGCTCGCCGGCGTCGGCCTCGTCGCCGTGGCCCGTGCGGTGGCCCGTGGCGTGCGGCGGTGACGCGGCTCGCGGAGGCGGCCAGCATCGACCTCGACGACGTCGCCTCCGCACGCACCCGGCGCGGTTACACCGGGCCCTCCGGGCGGTCAACCCCCGTGCCCGCGACTCGCCCCAGCCGTAGCGTGGGCCGGAGAGCCAGCAAGGGGGCGCACATGACGCTGACGGCACCGGTCTCCACCCGCACGGACGACCGATGGCCCATGCGCCTGCCCGAGCCGCGGGGCGAGGTGAGCGAGCTCGTCATCGGGCGGTTGCGCGCCGGCGACGGCATCCGCCTGGAACCCGACGTGGCGACCGCTGCGACCCGCCGGTCCCCGAGCCTCCTCGACGACGACGACGTGCAGCTCGCCCTCTTCGTGCTCTACGAACTGCACTACGGCGGCCTCGAGGCCGTCGACGACCGCCTCGAGTGGGAGCCCGAGCTGCTCGCCTTCCGCGGTGAGCTCGAGCGCGCCTACGAGGCCGAGCTGCGGGGGCGCATCCCGCAGCCGCACGCCACGCGCGACATCCCCGAGGCGCTGTTCGCGCTCGTCGAGGCCGCCGACGACGGGCCGGGACTCTCGGCATGGGTCGAGCGCGATGCGACCGTCGACCAGGTGCGCGAAGTGCTCGTGCACCGCTCGATCTACACTCTCAAGGAGGCGGACCCGCACAGCTGGGCCATCCCGCGGCTGCACGGCCGGGCGAAGTCTGCGCTCGTCGAGATCCAGGCCGACGAGTACGGCGGCGGCCGGCCCGAGCGGCTGCACGCTGAGATCTTCGCCAAGACCATGCGGGTCATGGGGCTCGACGACCGGTACGGCGCCTACGCCGACCACGTGCCGGCGCTCGTGTACGCGTCGATGAACCTGATGTCGATGCTCGGCCTGCAGCGTCGGCTCCGCGGGGCGATCGTCGGCCACCTCGCCGCCTTCGAGATGACCAGCTCGATCCCGTGCCGGGCGTACGCGAACGGCTTCCGGCGACTCGGACTCGGCGACGACGCCGCCGACTACTTCGACGAGCACGTCGAGGCCGACGCGGTGCACGAGCAGCTTGCCGCGCACGACCTGGCCGGCGGCCTCGTGGCCGACGAGCCCGGGCTCGCCGACGACATCCTGTTCGGGGCCTGCGCGTGCCTCACCGTCGACGGCCGGCTGTGCGGCGAGGTGCGCCGCGCGTTCGAGGCTGGCGGCTCCGCGCTGCGGAAGGCGCTGCCGTGACCCGGCCGCAGAGCCCGTCGGTCGTCGCGTGCCCGAACGGCCCGCTCATCGTGCGCGGCGACGTCGAGATCCTCGACGAGCAGGGCAACCACGTCGACCCGCATCGCCGCACCGTCGCGCTCTGCCGGTGCGGCGCGTCGGCGATCCGGCCGTTCTGCGACGGCAGCCACAAGCTCGTCGGGTTCCGCACGGTACGACCCGAGCGCGACCCCGCGTTCGTCTACGACGAACCGGCTCAGAACCCCGGCGGGATCGGCGGCGTGATGCCGCCCGCCCGCGCATCCTCCATCGAGAACCCGGCCGCCTCGAGCAGCCGCGCCCGCGACGTCTCCGCGCGTCGCGCGAGCGCCTCGTAGTCGACGCCGACGAGCTCGCCGCCCCACTTCAGCGGCCGACCGTCGACGAACACCGCGTCGACGTCGGCGGGCGTCGCGAAGTTCACGATGGTGCCGACGGCCGAGCCCCACGGGTGAAGGTGCACGCCACGCAGCGAGAGCACCACGACGTCGGCGCGCTTGCCCGGCTCGAGGGTGCCGATCCGATCCTCGAGTCCGGCGTTCACCGCGCCCCCGACGGTCGCCGCACGCAGCACGTCCCATGGCTCGAACGGGGCCGGCATGTCCTCGTCGGTGCCGAGCCTGCGGAACGCGAGCCCGCGCTGCACGGTGAGCAGCACGCGCATCTCGGTGAACAGGTCGTGCCCGTAGGCGGTCTCGTTGTCACTGCTGATCCCGAACCGGAGGCCGGCGGCCTGCGCCTCGAGCACCGGCGACAGCCCGCCGATCCCGTACTGCGCGTCCGAGCGCACCACGAGGTTCACGGCTGCGCCGCTGTCGGCGAGCGCCCGCCACGTGTCAGGCGTGAGTCCGGCGCAGTGGTTGAACGCCTGGCCCGGTCCGAGCACGCCGGATGCCGCCAGCTCGCCGGCCGCGGGCGCCCACGGTCCGAGCTCTGCGGCGACCCCGAGGCCGTGATCGGTCGCCCAGCGGAGGCTGTCGGGACTCGGGTAGAGGTCGAACGCCCGGAGGCGCACGAGCCCGTCGTCGCTCGCGAACCACCGGTCGCGCAACCGCAGCAGCTCGTCGGGGAACAGGTCGTCGTGGGGGCCGTCGCCGGGCGGCCCGGCGGCGAACACGGCGCGGATCCCGGTCGAGCGCAACGCCTCGATCGTGGCATCCGCGTGCGCCTCGGTGCGGTGGTTGTGGCTGTTGTCGATGAACGTCGTCGTGCCGGCGTTGATCGCCTGCGCGACCGACGTGAGCTCGCCGACGGCCATGTCGTCGGGCGTGAAGTGCTCGGCTGTCCCGCCGTGCGTGAGCCCCCAGTACCCGCCGAACGCGACGGTCGGCGCGACGCCGCGGAGCGCGCCCTCCCATGCGTGCTGATGGCTGTCGACGAGGCCCGGCATGACGATGGCGTCGGCGACGTCGACGACGATCACCTCGGGTCCGACGCGCTCGGCGATACCCGGCGCGATCGCCTCGATGACCCCGCCGCGGATGAGGACGTCGGCCCGCCGCGGCGCGACGTCGACCAGGTCGACGACCCAGCCGCCCTGCAGCAGGAGCGACCGGTCGGGATCGTCGTCCGAGGAACGCAGCGCGTCGAGCGCTGCAGCCTGGTGAGCCGTCACAGAGGTGGTCGATGGCATGTGCAGCCCCTCTTCGTCGAGGTCGATGGTGTCGGGCGCACCTCCATCCATACCGAGAACATCCTCCGCTTCGCAAGGGTGCGAAGGATGCCGCGACGACGCGATCGTCCGACGAACCTTGCCGCCCCTGCAGGCCGGGACTATATTCCGGCGTGTCGGGGGGCTGCGCCTGGTCGGGTGCATCGGGGGAATCATCGACCGCGGCCGTTGGGATGCGATCCGGGACGCTGCGCTCCGTCGACCGTGCCGAGGCGGCGACGGTCGGGCGCGCGCGACGGTGGCGTCGCGGATGCCGGGCCGGCCGCATCCGACGAATCGAGGTCTCGCATGCAGGATCCATCCGAGCTCGTCCGCACGCTCAGTGCCGACGAAGCCGCCGCCCTCGCCCCGCTTCCCGAGTCGGACGAGGAGAGTCCGACGACCGTGCGGCCCGGACTGGGCGCCGAGTCGACCGCCGAGGCGCATCGCCCCGGCGTGATGGCGTACGCCGACGCCGAGGCGTCGGGCGCCGACGGCCCACCGAATCCGCGCGACGTCGAGGAGCAGTGACATGGCCATCTACGTGCACAACGGCTCGGCGACGACCATGTACGTCGCCCTCGCCTACCACTCGCCCGGCTGCGAGGGCGACAACTGGGCGAAGAAGGGATGGTGGGCCATCGCACCGGGCGGGCGCGCCACGGTGCGCGGCGGCGCCTCGAACGGCGCGAAGTACTTCTGGTACGCCGAGAACGACGGCGGTCAAGTGTGGGCCGGTCCGTTCATGACGCAGCTGCCGAGCCGGGCGTTCGACTGGTGCTGGCGCACCGGCAGCACCGACAGCCGGCTCCTCGGCCTGCGCATGCTCGTGGTGCCGACCACGAGCATCAACCACTCGATCGTCCTCCAGGGGTGACGCCGTGACCCAGGCGACGCGTCCCGTCCTCGCGGCGGGATGCGCCGTCGGCGTGCTCGCCCTTCTCGCGGGCTGCGGCGTCGGCACGGTCGCCGGCGGCGGAACGGGCAGCCCCGCCGCGCCGGAGACGTCGGCCGCGGCATCCGACGCCTTCGTGCCGGGCGACGGCGACCGTTCAGGCCTCGTCGACCTCGGCGACGGACGCGAGCTGTACCTGAAGTGCAGCGGCAGCGGCTCGCCCACGGTGGTGCTCGTCTCGGGGGCCGGCGTCGCGGCCGACGACTGGGAGTACGTCGGCGACCCGACGAGCACGACCGACCCGGCGGTGCCCTCCGACGACGCGGTGTACCCGCAGGCGGCCGCGTCCACGCGCGTATGCGCGTACGACCGACCTGGCACCGAGCAGATGGAGGGCCAGCCGAGCCGGTCGACGGAGGTGCCGCAGCCGACGACGTCGCAGGACGCGGCATCCGACCTGGCGGTGATGCTGGCCGCGGCCGAGGTCGAGGGGCCCTACCTCGTCGTCGGGCACTCGTGGGGCGGCATGATCGCCGCGACGTTCGCGCGCGAGCACCCCGACGACGTGATCGGACTCGTTCTCGTCGACCCGGGATCGCAGTACCTGCAGGAGACCCTGCCGCCCGAGGTGTGGGACCAGTGGATGGCCGACATCGCGAAGGCCGGCGAGGCGAACCCGGGCGGTGAGGCACCCGATTACCCCGCCAGCATCGCGGCCCTCGCGGCCGCGCCGCCGCTCCCGTCGATGCCCGTGGCCGTGCTCACCGCCGACCGGCCGTTCGACTACCTCGGCATCGGCGACGCGAACACGTACTGGCCCGCATGGGTCGAGGCGCAGACGCGCCTCGCGGACTCGCTCGGCGCCGCGCACGTCACGCAGACCGACAGCGGCCACTTCATCGGCAACGAGCACCCCGAGCTCGTGCTCGAGCAGATCCGCGCGGCGTTCATCATGGGCAGCAAGTCGGGCTGAGCTGCGACGACGGATGCCTCGGCGAGTCGCTCGGCCGCTGGCGAGGAGCGCCCGGCGCAGCCGGACGCGTCTCGGGACCCGGCTTGATCGTGCTCGTCCCGCTCAGCCCGCCGGCGCCGCCTCGGCCGCCGCGCCCGCGACATCCGGCACGCCCTGCGGCGCCCGCTGTGGACGGCGCAGGAAGACGACCGCGACCGCGCCGATGAGGATGACCGCCGCCGGCAGCAGGGTCGCCTGCGCCATCGCCTGCGAGAAGCCGTCGACGACGAACGGCGGCAGCGCGCCGCTGCCGAACCCCTCGGACGAGGCCTCGGCCGCTCCGGGGAGGTTCGCCTCGAGGCGCGCCTGCATGAACGCGGCGATCGCCGCCGAGCCGATGACCGACCCGACGGTGCGCATCGTGTTGTAGATGCCCGCGCCCGCGCCCGCCTGCCGCGGCTGGAGGTTCCGCGTCGCGGTCGTCGCGAGCGGCCCCCACATGCCGGCGTTGCCGATGCCCATGATCGCCGATGGGATGAGGTACGCCCAGATCGGCGTGTCGACGTTCATGAGCGCCGAGTAGAGCACGAGCGATCCCGACACCAGCAGGAGTCCGGGGATGAGCATCCAGCGCGGGTCGATGCGGTCGATCAGGCGGCCGGCGATCGGCGAGAGCACGCCC
This sequence comes from Agromyces sp. NPDC057865, assembly GCF_042796995.1. Classification (NCBI taxonomy): domain Bacteria; kingdom Bacillati; phylum Actinomycetota; class Actinomycetes; order Micrococcales; family Microbacteriaceae; genus Agromyces; species Agromyces sp. NPDC057865. The sequence goes on along the minus strand of NZ_JBHVMJ010000001.1, from coordinate 1,136,145 downwards.
GCGAAGACCGCCATCGGCACGAGCAGCAGCGCAGCCTGCGTGGGCGTGAGCCCCCGGGCGAGCTGCACGAAGAACATGAGCGGCAGCGACATGCTCGTCACGGTGAACCCGACGGTCGCGATCGTGAGGTTCGCGATCGAGTAGTTGCGGTCGCGGAACAGCGGGAGCGGCACGAGCGGCTCGCTGCGCGTGCGCGCCTGCTGCCAGATGAACAGGCCCATGACGGCGACGCCCGTGATGATGAGGCTCCACACCGAGATCGGGCCCCAGATCACGCCCCAGTCGTACTTCTCCGCCTCCTGCAGGCCGAACACGATGAGGAACAGTGACGTCGCGCTGAGGAACACGCCCAGGATGTCGAAGCGGTGCTTGTGCGTCTCGAGCTTCGGCACCAGGATCCAGGCGAGCACGAAGCCGACGACGCCGACCGGCAGGTTCACGAAGAAGATCCACTCCCAGCCGAACCCGTCGACGAGCAGGCCGCCGGCCAGCGGACCGACGAGCAGGGCGACGCCAGAGGTCGCGCCCCACAGGCCCATGGCCGCACCGCGGCGGTCGGGCGGGAACGTGCGCGTGATCACGGCCATCGTCTGCGGCGTCATGAGGGCCGCGCCGAGGCCCTGCACCGCACGGAAGGCGATGAGCGCACCGAGCGAGCCCGACAGGCCGCAGCCGAGGGAGGCGAGCGTGAAGATCGAGAGGCCGATGAGGTAGATGTTCTTCGGCCCGAACCGGTCGCCGAGGCGCCCGGTGATGAGCAGCGGCACGGCGTAGGCGAGGAGGTACGCCGAGGTCACCCAGACGACGTTGTCGAGGTCGGGCGTGTTCGGGTCGAGCGCGGCCTTGATGGCCGGGTTCGCCACCGACACGATCGTCGTGTCCACGAGGATCATGAAGAACCCGATGACGAGGGCCCAGAGCCCGGGCCATGGGCCGCGTTCGCGACGGCCGGATGCCGCGGTGGCCCCGGTGCCCGAAGTGGTGGTCGTCGCATCCGTCGAGTGCTCGGTCATCGACGTGCCTCCTCTCGATCGGCGAGGTAGCGCTCGGTGGGTCCGTCGAGCTCGTCGACGCCCCACGGGAACGCGTGCTCCTCCAGTGCGGTGATGATGCCCTCGAGCCACGTCAGCTCGGCCGCGAGCATGGCGTCCTCGCGTTCGACCTCGAGGATGAACTGTCGTGGCACGTCCTTCTCGCGCGCCTCGCGACGGGCCTCGACCTGCATCCCGTGCAGTTCGGCGAGCGCGGCGCGGCGGGTGCGCAGCAGCGCGACGACCTCGTCGCGCCGGAGGTGATGCGCCTCGGCGAGCGCCACCCGGAACTCGGCCGGACGGTCGATGCCGGGCAGCTCGCGGCGCACCCAGTCGACGACGGTCTCGCGACCCGCGTCGGTGAGCGCGTAGGTCGTGCGCTCGGGTCGGTTGCCCGCGCGTTCGACGCCCACCTCGTCGACGAGGCCGAGCCGTTCGAGGCGTCCGACCGTGTGGTAGAACGTGCCGTTCGAGATCGCGACGAAGCGGTCGTCGTGCCGCTGGCGCATGAGCCGCATCATCTCGTAGGGGTGCATGTCGCCCTCGCGCAGCAGGCTCAGGATCATGAACCCGAGGCCGGTGATCCGCTCCACGGTGGGGTCCTCCATCCCGAATAGTCGACATGGACTATACGCCTCGCACGCGGCGTCGCCAAGGCGAGGGTGAACGGATGCCCCGCATGGGACGAAGAGCGCCGGGCGACGCCCGGGCGGGCGAGATCCCCCTCAGCCGCGACCGCTCGCCGCGAGGATCAGGTCGGCGATCTCGCGGGGGCGCACGACCATCGAGAGGTGACCGCTCTCGACCTCGATGGTCGTCGCGCCCATGCGCTCGGCCACGAACCGCTCGAGCTCGGGCGAGGTCGTGCGGTCCAGCTTCGAGACCGCGTACCAGCTCGGCTTCTCGCGCCAGGCCGCGACGGTCGTGCGGCTCGCGAACAACGTGTCCGTGATCGGACCCTGCACGGCGAAGAGCACCCGCGCCCTGGCCGGATCGACGCCGTTCGCGAAGTTCTCCAGGAACGCCTCCTCGCCGAACTGGATGAAGCCGGCGTCGTTCACCAGCCCGGCCATGGCGGGCGGCGTGGGGAATCGCTTGGCGAGCGCTGCGTAGTCCTCGCCCACGTCGGGGCCACGGGCCGCCACGTACACGAGCGCCGAGACGTTCGGGTGCGCGCCCGCCTCCGAGATGACGGTGCCGCCCCAGGAGTGCCCGGCGAGCACGGTCGGCCCGTCCTGCAGGTCGAGGGCACGGCGCGTGGCGGCCACGTCGTCGTCGAGCGTGGTGAGCGGATTCTGCACGGAGGTGACCGACAGGCCCGCCTGCTGCAGCAGGGCGATCACGTCGGCCCACGACGAGCCGTCGGCGTAGGCGCCGTGCACGAGGACGACGTTGCTGGCCGGGACGCCCGCCCCGGCGGATGGTTCGGCTGGTATGGACATGCGTGCTCCTTCCGGAGGTTCGGAACGGGTCGTGCCCACCATACGTTCGGGCCGGGGCTTCGATCTAGACTCACCCTGAAGGCAGCACCGCGCGGCATCGCAGACGTGGATCGGGGGCCGGCATGGACTGGGCACTGGTGGGCATCGGGCGACGGCGAGGCGGCGTTGTCGGCACCTGACGTCCGCGGCGAGCCGCGATCCCGGCCGCGCGGACCCCGCCGGCCGGAGTCGAGCCTGGCCGAGCGCTGGACCCGGATCGACGGGGTGGACGTGTTCTACCGCGAGTCGCCGAACGCGCCGCCCGACGCCCCCGTGATGGTGCACCTGCACGGCTTCGGGCTCTCGGGCCGGTACCTGCTGCCGACCGCCGAGCGGCTCGCCGACGAGTACCGCACCTACGTGCCCGACCTGCCCGGCTTCGGGCGGAGCTGGCGCGCCCCCCGCGCGCTCGACGTGCCCGGGCTGGCGCAGACCGCCGCCCGGTTCCTCGACGACCGCGGCGTCGAGCGGGCGACGCTCGTCGGCAACTCGATGGGCTGCCCGGTGATCACCGAGTTCGCCTACAGCTTCCCCGATCGCATCGACCGCGCGATCCTCGTCTCACCGGCCGGCGGGGTCTACAACCAGCCGCTCATGGGCGCCATCACCCAGCTCGCGCGCGACGGCGGCCGCGAGCCGAAGCGGATGCTGCGGGTCGCCGTGCCCGACTACCTCAAGTTCGGCATCCCGAGCACCGTGCGCATGTTCCGTTCGCTCACCCGGTACCCGTCGTACGAGCGGCTGCTCGCCCTGCGCATCCCCACCCTGGCGGTGGTGGGCGACCGTGACCCGCTCATGCCCCCGCCGGCCATCGTGCGCGAGGTCGCGACGAACACCGACAACCACGTGGTGCTCGTCGTCATCGAGGGCGCGGCGCATGCCATCAACTTCAGCCACCCCGACGAGCTCGCGCACGTCATCCGGCTCTTCATGGCCGACAAGCCGATCGTCGACGATCCCGATCTGCCCGGGCTCGCGCACGTCGAGGAGGTCCACCGCAGCCCGCACCACCCGCCCGTCAGCGACACGTAGCCCGAGGAGTCCCATGGCCATCAACCCGATCGAGCGGGCGCAGATGCTGAAGGCGCTGGCCTCCGAGACGACCGAGGCGATCGGCGCCCTCGCCGACAGCGGCGAGGTCGCTCCGGGGAGCGCGGTGTTCGACGCCCTGGCGAAGCTCGCCATCCAGGCGAACGGCATCTCGAACGTGCTCGTCGAGGTGCTGAACGAGCTGCGCACGCGCTGAGCCCGGGGCCGCTGGTTGAGGAGGGCGCGCAGCGCCCGTCTCGAAACCGGCGTCCGCAGGGGTTTCGAGACGCGTCCGGCTGCGCCGGGCGCTCCTCGACCCACGGGAATCCGGGCCCGCGGCATCCGCGATCGGAACGGCTGCAGCCGCTGGCGGAACGGATGCCGCGAGCGTGGGCCCGATCGGCACGCCGCCGCCGTACGGTGTGAGCGGACGACCGCCGGCGGCGTGGGGGCACCCGCCGGCCGGACCCCTCGGTCCGTGCGTCCTCCGCGGCACACCCCGCCCGCGGACCCCCGACCCGCTTGGAGACCCCATGGGCACCCTCATCTACAACGGCGGCATCTCGCTCGCCGTCGACGACCGCACCATGGCGCACCTGCAGGTCGTCATCGTCAACAAGCTGCGCCGACGCGAGTCGTTCACCTTCACGTGGGACGACGGCGCGGAGCAGACCGTGTGCTGGGTCGCGCCGTCGATCGCGATCGAGTTCGTCTACTCGGGCAATCGGCAGCCGGTGCTGAACCGGGCCTGGCTCGAGCTGCTCGCGCTCTCGGCGAACGCGAACAGCGGCCTGGTGGTCATGCCCGAGCCGATCGAGCCGCCGCGCCCGACCGAGCGTCCCGACGAGCGCGCTCCCGAACGCACCCCCGAGCCGATCAGCGCCTGAGCGTCTCGCTCGGGTGCTCGCCGAAGGCCCGGTGATACGCCTGCGAGAACCTGGAGGAGTTGGCGAAGCCCCAGCGACGCGCGACCGCCGCGACGGTGAGGCGGCCATCGGATGCCGCGAGCTCGGCGCGTGCCCGCTCGAGCCGGATGCGCCGCAGCACCTCCGACGGCGACCGGCCGAGGTCGCGCGTGAACGCGTAGTGCAGGCCTCGCGTGGAGATGAATGCGGCATCCGCGACGTGCTGCACCGTGATGGGCTCGCCCGCGTACTCGTGCATGTACTCGATGGCGCGACGGACGACCGCCGACGGCTCAGGGCGCGCAGGTGGGCGCTCGGCGACGTCGAGCCAGCTCGTGTCGAAGGCGTACAGGAACGCGGTCGCCAGCTGGTGGAACATCCCCTCCGCGAAGATCGGGGAATCGAAGGCTTCGGGCGCCTCCGCGAGCACGCGCTCGAAGGCGCCGAGCGCGAGGCTCCAGTGTCGGGCGTGCTCGGTCGACAGCGGCGCAGTGCCACGGCGGACGAGGCGGAACGACGGGTCGCCGGCTGCGGCCTGTGCGATGCGCTCGACGGCACCGAGGTCGAGCCGCACGAGCTTCGCGTCGAACGCCTCCCAACGCCCGGCCATCCCCTCCGCCGGTGCGAGGAACGGTCGCGAGGTGTCGACGGGCTCGCGGCCGTGCGCCAGCTCGTAGCCCCGACCGCGGCTCATGATGACGACCAGGTCCTCTGAGCCCGAGACGGCAGAACCCGATCCCTCGAAGGTGTAGTCCATGACGGTGAATCGCTCGCCGGCGGTCGACGCGAACGTCGATCGGAACCCGTCGCGCTCGACGCGTCCGAGGCGTATGTCGGGGAAATGGGCGCCGAGCTCGCGCTCGGCCGACTCGAGGTCGTGGACGACGACATCCGTGCGCGTCACACCGCTCATTCCATCTCCCAGGCGTTCGGGTCCGACCGGTGCGACCACTGTACGCGCCGCCCGCGTCGAGGAGAAGGAGAAGATCTCCCAACGGCTGTCAAGGGGCAGTGGCGATCGGACAGCCGTGCGAGGCTGACCCGATGGACACCCAGGACGCACCCATCGAAGACGGCAGCGGCGAGGCCGGGATCGACGAGAAGATCGCGGGCGTCGCGGAGCAGATGCGCGGCGACGCCGCGCTGGGCCACGTCGACGACCTCACGACGATGGCGCGCCAACGACTCGGCGAGGCGAACCTGCCGACGGACGACGCCACGGTCGCCGCCGTGGTCGACGGCGCCCGGCGCGCCTGAGCCGCCCCGCGACCGCCTCCGCGGGTCATCCCGCTCACCGATTCCGGCGCGACCACTCCAGCAGCCGGTCCACCGGCCACGTCGTGACGATGCGCTCGGCCGGCACGCCGTTCGCCTCCGCGCGCGCCGCCCCGAGCTCGAGGAACGAGAAGTGCCCCGGCGCGTGCGCGTCGCTGTCGATGCTGAAGAGGCATCCGGCCTCGAGCGCGAGCTGGATGAGGTCGTCGGGCGGGTCCTGGCGCTCGGGCCGCGAGTTGATCTCGACGGCGACGCCGTACTCGGCGCACGCGGAAAACACCGCGCGCGCGTCGAACGTCGACTGCGGCCGGGTACCGCGCGAGCCCTCGACGAGTCGGCCGGTGCAATGGCCGAGCACGTTCGTCTGCGGGTCGGCGATCGCCCCCAGCATCCGCCGGGTCATCTCGCGCGACTCGGTGCGCAGCTTCGAGTGCACGCTCGCGACCACGACGTCGAGCCGTGAGAGCATCTCGGGCGTCTGGTCGAGCGCGCCGTCGAGGAGGATGTCGACCTCGATGCCCGAGAGCAGCCTGATGCCGCCCTCCCGTGCCGCGTCCAGCTCGTCGAGCACGTCGAGCTGCTCGATCAGGCGCTCGGCGCTGAGCCCGTTCGCGACCGTGAGGTTCGGCGAGTGGTCGGAGATCACGAGGTACTCGAGGCCGACGAGCTCGGCCGCACGGGCCATCGTCGTGATGGGCGTCGTGCCGTCGCTCCACTCGGTGTGGCTGTGCAGGTCGCCCTTCAGCTGCGCGCGGAGCCCGGGCTTCGCGGCGGAGACCGCCGGGCCGCTGCGCTCGCGCAGGTCGGCGAGGTAGTCGGGCACCTCGCCCCCGACGGCCTGGGCGATGACCGCGTACGTGCTGTCGCCGATGCCCTTCGTGCGCTTCAGCCGGCCGTCGCGCACGCGCGCCGCGAGCTCCTCGGGCGTGTACTCCTCGATGATCGCCGCGGCCCGGCGGAATGCCGTGGACTTGTACCTCGAGGCTCGGTCGCGCTCCAGCAGGAAGGCGATCTCCTCGAGCGCCGCGACGGGATCCATCCCCCCATTGTGGCGATGGCCGCGGCATCCGTCACCCGGTCGACGGGCACGACGGATGCCGCTACAGCTCGACGACCGTCATGCCCGAGCCCGCACCGCCCGCCGTGCCCATCGCGGCGAGCGCCGCCGGCACCTCGTCGAGCGCGATCGTGCGGCCGACGAGCTCGACCGGACGGAAGTCGCCCGACGCCACCGCGCCGAGCATCGACGGATATTCGTGCGCCGCCATGCCGTGGCTGCCGAGGATCTCGAGCTCGCCTGCGATGACCGCGTCCATGGGCATGGCCGCAAGGGCGTTGTCGCCGAACATGAGCCCGATCTGCACGTGCCGGCCGCGCTTCTTCAGGCTCCGCACCGAGTCGAGCGCCGTCGCGGCCGAGCCGTACGCGTCGAACGACACGTCGACGCCGCCGCCGGATGCCGCGACGATCCGCTCCGCCGCGCCCTCGCCACCGCGCACCGGCACCGCGCCGAGCTTCTCCGCCGCCTCGAGGGCCGCGTCGGACACGTCGACCCCGTACACGGTAACGCCCGCCGCGACCGCGATCATGATCGCCGAGAGGCCGACGCCGCCGCATCCGTGCACCGCGATCTGCTCGCCAGGCGCGAGGCGGCTGCGCGACACGATCGCCCGGTAGGCGGTCGCGAAGCGGCATCCGAGCGACGCGGCCTCGACGAAGCCGAGCGAGTCGGGCAGGCGGATGAGGTTGCGGGCGGCCTCGTCGACGACGACGAGCTCGGCGAACGAGCCCCAGTGCGTGAAGCCCGGCTGCGACTGGGCGTCGCAGACCTGTTCGTTGCCCGCGAGGCATTCGGGGCAACGGCCGCACGCGCAGATGAACGGCGCGGTGACGCGATCGCCGACGCGCCAGCCCGCCGTGTCGGGCACCTCCGAGCCGAGCACGGCGATCTCGCCGGCGAACTCGTGGCCCGGCACGTGCGGCAGCGCGACGGTGTCGTCGTGGCCCATCCACGCGTGCCAGTCGCTGCGGCAGACGCCGGTCGCGCGAACGCGGATCACCGCGCCGCGCGGCGGGCATGCGGGCTCAGGGACGTCGGCGATCTGCGGCGTCTCGCCGAAGGCGTTCACGAGCACGGCGCGCACAGGGGTCCTCCGTTCGGGGTCGCTCCGCCGACGGGCTGGGGGAACCACGTGACGGATGCCGCGGCGACGCCTGCTGGGGGAGGCGACGGTCCGCGGCGCTGCGGGTCCGTCGCCGCAGGGCGCGCGCGACATCCGCGATGTTACCTCCCCGCGCAGGTCCATGCGTCCGCCGGGACTTGCGGGCCGGCGACAGGATTGTGTAACAATATCGCATGCGTTTCGTCGTCGCGGTCCTCCTCGCCTCGGTGTGCTTCGGCACCACCGGCACGGCGCAGGCGCTCGGGCCCGACGCGAGCTCCGCCTCCGTGGGTGCCGCGCGCCTCCTGATCGGCGGCGGCGCACTGGGGCTCATCGCCCTGTTCATGCACTTCGCCGGGCGTCGAGGCGGCGCGACCGGGACATCCGCCGCGTCGACGCCCGGCGTCGGCCCCGCGCCCTCGCCCCGGGTGCCGACGTGGGCGGTCGTCGGCATCGGCGCGCTCGGCGTGCTCGCCTACCAGCCCGCCTTCTTCGCGGGCACGGCCGCGAACGGCGTCGCGGTCGGCACCGTCGTGGCGCTCGGCTCGGCCCCCGTCATCACGGGCGCGCTCGACTGGATGCTGCGGCGCCGCTATCCCGGACACCGCTGGCTCCTCGCCACCGCGATCGCCACCGCGGGCGTCGCGATCCTCGCCGTCGCCACCGACCAGGGCTCGGCGAGTGCCAGCCCACTCGGACTCCTCGCCTCGCTCGGCGCCGGCGCGTCGTACGCGGTGTACACGCTGGCGGGCAAGGCGCTGCTCGACCGGGACTGGACGCCGATCGGCAGCATGGGCTCGCTCTTCGGCGTCGCCGCGATCGTGAGCCTCCCGGTGCTCTTGTCGACGGATGCCTCGTGGCTCGCGACCGGCCCGGGCCTCGTCATGGCCCTGTGGCTCGGCCTCGTCACGACGACGCTCGCCTACGTGCTGTTCGGGATCGGCCTGCGCGGACTCGCCCCCGCGACCGTGTCGACGCTCACCCTCGCGGAGCCGCTCACCGCGGGGATCCTCGGCGTCGCCGTGCTCGGCGAGACGCTGTCGGCGGGCGGCCTGCTCGGACTCGCCGTGCTCGCCGCCGGGATCGTGGTGCTCGCCACGGCGGGCACGCGACGGGCGCCGCGGCCCGCGGTCGCCTGACGCGTCGGGGTGTCGGAGGCCGCCGATAGCGTCGAGGGATGGACGTCATCCTCATCCCCGGTTTCTGGCTCGACGCGTCGTCGTGGGAGCGGGTGACCCCCCTCCTCGAAGAGGCCGGTCATCGCGTCAACCCGCTCACCCTCCCCGGGCTCGAGTCGCCCGACGCCGACCGGTCGGAGATCGGCCTCCAAGACCACATCGACGCGGTCGCCGAGATCGTCGACGGCTACGGTGCCGACGCGCAGCTCGTCCTCGTCGGGCACTCGGGCGGCGGCGCCATCGCGCACGGCGTGGCCGACGCCCGCCCCGACCGCATCGTGCGCGTCGTCTACGTCGACGCCGGTCCGCTCGGCGACGGGCTCGCCGTCAACGACCAGCTGCCCGTCGTCGACGGCGAGATCCCGCTGCCCGACTGGTCGGTGTTCGACGACGCCGACCTCGTCGATCTCGACGACGACCTGCGCGCGCAGTTCCGTGCCCGGGCGATCGCCGAGCCGAAGGGCGTCGCCTACGACCCGATCGCGCTCACCGACGAGCGGCGCTACGACGTGCCGGTCACGATCATCGCGTCGGAGTTCCCGAGCGCGGCCCTTGTCGAGTGGATCGCCGCCGACTCGCCGTTCACGCGCGAGCTCGCGCGCGTGAAGCACGTCGACTACGTCGACCTGCCCACGGGGCACTGGCCGCAGTTCACCAAGCCCGTGCAGCTCGGCCAGGCGATCGCCGCCGCGATCGGCTGAGCCGAGCCGGCGGCGTCACCGCACCGGCGGCACGGGCGTCGCTGCGTCGGGGCGAGGAACTCGGCGACCGCCTCCGTGATGCGGTCGCGGGTCTCCTCGTCCGACGCGGTCGCCGCGTTGTCGCCCGGTTGCGGGCCGTAGTCGCCGAACGCGGCGTGGTTCGCGCCCGGGAGCATGACCGTCTCGGCGGTGGGCGGCAGCAGGTGCGCCGCGTCGGCGACCTTCTCGGGCGTCGAGAGTCCGTCGCGCTCGCCCACGAGCGAGAGCACCCGCAGGTCGGTGTCGGCGAGGTCGTTCGCGCAGTAGCTGCCGAACAGCACGACGCCGGCGACGGGCGGGTCGGCCGCGGCATCCGTGCTCGCACCCGCGAGCTGGCAGGCGCGCACGCCACCCAGCGAGTGCCCGCCGACGTACCACTCGGTCACGTCGGGTGCGTCGGCGGTGAACGCCGAGAGCGGGCGGGTGTCGAAGAAGGCGAGGTTCAGCGTGGGCTCCGTGATCACGACGGTCGCACCCGACTCGGCGACGATGCCGCTGAGCTTCCACAGGTAGGCGGCCGGATCGACGCGCGCTCCGGGGATGAACACGAGTCCGACGTCGCTGCCGCCGTCGGACGGTTGGATCACGAACGACCGGTCGGTGTGGGTGATGGTGATCTCGTCGTCGCGCCAGGCCTCGAGCGCGGCCGGTCGCTCGCCGGCCATCACGGTGTGCGCCCACACGAGGAACACCACGATGACGAGCACGAGCACCGCGACCACGCCGAGGGCGATCCGCCCGACGCGGCGTGCGATCACCGGCAGGCGCCGATCACAGCTGCGAGCCGTCGATCGAGAACGTGTCGCACGACTGCGCGCCGCCCTGGTACCCGGTCTCGAACCAGCGCACGCGCTGCTCGCTCGACCCATGGGTGAACGAGTGCGGCGACACCTGCCCCTGCGTCGCCTCCTGGATCCGGTCGTCGCCGACCGCCGCCGCCGCGTCGATCGCCTGCGCGTACTGCTCGCGCGTGATCGGCTGGAGGAACGGGACGCCGCGCTCGTCCGTGGTCTGCGAGGCCGCCGCCGCCCACGAACCCGCGAAGCAGTCCGCCTGCAGTTCGGTGCGCACCGAGTTCGACGTCGGTCCGGTCTGGCCGTCCTGCGCGCGCTCGAGGACGCCCGCGAGGTTCTGGATGTGGTGCCCCCACTCGTGCGCCACGACGTACATCTCGGCGAGCGGGCCACCGCTGGCGCCGAACTGGCTCTCGAGCTGGTCGAAGAAGCTCGTGTCGACGTAGAGGGTCTGGTCGGGCGGGCAGTAGAAGGGCCCGGTGGCCGAGGAGGCGTTGCCGCAGCCGGTCGCGACGGCATCGGTGAAGAGCACGAAGCCCTGCGGGCTCGCGTAGGCGACCCCGATGGTCGGTGCCGCGTCGACCCAGTAGTCCTCGAGGGATGCCGCGGCGCCCTTCATGCGGCAGTCGACGCGCTCGTTGGCGTCCTGACCGGTCTGGCACTCCTCCAGGGCGGAGTCCTCCGCCGCCGGCTGGCCGCCGCCTCCGCCGAGGAGGCCGGTGACGTCGACGCCGAGGAGCTGCGAGATGATCACGAGTGCGATCACGCCGAGGCCGCCGCCGACGGCGATGCCGGTGTTGCGTCCGCGCTTCGAGGTCTTGCCACCGCCGATGTCGGCGTTCGGGTTGAACGTCATGGCATGACGCTACTCTCCGCGCGGCTTCGGAAGCCGATCCCCGCCGTCTTCGGGCGAGGGGTTGACGACGTCGGGTCGGGCGGGAATGAAGCCCCTCCGATGCCGGAGCGGCCCCGTGTCGTCGCTGACCGCGTCGCCGTCCGGATCCTCGTCTTCGATGTCGCCATCGTCCGCGTCATCGTCCGCGTCGTCCTCGTCGTCCGCGTCGTCGTCGTCGTCCGCGTCGTCGTCCTCGTCGTCGTCCTCGTCGTCCGCGTCCTCGCCGGCGTCATCCGCATCGTCGTCCGCGTCCTCGCCCTCCAAGGGCTCCGTCGCGGCATCCGTGGCACGTTCACGCTCGTCGTCGCCGCCGCCGCCCGCGAACTTGTCGGTCGCGCGGATCAGTGCATCGAGGATGCCCGGCTCGTCGAACGCGTGCCCGGCGTCGGAGACGAGGTGGAACTCGGCCTCTGGCCACGCGCTGTGCAGGTCCCACGCGGTCATCGGCGGAGTGCACATGTCGTAGCGGCCCTGCACGATCACGGCCGGGATGCCGGCGAGCCGCGGGGCGTCCCGGATGAGCTGCCCCTCCTCCCACCAGCCCCCGTGCCGGAAGTAGTGGTTCTCGATGCGCGCGAACGCCGTGGCGTACTCGGGCGCCGTGAACCGGGCGATCGTGTCGGCCTGCGGCAGCAGCGTGATCGTCGACGACTCCCAGCGCGACCAGGCGATCGCGGCGGGCTGGTGCACCTCGGGGTCGGGATCCTTCAGCAACCGCCCGTACGCCTCGATGAGGTGCGCGCGCTCGAGCGCCGGCACGGGCGCGAGGAACTGCTCCCAGAGGTCGGGATACACGGCGGCGGCCCCGCCTTCGTAGAACCAGTCGAGCTCCTGCCTGCGGAGCGTGAAGATGCCGCGCAGCACGAGCTCGGTGACCCGCTCGGGATGCGTCTGCGCGTACGCGAGCGCGAGGGCGCTGCCCCACGATCCGCCGAAGACCTGCCACCGGTCGATGCCGAGGTGGTTCCGCAGCCGCTCCATGTCGGCCACGAGGTGCCACGTGGTGTTCGCCGAGAGGTCGGCGTCGGGTTCCGACGCGTGCGGGATCGAGAGTCCGCAGCCGCGCTGGTCGAACAGCACGATCCGGTATCGCTCGGGGTCGAACAGCCGGCGGTGCTCGGGTGTCGTGCCGGCGCCGGGTCCGCCGTGGAGGAACACCACGGGCCGGCCCTCGCGGTTGCCCGACACCTCCCAATAGATGTGCTGGCCGTCTCCCACATCGAGCATGCCCGTCTCGAGCGGCTCGATCTCGGGATAGAGGTCTCTCATGCCGACACGCTAGACGATCCGCGGATGCCCCCGACAGCCGCCGCGCCGCCGACGCACCCCCATTCGCCCGCATGCCGCCCGCTCCCAGCCTCGCGCCCTACGCTCCCGCCATGCGACCCGACCCGGCACCTGCGGCCCCTGGGCAGGAGTCCGTCTGGGACTACCCCCGACCGCCACGCGCCGAAGTCGTCGACGTCCGCGTGACGATCGACCTCGGCGGCGAGCGCGTCGTCGACACCCGCGACGTCGTGCGGGTGCTCGAGACGAGCCATCCGCCCGTCTACTACCTGCCGATCGCGGCGTTCGCACAGGGTTCGCTCGAGCCCACTGCCGGCGAGTCGTTCTGCGAGTTCAAGGGCGCGGCCCGCTACCTCAGCGTGCGCGGCGGCGGCACCGTGGCCGAGCGTGCGGCGTGGAACTACCCGACTCCGTCGCGCGGCTTCGAAGTGCTCGCGGATCGGGTCGCGGTCTACGCGGCCCCCATGGACGCCTGCATCGTCGACGGCGAACCCGTGGTGCCGCAGCCCGGCGGGTTCTACGGCGGCTGGATCACGTCGGGCGTCGTCGGCCCGTTCAAGGGCGGCCCGGGCTCCCACGGCTGGTGACGCGGCATAGTCTGTGCGTATGGCCGCGAAGAAGCCGATCACGATCACGATCACGGGCGCCGGAGGGCAGATCGGCTACGCGCTGCTCTTCCGCATCGCCTCGGGCGCGATGCTCGGACCCGACACCCAGGTGCGCCTGAACCTCCTCGAGATCCCGCAGGGCCTGCGCGGTGCGGAGGGCGCGGCGCTCGAGCTGCACGACTCGGCGTTCCCGCTGCTCTCGCACGTCGAGGTCTACGACGACCCGACGGCGGCCTTCCGCGGCACGAACCTGGCCCTCCTCGTCGGTGCCCGTCCACGCACCGCGGGCATGGAGCGCGGCGACCTGCTCGCGGCGAACGCGGGCATCTTCGGGCCGCAGGGCGCAGCGATCAACGCGGGCGCGGCCGACGACGTGCGCGTCGTCGTGGTCGGCAACCCGGCAAACACGAACGCGCTCATCGCGGCGGCGCATGCTCCGGATGTCCCGGCCGACCGCTTCACGGCCCTCACCCGCCTCGACCACAACCGCGCGCTCGCCCAGCTCGCGCCGACCGTCGGGACACCGGTGAGCGACATCCGCGACCTCACGATCTGGGGCAACCACTCGGCGACGCAGTTCCCCGACGTCGCGCACGCGACCGCGGGCGGGCAGTCGGTGGCCGCGCTGCTCTCGTACCGCCTCGGCGGACCCGAGGCCGCGCGCGAGTGGCTCGTCGACCACTTCATCCCGCGCGTGGCGAAGCGCGGCGCCGAGATCATCGAGGTGCGCGGCTCGTCCTCGGTCGCGTCCGCGGCGAGCGCCACGATCGACCACGTGCACGACTGGGTGCTCGGCACCTCGAACGGATGGACGAGCGCCGCGGTCGTGTCCGACGGCTCGTACGGCGTGCCCGAGGGGCTCGTGTCGTCGTTCCCGGTCGAGTCGGTCGACGGCGCCTGGCGCATCGTGCAGGGCCTCGAGCTCGACGCGTTCGCGCGGCATCGCATCGACGCATCCGTGGCCGAACTGCAGGACGAGCGCGACGCGGTGCGAGCCCTCGGCCTCGTGTAGCGGCGGCAGCCGCCGGGAGCGACGCAGACGTCGCGGAAGGAGCGACCGACGATGACGACGGATGCCACGACCCTCGACCTCAGCGGCTACGTGCTCGCGGTCGACGAGCAGTTCGACGGCGACGACCTCGCCGACACCCGCTGGTTCCCGCACTACCTGCCGCACTGGAGCTCGCGGGCGGCGACCCGGGCTCGCTACGAGGTCTCCGATGGCACGCTCAAGCTGCGCATCGACCGCGACACCGAGCCGTGGTCGCCCGAGTACGACGGCGACGTGCGAGTGTCGCACCTGCAGACGGGCCAGTTCTCGGGCCCGCTCGGGAGCCCCGTGGGCCAGCACCGGTTCCGGTCGGGCCTCCTCGTGCGCGAGGAGCAGGACGAGGAGCGCCTCTGGCTGCCGCACCACGGGGTCATCGAGGCGCGGGTCCGCGCGATCCGGCATCCGTCGGCCATGGTCGCCCTCTGGCCGGTCGGGTTCGAGGACGAGGCCGTGAACTGCGGCGAGATCTGCATCTTCGAGATCTTCGGCAGCGAGGTCGGCGAGGACTCGGGTCTCGTCGGCGTCGGCGTGAAGCCGCAGCACGATCCGCGACTCGTCATGGACTTCGAGAAGGTGCGCGTCGACGGCGACCTCACCGCGTTCCACGACTACGCCGTCGAGTGGCTGCCCGAGCGCCTGCGCTTCTTCGTCGAAGGTCGGCTCGTGAAGACCGTCGAGCAGTCCATCGCCTATCCGGTGCAGCTCATGCTCGACGTCTACGAACTGCCGACGGATGCCCCGCGCGACCTGGATGCCCTGCCGTTCGTGTTCGAGGTGGCGCACGTGCGCGAGTACCGGCCCCGCTGACCGCGCGCCGGCGCCGCCTAGGCTGGGGGCATGGCCTCCGAACCGATGTCCTCCGCCCGCCGAAAGCAGCTCATCGTGGGGCTCGTCGTGGGCGCCATCGTCGGCGTCGGCATCAGCCTCTGGACCGGGTTCTGGCTCTGGCTCGCCGCCGGACTCGCGGTCGGGCTCGCGGCCGGCGCGCTCATGAAACCCCCGTCGTCGGAGTAGGTCAGCGCCCCGACGCCACGTACGCCTCGATCCCGTCGATCACGCGGGCGAGCCCGAAGTGGAACGCGCGCTGGGGATCGGCCGGCGCGCCGTACTCCTCGCCCGCCGCCTGTCCGACGCGGCCCGAGATCGGGTACCGCGTGGGGTCCATGATCTCGGTGAGCACGGGCGCGTTCCGCTCCCACCACTCCTCGTCGGTCTCGGTGGTCGAGCGGTGCAGTCGCTCGGCGTCGACGTAGGCGCGCGCCGGCCCCGCGACGAAGCCGACGACGAGCGTGATCACCTGGTCCATGTCGAGGTCGCTCAGCCCGAGTCCCTCGATGGCCCGCAGGCTCCACTCCCAGCGGTCCGAGACGTTCGGTCCGAGCGGCGGCCGGCTCGTGTCGATCGAGAGCAGCCACGGATGCCGGAGCAGCTCGTTCCACGTCAGCCGCGCCACCTGCTCGAGGCGCTCGCGCAGTGATCCGCGCAACTCGGGGAGCGGCTGCTCGGCCGCCACGCGATCGACCATCAGGTCGATGAGCTCGGCCTTGCCCGGCACGTAGGTGTACACCGACATCGGCTTCAGGCCGAGGCGCTCGGCGATGCGGCGCATCGAGAGCGCCTCCATGCCCTCCTCGTCGGCGAGGGCGATCGCCGTGTCGACCACCGCGTCGACGCTCGCGCGCTGCTTCGGACCCCGCGAGCCCACCGGCTCGCCGAGGCGATCGCGCCACAGCAGGCGCAGGGTCCGGTCGGGCTCCCCTCGCCCGGTGGATTCGGTCGACACGGGGGCTAGCCTACATTCTCCGTATAGTGTACGGTCATTGAATAATTCCGTACGTTGTACGTTGAAAGGATTCGATGACTGCCACCCTCCCTCCCCCTCCCGCCCTCGAGGCCATCGGGCTTCGCAAGCGCTACGGGCGCGAACCGGCGCTCGACGGCTTCGACCTGACGATCGCGGCCGGTACGGTGCACGGCCTGCTCGGCCCGAACGGTGCCGGAAAGACCACGGCCGTCCGGTGCCTCACGACGCTGACCTCGTTCGACGACGGCACCGCCGCCATCGCGGGCGTCGATGTCCGGCGCGATCCCGTCGGCGTGCGCGAGCGCATCGGCCTGGTCGGCCAGTTCCACGCGGTCGACGACGCGCTCTCGGCGCGGCAGAACCTCATGCTCTTCGCCCGGCTCAGCGGCCTCTCGAAACGGCGGGCGGCCGAGCGCACCGGCCACCTGCTCGAGGCGTTCGGGCTGGCGGATGCCGCGGACCGCCCGACCTCCGGGTTCTCGGGCGGCATGCGCCGCCGCCTCGACATCGCGGCCGGCCTCGTGCTGACCCCCGCGATCCTGTTCCTCGACGAGCCCACCACCGGACTCGACCCGCGCGGCCGCGCCACCGTCTGGCAGGCCGTCCGCGAGGTCGCCGCCGCGGGCACGACGGTGCTCCTCACGACCCAGATCCTCGACGAGGCCGATCAGCTCGCCGACCGCGTCTCCGTCATGGCCCACGGACGCGTCATCGCCGAGGGCACGCCCGCCGAGCTCAAGGCGCGCCTCGGCGGCGACCGCGTCGAGGCCGTGGTCGCCGATGCGAGCCGGCTCGCGGATGCCGCGGACGCGATCGCCCGGGTCACGGATGCCGCGGCATCCGTCGATGCGGACACCCGCACCGTCACTGCGGTGGTCGCCGACGGCGCGAAGGCGCTCGCGCCCATCGTGCGCGCGCTCGACGCCGCCGGGGTCGACGTCGACGACCTCGCGCTGCGCCGCCCGACGCTCGACGAGGTGTTCCTGCACCTCACCGCACACGCCGCCCGAACCGACGAGGAGGTCGCCCGATGAGCGCCGCCCTCCACCCCATGCCCGCCCGCGGCATCGCGGCCGCTCCGGGGCTGCGCGACCGCCGCTCGAATCCGCTCCGCGAGGGAGCGCTCATCGCCGGCCGCGACCTGCTCCACCAGGTGCGCGAGCCCTGGGGAGTCGTCTTCGGCCTCGCGTTCAACATCATGCTGATCCTGCTGTTCGCGTTCCTCTTCGGCGGCGCGATCGAGGTCCCGGGCGGCGGCGACTACATCGCCTATCTCCTGCCGGGGATGTTCGCGCTGGCGATGCTGTTCGGGCTCGAGACCACGATGACCGCCATGTCCGAGGACGCGCAACGCGGGATCACCGACCGCTTCCGCTCGCTGCCCATCTCGAGCGCGTCGGTTGCGCTCGGACGGGCGATCGCCGACCTCGGCAACTCGATGCTGAACCTCGCCGTGCTGATGCTCGGCGGACTGCTCATCGGCTGGCGCCCGACGACCGGGCCGGCCGAGATCGCGCTCGGCGTACTGCTCCTGCTCTGGCTCCGGTTCGCCCTGCTCTGGGTCGGGATCTTCCTCGGACTCCGGTTCCGCGGCACGGGCGCCACCACGGCCGTGCAGGTGCTCGTGTGGCCGGTCGGATTCCTCTCGACCGTGTTCGTCTCGGCCGAGACGATGCCCGGCTGGCTCGGCGTGATCGCCGAGTGGAATCCCGTGTCGGCGACTGCCACGGCCGCGCGCGAGCTGTTCGGCAACCCGACGGGGGTCACGAGCGGATGGCTCGCCGAGCACGCGGTGCTCGCGGCATCCGTGTGGCCGCTCGTGATCGCGTTCGTGTTCGTGCCGCTCGCGGCGGTCGCGTACCGGCGTCTGCGGCGTTGACCGACCGGTGATCGAGGAGCGCCGCGCGCAGCGCGACCCCTCCGGTGATCGAGTAGCGCCGCGCGCCAGCGCGACGCGTATCGAGATCCCCTCACCAGGTCTCGATACGCTTCCGCCTCCGGCGGTCGCTACTCGACCACCGGAAGGTCACCACGCCTCGATACGCGTCCGCCTCCGGCGGGCGCTACTCAACCACCGGAAGGTCACCAGGTCTCGATACGCGTCCGCCTCCGGCGGGCGCTACTCGACCACCGGAATTACTTGTTCGAGCTCTTCTCCGGCGCGGGCAGCGTGCCCGCCGCCCGACGCTCGGCGTAGTACTCGCGGGCCTCGTCCTGGCGCTCGAGCTCGGCGCCCGTCGCGATGCTCGCACGCAGGTGCTCGGGCGCGAAGCCGAACGCATCGACGAGGTCCTGCGCGTGCGGGCGCAGTCGCTCGACGAGCCGGTCGATGTACGCCGTGACGGCCTGCGCGCGCTGGGGCGAGAGGCGGCCGTGGATCAGGTACCACGCGAGGTGCTGCTCGATGAGTCCGAGGCCGAACAGGTCGCGCACCCACGTGAGCACCTGCTTGGTGCCCGGATCCGTCGTCTTCGCGAGGCCGCGCGTGAACGCCTCCCATTGCAGCAGCTCGGCGTGGGCGCGGGCCGCCTCGATGAGCTCGTTCTGGTTGCGATTGAACGCCGCCGCGGCATCCGCCTTCGGCAGCTTGCGCGCGTCGCGGAGCCGGCCCGCGATCTCGGCGATCATCGTCTCGACCCGGTCGGTGAGCAGCTCGCGCTGGCCCTCCTCGTCGCGGAGCTCCGAGACCGAGCGGGCCGTCGACCCGAAGTCGGCGATCGTCTGCGCGAGGCGGCGCAGGCCCGAGCCGTGGTACGCGCGGTCGGCCGTCTGGGCGACGACGTACCGGGCGAGCGCGCCGGCGTCGGCGTTCGCGAACTGCTTCGAGTAGTCGGTGAGCAGGCGCTTGGCCACGAGCTGCAGCAGCACGTTGTTGTCGCCCTCGAACGTCACGTAGATGTCGAGGTCCTGGCGCAGGCCGACGAGGCGGTTCTCGGCGAGGAACCCGGCGCCGCCGCAGGCCTCGCGGGCCTCCTGCAGCGTCTCGAGCGCGTGCCACGTCGACAGCGGCTTCAGCGCTGCGGCGATGGTCTCGAGGTCCTGGCGGTCGTCGTCGGTGTCGGCCTTGCCCGAGAACACCGCGTCGAACTTCACGAGGAACTCGTCGTGCGCGAAGACCTGCGCGTACGTGGTGGCGAGCTTCGGGATGAGCCGGCGCTGGTGGCGCTGGTAGTCGAGCAGCACCTCCTCGTCGACGTCGCTCGCCGCGTTGAACTGGCGTCGCTGGTTGCCGTAGGTGATCGCGATGTCGAGGGCCGCCGCCGAGGCGATGGTCGCCGCGCCGTCGAGCGACACGCGGCCCTGCACGAGGGTGCCGAGCATCGTGAAGAAGCGGCGGCCGGGGCTCGCGATGGGGCTCGAGTACCTGCCGTCGGCTGCGACGTCCCCGTAGCGGTTGAGGAGGTTCTCGCGCGGGACGCGCACGTCGGTGAAGTGCAGGCGGCCGTTGTCGATGCCGTTGAGGCCGCCCTTGAGGCCGTCGTCCTCGCCGCCGATGCCCGGCAGGAACTCGCCCTGCTCGTCGCGGATCGGCACGTAGAACGCGTGCACGCCGTGGTTCACGCCCTTGGTGATGAGCTGCGCGAACACCACGGCCGCGATGCCGTGCACGGCCGCATTGCCGAGGTAGTCCTTCCACGCGCCGCGGAACGGCGTGTGGATCACGAACTCCTCGGTCTCGGGGTCGTAGGTCGCCGTGGTGCCGATGGCCGCGACGTCGGAGCCGTGCCCGGTCTCGGTCATCGCGAAGGCGCCCGGCACCTCGAGGCTCATGATGCCCGGGAGCCACTGCTCGTGGTGCGGGGTCGTGCCGAGGTGCAGCACGGCGGCGCCGAAGAGGCCCCACTGCACGCCCGACTTGATCTGCAGGCTCGGATCGGCGAGCACGAGCTCCTCGAACGCCGCGATGTTGCCGCCGTGGTCGTCCTGGCCGCCGAGCTCCTTCGGGAACGCCTTGTGCACGGCCCCCGACTCGACGAGGCGCTTGAGCTGCCCGAGCACGCGCTCGCGGTGCTCGTCCATCGGCTGGCCGTCGATGCGCTGGTACTCGGGCTCCGCCGCGCGGGCGCGAGCGGCGAGCCGGATCTCGGGCCACGTGCCGAGCAGCTGATGCGCGAGCTGCTCGACGTCGATGCGCGGCGAGGCGGGCTGCGCCGCTGCGGGCGGGGCCTGGACGGGCGCCGCGGAACGGTCGCGCGACGGCGTCGCGGGAACGGTCGCGGCGGTCGTGTCGCCGGTCGTCTTCGGGGAAGTAGGGGTTGCCGTGTCAACCATCGTCGGTTCTGTCCTTCGCTGTCGGCGGGCTGCCGTTCCACGCTAGGACGCCCTCACGGGGGCCGGAAACGAGGCGTCCGGCGCCTACAAACGGCGCGCGGGACCCCTCGGACGGGGCTGTCGGGACCCTACAAAGGCGCATCGAGGGTGCGTTGCAGTGTCCACAAGCGGGCGTCGCGGCATCCGTGCACCCGCTTCACGACGATGAGCGGATGCCGCGGCATCCGCTCATCGAATCGCGAGTCAGTTGCGGAAGAAGGCGCTCGCCCGGCGCGTCCAGAGCAGCGCGATGATCACGAGCGAGATCGCGACGCCGAAGTACTCGCCGATCGCGCCGGCCGGATAGGCGATCGCGAGGAAGATCGAGCTCATGATCGAGAGCGCCTCGAAGATGGTGATCACGATGCGCGCGCCGCTGCTGCCCCGCATGAGGCCGACCGCCACCACGATCACCACGGCGCCGATGAGGATCGAGAAGATCGCGGTCGCGATGAGCTGGCTCGCGCCGCCGAACTGCTCGACGGTCGAGGCGATGCTCGTCTGGAACAGCAGGATCGTGCCTCCCAGGATGTCGAGCGCACCCGAGATCCAGGTCAGCACGGCGACGAGCGTCACGCCGCCCGGACGGTCGACGGAATTCGACATCGATGACTCCCCCACGTCGTCGGCGCCGCCAGGACGCGGCGCGCCTGGTGCGATGCTACTGCTTGGCGCGCTCCTTGGCGCGGGCCGTGGCGTTGAAGAAGGCGCTCGCCGGGCGCGTCCAGAGCAGGATGAGCACGATCGCGGAGAGCGCCACGTTCGCCCACTCGCCCACCGGGTTGCCCATCCACGCGACGGCGAGGAAGAGCGACTTGATGAGCGACAGGGCTCGCACGACGGTCACGATCATGCGGGCGACCCAGTTGCCCGTCCACAGGCCGAACGACAGCGCCACGACGATGGCGCCGAGGATCATCGACCCGATCGACGCGGCCAGCACGCCGCTCGACCCTCCGAACGCGGCGTTCACCGTGGGGTCGTTCGCCTGGAAGATCAGCAGGATGCCCGAGATGATGTCGTAGACGCCCGAGATGAACGCCACGACCGCGACGATCGAGACGACGACCGGCCGCTTGACTTCCACAGAATCCGACATGATGCGCACCCCATTCGCTCGGAGACGCGACCACTGCGTCCCGTGAGGCCGATGCTAGCGCGGGGGCGGATGCCGCGGCGAGGGCTCGCGGCATCCGCCACCCGGTGAGGGGCTCGACGCTGTCGGTGCGGGGTCGTCAGCGCTCGTAGCGCAGGCCGTGCCCGAAGCGGAACAGCGGGTCGGCGGTGTCGAACGGCACGTCAGGGCGGTTGGCCTCGACCGCGGCCATGCTCGACGGCAGGTCGAACGGCAGGCGACCCTTCGGCTCGGCCGCGCCGGTCAGCACGTCGAGCACCGCGCGCGGGTTCGCGCCCCAGTTCGCGACGATCGCGGCGACGTCGTCGACGAACGGCGTGAGGATCGCCGGCCGGTCGAGGAACACGTCGAGGACGGTGGGCACGGATGCCGCCACATCGCGCACGTGCGCGACGAACGCCTCGGCGAAGTCGAGCGAGCCAGCGTGGAAGAAGTTCTCGAACACGGTCGGGCGCTCCTCCCAGGGCGCCTGGACGCGCAGGATCGCAACGTCCGCCTCCTTGGGGGTCGCGACCACGGTGCCGTACTCGGCGGCGAGCTCGGCGTCGATGCCCTCGACGTAGAGCCGCGGCCCCGGTGCGAGCGGGAGCGTCGGGGCGCCGGCATCCGTCACCGAGTTCTTGAGAAGCGTGATCGACGCGCGCTGCGCCGCCTCGCCGGCGGCCACGAACTCGGGCGAGCCGACGACCTGCTTCGCGCGCTCGACGTCGACGAACGGACGGTCGAAGAGGCCGAGCACGAACTTCTCGCGCAGCAGGCGGCGCGCGGAGACGTCGAGTCGCTCCTCCGCGACCTCGCCCGAGCGCACCAGGTCGATGAGCAGCTCGGGGATCGCCTCGCCGCCGAACTGGTCGACGCCGGCCTCGAGCACCTTCACCATGCGCTCGCGGGTCGAGAGGTGCTCGACGCCCCACGCGCGTGCCGGGAATGGCTGGCCCAGGATCTCGGAGTCCGAGAGGAGGCCCCAGTCGGTGCAGACGATGCCGTCGAACGCGTAGCGCTCGCGCAGCAGGCCGGTGATCACCGATTTGTTGAAGCCGAACCCGACCTCCTCGTACTCGGTGCCGACGGGCATGCCGTAGTACGGCATGATCTGGCTCGTGCCCGCGTCGAACGCCGCTTCGAAGGGCTGCAGGTGGGTCTCGAAGGCGCCACCGGGGTAGACCTGCTCGCGGCCGTGCGCGAAGTGCGGGTCCTCGCCGTCGAGCTGCGGGCCGCCGCCGGGGAAGTGCTTCGTCATGGTCGCGACCGAGTCGGGCCCGAGCTCGGCGCCCTGGAAGCCGCGGATGTACGCCGCGCCGAGTCGGCTCGTGAGCTCGGGGTCCTCGCCGAAGGTCTGCAGCTGGCGCGACCAGCGCGGCTCGGTCGCGAGGTCGATCTGCGGGTGCAGCGCGACGCGGATGCCGACGGCGGTGTACTCCTGCCGGGCGATGTCGCCGAACCGCTCGACGACCGCCTCGTCGCCGATCGCCGCGAGTCCGAGCGTCTCGGGCCACACCGAGAAGGCGCCGGCCATGAGCCCGGCGAGCGGGTTGTCGCTGTAGGAGTGGCGCGGGTCGGTCGAGATGGTGACGGGGATGCCGAGGCGCGTGGCGGCCGCGAGCTCCTGAAGCCGGTTGTGCCACTCCGCCATGGCCTCGGCCGTCTTCGCCGCGGCGAGGATGTTGAAGTGGCTCATGAGCCGGCCATTGACGTACTCGTCGGTCGCCGGCAGGCCGAACACCGGGTCGCCGTCGGACAGCGTGCCGTCCTCGTTCGTCGCGATCATCGTCTGGAAGAAGAGGCCGGCCTTCTCCTCGAGCGTCATCTGCGAGAGCAGGATCTCGACGCGCTCGTCGACGGAGAGGCTCGCGTCGCGGTAGCGGGTGTCGAGGTCGCCGCCCGTGGTCGGGTCGATCGTGGTCGTCGGGCCCGCGACATCCGCCGCCCCGGTCGTGGTCGTCGGGTCGGCCTGCGCCGTCGTGTCGGTCATCCGCAGCACTCCTTCATGCTCCAGCCGGCACGTTCGCGTCCGGCATCCGGTTCATCATAAACCGAATGTCGCTTGGTTTTGAACCTCAGGCTGCGGGCTCGTCGGGCGCGAGGCCCTTGAAGTAGCGGCTCGCCTCCCCCGACCACAGCAGGAAGAGCAGGGCGATCGCGAGGAGGGCGCTGAGGATCTCGCTCGGGAGCATCGCCGGGTTGACGATGCCGAGCCAGATCGACTGCGCCAGCGAGAACACCTGCAGCACCGTCGCGGCGATGCGGGCCGTCGCGTATCCGCGCAGCAGGCCGAAGGCGATGACGATCATGGCCGCGCCGAGCAGCAGCGACACGATCGCGGCAGTCACGACGAGGCGGGCGCCGCCCGCCCGCTCGACGACCGCTGGATCAGCCTGCACGGCGAGAAGCATGATGCCCGCGATGACGTCGATGATGCCGGCGATGATGGAGAGGGCGGCCACGATCGTGACCCCGAGCGGCCGTTTCGTCGCGAACTGGTCTGACATGGCACTCCCTCGGTCGGGCGAACGGATGCCGCGGCGAACCGCGCTTGCGGCGATCCTAGCGGGCACCCGACGGCCGGGCTATGCCGCCGCGACCACCGCGAGGAGCGCCTCGCCGTAGGCCTCGCGTTTCTTCGCGCCGATGCCGGTGATGCCGTCGAGCTCGCCGAGGTTCGCCGGACGCGCCACCGCGACGGCGCGCAGTGTCGCGTCGCCGAACACGATGTAGGCCGGGACGCCCTGCTCGCGGGCCTCCCCCGCGCGCCAGGCGCGCAGCGCCTCGAAGAGCTCGGCCTGGGCGGGCTCGAGGTCGGCCGCGGCGGGGGCCGCCTTCGGGCCGCGCGAGCGGGCCGCACGCTCTGGCTCGGCGCGGAGCATGACCGAGCGCCCGCCCGACAGCACGTCGGACGCGGTATCCGTGATCGCGAGCGTGCCGTACTCGCCGTGCGTCTCGAGGAGGCCCTGCGCGAGCAGCTGCCGCACGACGCCGCGCCACTGCTGCTCGCTCAGGTCGTCGCCGATCGACCACGTCGCCAGGGCGTCGTGCCCGTGCTGGCGCACGCGCGGGGTCTCCTTGCCGCGAAGGATGTCGATGAGGTGGCCCGCGCCGAAGCGCTGCCGCCGCTCGCGCTGCAGCCGGACGATCGTCGACATGAGCTTCTGCGCCGGGACCGTGCCGTCCCACGACGCGGGCGGTTCGAGGCAGGTGTCGCAGTTGCCGCAGGGCTCGCTGCGCTCGCCGAAGTAGGCGAGCAGGTTCTGGCGGCGGCACTGCACGGTCTCGCACAGGGCGAGCATCGCGTCGAGGTGCTGCGACATGCGGCGTCGGTGCGCGAGGTCGCCGGGACTCTCGTCGATCATGCGTCGCTGCTGCACCACGTCTTGGAGGCCGTAGGCGAGCCACGCCGTGGCCGGCGCACCGTCGCGGCCGGCGCGACCCGTCTCCTGGTAGTAGCCCTCGACCGACTTCGGCAGGTCGACATGCGCGACGAACCGCACGTCGGGCTTGTCGATGCCCATGCCGAACGCGATGGTCGCGACCACGACGATGCCGTCCTCGCGAAGGAAGCGCTCCTGCGTGCGGCGCCGCAGGCCCGCCTCGAGTCCCGCGTGATACGGGAGGGCGTTCACGCCGTTCTGGGCGAGGAACACGGCGATCTTCTCGGTGCTCGCGCGCGAGAGCGCGTAGACGATGCCCGAGACCGGCTGCCCCGAAGCATCCGTGCCCTCGCTGCGGATGAAGTCGAGGAGCTGGCGCCGCACCTCGAGCTTCGGCGCGATGCGGTACTGGATGTTGGGCCGGTCGAAGCTCGAGACGAAGTGCTTCGCGCCCTCGAGCGAGAGCCGGCTCGTGATCTCGCGATGCGTCGCCTCGGTGGCCGTGGCGGTGAGCGCGATGCGCGGCACGTCGGGCCAGCGCTCGGCGAGCTCGGAGAGGGCGAGGTAGTCGGGCCGGAAGTCGTGGCCCCACTGCGACACGCAGTGCGCCTCGTCGATCGCGAACAGCGCGATGCGGCCGCCCTCGAGGAATCGCTTGACCGGCTCGGCGTTGAGGCGCTCGGGGGCGATGTAGAGCAGGTCGAGCTCGCCCGCGAGGTAGGCCCGTTCGACCGCGGCGCGCTCGGCCGGCAGCTGGCTCGAGTTGAGGTAGGCGGCCCGCACGCCGTTGCGTACGAGGGCGTCGACCTGGTCGTGCATGAGCGCGATGAGCGGCGAGACGACGATGCCCGTGCCCTCGCGCAGGAGCGCGGGGATCTGGTAGCAGAGGCTCTTGCCGCCACCCGTGGGCATGAGCACGACGGCGTCGCCACCGCCGGCGACCTGCTCGATGATCGCCGCCTGCTCGCCGCGGAAGGCGTCGTACCCGAACACCGTGTGCAGCGCCTCGTCGGCTGTGGCGAAGCGAGGCGGGGCGGGGCGCACCATGCGCGGCTCGGTCGCGGCGCGGCCCGGTGACGCGGCATCCATCGGCGTGCCCCAGCCCTGTGCCGCGGCTGAAGGTCGCGCCTCGTCGGGGGGCGGCGGAGCCCACTCGTCGTCGGGCGGCGGGGCGAGCTCATCGGGATCCCAGGGGACCTCCTCGGGGCCGTGGGATTCCGCATTCCAGCTCACCCGTCGAGTGTAACGAGCACCCACGACGGGTGAGCCGGAAGCCTCCCCGGCCCGGCGGCCGATGCCGACGCCGGGCTGGGGAGGACGGGTTCAGGCGATCACGCCGATCACGCCGATCACGCCCGCCGGCGCACGACGAGCCAGGTCACGATCGCCGCCACGGCCGCGAGCAGCACGCCGCCGACGATCCAGAGCGCGTCGGTCGGTGCGGCCGAGGCCGCCTCTGTGGACTCCTCCGGCGCGCCGGACTCGTCGGCCGGCGTCGAGGCCCCGGGCGCGGCGGCCGACGTGCCGCCGCAGGCTCCCGGCTCATCGGATCCCTCCGCGAGCGCGATGCCGTCGACCGGCTGCCACGTGAACGCCCACGTGCCCGAGATCGGGTGGCCGTCGGTCGAGACCACGCGCCACGTCACGGTGTACACGCCGGGCTCGCCCAGCTGCGTCTGCGTCGTGGCGACGGGCCCGTCGACCACGGCGCATCCGTCGCCGTAGTACTTGCCGTCGGGGCCCTGCACCTGGATGACCGAGCCGCCCTCGACGTCGAGCAGGGCCTCGTTCGTCTCGAGCGAGACCGTGCCGGGCTGGGCCGTCACGACGGCATCCTTGGCGGGCGTCGTCGCCACGACGTAGTTGTGCGCCGAGGCCGACAGGGCCGGCAGTAGGGCGAGCGCCGCGGATGCCGCGACCACCGCCGCGAGACGGCCGAACCGCGCCGCGACGCGCCGTCGGGATGCCGCGCGCCCCGCCGCCGAACGCGCCGAGGACATCACGCCCCCGACCGCGGACGGCGCGCGGCGAGCGCGAGCACGATGCCGACGACGCCGACCACCAGGCCGCCGATGCCGAGCACGCGCGCGACCGTGTCGGAGTCGTCGGACGTCGCGGCGGTCTCCTCGGCGCCCTCGGCGTGGCCGTCGCCGTGCTCGTCGGATGCCGCCTCCTCGGTCGCGGCGCCGTGGCCGTGCCCGTCGCCCGTCGCCTCGGTCACGACGATGACGGGCGCGGGGCTCTCGGGCTCCTCCTCGCCCTCCTCGGCGACCTGGTTCCAGTTGGTCTCGCCGACCTCGCAGGACTGCAGCACGGGGAAGGCGAGCGTCTCGCCGGCCGCGTCCTCGGGCAGCTGGAGCGAGAGCTCGATGGTGTCGCGGTAGCCGTCCTGCACCGGCGTGATCGCGGTGTAGACGACCTGCGAGGTGCGGTCGCCGTCGGCGACCTTCTCGATCGTGTAGTTCGGGTTGAGCGTCGGCGAGACACTGGCGATCGACTCGGGGATGTCGATCGCGATCGCCGTGGTCGGCGACCCTTCGCAGCCGTGGCTGAACGCGAACGTCAGCACGGTGTAGCTGCCTGCGGCGGTGCCGCTCGGCGTGACGGTGACGTGGGCGCTGGCGGCGAGCGGAACTGCCGCGAGTGCGAGGACGGCGCCGCCGGCGAGGCCGGCGAGGGAGAGGCGTGCGATGCGCATGATGGGATGCTTTCGTGTTCGGTGCGGACGCGCGCGTATGCGCGAGCGCCAGCAAGGAAGAAGAGGTGAGAAGCGTCGGCCGCGTCAGGACGCGGCGAGGACGCTCGGAGGACCTCTCGACCAGAGCCCCGAGACGAGCAGGCGCCCGGCGAAGTGGGGACGCGGCGCATCGGCGGGCAGCGAGAACACCGTCGCGACCACCGGCGCCGGGATCGACGTGAGCCGTCGCACGAACACGCGGAGCGCGCGGCCGACGGCGTCGAAGACGCGGTCGCCCACGACGAGCACCGCGAGGGTGAGCACGGCGGCCCCGAGGTGCGCCACCGGCATCCAGGCGTTCCCATGATCGACGGATGCCCCGGGCACGCTCAGGTGCGCGGTCCCATGCCCGCTCCGCATCGAGCGGGTGGCGGGCTCGCCGATGGCGTACGTGAGGTGCAGGACACCTTGGGCGATGAGCGCGGAGACGGCGGTGCGGAGCACCCTCGCCCGGGCACCGGAGAGCGCCATCGCGAGCGGCGCGGAGAACGCGAGCGCGACCGCGAGGGCGACGGGTCCGGGGGGTGCACCGCCGCCGATGGTGTGCGCGAGCGAGGCCACGAACGTCGCGAAGACGGCCACGGCCGTTCCGCGTGCGACTCGTGCGCCCCGGGAGATCACCCGATCAGCCTAACCGGCCCGGCCGATCGGGAACGGAGACCGATCGGGAACGGGAACGGCCCCGGGCTTGTGCCCGGGGCCGTCTCCGTCATGCGTGTCGACTCAGCCGACGTTGATCACGAACGAGCTGGTCGTGCCGAGCGGCGTCGTGATGCCGAACCGGGTCGGTCCGCTGGTGCCCGCGGGCACCTGGAACGTCACCGTCGACTTGCCCACCTCGTCGACCGTCGGCGTGTAGGCGCGATCGACCGTGCCGGTCGCGATCGTCGACCCGCCGAACGTCACCGCGACCGTGTTGGCCGGCGGCTCCGTACGCGTGAACTCGAGCGACGAGAGGTTGACCGTCACCGTCTCACCGACGGCG
The DNA here is from genome assembly GCF_042796995.1 of Agromyces sp. NPDC057865. NCBI lineage: Bacteria > Bacillati > Actinomycetota > Actinomycetes > Micrococcales > Microbacteriaceae > Agromyces > Agromyces sp. NPDC057865. Next base: position 1,107,372 of record NZ_JBHVMJ010000001.1, on the reverse strand, counting down.
TAGGTGCCGTCGCCCTGCACGACCACGCCGACGGCTCGCTGCTTGAGGTCCGGCGTGATCGTGTCGAAGGCCTCGAAGTAGTCCACCATCGACTCGAGGTCGACCTTGCCGCTGTCGGCCTTGTTCGTGCCCGTGTTCAGGGTGAGGAAGTTGTCTCCACCCGTCGCGAGGAACGAGTTCACGCCGACCGAGTAGGTCGCGGCGGGATCGATCGCGGCGCCGTTCAGGAACATCTCGGTGATGTGCTGACCAGTCGGTGCGCTGGGGTTGTAGGTGTACGTGAACTCCTTGTTCACCCCGAGCTTGAGGAACGGACGCGACGCGCCTGCCGGCTGCCACTGCTCCTCGAGCACCTGCTTGATCTTCGCACCCGTGAGGTTCATGGTCACGAGCGTGTTGGCGAACGGCTGCACGTCGGCCGCCTCCCGGTACGTGACCTCGCCCGAGGCCAGGTCGGCGCGCAGGCCGCCCGGGTTCATGAACGCGATGTCCACGTCACGCGTGCCGTCCTCGTTGAGCGACCAGAGCTGCACGTCGGCCACGAGGTTGCCGAGGGTGGACTCGCCGCCTCGGTTCTCGGGGAACGACGGTGCGCCGACCGGGTTCAACGCCACGGCGCGACCGAAGTCCGCGTTCGCGGTGCCGAGCACGACGTTGCCGAGCTCGTTGGCCTTCGCCACCGCCGCGTCGACGATCGGCTTGACGGCCGGGTCATCGGGGTACAGCGCCGTCGTGCCGTCCATCAGGTTGAAGGTGTCGTTCTTCATCGTGAAGGTCTTGGTCGACTTGTTGTACTGGATGTCCATGACCGAGAACCGCTCGCCGTACTGACCGCTCGAGATCACCGGCATCGGCGCGTGCTTGAATGCCGCGGAGTCCGCTTCGGTGATCACGTGGTTGTACGCCAGGTGGGTGTGACCCGAGACGATCGCGTCGATGTTCTTGTTCGCACCGAGCACGATCTTGCCGAAGCGCGACTGAGCGTCGAGCGCCGACGACTTGGCGGTCGTCGCTGCACCCTCGTGCACGAGGAGCACCACGATGTCGGCCTCGCCGTTCTGCTTCTTGCCGTCGCTCAGCTGGTCCGCCACGCGGTTCGCCGCCTCGACCGGGGAGCCCACATCGATGCCCGCGATACCGCCCGGGCTGACCAGCGAGGGCAGCTCGTCGGTGACCGCACCGACGAAGCCGATGGTCACGCCGTCGAACGTCCGGGTGTAGTACTCGGGCAGGGCGGGCGTCTTGGTGCCCTTCTGATAGATGTTGGCGCCGAGGTACTCCCAGTTCGCCAGCGGCATCACCCGGTCGGTGAGGTCGGCGAAGCCCTGGTCGAACTCGTGGTTGCCCACGGAGCTGACGTCGAGCCCGGCCGCGTTCAGCGCGTCGATCGTCGGCACGTCCTTCTGGATGAAGGAGGTGAACGTCGAGGCGCCGATCATGTCACCGGCGGCGGCGAAGACCGTGTTGGGGTTGCCCGCGCGGATCTGCTTCACGGCGGTCGACAGGGCCGCGATGCCGCCCGACGGGGTGGCCTGCTCGATGCGCCCGTGGAAGTCGTTCACCGTCACGAGGTCGATGTCGACCGTGCCGGGGACCTTCTCGGATCCGACGCCCACGAGGATCGGGTCGTGGTCGCTCGAGCGGAACGGGTTGCTCGCGTCAGCGGCGGGGCCCGGGTACTCACGGCCCGACCACTCGGGCGAGTTGATCGACCAGACGCCGACACCGGTCACGCGGTCGGCCGCAGCCGGCGACGCGATCACGTGGTCGAGCGAGCCGAGCTCGCCGTCGAACGTGTAGGTGTACTGGCCGCGCGCCTTGGTGAACAGGAGGTCGCTCCAGCCCGCGTCGGTGAAGACCTTGATCGGGTCCTCCTTGGCGTACGAGTTGAAGTCGCCCACGAGGTACACGGCGTTCTTGCGACCGTCGGAGAGGCCGTTCGCGAACTTCAGGAGCGACTGCGCCTGCTCCACCCGCTCGTCGTTGAAGGCGTCCTGACCCGCCTGCGGTGTCGGGTCGGTGCCGCTCTTCGACTTGAAGTGGTTGGCCACGACGGTCACGAACGACTTGCCGTACTTGAACGTCTGGGCGATCGGCTCGCGCGCGATGTCCCACACGGTCTCGTCGATGATCGTCTGCGCCTCACCCGACGGCTTCACGACGGCGGGCTTGAAGATGATCGCGTTCGTGATGACGTCGGTGATCGCGGCGTCCTTCAGGGCGTCGGGCGTGCGGACGTAGTCCCACACCTTTGAACCCGCAGCTGTGTTGAGCCCCGCGACGAGGTCGGCGAGCGCCTCGTCGGCCGTCTCCCCGAGCTTCACGGAGTTCTCGATCTCCTGGAGCGCGACGACGTCGGCGCCCAGCGCGTTGATCGCGTTGACGATCTTCGCCTTCTGGATCGCGAACTGCTCGGCCGTGGCCGCGCCACGCGCGTCGGGGTTCTGCGACGTGAGCGTCGTGAAGTAGTTCAGCACGTTGAACGCCGCGACCTTGATGTCGCCGCCGACCTGCGGAACGGTGGCCGGACGCGGGTTGCCCGTGGTGAACGTCGGCTTGAGGTTCGCCGGGCTCGCGTCGTTGATCGGCAGCGGCGGCTGCACGCGCCAGTTGTTGAAGTCGAAGCTGAGCACGCCGCCACCCGCCGGGAAGGTCACGTTGTCGCCGTTGCGGACGACGGTGTCCTTCGTGAGGTACGGCTGTTCGCCCGGGTGCGCTGCGTTGTCGGTGCGGATGCTGTAGCCGTCGTCGAGCAGCAGTCGGGCGTTGTTGTTCGCGGTCGTGATGTTGTTCGCGGCCGTGGTGCCGGGCACCGCGGTCTCGAATGCCTCGACCGGCATGGCGCTGCCGGCGCTCGTCCACAGCTCGCCGAAGTTCTGCGCGTTGTGCGTCGAGACGAGCTTGTACGTGCCGGTCGGCCGCACGAGCATGCCCTCGAACGCCTCACGCGCGCTGCCGAGCACGGTGGCGGCGAGGTTGGTGGGCGTCACGCCGTTGGCCCCGGCCTGCACGAGCTCCACCGAGGCGGCGGCGCCGGAGGCGTTGATGCGGGTGACGGTGAAGTTCTCCTGCGCGATGCCGGTGACCCGGATCAGGTCGCCGATCGCGAACGAGGGCGTCGACTTGCCGTTCAGCCAGACGAAGACGCCGTCGGATGCACCGGGCGTGGTGTCGGGTCCGGGCGTCTGGATGTAGACGCCCGCGTAGCCGCCGACGCGGTGGTCGGCGGTCACGACGCCCTCGACCGTCACGGTCTGCCCGACGAGGGGCGTCGCGGCCCCCGTGCCCTGCACCTGGGCGATCGTATTCGTGACGGGTACGGCGTATGCCGGTGGTGCGGCGAGGACTCCCGCCACGACGGCGCCGGCCGCGGCGACCGCCACGGCTGACAGGCGTTGAACAGTACTGCGACGTGGCATGACTCTCCTCTGGTCCCCTACCTCTGGGTGCACCTGCGGAGCCTGGGCTCGACGACGTTGTCGGCGCAGGTCGGGTTCGCAGGGAGCACTGGTCCGTAGCCTAGGCACCGCCTCCGACGCTGCCAAGGGGTTTCCGTTGCTTCGTACGCCCGTTTTCACGCGGTGTTCACGGATCGCGCGCAGATGTGCGCCGTCGGCCCCGAACCCTGCTCGGATGAGCACGGTCCGGGCCGCGGCTACGCTGGGACGACCATGCTCACCGCCGTCTTCTCGCTCGCCGGAGCGCTCGTCTTCGGCGCGGCCGACTTCCTCGGCGGACTCGCGGCGAAGCGCGTGAGCTCCATCCTCGTCACGGCCGTCGCCTCGCTGACCGGCTTCGTGCTGCTGCTCGCGGCGCTCCCGTTCCTCGGCGGCACCTGGCTGCCGGGCGACCTGCTCTGGAGCGTGCTGTCGGGCATCGCGGGCGCGATCGCGATCTCGCTGCTCTACGCGTGTCTCGCGATCGGCCCGATGAGCATCCTCTCCCCGCTCACCGCGCTCGTGTCCGCCGTCGTGCCGATGGTGTGGGGCCTCGTCGTCGGCGGCGAGCGGTTCGCCACCCTCGGCTACTGGGCGCTCGGACTGGCGCTCGTCGCGGTCGTGCTCGTCGGCTTCGTGCCCGAGCGCGGCGCCGTGCGACCGAGCCTGCGCGGCATCCTGATGGCCATCGGCTCGGGCATCGCGATCGGCACCTTCTTCATCACGATCGACCAGACCTCGGAGCAGAGCGGCGTGCTGCCGCTCGTCGTCAACCGCGTCGTGAACGCGGTCATCATGTTCGCGTGCTCGGCGTGCTGGCGCTCGTCGGCGTCGCCCGTCGTCACCGGCACGACGAGCCCTGGGCCGAGCGGATGCCCCAGCGCTCGTCGGTCGGCGCCGCCGTCGCGCCCGTGCGCAGCACGACCGCGCTCGGCGTGCAGCTGGCGATCGCGTGCGGCACCGTCGACGTCGTGGCGAACGGACTGCTCCTCGTCGGCATCCGCGCGGGCGACCTCTCGGTGGCGGCGGTGCTCGGCGCGATGTACCCGGCGGGCACGATCCTGCTCGCCGCGCTCGTGCTCAAGGAGCGCATCGCACCCGTGCAGTGGGTCGGGCTCGTGCTCGCGCTGACCGCCGCGGGGATGCTCGCGGTCGCGTAGTCGCTCGCCCGCGGGTTGAGGAGCCCGCGCAGCGGGCGTCTCGAAACCCGCCTGTGGAAACGGGGTTTCGAGACGCGTCCGGCTTCGCCGGGCGCTCCTCAACCCGCGGAACGCTAGAGCCGCACGACCTCGGTCACGCGCACGACCGCGGCGCCCTCCTCCGCGGACGCCTCGAGGTCGACCTCGGCGCGGATGCGCCAGTCGTGGTCGCCCGCGGGGTCGTCGATCACCTGCTCGACGCGCCACAGGCCGCTCGCGGCATCCGATTCGTCGATCGTGACGAGCCGCGGCGAGCGCGCCGGGCCGCCCGTGAGGATCTCGTCGTGCTCGCCGTAGTAGCGGTCGAGCGCGTCGGGCCAGCCGACGTCGGGGTCGAGCTCGGCGAGCTCCTCGTCGCGCTCGAGCGCCGCGAGCTGCACGCGCCGGAACAGCTCGTTGCGCACGAGCACGGTGAACGCGCGGCGGTTGGTGACCACCGATGGCGGCGCGGGCGGCACGACGGACTGCTCGTCCTCGGGAAGGTGCGACGACGGGTCGACGAGCTCCGCCCACTCGTCGACGAGGCTCGAGTCGACCTGCCGCACGAGCTCGCCGAGCCACTCGATGATGTCGAGCAGCTCCTCGTCCTTCGCGTCGCTCGGCACGGTCTGGCGGATCGCGCGGAACGCGTCGGACAGGTACCGCAGCACCAGCCCCTCGCTGCGCTGCAGCTGGTAGAAGGAGACGTACTCCCCGAACGACATGCTGCGCTCGAACATGTCGCGGACCACCGACTTCGGCGAGAGCTCGAAGTCGCGCACCCACGGCTGGCTCGACGCGAACGTCTCGAACGTGACGTCGAGCAGCTCGTCGAGCGGCTTCGGCCAGGTCACCTCCTCGAGCAGCGCCATGCGCTCGTCGTACTCGATGCCGTCGCGCTTCATCGCGGCCACCGCCTCGCCGCGCGCCTTGTACTGCTGCTGCGAGAGGATCGGCCGCGGGTCGTCGAGCGTGGACTCGATGATCGACACGACGTCGAGCGCGTAGTGGCCCGTGCCGACCCCGCCGTCCGCTGAGCCCGTCGAGGTCCCTGAGCCCGTCGAAGGGGCGGGGTCGAGCAGCTCGATCGCCGCGAGCGCGAACGGCGACAGCGGCTGGTTGAGCGCGAAGTTCGGCTGCAGGTCGACCGTGAGGCGCAGGTCGGCGAGGCGCCCGGGCGCGGACGGCTCGAGGATCTCGACCACGCCGGCGACCTTCAGCGTGCGTAGGATCTCGAGCGCGCGACGCGCCAGCTCGTACTGCCGGGCCCGCGACTGGTGATTGTCGAAGACGAGCGAGCGGATGCCGCCGACGACGTCGCCGCCCCGCCCGATCACGTTGATCAGCATCGCCGCCGTCAGCTGCAGCTGCGGCACGAGCGCCTCGGGCTCCGCGCCGACGAGTCGCTCGAACGAGCCCTCGCCCCAGGTCACGAACCCCGCCGGCGCCTTCTTGCGCACGACCTTCTTGAGCTTCTTCGGGTCGTCGCCCGCCTTGCGGATCGCGACCTCGTTCTCGATCTCATGGTCGGGCGCGAGCACGACGACGGTGCCGGCCGTGTCGTAGCCGGCCCGTCCCGCGCGCCCCGCGATCTGGTGGAACTCGCGGGCGCTGAGCTGCCGCATCCGCTGGCCGTCGTACTTCGACAGCGCCGTGATGAGCACCGTGCGGATCGGCACGTTGATGCCGACGCCGAGCGTGTCGGTGCCGCAGATGACCCGAAGCAGCCCGCGCTGCGCGAGCGTCTCGACGAGTCGGCGGTAGCGCGGCAGCATGCCGGCGTGGTGCACGCCGATGCCGGCCCGCACGAGCCGCGACAGCGTCTTGCCGAACCCGGTCGTGAACCGGAACCCGCCGATCGCCTCGGCGATCTCGTCGCGCTGCTCCCTCGTCACGACGCGGATGGAGGACAGCGCCTGCGCGCGCTCCATCGCCGCGGCCTGCGAGAAGTGCACGATGTAGACGGGCGCGAGCCGGGTCTCGAGCAGCTCCTCGACGGTCTCCTGCACGGGCGTCTTCGCGTACGAGAAATGCAGCGGCACCGGGCGGTCGACGCCCGTGACCCGGGCGGTGTCGCGGCCCGTGCGGCGCGCGAGGTCGTCGGCGATCGCGGTGACGTCGCCGAGCGTGGCCGACATGAGCACGAACTGCACGCGCGGCAGGGTGATGAGCGGCACCTGCCACGCCCAGCCGCGCTCGGGGTCGCCGTAGTAGTGGAACTCGTCCATGACGACCTGGTCGACGTCGGCTTCGGCGCCGTGCCGGAGGGCGAGGTTCGCGAGGATCTCCGCCGTGCAGCAGATGATCGGGGCATCCGGGTTGACCGAGCTGTCGCCCGTGACCATGCCCACGTGCTGCGCGCCGAAGATCTCGACGAGCTGGAAGAACTTCTCGCTCACGAGCGCCTTGATCGGCGCCGTGTAGTAGCTGCGCCCGCCTCGGGCGACGGATGCCGCGTGCGCCGCGACCGCGACGAGCGACTTGCCCGTGCCGGTCGGGGTCGACAGGATCACGTTCGCACCCGAGACGATCTCGATGATCGCCTCGTCCTGCGCGGGATAGAGGGAGAAGCCCCGTCCGGCGGCCCACTCCACGAACGCGTCGTACATCGCGTCGGCGTCGTACGGGCGCGGGGCGAGGTCGAGGAGCGGCGCGGTCACCCGTCCGAGTCTGTCATGCGGTGGGGCGCGGGCGTGCCGCGGTACCCCGGCGCCGACGGCCAGCCGTCGCGGGTCAGGCCTGCGGTGCGTACGCGGTGCTCAGCCGTCCGAGCGTGTCGCGGTCGGCGTCGTCGAGCGCTGTGGTCGCGTCGGCGACGATGATCTCGGGCCCGCGCGACGGCGACCAGGCGATGGTGCCGTGCTCGAAGCATCCGCTCATCGCACCCGTCGTCGGGTCGACGATCACGTCGGCGACCGGCACGCCCAGGCTCGAGCGCTCCCAGCCGAGCAGCGCCCAGATGTCGCGCACCATGCCGTGCACGATGGCCGCGCCGTGGCGGGCCGTCCAGTAGACCGAGCCGCCCTCGAAGTGCGCGAAGCCGCCGGCGTCGCCGGTCGGACCGTCGAGCCGCTGCTCGTCGGTCGTGGGCAGCCCGAGGAACGATCGCTCGCCGCCGACCGCCTGCCAGCGCTCGGCGATCTCGCCGTGCACCTCGTGCGCGCCGGTGCGCTCCGACCAGTACACCGTGCCGTGCTCGTAGCCGCGGCGGTACACGTCGGCCTCACCGACCTGCGTGTGCAGCGTCACGGCCTCGCCGAGCCACGGGTGCTCGGCGCGCTTCGCGCTGATGGCGGGCACCGCGATCAGCAGCCGGTTGGACGGGTCGTACCGGACTGCGGTGCGGAAGTCGGTCCAGCTCACCGCGCGGTCGAGCCGCTTCGGCAGCAGGGCGGCGTGCGCCGGGCGGGCCTGGGTGAGGCGCGCGGCTCGCGTCGTGTGGTCCATGGGTGCTCCGCTCGTCGGGCCGTGCGTGTGCCGGCTGGTCTGGGCTGGTGATCGGGTGGTCCCGGCGATTCCGGGGAGAAAGGGGGGAGCCGGTCCCACCCGGTCCGGGACCAGGTGCTGACCGGCTCTCCGGCCGCCGTCCGTGGTGACAGTTCCCCCTGCGGTCCACGGCTCGACGACCGGTTCCCACGCTACGGACGCCTCGAAGGGCGGGCATCAGGGATATCACTGAACCTCGCGCTCGCCCGGATTCGCTCGCCCGGTTTCGCTGACCGATCTCTCGATGGCGGACGGGAGTACCTCTCCGCAGAATCGGTGGATTCGTGGACTTCTCGACATGCGGACTTGTCGCCCTATCGCCTCGTCGAAAAATCGACGAGTTGACTCGTCGCCTCGTCGCCCAGTCAACTCGTCGCCCAGTCGATTTGTCGCCCGGTCGATTTGTCGCCCAGTCGAATTGTCGCCCGGTCGATTTGTCGCCCAGTCGAATTGTCGCCCAGTCGATCGATCTACCGATTCTGCGGAGAGAAGGTCGGGCAGTGCCGCGCCGCCGGTCGAGGGCGCGAGGCGGTCGAGTCAGGCGGCGGATGCCGCGGCGTCGATCGCGTCGTGCGCGAGCGCCGTCGCCGACGCGACGAGCACCGCACGGCGTCGCGCCGCGCGGTCGGGCCCGCCGTCGACGAGGAACGCGTCGAGGTGCCCGAGCACCGGCCACGCGTTCACGAGCGAGACGATCGTGAGCAGGAGCTCGCCGGCCGCCTCGCGGCCGACGCCGGGCAGCAGCTCGCGGAACCGCTCGACCTTCTGGGCGTGGTACTCCGCGCGCGCCGCGTCGGCCGCCGTCGCCGCGCCGCGCTCGAGCCCCTCCCAGAAGACCAATCGCGGGATGACGCCGTCGGCGAGGTGGTGGTCGAACAGCCGGCCGGCGTAGTCGCCCACCGCGTCGGCGCCGACGCCGCGCATCGGCACCTCGTCCATCGACGTGCGCAGGCGGGCGGCGAGGACGGCCGCGAAGAGGTCGTCCTTCTTGCCGAAGTACTGGTAGATCCGCTCCTTGTTCACGCCCGCGGCCGCGGCGATGCGATCGACGCGGGCGCCGGCGAGTCCGTGCTCGCTGAACTCGGCCGTCGCGGCATCCAGCAGCAGTCGCTTCGTGCGCTCGGTGTCCCAGGCCATTCGGCAAGTGTAGCAATCTCCAACCGAACAGTTGCGATTTCGCACGCGGCGTGGTTCAATTACAACCGTTCAGTTGGAAATGACCACAGGAGTCGATATGACCACCGCCCCCACCCCCGTCGTCGAGGCCGCAGCATCCGAGGCAGCCGCACCCGCCGCCGCAACGCCGGCCGCCGCCGCAGCGCACGCCCCACTCCCCGCCCCGCCGTCGGTGCACGTGCGCGCCGTGATCACGTGGCTGGCGATCTTCCCGCTCGTCGCCGTCGGCATGCTGCTCATCGCGCCGATCGCGGAGTCGTGGCATCCGGTGCTGCGCGCCTTCGTGCTCACCCTCGTCGTCGTGCCGCTCGCGGTCTACCTCGTCGTGCCGCAGCTCATGCGCGCGTACGGTGCGCTGCGCCGCCGCCGCGCCCCGCGTTCGGGGGATGGCGCTTGATCCGGCGATCCGCCGACCACTAGCGTGCGGTCAGGCGACGCGCCCGACGTCGCCCGACGCAGGAGGACCAGATGCTCATCGCCCCGGCCAAGGGCTCCGAGTCGGCGAGCCGACCCGATCCCGGCACCTTCGACGCCGCACTCGTGGTGGTGCACGGCATGGGCAACGCCTTCAAGAGCCAGATCCTCCTCGAATGGGCCGAGCCGCTGCTCGAGCGCATGGACTGGGTCGCCCGCGACCGCATCATCGGGGCGAACGCGACGCACGGCGTGACGATCCACGACTCCGACCTCTCGGGCGACAGCCCGATCGTCACGGCAACGGTCCGGTTCCCGAAGCGACGCGACCCCGACGCACCGGATGCCCCGGTCGAGACCGTCGAGCGGAAGATCGCGATCCTCGAGGCCAGGTGGTCGGAGTCGTTCGTGCCCATGACGCGGGCGCAGGTGTTCCGCTGGGCGGTGCCGTTCATGTGGCGGGCGATCAGGCGCACGCTGAGCCTGTTCTGGAACACCATGGTCGTGCTGTCGTGGCTGACCCTCGGGCACCACCTGCGCGCCCCGCGCAACACCCTCCTGCTCCCCCGCTGGCTCAACCTCATCGTCGACCTGATCCGAGTCATCGTGTCGACGATCGCGTTCCTCGTCGTCTGGACGTTCCTCGTCGTGGTCGGCGTGGTGCTGACGCCGATCCTGCCACTGCTCAGCCCGCTGCTGCTCATCCCGTGGTTCAAGAACGTCGCGCAGGGCGTGCTCGACCAGCTCGTCGAGTCGATCGGCGACGTCGCCACGTGGAAGGAGCGTCCCGTGCGGGCGTCCGCCATGCGGCTCGTCGTGCGCGACGCGCTCACGCGGGCGAAGGAGCTCGTCGGCGACGACGGTGACGTGCACCTCTTCGCGCACTCGCAGGGTGCGGCGGTGGCGACCTTCGCGTTGTTCGAGGAGCTCGATCCCGCCGAGCTCAACGTGCGCCGGCTCACGACCGTCGGTGCAGCGGTGGTGCTGCTCGGCCGCGAGAAGTGGCAGGGCCGCAAGGACACCTACACGCCCGTCAAGACCTGGATCGAGCGGAACGCGGCGAACAAGCTCGAGGGCAAGCCGCACGTCGCCTGGTCGAACCACTGGGCGATCTGGGACCCGTTCTCGGCCGGCCCGATCACCGACACGAAGGATGCCGCGCGCAAGCGCTGGCAGGCCGCGTACTTCCCGTCCGCCGCGACGCTCGCCCTCGGCCCCGAGGAGCATGCCGTGCACAACACGAGCCAGCCCTGGCTCGACCACGGCGTCTACTACGCGAACACCGTGCAGGTCGTCGAGCCGACCGTGCGGCACCTGCTCGGCGACGAGTTCCCGCCAGTGCCTCAGCCGGTGGAGTACATCCGCAACCGCCTCGTCGTGATCGACAAGAAGTCGCTCGGCCTCTCGACCATCGCGGCGTTCCTGATCGCGGCGATCCTGCCCGGCCTCTCGGGTGCGTCCGTCGCCTTCGCCTGGCTCATCCAGACCGTCGCCGACGCGATCGGATGGGTGATCTCGCTCGTCCCCGGGCTCGACGGCTCGGGCGCTTCGGCGTCCGTCGGGTTCCTGATCGACCAGGGCAGCACGCCGCCGCGGCTCTCGACGATCGGCTGGATCGTCGCATCGGCGCTCGTCGCGGCCCTCCTCGTCTGGCTCAACCAGCTCATGCAGAAGCAGACCGAGCGCTCGATCGTGTGGGACCGCTGCCCGCTCGACGTACGCACCTGGCTCGTGCTCACAGCGATCCCGCGTGCCCTCTACGTCCTCGCCGCCGCCGTGGTCGTGTGGTTCGCCATCCTCGACTGGTGGGAGCCCCAGCCCAGCACGGGCTGGCTGGTCGTGAGCGGGGTCGTCCTCGCGGCGATCGCCGGCTTCGTCATCGTCGAGCCCCGGTTCTCGCCGGCGCCGCGGATCGTGCCCGAGCAGGAGAGCCTCGAGGCGGCGCCGCGAATCGTGCCGCCGCCCGAGCCGATGCGCCTCGGCATCGCGATCGCGAGCGAGGAGTACCGCCGCGAGCTCGCGACCCGGCGCGCCAACCTGCAGCCCGAGGGCGCATGGGCGACGTGGTGGGCGAAGCACTTCCACGGCTGGACCCCAGACGCGACGCCCGCGGCATCCGACACGACCGTGATCTGACACCGCAGGGCGCCTCGATCGCAGTGAGGTGTCGGCTCGGCGAACTTTCAGTAGTACCCCCGATGCGTGCGACGCCCCGTTGCCCCACACTCATGCCCATCTCGTCTGCACCCTGAGGGGGACGACATGAGGATGGCAACGAATCGGCGGCGAACCCGGCGTACGCAGCGGTGGGGGGACTGGCTGGCGGAGCGCGCCAAGCCGTACGACACCGTCCTGGTTCTCGTACACGGCATGGGTGCGGCCTACCGCAGCCAGATCCTGCTCGAGTGGGCGGAACCGCTCCTTCAGCGAATGGACTGGCTCGCGCGTGACCGCGTCATCGGCGCGAACGGCGATCACGGCGTCACGATCCACAATTCGGATCTTGTCGGCGATCTCCCGATCATCACCGCGACCGTGCGATTCCCAGGGCCCGAGTCGACTCCACCGAAAGAACGGTCGACCATCGAACACCGCGTCGCGATCATCGAGGCGCGATGGTCTGAGTCATTCGTCCCGATGACTCGCGCGCAGGTGTTCCAATGGGCGATCGGGTTCCTCTGGCATGCCATCCTGCGGATGCTGACGCAGTTCTGGGGCACCATGGTGCTGGTCCCCTGGTACACGATGACCAATCACCCGAGGAACATCTGGCAGAAGTGGCCGAAGTTCGCTCCGATCCGGATCATCGCAATCGTCCTGGTCTTCACCGTCGATCTGGCACGACTCCTACTCGCTTTCACCGCGTTCGTCGTCACGTCGGCAGTCGTGATCGCCCTCGGCCTGATCGCATCGGTGGTCCTTCCTCTGCTCTCGCCGTTGCTGCTCATTCCGTGGTTCAAGAACGTCGCGCAGAAGGTGATCGACGGCGTCGTCGAGTCCATCGGTGATGTCGCGGCCTGGAAGGAGCGTCCCGTGCGCGCCACGGCGATGCGACTCGTCGTGCGTAGCGCGCTCGAGCAGGCCAAGCGCCTCGTGGGAGATCACGGCGACGTCCATGTGTTCGCCCACTCGCAAGGAGCCGCCGTCGCGACGTACGCGCTGTTCGAGGAACTCACTCCCTCCGACTACCGGGTCACTCGCCTGACGACCGTCGGCGCCGCCGTAGTGCTACTCGGGCGCGATAAGTGGCGCGGGCGACCCGATGTCTACACACCGGTGTCGAACTGGCTGGACAAGACGCAAGACGCTCCGGTCGCGTGGGCGAACCACTGGGGGATCTGGGATCCGTTCTCCGCGGGGCCCATAGCTGACACGAACTACGGGGCGCGTGCTCGCTGGCGCAACGCGTACTTCCCCGTGCCGGACGACAGCATGGGACCGGAAGAGCATGCCGTCCACAACACCAGCCAGCCGTTCACCGACCATTCCGTGTACTACAAGAACATCGTCCAGGTGGTCGATCCGACTGCGCGTTCGCTCCTCGGTGCGCGGTTCCCCGCGTCGAAGCCCTCTGTCGAGTACGTGGAGAACCGGCTCGCCGTGGTGGACCAGAAGTCGAACGGCGTCAACATGCTTGCCGCGGTGGCGATGGCGGCAACCCTTCCTGGTCTCCCGCTGACGGCATCATGGCTGATCTGGATCTACGAAGGGATCGCGTGGTTGGTCGGAACGTTGCTCGGCATCATCCCGGGTTCGACGGTCACCGGTGAGTCCGCCAAGCAGCACGTCCAGTTCCTTCTCGCCGACCCGTCGAAGCAGCCCGATCCGATGGACGGTCCGCAGCTGCTCCTCTCACCTTGGGGGTGGGTGCTTTCGTCCTTGCTCCTTCTCGCGTTCTTCATCTGGATCAACCAGTTCGTCTCGCGATTCAGTCAGCGCTCGCGAGTGTGGAAACGATGCCCGAAGTCGCCATTCGCGTGGCTCGCCCTGTGGTCGATTCCCAGAGCCCTGTTTGTCACCGGAGCGGCCTGGTCGCTCTGCGCAACGGTGATCGTTTGGGCCAGCAGCTGGCAGGTGCAAGCCGTCGTATGGACCTGTTCCGGCATCGCGCTCATCGCGATATTCGTCTTCATCGAACCACTCATCGCACCTGCACCGATGGTGGTCCCCGCCCGCGGTCCAGTGGGTGCCGAATCAGCACCGCCGGTGGCGCTCAGATTGAAGGACGTGGTCTCAACTGCGGAGTTTCAATCGGACCTCGACGACCGCAAGGTCTTCCTCGCTAAAGACAAGGCCGAGCTACGAGCACTCAAGCGGAAGCGAGGGCAGTGGTTGTCCAATATCCAGCAGTCACGGCAACTCGAGCTCCGACGCATGGCCGCGGAGGCGAAGACGAACAGGGGATCAGTCGAACAGGTTCGGTCCTCGTCCTGATACAGCGGCTGTCTTCGACGCTCCGATCCTCGTGACTGGTGTCACGAATCCCGTTCCGCAACAGGCGCCACCGTCGGCCGCACGACGTCGGCCGCACGACCTCCAGCGGCCACCTCGACGATCGCCTCGACGAGCCGGAACGGCACGAGCGCGGAGAGGTGCAGCGCGAGCAGCGGGCCGAGCACCGCGAGCGATCCCGTGAGCAGCAGCACGAGCACCGCGAGGCCCGCCGCCGCCCAGAGCAGCGCGGCGAGCGCCACGGCGGGCAGCGCGAGCAGCCACCACGGGTTCCAGAACGCGGCGACGGATGCCCCGAGCACCACGATCGCTCCGACGATCGACTGCACGAGCAGCAGCACGCCGGCCGCCCCGCCGAACTGCCGCTCGCGGTCGGCGGCGACCCACGCCCACATCAGCCACGACCGCAGGACTGGAACCCGCTGCTCGCGGAGTCCCGTGCGGAAGACCCGGTCGTCCTCGCGGCGCTGCGCGAGGGCCGCGCGTCGATCGCCGAGCTCCGCCGCGACGATCGAGCGCTCGTCGTGCAGGATCGCCGGCGCCGACTGGCGTCCGTAGCTCGCGATGAAGCTCCACATCCACATGGGCACCGAGGCGAGGTCGGTCACGCCGTGCACGGGCGGCTCCGCGACGCCGGGGTCGGGCAGCGGCGCCCCCGCCGGACGCGCGGGCACCGTGTAGCGGCGGCCCGTCACCGGATCGTCGTAGACGAACCCGGCCCGCACCTCGAAGCGATGGCCGTCGGCTGGGCGCTGGGCCAGCAGCAGCTCGCCGAGGGGCTGCCCGTCGTCGGTGCGGAACGGCATGCGGTCTCCTTCGCTGGCAGGGTCGCGAGGGTCGCTCATGCTCTGGGGGTCGCACGAACGCGCTCGCGACCATCCTGCCGCGCCCGGTCAGCCGAGCAGCAGCGCCACTGCGAAGAGCACCGGCACCGATCCCATCGTGGTGACGAAGACGGTGTCGCGCGCCACGACCTCGGCGGTCTCGTAGCGCTGCGCGAACACGAACACGTTCTGGGCGGTCGGCAGCGCCGCCAGCACCGTGACCGCGTAGAGCTCGATGCCCTCGAGCCCGAACACGAAGCGGCCGAGCGCCCACGCCGCGAGCGGCATCGCCACGAGCTTCAGCGTCGCAGCGAGGAGTACGTCGCGACGGCCGGTGCCCGGCTCGAGGAGTCGCTGCCCATGGAGCGAGAGGCCGTAGGCGATGAGCATGAGCGGCACCGCCGCGTGTCCGATGAGTTCGATCGGATCGAGCACCCACGCGGGCAGCTCGATGCCGGTGACGGCCACCAGCACGCCGAGGAGCGATCCCACGATGATCGGGTTCGTGAACGTCGACCGCACGATGTCCCACGCCGACGCGCGACCCTCCACCTTGGCGCCGAGCACGGCCAGGGCGATGGGCGCGAACAACAGGAGCTGGAGCAGGACGACCGGCGCCGACCACGCGGCGTCGCCGAGCATGTACACGGCGATCGGGATCCCGAAGTTGTTGCCGTTGACGTAGCCGGAGGCGAGCGAGCCGATCACCGTCTGCGCGAGCGAGCGCCGCCAGGCGAGCAGTGCGACGAGGGCGAAGATCACCATCATCGCGACGGCGGTGACCGCCGACACCGGCAGCAGCGCCGAGAAGAGCGCGCCGACGTCGGCCGTCGCGAGCACCGAGAACAGCAGGAACGGCGCCAGCACGTGGAAGTTCAGGCGCGCCAGCACTGGCCTTGCCTCGGGCGGAAGCACCCCCGTGCGAGCCGCCACCCAGCCGACGAAGACGGCGAGGGCGATGACCGCGAATCCGGTCAGGATGCCGATCACGCGCGCACGTCCCGGTGCGGTGCGCGGAACGGGCGGCTCATCGCGACGAGCCTACCCCGCGGGCGAACCGCGCCCGTCGCCGCCGACCTCTTCCGCCCGACCGGCGCCGCCCGATACGCTGCCCCCGAGGGCGGGAATCGCCCCCGACTGGGAGGGGGAACAAGCCATGAGCGGACAGGTGGACGACACCGAACGCACCACGACGGAGCAGCCCAAGCGGGGCAGCGGGGGATCCCGATTCGCCGGCATCGTCGGCATCGTCATCGGCGCGCTGATGATCCTCGGCGGCGTCGCCGCGTGGATCGGCGTCACCACGCAGCTGGCCGAGGAGAACATCGTCGTCAGCGACGACGCCGCATTCGCGCAGGGCCAGCAGGTGCTCGACCCGATCACCGCGTGGGCGCAGGCGGAGGTCATCCAGAAGCACGCGCTCGCGGCGACCGGCGGCAAGACCTACGCCGAGCTCGACCAGGACGACCCGCTGCGTGAGACAGCGGCGACGGCCTCGTACCTGCGCACCTCGCTCTTCACCTCGATCGTCGCGTTCGGCGTGGCGCTCCTCGCCGCGGGCACCGGCGTGATCGCCGTGCTCTACGGATGGTCGTTGCTCGCACTCGGGAGGCGGCCGGTCTGAGCGGCGGCGACGACGTGGCGTCGAGCGGCGGGGCATCCGTCGACCTGGAGGTCGTCGACGCCTGGTGGCGTGCGGCGAACTACCTGAGCGTGGGCCAGATCTACCTGATGCGGAACCCGCTAGTCGACCGCCCGCTCGAGCCCGACGACGTCAAGCCGCGGCTGCTCGGGCACTGGGGCACGTCGCCGGGCCTGAACCTCGTCTACGCGCACCTCAACCGCGCGATCGTCGAGCGCGGCACGCCGACGCTCTACGTGTGCGGGCCCGGGCACGGCGGACCGGCGATGGTCGCGAACACGTGGCTCGACGGCACGTACTCCGAGCTGTTCCCCGCGATCACCTTCGACCGCCCGGGCATGGAGCAGCTGTTCCGCCAGTTCTCGTTCCCCGGCGGCATCCCGTCGCACGCGGCGCCCGAGACGCCGGGCTCGATCAACGAGGGCGGCGAGCTCGGGTACTCGCTCATGCACGCGTTCGGGGCGGCGCTCGACAACCCCGGCCTCGTGGTCGCCTGCGTCATCGGCGACGGCGAGGCCGAGACCGGGCCGCTCGCCGCGAGCTGGCGCGGGCACTCGTTCCTCAACCCGGTCACCGACGGCGCCGTACTGCCGATCCTGCACCTCAACGGCTACAAGATCGCGAACCCGACGCTGCTCGCGCGCATCCCCGAGGCTGAGCTCGTCGACTTCTTCCGCGGCAACGGCTACGAGCCGCTGCTCGTCACGGGCGGCTTCGACGGCGAGGACCACAGGGCCGTGCACGGCCGTCTCGCCGATGCGATCGACGTCGCCTACGAGCGCATCGCCGCGATCCGGGCGGATGCCGCGGCGGGCGCGTTCGACGAGAACGCGGCGCGGTGGCCCGCCATCGTGCTGCGCACGCCCAAGGGCTGGACCGGGCCCGGCGTGGTCGATGGGGTGCAGGTGGAGGGCACGTTCCACGCCCACCAGGTGCCGCTCGCCGAGGTGCGCGAGAACCCCGAGCACCTCGCGATGCTCGAGTCCTGGCTGCGGTCGTACCGACCTGAAGAGCTCTTCGACGCCGACGGGCGGCCGGTCGCCGACCTCGACCCGCTGCGGCCGCGCGGCGAACTGCGGATGAGCGCGACCCCCGTGGCGAACGCGGGCATCGTGCGGCCGCTCGACCTGCCGCCGACCGAGGAGTTCGCGGTCGACGTCGATCCCGGCGACCGCGGCGACTCCGCCGAGTCGACGCGCGTGTTCGGCGGGTGGCTCGCCGAGCTCATGCGGCGCAATCCCGACGACGTGCGGCTCTTCGGCCCCGACGAGGTGCTGTCGAACCGGCTCGGCGCGGTGTTCGACGTGACGCAGCGGGTGTGGGCCGAGTCGTTGCATCCGCTCGACGAGCACCTGGCTCGCTCAGGGCGCGTGACCGAGGCCCTCAGCGAGCACCTCATGCAGGGCATGCTCGAGGGCTACCTGCTCACCGGGCGGCACGGGCTCATTACGAGCTACGAGGCGTTCATCCACATCGTCGACTCGATGTTCAACCAGCACGCGAAGTGGCTCGAGTCCGCGACCCACGTGCCGTGGCGCGGCGACCTCGCCTCCATCAACTACCTGCTGTCGTCGCACGTGTGGCGACAGGACCACAACGGCTTCTCGCACCAGGACCCGGGCTTCCTCAACGTCGTGGTGAACAAGCAGGCTGACGTCGTGCGGGTCTACCTGCCGCCCGACGCGAACACCCTGCTCGTGGTCATGCGCCACGTGTTCGACACGCAGAACCGGGTCAACGTCATCGTGGCGGGCAAGCAGCCGGCGCCGCAGTGGATGACGCACGCCGAAGCCGAGGCGCACGTCGAACAGGGGATCGGCATCTGGGCCGAGGCGAGCAACGAGCCCGGGTACGACGCGGCCGACCCCGCGGCATCCGTGCCCGACGTCGTGCTGGCCTGCGCGGGCGACGTGCCGACCATGGAGACCGTCGCGGCCGCGCTGCTGCTGCGCGAGCGCCTGCCCGACCTGCGCGTGCGCGTCGTCAACGTCGTCGACCTCATGCGGCTGCAGGATCCGTCGCACCACCCGCACGGGCTCAACGACCTCGCCTTCGACGCGATCTTCACGAAGGACCGGCCGGTGGTGTTCGCGTTCCACGGCTACCCGTCGCTGATCCACCAGCTCGCCTACCGGCGCACGAACCACGCCAACCTGCACGTGCGCGGCTTCGTCGAGAAGGGCACCACGACGACGCCGTTCGACATGCTGCACCTCAACGACCTCGACCGGTACCGGCTCGCGCTCGACGTGATCCACCGCGTGCCCGGGCTCGCCGAGCGGCCCGGCGTGGCCGAGATCGCCGACGAGTGGCACGCGGCGCGCAACGCGGCGCGCGAGTACGCGTACGAGCACGGCATCGACCCCGACTGGGTCACCGGGTGGGAGTACGAGTCGCGCTGAGCCGCGCTACCAGCGGTCGTGCACGAGCGGGCGGATGTCGCGGTCGTAGAGCTCGCGCACCTGCGACTGGAACGACGCCGGCAGCTCGAGCGACCCGGCGGCCGCGTTCGCTCGCGCCTGCTCGGGGTTGCGCGCGCCGGGGATGACCGAACTCACGCCGTCCTGCGCGGCGACCCAGGCGAGCGCGACCTGGGCGGCCGTGGCGTCGGGCGCCGCCTGGCGTGCGAACTCGGTGAACTCGGATGCCGCACGCACCCCGGTCGCGTAGTCGACGCCCGAGAACGTCTCGCCGACGTCGAACGACTCGCCGTGCCGGTTGAAGCTGCGGTGGTCGTTCGCGGCGAACTCGGTCTCGAGCGTGTAGCGGCCCGACAGGAGTCCGCTCGCGAGCGGCACGCGCGCGATGATGCCGACGCCGTTCGCCCGTGCGGCGGGCAGCACGTCGTCGAGCGGCTTCAGCCGGAACGCGTTGAGGATGATCTGCACGCTCGCGACACGAGGACGGGCGATCGCGGTGAGCGCCTCCTCGACCTTCTCGACGCTCACGCCGTAGTCGGCGATCGCGCCCTCGTCGACGAGCGTGTCCAGCGCGTCGAACACGCGGTCGTCGGCGTACACCGAGGTCGGCGGGCAGTGCAGCTGCACGAGGTCGAGCGTGTCGACGCCGAGGTTCGCGCGCGAGCGGTCGGTCCATGCGCGGAAGTGGTCGAGCGAGTAGTTCTCGTGCTCCTGCGGCATCCGCCGGCCCATCTTCGTGGCGACCGTCACGCCCGAGCCGGGGTGCTCGCGCAGCCAGCGCCCGATGAGCGTCTCGCTGCGGCCGTCGCCGTAGACGTCGGCGGTGTCGAAGAACGTGACGCCCGACTCGTGCGCCGCGTCGAGCACGGCGAGCGCGTCGGCCTCGTCGACGTCGCCCCAGTCGGCGCCGAGCTGCCAGGTGCCGAGGCCGATCGCGGAGACGGTGCGGCCGGTGCGGCCGAGGGTGCGGGTCTGCATGGGGTCGAGCCTAGCCGCGGGCGGGGGTGACGGATGCCGCGCCCGCACCTCAGCGGATCGGCACCGCGCGACCGCTCACGACGATGCCGCCCTCCTCGGGGATCTCGACGATGAGCCGCCCCGGGCGGCCGACGTGCCGGCCCTGCTCGATCACGACGCGGGCCGGCGGGTGCACCGCGCCGAGTCCGCGCAGGTAGCCGCCGAGGGCGGCCGCGGCCGAGCCCGTCGCCGGGTCCTCGGTGATGCGGCCCACCGGGAAGATGTTGCGCGCCTCGAAGTGCAAGGCGCCGTCCGCGGCATCCGACACCCGATGCAGCACGGCGATCGTGAGCGGCCACCCCTGCGCGTCGATGAACGCGCGCATGGCGCCGGGGTCGAACCGGAAGTCGTCGAACACGTGCGCGTCGGCGATGACGATCACCGGGTGTCGGCCACCGGCGGTGGCGATCCGAGGCGGGTACCGCTCATCGAGGTGCACGCGGTCGACGCCGATGAGCTCGAGCAGGGCGTCGAGCGCGAACTCGGGGAAGTGCGCGAGGTCGGTGTCGGGGCTCGTGAAGGCCGCGCGCAGGCCGTTCCCGTCGTCGCGTGTCTCGATCGAGATCTCGCCGACCGGGGTCGCGAACCGCACGATGCCGGGGCCCTCGCGCTCGGCGATGGCGACCGCGGTGGCGATGGTCGCGTGGCCGCAGAACGGCACCTCGGAGATCGGCGAGAAGTACCGCACGGTGCGGAGGTCGCCGTTGCGACCGGTCACGAACGCGGTCTCGGAGTAGTCGACCTCGATCGCGATGGCCTGCATGGCCGCGTCGTCGAGCGCCGACGCGTCGAGGACGATGCCCGCCGGGTTGCCGCCCGCCGGATCGTCGGTGAACGCGGCGTACCGCAGCACCGTGGGCTCGGCCGTCATGACGCCTTCGTCGGCGAGTAGCGCGTGGCCGACCACTCGTCGGCCACCGCGCTGACCTTGGTGTCGCGCCATCCGGCGGCGCGCAGCACGGCGCGCACGGCGTTGTCGCCGGGTGCGCTGCTCGTCCGGCCCTTGCCGTGCACCACCCACACGTGCGAGGCGATGCCGCACTCCCGGAACCACACCGGGAGCGACTCGAGCTCGGCGTCGCTGTGCACCACGACCACGACCACGTCCGCCTCCCACGGCGGCACCCGCGTGGCGCCTGAAAGCGCCTCGTCGAGCTCGGGCAGCGGCAGCGCACCGCGCACCGCGACCGCCTCGCCGTCGGACACTCCGAGCTTCTCCGCAAGCGTCGGCGGCGGCGTGGTGAGCGCCGTCGCCCACGTCGGCGCCGCTGCGCCCAGCTCGAACCGGTACGTCAATCCATCGGCCTCGAACGACACCACGCCGTCGGCCGCCTCCACATGCGACCACGCCGAACGGGGCACGCGCCCTCGTCGCTCGCCCGAGATCTGCAATCCGGCGGCCTCCAGGTGCAGCGTCACGGATGCTGCGGTTCCGTGATCGCCGATCCAGGTCGCCTTCGCCTGCCTCCCCATGTCAGAACCCCCCGCATCATGATCGCCGCGCCGGCGGCTCGATGCAATGGTTCGGCGGTCGGATGTCGCCGGGTTTCCACACGTGATCGGCGGACGTCGGCGCGAACGCGCAGGCGGGGGCGCAGACGAGCGGATGCCACGGGTCCGATCCCTGATGGGGACGGCCCGCGGCATCCGCTGGGCACTGCCGAGGTGATCGGCCGTGCCGTCAGCCCTCCTGCTCCGCGCCGAAGCGCTGGCGGGCGTCGAGCGGGATGAGCGGCCGCTCGCCGCGCGCCTTGATCTGCTGCACGGCCCAGGTGTTGCCGTCGGGATCGGCGAACCCGAAGAAGGTGCCGCCGTCGCGCTCGTCGAACACCGTGATCTCGCTGCACTCGATGCCGCGGGAGACGAGCTCCTCGCGGGCGGCGGCCGCGTCGGCGACCACGAGCTGCAGGCCGCGCATCGAGCCCGGCGCCATCTCGCGCTGCGAGGGCAGGTCGCCGATCACGATCGAGCAACCGGATCCGCGCGGGGTGAGCTGCACCACGTGCATGTGCTCGTTGCGCGTGTCGTGGTCGAGGTCGAACCCGACCTGGTCGCGGTAGAACGCGACGGACCGGTCGATGTCGGTGACGGGGAGGAGGACGACCTCGAGGGTCCAGTCCATGATGTGCTCCGTTCTCTTCGCTCTTCGCGTGATCGTGCGCGGTGATGGGGTCAGGCGTCGAGGATCGCGTCGAGGCGCTCGTAGCCCTCGCGCAGGCCGATCTCCATGCCGGACTCGACCATGCCGTCGCGGGCCTCGACACTGGGGTAGGTCGACCAGCCGCGCAGCCGGGTGCGGCCGTCGCCCAGGTCTTCGAACGTCATCGACTCGACGGCGACCACGTCGGGCACGCCCTCGAACTCGAAGGTCTGCACCGCGAACTCATTCGGCCGCACGGTGTGGAACGTGCCGTTGAACGCGTACTCCTCGCCCTCGGGGTTGCGGTGCACGTAGCGGTAGCCGCCCTGGGTCGTGAAGTCCCAGCGCTCGATGTCCATCTCGTAGCCGTTGGGCCCGAGCCACTGCTTCACGAGCGTGGGCTCGGAGTGGGCGCGGAAGACGGCCTCGACGGGCGCGTCGAACTCGCGGATGATCTCGATGAAGGGGAGCCCCTCGGGGGCGTTGATGGTGACGGGGTTCGTCATGGTTCCGTCGCTTCCTGTGCGGCCCCGCCCTGCGGGGCATCGGTGTCGGATGCCGCGGCGTCCGTGCCGCGGTCGGTGAGCAGCGCGTCCAGGTTGCGGAACTGCTGCTCGTGGATCAGCCGGTAGCGGTCGATCCATGCGGTGAGCGCCTCGAGCTGCGCCGCATCCAGGTGCACGGGCCGGCGCTGCGCGTCGCGCGTGCGCGTCACGAGCCCCGCCTGCTCGAGCACCTGGATGTGCTTGGAGACCGCCTGCTTGGTGATCTCGAACGGCTCGGCCAAGTCGTTGACCGTTGCCGGGCCACGGCTGAGCCGGGCGATGATGCGGCGGCGCACCGGGTCGGCGAGGGCCATGAAGGCCCGGTCGAGGCGGTCATCGGCACTCGGGTCGTAGATCATGTCCGCCTCCTTTGTCAACTCGATGCTTGATCAACTGTTTGGTTGATTACGAGAGTACGCCCATCGCCGATGGTCGTCAAGAGTTTGCCGAGAACCCCTCGCGTCGCCACGGCATCCGGAGCAGAATCGGGCGGAGGACCGACGACGATCTGGAGGCCACGATGGTCACGCTCAACCCGTACCTGAACTTCCGCGACAACGCCCGCGAGGCGATGGAGTTCTACCACTCCGTCTTCGGGGGCGACCTCAACGTCTCGACGTTCGCCGACTACCAGTCCGCGCAGGACCCGTCGGAGAACGACCTGGTGATGCACGCGCAGCTCGACGGACCGGGGCTCACGCTCATGGGCGCCGACACCCCGAAGCACATGGACTACAACGGCATCTCGGGGTTCTCGGTCTCGCTGTCGGGCCCCAACGAGGACGACGCAACGCTGCGCGGCTACTGGGACAAGCTCGCCGACGGCGGGACGATCGTGCAGCCGCTCGAGGTGGCGCCCTGGGGCGACGCGTTCGGCATGCTGGTCGACCGCTTCGGCGTGAGCTGGCTCATCAACATCGGCGGCGCGGCCGCCTGACGATCACGACGCGGCATCCGTCACCTCGAGCGGCGGATGCCGCGCCGTCGTACTGCGGGCGTGGCCGGCTGGGCGCAGCCGTATCGCGGCCGATCGCCTGAATTGCGCTCGCGTCGCGCCGGGCCTCGTTGCTCGTCGCTCAGCCGGCGGCGGGCGCTGTGGCGCCGTGCAGCGCCTCGACGACGGGCGCGAGCTCGGGCTGCTCGGCCGCCTCGGCGAGCACGCGTTCGAGCGTCTCGTCGTGGATCGGGCGCGCCTGCTCGTAGAGCGCGCGGCCGATGGGGGTGAGCTCGGTGTAGATGCCGCGGCGGTCGTCGGCGCACAGGATGCGCGTGAGCAGCGCACGGTCCTCGAGCCGGTTCACGAGGCGCGTGGTGGCGCTCGGGCTGAGTGCGGCGGCGCGCGCGAGCTGCTGCATGCGCATGTGCCAGCCGTCCTGCCGGTTCAGCGCGTCGAGCACGGTGTACTCGACGACCGAGAGGTCGACGGATGCCGCGAGCGCGCGCTCGAGCTCGGCCTCGATCATGCCGTGCAGGGCGGCGAGCGTGCGCCAGCCCTGTGCGCGCACCTCGACTGCGTCGTCGGCGATGCCCATGTGATGCTCCTCGGTCGGTCGATCTGTTCGTGAGTTCGGTGGATTTGTTGACTTGTCGATTTGTTGACTCGTCGATCTATCGATTTGTTGACTTGTCGATCGGTCCGCGGGACGGATACCACCCGACCGACGTAGCGAAGTAGTTGCTTGCGCTTTGTATTTGCGTGTGCAAGTATTGTGCCCGCGTTCGCAATAGAACGCGTCTGCAACTATCTTACCGCTTCCCAGGAGATCTCCCGCATGCCACTCGGACTCGTCGCCCTCGCCATCGGGGGCTTCGGCATCGGCCTTACCGAATTCGTCATCATGGGCCTGCTGCCCGAGGTGGCCGCCGACTTCGGCGTCACCGAGGCCGCCGCCGGCTGGCTCATCTCGGGCTACGCCCTCGCCGTCGTCGTGGGTGCCCTCGGCCTGACCGCCGCCACCACGCGGCTCCCCCGCAAGCCCGTGCTCATGGGCCTGCTCGTGCTCTTCATCGTGGGCAACGCGCTGTCGGCGCTCGCGCCCACGTACGAGGCCATGATGACCGGACGCGTCATCGCCGCGCTCTGCCACGGCGCGTTCTTCGGCATCGGCTCGGTCGTCGCGGCCGGACTCGTCGCACCCGAGAAGGCCGCCGGCGCCATCGCCGTCATGTTCACGGGGCTCACCGCCGCGAACGTGCTCGGGGTGCCGTTCGGCACGTTCCTCGGCCAGCAGTTCGGCTGGCGATCGACGTTCTGGGCGATCGCCGTGATCGGCGTGCTCGCCCTCATCGGCATCGCCGCCCTCGTGCCGGCGCTCCACCGCGACGGACCTGCTCCGAGCCTGCGCCGCGAGCTCGGCGCGTTCCGTTCGGGCCAGGTGTGGCTCTCTCTCCTCGTGACCGTCCTCGGCTTCGGCGGAATGTTCGGCGCATTCACGTACATCGCCTACACACTCACCGAGGTGAGCGGCTTCGACGCGACCGCCGTGCCCTGGCTGCTCGTGCTCTTCGGCGCGGGCCTCGTCGTCGGCAACTGGGTCGGCGGACGCCTCGCCGACCGCTCGATCGACGGCACCCTGCTCGCCTTCATCGGCGCGCTGGTCGTCGTGCTCGCGCTCTTCGCCTGGCTCGCGTCGAGCCCCATCGCGACCGTCGTCCTGCTCGTGCTCATGGGCGCCTTCGGATTCGGCACGGTGCCCGGGCTGCAGAGCCGCATCATGCGCTACGCCGCCTCGGCCCCCACGCTCGCGTCGGGCGCGAACATCGGCGCGTTCAACCTCGGCAACGCGCTCGGCGCGTTCTCGGGCGGCGTGGGCATCTCCGCCGGACTCGGCTACACGTCCCCGATCTGGGCCGGGGCGATCATCACGCTCACCGCGCTCGCGGTCATGGCGGTCGCGGCCCTCACGGCACGTCGCGCCGAGCGGGCGGATGCCGCGAATGCGCACCGAGCGGATGCCGCGACGTCGTCCGACTCGCCCGAGCGCGAGCCCGCGGCATCCGTCGCCTGAGCCCGCCCACGAACCCGACCGAATCCGAACCCACTCCCACTGCCTCGAGAACAGGAACACGAATGAGCGACCTCCTCATGATCGTCACCGGCGCGACCAGCCTCACCATGAAGGACGGGTCGGACCATCCGACCGGCTTCTGGGCCGAGGAGCTCGTGACCGCGCACCGCGAGCTGGTCGCGGCCGGCCACCGCGTCACGATCGCCACGCCGGGCGGCGTCACCCCCACGGTCGACGCCGTGAGCATCGACGCGGGCGTCGTCGGGAGCGCCGAGGCCGTCGCCGAGCTCGAGTCGTACCTCGCGTCGATCGCCGACGAGCTCGCCGCCGCGGTCCCCGTTGCCGACGTCGACCCGGCGGACTACGCCGCGATCGTGTTGCCGGGCGGCCACGGCCCGATGGCCGACCTCGCCTCCGACCCGGCCGTGGGTCGCGTGCTCGTGGCGGCGAACACCGCCGGCACCATCATCGCGCCGTTCTGCCACGGGCCTGCTGCACTGCTGTCCGCGACCCTCGCCGACGGTACGAACGCGTTCGCCGGACGCCGCCTCACCGTCTTCACCGACGAGGAGGAGCGGACGGGCGGCACCGGCGAGAACACGCCGTGGTGGGTCGAGACCGCGCTCCGCGACGCGGGGGTCGTCATCGAATCCGCCGCGCCCTGGAGCGATCACGTGGTCGTCGACGGCAACCTCATCACCGGCCAGAACGCGCAGTCGAGCACCTCGGTCGCGCGGCGGGTGCTCGAGGCGCTCGCGGCCTGAGTCGCTCGCTTCGGCAGAGCGGCGACGGATGCCGCGGCAGCGTGTCCGGGCTCCGGCGGGCGGTCGCGGCATCCGTGGTCGAAGGCACGGCCGCCGGCTGCTCAGTCGAAGAGCTCGGAGAGCCAGCTCTCCTTCTTCTTCTTGCGGTACGGGCCCTGGTCGCCGTACCCGCGGTTATCGTACGCCGGGTCGTAGGCGCGGTCGTACGACGGCTGCCCGTAGGAGGGCTGCTGGTACCCGGGCGCCTGCAGCGGCGCGGGCGGCGCAGCGGGGGCGGCCGGCGCGGCGGGAGCCTGCGCTCCCGATGCGGCCTGCCCGTAGTCGCGGGTGTCGCGCTCGATGATCTTGTCGAGCTCGCCGCGGTCGAGCCACACGCCGCGGCACGTCGGGCAGTAGTCGATCTCGATTCCGCTGCGTTCGCTCATCACGAGCACGGTCGCGTCATTGGGGCACTGCATGGGGGAATCCTGCTGGGGTGTCCGCGAACATCGGCGTCGTGACGACCCTATGGAGCGAAGCTCCGAAGATGCCCGACACGAAGACCCGGCGGGCACGGGGTGGAAGGCCGGGATCCGGCGAGCGTCAGGCCCGACGGAACCGGTTCACCATCGGGCAGTCGAACGGGTCGCGAGCCGAGAGGCCGACCTCGTTGAGGTAGCGGATGACGATCCCGTACGAGCGCACGAGCGTCGTCTCGGTGTAGGGCACGTCGAGCGTGCGGCAGTGCTCGCGCACGATCTCGCGCGCCTTCGCGAGATGCGGACGCGGCATGTTCGGGAAGAGGTGGTGCTCCACCTGGTAGTTGAGGCCGCCGAGCAGTGCGCTCGCCCAGAGGCCGCCCGAGATGTTGCGCGAGGTGAGCACCTGCTTCGAGAGGAAGTCGAGCTTCACGTCGGCCGGGATGAGCGGCATGCCCTTGTGGTTCGGCGCGAAGGAGGCACCCATGTACACGCCGAAGACCGCGAGCTGCACGCCGAGGAAGGCGAACGCCATGCCGAGCGGCAGGACCCAGAAGATCGCCCCGAGGTAGACGGTGAATCGCACGGCGATGAGCCCGAGCTCGATCCACCGACCCTTGACCGGCCCGCGGTCGAAGAGGGTCCGGATGGACCGGGCGTGCAGGTTCAGGCCCTCGAGCGTGAGCAGCGGGAAGAAGAGCCAGCCCTGTCGGCGCGTGATCAGCGCGATCAGGCCGCGCTGCCTCGCGGCATCCGTCTCGGTGAAGGAGATCGTGTCGAACTCGATGTCGGGGTCCTTGCCCACTCGGTTCGGGTTCGCGTGGTGGCGCGTGTGCTTCGTCATCCACCACGAGTAGCTGATGCCCACGACGCCCGCGGCGAGGATCCGCCCGATGCGGTCGTTGGCGGGCCCCGACTCGAGCACCTGCCGGTGCGACGCCTCGTGCGCGAGGAAGGCGAACTGCGTGAAGATGAGCCCCAGCGCGCCGGCCATGAGGAGCTGGAACCAGGAGTCGCCGAGCAGGATGAACCCGGTGATCGCGCCGCCGAGGGCGAGTGCCAGGAGCGTGACGAGCCCGAGGTAGAACCAGCGCGTGCGATGCAGGAGGCCGGATTCGCGGACGACCCGGGAGAGGGCCGTGTAGCTGCGGGTGATGTCGGCAGTGCCGGTGCGGGGCCTAGTGGCCCGGAGTGCACCGACCGTTTCGGTGTGTGAGATGTCGGGTTCCCAGCGGGTCGTCGACTTCCCAGCCGGGGGTCGCGGGCGATCGCCCGCTGCAGATGCTCGAACGCTATGGGCTGCACATGTGCACGGCCTGTGAGGGGCCGGATGCCGCGCGTGCCGAACACCGTCGCTCCCCCGTCAGCCGGCGGCATCCGACGACGGCACGACGGGGTTCGACGCGGCATCCGTGCACCCATCGAACCTGAGGTTGCGTCACTTGTGCGGCGGGAGTACGTTGACGCGCAGAGGGGTCCGGGGGGAGCCCGTTCGACGTGCCCGCCACGAGTCGTGGTGCCCGCACGAGCGCGTCGGGCGCGCCATCGACCTTCGGGCGTGCCATCGACCTGAGGGGGATTCTCATGGCCAGGCGATCGAAGCGCGATGAGCGCGATGAACGCGACGTGACCGTCGACGAGGCGCCGGGTCGCCCGGAGGGCGGCCGCTTCGAGGCGACGGTGCACCCCGGCGAGCGCGACGTCGCGCTGGCGCAGGTCTCCGACCTCGACCTCGACCGCATCCCCGATCCGCAGGGCGGGGTGCGCGTCGTCGTCACGGCGGATGAGCTCGCCGAGCTCGTGCGACGCGGCTACGAGGTGCGCGTGTTCCGCACGGTGCCGATCGAGCCGCTCGATCCGTCGCTCATCCAGTCCGACGAGGACGCACGGCGCTGGCTCGACGAACGCGTCGCCGGCATCCCGCGTGAGGAGGAAGGCTGATGTACCGCACCGTCGCGCAGCTCGACTCGCTGACGCAGCTCCTCGCCACGTGGTTCCCCGACTTCTTCACGCGGATCCAGCTGCCCGAGGCATCCGTGCAGGGACGCCCCGTCTTCGCCCTCCGGCTGCGCGCCGGCACGGGCCCCGAGCGCCGAGGCGTGCTCCTCGTCGGCGGCACGCACGCCCGTGAGCTCATGAACCCCGACGCGATCGTCGAGCTCGCCGTCGACCTCTTCACGAGCTACGTCAACGAGCGGGATCTCGTCTACGGCGGCCGCCGCTGGCCCGCCGCGGACGTGAAGCTCATCCTCGAGGCCCTCGACATCTGGATGGTGCCGTGCGTGAACCCCGACGGTCGCGTGCACGTCATGACGATCGACGGCATGTGGCGCAAGAACCGTCGGACGAACGCGGGCACGACGTGCATCGGCGTCGACCTCAACCGCAACGCCGACTTCGTGTGGGGCGTGACGCAGGGCCAGACCTCGTGCAACCCGTGCACCGACATCTACGTCGGCCCGAGCGCGTTCAGCGAGCCCGAGAACCGCAACGTGAAGCACCTGCTCGACACGCACCGGGTGGACACGTTCGTCGACGTGCACTCCTACTCCGAGCTGATCCTGTGGCCGTGGGGGCATGCGCCGTCGCAGACGACGGATCCGTCCAAGCGGTTCACGACGCTGCCGACGGGCACGTGCGCGCCCATCGGCGTGCCGGGGTACCAGGAGTACATCCCGCCACGCGACCTGCAGCGGTTCCAGACGGTGGGCGGACGAATCCGCGACGCCATCAAGGCCGTCCGCGGCCGCACGTACGCGAACCAGGCGGGCATCGCGCTGTACCCGACCACGGGCACGTGGAGCGATTACACATACAGCCGCCACATCGCGAACTCGCGCCTCAACAAGACGTACGGGTTCACGTTCGAGACGGGACCATACGTGGGCTCCGCCGAGGAGTCGTTCCACCCCGCCGACCCCGAGCCGGTCAAGCGCGACGCGAAGTCGGGCATGGTGGCGCTGCTCCACCAGAGCATCTGCGCGATCGAGCTCATCGGGCTGCAGTTCTTCCGCGCGCAGACCGAGGTCAACGCGCTGCGGAAGGTGCGCGACAAGCTGCTCGCCACGACCGACGCCGGACGCGAGTGGATCGCACTGTTCGAACGCGTCGAGGTGCCCGCGCTGGCGGCCGCGCTCCAGGATCGCGACCTGCTCGCCGAGTCCGCCGAGCTCGTCAAGCGCAGCGCCGGCCTCGCGCGCGACGACAGCGTGAAGCTCACGGCCGAGGAGGTCGACGCGGGCGTCAAGGTCCTGCGCCGGCTCCGCACGCGCGTCGACGACCCGGCGCTGCGCACGGACCTCCGCGCGATCGAGGTGCACCTCGACGCGATGCGGGGCGTCACGATGGCCAAGGCCGTCGAGCGGCTCATGGCGCAGCCGCCGAGCGCGAAGCCGAAGCCGCCGCCGCCGCGCAGTCGGGCCGCGACCGGGTCGAACACGAAGCCGAAGGGCGTCGAGAACGGCTCGCCGAAGGCCACGGCGAATGCGAAGGCGTCCGCCGGGAAGGCCGGCGAGAATGGCGCCCCGAAAGCGAAGGTGGCCGCGAAGCCGCGGACGCGAGCGCGGTGAACGGCGACGGATGCCGCGACGCGGGGCCGCGGCATCCGGTGCGAGACTTGACGCATGCGCATCGCCGTCACCGGTGGGTCGGGCAAGCTCGGCCGCACCGTCGTCCGAACGCTCCGCGAGGAGGGCCACGAGGTCGTCAACCTCGACCAGCAGGGCGACCGCGAGTCCGTCACCCGCGTCGACCTCACCGACTACGGGCAGGTGATCGACGCCATCGCGGGCGTCGACGACCGGCACTCGGGCGTCGACGCGATCGTGCACCTCGCCGCGATCCCCGCGCCCGGCATCGTGAGCGACGTCGCGACCTTCCACAACAACATGCTGTCGACGTTCAACGTGCTCCAGGCGGCGCGCCGCCTCGGCATCACGCGCATCGTCTACGCCTCGAGCGAGACGGTGCTCGGCCTCCCGTTCGACGTGCCGCCGCCGTACATCCCCGTCGACGAGGAGTACGCGGCTCGACCCGAGAGCACGTACTCGCTCGTGAAGCACCTCGAGGAGCAGATGGCGATCGAGCTCGTGCGCTGGCACCCCGAGCTCTCGATCACGGCGCTGCGCTTCTCGAACGTGATGGACCCGGCCGACTACGACGCGTTCCCGTCGTTCGACGCCGACGCGAGCCTGCGCAAGTGGAACCTCTGGGGCTACATCGACGGGCGCGACGGCGCGCAGGCCGTGAGTCGGGCGCTCGCCGCGGCGAAGCCCGGCTTCGAGCGGTACATCATCGCGGCCGCCGACACGGTCATGAGCCGGCCGAACGCCGAGCTCGTCGCCGAGGTGTTCCCCGACGTTCCGGTGCGCGGCGACCTGGGGGTCAACGACACGATGCTCTCGATCGACAAGGCGCGCCGGATGCTCGGGTACGAGCCGCGTCACTCATGGCGCGACGAGGTGACGGATGCCGCGGCGTCCGGGCGCCCGAGCTGAGACCGCTCGTCGAGTCGGTCGTCGGCTGGGACGACGGACGCCGCCGCGAACGAGTCGCGGCGGCGTCCGGGTTCGCGGAGCCTAGAGGCCGCGGATGTTCTCGGCCTGCAGGCCCTTGGGACCCTGCGCGACCTCGAACTCGACCTTCTGGCCCTCTTCGAGCGAGCGGTAGCCGCTGCCCGTGATGGCGCTGAAGTGTGCGAAGACGTCGGCGCTGCCGTCGTCGGGGGCGATGAAGCCGAAGCCCTTTTCGGCGTTGAACCACTTGACGGTTCCGGTTGCCATACTGCTGTCCTTCTGTCCTTCGGGCCGCTCGGTGCGTGCCCGCTGCGATCGAGGGTCGATCGCGGCCTCGGCGGCACCGTGCCGCCGAAGCGAGGGGCGAGGGGCGGGAATGCGCTCGGGCTTCCGCCGTCTCGTATCGGGTCATGCCACGCGGATGGGTCCGCCTCCGGGCAATCGGATGGAGGCACGGGCGTCTGCCCGCTGATGGAGGTTCACCCAACCCTAGTGCACGCGCGACGATACAGCACGGATCCATCCACAGGTGACGCACGATGACGCGGGATCGAGACCTGGCCTGGTGGTGCGCACTCGTCCTCGACAGGGGCCCGATGTGGACGATCGGCGGACATGCGGCAACGTGCCAGCCTGCTCATAGGGAACCGGAGGAGAATCGTGGCATGAACCGCCGCCCCCTGCGATTCGTCGCCCTCGCCTACGCAGCCCTCGTGCTGTGGGTGACAGTGGGGCCGACGCCGTGGCGCACGAACACCGGCAGCCAGCTCGAGGGCGGCATCCTCAATCCCGACTCGTGGACGGCGACGACCACCTGGACCACCGGCTACCTCTCCGAGATGGCGTTCAACGTGGCGCTGTTCATCCCGGTCGGCATCCTCGCCGCCCTGCTCATCCCGCGTCGCCGCTGGCCGCTCGCCCTCCTGGCAGGGCTCGCGTTCACCACCGTGATCGAGCTGATCCAGGTGCCCGAGCCGCACCGCATCTCCGACCCCCGCGACCTCGTGATGAACACGGCGGGGGCCGTCTTCGGCGTGGTCCTCGTGCTGGCCGCCCGCATGGTGCGCCGATCCGTCCGGGTCGCCAACGCCCTCCCGGTGCCGACCTTCGAATCGCTGCCCGAGGCCGCGGTCGAGCCGACCGTGACCACCGCCTCGACAGTGCGGGCCGAGTCCACCGCGCTCCTCGCCGGCAGCGACCGCGCCGCCTGAGAACGCGCTCGCGCGCCGGTACGCTGGGCGGGTGACCTCCCCCGATGCGCCCGCCGATCAGGCGCGCGTGCCGTGGGTGCGCCTCGCGCTCGTCGGGGCGGCGGGCGGACTGCTGTCGGGCGCGTTCGGCGTCGGCGGCGGCATCCTCATGGTCCCGCTCCTCATCCTCGTCGCCGGCATGGACCAGCGGCGCGCATCGGCCACGTCGCTCGCGGCCATCGTGCCCGCCGCGCTCGCCGGCTCGCTCACGTACTTCGCGAACGGCGAGATCGACCTGCTCGCGGCGCTCTTCGTGGCGATCGGCGGCATCGTCGGCTCGTGGATCGGGTCGTGGCTGCTGCGCAGGCTCTCGCTCGGCTGGCTGCGCTGGCTGTTCGTCGCGCTGCTCATCGCGGTGGCCGTGCGCATGGTGGTCGTCGCGCCGGTTCGCGGCGGCGACACGACGATCGAGTTCGACGTCCTGCCCATCCTCGGCATGATCGCGCTCGGCGTCGTGATCGGCATCGCCTCGGGGCTCTTCGGCATCGGCGGCGGCGTCATCATGGTGCCCGCCTTCATCGCGCTGTTCGGCATGGGCGACCTCGTGGCCAAGGGCACCTCGCTCGCCGTCATGATCCCCACGGCGATCAGCGGCACGGTCGCGAACACGCGAGCGGGCATCGTCGACCTCCGAGTGGCGCTCGTGGTCGGCATCCCGGCGACCCTCGCCTCGTTCGGCGGCGTCGCGATCGCGTTCCTGCTCTCGCCCGAGTGGTCGGCGTGGCTGTTCGCCGCGCTCATGGTCATCGCCGCGGTGCAGCTCGCCGTGCGCGCCGTGCGCCTGAGCCGCAAGGAGCGCGACGGTGCCTGAGCGTCGCACCGCCGGCTGGTACGACGAGGCGACGGATGCCACCCTCCTCCGCTACTGGGACGGCACGAAGTGGAGCCCGCACACGGCGCCGCGACCCCGAGCCGACGGTGCACTCGAGGCTTCGCACGACGCGCTCGCCGCGCTGTTCGGGTCGGCCGCACCGACGGTCACCGTGACGATGCCGCTGCGCGCGCCCGACGAGCACACCACGGTTCCGCTGCCCGACGAGTCAGGACCGGTGGCGCGCGAGCCGCGCGAGCGGCGCGATCCGCGACGCCGCGTCGGTGGTCGCCGGTAGCATCCGGGCATGCGATTCCGCTTCACGGCGCCGCTCTGGGAGTGGAGCGCGCAGGGCGGCTGGTTCTTCGTGACCCTGCCCGAGGAGTACGGCGACGACGTCCGCGAGGTTCCGCGCATGCCGCGCGGCTTCGGGGCGGTGCGCGTGCGCGTCACGGTGGGCGGCACCACCTGGTCGACCTCGATCTTCCCCGACTCGAAGCAGGGCAGCTACGTGCTGCCGGTGAAGAAGGCCGTGCGCACGGCCGAGGGCATCGAGGAGGGCGACGACGTCGAGGTCGCGCTCGAGGTGCTCGACCTCTGATCCTCGCGACGCCTCACCCCGCCGAGCTCCGCAGGCGCTCCGCCTTCGTTGCGAGGTAGCGCTGCTCGGGGCCGTTGAGCGTGCGACGTGCGGCCTCCGCGAACGCGAGCGACGCGGCATCCGTCGACCCCGACTGCTCGAGGAGGTGCGCGCGGACGGCCCAGGTCCGGTGGTGGTCGGTCAGTCCGTCGTCGCGCTGGGCTTCGGCCCGGTCGAGCGCCGCGAGTCCGGCGTCGGGGCCCTGCACCATCGCGAGCGCGACGATGCGCCCGAGCGTCACCATCGGGCTCGGGGCCAGGCACGCGAGCAGGTCGTAGAGCCCGAGGATCTCGAGCCAGTCGGTCGTCGCGGTGGAGTCGGCCTCGTCGTGCACCGCTGCGATCGCGGCCTGCAGCTGGTACGGACCGATGGGCGCCCGATCGAGCACCGCGGTCACCAACGCGACGCCCTCGTCGATCATGGCGCGGTCCCAGCGCGAACGGTCCTGCTCGTCGAGTGGCACGATCGCGCCCGCGTCGTCGGTGCGGGCGGCGCGGCGGGCATCGGTGAGGAGCATCAGCGCGAGGAGCCCGGTCGTCTCGCCCGAGGCATCCGGGTCGGCGTCGTGCAGTTGCCGGGTCAGGCGGATCGCCTCGGCGGAGAGGTCGACGCGCGCGAGCCGGTCGCCCGAGCTGGCGGTATGGCCCTCGGTGAAGACGAGGTAGAGGACGCTGCGGAGCGCGCCGAGCCTCGATTCGAGCTCGTCGGCGCGCGGCATCCGGAAGCCCTCGTCGCTCGCCTTGATGCGCGCCTTCGCCCGTGAGATGCGCTGGGCGATGGTGGCCTCGGGCACGAGCAGGGAACGCGCGATCTCGGCGGTGGTGAGCCCGCCGACCGCGCGCAGCGTGAGCGCGATCTGCGAGGGCGTGGTGAGCGCCGGGTGGCAGCAGAGCAGGAACAGGGCGAGGGTGTCGTCGACCGCGGGGACCGGCGTGGGCGGCGGTTCGAGGTCGACGGCGAGCGACTCGCGGCGGCGACGCGCGGCATCCGATCGCACCTGGTCGATGTAGCGCCGCGACGCCACCTGTACGAGCCACGCACGCGGGCTGTCGGGCACGCCGTCGCGAGGCCACTGGGCGGATGCCGCGATGAGCGCCTCCTGCATGGCGTCCTCGCACGTCTCGAAGTCGCCGTAGCGCCGTACGAGCACCGCGAGCGCTGACGGTGCAGCGGCTCGCAGTGCCCGGACGGCGTCGCCCACGGCGTCGCTCATCGGCTCGACCGGCGTCGTGCCGACGACTCAGACGTCGCCGCGTGCGGCCATGTCGAGCACCGGCCGGACCTCGATGAGCCCGAACTCGGCCTCGGGGAAGCGGCCGGCGATCTCGACGGCGCGCGCCTCGGTCTCGCAGTCGACGAGGTAGAACCCGGCGAGGAGCTCCTTCGTCTCGGCGAAGGGGCCGTCGCTCGCGACGGCCGAGCCGTCGGTCTGCGTCACGCGCTTCGCGAGCGAGGCGTCGGCGAGCGCCTCGGCGGCCACGTACTCGCCGCTCGACACGAGCTCGTCGCTGATCGCCTGGTAGTACGCGTAGCCCTCGGCCTGCTGCTCGGGGGTGAAGGTGTCCCACATCGCCCGCGACTCGGGGTTGCTGTAGATCTGGATGAGGTACTTCATCGGAATCGCTCCTTCGATCGTGCGTCGTCGTCGTTTCGTTCAGGAGGCTGGACCGCGCTCCCACCAGTATGTCGAGGCTGCCGTCGCGTTCTCGACATGCGCCCTGATCGGATGCCTCGGAGGCCCGCTCGCCGACGGCATCCTGCGCCCGTCCTCGTTCGTTCGGGGGCCATCGGATAGCCGAGACCCGTTCATCCGTCACGGGGTTGACAGGAGGATTCCAGCCACCGATGGTCGAATCGGGGCACTGATTCGGGGTCGGTGCCCGAGTCTGTTGTCGGGTTCGGCGGAGGGGTGACGTCGTGAGGACATTCGGGATCGAAGAGGAGTTCCAGTTCCTCGATCGCATCACGTTGCAGCCGGCAGACGTCGGGGCCGACGTGTACGGCGCCCTGATGGCGTCGCCGCAGTGGGCCGACGTGACGCACAAGGAGTTCCTCGCCTCGCAGGTCGAGCACGCGTCCGCGGTGTTCTCCTCGCTCGAGGAGGCGCGTTCGGCGCTCCTCGGCTTCCGCCGCTTCCTGGCGGACCGAGCCGATGAGCTCGGCGTGGTCGCGGCGAGCGTGGGCACGCCGCCGCAGACGACCCCGTTCCCCTCCGTCACCGACGTCGAGCGCTACCACCGCATCGTGACGGACGTGGGCGGAATGATCGCCGACCACCAGCTGAGCGGCCTGCACGTGCACATCGGCGTGCCCGACCGCGAGGCCGGGGTCGTCGCGCTCAACGCCGCTCGGCCGTGGATGCCGCTGCTCACGGCCATCTCGGCCAACTCGCCGCTGTGGCGCGGCCTTGACACCGGCTACGACAGCTGGCGCACGGTCCTCCTGCGCCGCTGGACGACCGCGGGTTGCCCGCCATCATTCGTCGATGCCGCGGACTACGACCGCCGGATCCATCGACTCCTCGGCATCGGCGGCACCAAGGACCTGGCGCTGATCGCCTGGGACGTGCGCCTGTCCGAGCACCTTCCCACGGTCGAGTTCCGCATGGGCGACGCCCAGCTCGACGCCGACTCGACGTTGCTCATCGCCGCGCTCTGCCGTGCGCTGGTGAGCCACATGCTCGCGAGGCCCGAGGCGACGCATGCCGCGGCCACCGCCTCGGCGGAGGTGCCGACCGAACTGCTCAGCGCTGCGCTGGTGCACTCGGCGCACTACGGCATGCGGGCCGAGGTGTTCGATCCGATCTCGGGCGGACTCGCGCCGGCTGGTGACGTCCTCCGCCGTTTCGTGCAGATGGTCGCCGGCGAGCTCGCGGATGAGGGCGACCTCGAGGCGGTCGAGAGCTCGGTGCGACGCCTCATCCGGACCGGCACCGGGGCGGAGCGGCAGCGCGCGGCGTTCGCGATCGACGGGATGGCGGGCGTGCGACGGCTCCTCGACGCGACGATCGTCGCGAACCACGGCCGTAGCGGCGAGCGGACCACGTCGAACAACATCTAGGGCGACGTTTCCACTCCGCGGTGCGTCGATCAGCAGCCGGGGCCCGACGGGTCGGCGTTGCAGTCGCCGCGGGTCAGCACCGTGTCGAACTCGCCGACGAGGACGCGCTGCGGCGGACCGGCCACCGAGAGCGTGCCCGCGATCGACCGCCACGGCGACCCCGCGAACCGGTACTCGGCACGGAGGACGACCTCCAGCTCGGCCGTGTACTCGCCCGACGCGGTGTACACGTGGCTCGTGGACGTCGGGCTGAACTCGCCCTGCCCGAGGGCCGTCCAGCTCGCGCCGGGGGTGCCCGATTCGACGATCCCGCCGTCGCTGTGGCTCCAGCGGTAGCCGACCGGCGTGAACCGCACGTCGGCGGGCTGCCCGAGCAGTGTGCCCGAGACCACGTCCACGGATGCCGCGGCCACGAAGTTCGCTGGCAGCCCCACGACCGCCCATCCCCCGGGCTCCATCCCGTTGCCGGGCGTCGCCGGCCGGAACGACGCGATGTCGCGGAGCGTCACCACGACCGGGGCGGCCGGGTCCTCGGGCGGCGGCGCGGCGGGGTCGCCGGCGCAGAGCGCGATGTTGTTGGGGCTGCAGTTCGCGGGTGGGGGTGGGGGAGCGGGCGCAGGGTCAGCCTGCCCTGATGGCTGGTCATCCACGATCGCATCCCCGGAATCCGGCGTGCGACCGCCTCCGCCACCAACGATTCCTTCGAGAATCGCCTCCGATCCGCTGAGACCGCCGTCAACGTTCGGCACACAACCGACGTAGCCAACAGCGGGACTGCAGGCATTCGCCGGTGCAATCCCGACCACGAGCGTGCTGGCTGCGCCGAGGATGATGCCCGCTAGCAGAAGTCTTTGCCGGCCCACAGCTCAACCTGATCGACGAGTAGATGCTCCGATTCGTCGGAGACAAGTGTTGCCACGAGTGGAGCTCGTTCGTCACGATCAGCCGGAGTTACGTCGTTCCCCGTCGCGTCAATAACGCGGACATCGCTCACGTCTCTGCAGACGTAGATGACGACCGTGGCAGCGCCATCCGAGGAAGACTGCTCAACCAATTCCAATGAGTCGAGCGTTGATTGACCAACCGTGTGGATACCGAGGTCCTCGTACGTTTGGAACTCCTCCACCAACTCGGGTGTGTACCTCGATGTCGCGACGTCGCCGATTCGCTCCGGCGACGAGCCTGACTCTGAAGCGATCGTCTGCGATACGCGTTCGAACTCTCCGTACGCTTCGCTGGCCGCTGCGAGGGCTTCCTCATCCGACGCAAAGATCGGGGCGGGAGTGTCGGCGGTGGACGGTGTGGGTGTGGCCGCGGGAGCGCCGACGCATCCGGCGAGCACGAGGGCCAGTCCCGTCGCCGCGGCCGCTGCAACAGCACCGCGTCGCACGGTTCGGCGGCGGGTGGGGATCGGCATGGCGTCGAGCCTAGGCGAGCCCGGACCCCCGTCCCGTCGGGTTATCCACAGGGAGCGCGTCAACGCGAGTCAGGCGCGGGCGGCTCGGAATCGGGGTCATCGGAGGCATCCGTCGGCCCGTCGGCCGACCGCTGCCCCAGGACCTTGCCGAACCCCAGCGCGAACACGAGGCCGATGGCGACGCCGATGCCGATGCCGACTCCGACGTTGCCGAGGGCCGTCCCGAGGGCGACGCCGACGCCGGTCCCGAGGGCGAGGCCGATCCCCCACGCCTCGCCGGACGGCTTGGATGCGGGGGCTCGGTCGTGGTCGCTCACGCGTGCGAGCCTACGGATCGCGAGGTGTGCGTTCCTCCCCCGCGCGACGGATTCCGGCGAGCGCTACCGCATGAGGTCGCGGACGAGCTCTCCCCACTCGAAGCCGCACTCGCGGCAGTCGAAGAGCGGGCTCTCGCCGGCGAACGGGTCCGTAGCGGCATCCGTCTCAGTGACGACGTCGACCGTGCGGGTGTGCACGACCGCTCGCACCGCCGTCGACTCGCAGCGGGGGCACGGCTCGTCGAGCACGTCGTGCGCGACCGTGATCTGCACCTGGTTCGTCATGGCGCCCACGGTACGCACGGCCGGCGACATCCCCCCGGCGCACACGCGCGGGTGGCCGACTTTCGAGCCGATCGTCCGGGCGAGGCAGCGCAACGAGGACGCGCGGCGGACGGAGCGAGAGCGAGGCCGAGAGGCGGGTTTCGAGACGCGGCTGGGCCGCTCCTCAACCCGCGGAACTCCGCCCGCGGGAGCGAGAGCAACCCGCGAACGCCCTACCCCTGCTGCTCGCGCCGCTTGCGCGTGCTCACCTTGTGGCTCGCGGTCACCTCGTACGTGCGGCGCAGCGGCGCCGCGACGTCCTCGTGCCGCCGCTGTGCGACGCGCACGAACACGAAGTCGACGACCGCGAGCTGCGCGATACGGCTCGACATGGCGCCCATGCGATACGTCGACTCGCGCGCCTGGGTCGTGAGCACGATGTCGGCGACCTCGGTGACGGGCGAGTCGGGCGAGTTCGTGAGGGCGACCGTGGTCGCACCGGCATCCCGCGCGACGCTCAGGGCGTGGATCGTCTCGGTCGTGAGGCCCGAGTGGGAGATGCCGATCGCGACGTCGCCGGGCTTGCGCAGCGCCGCCGAGACGAGCGCGAGGTGCACGTCGACGGAGCAGAACGCCGAGATGCCGATGCGCGCGAGCTTCTGCTGCAGGTCCTGGGCGGTGAGGCCGCTGGCGCCGAAGCCGTAGAGGTCGACGTGCGCGGCGCCCGCGATCGCGTCGACCACGCGGTCGAGCTCGGCGATGTCGAGCGCCTGCACGGTCTGCTCGATCGCGAGCACCTCGTGGAACGCGATCTTGGCGACGACGTCGGCGGCGGGGTCATCCGGCCCGATGTCGGAGTCGGCGAGGCCGAACCGGTCGCGCTCGGCGGCCTCGCGGCTGATCGCGCTCGCGACCTCCATGCGGAACTCGCGGTAGCCGGTGTACCCGAGCGTCTGGCAGAAGCGCGCGACGGTCGAGAGCGAGGTGCCGCACCGCTTCGCGAGGTCGGTGATCGTGAGGTCCACCACGATCGAGGGATCGGCGATGATCGCCTCCGCGACGCGCGCCTCCGACGAGCTCAGGCGCGGCAGGGCCTGCCGCACGCTCTGGAGCACGTCACGGGACATCGGTCTCCTCTGTTCGGGCGGGTACGGTCACGGCGCGAACCTCACTGAGAGCATCTCGCAACACCCCATCGTGCGTCGCGAGGCGCGCGAGCGCCGCATCGGGCGACACCCCAGTAATGGTCACGAGGATCGCCGCCTTCACCGAGCCGCCGACCGATTCGAGGGTCGCGGATGCCGCCGCCGCGTCGACGCCCGTCGCGAGCATGACGATGCGCTCAGCACGGGCCCGCAGCTTCGCGTTGGTCGCCTGCACGTCGACCATGAGGTTCCCGTGGACCTTGCCGAGCCGCACCATCGCGATCGTGGAGATCGCGTTGAGCACCAGCTTCTGCGCGGTGCCACCCTTGAGGCGGGTCGATCCGGCGACGATCTCGGGCCCCACGACCGTCTCGATCGCGAGGTCGGCGACCTCTCCGACGCGGCTGCCTGCGTTGCAGGAGAGCCCGACGGTCAGCGCGCCGATCGCGCGCGCGTGCTCGAGCGCCCCGACGACGTAGGGCGTCCGGCCCGACGCCGAGATGCCGACGACCGCGTCGGCGGCCGTGAGTCCGATTGCGTCGAGGTCGGCGGCGCCGCGCGCGGCGTCGTCCTCAGCGTCCTCGACGGCCGAGCGCAGGGCGACCTCGCCGCCCGCGATGACGCCGACGACGAGCGACGGGTCGGTGCCGAACGTCGGCGGGATCTCGCTCGCGTCGAGCACGCCCATGCGTCCGGCGGTGCCGGCGCCGAGGTAGACGAGTCGCCCGCCGGCACGGAGACGGGGGACGATCGCGTCGATGGCCGCGGCGACCTGCGGCGCGGCATCCGTCACTGCAGCGACGGCCTGGGCGCTTTCGCCCTGCATCGCCGCGAACTGCGCCTCGGTCGCGAGCAGGTCGAACTCGCCGTGCGCGTCGTTCACGCCCTCGGTCGCGAGCTCGCCGAGGAGCTCGCGCAGGGCGCGACGGTCCCCGGCGGGAACGGTGTGGCTCATCGCGGTCCTCCCCCGTGATCGGTGCTGGTGATGGTGACGGATGCGACGCCGGCGAGCGGCGGCGGGAGGCGCAGCGGCATCCGACCGCTCGTGAACCGCCCGGCGACGCGCGGCTCCCCCGAGCCGCCCGACGACAGCCTCGCCGGGACGCCGTGCCAGCTCAGGTAGCCGAGCAGGGCGAACATGAGCGACTCCTTGAACGACGGGTCGATCCCCCGCGCCGCGCTCGACTCCACGGCGATGCCGCGTTCGGCGGCCAGCGCCGTGATGCGCCCGAGCAGCACGGGATTGCGCGCGCCGCCGCCCGACGCGATGAGCACGGCCGGGTCGCCGGGGATCGCGTCGACGACGGTGCGCGCGGTCAGCTCGGTGAGCGTCGCGACGAGGTCCTCGAGCGCAGGTCGGGTCGCGGGCGCCGCACCACCCGAGGCCACGACGGCGGATGCCCCGACCGCCGCCACGGCGCGGTCGACGACCCCCAGGTCGAACGTCTCGCGCCCGGTGGTCTTCGGCACGGGCGCCGCGAGGTACGGATGCCGGAGTAGCTCGGCGAGGAGTGCCGCGTCGACGCGCCCGGATGCCGCGAGGCGACCGTCCTCGTCGAAGGTCTCCGCATCGTCGGTGGCACGGGCCACGACCGCGTCGATGAGCCCGTTGCCGGGCCCGCTGTCGAACGCCACGACGTCGCCGTCGGGACGCACCACCTGCACGTTGGCGATCCCGCCGAGGTTGACCGTGGCAATCGCCCGCCCGGTCGCGGCGGCCTCGGCGCCGAGCCAGGCCAGGTCGAAGACCGCCATGAGCGGAGCGCCCTCACCGCCCGCGGCGATATCTGCCGCGCGCAGGTCGGACAGCACGGGCGCGCCGACCGCCTCGGCGATCCACGCGGGCTCGCCGAGCTGGAGGGTTCCCCGGGCACGGCCGCCGTCGACCCAGTGGAAGATCGTCTGACCGTGCGAGACGACGAGGTCGGGCACGACGCCGGCGGCGCGGGAGCCGGCGGCCGCGGCCTCCGCGAACGCCTGACCCAGCCGAGTGTCGAGCTCGCAGAGCGCGCCGGCGGTCAGCGGCTCGCCCGCCGTCGCCGCAAGGGCGCGGGCGCGGAGGTCGGGGGCCCAGTCGAGGGTGTCGGCGTGGAGGACGCGCATCGTCACGTCCGCGGGGAGCTCGGGTCTCGAGACGCCGCTGCGCGGCTCCTCGACCCGCGACACGTCCACGACCGCGACGTCGATGCCGTCCGCGGAGGTGCCCGACTGCAGGGACAGCACGATCATGCGGTCGCCTCCCGGCGGGAGCCGACCTCGAGCAGTGCGCTCGCGGCCTCGGCGGCGAGGCGGCTCGCGGCGCGCGTGTGCACGGCGGCGAGCGGGAGCCGCGCGCCGGGCATCCCGACGTTCACGACGACCGCGCCCGGCCGGATCGCGCCGAGCAGCTCGATCACGTCGCGCTGGGCGCTGTGCGCGCCGATCGCGTCCACCAGCACGACGAACGCGCCCGGCGCCTCGGCCGCCGCAGCAACGGCGCCGCGCAGCCGATCGCCGGGCACAGCGCCGGTGTCCAGCCGCACCACGCGTCCGCCCGCGGCGAGCGCGTCGGCCACGTAGTCGGCGTCGCCATCGACCGCGATGGTCGCGCGACCGCGCACGTCGAGCACGGTCCGCGGTCCGGGTGCCGGGGCGACGGGCCCGTCGACCGTCATCGCGGTCCGGGCGACGGATGCCGCGTCGGCTCCCCAGCTCGCGGCATCCGTCGTTCCCGGCGCCTCGGTGCGCTCGCCGGAGAATCCCCCACCGGCGAGCGCGGCCCCGAGCTTCCGCACCCGCTCCGCCGCTCGCTCGAGCGCGACGACGGGTAGGGTGCCGTCGTCGAGCGCGGCGAGCACGGCGGCCTGCACCTCGCGGAAGTCCTGTTCGTCCTGGTCGGGCGCCGTGGCGGCACCCCGATTGCGCGGGTTGCCGATGCAGAGCAGGTCGGCCCCGGCGAGCAGCGCCTGCACGGCACCGGGCCCGGCCCCGACGGTCTCGCGCACGGCGGCCATGTCGAGCGCGTCGGTCACGATGACGCCCTCGAAGCCCATCGCGCGCAGGCGGCCGAGCACGGCGGCGTTGAGCGTCGCGGGCGCGTCGCCCCACTGCGGCACGACGAGGTGCCCGGTCATGACGGTGGCGACGCCGGCCTCGATCGCGGCGCAGAACGGCGGGAGGTGCATCCGCTCGATCTCCTCGACGTCGATCGTGAGCGTCGGCAGGGCGTGGTGCGAGTCGACGTGCGTGTCGCCGTGGCCCGGGAAGTGCTTCACGCACGCGGCGGCACCGACCGACTGGATGCCGCGCACGGCCGCGGCGACGTGCCGCGAGACGAGCTCGGGAGAGTCGCCGAAGGCGCGCACGCCGATCACCGGGTTGCGCGGGTCGGTGTTCACATCGGCGACGGGAGCGAGCACCACGTTCGCGCCGGCCGCGAGCGAACGCTCCGCGAGCGCGCGGCCGGTGGCGGCGGTGGCATCCGTGTCGTCGACGGCGCCGAGCTGCGCGGCGCCCGGGAGGGTGGAGCCCGTCGCCGCCTCGAGGCGCGTGACGTTGCCGCCCTCCTCGTCGATGCCGACGAGGACGTCGTCGCGGAGGTCGCGGAAGGCGGACGCCGGTCTCGATACGCGTCCGGCTTCGCCGGGCGCTACTCGACCAACGGGAAGGTTGTGCGAGAACAGCACCGCACCCGCGAGGCCGCCCTCGGCGAGCTCGCGGCGCAGCCAGTCGGGCAGCTCGCGCCCGAGGTAGCCGGGCCAGAGCACCGCGCCGACGAGCCGACGGAGCGCTGGGTCGTGCATGGCGCTCATCCCTTGACCGCACCCGCCACGAGCCCGGCCGACAGGCGGCGCTGCACGATGACGAAGAAGATCATGACGGGGATCGTGATGATCGTCGAGGCGGCCATGATGTAGCCCCACTCGTTGGTGTGCTCGCCGAAGAACTGCTTCAGGCCGATGGCCACGGTGTAGTTCTCGGATGCCCCGCCGAGCAGCGTCATGGCGAAGATGAACTCGTTCCACGCGGTGATGAAGGAGAACACCGACGTGGCCACGAGGCCCGGCATCACGAGGGGGAGCAGCACGGAGCGGAACATCCGTCCCCAGCTCGCGCCGTCGATGTAGGCGGCCTCCTCGAGCTCGACGGGCACGGCCGCGACGAATCCGCGCAGCATCCAGATGCC
This sequence comes from Agromyces sp. NPDC057865, assembly GCF_042796995.1. NCBI lineage: Bacteria > Bacillati > Actinomycetota > Actinomycetes > Micrococcales > Microbacteriaceae > Agromyces > Agromyces sp. NPDC057865. The sequence continues at coordinate 1,062,828 of NZ_JBHVMJ010000001.1, read as the reverse complement.
GAACGGCAGCGAGAGCGCGACGTACACGACCATCAGGCCCAGCAGCGTGTTGAGCATGCCGAGGTCGCGCACCTGCACGAACAGCGGGATGACGAGCGCCTCGAGCGGCACCATCTGCACGATGAGGATCATGAGCAGGATCGCGGTGCGCGACCGGAACCGGAACCTGGCGACGGCGACCGAGGCGAGCAGCGCCAGCAGGGCGCTCGCGAGCACGGTGACGAGCGCGACGATCGCCGAGTTGCGCAGGAACACGTCGAACCCGCCCTCGGTGAGCACGTAGGCGAAGTTGTCGAAGGTGAACTCGCGCGGGAGCAGCGTCTGGCCGCCCGTGCCGGCCTTCGCGTCGAAGGCGCTCGAGAGCATCCAGAACGCGGGGAAGAGCGTGAACGCGAGCAGCAGCACGACGAGCACGGCCTTCAGCGCGGCGCCGCGGGTCTTGCGTGCGCTATGGCGGCTGCGCGCGATGCGGCGGGTCTCGTCGGCGGGGCCGTCCACGACGACGGATGCCGCGGGCGCGACGTCGGTGGTGGGCGTGACGGTGCTCACAGCTCCTCCTCCTTCAGCATGGTGCGCACGTACACGACCGTGATCGCGAGCAGCACGAGGGTCAGCAGCACCGCGATGGCCGAGCCGAAGCCGTAGCGGTTCTGGCCGAACGACTCGACGTACGACCACACGCCGAGGTTCAGCGCCTCGCGGTTCGAGCCCGAGCCGCCGGGCATGAGGTAGACCTGCGCGAAGACCTTGAAGTCCCAGATGGTCGACAGGATGATGACGACCGCGAAGACCTGCTTGAGGTTCGGCACGATGATGCGCCAGAACCGGCGCCACGGGCCGGCGCCGTCCATCTCGGCGGCCTCGAGCATCTCCTTCGGCACGCCGAGGAGGCCGGCGAGGATCGTGATGGCGACGAACGGGAAGCCGTGGTGCACGACGTTGAGCAGCACGATGGCGTAGAAGGTGTACCGGTTCGTGAACCAGTTGACGGGCTCGTCCTGGAGCCCGAGCGTCTGGAGGGTCTCGTTGAAGATGCCGCGGTCGGCGTCGAAGATCCAGACCCAGACGTAGGTGCCGGTGACCGCGGGCATGGCCCAGGCGATCATGATGGCGCTGCCGACGATGGTGCGCCAGAACGGGCCGAGCGAGGCCATGAGCACGGCGACGGCCGTGCCGAGGGCGACCGTGCCCGCAACGGCGAGCACGGCGAAGCCGACGGTGTTGGGGAGGACGACGGTCCAGAGGGTCGGGTCGGTGAAGACCTCGAGGTAGTTGTCGATGCCGATCCAGTTCGGCTCGCCCGAGACGATCTCGCGCAGGCCGTAGTCCTGCAGGGAGAAGAGGAACACGCGCACGAGCGGCCAGAGCAGCAGCACGGCGAGCACCGCGAGGGCGGGCGCGAGCAGCAGCCACGGCCGGAGCCGCGTGATCGGGTTCCGTCGTTGCACGGGGCCGCCGCCCGCGCGGGGGGACTCGGCCCCCCGCGCGGACGTCGGCACCTGGATCGTCGAGGTCACGGACTCAGTTGCCGTTCATGATCTCGTTCATCTCCGTTGCGGCGTCGGACGTGGCCTGCTCGACCGTCTTCTGCCCGGAGAGGATCGCCTGGATGGCGGTGTTCGTGGTCTTCTTCGCCTGCACGGCACCGAACTTCGGGGTCACCGGAACGGTGCCGCCGCCGTCGACGAGCTGCGTGGCGAACGGCGCGACCAGCGGGTCGTCCGACTCCATCGTCTCGGCGAGGAGCGACTGCTGGCCCGGGAAGTAGCCCGACTGCTCGCCCCACTGCTCGGCGAACTCGCCCGTGGTCATGAGCTTGATGAACTCCCACGCGAGCTCGGGGTTCTTCGCGGTGTTGAACATACTCAGGTGCGAGCCACCGAGGACCGACGGCGCGATGCCGCCGTCCTTGCCGGGGATCGGCGTGGCGGCGAACTTGCCCTCGAGCTCGGCGTTCTTCTCGACGATCGCGGCGGGCGTCCACGAGCCCATGAGCGCCATGGCGACGTTGCCCTGCGAGAAGTTGTCGAGGACGTCCGTCTCCTTCCACGTCGTGGCACCGGCCGACGAGAAGCCGTGCTTCAGCGCGAGGTCGGTGTAGAACTGGATGCCCTCCTGCGACTCGGCACTGTCGAGGCCGGAGACCCACTCGTCGCCGTCCTGCTCGGAGACTTCGCCGCCGGCGCCCCAGACCCACGGGTACACGCCGAACTCGGCGTCGCCGGGAACCGCGAACGCCATCATCTCGGGGTGCGCGGCCTTGATCGCCTCGCCGGCCGCGACGATCTCGTCCCAGCTGGTCGGCGCCTCGAGGCCGAGCTCCTCGAAGATGTCGGAGCGGTAGACGAGCGAGCGCACGCCGGCGTACCAGGGCATGCCGTAGAGCTCGTCGTCGTAGGTGCCCGAGGTCACGAGGCCCTCGACGAGGTCGTCGCCCAGGCCCTCGTCGTCGACGAAGTCGCCGATCGGGGCGAGCGCGCCGGCGTCGGCGAACTCCGCGGTCCAGGTGGTGCCGGTCTCGGCGACGTCGGGCGTCGTGCCGCCCGCGATCGAGGTCACGAACCGGTCGTGGGCGTCGGCCCATTGCACGAACTCGACGTCGAGCTTCGCGCCGGTCTCCTCGGTGAACGCCTCGCCGACCTCGTCGAAGAACGCATCGGAGTCGGGGTTCGTGCCCTCCATGATCCAGACGTTGAGGGTCTCGCCCTCGGCGCTGACGTCACCGCCGTCTCCACCGTTCGCCCCGCCCGCACACGCGGTGAGCCCGAACGCGGCCGTGGCGAGCACGGCGACGGGCAGCAAGCGCTTCTTCATGGATGCCTCCTTCATTGGAAATCTCGATGGCGCGACGCGCGCCCGGGAATGTGACACTGGGAAGTAGTATTCGTGAGCGATGTCATGTTTGCAAGTTTTTTCCGAAATCGTGACCTTCCGGAAACCTGCCGCCTCACGAGGGCGCGTCGGATGCCCCGGCCGTAGGCTCGGGCCGTGAAGAGTGTCGCATCGGGCGGCTGGGAGTCCGGCGAGTCGGACGCCGCCCGGTGGGTGCTCGGCATCGACGTCGGCGGCACCGGGTCCCGCGCCGCGCTCGAACCGTTCTCGCCGGCGCTGGCGGCGGCGGGCGACGAGCGACGCGTGCTCGAGGGCGGCCGGGTCGGCGTGGCATCCGCCGGCTCGAGCGTCATCGACGTGGTCGTCGCGCTCATCACTGAAGTTCGAGCTGACTGGCCGGATGCCGCGATCGCGGGCGTCGGGGTCGGGGCCACCGGCCTCGCCTCCCTCGTGGGCTCCCCCGACGAAGCCGCCGCCCGCCTCGCACATGCCGCGGGCGCGCCCGTCGCGCTCGCGATCGACGCCGTGACGGCGCACCTCGGAGCCCTGGCCGGACGCGGCGGTGCGGTCGTCGCCGTGGGCACGGGCGCGATCGCGATCGGCACCGACCTGCACGACCGCTGGAAGCGGGTCGGGGGCTGGGGCCACCTGTTCGACGACCGTGGCTCGGGCGCGTGGATCGGCATCGAGGCACTGAAGGCGGCGATCCGCACGCACGACGGCGCGACGACGAATGCCGCGGCGCTCCTCGACGCGGCCGTGGCGCGGTTCGGAGCGGCGCCGTCCTGGCCCGGGCAACTGCTCACGCGGCCCGACCGTGCCGGCCTGCTCGCGGGGTTCGCGGCGGACGTGGCCGGGCTCGCGGCTTCCGGCGACGTCGTGGCATCCGACATCATGCGGCGCGCCGGCGCCGAGGTCGCGGCCACGCTCGCCGCCGCGCTCGACCCCGACGTGCCGCCGCTCGCGGCCGGGACGGGCGGGGTGTTCGGAGCGGGCGGCGCCTTCGCCGAGGCGTTCGCGACCGAGTTCGGGCGGCTCGCGCCGTCGGCGTCGCTCGTCGCCGCGGAGGGGCCGCCGCTCGACGGGGCCGTGCGGCTCGCGCGGCTCGTCGGGGCGGGCGAGGCGCCGGCGGTGCATCCGCCGTTCGTCTGGCGCGGCTGAGCGGACCTCGCCTCCGCGGCGACGTCGCCCGGCGGCGGTAGCGTTTCCGCATGGCGGAGACCAGCGCGGGCATCCTGCTCTACCGGCGGCAGCCGCGGCTCGAGGTGCTCCTCGGGCACATGGGCGGGCCGTTCTGGCGCGGCAAGGATGCCTCGGCGTGGTCGATCCCGAAGGGCACCTTCACCGACGAGACACCCCTGGCGGCAGCGCGGCGCGAGTTCGCCGAGGAGGTCGGCCGGCCCGCGCCCGACGTCGAGTATCGGGAGCTCGGCACGTTCCGGTACTCGTCGGGCAAGGTCGTGCACGTCTTCGCGGGCGAATCGGACTTCGACGCGAGCGAGATCCGCAGCAACCTGTTCGAGCTCGAATGGCCGCCCCGTTCAGGTCGGCGCCAGTCCTTCCCCGAACTGGATGCCGCGGGCTGGTTCACGCCCGACGAGGCCCTCGACCGCCTCGTGAAGGGCCAGCGCCCGGCGCTCGCCGCGCTCGAGCGGCTCATCGCGGGCTGAGCCGGCACTGGCGGCGCGCGGCATCCGGGCGGAGGATGAGCCGCATGCGCAGAATCACCGTGACCGAGAACGTCTCACTCGACGGCGTCATGCAGGCGCCCGCATCGCCCGACGAGGACACCCGGGGCGAGTTCCCGTACGGCGGCTGGGCCGTCCCGGGGAGCGACGAAGCCCTGGCGGCCGAGATGGCCGTCGGCATGGGCTCCGACGGCGCGATGCTGTTCGGGCATCGCACCTACCGGAGCATGGCCGCGTTCTGGCCGCACCAGGACGACGGCAACCCGTACACCGAGTACATGAACCGCGTCGAGAAGTTCGTGGTGTCGCGGAACGCGGCGACCCGTCTCGAGTGGGAGAACTCCACGCTCGTCGCCGGCGATGCGATCAAGACCGTGGCCACGCTGAAGCACAGCGACGGTCCCGACCTCTCGATCCTCGGCAGCGGTACGGTGGTGCGCTCGCTCGCCGCGGCGCACCTGATCGACGAGTGGGTGCTCGTGATCCACCCGATCGTGCTCGGCACCGGCACGAAGCTGTTCGGCTCGACGCACCAGCCGCTCGAGCTCACGCGCAGCACCACGACGCCGAAGGGCGTCACGATCGCGCACTACGTGCCGATCAGGAGCTGAGGGTTCCGCCTCCGAGCCCGCGAGGCGCCCTCACGCCCTCACGCCCTCACGCCCGCGCGAGGATCGCCGCCGTGTCGAGGCCTGGCGGCAGCGCGCCGTACATGGTGCCGCCGTCGCCCTCGATCCGGGAGCGCACGAACGCGTCGGTCGCGGCGGCGGGCGAGTGCTGCACGAGCAGCGACGCCTGCAGCACGAGCGCGAGCCGCTCGGCGAGCTCCCGGGCCCGAACGGCGCCGCTCGCCGGATCGCGGGACACCTCGAGCACGACCGCCTGCGCCTCGGCGATCTCGAGGTCGAGCGCGGCGTGCGCCCCCGTCGCCTCGGCGACCACGCCGAAGAACGCGTCGAACGCCTCGGGCTCGCGGGCGAGCACGCGCAGCACGTCGAGCGCGATGACGTTCCCCGAGCCCTCCCAGATCGCGAGCAGCGGCTGCTCGCGGTAGCGCCGCGCGAGCGGGAACGCCTCCGTGTAGCCGTTGCCGCCGAGGCACTCGAGGGCCTCGGACGCGTGCCCGGGCCCGCGCTTGCAGATCCAGTACTTCGCCACGGCGGTCGCGAGGCGGCGGAACGCCTGCTCCGGGGCATCCGCGTCGTCGTCGTAGGCGCGCGCCAGCCGCATCGCCGTGACCGTCGCGGCCTCGGACTCGAGCGCGAGGTCGGCCACGACCGCCTGCATCGCGGGCTGGTCGACGAGCAGCTCGCCGAACGCGCGGCGATGCCGCACGTGCCACGCGGCCTCGGCGACCGCCTGCCGCATCCCAGCGGCCGTGCCGAGCACGCAGTCGAGGCGCGTGCGGGTGACCATCTGCACGATCGTGGTGACGCCCCGCCCCTCCTCGCCGACGAGCCACGCGGCGGTGCCGTCGAGCTCGATCTCGCTGGACGCGTTCGAGCGGTTGCCGAGCTTGTCCTTCAGCCGCTGGATCCGGAACACGTTGCGCGAGCCGTCGGGCAGCACGCGCGGCACGAAGAAGCAGCTGAGCCCGCCAGGCGCCTGCGCGAGCACGAGGAACGCTTCGCTCATCGGCGCGCTGCAGAACCACTTGTGTCCGGTCAGCCGGAACTCGCGACCCCAGGATCCGTCGGACCCGGTCGGCTCGGCGCGGGTCGTGTTCGCGCGCACGTCGGATCCGCCCTGCTTCTCGGTCATCGCCATGCCGACGAGCGCCGAGCGCTTCGGGGCCGGTGGTCGAGGAGGCCGCGAAGCAGCCGTATCGAGGCCCTCCGATCTCGATACGGGTCGCGCTTCGCGCGGCCCTGCTCGATCACCCAGCCCCGGCTCGTACTCCCGGCTCAGCAGCCGCGGCATCCAGTCGCTCGCGAGTCCCGATGCCGCGAGCTCGAGCGTCGGCACCGCGGCGTGCGTCATCGACACCGGGCACGCGTGCCCGGGCTCGACCTGCGCGAGCAGGAAGAACGCCGCCGCACGCTCGACGTTCGCACCCGGACCGGGCTCCGCCCACGCCGAGGTGTGCGCGCCGGCGCCGACCGCCGCGGCCATGATGCGGTGGTACGCGTCGTCGTACTCGACCTCGTCGATCCGATTCCCCCACCGATCGTGCGTGTGCAGCACCGGCGGGTGGGTGTTCGCGCGCTCCGCGTCGCGCTGGAAGGCGGCCGAGCCGACGTGCCGTCCGAGGTCGTGCAGCACGGATGCCGCGTCGATGCCGTCGAAGTCGGCGTCGGGGCGGGGCGTGTCTGGCGTGGGCGGCCCGCCGGCCGTGCGCCCGCCGGACGTGCGCGCGCCGTCACGCCCCCAGCGCGCCACCGCCTCGACGAGCGGCACGTTCGCCGCGAACTCGTCGACGCCCTCGCGGGGCGGTGCCTGGTTGAGGACCTCGTGCGTGATCATCGTCGACCTCCGCGGTCCATTCTGGTCGCGGCGACGGCCGCGGCGCGACGATCGCGGCACCGGGCACCGGGCAGCGGGGCGGGCGGCCCGCGGGCTCACGGCGCGTAGGCGCGGAGGAAGGCGGCGGCACCGCGCTCGGCGCGCTCGACCGCGCGGGTCGCCGTCGTGGCATCCGTGTCGCTCTCGAGGTCGAAGAGCGCGCGGTCGAGTGACGGCCCGATCGCGAGGAACGCGAAGTGCTCGGCGGCGAGCTCGGGGTCGTCGATGCGCAGCAGCCCGCGCTCGCCGAATCCGCGCAGCGCGCCCGAGACGGCGGTCATCACGCGGCCGGGCGCCCGCTCGTAGTACTCCGCCGCGAACTCGGGGAAGCGGGACGCCTCGCCGATCAGCAGCCGCCGCAGCGGCACGACGCGACCGCTGAGCACGGATGCCGCGAGCTCGCGCGCGAGCGCGGTGAGCGCCGCCTCGACGTCGTCGGTCTCGGCCGCCGTCTCGCCGAACGCGAGCGAGTAGCGCTCGGCCGTCGTGATGGCCTGGTCGAGGATCGCCCGGAAGAGCTGCTCCTTGTCGTCGAAGACGTTGTAGACCGTGCGCTTCGAGACGCCGGCCTCGGCGGCGATGTCGTCGACGCTCGTGCCGGGGTAGCCACGTTGCAAGAAGACACGGGCGGCGGCCTCCATGATGAGCGCGCGGGAGCGCGTGATGCGCGGGTCCTCGTAGTCGGCCCGGTCGGTCGTCGATGGCGCGCTGTTCATCCGGACTCCGAATCTCTTGCACTCATCCGTTTACTTTTGCATTGCACGGTGTAATACTACACCCAAGAGGGCAGAACACCCTCGGATGCACCCACGACACGACGGACAGGTGAGCACGATGTCGAATACAGTCCCCTCAACTACGCCCAACGCGACCTTCGACCGCGGTCGCGCCGTCACGAAGTCGCTTCTCGGCTGGGGCGTCCTCGCCGGTCCCTTCTACCTCGTGGTCGGCCTCGCGCAGGCGCTCCTCGTGCCGGGCTTCGACCTCTCGCGGCACGCGCTGAGCCTGCTGCTCGTCGGTCCGCTCGGCTGGATCCAGGCGCTCAACCTCGTGCTCAGCGGGCTCATGGTGCTCGCCGCGGCCCTCGGGTTCGCGCGGCTGCTGCCGGGCGGTCGCGGGGTCGCCGCCGGCGTGCTGCTCGGCCTCTACGGCGTGAGCCTCTTCGGCGCGGCGCTGTTCCCGCCCGACCCGATGGGCGGCTTCCCGCCCGGTGGCACGGATGCCGCGACGGCGTCGGTCAGCGGCCTCCTCCACCTCGTGGCGGGCGCGATCGGGTTCGTGAGCCTCGCCGCGGCCGCGATCGTCGTCGGCGGCTGGTTCCGCCGCGAGGGCCGGCGCGGTGCCGCGATCACGTCGTACGTCGCCGCCGCCGTGATCGTGCTCGGCTTCCTCGGCGGTGCCGCGCTCGCCATGGTGCCCGCGGGCGTCGCACTGCTGTGGCTCGCCGTCGTCGTCGGGTGGGCGTGGCTCGCGATCGCCTCGCTCACGGCCTATCGCATGGCGCCCAGCCCCGTCCTGTGAGCCCTGATCGCGCGCATGATTGCGCTCTCAGCGATATCCGCCGGACGGATGATGTCGGAGGGTAGGGGTTCGATGCAGACTAGCGGGTGCGATGCCGATCGGGGGTTCGGCGTCGCGCCTCGCAGGCCCCCTCGCATCGCCCGCCATCCACCCCGTTTCCTCCCGGAGAACCATGCTCGGCAAACTCTTGATCCGCTATCTCAGACCATACGGGTGGCTGCTGCTCGGCGTGCTGGTGTTCCAGCTCATCGCGGCGCTCGCCTCCCTCTACCTGCCCAGCCTCAACGCCGACATCATCGACGAGGGCGTGAGCAAGGGCGACACCGAGTTCATCTGGTCGACGGGCGCGTTCATGCTCGCGATCTCGCTCGGCCAGATCACGGCGGCCATCATCGCGACCTACTTCGCGGCCAAGGCGGCGATGAAGCTCGGCCGCGACATCCGCAACGACGTCTTCGACAAGGTCAGCGGGTTCTCCGAGCGCGAGGTGTCGCAGTTCGGCCCCGGCTCGCTGATCACCCGCAACACGAACGACGTGCAGCAGGTGCAGATGCTCGCCATGATGGGCGCGACCATGCTCGTGCAGGCGCCGCTGCTCGCCATCGGCGGCATCATCATGGCGCTGCGTCAAGACGTCGGGCTGAGCTGGCTCATCTGGACGTCGGTGCTGATCATCCTGGTCGTCGCGGGGGTCGTCATCATCCGCATGGTGCCGCTGTTCCGCTCGTACCAGAAGAAGCTCGACAACGTGAACCGCATCCTGCGCGAGCAGCTCACGGGCATCCGCGTGGTGCGGGCGTTTGTGCGCGAGCGCATCGAGGAGCAGCGCTTCCGCGGGGCGAACACCGACATCATGGACGTCGGCCGCCGCGTCGGCACGCTGTTCATCACGCTCTTCCCGCTGTTCATGCTCGTGCTCAACGTCACGGTCGTTGCGGTGCTCTGGTTCGGCGCGATCGAGGTGAACGAGGGCGACGTGCTGATCGGCACGCTCTTCGCCTTCATGCAGTACGTCGGCATCATCCTCGGCGGGGTGCTCATGGCCGCGTTCATGACGATCATGATCCCGCGCGCGGCGGTCTCCGCCGAGCGCATCGGCGAGGTACTCGACAACAAGGCGACGCTCGCCCGCCCCGAGAACCCCGTCTCGACCTTCCCCGAGGTCGGCACGATCGAGTTCCGCGACGTCGTGTTCCAGTACCCGGGCGCCGAGCACCCGGTGCTCGAGGGCATCTCGTTCCGCGCGAACCGCGGCGAGACCGTCGCCGTCGTCGGCTCGACCGGCGCCGGCAAGACCACGCTCGTGTCGCTCATCCCCCGGCTGTTCGACGTCACAGGCGGCTCCGTGCTCGTGAACGGCGTCGACGTGCGCGAGGCCGACCTCGACCGGCTGTGGAAGACGATCGGCCTCGTGCCGCAGCGTCCCTTCCTGTTCAACGGCACGATCGCCTCGAACCTCCGGTTCGGCCGCGAGGATGCCACGGACGCCGAGCTGTGGGAGGCCCTCTCCATCGCCCAGGGCGCCGACTTCGTCGCCGACAAGGAGGGCGGCCTCGACGGGCGCATCGCGCAGGGCGGCACCAACGTGTCCGGCGGACAGCGCCAGCGCCTCGCCATCGCGCGGGCGATCGTGCACCAGCCCGACATCCTCGTGTTCGACGACTCGTTCTCGGCGCTCGACCTCACCACCGACGCGCGGCTGAGGCAGGCGTTGTGGCGCGAGTTGCCCAACGTGACCAAGATCGTGGTCGCCCAGCGCGTGTCGACCATCACCGACGCCGACCGCATCATCGTGCTCGATGACGGCGGCATGGTGGGCATCGGCACGCACGAAGAACTGCTCGAGACCTGCGAGACGTATCGCCAGATCGTCGAGTCGCAGCTGGCGGCGGGAGCACGGGCATGAGCGCGGACATGAAGAACGAGGGCCGCGGACGCGGCCGTGGCCGCCGCGGTGCACCCGTGGTCGAGCCCGAGCTGACCGAAGAGGAGCGGATCGAGGCCGAGCTCGCCGAGCAGGCCCGCCTCAATTCCGGCGACTGGGACAGCGTGAAGCCCGGCAAGGCGCAGGACTTCGGCAAGAGCTTCCGGCGGATGCTCGGACTGCTCGCGCCGTGGAAGTGGTCGTTCGCGTTCGTCTCGCTGCTCGGCGCCATCGGCGTCGTGCTCACGGTGATCGCGCCGAAGGTGCTCGCCGAGGCGACGAACATCATCTTCGAGGGCTTCATCTCACTGCAGCTGCCTGCGGGCCTGACCCAGGAGCAGGTCGTCGAGGGGCTCCGCGCCTCCGGTCAGGACGACCTCGCCAACATCGTGGGCGCAGCGACGCTGACGCCGGGTGAGGGCATCGACTTCGTGCGCCTCAGCCAGGTCATCATCGTCGTGCTGATGCTGTACGTGGTGGCCTCCGTGCTCTCGTGGATCCAGGGCTACGTCATCAACGTGATCATGGTGAAGGCCATGTTCCGGCTCCGTGAAGACGTCGAGGCCAAGGTCAACCGCCTGCCGCTGAGCTACTTCGACCGGATGCAGCGCGGCGAGCTGATCTCGCGCGTGACGAACGACATCGACAACATCACCCAGACGATGCAGCAGTCGCTTTCCAGCGCGCTCACGAGCATCCTCACGGTGGTCGGCGTGCTCGTCATGATGTTCTCGATCTCGTGGCAGCTCTCGCTGGTCGCGCTGGTGGCACTGCCCCTCATGGGCGTGATCTTCGGCGTGATCGGCCCGAAGTCGCAGGCCGCGTTCGGCATCCAGTGGAAGAAGGTCGGCCGCCTCAACGCACGCGTCGAGGAGTCCTTCTCGGGCCACGCGCTCGTCAAGGTCTTCGGTCGCGAGGAGGACTCGAGCCAGAAGTTCCGGGCCGAAAACGAGGAGCTCTACGCGGCCTCGTTCAAGGCGCAGTTCCTCTCGGGCATCATCATGCCCGGCATGATGTTCGTCGGGAACCTGACGTACGTCGGCATCGCGGTGCTCGGCGGCCTGATGGTCGCGAACGGGCAGCTGCGGCTCGGCGACGTGCAGGCGTTCATCCAGTACTCGCAGCAGTTCACGCAGCCGCTGTCGCAGCTCGGCGGCATGGCCGCGGTCGTCCAGTCGGGCACCGCGTCGGCCGAGCGCGTCTTCGAGCTGCTCGACGCCGACGAGCAGGACCCCGACGCCGCCGACGCGCCCGCGCCGGTCGAGGGCGACGGCACGATCGAGTTCCAGAACGTCTCGTTCTCGTACACGCCCGACCGGCCGCTCATCAGCGACCTGTCGTTCCGGGTCGAGCCCGGGCAGACGGTCGCGATCGTCGGCCCGACGGGGGCCGGCAAGACGACGCTCGTGAACCTCATCATGCGGTTCTACGAGCTCGACGGCGGCCGCATCCTGCTCGACGGACAGGACATCGCCGAGCTCACCCGGCACGACGTCCGCGCCCGCACCGGCATGGTCCTGCAGGACCCGTGGCTGTTCGCCGGCACGATCCGCGAGAACATCCGGTACGGCCGCGAGACCGCGACCGACGACGAGATCATCGCCGCCGCGAAGGCGACGTACGTCGATCGGTTCGTGCACTCGCTGCCCGAGGGGTACGAGACCGTGCTCGACGAGGAGGCCTCGAACGTGTCGGCGGGCGAGAAGCAGCTCATCACGATCGCCCGCGCGTTCGTGTCGCAGCCCTCGGTGCTGATCCTCGACGAGGCGACGTCCTCGGTCGACACCCGCACCGAGCTGCTGCTGCAGCACGCGATGGCGGCGCTGCGCCAGGGCCGCACCTCGTTCGTGATCGCCCACCGCCTCTCGACTATCCGCGACGCCGACCTCATCCTCGTGATGGAGCACGGCGACATCGTCGAGCAGGGCAGCCACGAACAGCTCATCGCGAGGCAGGGCGCGTACTGGCGCCTCTACAACTCGCAGTTCGAGCAGGCCGCGACCGACCTCGACGCCGAGCTGGCGGCCGAGCAGTCGAACAAGGCGCCCGCCCAGACGACCCGCCCCCTCGAGGACATCATCGAGGAGAAGGTCGACGCGGTGGCCGCCGAGGGCGACCTCTAGGCTGCGCCGGCAGGCCGCAGCGCCTGCTCACCGCAACCTGACGAAGGGCCGGGGCGACATCGTCGCCCCGGCCCTTCGTCGTCGGCCCTTCGCGGTCGTCGTCCCCGCTCTCAGCGCCGGCATCACCCGTCGGCCATGTTCCGGCCTTCTCGACGGTCGCCGCTGCCATCGTTGTCGCTGCCAACGTCGCCGCTGCCACCGTTGTCGCGCCCAAGCGGAGGAGGATATCTCTTTGCAGAATCAGTAAATCCGTCGACTTGTCGATCAGTTGATTTGTCGCCGAGCAGACCTGTCATCCCCGATCTATCGCCAAATTGACTCGTCGACGGGATTTCGTCGCTCAGTAGATTTGTCGCTCCGTCGACTTGTGGCCCCGAGGACTTGTCGCTCCATGGAGTTGTCGCTACGCGGACTTGTCGCTCCGTGGACTTGTCGTCCGGTTGATTTGTTGCTCAGTCGACCTTGTCGCCGAGTAGACGGGTTTACCGATTCTGCGGAGTGATACTCCCGCCCGCCTCAAAGACGATGGCGGTGACGACCCGTCCTCCACACAGCGTGCGCGTGAAGCGGTCCCGTCGATGAGGAACGACGTCGCGCCTGGCGCCCGGCGTGTGGAGGTAGCGTGCGGACATGGCCGGCAAGATCACCCGACTCGTACGAGTCGACCTGGAGACGGACCGACTGATCGCCGACACGGCCCGTCTTCAACGGCGGTTCAAGAAGGACGTCGTGGCGTCCGCGATCGGCGCCTACGTCGAAGCGCATCGCGAAGAACTCGATCTCGCGCTCGACCACACCGCGCATCGCATCGATGCCGCTGCCGATCCGCACGAACGCGATCCACGCACCGGCCTGACGCGGGCCGAGCGCGCCGAGCTCTTCGGCCGGCTGGACTGAACCCGGGGCGTTCAGCACGATGGCACCTGCCGTCCACAGCCGTCAGGGGCACGCCCGCAGCGCGGTTAGGCTGGAAGGGCGGCGCGCGGATGCCGCCGCGGCACCGATCCCCCTGAAGGCCCAGTGACGATTCTCCCCACGCCCGCGCGCCCGTGGCGCATGTGGCTGGTGTGGACCGTCGGCGTCGCAGCCTACGTGCTCTCGGTCACGAACCGGACCTCGCTCTCGTCGGTCGGCGTCGACGCCGCCGTCCGGTTCGACGCGGACGCCTCGACGCTGTCGATGTTCGCGGTCATCCAGCTCGCAGTGTACGGCGCGATGCAGATCCCGGTCGGCCTGCTGCTCGACCGCTTCGGCGCCCGCCCGATCGTGACCGCCGGCATGGTGCTCATGGCGCTCGGCCAGCTCGTGATGGCATTCGCGTCCGACGTGGGCATCGGCATCCTCGCCCGCGTGCTCATCGGCGCCGGCGACGCGGCCGTCTTCCCGAGCGTGCTGCGCCTCATCGCCGTGTGGTTCCCCGACCGGCAGGCGCCCGTGCTCGTGCAGTTCACGGGGCTCATCGGCCAGTTCGGGCAGATCATCTCGATTCTCCCGCTCGCCGCGCTCCTGCACGCGACCTCGTGGAGCATCGCCTTCGGCAGCCTCGCCGGACTCGGCGTCCTGTTCTCGATCCTCACGTTCACGATCATCCGGAACCATCCGCCCGATCGGGACGCCGACGTCGCCGTCGATACGGAGACCGGCGCCATCCGGGTCGTGACGAGCGCCGCCGATCTTCGCGAGGGCTTCCGCGAGTCGTGGGCGCACCCCGCGACCCGGCTCGCCTTCTGGTCGCACTTCGCGACGCCCTTCGCCGGCACCGCGTTCGTGATGCTGTGGGGCTTCCCGTTCCTCACCGCCGGCGAGGGCCTGTCGCCCGCGGTGGCGTCGCTCGTCGTCACGTCCTTCGTGATCTTCGGCATCCTCGTCGGCCCGGTCATCGGAGCGCTGTCGAGCCGGCACCCGATGCGCCGGTCGCGCATGCTCGTGCTGCCGACGATCGCGATCCAGGCGGTCGCATGGCTCTCGGTCATCCTGTGGCCCGGACCCGCCCCGATCTGGCTCCTCTTCCTGCTCACGGCCGCCCTCGGCACCGGCGGACCGGCATCGATGATCGCGTTCGACCACGCCCGCACGTTCAACCCGAGCCACCGGCTCAGCACCGCGACCGGCATCGTGAACGGCGGCGGGTTCCTGGCCGGTCTCCTCGCCATCCTGTTCATCGGCATCGCGATGGACGTGCAGGGCGCCGGCACGCCCGCCACCTACTCGCTCGAGGCGTTCCGCATCGCGTTCCTCACGCAGGTGCCGCTCTGGGCGCTCGGCGCGGGCATGATCATCTGGGAACGCAAGCGCACGCGCGTCCACATCGGACTCGACGAGCCGCGCTCACGTCGCCGCGACCGCTGGGGCCGCCTCGGGCGCTGACCCGCCCTCGACATCGGGCATCGATGACGGATGCCGCGCCGGCGACCTATCCCACCTCCGGCCCGCCCGAAATCCCGCGGTCGGGGCACTCCCCTTCGTGGCATCCGCGGCGTTACTCTGGCCACAGTCGGCACGACGTCCCTGGGGGTCTTGTGAGCATCGAAGTCCAGAGCACCACTACCGAGGCGGAGGAACACGGCGTCGAATGGTGGGCCCTCGCCCCCGACGCCGCCGTGACCGAGGCGAAGGCCGACGGTGCACGCGGCCTGACCGCGACCGAGGTCGAGACGCGCCGCGCCGAGTTCGGCCCCAACGCCCTGCAGAGCGCGCCACCACCGAGCGTGTGGCGGATCGCGCTGAGCCAGGTGCTCGAGCTCATGACGCTCATGCTCATCGCGGTGACGATCGTCTCGCTGCTCATCCAGCAGTTCACGACGGCGATCATCGTGGCGATCCTGGTGCTGTTCAACGTGATCACGGGCACGCGGCAGGAGGTGAAGGCGCGGCGCAGCGTCGACGCGCTGGCCAAGCTGCAGACGCCCCAGGCCCGCGTGATCCGCGACGGCAGCCTGTCGCAGGTCGATGCCACGCAGCTCGTGCCCGGCGACATCGTGGAGCTCGAGTCGGGCGACCTCGTGCCGGCCGACGGACGCATCCTGCGCTCGGCGAACCTCGAGACGCAGGAGTCCGCGCTCACCGGCGAATCCCTTCCGATCCCGAAGGGGCCGGCGGAGAACACGGCCGAGACGGCCCTCGCCGACCGCACGTCGATGGTGTTCCAGAACACGTCGGTCACTCGCGGAACCGCACGCATCGTCGTGGTCGAGACCGGGATGCGGACCCAGATGGGCCGCATCGCCTCGCTGCTCACGCAGGTCGGCGACAAGAAGTCGCCACTGCAGCTCGAGCTCGACAGCCTCACGAAGGTGCTCGGCATCATCGCGTGGAGCGCGGTGCTCGTCATCGTCCTGATCGGCTTCGCGCGCGGACAGAGCCTCGACGAGCTGCTGTTCCTCGCGACGGCCGTGGCGATCTCGGCGATCCCGACGGGCCTGCCGGTGTTCGTGCAGAGCCTGCTCTCGTGGGGTGCCTCGAAGCTCGCCAAGGAGCGCGCGATCGTCGCATCGCTCAACGACGTCGAGACGCTCGGCGCGACGAGCGCGATCTGCTCCGACAAGACCGGCACGCTGACGCTCAACCAGATGACGGTGCGCACCGCGTGGGCGGGCGGCAACACCTACCGCGTGACGGGCCAGGGGTACTCGTTCGACGGACGCGTGCTCGGCACGACCGACGAGCCGCTCGACGCGCCGACGCTCGGGCTCGCGATCGGCCTGCCGAACGACGCGACGGTCTCGAACGAGGGCGACGTCGTCGGCGACCCGACCGAGGCCGCCCTCATCGTGCTCGCCGCCAAGCTCGGCGTCGACGCCGATGACGCCCGCCGCGAGTACCCGCGGCTCGCCGAGGTGCCGTTCGACTCCGACTACAAGTTCATGGCGACGCTGCAGCGGATCCCGGTCCGCGGCGAGAAGCAACTCGTGCTGCTCGTGAAGGGCGCCCCCGACGTGGTGCTCGGCCGATGCACGACAATGCTCGGCGAGGACCGGGAAGTGGTGCCCGTGGCATCCGATTCGGCGACCGCAGAGCTCGAGCGCATGTCGGCGACCGGACTGCGGACGCTCGCGTTCGCGGCGCGTTTCATCGACGACGCCGACGAGGGCAAGGTCGCGGCCGACGCGATGTCGTGGGTCGACGAGCTCGTGCTCATCGGCATCGTCGGCATCGTCGACCCGCTGCGCCCCGAGGCGAAGGTCGCCGTCGAGGTGGCGCACGCCGCCGGCATCGACGTCCGCATGATCACCGGCGATCACGCCGTCACGGCCGGCGCCATCGGCGCCGAGCTCGGGCTCGGAGCCGGTGCCGTCAGCGGCGCCGACCTCAAGCAGATGAGCGACGAGGAGCTCTCGCGCCGTCTGCCCGACCTGCACGTGTTCGGTCGCGTGACGCCCGACGACAAGCTGCGGCTCGTCGGACTCCTCCAGGCCAAGGGCAACATCGTCGCCATGACCGGCGACGCCGTCAACGACGCGGCGGCGATCAAGCAGGCGAACATCGGCGTGGCGATGGGCTCGGGCTCCGAGGTCACGAAGCAGGCGGCGAAGCTCGTGCTCACCGACGACAACTTCGCGACGCTCGTGCACGCGGTCGAGCTCGGCCGCATCGTCTACTCGAAGATCACCGCGTACCTCCGGTTCCAGATGACGCAGCTGCTCAGCCTGATCATGCTGTTCCTCGCGGCGAGCGCGTTCTCGATCGCGGAGGGCGTCGCGCTGTTCCCCGCACAGGTGCTGTTCATCAACTTCTTCGTGGCGCTGTTCGCGGTGCTCGCGATCGCCGCCGACGCGAACCCGCCCGGCATCATGAACCACCCGCCGCGCGATCCGCGTATCGGCGTCGTGAACCCCGTCTCGCTCGTCGAGTGGCTCGTGTACGGCGCGGTCATCTTCCTCATCGCACTGGTCCCGCTCGTCTGGGGACCCGACGAGCCGAGCCCGAGCCAGCCGACCGCGTCGATGACCATGGCCTACGTCGTGCTCGGCCTCGCGACGGTGCTGAGTGCGCTGCTGATGCGCCGCACACCCGAGTCGGGCCTGCTGCCTCCGATCTGGGCCGTGACGAAGATCCTCATCTGGCCGGTCATCCTCATCGTCGCGTCGACCGAGGTCGGACTGCTGCAGCGGGCACTCGGCACGGTGTCGCTCACCGGCTGGCAGTGGCTCGAGTGCATCGGCCTGACGCTGATCCTGCTCGTCGTGGTCGAGGGCGACAAGTGGATCCGCCGTCGCCGCGCGGCGAACCGGCAGCCCGGGCGCCGGGTCGCGACGGCGGTCGCCCCGCGCTGACCCTAGCCGTCGAGCAGCTCCCGGAGGTCGGCGGCCGTGAGCGCCTCCGCGGCGCGCAGGTCGGCCGGGGCAGGCGGAGACGCGGCTCCGCCCGGCGCATCCGCGTCGCCGTCACGCGGGCCTGCGGCATCCGCACGCGCATCGAGGATCGACGCGACCAGCTCACCCTTGCGCGCCTTCAGTGCCATGACCTTCTCCTCGATCGTGCCCTGCGCGACGAGCCGGTAGACCATGACCTGCTTCGCCTGTCCGATGCGGTGCGCGCGGTCGACGGCCTGGGCCTCGCTCGCCGGGTTCCACCACGGGTCGAGCAGGAACACGTAGTCCGCCTCGGTGAGGTTCAGGCCGAAGCCGCCCGCCTTCAGGCTGATCAGGAACACGGATGCCTCGCCCGCCCGGAACCGCGCGATCTCGGCGTCGCGGCGGCGCACCGGCGTCGACCCGTCCAGGTAGGCGTAGGAGATGCCCGCGGCATCCAGTCGCGCCTTCGCCCGCCCGAGGAACGAGGTGAACTGGCTGAACACCAGCGCTCGATGCCCCTCGGCGAGCACGTCGTCGAGCTGCTCGAACAGCGCGTCGAGCTTGGCCGACGGGTAGCCGGCGTACCGCTCCTCGTCGATGAGCGCGGCGTCGAGCGCGAGCATTCGCAGCAGCGTGAGCGATCGGTAGACGATGAACCGCTGGCGGTCGAGGTCGTCGACGAGTCCGAGGAGCTTCTGCCGCTCGCGCTGCAGGGTCGCGTCGTAGAGGCGCCGATGCTTCGGAGCGAGCTCGACCGCGAGCAGTTGCTCCTGCTTCGGGGGCAGCTCGGGCGCGACGAGCTCCTTGGAGCGGCGCAGGATGAGCGGCCGGATGCGCCGCCGCAGCCGTTCGCGTCGCTCGGCATTGCCGTCCTGCTCGATCGGGCGGCGATAGGTCTCGTCGAACGCGCGCCGCGACGGGAACAGGCCGGGCGCGACGATCCGCAGGATCGCCCACAGCTCCCCCACGTGGTTCTCGATCGGCGTGCCGGTCATCGCGAGCCGGAACGGCGCACGGATGCCGCGGGCGGCTTCGTGCACCTTCGTCGCCGAGTTCTTCACGAACTGCGCCTCGTCGAGCACGAGCCCGCTCCACTCGAGCGCGGCGAAGGCATCGGCCTCGAGTCGCAGCACCGCGTAGGTCGTGACGACGACGTCGGCGGATGCCGCGGCCTCCGCGATGCGGCCACGACGCCGCGCCTCGGTCGCGGTGACGGTGGCGACTCGGAGGTCCGGCGTGAAGCGCGACGCCTCGCGCACCCAGTTGGAGGCGACGGAGGTGGGGGCGACGACGAGGAACGGGGGCGCGGCGGTTGCCGTCGGTGGTCGAGTAGCCACCGAAGGAGGCGTATCGAGACCCTGTCGGGTCGCCAGGTTTCGAGACGCGTCCGGCTCCGCCGGGCGCTCCTCAACCACCGGAACCGGCTCCGCCGGGCCCTCCTCGACCGCCGAGTTGCGCGCATGCTGAATGAGCGCGAGCGCCTGCGCCGTCTTGCCGAGCCCCATGTCGTCGGCGAGCACGCCGCCGAGCCGATTCGCCCACAGGAACGCCAGCCAGCGGAATCCCGCGAGCTGGTAGGGCCGCAGCGGCAGTGCCAACCCCTCGGGCGGCGGCAACTCCTCGACGCCTCCGTGCGAGAGTCCCTCAACGATGCGACGCCACGCCACGGCGGGCTCGGCCTCGTGCGCGAGGTCCTCGAAGTCGGCCCAGAGCCCTGCGCGACTGCGGTGGATCGGCAGCGTGCCGGTCTCCCACTCGGCGACCGTGCCGGCCTCCTCGATGAGCTCGCGGAGGGGATCGAAGAGCGGATCCGCAAGCGACAGGTACGTCTTGTCGACGAGCAGCAGTCGCCGCCGCCCTTTCGCGAGCGCGGTGAAGAGCCGCTGGAACGGCACCGGGCGACCGTCGACGGTGAGCTGCACCCCGAGGTCGAACCAGTCGGCCTTGAGCGACTCGACCGCCGTGACCGTGAGCCGCGGCTCGCCCTCGGCTCGGCGGTAGTCGGGCCGGATACCGCGCACGTCGATGCGCAGCGGCCCGCGTTCGGCGAGGCGCTCGAGTCGCGGCATCCGCTCGACCGTGAACTCGGCCGCGTCGGCGCCGCGGAGGAGCACCGCCTCGAGCGGCACCCAGCCGAGCGCGTCGACGACCCGCGCGAGCAGGTCGTCGTCGAGGTCGGGGTCGTCGGCGGATGTCGCGACCGACGCGTCGACCGGGGTCCTGCGCCCGTCGGCGTGCTCCCACCGCCAGGCGAGTCGGAGCAGATCGCCCGGCTCATGCCGTGCGTCGAGCACGAGCGTCGCGGGCGGTGCCACCGGCGGCGTGAAGCTGTCGTCGCGGCTCACGATCGCGATCGACCGCGCGAGCCGGTGGACGTGCCCGCGCGCGAACTCGGGAACCTCCGCGGCCGGCACGCGCACGGCGAGGCCTCCCTCGAGCGCAGACACCTCGGCCGGCCCGAGCGGTGCCTCCAGCGGCGCGACGTCGAGCACCCCGGCGTCGAAGTCGAAGCGGTAGAGCCCATGCTCGCCGATGCGACGCACGTGCTGGACCGAGCGAAGGTCGTCGGCCGCGCCGAACCGCACGATCGGCTCGAGCATCAGGTCGCCGACGTCGTCGATCGTCGCATCGAGCGCCACGGATGCCGCGTCGTGCACGACCACCGCGGGCGCCGCCGTCGACCCGGCGAGCGCGATGCCGAGCCGCCGCGCCTCGGCGAGCAGCGCCCACAGCAGCGGACTCTCGAACTCGTCGAGCGAGATCCACTCGGACCCGGAGGGCTGGTACACCCCGGTCGACCCGCCCTTCAGCAGCGCGAACTGGCCGAACCACCGCGACTGCGCGTGGTCGAACCCGCCCGCGCTCGCCTGGTAGGCGATGTTCTGCCAGGTGAGGC
The DNA here is from genome assembly GCF_042796995.1 of Agromyces sp. NPDC057865. Classification (NCBI taxonomy): domain Bacteria; kingdom Bacillati; phylum Actinomycetota; class Actinomycetes; order Micrococcales; family Microbacteriaceae; genus Agromyces; species Agromyces sp. NPDC057865. Next base: position 1,042,048 of record NZ_JBHVMJ010000001.1, on the reverse strand, counting down.
CGGACTTGACCCAGCGCCCGCGTGCGCCGGCCGTGACCGGGCGCACCGCGAGCCGGTCGACGGATGCCGCGCGCCGGGCGGGCTCGTCGCGTCGCCCCTGCCACTCTCCCGGCCGACGCGGCACGTCGCGGCGCAGCTCGAACTGGAGCGCCAGGGGACGCGGCGCCGCGGCCGGTCGGCCAGCGTGCGGGGCCGCCGATGCGGCATCCGTCGTCTCGGAGAACTCGGGCAGGTCGGTCGGCGCGACCGTGAATGAGGCGATCGCACGACGCCAGTCGGGCGCCCGCTTGCCGTGCGCACCGGGGCGGGACGCGGGCTCGGCGGGCATGGTTCCATGCTCGCACGCAGCGCCGACACCGTCGCCTGGCGGGCCGAGCCGGGGCGGCGCGCGGCACGCAGCGCCGCCGCCCGGCGAATCGGGAACCGTTCTCCGAATGGGGTTGACCCGGCCCCGAACCGGGGACCAAGATGAGGATCGTTCGCGTCGCGGCGAACCTCCGTGGGCGGACGGCCGGGTGATCAACCCGGCGAAGACGCACGCGCACAAGGGGGTACGCATGTTCCGTCAACTCGCCGTCGCCACCGCTGCGGCACTGGTCATCACCGGCGCGGCCGCCGCGCCGAGCTTCGCCAGTCCGCCACAGCCACCGGGCGGAGCGGTCGGACCATCGGTCTACACCGGCACCGTCGACGCGGACGGGCTCGCGAGCATCGTCGACCTCGGGGTGGATCGGCACGACATGGTCGTCGAGCCGAGCGCCCACGCCGACGGGCTGGTGGACGTCCAGGTCATCCTGAACTCCGAGCAGGTCGAACAGCTCGCGAAGGACGGGACGTCGCTCGAGGCCAAGGAGCCGGCGGCGCAGCAGCGCTCGATGCAGGCGTTCGGCGAGCCCGAGGGCGTGTTCCGGATGTACAGCGGCCCGGGTGGCATCCTCGAGGAGCTGATGGACCAAGCGGCCGCGCACTCCGCCATCGCGCAGTTCCGCGTGCTCGGCGAGACGTGGAACGGCAAGGACATCGGCGCCGTGCGTGTCACCGGCAACATCGACAAGCAGAAGAAGGACGGCAAGCGGCCGACCGTCGTCTACGTAGCGGCCCAGCACGCCCGCGAGTGGATCACGCCCGAGATGGTGCGTCGCCTGCTCGACTACTACCTGAGCGGGTACGGCACCGATCCGCGCATCACGAAGATCATCGACACGACCGAGCTGTGGTTCGTGCCGGTCGCGAACCCCGACGGGTACGACTTCACGTTCGAGGACGGGAACCGCCTCTGGCGCAAGAACCTGCGCGACAACAACGGGGATGGACAGATCACGGGAGCCGACGGCGTCGACCTGAACCGGAACTCGGCGACGCGCTGGGGCTACGACAACGAGGGCTCATCGCCGAACCCGGCGAGTGACACCTACCGCGGACCGTCCCCCGGATCCGAGCCCGAGACGCAGGCGCTCGACCAGCTGTTCGCGAAGGTGACGCCCGAATTCATGATCAACTACCACTCGGCCGCGGAGCTGCTGCTCTACGGGATCGGCTGGCAGGTGGCGACGCCGTCGCCCGACGACGTGATCTACGAGGCGATGGCCGGCGATGACGCGAACCCCGCCGTGCCGGGCTACGACCCCGACATCTCGGCGGAGCTCTACACGACGAACGGCGACCTCGACACGCACATGCAGGCGGCGTACGGCACGCTCGGGTTCACGCCCGAGATGTCGACGTGCGAGGACGCGGCCGACCGGGTGCCCGACGACGAGTGGGTCGCCGAGGAGGACTGCGTGGCCCTCGGCTTCGACTTCCCCGACGACGAGGCGCTCATCCAGGATGAGTTCGAGAAGAACATCCCGTTCGCGCTCGCGGTGGCCGAGTCGGCGCAGGACCCCGACGACCCGGTGTCGGTCGTGGGCCGCGACGCCGCGGACCTCGTGGCCGACCCGTTCGAGGTCTCGTACGGCGACCCGCAGCCCGTGGCGGTCACCGCGAAGCGCGCCCTCAACGCGAAGACGCTGCACTACAAGATCAACGGCGGCAAGGAGGTCAAGAAGCAGGTCGCCGAGTGGCAGGGCGGCGAGCGCTACGGCTTCGAGGGCACCGACTATTACGCCGAGTACCGAGGCGCCGTCTCCGGCGCCAAGCCCGGCGACTCCGTCGAGGTGTGGTTCTCGGGCCAGACCAACGCCAAGGACCTGCCGAAGGGCCAGAAGCCGGGCAAGGTCGAGAGCGAGCACTTCACGTACGAGCTCGCCCAGGACACGGGCAACCAGGTGCTCGTCATCGCGAACGAGGACTACACCGGGTACAACCCCGAGGAGGCGCCGCGCAACGACGGTCCGAAGTACGTCGACGAGCACGTCGCCGCGCTCGCGGCCAACGGCGTGGACGCGGACGTCTGGGACGTCGACGCGCAGGGCGTGCCGCACGACCTCGGCGTGCTCAGCCACTACGACGGAGTGCTCTGGTACCTCGGCGACAACCGGCTGACGCAGGACGAGGAGGACGTGCTCACCGAGACGTACCTGTTCGGACCCGTGACCGACCTGTCGGTGGCGGAGCGCCAGCAGTACCTGACGATCGCGGTGCGGGACTACCTCAACGAGGACGGCAAGCTGGCGCTCGCCGGCGAGACGACCGGATACTACGGCCAGCTCGCGGGTGCGCTCGGCGGCATCTACTACGGCCTCGACGGGGCGCCCGACCAGGAGTGCATGGTGACGGAGGACTTCTTCTCCGACTGCCTCATCCTGGCCGACGACTTCACGCAGTACTGGCTCGGCGCGTTCGACCGCACGCCCGTCGGCGCCGGAGGCGTGATCGGCATCGACGACCCGCTCACGGGCGTCGAGGCGGCGTTCGGCGGACCGGCGACGGAGGACAATCCCGTCGACGAGGCCGGCGAGTTCACGCCGACGAGCGACGTGCTGCCGGTCGACGAGTTCCCGCAGTTCGAGAGCTGGGCCGCGGCGGAGTACGACCAGCCGTCGGGTCCGTTCATCCCGATCGAGGGCGAGTGGGCTGCGTTCGCCGCGCACGCCCACGAGAGCTACCAGCGGCTGGGCCGCACCTTCGCGGTGCCGACCCTCGGCGCGGGCGAGGCCGCGACCTTCGACGCGCAGTTCTCGTACTCGGCAGAGCTCGGATACGACAACGTCATCGTCGAGGTCCGGCCCGTGGGCACCGAGGAGTGGACGACCCTGCCCGACCTCAACGGCGGCACGAGCACGGCGCCGTCGGCGGAGTGCGAGGGCGGCTTCTACGTCGACATGCATCCGCAGCTGGAGCACTACCTGACGGTCGCGAACCCGTGCCTCTCGACCGGTTCGACCGGCGAGTGGAACGCGTTCACCGGCAGCTCCGGTGGCTGGGTCGACGTGTCGTTCGACCTCAGCGCGTATGCGGGCCAGAACATCGAGCTCGTGATCAGCTACGTGGCCGACCCGTTCACGGGCGAGATCGGACTGATCGTCGACGACACCCGCTTCACGGTGGCCGGCGTCGAGACCGAGGCCGAGGGCTTCGAGACCGGACTCGGCGACTGGTCGGTACTCGGGGCGCCCACGGGCAGCCCGGGCAACACGAGCGACTGGGAGCGCATCACCGTCGAGGGCCCGTTCTACAGCGCGGTGGCGACGGACGACTCGCTCATGCTCGGCTTCGGCCTCGAGCAGCTGGCCACGCCCGACGAGCGCGCCGAGGTCGTCGGCCGCATCCTCGACCATTTCGGAATCTGATCGAAGGGAGCAGGTGATCGGATGCCGCGCCGGGTCGCCCGGTGCGGCATCCGCCGTCTGGGAGCGGAGGCGCGGGCTCGCGGACGGAGGCGGGAGACTGAGCAACCCTCCAATCCGCCTTGACACGGGCGACGGGACCCGAGGAGGCTAGCGCCTAGGGTCCGCAGCGAGCCGCAGGCGTGGCGAACATGATCGACGACGACGTCACGATTACCCCCTCCGGCCGGAGACGGATCGAAGGAGCCATGATGGCCGGAACTCGTTCCACCTCCACGCGCCTCGCCTTCGGTGTCGCCACGCTCGCAGTCGTGCTGGCGATGCTCGCTCCCGTCGGCGCGAGCGCCGCAGAGGACGACGAAGCGCTCGACATGTACACCGCCGACGTGAGCACCGAGCAGGCGACCGACCTCGTCGCGAGCGGCGTCGACGTCGCCGCGAGCCGGGTCACCGACGACGGCGTCGCCGTCGACGTCGTGCTCACCGAGCAGGAGGCGAAGGATCTCCGCGCGAAGGGCGTCGACGTCCACGTGAAGAAGAACAAGGACGGCAAGTCCGCCAAGCAGTTGGCGGCGGAGCAGGCGGCCTCGGGCTACAACGTCTGGCGATCGTGGGACGAGAGCGGCGGCATCCGCGACGAGCTCTACCAGCTCGCGAAGGACAACCCCCAGCTCGTGAAGCTGGTGGTGCTCGGCCACACCTACCAGGGCCGCGAGATCATCGCGCTGAAGGTCACGCAGGGCGCGAGGGGCGTTCCTGACGGGTCCCGGCCGGCGGTGCTCTACAGCTCGACGCAGCACGCGCGCGAGTGGATCTCGACCGAGGTCAACCGGCGACTGCTGCATTCGTTCATCGACAACTACAACGCCAAGGACAAGGCGACGAAGACGCTGCTGCAGAAGAACGAGTACTGGTTCCTGCTCGTCGCCAACCCCGACGGCTACCAGTACACGTTCGACCACGAGCGGCTGTGGCGCAAGAACCTGCGCGACAACGACGGTGACAACCAGATCACCCGCGCCGACGGCGTCGACCCCAACCGCAACTACCCCGAGCACTTCGGCTACGACGAGGAGGGCTCCTCGTCTCTGACCTCGAGCGACACGTACCGCGGCCCGTCGGCCGGATCCGAGCCCGAGACGCAGGCGATGATGGCGCTCCTCGACCGGGCGGCTCCCGAGTTCCAGGTGAACTACCACTCGTTCGGACAGTGGCTGCTGTACGCCGAGGGCTGGCAGACCGGGACCCCGACCGCGGACGACCCCATCTACTATGCGTTGTCGGGCAACCGCGACAACCCCGCGATCTCCGACTTCGAGCCGGGCCTGTCCTCCGACGTGCTCTACGTGACGAACGGCGAGACCACCGACTTCGCGCACGCCCAGCACGGCACGCTGGCGTGGACGCCCGAACTCGGCGAGGGCGAGCCCGACGCCGGCTTCGTGTTCCCCGACGACGAGGCGCTGGTGCAGGCTGAGTACGAGCGCGCCCTGCCCTTCGCGATGGACGTGGCCAAGTCGGCGGCCGACCCGGCGAACCCGGTGTCGCACCTCGGCCTGACGACGAAGCCGTTCTACCTGAAGAGCGACGACACGTACAAGGCCGGGCTCCCGCTGGCCGACTTCACGTTCAAGTACTCCTACGGCGACCCGCAGGAGGTGCGCGTGATCGCGAAGCGGAGCCTCGGCGCCGTGACGCTGAAGTACCAGATCAACAACCAGCCCGTCGTCTCGAAGCCCACGTCGGAATGGACGGGCGGTGACACGTACGGCGGCAAGACGGGCGCCCACTACGCCATCATGAGCGGCGTCGTGACCGGGACCCAGCCGGGCGACAGCGTCAAGGTCTGGTTCACGGGCGGCAAGGCCACGAGCGACTCGTTCACGTACCAGGCCGTCGAGGAGTCGAGCGACCGCGTGCTGATCGTGTCGGCAGAGGATTACACCGGCGCTTCGCCGGCGCAGGGCGTCACGGCCCCGAAGTACCTCTCGTCCTACCAGAATGCGCTCACGGCCAACGGCGTCGGCTACGACGTCTACGACGTGGACGCACGCGGGCGGATCGCGTCCGACAACCTCGGCGTGCTCTCGCACTACGACGCCGTGATCTGGTACACGGGCGACGACATCATCACCCGAGAACCCGGCGGTGCTGCGGGCACCGCCTCCCGGCTGGCGATGGACCAGATCCTCGAGGTCCGCGACTTCCTCAACGAGGGCGGCAAGGTGCTCTACACGGGCAAGTACGCCGGCACGCAGTACGCCGGTCCGTACCTGTTCGACCCGACGGCCGCGAACGCGTCGTGCGGCGACCCCGCAGTCCGGCCACGCTGCCGTCCGCTCGGCGGATCGGGCAACCTCGTCAACGACACGCTGCAGTACTCGCTCGGCGCGTACATCGCGGTCGACGACGCCGGCACCACGGATGAGGGCGACCTGCTCGACGTGCTCGGCGTGGACACCCCGTACGACGGGCTCGACTGGGGCTTCAACGGCGCGGACAGCGCGGGCAACCAGGACCACAGCAACTCGTTCATCACGACGAGCGGCATCCTGGACCCGCAGCAGTACCCGCAGTTCGAGAGCTGGGTCGCGGCCCGCTGGGACCGCGAGGGCGGTCCGTTCGAGCCGCACACGGGTGACGCCTACGCGTACTCGCAGATCGCGGACGTGTCGTACAAGCGGCTGACGCGGACGATCACCGTCCCGCAAGGCGGCGCGAACCTGTCGTTCTGGACGTCCTACGACACCGAGCCCGAGTGGGATCACCTGATCGTCGAGGCCCGCGTGCCGAACACCGACCAGTGGACGACGCTGCCGAGCGAGCACACCACGAGCAGCACCGGTCAGAGCTGCCCGGCCGGCTGGCGCGAGCTGCACCCGCAGCTCGACCACTACCAGACGGTCATCGACTCGACGTCGTGCGAGCCGAACGGCACCACCGGCGTGTGGAACGCGGCATCCGGCAACTCGGGCGGCTGGGAGCAGTGGAACGTCGACCTGTCGCTGTACCAGACCGCGGGCCAGGTCGAGGTCTCCATCGGGTACGTCAGCGACTGGTCGACCCAGGGGCTCGGCGTCTTCGTCGACGACATCGTCGTGTCGACCGGCGAGGGATCGACCTCGTTCGAGAACAACGATTCGAACGGCTGGCAGGTCACCGGCCCGCCTGAGGGCAGCGCGCCCAACCCGAACAACTTCATCATCACGACGGCCGCGGGCTTCCCCGAGGCGGCCGTGGTGGCGACGCCGCACTCGCTGCTGAGCGGCTTCGGGTTCGAGGGCATCACCGACCAGGCCACGCGCAACGCCTGGATGGGCCGAGCCCTGGATCACCTGCTCGACTAGGGGGCGAGCACCACAGCACGGATGCCGCGCCGGGTTCGCCCGGCGCGGCATCCGTGTGCGCGGGCTACGCCTTGACGAGCGCCTTGCGGTGCGCCTCGTACTTCCGTCGGCCGACCCACCGCCAGATGAGGCGCACCGGCGGCGGCAGGTGCTTGCGCTGCCAATCGTCCCCGCCGTCGGGCTGCGCGGCGAGGATCGCGCCGAGCTGCAGGAACGCCTTGCCCTTGGGCGTCGCCTTCCGACCGTGCTCCGACAGCGCGTCGACCTCGGGCTGCGTGATCACCGTCTCCATGACGGGCACGATGTTCGACTCTTCGTCGGGGAGGTGCGCGGCGAGCGCGGCGTTGATGCCGTCGAGCGCCGCGAGCACGTCCTCGGCGTCCGCCGGCCGTCCGCTCGACCGCCAGGTCGGCAACGCCTGGTCCATCGCCGTGAGGTGCACCAGCAGCGCCGCGTGCTGCTGCTTCATGCGTTCCACGTGCGCGGCGCACGAGGGAGCCCGATGCTCGAGCGGCGCCCAGAGCATCGTGTCCTCCCCCTCGTGGTGCGCGTGCAGCCCCACGGAGAGCATGTCGAGGTGGTCGCCGACGAGGTCGGCCTGCGCAGTATCGCCCCCTGGCACGGCTTCCACGAGCATCCGGCCCTCGCCGAAGCCCGCGCGGAACATGCGGTGGATCTCGGCCATGCCGCTCGCATCGCACGTCTTCACGGGCGTGCCGGATGCTGCGGGTTGGTCTCCGCTCGAGGGCAGCGCGGTCGCGGCCATGTCGGCTCCGTTCGTCGTCGAAGGGTGCGGTCGAACGTGACGATACGAGCCCGCGGATGCCACGACAAGCCCCCGATTCTCGGCACAGGCGCGACCGCCCGGTACGGTGATCGGATGCAGGTCACGCGCGTCCGCGTCCACCCCGTGAAATCGTTCGCGGGGAACGACGTGCGGTCGGCCGTGGTCGAGCCGTGGGGGCTCACGGCCGACCGTCGCTGGGGCATCGTCGACGCGGCATCCGGTGCCGTGGTCACCGCACGCGAGCGCAACGGGCTGCTCGCGCTGCACGCCGAGCCGATGGCCGGCGGCGGCGTGCTGCTCGACGACGGTCGGGGCGACCCGCTCCAGGTCGACCCGCCCGTCGACGCCGCGCCGATCCCGGTGGGCTTCACGCGCCAGGGCACCGCGCTGCCCGTCGGCGAGGAAGCCGACGAGTGGCTGGCCGCGCGCATCGGCGCCGGCGTGCGCCTCGTCTGGCAGCCCGATCCGACCGTGCGCACCGTGAACCCGTCGCACGGCGGCCTCCCCGGCGAGCGCGTCACCCTCGCCGACGTCGCCCCGGTGCTGCTCACGAGCGAGGCGTCGCTGGCGCAGCTCGACGCATGGACGGACGAGGGCACGCCGCCGCTGGACATGCTCCGGTTCCGCCCGAACATCGTGATCGACGGCGACGTGCCGTTCGCCGAGGACGCGTGGCCGTTCGTCGACCTCGGCGACGTGCGCTTCCGGGTGACCGCGATCTGCGACCGCTGCGCGATGACCCTCATCGACCCGGTCACGCTCGCGCGCGGCGTGGAGCCCATCCGGACGCTCGCGAAGCGCCGCCGGTGGGACGGCACGACGTGGTTCGGTATCCTCCTCGTGCCGCAGCTCGACGGCGGCGGCCGGGCGCTCGTCCGGGTCGGCGACCCCGTGCGTCCCGTGCCCTCGGCCTGAACGACGCGGAACCCGCGGCGTCGCTCCTCGACATCGGCCGGGGCGCGTCGTACGGTTCAGGCATGGACAGCGCCGTGGCCGCGATCGCCGAGTGGATGCCGCTCCAGCGATGGTTCGGCGGCAAGGGCCACACGCCGTCGCTGCGGCTCATCGGCGCGTTCGAGCTGCCCACGGTCGAGGAGGACGCGCGCGTGCGCACCCTGCTCGTGATGGACGACGCGTCGGAGCCTCCCGTGCTGTACCAGGTGCCGGTCGTCGAGCGGGTCGACCGGCTGCATGCGCCCGAGGCATCCGATCACCTCATCGGGCGCCTTCCCGACGACGGCTACCTCTACGACGGACCGCACGACCGCGCCTACACCGACGCCCTGCTCGCGACCATCGTGCGCGACCGCGACGCCGTCTCCGAGGGCGCCTTCGCGATCGGCCACTACTCGGGCGATGCGGTGCGCCCGCCGACGACGTCGCCGGCCTCGGTGCTCGGCGGCGAGCAGTCGAACACCTCGATCATCTTCCGCCCCGCCGACACGGCGCCGATCATCTGCAAGCTGTTCCGGCAGCTGCACCACGGCGAGAATCCGGATGTCACGCTGCAGACCGCGCTCGCATCGTCGGGCTCTTCGCACGTGCCGGCGAGCGTCGGCGACGTCGTGGGCGAGTGGGACGACGTGGGCCGGCCGGATGGTCGCGCGCGCGGGCACCTCGCCTTCGCGCAGGAGTTCCTGCCCGGCGTCGAGGACGCGTGGCGCGTGGCGCTCTCCTCGGCCGCGGCCGGGACGCCGTTCACCGAGGAGGCCCGCGCGCTCGGCGCCGCCGTCGCCGAGGTGCACCTCTCGCTCGGCCGCCTGTTCCCCCGGGAGCAGCCCTCGCCCGAGCACATCCAGGCGATCACGTCGGCGTGGTCGCGCCGTCTCGCCATCGCCGTCGCGGAGGTGCCCGAGCTCGAGCCGCACCGCGCCGCGATCGAGGCGTTCTACGAGCGCGCGCAGGCGGGCGCGTGGCCCGAGCTGCAGCGCATCCACGGCGACCTGCACCTCGGCCAGGTGCTCCTGGTGCCCGACCGCGGCTGGGTGCTGCTCGACTTCGAGGGCGAACCAATGCGTCCCATGCAGGACCGCCAGCATCCCGACGTGCCGGCGCGCGACGTCGCCGGCATGCTGCGGTCGTTCGACTACGTCGCGGGCTCCACGGGGCTCGCGCTGCCCGAGCGCGCCGGGTCGGCCGTCGCGTGGGCGGATGCCGCGCGGCGGGCGTTCCTCGAGGGGTACGTCGCGGCATCCGGCCTCGACCTCAGCGGCTACCGCGAGCTGCTCGCGGCGTTCGAGCTCGACAAGGCCGTGTACGAGGCGATCTACGAGACCCGGAACCGCCCGACGTGGGCGGCGATCCCGCTGCACGCGATCATGAGCCTGCTCGAGTCGGGTCCGACGCGGGCGGGCGAGGCGGGCGCGGCATCCGAGCCCGACGCGCCCACGCCCTCGCTGGCCTGAGCCGGCGGAACGGCGACGCGATGGGACGGCTCAAGCAGGCGTGGCTGACCACCATCAAGCACACGTTCAACCACCTGACGCTCGCGATGGCGCGCCGCGGCATCGGGCCGTTCATGCTCGTCCGGCACGTGGGCCGCAAGAGCGGCCGCACGTTCGAGACGCCGATCCTGCACGCCCGGATCCCGGCCGGCTTCGTCGCCGTGCTCGTGTACGGCACGGGGGTCAGCTGGTACCGCAACCTCCGCGCCGCCGGCCACGGCGTGGTCCTGCGGGGCCGCCGCGAGTACGCGATCGACCGCATCGAGCCGTTCCCGACGGATGCCGGGCTGCGCGCGTTCGCCCCGCTGCTGCGGGTCTACCTGCAGGCCGTGCATCGCACCGAGTTCCGGCTGCTGCACGTCGCCGACGGCCCGGCCGCCGGCGGGGCCGACAGCTAGCGGATGCCGCGGGCGAACAGCATCAGCGGCGTGCGATCGGCGTAGGCGCGGTAGTCGTCGCCGAACGCGTCGAGCAGCCGATGCTGCTCGACGTGCGCCTTGATCACGAGCACGACGCAGAGCAGGAGCCACACGACGACGAGCTCGATCCGCGCCCGCCAGAGCACCCAACCTCCGGCCGCGATCATGAGCCCGAGGTAGATCGGGTTGCGCGTGAGGCGGTAGATCCCGCCGGTGCGCAGCGGCGCATCGGGCTTCGGCGCGACCCACACGACGAGGTCGCGTCCGAGCACCGCGAAGCCGGCACCCACGAGCGCGAGGCCCGCGACGATCAGCACCGCCGCGAGCGCGGTGATCCAGGTCGCGCTCCACAGCGGCTCACCCGGCAGCAGGAGCAGGACGATGAGCCCGAGCTGCGCCCAGACGAGCCAGTTCGCGCGGTCCCACCGCACCCTCGCGTCCACGACCCCATCCTCCTCCTCGCGGAAGCCGACCGTTTCATCGGACGCTCGACGCCACAACGCCACAACGCCACAACGCCACCGCGGTCCCGGGAGCCGGATCCTCGCTCTTGACTCGGTGCGACCGCGGGGGCCATCGTGGTGTCCACCGCGACGGCGAAGGGGGACGCGCATGACGGAGGCGACGACCGCGACCGTCACGTCACCCAACCACCGCATCGCGCGCGCCGTGAACATCACGACGCTCACGATCATCGTCGTGCTCGGCATCACGTTCCTCGTCGGCGAGGACCCGGTCTTCGAGATCATCGTGCTGGCGGTGTGGTGCCTGCTCTCGTCGGCCTACATGGCGGCGTGGATGATCGCACTCACCCGCATCTCGCGGCAGGAGTGGCGCGCGACGCCGACGCTGATCGCGACCCGGCGGCCGGGTCGGGTCGCGAGCCTCATCACCACGATCCTGGCGAGCCTCATCGGCGTCACCGCCGCCGGCCAGCTGCTGGTGCTCCGCCAGGATCCCGACCTCGGCGAGGCCATGAACTTCGTCGGGGTGTGGGCGATGCTGATCGCGTGGGGGTTCCTGCACTGGGGCTTCGCGCAGATCTACTACCGGCTCGACAACCGCGTGCCCGACGACCCGCGCGGCCGCCCACTGATGTTCCCCGATCGCGACGACCCCGGCCTGCTCGACTTCGTCTACGCCGCCTTCATGATCGGCACGAGCTTCACGCCCAACGACATCAACACGACCTCCCGCATCCGGTGGACGGTGACCTGGCACTCGGTGCTCAGCTACTTCTTCAACGGGTTCATCATCGTGCTCGCGCTGAACACGATCATGGAGATCACGGCAACAGGCTAGGCCGAGCCCGTTTCGCGGCCCTCGCGGACGTCGCCGAGGATCTCGCCCGTGACGCCCGACACGACGAGGTCGGCGTGCACGCGCGTCGGGTCGATCCGGAGCGCGTTTGCGCCGTCGACCTCGATCGCCCACGCGCGGGCCGCGTCGGGGGAGCGCCCGAACTCGGTGTGCCGACGCACGAGTCGCGGCATCCGCTCGTCATCGTCGGCGGCGCAGAACCACGACTCGTCGACGAGGTCGCGGATGCGCCGCCACGGCTCCTCGTCGCTCAGCAGGTAGTTGCCCTCGACGACGACGATGCGCGCCACCGGCTCGATCGCGATCTCGCCGGCGACCGGCTCGTCGACGTGCCGCTCGAACGCGGGCGCGTACACGGTGTGGTCGACCTCGCGGCGCACGCGCTCGAGGAGGCCGACGAACCCCCAGCCGTCGAACGTCTCGATCGCGCCCTTGCGGTCGCGCAGGCCGAGGCGGTCGAGGGTCGCGTTCGCGAGGTGGAAGCCGTCCATCGGCAGGTGCACAGCGGATGTCGCGTCCCACGCGTTCAGCGCCGCCACCACCGAGCGGGCGAGCGTCGTCTTGCCCGCGCCCGGCGATCCGGTCACGCCGATGAGCACACGCCCGCCGGATGCGGCGGTGAGTGCCCGCGCGCGGGAGGCGAGCACCTCGATCGCGGCGCTCGGAAACACGGACGACGGGTACGGCGAGCTGGCGGACACCCCTTCAGCCTGCCACCCCGCCGGTGGTCGAGTGGCCCGGGCCCGGTGGTCGAGTAGCGCCCGGCGGAGCCGCACATTCCGGTGGTCGAGTAGCGCCCAGACCCGGTGGTCGAGTAGCGCCCGGCGCAGCCGGACGCGTATCGAGACCCCCTGCGCAAGCGGGTTTCGAGACGCCGCTCCGCGGCTCCTCAACCCACGGAACCGGACGCCGCTCCGCGGCTCCTCGACCCGCGGACTCGCTACGCCGCCAGCCGGCGCTCCGCACGTGCCAGGTTCGCGACGAGCTCGTCGCGGTCCTGCGGCACCACGTAGGCGGGCTGGTCGCGCTCGACGCGCCAGCTCTCGGCGAGCGGGCCGACGTTCACCGTGTCGAAGCCGAACGCGTCGTAGAGGTCGGTCACGAACTGCGCGGCATCCGCGTGGTCGCTGGCCGTCGCGAGCGCACGGCGACCGGGCGTGCCCGCGGGCAGGCCGGCGGTCGTGATGTCGCTCGCCATGATGTGGTTGAAGCCCTTGGCGACGTGGCTCGTCGGGAGGTGCTGCTGAAGAAGACCGGTAACGGTCGCGCGGCCCTCGTCGAGCGCCGGGACGTGCCCGTCGCGCTCCCAGTAGTAGTTGTTCGTGTCGATCACGATCTTGCCGGCGAGCGGCTCGACCGGGATCGCGTCGTACGCCTTGAACGGCACGGTCACGACCGCGACATCCGCCGCCTCGGCCGCCTCGGTCGCCGTCGCGGCGCGTGCCTTCGGCCCGAGCTCCGCGACGAGCCCGGCCAGCGTCTCGGGCCCGCGCGAGTTGGCGATCACCACGTCGTACCCGTTCGCGATCGCGGCTCGCGCGACCTGGCTGCCGATGTGTCCTGCTCCGATGATTCCGATCGTCGTCATGCTGAGGCGAACCGCGGCGGGCCGCGGAATGTTCCCGATCGGCCCGCCTCCGCAGTCGCCCGGCCCGCCTCCGCGGACGCACCGGACATGGCGGTTACCCTGACCGGATGAGCCGCCTGATCGCCGGATCCGCGCTGACGACGACCGCCCTCGTCCTGCTCCTCACCGGATGCTCCGGTGGGGCGACCCCGACCAGTCCGCCCACCACGTCGGCGCCCGCGAGTCCGACGCAGACGCCGACGTCGACGCCCACCCACTCGGTCGACCCGAACGCGCCGACCGGCCAGTGCGCCGACGACGCGCTGCAGGTCACCGTCGAGAACGTCGACGCGGGCGCGGGGTCGATCTACTTGAACCTGGTCTTCACGAACACGGGCAGCGGATCCTGCGAGCTGCGCGGGGCGCCCGGGGTGTCGGTCGTCGACGCCTCGGAGAACGAGCTGGGCGTGCCGGCCGAGCAGGTGAACGACGACTCGCCGGCGACGGTCACGCTCGAGCCCGGGGCATCCGTCAGCGCACCGTTGCAGGTCACGAACATCGCACCCGACGGCGGACCGCTCGACGACTGCCCGGTCGTCGAGGGCACCGGGTATCGCATCTACCCGCCGCACAGCTTCACCGGGTTCATCGTGTCGAGCACCGACCCGGTGCCCGCGTGCAACAGCTCGACGGTGTTCATGAAGGTGAGTCCGGTCGCGGCGTCGTCGTGAAGTGCCGGCCCTCGGGGCGACCTCGTCGGTCGGCATCGTCGGTCAGGAATCGAGAAGCACGCGCCGCCGAAGCCGCGTAGCGTGACGAGCACGAGCCCACCGAAGCGGCTCACCGACCTGGAGGAGATGATCATCATGGCCGAGAAGAGCGAGGGCCTCTCAGAGTTCGAGCGCGAGGCCGTCAAGGACCGCGCGAAGGAGCTGCGCGCCGAGGCGAAGGCGGGCAAGAACCGCGCCGCGGGCGAGAAGGCGATCCGCGAGGCGATCGAGGCGATGTCGGGCGAGGACCGCGCCATCGGCGAGGGCTTCTACAAGGTCGTCTCGGAGGTCGCGCCGCAGCTCATGCCGAAGACGTACTACGGTATGCCGGCCTTCGCGAACGACGAGGGCAAGGTCGTGACGTTCATGCAGCCCGCCGACAAGTTCAAGGCTCGGTACGCGACCATCGGGTTCGAGGACCGGGCGAACCTCGACGACGGCGACTTCTGGCCGATCGGCTTCGCCGTGCGCACGTGGACGCCGGCGATCGAGCAGCGGTACTCCGAGCTGGTGGCGTCCGCGGTCAGCTGATCGAACGAGTGGATGCGGACCCGGGCGATGATGCCCGGGTCCGTCGCCTGCGTCGCCCGCTCAGGCCGGCCGCGCGACGATGCCGTCGGCCCGCCGCGCCACCCACTCGACGAGGGGCAGCATGCGGTCCATGAGCTCGCGGCCGAGCGGCGAGAGCGCGTACTCGACCCGCGGCGGCACCTCGGGGTAGGACTCGCGCACGACCAGGCCGTCGGCCTCGAGCGTGCGCAGCGTGGAGGCGAGCATCTTCTCGCTGATGCCCTGCACCTCGCGGCGCAGCTCGCCCCAGCGATGCGTGCCGTCGGTGAGGGCGAGCAGCACCAGCACACCCCACTTGCTCATGATGTGGTCGAGCACGACGCGCGTCGGACAGCCTTCCATGAAGACCTCGCCGGAGGTCTCCCGGATTTCCGCAAGACTTACCACCATGTGGGTACCTTACTTCAAAGTGGGTACCTCCGACAGGGAAGGTACAGCGGCGGCATCCGGTTGCCCTCGGTGAAGCGCACCCCTCGAGGGCGATGCGCCACCGACCGGAAGGAACCGCTCCCATGACCATCCTCGTCACCGCCACGTCGGGCCACCTCGGCCGCCTCGTCGTCGAGGCGCTGCTCGCCCGCGGCGCCGCGCCCGCCGACGTCGTCGCGACCGCACGCGACACGTCGAAGCTCCAGGACCTCGCGGCACGCGGCATCCGCACGGCCGAGCTCGACTACGAGCGGCCCGACACGATCACGGCGGCGCTCGAGGGCGTCGACGCGGTGCTGCTCGTCTCGGGCTCGGTGCCCGGCGCCCGCGTGCAGGGCCACCGCAACGTGATCGATGCGGCGAAGGCCGCCGGCGTCGCGAAGCTCGTCTATACGAGCGCGCCGAAGGCCACGACGGCCGAGGACTTCCCGCTCGCCGCCGACCACCGGGCCACCGAGGAGGCGATCGCCGCGTCGGGCGTGCCCGCAGTGATCCTGCGCAACGACTGGTACACCGAGAACTACACGGCGGATGTCGCGCGCGCGGCCGGCACCGGCGTGATCGCCTCCTCCGCGGCCGATGGTCGCGTGGCGAGCGCTCCCCGCGCCGACTACGCCGACGCCGCCGCGGTCGTGCTCCTCGAGGACGGGCACCTCGGCGAGGTGTACGAGCTCGCCGGCGACACCCCGTGGACCTTCGATGAGCTCGCCGCCGCGGCATCCGAGGTCGTCGGCCGCGAGGTGGCCTACCAGCGACTCACGACCGAGGAGCACGTGGCGGCGCTCGAGTCCGTCGGGCTCGACGCCGGCACCGCCGCGTTCGTCGCGGGCCTCGACGACGCGATCCGCCGCGGCATCCTCGGCGACAGCGACGGGACGCTGTCGCGGCTGATCGGGCGGCCGACGACGCCGCTCGTGGATGCACTGCGGGACGCGGTGGGGGCGCAGGCGGCAGCCGCGTAACGCGCGATTCCGCGAGGCCCGGGCCGACCATGACCGGTCGTCCGGGCCTCTGTCGCAGACCCTTCGATACTGCTGCATTAACGCGAAAAAGATGACCGAAGTCAACATCTTCCCAAGGTGAATTCCCGGTGTTAGATTGCCCGCACTGTGCTCGGCGATCCCGGGCATTCAACCCGAAGGAGAAACCCGTGAATCGACGCACGCGCGGCCTGCTGGCCGTCGCTGCGGCGGGGGCGACGGTAGTGGCCGGTGCGGCATTCGCACCGGCCGCGTTCGCTGCTCCCGCCAAGGACCCGGCACCGTCGGCGGCCCAGCGCCTCGACAACCGCCCCGGTCCGCTCACCGCACGACAGAACGAGCGGCGCAAGGCTGCGCAGAAGCTCATCCTCTCGGGGCAGGCCGCCCCGGGCGAGGACGGCGTGGTCCAGCTGTCGGACGACAAGTACTACCAGGCCGCCGTCACCGGTGAAGACCAGGTCTTCACGATCCTGGCCGAGTTCGGCGACCAGGGCAGCGGCAAGCTGGGCACGACGCCCGGCCCGCTGCACAACCAGATCCCCGAGCCCGACCGCGCAGTCAACAACAGCACGCACTGGATGAAGGACTTCAACCCGGATTCGTACCGCGACCTGTTCTTCGGCGACGGCGAGTCGTTCAGGGACTTCTACGAGCAGCAGTCCTCGGGCAACTACTCCGTCGACGGCGAGGTGAGCGACTGGGTGAAGGTGCCCGGCAACGCCTCGACCTACGGCGACAACGCCGTCGAGGACTTCGGTGGGTCGTGGCAGTTCATCGAGGACGCCGGCAACGCGTGGTACGACGCGCAGAAGGCCGCCGGCAAGACCGACGACCAGATCAAGGCCGAGCTCGCGAGCTTCGACCAGTGGGACCGCTACGACCACGACAACGACGGCGACTTCAACGAGCCCGACGGCTACCTCGACCATTTCCAGGCGGTGCACGCCGGTGAAGGCGAGGACGCCGGCGGCGGCGCGCAGGGCGAGGACGCAATCTGGTCGCACCGCTGGTACGTGAACTCGACCGACTACGGCGTGACCGGCCCGACCGGCGCCCAGTTCGGCGGCGCCCAGATCGGCGACACCGGCTTCTGGATCGGCGACTACACGGTCGAGGCGGAGAACGGCGGCCTCGGCGTGTTCGCGCACGAGTATGGCCACGACCTCGGCCTGCCCGACTTCTACGACACCAACGGCGGCGAGAACTCGACCGCGTTCTGGACGCTCATGTCGTCGGGCTCGTGGCTCAACCACGGCACCGAGGACATCGGCACGACGCCCGGCTACATGGGTCCGTGGGAGAAGCTCCAGCTCGGCTGGCTCGACTACTCGATCGTGAACCCGGGTGAGGGCGGCGACTACACGCTCAGCCCGGCCGCGCTGCAGGCCGACGGCCAGGACCAGGCGCTCGTCGTCGACGTTCCCGACGAGCCGGTCACGTCGAACTACGTGACCCCGAGCGGCGGTCACGCGTGGTGGACCTCCAGCGCCGACGACCTGAACACGACGCTCACGCGCACGCTCGACCTGACGGGCATGAAGTCGGCGACGGTCACCGCCAAGGCCTGGTACGACATCGAGGACGGCTACGACTACCTGTACGCCGAGTACAAGGATGCCGCGGGCAAGTGGGTCCAGATCGGCGCGCCGATCTCGGGCTCGACCAACGGCAAGTGGTCGAACCTCCGGTTCACGGTCCCCGGCAACGGCAAGGTCGACTTCCGGTTCCGCTACCAGAGCGACGGCGGCGTGCACCTCGCGGGCGCTTTCATCGACGACATCGTCGTGAAGAACGGCGGCACCACGCTGGCCACCGATGACGCCGAGCACGGCGACAACGGCTGGACGGCCGCGGGCGGCTTCAAGCTCAGCACGGGCTCGGAGACCTCGTCGGGCGACCGGTACTACCTGGTCGAGAACCGCACGTACGTCGGCTACGACTCGACGCTGCGTGACGGCCCCTACCAGTTCGACAAGCCGTACACGGCGCCCGACCACGTCGAGCGCTTCCCCTTCCAGGACGGCATGCTGGTCTGGGCGGTCGACGAGACCTACACCGACAACAACACGATCGACCACCAGGGCCACGGCCTCGCGCTGCCGATCGACGCGAACCCGGTGAAGTTCACGTACTCCGACGGCACCGGACCGAGCAACCGTCGCCAGCCGTTCGACGCCACCTTCGGCCTGCAGACGATGGACCCCGTCGCACTGCACAAGGAGGTCCTCGTCGGCAAGGGCAAGAGCCAGACGATCCAGTCGCTCGCGGCGGTCGGCTCCGACGGCAAGACCCTGCAGAAGTCGACGTTCTCCGACGCGAAGACCGACGCGTACTTCGACGCCAGCAATCCGCTCGGCGGCGTCTACGTGGCCGGCCACGGCGTCACGGTGACCGTCACCTCGCAGAACACCGGCGGCACCATGGGGGTCACGGTGAACAACCCGGCGGAGTAGTCTCGCTGCCTCGCTGATCGGATGGGCCCGTCTCCTCGGAGGCGGGCCCGTTCGCGTGTCGGCGGTCGGGTTCAGCGCCGAGCGACCGTCAATGACCGCGCCGAAGGACCTTCCCGATTACGACCGCCAGGTCGATGTTGTCGACGAAGCTGTCCACCGAGGTGATGGTCGACTGTAGGCGGGCGGCACGCTGAACGAGAGTCTTCTCGTCGGTGGCGACGGCCTGTGCACGCTCAACCGCCGCAGCGCACGGCGTGGCACCCAGCAACAGGCCCTTCAGCACGTCATCAACCGACTCCGCCGTCGCACCGGCCGCGATGGCACCACTCGCGCAAGTGACGACCGCAGCCCGCTTGTTGCTTCCAGCAGACGCCCACTTCTTGGCCTTGCCGAACGCCAGTCCACCGGCGACGTCTGCAGCGAGCGTTGTGGTAGTCAGGCCAGTGTCGAAGTCCCAGGCGAACTGCGCGGGCGAGAGATCGACGCGCATCGACTCGCCAGCGAGTACGAAGTTGCCAGAACTACCCGTACTCATCAAAAGGTCCCGTACGGCAGTGTTCTGGGCCCGCGTCGCTGCCGAGGCCGTGCCAGTGATCAATCGCCAAGTAGATGCGAATCCTGTCGACCAAAACGAGATCGGCTGGCTCGAGGAGTTGTTGATCACAAGGAACGTTGATGCTCCGTCCCCGCAAACGCCGATCTTGTCGGCCTCACGCTGAAGCACGACGTCATCGATGAGGAGCCTGTATCCGAATGGTGCGTTGACCGGACAATTCCATGTCAGTGCTGCGGAAGGCTGGACCGCCCCAAGAGCGAGCGTAGAGCCGAACAGGAGAGCGATAGCGATCGAGGCTATCCCGCGCATGCCACGGCGATTGGCCGTCGACTCGGAGCCAAGCTCAACTGTGTTCATGACCGTCGCCCTCTCTCCGTGCGCTCGCGCGCGATTCACGCGATGCGAGGCACGCAGCATCGCGAGTCGGGTCGCCTGAACGCTATCCGTATGTGGTCGATCTCACATGAGGGGCACTACTGAATTCGGAGTTGGGCTTCGAGCCGGCGGCCCGCCCATGTCGGCGGGGCGGCGTAGCGTCAGGCCATGAGCGAGCCGCAGCCCTTCGAGCTCCACGTGCCCGACGACTTCCTCGACGACCTCCGCGAGCGCCTCGCGCGCACCCGATTCCTCGACGATTCGCCGCGAAAGCCCACCTCGGGCATGAGCTCCGCATACCTCCGCGAGCTCGTCGACACCTGGCTCGCGTGGGACTGGCGCGAGCGCGAGGCGTGGCTCAACCGGCATCCGCAGTTCACCGTGCCCATCGACGACGCGGTCGTGCACTTCGTGCATCGGCGGGCCCAGCGAGCGGATGCCCCGGTGTTGCTCGTCATGCACGGCTGGCCGCACACGTTCGCGCTGCAGCTCGACTTCGTCGACGCCCTGCCCGACTTCCACGTCGTCGTCGCGAGCCTGCCCGGATTCGCGTTCTCGACGCCGTACGCCGACGGACCGATGACCGAACGGCGCCTCGCGGCGACGATGCATGCGCTCATGACCGACGTGCTCGGCTACGAGCGCTGGCTGACCTACGGCGAGGACGTCACCGCGAACGTCAGCGACCTCATCGCGGCGAGCTACCCCGAGGTCGCCGGCATCCTCGCGACCCATTCGCATTTCCCGACGTACGAGGAGCGCGCGGCGCTCACTGATCCCGACGAGCAGGCATTCTTCGCCGAACTCGCCGCGAAGCACGAGACCGACGGCGCCTACGGGCACGTGCAGGCCACCCGGCCCGACACGCTCGCCGCCGCACTCAACGACTCCCCGGCCGGCCTGCTCGCCTGGCTCGCCGAGAAGCTCGTCGAGTGGAGCGACACCCCGCCGGGCGATCCATCGGCGGTCGAACGTCGCATCTCCCGCGAGCGCATCCTCACCGAGGCGATGATCTACTGGGTCACCCAATCGATCGGCACGTCGTTCCGCCCGTACTACGAGGGCGCCGACCAGCCCGACGCGATCCCGCCGACCGGGGTGCCGGCGGCGGTCTACATCCAGCGGCACGAAGCGGCGTACCCCGAATCGATCGCGCGGCAGCACTACCGCGGTCTCAGGGAGTTCGGTCGCCTCGACGAGGGCGGGCACTTCACGGCGGCGGAGGTGCCTGGCGAGCTCGCCGAACGCATGCGGGCGTTCGCGGCATCCGTGTGGTGAAAGGGCGCGCTGATCGCGCGCCGGATCCGGATAGGGTTCGGATCCGGCACGCGGACGCACGCGGACCGGCGCCCGGGCATGAGGAGCTCGGCTCGGGGGGTCGAGCGGCTCCGCCCATGGCGCCGGCCGGGGGACTCCCACCGGGGGAAGTGGGTCGAATGTCCCACTGATGAATGTACCCCGCTCGGCTGTGAGAGCGCTCTACGAGCGCCGAATGGCAGCCGAGAGCAGGGCGCTGGATGCTCACGCCTCGACGGCGTGCTCCCACTCGATCAGCCAGACCTCGGCGACCCGGCGCAGCGCGACGGTCGTCGTCAGCGTCATCCGCACGCGCGCCTGCATCCACGCCCGCACGCTCACCTGCTCGACGCAACGGCAGATCGCCCGGTCGCCGTTCATGCGCACCCGCTCGATCCGCGACGACCACCGGATGCGTCCCTGCAGCAGCTCGAACCACTCCCACAGCCGCACCGCGTCACGGCTCGGGTCCGCGATCCGCGTCACCGGCGGCGTCGGGCCGACGACTGGCGCGCCCGGCAGGTAGCGGGCGGCGAGCCAGTCGGCGTCGCGCGAGCGCATCGCTGCGGCGCGCTTCGACACGATCCAGGCGACCTCGGCCTCGTGGATGCGGCGCTCGTGTTCGAGGCTCGTGAGCATGGCGGTTCCCTCCGTCGTCGTGCGTGGCGTCCTGCTGGTACGACGAAGACGGATGCCGCGAATCGACGGTCCGGCTCGGAGTCGACCCGACGCGGCCGAATCGCCCCGCCTCTGCGATCGGGGGTCGTCACGCACTCGTCACCCGCCCGACCCGTGACGCGCGGCATCCGTGCCCCATAGGCTGACCGCATGCCGGTCGACCTGCATCACCCGGTTCGCGCCACGCTCGACGCCGTGCTGGACGCCGCCCGTCCCGACACGAGCGGGGAGGTCGCGTCGTACATCCCCGAGCTCGCGAACGTCGAGCCCGAGCGCCTCGGCATCGCGCTCGTGAGCACGCGCGGCGACGTGCACGACGCGGGCGACAGCGACGTGGCGTTCACGATCCAGTCGGTGTCGAAGCCGTTCGTGTTCGCGCTCGCGCTCGACGCCCTCGGCGTCGACGAGGTCACGAAGCACGTCGGCCTCGAGCCGAGCGGCGAGCCGTTCAACGCGATCAGCCTCGAACCGGCATCCGGTCGCCCGCTCAACCCGATGATCAACGCCGGCGCGATCGTGACGACCTCGCTCATCGCGGGCGACACCGTCGAGGACAAGTTCGGCGTCATCCGTTCGGGCTTGGAGCGGTTCGCCGGCCGCGACCTGGTCGTCGACGAGGACGTCTTCTCGTCGGAGGCGCGCACCGGCGACCGCAACCGCGCCCTCGCCTACCTCACGAAGTCGGCGGGCACGCTCGCCGCCGACGTGGAGGTCGCGACGACCGCGTACTTCCGGCAGTGCTCGCTCTCGGTGACCGCCCGCGACCTCGCGATCATGGCTGCGACGCTGGCGACGGGCGGCGTGAACCCGGTGTCGGGCGAGCGCGTGATCAGCGAGGATGCCGCGCGCTGGACGACCGCCGTCATGACGAGCTGCGGCATGTACGACGAGTCGGGCCACTGGATGGTGCACGTCGGCCTGCCCGCGAAGAGCGGCGTCGGCGGCGGAATCGTGGCCGTGCAGCCGGGCCAGTTCGGCATCGGCACGTTCAGCCCACGACTCGACGAGCGCGGCAACAGCGTGCGCGGCGTCGCGATGCTCGAACGCCTGTCTGCGCAGTACGGCCTGCACATGCTCGCGCACCGCGGCGACGCGCTCTCGGCGATCGGCTCGCTCACCACCTCGGACGGAGAGACCGTCGCGATGCTCCGCGGAGAGATCTACTTCGCCGCCGCCGAGGAGGTGCTCACCCGGCTGGCTCCGCTCGTGTCCGACGACGGATGCCTCGTGCTCGACTTCTCGGGCGTGACCCGCGTCGGCAGCGCGGTGCGCCAGCTCTTCCATGCGTTGCCGGCGGTCGTGGGTGCGCGTTCCGACGGGTCGCCGCGGGTCGTGGTGCGGGATCCCGACGGGGTGCTCGGCGGCTGAGCCGGATGCCGCGGCGCGGCGACGTCGGCGGTGAACAGCATCCGAACTCGCGTGGCGGAGGCTCGCGGCATCCGTTCGGACGGAGGAGACTGACTGGAGCGAGGATTCCTCGCACCGGCGCGAGCGAAGGAGGTCGCCATGGGTCGACGCGACCACGACGAGGTCGAAGAGGGCTATGAGGAGATGCAGCGCGTCGAGGGCGAGGAGACGCTGCCCGGTCCGTCGCGCGCCGACGAGGACGGACGCAACGCCGCCCGCCGTGCGGCATCCAGTTGGGGCGCGCCCTGGATCACGAGCGACGACGAGCGTTAGCGGGGTGCGGCCGCGACGGTCGGTCGCGGCATGTCTCTCGGCAGAACCGGTAGATCGGTAGATCGGTAGATCGGTAGATAAGTTGCTTTGTCGCCTCGGCGACGTATCGCTGAGGCGATTTGTCGCCCAGGAGACATGTCGCCCAAGAGATTTGTCGCCCAGGAGATTTGTCGCCTGATCTACCGATTCTGCGGAGGGAAGGGCCATCCCGGGCGCCCGCCTCAGAACAACCGCCGCTGCGCCACCACCTCGGCGCCCTCGAGCTCGAGCAGGAATCGCTTGCGGTCGAGCCCGCCCGCGTACCCGGTGAGCGAGCCGTCGGCGCCGACCACGCGATGGCACGGCACGAGGATGCTCAGCGGGTTGCGCCCGACTGCACCGCCCACGCGACGCGCGAGGTTGCGGTCGCCGAGGCGCTCGGCGAGCTCGCCGTACGTGGTCGTCTCGCCGTAGGGAATGCCCCGCAGCATCCGCCACACCGACAGCTGGAACTCGTCACCCGTCGGCGCCATCGGCAGGTCGAACTCGGTACGGCGGCCATCGAGGAACTCGCCGAGCTCCTCGCCGAGCCGACCGAGGAGCGCGTCCGAACGCCAGTCGATGGCCGATCCGGTCGAGCCGGCGACCGGCGGATGCCAGTGCCCCGGGAAGTAGATGCCCGCGAGCGCGTCGCCGTCGGCGACGACCAGGAGGTCGCCGATCGCGGTCGGCAGCGTGGCGTGGCGTCGGGGCACGACTCCATCCTCACCCCGACCGGGCCCGCCGCGACCCAGTCGGCCAGCGGGATTCGGACTTCGCGTTCCGCCGGCCAGCCGACCCTCGAGCCCTGCGATCGGGGCGGGCCGTCGTTCAGAAGCCCCCGCCGTCGCCACCCCCGAAGCCACCACCGTCGAACCCGCCGCCCCCGTCGAACCCGCCACCGCCGTCGAATCCCCCGGCCGTGCCGCCGTCGAACCCGCCGAGCCCGGGCGTCCCTCCCCAGCTGTTCCCGTAGTA
Organism: Agromyces sp. NPDC057865; assembly: GCF_042796995.1. Taxonomy (NCBI): domain Bacteria; kingdom Bacillati; phylum Actinomycetota; class Actinomycetes; order Micrococcales; family Microbacteriaceae; genus Agromyces; species Agromyces sp. NPDC057865. Next base: position 1,017,653 of record NZ_JBHVMJ010000001.1, on the reverse strand, counting down.
GTAGGCGCCGACCCAACCGCGGTAGTCGCCCACGAGGGGAACGCCGAAGCGGCTGTCGTCGCCCATCCAAGGGGCCTTCGCGCCGACCCGGAGTGGTTGCGAGAGCTCCGTCGTCACCACGGCAAGGCAGGACACCAATCGGTCGGCCGTGAATGGGTCGTTCGAGCGATACCACGCCGGCGCGCCGTCGGAGCCCTCGGCCACCTCGGCGACACGCCGGATCGTTCCCTGCTCGTCGAACAGCACTGCCCAGGGGAGCACCTGCTCACCGGACGCGAGCGTCGGCACCTCCGCCGTCGCGACGATCTCACGCTGTTGGTTCGCTCGCTCACGCAGCAGGAGTCCTGCCGCGTTGAGCGGGATCCATCGCGGAAGCAGCAGCCGCAACCCGAGCGCGACGGCCCCGATGACGATCGCACTCCAGGCGATCGACCTCGAATCGGCACTCACCCCGAGCGAGATGAACCCGAAGACGATCCCGAGGATGCTGCCGATCGACGCCGCTCGGAAGCGAGCAGTCGGACGCGGCTCTCGGTACCACCCGATCGCCTCCCGGAACCGGTCGCTCGTGTGCGCGGCGAGCAATCCGTTCTTCGTCACGACGCGGTCCACGTCGACGCTGGTGCCGGGCGCCGGATCCCGCCGCTCGCCCGTCATGCCGGGTTCGAACACCGCCGCGACGACGCCGCTCTCGCTGTCGAACGAACCCTGGGTTGCGAGCACCCCAGCTGCCGCGCGCTCGGCCTCGGCATTCGCCGTGCCGAAGACGAGCCGCACGTCCTTCGAACGGCGGCCCATCCCGTCGGTTCCGTCCGAAGAATCGGTCACGGGGCGCCGATCGTCGATCGTGATGACCCGGTCGCATGCCAGTTGTACAACGGTCGCGGCAAGCCACCGCCGCGAGGCCGTGCCCGACGCGAACCCCACCGACATCAGTCCGGCCGTCTTCGGGTCGGTGACCTCGATCAGGCCGCTCGGCTCGGGCGCGCGGAGCCAGGCGACGATGAGCGACCCTACGCTGACGGCCGCGACGACGCTCGCGAGAAGTGCGAAGATCGGCAGCAGCGCCGGCCCGAGCGTGGACGACGATACCGCGTACGAAAAATCCCCTGCGCCGGCGAAGCCCAGATGCCCTGCCGCCTGGTGCAGCGCCGGGACCAGCACGCATCCCATGACCGCACGCTACTCCCGCGCACGCCCCGCAGGCATGGATGGAACCGCGCATTCCGGTCGCGCCCTCCGCCCCAATTCGAGGGTCGATCTCAGCCGTCGGATGCCGCCGCAAACCGCGCAGACGCGAGAGAATCGCCGCATGGCCGCGAACGCGGAGTCGCCTGGCGGGGCGGAGGCCGGCGCGAACACGGGAGCAGACGCCGACATCCGCGCCGAGCTCGCACGCGTCATCGATACCATGCCGCTCGTCGACCACCACGCGCACAGCCTGCTGCGCCCGCCGCTCGCCGAGCACGACCTGCTCGACGCGCTCACACAGGCCGAGCACGCGACCGACCGCACCGCGATCTTCGACAGCCAGCTCGGCTTCGCCCTGCGCCGGTTCTGCGCCCCGACCCTCGGTCTGACTCCCTACGCGAATGCCGCGGACTACCTCGCCGCCCGCGAGCGGCTCGGCTTCGACGAGGCCACCCGCCGGCTCCTTCGCGCCTCCGGCATCCGCGCGTACCTCGTCGACGACGGCCACGCGCCCGAGCGGCTGATCTCCGACGCGCAGCTCGCCGAGCTCGCGGGCCACGGAGACGACGGCAGCCCCGTCGTCCGCATCCACCGCATCGTGCGCCTCGAGACGCTGGCCGAGTCGGTCATGGCGGATGCCGCGTCGGGCGCCGACTTCGTCGAACGGCTCCCCGTGGCGCTCGAGTCCGCCGCGGCGAGCGCGGTCGGGTTCAAGACCGTCGCCGCGTACCGGTGCGGACTCGCGCTCGACCCCGCGAAGCCCGCGCGCGCAGAGCTGGCGGAGGCCGCCGACGCATGGCACGCGGCGAGCCGGCGCGGCGGCGGGGCATCCGTGCGCCTCGAAGACCCCGTCATCATCAGGCACCTCGCGTGGTGGGCGCTCGAGCACGGCGACAACGGTGGCCCGGCCGTGCTGCAGGTGCACGTCGGATTCGGCGACCCCGACCTGCGGCTCGACCGCGCCGACCCGTTCCGGCTGCAGCCGTTCATCGCCGCGACGCAGGCCACGGGCGGGCGCATCGCGCTGCTGCACTGCCACCCGTACCTGCGCGAGGCGGGCATGCTCGCGCACCTCTACCCGCACGTGTACCTCGACGCGGGTCTCGCGCTCGCCCACGTCGGCGCGAACGCCGACATCCTCGTGCGCGAGTCGCTCGACCTCGCGCCGTTCGCGAAGGTGCTCTTCTCGACCGACGCGTGGGGCGTGCCCGAGCGCGTGCTGCTCGGCGCCGCCGTGTGGCGCGATGCGACGACCCGTGTGCTCGCCGGCTACGTCGCCGAGCACGGCTGGCCGGTCGACGAGGCGATCCGCGTCGCCGAGCTCATCGCGTGGCGCAACGCCGACGCGCTCTACGGGCGGGGGTTCCTCGAGCGCTGAGGGTTCGCCCGACTGCGACCGGACACGGCCGGATGCCGCATCCGCCGCCACCGCGTCAACCCCCGTGCCGCGAGCGCCCGGCGTGGTTAGCCTGCCGATACACACCGGGCCCGAGACCCGAGGGCCCGGAGAGAGGACGAACCGATGACCCTCGCACGCGACCTCATGACGCCCGACCCCACGTGCGTGAAGGAGCACCAGACCCTGGTGGACGCCGCCCGCATGATGCGGGATCTCGACGTCGGCGCCCTGCCGATCTGCGGCGACGACGACCGGCTCAAGGGCATGCTCACCGACCGCGACATCGTCGTGAAGTGCGTCGCCGACGGCGGCGACCCTGGGAGCGTCACGGCGGGAAGCCTCGCCGAGGGCAAGCCGCTCACGATCGGTGCCGACGACGACGTCCGCGAGGCGCTCGAGGTGATGCAGGAGTACCAGGTGCGTCGCCTGCCCGTGATCGACGGGCACGACCTCGTCGGCATCATCGCCCAGGCCGACATCGCGCGTGAGCTCTCGGCCACCGAGACCGCCGAGACCGTCGCCGAGATCTCCGAAGACTGACGGCGCGACCACGATTCGACCGCCGCACCCCGGACCACATCCATCACGAAGGAGCGACCATGACCGACTCGAACCTCCACGACGACATCCAGCCCGTTCCCGACGACACCGAGCGGGCCCCCGGCAAGACCGGGACCGGCGGCAGCCAGAGCGACGACGACCGCGTGGCCGCGGACGGACCGACCGACGAGCCCGGCCAGGTCGGGGCCGACACCCCGGGCGCACCGACGAGCGCCGAACCGATGACCGACTCCACCGAGGGCGGCCTCGAGGGCGGCGACCCCGGCGTCGAAGAATAGCCTCTCCGAAAGCCCGGCCGGGACGCGTCCTGCCTCCCGGCCGCAGCGTGTCACCGGGTCGGCGGTCCCGCCTCCACCGCGGCGGTCTCGACCGCGTCGTTCGCGTCGAGCTCGCGGGCGAGCCGGTCAGCGGATGCCGCGTCCCGCATCGTGATCGCGACCTGAACACCTGAGCCGGGCGCACCCGACTCCGCAGCTCGAGGACGGTCCACCTGGTCGCGCTTCGGCCGACCGGAACCGAGGTACGCCTCGTCGGCGATCCGATCCTGGAACTCGGTGATCAGGTCGGCCACATACGCCAACGTGTCGACGATGGCCTGGCCGAGGTCGTCGGGCGGAGCTTCGCCGTCCCATCTCGGCGGCCGATCGCGCACCGCGCGCTTCCCTGCCCCGTCTCGCAGCTGCACGATCACGCGTGCGTCGGTGCCGCTCATGATGGCCTCCCCGGATCGCTCGGAGTGCTCCTTGCGCTCAGGCTCACCGTACCTGTCACAAATCGGGCCCCTCCGGCGTCGTATGGGTGAAGGACGTTCGAGGAGCACGCATGCGAAACCACTCCACCACCGACCGCCTCGCCGCACGTCTCGGGGCGGTCACCATCTTCGGCCGACGCCTCGCCGACGTCAGGGCGGAAGCCCGCCGGAGGCGCATCCCGAGCCACTGGACGAACCTCTTCGGCATCGTCACCCTCGCGTGCATCGTGGTCGTGACGCTCACCGGCCTGTGGTTGATGTTCTTCTACGCGCCCTCGAGCGAGGCCGTCACGTACTCGGGCGGCTACGCGCCACTGCAGGGCGCCGAGGTGTCGAAGGCGTTCGCGTCGACCATGGCGATCACGTTCGACGTTCCCGGCGGCCTCCTCATCCGGCAGGCGCACCACTGGGCCGCGCTGCTCCTGCCCGCCGCGATCATCATGCAGCTGCTGACGACGTTCTTCACCGGCGCGTTCCGCCGCCCCCGCCGCGGCATGTGGGTGCTGCTGTTCCTGGTGTTCGTGACCGCGCTCGCGGCCGGCTGGAGCGGCTACGCCCTGCCCGACGACCTGCTCTCGAGCACCGGCCTGCGGATCACCGAGGGCATCGCGCTCGGCATACCGGTCATCGGCACCTGGCTCGCGACGCTGTTGTTCGGAGGATCGTTCCCGGGCGAGATCATCGAGCACCTGTACCCACTGCACGTCGCGGTCTTCCCGGCCGTGCTCATCGCACTCGTCGTCCTGCGGGGCGTCGCCGCGTGGCGGCACGGACCGCCGCAGTTCCCCGGACGCGGCCGCACCGAGCGGAACGTCGTCGGCATCCCGCTGCTCCCGAACGCGGCCGCCCGCGCCGGCGGGCTGTTCCTCATGGTCACGGCGCTCCTCCTGCTCGTGGCCGCGACCGTGACCGTGAGCCCGATCTGGCTCTACGGCCCCGCCGATCCCGCGGCCGCCGGCGCCGGCAGCCAGCCCGACTGGTACACGGGCTTCCTCGACGGGGCGCTCCGACTCGTGCCGCCCGACTGGGAGTTCGTCTGGCTCGGCCGCACCTGGACGCTTGCGATCCTCGTGCCGCTCGCCGTCGTCGGCGCCTACTTGCTCGCCGTCGTCGCGTACCCGTTCGTCGAAGAGTGGATCACGGGCGACCACCGCGACCACCACCTCCTCGACCGTCCGCGCAACACGGCGACCCGCACGGGCATCGGCGTCGCCGGGATCGTGTTCTACGGCGTCCTCTGGCTCGCCGCGAGCGCCGACCTCATCGCGACGCAGTTCTCGGTGAGCCTCGAGACCGTGATCACCGGGCAGCAGGCCGCGCTCCTGCTCGGCCCGATCATCGCGTTCTCGGTCGCTCGGCGCCTCTGCCTGGGCCTCCAGCGCAAGGACCGCGACGCCCTTCTGCACGGCTTCGAGACCGGCCGCATCGTCCGCCTTCCGGGCGGCGAGTACGTCGAGGTGCACCAGCTCCTGAGCGAGTCCGAGCGCGCCCGCGTCGCGGTGACGGATGCCCCGCGCCCCGCGCAGCTCCGCCCGAACGCGCGCGGCGCGCTCACGCTCGCCGAGCGGCTGCGGGTGCGCCTCTCACGGTTCTACTTCGCGGATCGCATCGAGCCGGCGCCGGAGCTTGAAGCATCGGCTCCCGAAGATCAGGCCGGTTCGCCGACCCCGACTGCGCCGAGGTGATCGTCATGGCCGGCCGGCTCGGCCGCCACGCGCCGATGCGAGAGGAAGAGGAGGAGGCCCACCGAGGCTCCGATGAGCGCGCACCACGCCAGGTTCTCGCGGACATCGCCGATTCCGCTGATCACGAGGAACGGGTATGGCACGAGCAGCGGTGTCAGCAGCCCGACGATGATCGCCGGAACAGCTCGCGGCGCACGCGAGCGGTCGACGAGCAACACGACCACGACCGACGACGCCGTTGCGAGCGCACCCGGAATCGCCCAGATCACCGAACCGGACACGACCTGGAGGGCGCCGAGGGGCGGCGGGTCGATCGCGACCACGACCGCGGACTGGACGGCGGCGATCATTTCCACGACCAGCCCGGCGAGTACGGCGACGACTGCGAGCGGAATGCGCGGCGCGGATCTCCTCCTGCGTGGACGACTCGAACCACGACGAACGGCAATCGCCGATAACAGGCTGAGGAACATCGCTTGCGCCGCGACGAGCGCGCCGAGGGTCAAGGCGTCGCTCGAGCGTCCAATCACGAACATGGCGGCGGCTACCGCGCAGGCGGTGATTCCCGCGAGGACGACGTGGGGAAGCCACGGCAGGCCGAGGCCGTAGACGACGAGCGCGAGCAGCGCAGCGACGACGAACACGATCGCGCCGGCGAGCTGTGCGCTCACGTAGTCGTACTGCACGCTCGGTCCACCCGAACTCCGAACGACCATGGGTACGACCACGGCGATCGAGGCCGACCCGCCAGCCACGAGCGGTGCGAGCACGAGCTCAGCAGGGTCGCGCGGCATCCGTTCACGAACCATTCCGGTCCTCTCCTGCGCCGGACGTTGTCGGCCGGCACGCTGAAGGCGCGGTGCTCGTCGCCGCGCCTTCGATGAGGATACGGTCACGCGTCGCATGGAGGCGTGACCGACGCTTGTGTGGGGAACGGAATCGAAGTGTTCGCGCGCGCTCAGTCGCGCGGCGTGCGGTGACCGCCGCCGAGGTCGAGGTCGTCGCCGGCCTCGAGGTCGGGGCCGTCGCTCTCGGTGATGTTCGCGCCCTCCCAGAACGGGTCGACGCCGAGCTCGCGGTCGTGCTCGGCCTTCAGGCGCGCCTGCTCGCTCGCACTGTCGGCGAACTTCCGCTCGTCGGGCGGGTTCGGGACGGGGCCGCCGTCGCGGCCCGAGGTGTCGCTCATGTCGCCTCCTCGGTCGATGCGCCCACCGTAACCCGCGAGGCGATCAGCCGCACGGGGTTGCGCCCCGCGCGGCCGCGCCGCACTGACGATGGGTCAGTGGGCGGGCCGGATCGGCGTGGAGGTGCGACCGTCGTGCCACAGCTGGGCGAGCTGCTGCAGCAGGCCGGGACGGTGGGCGCGCACTGCGCGCTCGGCACGGTCGGCGCGGCGGTCGGCGGCGTTGCGGCGGTGCTCGTTCACGCGGGCGGCGACGAGCTCGTCGTGGGTCTGCAGCGTCTGGGCGATGTAGCCGGCTGCGAGGTTCATGATCATTCCATTCGATGTGCGAGGGCGGAGGTCGCCGTCTGCATTCAGGTTCTTCGCTGAGGTGGTCGGTTCGGATCGGGCGATCGCCCTATCTTCCGAACCCATCGGTGGGCGGGGTGCCTTACCGGGAGATCGTGGGCGTGCGGCGGTACCCGTCGCGGCCGAACTGGACGACGGCCGAGGCGATCGCGGTGGCGGCGAGGAGTCCGAGCATGAGCATGGTGGCGAACATTCGTGCACCTCCCTTCGAGTGAGTCCTGTGCGGGCGGATTCCCGCTGCACACCACACTCCTCTCGAAGCCGTCTCGGCGAATCCGCGTGCCATACGGATATTCGCGCCGCCCACTACCCAGGTTCCGGCCGGCACCTACTGAGACCATCACCACTCGAATCGAGGCTGGATGTCGATCTGCACGACCTCCCGTTCGACGTCGGAGTGAGGGCGGCTCTACGGCGTCCCCGGACGAGAGGCTGAGCAATGACCCAGTACTTCCTGACCATGCCCCACGACACGGCGACCGAGCCGACGATGGAGTCCATGCAGGAGTTCGACCCCGAGGCGCTCGCTGCGGTCATGGCCGCCGTCGAGGCCTTCAACACCGCGCTCAAGGACTCGGGCGCGTGGCTCTTCGCGGGTGGCCTGCACCCGCCGTCGACCGCGAAGACCGTCGACACGTCGTCGGGCGAGCCGCGCGTGCTCGACGAGCCGTTCGTCGAGGCGCCCGCCTACGTCGGCGGCTTCTGGGTGATCGAGGCGCCCGACGAGGCTGCGGCGATCGAGTGGGCGACCCAGGCGTCGCGAGCGGTGCAGACGCCCATCGAGGTGCGCGCGCTACAGGAGCCGCCCGAGCCGTAGCCACTCGGCCACTCCGCCACGTCGGCACTTCGGCACTTCGGCACTTCGGCACTTCGAAACTCCGCGACTCCGCCACTCCGCCACTCCGGAACTTCGGAACGTCGGCACCGCATCCGCGCACGAGACGCACGAGGGGCCGAGCGCACCAGCGCCCGGCCCCTCGCCGCGACCGCAGTCGCGATCCAGCGAACCTACTTAACAATCACCTTCACCGGCTTCGACGCCGTCTCGCCGTTCGCGTTCGCGAACACCGCGACGAGCGTGTGCTCACCGGATGCCACGCCGCTGAGCTTGACCGACGCCGCCTGCGCGCCCGGCGTGGCCGCCGTCAGCGACCCCGACCCGACCACGACGCCGTCGAGCTCGATCCGGTACGACGTCGCGTTCGTGCCCCACCACAGGTTCGCGGTCGCGGTGAACGACGACGCGCCCTTCTTCTGATCGGTGCTGACGACGGGCGCGCCCGGCGCGGCATCCGTCACCTTGACCGTCGTCGACGTGGTGGCCGTCGTTCCGTTCGCGTTGATCAGCTCGCCCGTGTAGACGTAGGTGCCGTTGGGCTTGCCCTCGAACGAGACGCCCGAGGTCTGCGACAGGCCGGCCGTGTCGTCCAGCACGCGCGTCGACACGAGCGCGCCGTTCTCGTAGAGCCGGAAGATCGTGCCCGGCGTGCCCCACCACAGGTTCATGACCACGTCGTAGTTGCCGTCGTGCAGGCCGTACTCCCAGCCGCTCGTGTTCGAGAGCGTGCCCGTGCCGGGCGCGGTCGTCGCCGACGACGCCGGAACCACGAGGAGCTGCGACGACGCCGTCGAGGTCAGCCCGGCGTGGTTCGTCCCGGTCACCTCGACCGTGACGTCGCCCGCGATGCCGAGCCCGGCGAGGTCCACGAGGCCCGCGGCGTCGACCGCGACACCGCCGATCGTCACCAACTGCGAGCGTATGCCGCTCTCGGCATCTTCGATCGCGATGCCGAGCTGCAGCGGGGCATCCGACACGACCGTGCCCGACGGCAGGCCCGAGATCACCGGCGCCGTCTCGTCGAGGCCGGGCGCACCCACGTAGGCGATGGAGGCCGCGGGCGGCTCCGCCATGTCCGCGCCGATGAAGTACGACGGGTTCGGCGGCTGGTTGTACGCCGAGTTCTGCCCGGCGACGCCGACGCGGTATTGCGAGTCGTGCATCAGCGTCGGGATGCGCGCGTCCGTGGCATCCGTCGTCGTGTAGATGCGGATGGCGTTGCCGTCGGCCGTGCGCACGGCGAGCTCTTCGCGCCAGTCGCCGAACAGGTCGGCCTGGATCACGGGGTTGCCCTTCGTGGTGTTGTTCGTCAGCGTGCCGTCGAGACGCAGGAGCAGGTCCTCCGACTTCGTCGCGGGGTTCCACTTCGAGATCGTCGGCACGCCAGACGCGTTCGCCTCGGAGTAGTCGTGATCGGTGATCTCGCGGGTGAGGTCGCCGTCCCACCAGGTGACGAAGTTCGCCGCCGGGATGTCGGTCGAGAGCACCTCGCCGGATGCCGCGTTGAGCGTGCCGACCGGCGAGTTCCACGCGTAGTCGCCGCCGATGTTCCACGCCTCGGCGCCCGGGTGCGACGGGTCGATGTCGGCGGCGGTGCCGCGTCCGGTGTCCTTGCTGCCCGAGTTCGACCAGAGGATCTCGCCGGTCTCGGCGTCGCGCATCGTCGCGATCTTGCCGCCGTTGCCGCTCGGCGTCTCGTGCACCGCGTAGACCTCGAGGCCCGCGCGGTCGGTGACGAAGTCGCCCACGTGCAGCGCGTCGCCGTGCAGGAGGCGCGTGTTGTAGAGCGGCGTGCCGTCGTCGTCGATGGTCATCGAGCCGAACACGATCTCGTCGAGGCCGTCGCGGTCGACGTCGGCGGGCACGAACTGGTGGTTGCCCTGGCCCTCGTAGGTCGATCCGGCCTGGTTCGAGTCGAAGGTCCAGCGCTCGACGAGCTGCCCGTCGACGAGGTCCCACGCCACGATCACGGTGCGCGTGTAGTAGCCGCGGCTGGTGACGAGCGAGGGGTGCTCGCCGTCGAGGTACGCGACGCCCGCGAGGAAGCGGTCGACGCGGTTGCCGTACGTGTCGCCCCAGGCGCCGACCGACCCGCGGCCGGGCTTGTAGTCGACCGTGTCGATCGCCGCACCAGTCGTGCCATCGAAGACCGTGAGGTACTCGGGCCCGCTCAGGATGTAGCCGCTCGAGTTGCGGTAGTCGGCGTTCGGGTTGCCGATCACGGTGCCGGCGGCGTCGACCGTGCCGTCGGCCGTCTTGAAGGCGACCTCCGAGCGCCCGTCACCGTCGAAGTCGAACACCTCGAGCTGCGTGTAGTGCGCGCCGGCGCGGATGTTCACGCCCAGGTCGATGCGCCACAGGCTCGTGCCGTCGAACTCGACCGCCTCGGCGTAGACCTTGCCGGTGTAGCCCGACTGCGAGTTGTCCTTCGAGATCGACGGGTTCCACAGGAACACGAGCTCGTACTCGCCGTCGCCGTCGACGTCGCCGACCGTGCCGTCGCCCGGCCAGTACGTGACCGTCTGGCCGTCGGGCAGCGTCGCCGGTGCCGGCTTGTCCAGCGGGATGTCGAGGTACTGCTGGTCCCACACGGTCACGTCATCGGCGACGGTGATCTCGCGATCGCCCTGGAGCGCGGTGATGAGGTAGGTCGACTCGGTCGTGCCCTCGTCGTCGACGAGGTTCGTCGCGCCCGTGATCGGCTCGTCGTTGACCTTCTCGCCGTCGCGGTAGACATTGAACCCGAGGTCGCGCGGGTCGAGGCCGAGCAGGCGCCAGCCGAGGTACACGCCCTCGTCGGTCTTCACGGCCACGGGGGCGCGGTCCAGGTACTCCGCCTGGCGCACGAGCGTCGTCGCCACCGCGGTCACATAGGTCTCGGATGCCGCGGACGCCCCGCCCGCGTTCAGCGCCACGAGCTGGTACAGATACGGCCGCGTGGTGAGCACGTCGGTGTCGGTGAACGTCGGCTCGGTCGTGGTGGCGATCTGCTCGAACGGCAGGTCGGCCCGCACCGAGCGGTACACCTTCCACTGCACGGCGTCGCCCGCGTCGGTCCAGCTCAGCGTGACGCTGTTGCGGTCGATCGCGGCGGTTGCGATGCCGGTCGGGGTCACGGGCTTCGCCACGTCGGGGTCGACGACGGATGCCGCGAACCGCTCGCCCGGCTTCGACACGCGTGCGTCCTTCACGGTCGCCACGGCGTAGTCGTAGCTCTCGCCGAGGGCCACGCCCGTGTCGGTGAAGCTCGTCGTCGCGGCATCCGCCACCCGGCCGATCTCGGCGAGCTCGCCGCCCGGTGCCGAACGGAAGATCGCGTAGCCCGTGGCATCCGCCACCGGCTGCCAGCCGAGCTCGATGGTCTCGTTCACCGCGTCGATGTCGGTGGCTTGCAGGCCGGCCGGCGCAGGCAGCGGGGTCTGCACCCGGATACCGTTGACGCGCCCATCGCCGCCCGTGACGCGGATGTTCAGCTGCCCGTCGGCGACCGCGACGGCTGGGAAGTACGCCTCGTGGATGACGCCAGTGCTCGTGCGCGGACCCGCGTACGCCGTGCCCTCGATGTCGAAGTTCGTGCCGTTGCCCGCGATGAGGTCGCCGGCCCACGTCGTGACCTCGTAGGTGCCGTTCGGCACGTCGACCGCGAAGGCCTGGTTGTTCGCGATGGTGAAGTCGCGGCCGACGGTGTTGTCGCCGCCGCGGTCGCGGAACCCGGCGGTAGGCGGCGCGACCGTGAAGCCGTAGCCGCGGGTCGCGTTGTAGGTGGTGCCGGGGTTGATGCCGAGCCAGCCCGGCACGACCGGCGTGCTCGGTCCCCCGAAGTCGAAGCTGTAGTCGACGGATGCCGCGGGCTCGGCCGCCGCGGCGGGTGAGGCGGTGAGCGCGGCGCCCGCAACGAGTGCGGCGCCGGTGAGCGCGGCGATGATCGGCCGCGCGCGGCCATGTCGGACGTCTGGACCCACTGGATCTCCTTCGATCGTGATGCGTGGTGGTGCTCTGTGGTGGGTGCAGCGTCCGTGCTCGCCGCGTGAGGCGGTCGGGAAAGCGATTTCCCAACCGGTCGCGTCCATCCTCGCCCGCGCGGCAGCTGCGGTCAAGCAGTGTGTCGCCCGCGGTCGTCGCGTGGCGTCGTGGCGTTGTGGCGTTGTGGCGCTCGACTGCCGCAGGTCATCGTTGACGGGACGACGACGCGAGGAGGAGTCTGACCCCATGACCGAGTCCACTCGCGAGTCCTGGCGCGTCGTCGACGAATACCTCGCCGCGACGCTGCTCGACGACGACCCCACGCTGACCGAGGCGCATGCCGATGCGCTCGCGGCGGGCCTTCCTCCGATCGACGTCACGCCGCTCACCGGCAAGCTGCTGCACCTGCTGGCGCGGATGACCCGGGCTCGCCGTGTGCTCGAGATCGGCACGCTCGGCGGATACTCGACCATCTGGCTCGCCCGCGGCATCCCTCACGATGGAAGCGTGGTGACGCTCGAGCTCGAGCAGCTGCATGCCGAGGTGGCTCGCGCCAACCTCGAGCGCGCCGGGGTGTCGGACAAGGTCGAGATCTTCGTCGGGCGTGCCGCGGACTCGCTGCCGCGCATCGCCGAGCGCGGTGACGAGCCGTTCGACCTGGTGTTCATCGATGCCGACAAGGAGTCGAGCGCGCTCTACGTGGACTGGGCGATCCGGCTGGGGCATCCGGGCACCGTCATCGTCGTCGACAACGTCGTGCGCGCCGGCGAGATCGCCGTTCGCGACACCGACGACCCCATGGTGATCGGCAGCCGGCGGGCGCTCGAGCTCCTCCGAAGCGACCCTCGGGTGGATGCCACGGCCCTGCAGACCGTCGGTTCGAAGGGGTGGGACGGGTTCGCGGTCGCGATCGTCGTGTAGGTCATTCGGCAGAGCATTTCGGCCCTCGCCGCCCACCCCGCACGCGCGTACGCTGAGCGTGGAACCAGACCGGGGAGGGTGGTGAGTTCCATGTCTGCGACGAAGCACTGGGACATCACCGTCGACATCGACGAATTCGACGAGGACACCACGCTGGCGCACGTCAGCGTCCGCACGCCCGCAGGCCAGGAGGTGACCGGCGTGGGCCAGGCGCAGCGCAATCCGCTCGACCCGAGCGTGCACGAGATCGGCGACGAGCTCGCCGTGTCGCGCGCGCTGCGCAACCTGAGCGAGCGCCTGCTGCACACGACGGAGAAGGACATCGCCGGCGTCACGGGGGAGTCGGCGCACCTGCATCGGTAAGCGCCGGCGCCGTGGAGGGCGCGGCCCGACAGGAGTACGCTGACGCCGTCCGTCCTGAGGGGGAAGGGGGCGTGCGATGCAGCCGCTCCGTTTGATGACGTTCAACGTGCAGCTCCTGCCGGTCATCGCCGGCGTGGGCGCGGGCACGGTCAGCGTGCCGGCCGGCATCGCCGGACTGATCCCGGGCGGTGCCGCCGACTCGATCGCGCAGGCCGAGGCCGTGGCGAACGACCTGCTCAAGATCAAGCCCGCCGAGCGGCCCGACGTGCTGGCGCTCAACGAGGTCTTCAGCGAGGACGCCCGCGACGTGCTCATCAACCTGCTGAAGCCCGAGTGGCCGCACGTGATCGAGTCGGTGCACGAGGGCGACCTCGAGGAGGACGCCGGGCTCATGGTGTTCTCGCAACTGCCCTTCGTGACCCTGCCTGGTGGCGGCGACCGGCGCGAGCGCTTCTACGCGGATGACGCGGGCTCCGACAGCTGGGCGTCGAAGGCGGCCGTGCTGGTGCAGGTCAACCGCCCGGCCGAGCACACGACGCTGGTGTTCACGCACCTGCAGGCCGCGTACGACACGGAGGAGCAGTATCGCGACATCCGCAAGTCGCAGCTCGCCGAAATCCGCGAGCTCGTGGCCGAGGTGCTCGGGCCGTCGCCGAATGACTGGCAGAACGTGATCGTGGCGGGCGACCTCAACATCCGCGGCGACCTCGACGCGACGAGCAACGAGTGGTTCGACGTGTTCGACACCGCCGGCGAGCCGTTCGGCGAGCTGTTCGCCGACAGCTGGATCGAGATGCGGCCGCCCGGGGCATCCGAGGATCTCGACCACGGCCTCACGAACCGCAACCGTGAGACCCAGGCCGAACAGCGGCTCGACTACATCTGCCGGTTCAAGACGATCGACGGCGTCGACCTCGTCGCGCACCACATGCGCATCGGGCATCGCGACACGTCGGATCACTATGCGCTCGAAGCGATCATCCAGCGGCGCGACGACCACTGCCAGCCGACGTCGGCGGTCGACATCGATGCGAACGGGCCGGTCGCCGGCACGTCGGGCCCGGGCCAGCCGAGCACCTCGCTCGCCTACTACGTGCTGCCTGCCCTCGGGGTCGAGGGCGGCCGATCGTGGGCGTGGATCCCGCGGGCCGGCACCTACACGTTCCATCACAGCGCGTCGCTCGTCGTCGAGGTCTACGCCGCGACCGACATCTCCCGGCCGCTCACACGCCTCGACCAGCTCTCGGTGTCGGATGTCCCGGATGTCGTGAAGCCCGCCTACCGCGAGTTCGGCGGCAGCATCGATGACGAGGGCTCGACCTACGTGAACCGGTCACCGCTATTGGTGTCGATGCGCACGAAGGACGGCGATCCCGGAAGTGGCGTGCTCATCGTGCTCGAGCACATGGGCGATTCGCAGGCCACCGCGATCGCGCTGCCGCCCCACGAGGACGTCACCGTGCCGTTCCCGCCGAACCAGCGACTCGGCGACGACGACATCGCGTGGTTCCGGGTGCATCCGGTCGCGACGCTGATGGGCGAGTCGCGCCAGGAGAGCGTGAGCCTGCGGCAGCCGCAGGGCTCGGGCACGCTCGAGGCGTCGGATGCCGCGGGCAGCCCGCTCGGTGGCGACTCGGGTTCCTCGAAGCTCGAGTTCGCCTTCACGGCGAACGCCGACGACGAGATCTTCGTGACCGTGCGACGCGACGACGATTCGGACATCGGACAGGTGATCCGCTGGGCGACCCCGGTCACCTACCTGCGACTCGACAAGGGCTTCACGGTGCACGTGAACAACGAGACCGGACCCGACTGGCCGGGCGCCGACGAGCCCGAGCTCGACATGTGGATGGACGGCGAGAAGCTCATCCACACGGTGTGGGACGACGCCGACACCGGCGAGGACTGGCCCGGCATCGGCGACAAGATCTTCTTCGAGGTCGTGCAGCGCGGCTGGCCGAGCAAGTCGGTCGCCTTCACCCAGACGCTCGACTTCGTGATCGAGGACCCCGACACCCTCGGCGGGGCGCACGGCGTGACCTCGTACCCGATCGCGGGCCTGAGCCCGAACGAGCCGGCCGAGCGCAAGCGCACGACGGCCATCGCGGTGTACGACACGATCTCGAACGGCACGTACACCGTGAGCTGCACGCTGTCGCGGGATCCGTAGGAGTCGATCAGCTTCGATCGTCGTCGAGCGCGCCCGGGTAGAGCTCGTCGAGGAGCCCAAGCGCCATCTCGCCGAGGAGTTCCTCGAGCTCGCGCTGCAGCGCATCCTCGCCCTCGCTCCGGCGCGACCAGATCACCGCGAGTCGATCTCCCTCCGCGACCACCGCATCGACGACCATCGGACGCCAGTGCGGCGGGTACTCGCCCTGCCGCCAGGCGCCGCGGCCGCGGCCGTAGTGCGCGACGGCGAGGTAGCGAAGCAGCGCCGAGGTCACGAGCCCGTCGAGGAACGCCTCCTCCCAGCGCAGGCTCGACTCGCTCCGCCCGCGCACGACGTTGACGCCGCGCGCGACGCCAGCGCCGCCGAGTGCGCCGATGATCGCGCCCGCGACCATGCCGGCGCCGAACGTGAGCCCGCCGGCGAGCAGGTCGGCACCGAGCCCCGTCAACGCCCCCGAGACGACACCGCCGAGCGCGGCGGTGCGGGTCTCGTCGAGCGGCGCATCCATGCGGATGTCGCCCGCCACCCGCTCGAGCACCTCGTCCGCGGCGCGTCCCTCGAGCCGATGGATGGCGATGAGTCGCTCCATGCTCTGCCGCAGATCCGCCTCGAGGCGCGAGGAGAGCTCCTCCGCGGCATCCGCTCGGGCCTGCTGGCGCGCCGGACTCGGCAGGCCGAGCGACCCGGTGACCTTCTTGCCGAGCGGTTCCGTCGGCAGAGTCACGCGATCGACGGCGGCGCGCGCGATCGGCCCCGCGAGCGCGACCATCGCTTGGTCGAACTCGTCGAGGCGAAGGTCGCGCCACGCGTTGGACAGCCGCGCGAAGGCCGGCCGCGAGGCATCCGGCACCAGCGGTTCGATCGCCCGGAACAGCGTGAACTCCTGCACCCAGCAGCGGGCGAACGCGTCGAACGCGAGCACCTCGCGCACGTGGCCGGAGTCGGCGAGCGCGGCGCGCCAGCGCGCGGCATCCGCTGCTTCGGCCGAGCGGTCGCGCGGCGGACCCGTCTGGTTGAGCAGCACGAGCACGGGCTTGCCGACCCACTCGAGCACCTCGAGCTCGGGCGCGAGGTAGCCGGCGTCGGCGGGCGCCTCGGCCGCGTTCACGAGGTAGAGCACCACGTCGGCCTGCTCGGCGACATTGCGCACCGCGAGCTGGCTGAGCCACAGCGCGCGGTCCTGGTAGCGGTCCCACACCTGCGAGAGGAACCAGCCGATGGGGTTACGGTCCTGCCGCAGTCGTCGCGCGAGCCGCACGCTGTCGCCGAAACCCGGGGTGTCCCACAGCGTGAGCAGGTCACCGTCGGTCGTCTGCACGAGCGGGTACGGCGTCGCCTCGGCGGTGACGTGCGGGGCGTCGCGCACCTCGCCGACGTCGCGTCCGAGGAGCGTGCGCGCGAGCGTCGTCTTGCCCGCGTTCGTGTGCGAGATGAGCGACAGCGACACGGCCCCGGCGTCGAGCCCGTCCGGTGGTCGAGTAGGCAGCGAAGCAGCCGTATCGAGACCCCGACCCGCGTCTCGATACGCGTCGCCTTCGGCGGCGCTACTCGACGACCGCGAGACCTCGCCCCCGCTCATCCTCCCCGCCTCCCGTCGCTGTCATGAACGGATGCCGCATCCCCGAGCTCGGCCTCCGCCGCCGCCAGGTCGGGCTCACCGAGATCCACGAACACCGCACGCCCGCCGTGCCCCTCGATCAACTCACGCCACGCCGCCCGCCGCTCCTCACACCTCTGCGCATCCTCACCCCACCGCGCCAGGAACCCCGACTCATCCACGAGCACCGACCCGCTACCGGATGCCCCGCCCCGCCCGCTCCCCGACCCGAGCTCCTTCAGGAACGCCCCATGCGCATCCTCCTCCGGCGTCGCCGTGAGCCCGAACAACGCAACGCGAACCTCAGACCCGCCGCCCGCGGCATCCGCCCCCGGACTCAACCACTCGTCATCACCCCACCCAACAGGCTCGTCGATCACCGCAACGGCGTTGCCGTACGCCCGCGCGAGGATCGCCTCGAGCCCCACCCGCGCCTCGGGCGTGAGGGTGTAGCTGTACGGGATGACGCGCACGCGCGTCGCTTCGCCCACCCACCCGGCGATGAGCCGGCGGTAGTACGGCTCGTCGAGGGGCAGCTGCACGCGCTTCGCGCGGCGCCGCTCGACCAGCCCGGCGACGAGCGCGAGCACGAGCCGCGGCACGATGACGACGATGGCGACCGTGCCGGCCATGAGGTGCATCCACGTCGCGGCGTTCTCGCTCGCGGGCGCGCGGATCGCCTCGATCGCGGCGAGGTCGGGCACCGGGATGCCGATGATCCACGAGCCCGGCGCGAGCGTCACGCTCAGCAGCGCGTGCACCTGCTCGGCGCCGAGGAACGTGCTCTCCCACGACGCGCGGTACTCGAAGGCGAGCCCGCGCAGGTAGAGGCCGGCGATCACGCCGAGCGCGGTCGCCGCGGCGGCGAGGTGCAGCACGCGCGCGGCGCGCGCTCCGTAGAGCGGCGCGGCGACGCGGGCCCACTCGCGCGGAAGGGCGGCGAGCACGGTGCGCCGGGCGGCGGTCGCGGCATCCGTCGGTTCGCTTTGCAGCGGTGCTCTCACCGACGCGACCCGGATGAGCAGTGACCGCACCGGACCGGCCGCGCCGCGCCCGAGCACCAGCGGCCGCACGAGCAGCCAGACGTACACGACCAGGTTCCACGCGACGAGCGCGAACACGGGCGGCGCGAGCAGGTTGATGCTCGACCCGCCGCCGATGCGGTCGATGAGCACGCCGAACACGAACGCCCCGAGCACGGTCACGACGCCCACCCACGGCCGCCATCGGATGCCGCGCACCGTCCGTGTCACGGCCGGCTGCCGCGTCCCGATCCGCTCGAGCACGAGCTGCGCCCGCCGCCCGAGGAACTCCTCCGCGCTCGCCCGCTCCCCTACGATCGTCGCCGCCGCTCGGCTCGCCCACTCCCGGTCGGCATCCGACCACAGCACGCGGTCGCGGTCAGCCGTCTCGACGGCGCGCGCCGCGGTCGTGTCGAGGGCGGCCGACTCGTCCATATGTTGGGGAGTCTATGCCGCGCGCACGGTCCATCGTCGCATCCCATTACCGCATTGAGATCTAACACAATCCCCCTTCGAGAACATTCGAGTTCTCGAGCCAGAGACGCTCACCCGAGCCCGTGCGCTAGGGGCTCTACGCGGGTGGTAAAACTTCCATCGATGCCTCCGGTAGGGTGAGTCGAGCACGGCACGTGCAACGCGGATGTGGCGCAGTTGGTAGCGCATCACCTTGCCAAGGTGAGGGTCGCGAGTTCGAGTCTCGTCATCCGCTCTGATCAGCAGGGGCGAAAGCCCCTTCTGTTCTTTAGTGGTGAACCCAGACACGGTGGATTGGCCGAGAGGCGAGGCAGCGGCCTGCAAAGCCGTATACACGGGTTCGAATCCCGTATCCACCTCCAAGCCTGAGAACGCCGTTCTCGACTTGGGCGATTGGCGCAGCGGTAGCGCGCTTCCCTGACACGGAAGAGGTCACTGGTTCGATCCCAGTATCGCCCACAAGAAAACCCCCGGCTTACCGGGGGTTGTTGCACGTCCGCAGTCTCGCGTGCAATACACGTGCAGTACTGCGACCCGGGTTGCTACATTCGTGGCAGTCATCAACGCTCGGGGAGGGGCACATGGCACACGGCGGCTTCATTGCAACCATGGGGAGATCGTTCGGAACGACGAACGTCGTGGTCGTGCATCAGCGCGGCCAGGAGGACGAAGAGCGTCACGAGCTTGAAGCGCAGGTGCAGGGCAGCAAGGCGTACTTTGACATCGACGCGCCTGTCTACGACGGCGATGAGATCGAGATACCTGACCCGCGGGGCGCCGGTGGGACGAGAACCGTCTACGTGACCAATGTAAAGATCAACCAAGCCCCGATGTCCTCATCAATGAGTCATCTCGCAGTGTCATACTCCGCGACCCCACCCGTGGCTCCGGTGAGTCCGGAGTCTTCGCAGGTCTTCAACGGCCCTGTGGTCGTCGTGTCCGGGAGTCACGTAAACGTGGCCTTCGACAAGGGAAAGATCAGCCAACAGCAGCCGGTAAGCCCTGGGTACGAGCAGCTCGCTCAAGCCGTAGGTGACGCCCTGAAGGCGATCGAAGCTACGCATGGCCTTGACCCCGATGAGCGTGAGAATGCGCGCGAGGCGAGTGCCGCTGTACTCGGCGAGGTCGTCAAACCTGACCCGGACCGATCGATCGTGAAGCGTGGACTCGCGATGTTGCGCGGGACGCTGCAAGCCGCGATCGCCGCCGGCGCTGGCGCAGTTGCCAAGGGTCTCATTGAGCAACTCTTCGTCTAGGTGCGCGGGTCTTTCGACGTGATGATTGCCGAGGGTGCGGAGACAGTCCAAGACCCGATCACTGCGTTTTTCTTGTGGGCATCGACTCCGCTCGGATCAGCCATCGTCGGCGGTGTCGTTGTGGCCATCCTGGTCGCTATCGGCGTTGCCTTGCGGAAGCAGATAGCCGGGGCGTATCGCTTCCTGAGAAGCCGGCACGAAACCCGGATGCGGCAGAAGTACGGCGAGCCCGGGCCGGAGCCCACCCGCACTACGCTCGCCGTGTCCTTCGTCGGACTAGATACCCAACCGAACAAGGTCTCCCAGTATGTCGAGCTCTATTCGCACGACGTACTCGGGGGACCAATGCACTTCGCGCTCAGCAACCTCGGTCCGTACGAGGCAACTGACGTGTCAGTGGAATTGATGACGCCCTCTCTTCACGCACTGACTGCATTGGCTTGGGATCGCATTTCGCCCGAGGAGGCGCGTCAGTTCGGGGTCCAGGTGCCGTTGGAGGCTAGTCGAAACGCCAGGCTTCGCTGGAACCAGGGTGAGCACGTTCTTGTGCGAGAGATTGAGCTGCCGACTGGGCGGGGGAACACCTTGAAGCGCGTCGCGATCGAATAGACCAACGCCCAGTTCCAGCGGCATAGGCTGTCCACATGTCGGACGTTTCAGACCGCGCGGAGGATGTTCTCACGCGAGTCGCAGCATCAGCTCACAGCGTCATCGTTAGCGCCGGAAGCGAAGACTTCGAGCAAGGACGCAAGGCATACGCTCGCGAAGTCCTCGACATCATTGGCAGGCGGCGGCCAGAACCCGACGACAGCTTCTCCGACACCAAACCGTTCTAACGAACAGGGCTCTTGTAACGTATATCGCCGCCAGAGCCCGCCACAGCCTCACAACGGCCAGATCACCACGACACACTCACCGAACCGCGTACAGAGCGCCTGCCGGCCTCCTGAGCGCCCCCAGTACCCTGATTCCCCAGACCCCGTACAGGGGATTTCTCACAGCACATCCACGAGGCAGAACGGACGGGGTGGGTGCCGGGGCTCTCAGCGGAGTCCCGGATGTGTCTCGGGTGTCGTCGTGTGGTGCGTGGCTTACGTGCTGCTTGTGCTTCTTGTGATGTCTTTCGTTTGTGATGCCAGGTGCAGAGGGTCTGGAGGTTGGCGAGGTCGGACGGGGCCATGCGCGCCAGCTCGCTAGCCCGTATCCGACGTACATTTTTTTCGGCGCCCGTGCGAGTTTGCTTGCCAACGGGATCAATCGTCGCTCGCGCACCTCCGGAGGAACTCGACCAGCTGATTGCCGCGTGGCGTAGTTCGCGGTTGAAGTGCAGGGTATGCGCTTCTGTTGCTCCCAAGTGGCACCACCAGCAAATCGCGCCGTTCGAGGTCTCTGATCGTTGAAACGACCCTGTCCCGACGACGCTCGTCGCCTCGGGCTAGGTACTTGAGGATGACATCGTCGATGGTTATCGCGAAGTTGCCCCCTCTCCGGGATAGTGGTTCCACGTCTTCTCCAGTTGATCTGATCCAGTCCGCCGGATCGTAAAAAAAGCTCATAACGTGGATATGTCGCGGCGATAGCTCGAAGGTCAAGTCGAGCCATTCTTCGTCCGATGCCCAGTCGAAGGACTGCCTGTCAACGGCGTGGGCGACGATTCCGGCGAGTATCTGTCGCTTCTCGGCCTCTCCCGTCTCTCTGGCTTCCCGGAATGCCTTGTTGAAAAGACCTATGAACTCGCCGTCGACTTCCAGTGCTTCACCGCGAGCCTCGAGTTCACGCTCGACGAACTTGAGTCTGGCCGAGACCATCGCGAGCCATTCCTCATCCTTCTCACGAGCACTGGCTGCGATTGTCCCAAGGTAGGCGCCGGACACCACCGGACCGATGCCCGGAATTGCGCTTATGGCGCCACCGATCATTTGCTCGAGAACGGTCTTTCGGGGATTCTGCTCCGGCAAGCTCATGGGAAAATCAAAACACGAACGACTGGCCGATCAGCTGGCGAACTGGCCCGGGTGTCTTGATACACGAGAGTCCGGTGTGCTGAACGCTCCGGGAAGGATGGCAGGGCAACTTGTACCCAACCGGGTGTTCGAAGGTATGTTCGAATCGTGCGGTACTGGCAACCCAAGCTCAGGGCAACCGGACCGGGCACATGGCTCCAGTTCGATGGTGGCCGCCGCATCGCGATCATCCGCGCCGTGACAGCAGGCCACCCACCGAGACCACTCTTGCGCGCCGACACGTGGGCCACAGAGGAGACCGCGCGTAACCTCCTCGGGTTCTTCCCACACGACGAGCTCCGCCTATGTGCCGAGGTCGTCTGGTCGCTCTACCAGGAAGCCACAGCTCGCGAAGGGAAGGAACCAGCCGTGAGCAAGCAATCACTCAACGTTGAATGGCACCCGTTACTCAACGCCGATGAAAAGACACCCGGAATATGGACACTCCGAGATTCCCAGGGGCACGCCTACGGCGGGGTCAAGATCGTCCGGCAAGGATCGGAGATCTACTACCTCGCGCAATTCCGCGGTAGTCCGATCGGCCGATTCGATCGATTGCGGCCTGCGGTCGAGAACGTCCATCGCGCGCTCGTGCAAGCTACCACCTGCGTGGTGAGGGATGTCGGGGGCCGCCCGTAGCATCGATTTCGTGAGCGACGAACGATGGACAATCGAGGATGACGCGGCAGCAGCCATTGCGGCCTACGGTATCGACCATCCGATGACCACGGCGCTTGCGTTCTGGCAGGGGATTAACGACCTTCCCACGCACCGAGAAGCGCTGGGCGCGCTCGTAACGCCGGAATCCAGATCCGCATGGGGGGATTTCAGCGAGATTCCGCTTTGATCGACAGCCTCGGCAATCCGGGCATGGCGTCGATGGCAAATCACGCGCCGGGGGCGCCCGACGTCGCATACGCCAAGATCGTCGCAGGTGCCCGAGAGATCTACCAAGTCACCTGTGCGCAAAATGCCGACCTGGCCCTCACTCTTGTGTGGAGGCCAGAAATAGGCGTCTGGCAGATTCACGGGATTAGCAGGAGCCTCCCGCCTGCGGCCCTTCCCCGCACGTCGCCGGGCGTCGGGGATGCACGAACGGACTCGGGAAACAGCTTGATGCCGACTACGTGAGATCCTCCTGCAGTTCTGTAAAAGCCTCTGTCGGCGGCAGGGAAGTGTCGTCCCCGATTCCGCGACTCTGCCATTCACCGAAGGTGATACCCGCCAACGTGTCGACCCAGGAGGTACGACCGTTCGCGGACCGCCCAGCGACAACCGTTGCCGCAGCGGATGGAGACGAGAAGACGACGTCCTGAGTGAAGCGCGCCAACCCATGTTTCTCGACCTGGAGGGCGCCCTCGTTAAGTAGCCCTGAGTGAAGCTGCTGATATCCCGGGTGGCGTTCAGTTCCTACCCAGACGGACCGAGCTATCGAACCCTCCAATACCGTGAACTCTCCGTCCACCTCCTGTGCGAGAGCAGCGACACCATGTCGCGTGATCTCGAACCGGAACGTAGGTGAGGTCCGCTGGGTGGGCGAACCAGGCTCACTGGGGGACGCGTCTGGTCGAAGTTGAGCTCTGGTTGGCCGGAACTCAGTGATCCCCAGCACGGGAAGCACGATCTGGAGCTGACTGAGGTAGTACTCCATGTCCGAGACGTCGGCTTCGGGAAGATGAATTGGGGCAGGCGCAGTCCCATTAAGGACACTCGCACGCCGTGCATCGGTGGCCGCTCTGATAAGTGAGGACTCCAGATAGCGGGCGTGAGCTTTGGTCACGTTTGCATCCTTCGATGTCAAGACGACCACCCGATCCCAAAAATCCTTGCCTCCGGCCTCGTGCGGTCGGGCGTGCTGTCGCAATCGCACCCCGATGTCGTCACCTTCGCCGATGTACACGGCCTTGCCCGACGGGGCTTGCGATTCAGGGTCATCGCCGAGAAGGACGTACACGCCCGTTCGTCGGACTTCTTCTCGCGAGAGCAAGTCGGCAAGTTCCGAGCGGGGCCCAGCGACGACGTGGCCCGTCCAGTTCATGATCTCGGCAGTAAGCAGGCCCCCGGGAGTTCCGTCGACGAGGTAGACCCGAATCTGCTTGCCATCGATCACGATTCAGCCTCAGTCCGCGATGCAGGGGCCGCTTCGGTTCCACTCTGGGTCGATTCCTCGGATTCGCTCGTCGATGCTGGGCCGGCTCCGATCCCACCCTGAGGCGACTCCTCAGCTTCCGCGTCGACTGTTGCCGGTTTAGTTCGAGCATCCGCCGCCAGCAGCTTGCGAAGGTCCTGGAGTGAGATGATTGAGAGTTGGCCGTCGCAGACCCAATCGAACTCGGCGATCAGTGCCGGGTGCCCCATCGCCCCGGTTCGCCAGTCCGGCTTAGTGTCGTCGGTGACAAAGAGGAATTTTGTGCGCTTTCTTGGATCCTCAGCGCATAGCACCCCGAATAGAAAGTCACACCACCCGAAGAAGTCACCGAGGGCTGCCGATTTTGACTTGTCGTCCGCCCATCCTGGAGGGGTCTTGCTCGCGAGTCGGACCTCGGCGAGGGACGCGAGGCGGGACCTCGAGACCATCGGCATGGTTGCGGAATCGAGGAGCTGCCTCATCAATGCCTGCGACTTCTTGAGATACTCGGGATTGCGGGACTCTTCGAGGTCCCTAGTCAAGTCGCCGACTAGGCGCTGGATTTCTCGCACAGCCTCCTCGTCGTGACCGTCCACGCCATCAGAGTCGAGGTGCTTGGTCAGTTTGGCGAGGTCGTTCTTGAACGTGTTCCAGTCCTCGCTCGCAAAGACTTTGTGATTATTCCAATACTCGATTACACACTGACCCGGTGCGATCAACGTCGTCTCCGTGCTTTGAACCGTCACAAAGAGACTGTCCGCGAAAGTCGGTTCACGCCTCAAGGCCTTGAGAATGTTCGTATCGACCCCGATGGCAGCCACATCGTCCATAGCCTCCGGCACGGTGACATCGAGGGCGCGCAGGTGGGTTTCTGCCGAAAGCTGCGGTAAGGAGAGCCGTTCTAGGAGGCGGTCCTCGACCTCAGGCAGCGCCATACCACAGCTCCGCAACATCCGTTGCCATTGCGGCGCTGTCAGCCTTCACGCGTTGTGCTGTCCAATCGCGCAAGTCGTTGGTCGAGATCGATTCACCGGGGATCAGCGTAGAAAGCAGCTTGGCCTCTACCGCCTCAGGCGTCCTCGTCCCTTGTGGTCGCCGCTCGATCGTCGAAAGCACCCAGTTCGCCAACAGCCCGCCGACTTCCTTGTACTGGTCACCATCGAAGTCGACCCAGTCCTCACCGTTGCGAGGGCGAACTTGGTGCGGGTAGCCGACGAGGTCGGGTAGGGCATCTCCCTTGACTCGCGCTGACCGAAGAACGTGGGCCTGCGCCTTGTTGATTCCCCGGGACAGCCTCAGCTCGAACTCATCTCGCGGAGGCTTTAGCTCCCCAAGCCGCGCCATCTCGGAGGACCAGTCACCGGATTGGTGCAAACGACGCGCTGCGCGAGCGAACTGCGCTTCGTAGCTGCCAGAACCCAAGCGTCCGGTCACGGCAGCCGGAATCAGGATGTCCATCAGTCCGACGAGGTTGCCGTCAGGATTATCGGAGAACGCAGCCACGAGGAGTACAGGCCGGAAGCGTGCGATAGACAGCGCGTCCGCAATAGCGAAGCTCCGCGTGGTCGCTTCAGACGACTCGACATCCGCCGACGGGTCAATCATCTGCAAGTACCTCGGGAGGAAGTGCTCAAGCAGACCCAGAAGCTTCTCAACGCCGAGCGGACCCGTGTAGTTGGTCGAGACCTCCTGATACAACTCCCGCGGGATCACGTAGCCCCGCTCGAGAGTAACGACATGTCGAACAAACGTTGTCAGCTGCTCGGCGGCACCAAGAGATTCCAGCTGTGACTCGATGGCGCTCCACCGGCGATAGGTGCTCTCGCGGGTAGCGCTGCTTCCAATGAGGTGAGACTTGATCAGCTCGGTTGGAGTGAGGTCCTTGCCGCGGGTATTCACGACCTCGTAAACGCGGAACGCTGCGTTGCGATCTGGGTGTGTGAACACCGCGAACGTGAGCGACTTGGTCAAGAACTCCGTCCATTGCCCAACTCGGAGTGCTGGCTGCTCGTGGCCGTCGATGTCCGCGCTGAGCCTTGATGCGAGCGCCAGGCGCGCAGCGTGAATCGCCGAGCCGTTTCGCATCGGCGTCACGCTGGCACCATCGGCGGCCAGCAGAACGCGGAGGTCCGCGTGGTCGCCGGGGTCTGTGAGAAGAATCCGAGGAATCTGTTCCTCGGTCTCGTAGTCCATCGAATCGAGAAAATCGGTCCGAACGCTTTCGGCGACGAGGCGTCGGCCTAGCCGAAGGGCGATGAGGCGAAGCTCGTTGGCGAGAATCGTCAAGGTGACCAAGCGCTGCTGACCGTCTACAACCTCGGTCCGACCCTTCCCATCGGCGAGGATGACCAGGCCGAGGAAATACTCGCCCCGACCGATGGCCGTTGACAGGTCACGCCAGAACTCGTCGATCTGCTCGTCAGGCGTCCAACTGTACTTGCGCTGGTAGTCCGGAACGATAAGACGCCGCTCGGCGAAGAACGCCCCGACGCTGATGGTCGACGCCTCGACCTGCGAATGGGTAGCCACGGCTCCTCACCCTATCGGGCCGCCCTGCCCGGAACCGTCGCTGCCACTCGCGACGAGGTGACGTGCAGCGGCAGCACGGTGCGCCCGGCGGCGGTCGCAGTATCTGCCCGCTCGCTGCGGAGCGGTGCTCTCACCGACGCGACCCGAACGAGCAACGAGCGCAGCGGACCGGCCGCGCCACGACGGTGCACAAATGGCCGCAGGAGTAGCCAGACGTAAGATGACGAGTTCCACGCGATGAGCGCGAACACTGGACGGCGCCGGCAGGTGATGCTCGCCCGAGGAACTCCTCAGCGCTCGCCCGCTCCCCCAATTAACCCCCTGGTTCCCGGGGTTTCTTGTTTGAGCGAGCGACTTAGCTAGGAGCGCTAACCGCGTATGGAGCTCACGTCTGCGCGAAATCGAGACCGATCCACTCACATGTTCCAACGGATCGTGCCAGGCACTTCCGCCACTGAGGCTATGTTGCTGAGCATGCTCGAGCAGACGGAACCTGACTGCCCGCACTGTGGAACTCGCTGCATGATAGGTCGCAATGGCATCGTTTGGTGCCGCACGTGCCACTTAGCGGTGATCGGCTCCTTCACCCACTAGGCGTTCTTCTCCGCCGACAGGAGGGGAGAAGGAGACCCGTGGCCTCCATCGAGGAACACAAGAGCAGGTCTAACCGACATTCCGACGATCCTCTGCCATCGGTCGGCGTCTGAGAGGCTCACTGCTGTTCCAGATCCGTGCATAGGTTTCGCGGATTGCTGAGCCCGCATTCGGGTCCGCAACTGGCGTCACGACACCCGGTCTCTTCGAGATCGTATTTAGACTCGAGCCCAGCACGAACACCGGTCCGTCATCTGGAATGAAGAACCTATCGTGCAGCTGTTCCGCAGCAACGGTCCGAACTTCGGGCGGCGTCTGGGCGGCGCCGAGACCATGTGCAAGGAGGTCGAGTCGCCTTCGCTGATTGCGATCACTCGTGAGCGCCCGGTCGACCTCCGAGATTGAGATGAGGTCCGCGAGCCCATCGAGCGACAGGTAGGGGTCGACGAGAAGACCTCTACCGTAGGCTGTCATGAGGTCGAAGATCCTTGCGTATGAAAGCGGATCGTGAGGGTCGATGATGACGGTCAAAGGCTCATTGGAGGGATCGGCAGGAATGGGTCGCTCAGCGGCTGCCAAGACGGCACGACCCAACGGTGTGAGGGTGACTCGTGCGGCCGTAATGTCGATCCAGGCCACTCGGGTCAAGTAGTCGACAACGTGCTCCGCCTCGCGAATCGTTTCAACGAACTGCGACAAGGTTTGTATGAACGACGCCGCGTTCTGGTTGAACGGCGTTCGGCTGAGCGCAGGTCTAGGACGGGGATTGTCTGCGAATGCGCGCAGGTTATCTGTGCTGAGGTCCGCGCCCGCTCGATTGGCGGCAGCGATGTACGCCAGCACAAGCTGGAGGTCTTCGTCGATCAGGCTCACGCATTGACGCTACCTCGTAGCGGATCACTGGCGAGTTGCGCTCCTCGTAGCGCTCACGAGCCAACTCCATGGTTGCGTCTTCGTGCTCTTCCGCCGTTGCTAGAGTATCCGTGCTGATACAGCGATCCTCCATAGCTCAATTGGCAGAGCAATCGGCTGTTAACCGATAGGTTCTTGGTTCGAGTCCAAGTGGGGGAGCAGCGAGGGCCGTCCGAGCGAATGGGCGGCCCTTCCGTGACTCGGATTCATTCTGGGCGGGAGTCGTCGGCCCGACGCCATGCGATCCCGCGACAGCGTCAGGTTCGCGCCGCACGGGCGGGCTCCTCGGTCACGGGCTCGTGAGCTTCGCGGGAGGGCGCCGGCACCCATCGGCCGACGCGCTGGGCGACGCCCGGGGGTAGATCCCGCGGCCGCGGCGTCGTTCCTCGGGGTCATCTCTGCTTTCGAGTCATGACGGAGCGCCGATGTAACGAGCCTGGCCGCCATGGAGGCCCCGCGCCACGATTTCGGGGATTGTCGGCCGTCGGTGCCAACATCAGAACATGACGCATATGTTCATCGCCGCGGAAGAGCGAAGCGAGATGATCCGAGCGCACGCGGGCATCGTGACCGGCTTCATCAACGACGACCGCGCTGCCCGGGCCGAGCAAATCAAGGGAATTCTTCAAGACCACATAGACGCATCAAGGGGCGATGTCGGCGTGTTCGCAGCCCGGATGGCGAAGCAGCTCGAGGCAGGCGCATTCGTTACAAGGCATGTCCTAATGTCGCTCGCTACTCGCATGGGCGCCACAGACGCCGAGGTGCATCAGATCTTTGCAGAGGTCTACACCGAGTTCGAATTGGAAGATTAGCGTCTCTGACGGGACCCCGCCCAACGCTAGAGCCCTGTCCTGGCCCGCTTCATGTTCGCGTCATCGTGGTAGTTGTACCGCTGTTGTCGCTCGGTATCGTCATCCTCGCCGCGTGGCTGACCACACGCCTAACAGTGCATAGCGAACTGCGGCGCGCCGGGATTTTGTCGTCGGCTCAAGCACCATCCACGGCTCCTCACTAGCAGTACTAGCCATCAGAAGCGGAAGGCGAACCTCAACCCCGGCTCATGTCCCCCGTCGTCCTCATCGGACGGTGACCACCGACGATCGTAGATCTCTAGCGAAACATCCCCGGCTACTCGTTGTGAGGTTTGCCGTCACAGGGCCAAGAAGACCCGAGCGATTGGATTTTCGTTTACAGATGCTCTTGGGCGAGTCTTTGGCAGGTTCATTGAGAGTCCGACGGACCCGGTGGCGTGGAGGAACGCGATCAATCGGGCTCGGCGAAAAAGAGCAGCTCCTTTTCTCGCGCGGCATGGTCATGTGATAGATTCCGGGCAACTCGTTTCTCGATTGGAGTTCTGTGAAGCCCGAAGAGACTGTCCGCCAGGAAGTTATCGCCAAGCTCGATGCGCTCGGATGGTCCTCCGGCCGGCTGCAGTGGAAGCCTGAGTGGCCTATCCCCGCAACACCGCATGACCTATCTAAGCGTGAGCGTAGTCAGAAGTACCGCATTGCAGGCTCAGCGGATCTCGTTGCGTTCGCCGACGACAGTCGCCAGTCGTACGCCCTACAGGCGATCTTTGAATTCAAGGCACCGGACATCGAAGCTGGCCGGGAGCAGCTCATGCGATACCTCTCGATGGAGCCGATGGCCAAGCTCGGATACTGGACGAACGGGAGCGCCAGCCTTGCCATATACAAGCAGCACGCCAACGATTGGCTCCAGGTTGAGGGTGCGCCGCTTCCACAGCCCGACGACGACCTCACACGACCACCGTCGGCCCCGCTGACCTGGAACGCCCTCCGCCTCCCGACGGAAGTGGAGCTCAGCGCCGCACTCAAGCGTCTCGTCGCGACGGTCGTCGTTCAGGACTCGCGTGCGACACGGCGCGAGGACCAGTTGCGAGAACTGCTGCATGTCATGCTCGTAAAGCTGGACAACGATGCTTACTTCTCTCTGCCGGTTCACGCAGACGAGCCAGTTCGCTTCCGCGTCTATGGAGATGAGCACACCCGCATCCAGAAGACGGCGGAGGTCATCCGGAAGCAATTCAAGGACTACTTCGCTAGGCAGCAGAACCGGGTTTTTAATCAGGACGACCGGGACGAGATCCAGCTCACGGACGCGACGCTCTACCGCGTCGTCGCAGAGCTCTCACCGTTCCGCATCCTGGGCGACGATATGGAAGTCCTCTCGAAGGCCTTCCAGGTCTTCCGAGCGAGCGCGCTTAAGTCGGGAGAGGGTCAATTCCTAACGCCGCAGCGGGTCATCCGGCCGTGTGTCATGGCGCTAGAGATCACGTCAGAAGATACTGTCATCGACCCGGCATGTGGTACCGGCGGATTCCTTCACGAGGCGCTGCGTCAGGTCAAGGAGAATGAATTCCCGGATGAGGCGCAGGCTTATCACATTGTCAAGTACGCCAACGACAACCTTTATGGCGTCGACATGGACAGCATCGGAGTGAAGCTCACCAAGGCACTCATGATCGCCTTCCGGGACGGTTCCACTCACGTCTTGCAGGGCGATTCGGTCCGGGTCCACAACTGGACCGGCGGATTCCCGCGCCTTCAGCAAGAGCTGGGCAGCACGCACACGCCGGACGGCATCGCGCGCAAGTTCACGGTCGTAATGACCAATCCGCCCTTCGGCGAGAACCTGAAGGTCTCGGCGGCCGACGCGCGAGCAGGTAAGTACACAATCTCGAAGGCGGCCGCGACGGGGAAAAAGGCAGAATACGCCGAGCTGGAGATCGGGCTAATCTTCCTCGAGCACGCCTACCGCCTGCTGCAGGTCGGCGGCCGCGTCGGCATTGTGCTCCCCGAGACCTACTTCTTCTCATTCAGCTACCGGTGGCTGCCCGGGTGGATCGAGGGCCGCCTGAAGCTGCGGGGCATGGTGAACATCGCGATGGAAGCCTTCGAGGAGTTCTGTCGCGCAAAGACCAACTTCTACATCTTCGAAAAGGTTGGCGAACCAGAGCTTGAGCAGGCGACGACAGAGCAGGTGGCAGCGTGATTCACAAGCCCTCGTGGTTCCGTGACGACGAAGTTATGGTTTCAACGGCGCCAACCTGTGGTCTCACCAAGGGTGGCCGACTGTTGCCGCTCGTTGACCGCGCCACCGGCCAGCGCGTTCAGGTGGCAGACCCTGAGACCGGTGAGTTCGTGGACGCCATCGATGACCAGTTGAGGACTGACATGGAGGCCCTTCGCGCGGGTGACTCGACGCCGACGCTTCGATTCGTCAGGGCCGAGGATGTGACGATGCGAAGCGCCGTTCCGACGTACTACGACCGACGCTTCGACGACGCCTTCGACGAGGCGATGAAGACCCCAATCTTCGAGGACTTCACGTCTATGACGATCGGTGAAATGGTGAAGGCAGGGCTGCTTACGATCCGCAACGGCCACGGCTCTCCGACCCAAAGCGTACGGGTTGGCACGGTGCCGTACATCAAGGTCAGCGACCTCCGTGCGGGACTCGTGAATATCAACCCGACCAATCGGGTGCCGCTTGCCATCGCCGAGAAATTTTGGCGCGGCAAGTCGTCCGGGCTCAAGGCTTGGGATCTCATCTGCCCAGAGCGCACCTCGAAGAACATCGGTGACTTCTGCATGCTAATGCCAGGGCAGGAGCAGGTGGTGACGACGAAGGAAGTCATCGTGCTGCGGCCCGGGGAAAACGCGGTTTTTGACCCGTTTTACTTGATGTGGGCGGTCACGCTAAACATTGTGAGGGATCAGTGGCGGCGCGTGATCTTTATGCAGACCAACCGCGAAGATGTCGGCGACAGATACTTCGACATTCGCATCCCGGTGCCGCGCGACGCCGAACACGCCGACGAGGCATCGCGGCCGTTCCGCGACTATTACCAGAACCTTGCCAAAGCACGCGATGAGTTGAGCGCGTACTTCGCAGAGCAGCCCAATCACCACTTCTTCATTGGTACGGCGGAAGAGGGTACAGACGACGTCGAACACCTCGAAGAGGATGACGCCTTCGATCGTGAACGGGCCGAGGTCTCGTGACTTCGAAGACCGACAAGAGTAGTCCCGCGGAGGGAGGACAAGGGGAAAGAGGGCTATAGCGCTCGCTGAGCGGGCTCAGCCTGAAGTGCTGCGGGGTCGGTGGGCTCGGTCGGCGACTGCCGACGGCGGGGCGTCGCGATGACGTGCCCGCCCTTCGCGATGACGTGTCTGCCCTTCGCGAGCGCAACCACCGTCGCCGGCATGGTTGGCAGCGACTCCTCGAGCGGCTCCACACGCAGGTCGGAGTCGGCCGCACGGATCCGCGCACCGTCGATCCAGCTACGGCGGCTCGGCGTGCACACCGGCGACATCGTCTCGATGCCGGCGAAGCCGCCGCAAGGGGCTAGGTCGCTCATTGCATCGGCGCGCCGCAGCGCCTCGGCCATAGACGGATCTCGGCGTTCGAGCAAACCAGCACGTTGCTGCAGTCCAAATGAAGTCGAGCCGGCGAGTGTGCAACCCACCAGCACACCCACGAAGGCGATCGTCGCGAACGCATTGACGAGGTCCGCCATCATCACACGAGTACCCTTCTGCGAGGATATCTCACTGTACTCCGGTGGCAACCGGCGGTCGAGGTAGGGCGCCTGAACCAGGACGACATTGGCCGGCCCCGTTAGGCGGATGCGCTCGTCGACGGAGATCAGCGCCCATCCAGCGCGCTTCGCCCAGTCGGCGTCGCGGACCTCGAGTTCGGGGGCATCACGTCGGCCCTGACCGGGAACCCGGCCCTGCTCCATACCAAGTTCGCGGCTGTAGCCGTCACGGGTCTAGTCGAAGATGCCGTCGAGCACACTCCCGATCACGAGGCCGCCGAGGATGCCGCCCATCATGTCGCCTCCGCCCCCGCGACGGCCGCCGCCCCAGCCCGGGCCGCCGCCCCAGGGATCCTGCGGCCGCGACGAGTCGATGTCGCGTCGGGCGAGGTGCAGGGCTTCGGCGGCGAGATACGCGACGCGGCGGGCCATCGCCATGGCCTGCTCGCGGTGGTCCTCGTCGATCACGGTGGCCGTCGCCGCCGAGCGGCCGAGGAAGTGATCGAGGTCGATCCGGATGCGCTCGGACTCGGCCAGCCGGGTGCGGGCGTCGGCGCCGATCCAGCCACGGTGGCCGGCGATGACGTCACGGGCGACAGCGAGCTGCCGGTCGGCGTCGTCGATGGCGTGGCGCACGTGCTCGAGCGGCGGGATCGGACGCGCCGCCCGCTCGCGGGCCGCGGCGATCGCGGCATCCAGCCCCGAGTTCGCCTCACGCAACCGGTCGAGGTGGGTGAACGGGTCGGTGTTCACGCCAGCCGGTGGTAGCGAGGCCAGGGCCGACTGCAGTTCGGCGACCGCCTTCTCGACGCCGGGCGAGTGCGGCTCCTTGAGCGCGACGACGATGTCGCCGCGGGAGTCCTCGACGATCGCCGCCAGCGTGGACTCGGCCCTCAGCGCCTCGACCTCGAAGTTCTCGACCGCATCGAGCAGGGCCGCCGCTCGGCGGACCGACTCAGCGGATGCCTCGAGCGCGAGGTTCGCCTGCTCGCGCTGCCCGGCCTCCCGCCGCCGTTCGGCGACACCGGCGCTGTGCTCGGCGAATCCGAGCAGCTGCTCGGCCTCCGCAGGGTTGGATTGCACCTGGGCGAGCGCCTCGGGCGCGTAGCGGGCGGCGAGGCGTTCGACGGTGTCGCGAGCCTGCGGGATGCGGGCGCGCAGGAGTGCGACATCCCCTCGCACGCCGGCGATGATCTCGGGGGCGCGCCGTGCGCGGGCGATCTTCTCGGCGAGGGCGGAGGTGCGCTCGTCGAGCACGTCTTCGGCCCAGTCGCACAGCTGCACGATGCGGGCGTTGCGGGTGCGCAGCTCTTCGGGGGTGTCGGGGATCTCGTCATGGTTGAGCTGGTTCAGCCGGAAGGCCTCGCCCAGGTGAGTACGCACCGCAGTAAGCCCCTCACGAAGCTCGGCGGTGGCGTCGGGGCCGAGCTCGGCCTCGGCGAAGGCGAGCTCGTCGGTGGTCACGCGGATGCGCTCGTCGGCTGCGACCAGGGCGGTTCCGGCGCGCTTCGCCAGGTCGGCGTCCTGCGCCTGGAGTTGCTGCTCTTCTTCGCGTTTGCGCTTGCCCCAGAATCCGGCCATGCCTTCGATCCTAGGGTCGGCGCTGGGAGCGCGCTGTGGGCTGGGCGAATGCTGGCACCGATCCGAATTG
The DNA here is from genome assembly GCF_042796995.1 of Agromyces sp. NPDC057865. Classification (NCBI taxonomy): domain Bacteria; kingdom Bacillati; phylum Actinomycetota; class Actinomycetes; order Micrococcales; family Microbacteriaceae; genus Agromyces; species Agromyces sp. NPDC057865. Next base: position 983,547 of record NZ_JBHVMJ010000001.1, on the reverse strand, counting down.
GGCGCCCCTCCCATTGCCCTCGAATCCCTCTGCAGCCGACGCGATGATTGCTGCTCGGCGATTGGGGCAACAGGCGTCTACTGTCTGACTGGCTGGTGGCGGCGCAAATCAGTACCTTCAGGAACGAGCGATCACTACGCTCAGGAATCATGACCACCACATGGGGGATCCACAACGATCAGCCCACCATCGACCCGATCCAGGACGGCGCGGTTCGGATCGGTTGGGAAATCGGCGACCTCTCCGGGATCGCTCCGACGCGTGAGGCGTTCAAGGTCGAAGTGGGCCAGCGAATGCCGGAACTCGAGGAGGCCAAAATCCCGTCGAGCGCGGGGACGCTCTACCGGTTTGTCCACGAGATTCGCGACGGCGATGTCGTCGTCTGCCCGAACAGGCGGCAGAGCACCCTCGACATCGGCGTCGTGACAGGTCCATATCAGTTCCACGCTGAGAGCGCGTTGTACAAGCATTGGCGCCCGGTGAGTTGGGTGCGAACCGGCGTGCCGCGCACCGAACTGTCCAAGGCCGCACAGCACGAGCTCGGATCCGCCACCACGCTGTTCAAGATCAGCACCGCCGAGGCCGAAGTCCTGCACCTCATGAGCTCGCCCGCCCGAAACGACAAGCCGGACTACACGTGGACAACGTTCTACCCGCAACTTGTCGACGCGTTGCTCAGCTATGTGGACGATCGAACGATACTGCTCGAGAAGGTCTGGAATCTCGCGCGCGCGTCGGGCCGGCCGGAGCTCTTCAAGTACCTCCAATCCGACCGTTATGTCGACGGCACATCTGGTCCTCTGCGTGACGTTGATCCCTTCACCGTTCTCAGCTCGTTCAATCGCGGCATCCTCGAAGACGCGCGCGCCGATATCGCTCGTGCATTTGGAACTGAGTTCGGCGTTGCCCCGCCGTACCCTGTCCACTTTCCGGGGATCCCGATCGTCAACAACATGGCCTCGTGGTTCGTCCGCTATGAGAACGAGCGCGGTGAGCGGATCATCCCCGCACTGTGGGAGCTGTGCGGCGCGGGTGCGGCATACGCGGCCGACGCAACGGAAGAGACTCGTGAGCGCCTGGTGGGTGCGTTCGACGCATGCGCAATTGGCAACACGGTAAAGCTGACGATGGGACTCTTCTGGGCACGTCCGAAATCCTTCGCCGCGTACGACGTGCGGAATGTGACGTTCCTCAAGGAGGAGTTCCCCGCACTTGCAGCTACGCTCTCGCTCGGCTCGCGGATAGACGGAGAGCAGTTCCTCGCCAATACAGAGGCGATGAACGTCTGGCTTGCCGACCCGGAGTCCCCGTACAACACCTTTGCGGAGTTCTCCAACGCCGCCTGGCAATACGGCCTTGCCCCCACGCCAGACACGTCCCCTGTGCCTCCCTCCACGCCGATCTCGCCGGCCACCAAGGTGGCGCCGGGCGAGTCCTACACCACGGACTCGATTCGCGAGGACGGCGGGTTCGTGTCCGCGATCGAACTTGAGGCGATGCTCGAGCGCCTACGAGCAAAGAAGAACGTCATCTTGCAGGGGCCACCAGGTACGGGCAAGACGTGGCTCGCTCGCCGGCTCGGGTGGGCGTTATGTGACGAGCGCGGAAGCGACCGGGTCCAGGTCGTTCAGTTCCACCCATCACTGACATACGAGGATTTCGTCCGCGGCTGGCGCCCAACGGGCTCCGCGCTGGAATTGACCGATGGCCCATTCCTCACGATATGCACCGAAGCGGCAGCTCACCCTGAAGACCCCTATGTGCTGGTCATTGAGGAGGTCAACCGTGGCAATCCAGCCCAGATCCTCGGTGAACTCTTAACACTCATAGAAGCGGACTACCGTTCTCCCGAGTACGCGATCCGGCTGGCATACCCACGCAACGGTGAACGCTTCTTCGTCCCACCGAACGTGCACTTACTGGGCACCATGAACGTAGCGGATCGCTCGCTCGCGATCGTTGACATGGCGCTACGGAGGCGGTTCTCGTTCATCGAGCTCAAGCCCGCATTCGACGAGGACTGGGTGCAACACGTCAGCGGATTGGGTTACGACCTGAAGCTACTAGAGGTGTACGGCAAGCGGCTTAACGCGCTCAACGAGACGATCGCGAATGATGGGTCACTTGGACGCCAGTACTGCGTCGGCCACAGCTTCTTCACACCGCACCTAAGCATCGGAGAAACGGGCCTCGACACCCCGCAGTGGTGGCAACGCGTCATCGAGACAGACATCCGTCCGCTACTCGAGGAGTACTGGTTTGATCAGCCCGATACCGCGAGGGCTGCAATCGCTCAACTCCTAGGGCCGTAATGGTGCTGATCCCGATCCGGAATGTATGGCTGCTCCAGCTCTTCGCATCGCAGCTGTACCGCCGCGCCGGATCCCGCTTGTCGTCGGCCGAGGACAATCCCGAAGACTTGCCGCAGCTGGTTGCCGAGATCCTTGCCGAGGAGGTCAGTCGCCGCATCCACACAGGATTGACAGTCGGCTTTCTCGACACGACGCGGCCCGTGACACGGGTTCGAGGTCGCATCAACGTTCTCCCGACCGAGCGACGGCAATTGCTGCAGCGCGGGAAGGTAAGTTGCACATTCGATGAGATCGTGAGCGACGTGCCGGTGAATCGCCTCGCGCGAGCCGCGCTTGAACGCGCAACACGAATAATCCCCGGAGAACCGCGCTATCGGTCGCTCGCGTTACAGCTTGCAGCCGCTGGCGTGCTCGGGCCATGCCCGCCACTGTCAACAGTGTCTTCCATGCGCCGTCAGAGGCTCCTTATCCGCGACCAGCTCATGATCGCCGCCGCCGAGCTGCTCTTGACGCTTGCCATCCCAACGACAGAGGCGGGCACCAAGCCACTTCCGCTGCCATCGCTCGAGGACATCTACTTGCGCAAGCTGTTCGAGCACGCAACCTGGGGCTTCTACCGGCATCGACTGGAACCTGCCGGCTGGAGAGTCTCACACGGGCAATACCTGAACTGGCAGACATCGAACGCGTCGCCTGGTATCAAGGCACTTCTGCCACGCATGCAAATCGACATCGCCTTGGAGGCGCCAACCAGCGCCGAGCATCCTTCGCGCCGCATCGTCATCGACACGAAGTTCACCTCCATCACCAAGGCCGGCCATTTCGGCCAGCAGACTCTCAAGAGCGGGTACGTCTACCAGATCTATGCGTACCTGATGTCGCAGAGCGATCCCGATCAATCCCACAGGCCGGAGGGACTCATGCTGCATCCCAGCGTCGGCGAACATGTCGATGAGGAAGTCGAGATCCAGGGCCACCGCATCCGATTCGCGACAGTCGACCTCGCTGCTCAGCCGCACGCGATCGCGGAGGGATTCCTCTCTGCGATCTCCGGACGATCGGTCACACCCCTTTACGGGGCCTAACCGTTGTACTCGGGCTTGTACACCGTCCAGCTGTTGCTTCAGCTCGCGTGCCTCTTCCTGCGTTGCGCACACGATCCACATCACTCCAAGTCCGCGACCGCCTCGTTCACCTGCTCGACCATGTCGGCCGGAGGCACGCTCGGTCGCCGGCGCGCGGTCCAGCGGCTGACCCGGAGGACGTCCACCGCGACGCTCGCCCGGAGGGTGCTCGAACTGAAGTCCGGCCGTGTGGCTCGGTGCTCTTGGATGCGACCGCGTAGACCGCGCTTGTCGGTACCCTCGCCGACGAGTACGGGCACGCTGCCGTCGAAGAGCACCAGAACACCCGGTGCAAGAGGGATGGCGGTTGTGATGCGGTACTCGCAGCCATGGGCCACCGTCGCGGTGCTGCGGCGAAGCCGGCGCGCGACCCCCGTTGATTGCGAGCGACAAGTCATGTCCATGACGCATGGTGCTGCGTCACGGGGTGAGCCGATTCGGCCACGTGGATGACGACGCTTCCCCGTTCGCGGCCCAAGTCGACGTATCGGTGGGCTGCGGGGGTGTCCTCGACCGGGAATGTGCGGTCGACGACGGGACGGAGATCCCCCTCCTCGGCGAGGAACATCACGTACTTCAGGTCCTCGGCGCGGTACGGGCCGGGCCCGGTCACCACGGTGATTCCATACCGTCGAGCGTCCCGCTTGGCCGAAAGGAGCGAGCGGAGGCCTACGGCGACGAGCAGCACTGCGCCGCCTGCGTTGACACTCGCGTGGACACGGTCGACTGGCGCGTTTCCGACGCAGTCGATGATCACGTCATACGTGAACCCGTCTGCGATGAAGTCATGGATGGCGTAGTCGATGGTCCGCTTGGTGCGGAGGCCGGTCACCATCTGTTCGTTGGCGGCACTGCAGACACCCGTCACCCGAGCGCCGACAGCCCGGGCCATTTGCACCAGGGCGGAGCCGACGGCGCCAGACGCGCCGTTCACCAGCACGGTAGTGCCACGCTGCACGGTGACCTGGTTGAGATAGGCCTGAGCGGTGATGCCCCCGAATACAATGCTCGCCGCTTCGTCGAAACCCAGGTTCCGGGGCATGCGGGCGACAGCCTCGGTGGCCTTGACGATGACGTAGTCGGCGTGCCGGCCGGGCCTGCTACCCGACATTGCGACCACCTCGTTGCCCGGTTCGAACCCGTCGACGTCGTGTCCGATGGCTTCGACGACACCCGCAACGTCCATTCCGAGCACCGACCGGCGCCCTGATCGGTGGTCGGCGGTGCGGAGCGTTGTCGCGTGAACCGCGATGAGGATCTCGTCCGTCTTGAGACCCGGGCGAGCTGATTCACCGATTTGAAGGACCTCCCGGCCGCCGAGACGGCGGTGCACCGCGGCTTTCATGCTTTCCTCTCCTTGACGATGTGACTGGTTCCTGCGCTGGTGGGGAGCAGCGCGACTCGTGCGGCTCCCCACCGGCGTCATGCGCCCTCGCTCACTTCGAAGATCTGGTCGGCCACCAGTCCGTGCGCTTCGCGATGCACTGTTGCGGCCGCTGCCGCGTCCGGCGCCTCCACCAGGCAGAAGATCTTGCCCTGGTCGGGGTCGACCCAGTACCGCAGGTAGTTGACGTCGTAGCGTCCCTGGGTCTTCAGGTCGGCTGCGTGCGCCTGCTCGGCATCGATGATGCCAACCGGGCCGCCAAGCGTGTGCACATCCATGAACAGTGCCATGTCTTGCTCCTTCTCAATCGTGGCTCGCAGATCCTTCTGCGACAACGAGCACGGTACGGAGCCGGTGAGTGACCGAGCGTGTGACGACCTCGGTGCCCGATGGGTCGAACGGGCACACGCCTCGTCACACGTCGACGATTCACGCTCCTGTTCATCGATACGAGCAGGAGTACGACCATGGAACTGAAGGACATTCTCGATCGCACGGCCGATCGCATCGTTGCCGATGGGACGCACGTCGAGTCATCGGCCCTGCAGGTGATGGGGGCTGCCGCTCGGGCCCTGTGTCCCGGGGCGGCAGCGGCACTCACCGACTGGAGCGGCTCGGAGATTACGCGCCTTCGGGCGTTCGGCATCGTGCATGGGGTGTTGCTCAGGGACCTACCGACGACATCGCAAGTACGACTTGCGGAGCAACTGGCCGGCGGCGCCTCCGTTCACGAGCTCGCGGCATGATCGCGGTTAGGCTGTCGTTGTGTTGCACATCCGATTGATCGGGCAACCATTACTCGAACGCGACGGCCAGCCGATTCCGGGTCCGAGAGGGCACAAGACGTGGGCCGTCCTGGGCAGACTGATCCGATCGTCGGAGGCGGTGTCCCGCCAGGTTCTCGTCGACGAATTGTTCAGCGAAGCTGACGATCCAATGGGAGCACTTCGGTGGTCGCTGGCGGAGTTGCGTCGGCGAACCGGTCTGATCGATACGTTGGGGGGCAACCCGGTCTCGTTGGCGCTCGGCGAAGAGGCGACCGCTGACGTACTCGACGTTGCGGCGGGCGTGGTCACCGACGACATCGTCGAAGGACACTTCCTGCAGGGCATCGAGGTCAAGGGATCGCCCGGCTTCGTGTCATGGCTCCTGATCGAGCGCCAGCGGGTTGATGGCGAGGTGCTGTCTGCGCTGCGGCAGGCAGCGCTCCGCGCCCTGTCGGGCCGCCAGTTCGACCGGGCCGTCGCGCTTGCCGGTGCAATGCTGCGGCAAGCGCCATACGAGGAAGGCGCACACGTTCTGCTGGTCAAGGCCCTCGCCTCGTCAGGCGACGTGGACGCGGCGATCCGCCAGGCCGACGCCAGTGAAGCGATGTTCGCTATCGAGCTCGGTGTCACGGCGACACCAGCGATCCGCGCTGCGGCACGACCCACCGTCGCGGCGCCGATACCGGGGATCCCTGCGCGGGCCACGTCGGTGTCACTGTGCGACGCGGGGCTCGCGGCGCTTTCGGCGGGCGCGGCCGACGCGGGCATCGAGTGCCTGCGCGGCGCCTCGGCGTCTGCCGAGGCATCCGGCGACAAGGAACTGCTCGGGCGGTGCCTGATGGAACTCGGGACGGCTCTCGTGCACTCGGTTCGCGGTTACGACGACGAAGGAGCGGTCATTCTCGCGAGCGCTGTCGACCTGGCACTCGAAGCTGGAGCGGAACAGATCGCGGCCCGGGCCCTCTCCGAGTTGGCATATGTCGACGTGCTGGCGGGACGACGAGCAAGCGCAGCGCAGTATCTCGAGAAGGCGAGCGGCTTGTCGGCCGATGACCCGCCCCTGATCGCCGCCCTGGCAGGAATCGAAGCCATGAACCTCACCGACTGGGGTCGGCTCGACGCGAGCGTGGAACGGTTCCGTACGGCCGTGGAGTTGAGCCGAACGGCCGGCGCCGTTCGCCGCGAAGCATGGAATCTGGGTATCGGAGCACGCACCTTCTACCTTCTGGGGCGGCTGGACGAAGCTGCGGAGTGGGCCCACCGCTCGTGCGCGTTGGCCGATGCCGAACGTTGGACGGCATTCCGGCCGTGGCCCGAAGCCTGGCTCGCCCATGTCCGCCTTGCCAGAGGGGACGACCCGAGCGTAGTGCGCGAGGCTGCAGAGGAGACATTCGCTCTGGCACGACAGGTTCAGGACCCCTGCTGGGAAGGGCTCGCGGCGAAATCCATCGGCCTCACGCACGTGGCCGAGGGGCACTACGAAATCGCCTTGGATTGGATGAAGAACGCGGGCACCATCTATCGACGGGTGACGGATTCGTACACCTGGGCGGAGGTGGATGCATTCCTTGCCGAAGCCCAGGCCGCGCTGAACTTCGGAGACGCCGATCGCGCAGAGGCGGTAGCCCGGCAAGCCGTTGCGATTGCCGCCAAGGGCAGCATGGATGATCTCTTGGAACGTGCGCAGCGCCTGCTCACGTCCGCTGTCTGACGCGCGCGTCCGACCACACCGCCGTCGCCGTGACCGTGATCTCTCGGCATCCGGCTCAGGCCGCGGTCGCGGTCGCGCAAGCTCGCGGGCGTTTCGCTATCGTCATCACGTCGGGAAGGGAGCCCCAATGGGCGCGGAGCATCGGCTGGCATTCCTTGCTGCGACGGGGGTCGAGGACTGGAGGATGCTGTACTGCGGGCCGATCGCGCACTTCGCGGCTGCGTCGGTGCATGCCGGCGTCGCGTTCGCCACCGCCATCACGGCGCTCGACGAACTCGCGGACCATCCGCCGCTCATCGACGTGCAGCCGAGCGGCGTGACAGTGCGCCTGCACGCCGACATCCAGGACCTCACGGACGACGGCGTGGCGGATCGAGCCCGAGTGGTTTCCGCTGTTGCGCACGAGCGCGGACTCACCCCGCGCCCCGATCTCACCCAGGACGTGCAGATCGCGATCGCGACCCAGCTGCCCATCGAGGACGTGCGGCCGTTCTGGCGAGCCGTGCTCGGGTATGCCGATCACGAGAGCGACGATCTCATCGACCCTCGTGGTCGCGGACCCTCGGTCTGGTTGCAGCAACTCGATCCCGAGAAGCCGTTGCAGCACGCGATGCACCTCGACCTGGCCGTGCCTCGGGAGATCGCGGGTCGACGGCTCGACGCCGCGATCGCCGCGGGTGGGCGCGTCGCCTCCGATGTCGCCGCGGTGAGGTACTGGACGTGCGCGGATGCGGCGGGGAACAAGGTCGACCTCGTCGCCTGGCCCGACCTGCCGATGCCGGAGGACGAGGCGCTCCGGCTCGGGGCTGACAGCATCGACCCCGGCGCCCTCGCACTCGGCCGGCCGGTGCCCGAGTCAGCAGCGAAGCCGAGCGGCCCTTCCGCCGTTGCCGGCCTCGCCGAACTCGAGCAGGGCGAGGCCATGTTCGAGGCGTTTCGCGAGGCATCCGACCTGGTCGACTGGCCGATGCTCTTCTGGGGGCCGACCGCATGGTTCGGCACCGGGTCGCTCGCCCGCAGTGCCGAGCTCGCCGCCCGGCTCGCCGAGCTGGACGGCACGGATCGACTGCACCTCGACCTCCGCGCCGAAGGCCTGGCCGTTCGGCTCGCCCTGAACCCCATCGAGCTCGTCGAGGCCGACCTCGACCTCGCGCGGCGCATCTCCGCGGTCGCGCGCCACTTCGGCACCGAATCCGACCCCTCGCACGTGCAGACGATCCAGATGGCGATCGCGTCCAAGCCCGACGACGACGTGCGCCCGTTCTGGCGCGAATTGTTCGGGTACGCCGAGCTCGGAGCCGAGGACCTGGTCGACCGGCAGGGCCGCGGGATGGGCCTGTGGTTCCAGGAGCTCCCCGCCGACAAGCCGTTGCGGCACGCGTTCCATATCGACGTCTCGGTGCCCCGCGCCGTCGGGCGGGCGCGCGTCGATGCCGCGCTCGCGGCGGGTGGACGGATCGTCGCCTCGAACGACGAGGAGTGGTGGACCCTCGCCGACCCCGCAGGCAACAAGGTCGACGTGGCGATCTGGCCCGATCGCGACGTCGCCGGGTGAGCGCGTCTCAGACGGTGCCGGCCGGCGGCCACACCCCGATGATGAGCCCCATGATGATCACCGTCACGAGCTCGTGCGCGATGTTGAGCCCGGTGAGCGCCCACGGGCGACCCTCGAAGGCGTCATGGGTGATGAACCTCGCGGCCGTGAAGCCCGCCCAGAGGATCAGCGCCGTGAGCACCGCCGAGAAGAGGTAGCTGCCACCGTAGAAGTGCCAGGCGATCGTCGAGGCGCCCGCGAGCACCCAGGCCGTCACGAAGCTCACGAGCACCGTCACGATGATCGGCGTGACTGCGCTTGCGCCCGGGCGATCCATGTCGACGTTCGCGAGCTTCGCCCAGCGCGTTCCGAAGATGCCGCGCGCGTACCAGACCGAGCCGACGAGCATGCTCGACGCCGTCGCCAGCAGCACCGCCCAGTAGTTGATCTCGGGGACCATCATCTCCGCCTCCTTCTCGTTGCGGCTCGGGCCGCTTCCGCCGGCGACGCACTTCGCGCAGACCGCTGCGCGTGAGCGTACTCCCGCCCAAGCACCTTCCGGGCGGAGCGCGCCGGACGCAGCATCCGGTGCACGTCGGACGGCTGAGTTCTCGCCGCTACGGCGTCGAACTGGCTTGAGCCTCGACGCCGGCCCGCTGTTTCGGACCGCGCGATCGGAACGCGTCGAGGTCGCGCCGCGCCAGGATCAGGGATTCGCTCGCGAGACTCGCGACACGCTCGGCCAGCGTGATCACCTGCGCCCGGCGATCCAGGTCCATCATCGAGATCGTCGCCCCGGTGCCGCTCAGGTAGTGGCCGAGATCGGTCCGAAGGCGCTCGGACTCGGCCAGTCGCGTGAGTGCCTCGGCGCCGATCCGGCCCGGGTGACCAGCGATGGCATCGCGAGCGACATCGAGCTCCCGGTCGGCGTGCGTGATCGCGCGGCGCACGTGGTCCACGAGTACGATCGGACGCGCGGTGTGCTCGCGGGCAGCCGCGATCGCGGCATCCAGCCTCGCGTTCGCCTCGCGCAGTTGAGTCAGGTGGGCGAACGGGTCGGTGTTGACACCAGCCGACGGAAGGCTCGCGAGCGCCGCCTGCAGTCCGACGATCGCCCCCGCAACACTGGCGGGCTGGGGCTCCTCGAGTGCGGCCGTGAGGGCCCGGCGGGATTCCTCAACCGTGGCCGCCAGCTCGGACTCCGCTCGCAGGGCCTCGACCTCGAAGGCCCCCACCGCATCGAGCAAGGCCGCGGCACGGCGCACCGAGTCGACGGATGCCTCGAGCGCGACGATCGACTGTGCGCGGTGCCCAGCGTCACGCCGTCGCTCGGCCACGCCGATGCTGTGCTCGGCGAATCCGAGCAGGTGCTCCGCCTCCGCAGGGTTGCCGTCCACTGTGACGAGCGCCGCTCGCGCATAGCGCACGGCCAGCTGCTCGATGGTCTCGCGGGCCTGCGGGAGACGCGAGCGCAGGCGCTCGATGTCGGCTCGCACACCGACGATGACGCCGGGAGCGCCCCGGGCGCGTGCGGCCCGTTCGGCGAGCATTGAAAGGTGGTCGTCGAGCATGAGCTCGACCTGTTCGCACAGCTCCACGATGCGAGCGTTGCGGGCCCGTACTTCGTCGAGGGTGCCGGGGTCCGGTTCGTGGTTGGCCCGGTTCGCTCGAAACGCCTCGCTGAGGAGTCGTCGCGCCGTGACGAGCGCCTGCCGCAACCCCTCGGTCGCGTCGGATCCGAGCTCGGCCTCGGCGAATTCGAGCTCCTCGGCGGCGCGGCGGATCCGCTCATCGGCGGCGACCAGGGCCGATCCGGCCCGCTTCGCCACGTCGGCGTCGTGGACGTCGAGTTCCTGCGCGCCGCGTCGGCGCCTGACCCAGAGCCCGGCCATGCTCCATCATAAGTTCGCCGTTCGCGACTCGCCATGGAGCGGACCCCAAGCCAAGGACACGACACAGTTTCAGCCCGCAGCGCCGCTCACGGCGAGCGGACTCATAAACGAATGCGAGCGCTCCGCGGCATCCGATCGGATCGCCGCTACGGACGCAACCCCGCATCGAACGCCGCGACGATCGCCGCAGCCCGGTCGCGCGCGCCGAGCTTCATGAAGATCGCCGAGACGTGCGACTTCACGGTGCGCTCCCCCACGTGCAGCTGCGCCGCGATCTCGCGGTTGTTCGCCCCGCGGCAGATTCGACGCAGCACCTCGAGCTCGCGCGGGGTCAGCTGCTCGAGCGCACGGCTCGCCGCCGGAGATGCCGGCGCGCGGTCCTTCGCGCGCGCCAGCACCCGGGGAAGCACCCGTGGGTCCAGCCAGGCACCCCCGGCGGCAACAACACGCACCGCGGCGATCAGATCTTCGGCCGGGCTGTCCTTGAGCACGAAGCCCGCGGCCCCGGCGGTCAGCGCTCCCCAGAGCACGGCGTCGTCGTCGAACGTCGTGAGGGCGAGCACCGGCGGGGACGCCGAGACGGCTCGGAGCTGCCGCGTGGCCTCGGGTCCGTCCATCCGCGGCATCCGTACGTCCATCAGCACGAGGTCGGGCTGGTGAGCGCGAACCGCCGGCAGCACGCCCGTGCCGTCGGCGCATTCGGCGACCACCGAGAGGTCGGGTTCGGCGCCGAGGATGAGCGCGAGTCCGGCTCGCACCATGGCCTGGTCGTCGACGAGCACGAGCCGGAGCGGCGCGCTCACGAGGCACCCCCGACGGGAAGCCGGCACTCGACGACCCACGAGTCGCCCTCGGGTCCGCTGCTGAGCTCGCCGCCGAGCGAGGCGGTCTGCTCCCGCAGCCCGACGAGTCCGTAGCCGTCGGGACCGGCATCCGTCGAGCCCGAAGGGAACTCGTTCGAGACGCGGGCGACGATGGCGTGGTCGTCGATCCCGACCTCCACAGTGGCCGACGCCCCGGGAGCGCTGTGTCGGGCGGCGTTCGCGAGCGCCTCCTGCACGACCCGGTAGAGCGTGATCCGGAGGGGCAGCGACAGGGGTTCGGCGGTGCCGCTGACCTTCAGCTCCACCGGAAGCCCGGCCGAGCGATAGGTCGTCACGAGTCGCTCGAGGTCCAGGGATGCCGCGTCGGACTCGTCGTCATCCCGGAGCATCCCGACGGCCCCGCGAATGGCGTCGAGACTCTCGCGCGACACCCGTTCGGCCTCGATGAGGGCCGCCTCGGCGGCATCCGGATTCTTGCGCAGCACACGACGTGCCCCGCCGACGTGGAGCACGACGACCGTCAGCGAATGCGCCACGAGGTCGTGCACGTCGCGAGCGATCCGATGCCGTTCTTCGCGCGCCGCGGCATCCGCCAGCTCCCCTTCGGCCGCGCGCAGCTCGTCGGTCAACCGCGTGGCGCGCCGCAGGAGCACGCCCACGAGCACGCTGAACGCGCCGCCGAACGCGAAGTAGATCGCGCCGACATCCCATTCGACTCCGAACAGGAACGGCACGAACGGGATCGCCATGACGACGACGGTGACCGTGCCGACCAGCCAGCGGTCGTCGGACCTGCTGGCGAGCCGGCTGGCGGCGGCGAAGCTGACGAAGAGCGCCGCCCCGATCTCGGAGAGCGCGATGACGGGCACCACCGGGACGATCGCGAGCGTCACGAAGGCGAGCTGCGGGAGTTCGACGCCGAAGACGAGCAGGGCCCAGGGCAGCAAGGCGACCAGCATCGCCACCACGACCACGGGGTCGAACTGCGCACCGACCACGGCCAGCACCGCGGCGACGAGGGCGATCCCGGCGTAGACGAGGTCGGTGACCCGTGAACCCGCCCCGACTGAAGCCCGCATCATGCGTCGCTCCTCTCGGCTCTCGCCTCAACGAAACCGTATCGGACGGGTTCACGCCTCGTCCCGTGGTACGAGAACGAGGCGTTCCACGGTGCGATGACGGCCGGATGCCGCGAGCGGAGCATCGGGGCATGACCACCTCGATCCCCACCACCACGCTTCCCCGTTCCTCCTCCCGCACGTCGGCAGCGGGCACCGTGCTCGCGATCGGCGCCGGCCTCAGCGCGGTCGCGTTCGCGATCGCGGTCGTCGGCCTCATCGTCGACCCGACCGTGATCACGGGGGCTCCCGCCTGGATGAAGCCGGCCAAGTTCTCGTTCTCGATCGCGATCTACCTGCTGACGCTGCGCTGGATCCTGTCGCACGTTCGGGGCCACGCTCGGCTGCTGACCGTCCTCAGCACGGTCATCGCGGTCGCCCTCGTCGCCGAGATCGTGCTCGTCGAGCTGCAGGTCCTCCGCGGCACGACGAGCCACTACAACGAATCCACCGACCTGGATGCCGCGGTCTGGTACGCCATGGGCGGCATCGTGTCGTTCGTGCTGATCGCGACCATCGCCGCCGGCGTGCTCGCGCTGCGACAGCGCGGCCTCGACGCCGGACTGGCAGCCGGGCTCCGCTGGGGAATCGGCATCTGCGTCCTCGGCATGCTCGCCGCGGTCACGATGATCTTCAACAAGGGGTGGAACGATTCCGGCGGTCACACCGTCGGAGCGGCGGACGGCGGCGCCGGAATGCCGATCACCGGCTGGAGCCTCGAGCACGGCGACCTGCGCGTGGGCCACTTCGTCGGGCTGCACGCCCTGCAGGTGCTGCCGCTGCTCGCCTGGGCGCTGCGGCGATGGACGCGCCTGGACGCGACGACCCGCGCGCGGCTGCTGCAGGTGGCGGGGGCGAGCTACACCGCGGTCGTGCTGCTCGTCACCTGGCAGGCGCTTCGCGGGCAGAGCGTCGTTCGCCCCGACGGTGAGACCCTGTTGGTCTTCGCTGCAATCGCCGCTCTCGCTGCGGTGGCCACGATCACGGTGCTGCGGCGGAGCCCTCGGCGATCCCAGTTGGTTGACGAGCAGGGCTCTCGTTCAGCGCCGTGATGGTGGCGGTGAGCAGCGCCCGCAGCGCCTCCTGCTGATCGGCATCGAGCCGGGCGTGCATCTGCTCCTCGACTGCCTGAGCCGCCGAGCTCGCCACCGTGAGTCGCTCGCGTCCGAGCTTTGTCAGCTGCGCCGGCATTGCGCGGCCGCCGGTCGGCGGCTCAACGGGGCGGGAGACCAACCCGTCGCGTTCGAGGCCGTGCAGCAGCACGTTCATCGACTGCCTGGTCACGAACGCACCGCGGGCGAGCTCGGAGTTCGAGAGCCCGGGTCGTTGGGCGAGCAACTCGAGGCATGCGTACTGCGGCACGGTCAGGCCGAGCGGCCGCAGCGCGGCATCCATCGATGATCGCAGCGTGCTTGCCGCCTGCTTGAGCAGGTAGCCGAGTGAAGCGTCCAGGTCGACGCCCGTGTGGATTTGCCCCATGTCAGTAGTCTGACATACCGTTCTTTATGTCAATACTCTGACACTCAAGGAGGCTCCACATGTCCGCCATCGGACCCGACTTCATCTCGCTGCAGGTGCGCGACCTCGAGCGCTCGGCCGCGTTCTACGAACAGCACCTCGGCCTCGATCGTGCCGAGGTCTCGCCGCCCCACGCGGTCGTCTTCGCCACCCAGCCCATCCCCTTCGCGGTGCGGGAACCGCTGCCGGGCTTCGACCTCGACTCGCTCGCCCAGCCGGGCGCCGGCATCGGCCTCTGGGTTCGCGCCCACGACGTGCAGCGGATGCACGACCATCTCGTCAGCAGCGGCGCCGCGATCACGTCCGCTCCCATCGACGGCCCCTTCGGGCGCACGTTCACCTTCGCCGACCCCGACGGGTACCAGGTCACGATCCACGAGCGGGGCTGAGCGACGACTATGGCGACGGATGCCGCGCGCGAGCGCTTGGCCGTCGCGATCTGCCTCGGTCGAGTCACCGCGGACACCACCGTTGCCGCACACGGGAGCCCGGAGTAGATTCCGGACCGCTGGGCTGTTCTCTTGCCGGAAGGGGCGATCGAGATGGCTGATGGAGCATCCGAACTCGAACCGACGGTCGAGATCACCGAGGCCGAGTACCCCGAGATCATGCGAATCCTCGCGTCGGACGGGGAGGCCGACGTGTATCTGCGAAGCGCCGGCGTTGCATCGGAGGGGTTCGACGTCGAGACGGACCCCGGACCGGGCGGCCCGTGCGCCGGCGAGCGCGCGGCGCTCGGAAATGCACTGCTTTACGTGGTCGAGGTCGGCGAAGTGACCGATGCATCGGAGTCGGAGGGGGCGATCACCCTCCCGGCGTCCGCCGCCGCGTCGCTGATGGCCTCGCTGACCGAGGTGAGCAACGAAGGCCTCCGAGTGGCCGACTGCCTGGGAGCGACGAATCCGGATGCGGCGGCTGCACTTCGGGAGCGATTCGAGCTGCTCGGCCTCGATGTCGATCGTCTCCGGCGGACGGCCGAGCGGCGGTCGACGGGCGCCTGAAGCCAGGTGACCGTCCGAGCGGCGTAGGCCGTCCGGGCGATCGCAACCACGTCAGGCGACGCTCGGGACGAGCTCGCTGGCGGATCGAATCCGCTCCTCGCCGTCGTCCTCGACGGCTCGTCCCGCTGCCGGAGCCCCGCCCGCGTCGATCGGGTTCGCGATCTCGTCGCGCGTCATCCGTGCCGCGATGATCGCGACGACGCCGATCACTAGGGGCGCGATCCCTGCGACGAGGAACACCACCGGCAGCCCGAGCGACTCCCCCGCCGGACCGGCGACGGCCATCGAGATCGGCATGAACGCGAGCGAGACGAAGAAGTCGAGGCTCGAGACGCGGCCGAGCATCTCCGGCGGGACGCGGCGCTGCAGCAGCGTGCCCCAGATCACCACACCGCCGTTGAAGGCCGCGCCGACCAGGAACGCCGCGATCGCCATGACCCACATCTGGTCGGTCAGGCCGAACACCGCCAGCGGGAGGCATCCGAACGCCCAGAGCAGGTTCATCACGGTGAGGTAGCGGCGCGGCATCCGGAGCGATGCGATGATGGCCGAGCCGACCGCACCGCCGATGCCGAACGCCGCCAGGATCAGAGCGTGATCGTCGGGGCCGCCGGCGGCCCGGTCCTTGATCACGAATGGGACGAGCACCTCGAACGGCCCCATGATCAGGAAGATCAGCAGCGACGCGAAGGTCAGCGTGCCGAGCAGCCACGGCGTGCGCACAATGTAGCGGAAGCCAGCGGCCACGTCGACGAGCAGGGCGACGGCCGGATGCCGCGGGGCGGCGTTGCCCGCGCCGTCGTTCGCGCCCGCATCCGCGTTCGCACGCTCGGGGCGCTCGCCGCGCAGCGGCACTTCGGGCACCCTCAGGATGAACACGACCGCCGCGACGCTGGTCAGCGCAGCCACGGCGAGAGCGGCACCCGGCGACGCGATCGCAATCAGCGCGCTCGCGAGCGCCGGCCCGCCGGCCTGCATGAGCACCGGACGCGCCATGCCCTCGAAGCCGTTCGCGGCCATGAGCTGGTCCTCGGGCAGCACGCTCGGCAGCAGCGCCGAGTACGCGGGGTAATAGAGGCCGGCCATGACGCCGCCGACGAACGCGACTGCCGCGAGCTGCCACGCCTCGAGGGCACCGGCGAGCGACAGCAGTGCGACGATGCCGACACTGGCGGCCCTCACGACCTCGACGACGAGCAGGATGCGGCGCTGCGACATCCGATCGGCGAGTGCACCGCCGAGCAGCGTGGTCAGCAGCATGCCCACTGCGGATGCCCCGGCGACGAGGGACAGCTCGGCCGCGCCGCCGCCGATCGCGACGATCTGCCAGACGAGCGCGACCATCCAGATGCCGGCGCCCACCATCGACGCCACGAGCGCGGCGGCGAGCCAGCGGTAGGCCGGGTTGCGGAGGGGCCGGAGTGCCCGGGGTGTTGACATGATGTCGTCTCCTAGGTCGTCGCTCTGCTTGAGCTTCGTTTCCTGCCCGAAGCAGATGCCTCGAACGGATGCTTCTACTCATGCGTCGAACGGGGAGACGGAAGATCGACACCTTGCCCGTGGGAGTCCCTAGCTGGTTCGTCGTGCCACTGTCGTGGGCTTGTGGCACGATGTCCTTCACATCGCTCCTTCCTTTGAATCCGCGCCGCACTCCTGCGGCCGGTTGTCGTACCACGACATGAAACGAAGGAAGCAACATGACCCAGCAGCAGATCGCCGTGGCCCGCGTGGCCGAGTTCCTCGACCTGAACTATCCGTGCCGATGCACGGATCCGGAGTGCCCCGGCAATGAGGACGAAGCGTTCTTCATCGTCGACATCGTGATCGAGACGCTGCTGCCCGATGCACACGCACGCATCCGGTCGCTGCAGCAGCAGCTCACGACCGCGCTCGGGTACTGAATGCCGGCCGGCCGCCTCGCAACGAGTGTCGCGAGGCGGCCGCTTCGGACTCAGGACGACATGAGCGTGCCGCCGTCGAGGTCGATGATCGCGCCGCCCGGCCACGCGCTACGGTCACCGTCGACGATCAGGTCGAGCGCACGTTGCGGCGTGACGCCGGAGCGAAGCAGCGGCTTCCAGTCCGTCCAGTGGTCCGCGATCAGCACGATCGTCGGATATCCGAAGCGCTGCGTGTCGATCACGAGGCGGCCGTCGCCCTTCTCGAGCATCGTCGTCAGCCGCCGATCGACGCAGAGTCGCAGCAGGTACCAGTCGTTCGCCGTGAAGCCGATGCGGTGGAAGTCGTCGGCCTGCCACGCCCACTGGTGCACGGTGCTCGCACGGTCCGACCTGATGATCTTCGCGGTCCAGGCCATTCTCGCTGCGCCCGGGAAGAAGGTCGGGAAGTCCAGCAGCGCCCGGCACCAGTCCAGGCGCAGCGAATTGGGCACGGAGCCCCACGGGTCTTTCTCTCGCTTCCGCGTGTATCCGGGCGATCGCCTCAGCGCCTCGACGGCCGTCTCGAAGTCCCTGTATACGTGCATGGTTCACTCCTCGCTCGGAGGCGCGTCACCTCCGTCGACTTGCCCGAGACGGATGCCGCGGGCCGGTTCTTCCCCTGGGGCACCCCGCTCGACGGAGGGGGTTGCCGGGCAGCCGGCCAGGTACCGACAGCTGCCACTCGTGAACCTGAAGAAGACGTTAGCGTGCGCCGCCGACACGCTACGTGGGATCAGCTCGAACGCGTCCCAGCGACGCCTCGCTCTCGTGACGGATCGAGGGCGCGGCCATACGGAATCGGAACAATCACGGGGTCGGCGGAAGGGGCCGCGTGTCGAGGGCGCGAGCCATGCGCGGGTACCGGAAGATGAGCGAGACCCCCGCTGAACCCTTCCCTACGAAAGAACAGCATGAGCTTCTTCGACTGGCTTTTCGGCCGAACCGACCGCCGCCAGCCTGCCCCTCAGCGCCAGCCGGCCCCTCCGCGCCAGCCCGCTTCTCCGCCCCAGCCTGCGCCTCCCCGCCAGACGGATGCCGGTCTACTCGAGCAGCTCATACCGGCCTTCGCGATCATCGACGTCGAGACGACGGGACTCTCCCCCAAGACCAGTCGCGTGCTCGAGCTCGCCGTCGTCCGCGTGGACGCGCAAGGCGTGATCGTCGATGAATGGACGAGCCGCTTCAACCCTCAGGGACCCGTCGGAGCAACGCACATCCATGGAATCACCGATGCGGATGTCGCAGACGCGCCGCTGTTTCGCGACCTTGCGGGAGACGTCGCTGGTCGACTGAAGGGCCTGCCGATCGCGGCCCACAATGCCCGGTTCGATCTCTCCTTCCTTCGTGCGGAGTTCACGCTTGCCGGCTGGGAGTTGCCCGAGCTGGCGTCGTACTGCACCCTCAACGGCAGCCGTCACTACCTGCCCGATATGGACCGCAGGCGCTTGGCCGATTGTTGTTGGGCGACGGGCGTCACGTTGAGCAACGCACACTCGGCGCTCGGCGACGCGAGAGCGACCGCCGGTCTGCTTCGGCACTATCTCGCTGGAGGGTCAGGACGAGCAGTCCATCGCGATCTGCTCGACCTCCCACAGCAAGCTCGAGTGCTTTCGTGGCCGTCAGGGCCGGTGCGCGAGCCTCGGATGCCCTCGGCTGCAGCGGTACCGATTAACAGCTGGCCGATCCGTGTCACTCCGCCTCGTCCGATGCAGCCGCCGCTCCTGCAGCAACTGTCGGGGCTGAGCCTGCTCGACGTGCTCGACGAGGGCGCTCCTGAGGGCACGATGACCTACCTCGAGACGCTCCTCGAGGCGCTCGAGGACGGCGAGATCTCCCACGAGGAGGCGGTCGTGCTGAACGACCACGCCGCGATCTACGAACTGAACGCTGCCGACATCCGAGCCGCGAACCGGGCCTTCGTGCTTGCGCTCGCACATCGGGCCCTCGACGACGGTCATGTGTCGAACGACGAGCGAACCCAGTTGAACGGGGTCGCGGAACTGCTCGACGTCGACTCGGCCGCAGTGTCCGAGATCATCAAGCAGGCGGATGCTTCGCGGGCTGCACGCCTTGGCGCTGCCCTCCAGGCACTTCCGGTTGACTGGACGCATGGCGAGCCGCTCCGTGTGGGGCACAAGGTCGCGTTCACCGGTTGCGACGAAGCGATGCGGGATCGGTTGGAGCGACGCGCTTCGGAGCTCGGCGTGCGAGTCATGGGCAACGTCTCACGCATGACGGCGATGCTCGTCTCCGACGGATCCTTCGCCGGAACGAAGCTGCGCAGGGCACTCGAGTTGAACACCCGACTCGTCGATCCCGCCACGTTCGAAAAGCTGCTCGCACACCTGCAGCCGGCGGAGGCGTCGTCGTCATCGAGGAATCCGGCACGCTCGTCCGCGCCTGACTCTCCAGAACGAATCAGCCCGATCCCCGACCAGGATGCTGCGGCCGCGTCCGCTGCCTACTCGGGCCCGTCGCCGGCATTGATCCGCAGGTGGGCGCTTGAGAACGGGTACTCGGTGGGTGTTCGCGGACGCCTGCCGCAGGAGGTCGTCGAAGCATTCCAAACCGCCACAGGCAGTGCAGCAAGCTGACGGACGCCTCTGTAGCCGATTTGCATTCTGCATCGCGGACTGGGAACCCCCGATGGGGGACTCCCCATTGGGTCACCCCATTGGGAGGATCGAGCGACCCTACCGCCGACCGAAACCGAGACCCGCGCGCCCATGACGAACGAGCCAACCGTCGACCAGTCGCTCGGGCTGCGCCCGCCCGCGACATCCGTCATCGGCGAGTGCCTTCGCATACAGTCGACTGTGACGCCGAACAACGCAGCCCAGCGGCTGTTCGGGGTCTCGCCGCTCGGGCGTGAGGCCGAGCCCTGGTACGTCGGCGCGCTCGGCGAGCTCGAGGTGGCGCGGCGGCTCGACACGCTCGGACCGGGTTGGTATGTGCTGCACTCGGTGCCGATCGGCACCGGCGCGAGCGACCTGGACCACGTCGTCATCGGACCCGCCGGGGTGTTCACGATCAACACCAAGCATCACCGCGGCCAGAACGTGTGGCTGGGCGCCAAGCGCCTGCTCGTGAACGGGCAGCGCACCGACCACCTGCGCAACGCTGCGTTCGAGGCGAGGCGCACGTCGAAGCTGCTGTCGGTCGCCGCGCGGATGCTCGTCGACGTGACGCCGATCGTCGCGATCGTCGGCGCCAAGGGAATGACGGTGCGCGAGCGGCCGACCGACGTCGCCGTGCTACGCGAGTACGAACTGGTGCGCTGGCTGCAGCGTCAGCCGGTCACACTCACGCCCGAGCAGGTGCGGCACGTCGCCACGGTCGCGGCTCGGCCCGCGGCGTGGAAGCGGACGCCGGAGGTCGAGGCCGTGGATCACGCTGCGTTCGACCGGCTCCATGCGGCGGTCGGTCGCGCCCGGCGACGTCGGATCCTGTGGGTGCTCGCGGCGGTCGCCGCGATGCCGTTCGTGTTCGTCACGGCGTCGTTGGCCGCGATGAGCGCGCTATTGACTCGGTAGACGCCCTCAGACCGTGCCCGCCGTCGGCCAGAGCCCGATGATGAGGCCCATCACGACGAAGGTCACGAGCTCGTGCAGGATGTTCAGCAGCGTGAGCGACCACGGCCGACCCTCGAACGCGTCGTGGGTGATGAAACGGGCGGCGGTGAAGCCCGCCCACAGGATCAGCGCCGTCAGGAGCGCCGACCACAGGTAGCTGCCGCCGTAGAAGTGCCACGCGATCGTCGAGGCGCCCGCCAGCACCCAGGCCGACACGAAGCTCACGAGCACGGTCACGACGAGCGGCAGCACCGCGCTCGCGCCCGGGCGGTCCATGTCGACCTTCGCGAGCTTCGCCCAACGGGTTCCGAACACGCCACGCGCGTACCAGATCGCGCCGACGGCCATGCTCGAGGCCGTCGCCAGCAGCACCGCCCAGTAGTTGATCTCGGGAACCATGTCCGCCCTCCTCATCGCGGGCGAGCCGCCCGTCCGAGCGGCAGCGTACTGCCGCGCCGAGGCTCGCGGGTTTGCAGCGCGCCGAATGACACGGCGGGCGGATGCCACGGCATCCGTCGACCCTGACACCCGAGCAGGGGCAGCACATCGCGACGGTCGCGGCCCGGCCGCCGGCGTGGCAGCGGATGCCGGGGTCGACGTCGTCGATCTTGCCGCGTTCGATCGACTGCACTCCGCCGTCGGGCGTGCGCGCCGGCTGCGGCAGCTCTGTGCTGCCGCAATTGTGGCGGCCATCCCGGTTGCCTTCGTCGTGCTGTGGTCGGCGGCGCCTTCGATCCTGATTCCCGCGAGCTGAGGATCCTGCCGGTTTGCCCGAATCGGTTCACGGCCGCACCGTGGTCGTCGCACTCATCACCGTTCTCCTCGTCTTCCGCGCACTCGTCCTCCTCGCACTCGTCCTCCACAGGGGCGCTCCGCTCACAGTTGTCCACAGCGAATATGCCTGATCAGGAGGGCTATCGGTCCCGTTCGAATGTCAGTGGGTCGATGCAAAATGGAGTCATGAAGCAGCCGTTGCAGCCCCTCGCGCATGACGTCGAGGAGCTGCGGGCGGCGTGGGCCGGTGCGATGCCCGCGCTCGGCGCGATCGAGGGGTCGACCCAGGTCGAGGTCGAGCAGATGAGCGACGAGGGGCTGGTTCGCGTGACCGACTCGCTCGCGCGCCTGCGACGCGATGCCGAAGGGCTGCTCGCGCGCGTGGCCGCCGAGGTGTCGAAGCGGTCGAGCCGCGACTCGGGCGAGTCCAGCCTTGCGAGAGCGCAAGGATTCCACAGTCCGGTGCGGCTCATCGCCGCATCGACTGGCGCATCGAGAACGGATGCCGCGCGGCTGATCGCCGTCGGCACCGCGACGGCCGAGCGCCAGAGCATCAGCGGTGAGCGGCTCCCGTCGAGGCATCCCCACGTCGCCGGGGCGCTCGATTCGGGCGCCATCGGTGTCGACGCGGCATCCGCGATCACCGCCATGCTCGATCGCGTGCGCATGCGTGCCGATCCGGTGCTGGCCGACTCCACCGAAGCGGTGCTGGTGGACCTCGCCGGCAGGGTTCCGCTCGAGCTGCTCATGCGCGGCATCCGCGAAGCCGAGGCGAGGCTCGACCGCGATGGCGTCGAACCGCGCGAGGAGGAACTCCGCAGCGAACGGTCGCTCACCATCCGGCAGGACACCGCGGGCATGGTGCACCTGCATGCGCGCCTCGATCCCGAGAATGCGGCCCCGGTCAAGGCCGCGATCGAGGCGCTCGTGAGCGATGTGCTCCGACGCCGCGAGCCCGCCGAGGTGGATTCGGGCGTCGTGGTCGACGACCAGCGCTCGATCCCGCAGATACAGGCCGATGCGCTCGCAGCGCTCGCCCGACATGCCCTCGGCTGCGAGCAGACACTCGCGCCGCTCGCGAAGACGACCGTCGTCATCCGGCTGGACCTCGACACCCTCCGGGACGGCCTCGGCCACGCCAGCATCGATGGCATCGACCAGCCCGTCTCAGCGGGAACCGCCCGGCGCATGTCGGCGGATGCGCAGCTCATCCCCGCCGTTCTCGGCGGCGAAAGCATTCCGCTCGACCTCGGCCGCTCGGCCCGACTCTTCAGCCGTGCGCAGCGCCTCGCCCTCGCCGAGCGCGACGGCGGCTGCGCCTCGTGCGGCCAGAACATCGCCTACGTCGACGCCCACCACATCCGGTGGTGGGAACGCGATGCCGGGCCGACCGACCTGAGCAACGGTGTGATGCTCTGCAGCTTCTGCCACCACCAGATACATCGAGAAGGGTGGGACATCCGCGCCGGCCTCAGCGAGGTCTGGTTCATCCCGCCACCGCACGTCGACGTCACGCAGACGCCCCGGCTCGGCGGACGAGCCCGGTTCTCGCCGGCCCGAACCGACGTCGCGGCATGAGCTTCAGCGAGTCCAGCGTTTCACCTCGGTCGAGCGAGCAGGGCGACGCATCGCCTCCCAGCGATCAGGCATCCGCCCGCGCCTCGTCGGCCACAGTGACGTGCGAGGGCAGGCCCGCGGAATCCGTCGCCACGCTCAGCCGGCCGTCGACCCACGCGACCGGCATCGGGTCGGTGATCTCGCCGACCCAGGAACCGTCGGGCGTGGTGTTGCGGAATGCCATGAGCTGCCACCGACCATCGCGGTCGCGGATGAGGCGCCCGACGTACAGCGTCTCGTCCGCGAGTCGATAGGCGCTGGCGATGTCGAACGGTCCGGCCGGGTCGTCGACGTTCACGGCCCAGATGCCGCCGTGCTCCCCCGCCGCCCGGCGCTCGGCCGCGAGCTCCGAGCCGAGGCACGAGAAGAGCAGGACCCAGCGTCCATCCACCTGCTCGAGCTGCAGCACCTCGAGCTGGCCGAAGCCCGAGCCGGCGGTCGACAGTGGCGGCTCGGCGAGCCACTGCTCGAGGTCGGCCGACCACGCGGTGCCGACGACGCCCCGTGACGACGGCTCGCCGACGTTCGCGCGCGCGGTCACGAGCATCCGCCAGCCCTCGCCCGACGGATCGGGGAACACCCACGGGTCGCGCCACGCCTCGTCGGGCCAGGCGCCGTCGGCGAGTTGCTCGTACCAGCGGGGATCGGGCCCGACGAGGGCCCTGCCGGTCGTCGACCAGGTCATGAGGTCGTCGGAGGTCGCGACACCGATGCGCTGCACCAGACCGCCACCGGCGCGGTCGACGCCCGTGTAGAACATGCGCCAGGTGCCGCCGTCGCCGCGCACGACGGAGCCCGTCCAGGTCGCGAGGTCGTCGAAGGCCGGCGAGTCGGAGGGGACGATCGCGTCGGCGACCTCGGTCCAGTGCACGAGGTCGGTCGAGACGGCGTGCCCGATTGTCGCGCGCCAGTGGCGGCGGTCGGGGTCGTGCAGAGCCCGCGACGCCTTGAGGAAGAAGAGGTGGAAGCGGTCGCCGTCGTCGGCGAACCAGAAGTCCCACACCCAGGATGCGGCGAGTCGGAGCATGTGCGGAGGCCTTTCGTGTGCAGGGTTCGGGCGAGCCGTCGCGGCGTTGCGCGGGGGTCGACCCGGTGGAACAGGAGCAGGAGCAGGAGCAGGAGCAGGAGCAGGAGCAGGAGCAGGAGCAGGAGCCGGAGTAGGAGTGGGAACAGAATTCGGAGCGGAATTCGGAGCAGGGAGATACAGAACCGGACGCGCCAGTCAGCGCGCCGGCACGGCGATGGACCCGCGCTCGACGATCGGACACGGCAGCAGCGTCGGGAACGGCCCCGCGACCTCCGGCTCGTCGCGCCCCTCGATCATCGCGGCGAGCGTCGCGACCGCCCAAGCGCCCATCTCGTAATGCGGCAGCGCCACCGTCGACAGCGCCGGGAACAGGCTGCCCGCGATGGGCGCCTGGTCGTCGAAGCCGACGACCGAGACATCCGCCGGCACCGACAGCCCCAGCTCGGCCGCGGCGCGATAGGCGCCCATCGCCATGCGGTCGTTGTAGCAGAACACGACCGTCGGGCGGTCCTCGGCGCGGCGGCCCTCGTCGAGCAGCGCCATCGTCGCCTCGTAGCCGCCGGCCGCCTCGGACACCGCCTCGACGACATGCGCCGACGGGTCGAGCCCGGCGGCGATCATGCCGTCTCGGTAGCCGCGCAGGCGCCCGCGCGTGGCGGGCACATCCACCGAGGTCGCGGCGAAGGCGATGCGCCGGTGGCCCAGGCGCACGAGCAGGTCGATGACGGATGCCGCGCCCGCGCGCTCGTCGGGCATGATCGACGGCACCTCGCCGTCGCGGTCGCGCGCGCCGATGAGCACCGATGGCACGGCGTGCATCTGCTCGGGCAGGACCACCTCGTCGTGGTAGACGGTGGCGTAGATGATCCCGTCGACCTGCCGGTCGAGGAAGGCCTGCACCTCCGACGGCTCGACGTCGGGGTCGTGCCGCAGCGTCGAGTTGATGATCGCGAGCGTGAGGTTGTGCCGGCTCGCCTCCTCCTGCGCGCCGAGGATGATGCGACCGGCGTGGGGCGTGGTCGCGATCTCCTCGGTGAGCAGGCCCACCATGCCCGAGGCCTGCGTGCGAAGGCCACGCGCGAGCCGGTTCGGGTGGTAGCCGAGCCGGGCCGCGGCCTCGCGCACGCGTGACTTGGTCTCGTCGCTGGTGCGCGTGTGAGGGGTGTCGTTGAGCACGTGCGACACGGTCGTCACCGACACACCGGCGGCGGCCGCGACATCGCGGATTCCGACCTGCTTGCGAGGCATCCGTCTCCTCATCTCACCGCCTCCCTTCGTACCATCTCGAACCGCCTCGGGCCCGCGTCTTCGCCGACGCCGCGCCGCCGAGCAGCCTGTTCGTCAGGTGCATTCGTCACCGGATGCCGCCGCGGAGCGCCTGCAGGTCGGGCGACGCGCGCGTGAGCGCGCCGTCCCCCACCGGCGGCGTCGCCCGGACGGCGTTCACCGCGGTGTCGACGATGACCTGGTCGGCGCGGCCGGAATCGAGGATCGTGTTCCGCGTCGATGCGGCATCGACCAGGACGGCGGTCACCTCGAGCGCCTGGGACTCCTCCGCCAAGAGGGCGTCGACCTGGGCTTCGAAGGCCGAGTCGCTCGGCGTGGCGGTGACATCCATCGCCACGACGTGGTTGCCGGCGATGTAGTTGCCGTGTCCCTCGACGAGTCGGATGATCACGGGGGTCGCCCCCCTCGGTCGGATGCGACCGGATTTGACGACCTCCGAGATGTGGTTGCCGATCACGCTGTTGTTGCTGCCGCTGATGCTGAGCAGGCCCGCGACGTCGTCGAGCCCGTTGTCGATGCCGACGAAGGGCGTCCACGGCTCGTGGTCGCGCAGGAGGTGATTCGAGGCGACCAGGTTCTCGGAGCTGTCCGCCGCGAGCACGACCATGCCCGGGTAGAACGAGTGCAGGCGGTTGTTCGTCACGCTCGAACGCCGGACCCCGTGCAGGTGGATGCTGCTCGCACCGCGGGGGAAGACGTTGTTCGCGGTGATCAGCAGGCCGCCATGGTGTTCGGCGTAGATCGAGTGGCCGTCCGGGCCGGCTCCGATCAGGTTGTCGGTGATCTTCGATGCCTGCCCCCAGCCGCGCAGCTCGATGCAGTTCCCGCATTCCGCGATGAAGTTGTCGTGGATGGAGAGCGCGTCGGCGTTGCAGATCGTGATGGCGTGCTCGAGGTACACGAAGCCCATGCCGGTGATGCGCACCGAGTCGTTCGCCGTCTCGACGAAGACGCCGGTCCTGCCGTTGGCGTAGGAGTTCTCGGGATTGCCGCCGGCGCTATCGGCCGGGCCGCCGGCCGGCTCCTCCGGGCCGGCCGAGGCGAAGTGCAGCCCGTCGATGCAGAAGTCCACGAACTCCACCGAGCTGATCCTGGGGCTGCCGCTTCGCGCGACGCGGAAGGCCGCGCCATCCGCTTCGCTCCGGATGCGGTCGGCGGGGATGTCGACCATGATGCGGCTGCCCCCAGGCCACAGCTCGTGCAGCCCGGGCCACTCCCCTTCCGGCATGTTGAAGCGGATGCTCGACGAGGCGAACCCGTGCCCTGCGCCCTGGATGCGCAGGAAGCTGCGGTCGATGAGCACCTGCGTGCGAAGGCGGTAATCCCCGGGCGGGATGTGGATGACCGCGCCGGGCTTCCCCCGGCCGTCGGCGTGCGATTCGGCCTGGCGTGCCTTCACGTCGGCGATGATGCCGTTGATCACCGCGCCGATGTCGTCGTAGGGGTCGCCATGCGGCCAGGTCGTCACGTCGTAGGCGTTGCTGCCGGGCATGCGTTCTCCGTTCGGGTCTCGGTTCGTCAGCCCTTGACGGCGCCGAGGGTCAGTCCGGCGACGATGTGACGCTGGAGGATGAGGGTCAGCAGGATGACGGGAATGGAGTAGACCGCGGCGAGCGCCGTCATCCCGCCCCAGTCGAGGCCGAACTGCGTCTGGAAGTTCGCGATCACGATCGGCGTGGTCTGGGCCCGGACGCTGGTGAGCAGGAGGGCGAAGAGGAACTCGTTCCACGAGGCGAGGAACGCGAAGATCGCCGTGACGGCCATGCCGCCGGTGACCACGGGGATCACGACCCTCCAGAGCGCCTGCAGCCTGGTGCATCCGTCGACCTTCGCCGCTTCGTCGAGTTCGTCGGGTACCGCCTCGAAGAAGCTCGCCATGAGCCAGATCGACAGCGGGAGCGAGATCGTCGTGTGTGCGAGCGCCAGGCCGAACGAGGTGTCGGTGAGGCCCAGGTTGCGCATGACCTCGACGAGCGGGGCGCCGATCGCGATGGTCGGCACCATTCGGGTGACGAGCGCCGCGACGATGAACACTCGTCCGCTGGGCGTGCGGAAGCGCGTGATCGCGTACGCCGCGGGCACCGCGAGCACGAGCGAGAGCGCGGTGGAGAT
Source organism: Agromyces sp. NPDC057865 (assembly GCF_042796995.1). Classification (NCBI taxonomy): domain Bacteria; kingdom Bacillati; phylum Actinomycetota; class Actinomycetes; order Micrococcales; family Microbacteriaceae; genus Agromyces; species Agromyces sp. NPDC057865. The sequence continues at coordinate 956,033 of NZ_JBHVMJ010000001.1, read as the reverse complement.
CACGGCCGTGATGACGCTGTTGACGAGCGCCGCCGGAACGCCCTGGTGGCTGAGCGCCGACTCGTAGTTGTCGAGCGTCCACACCTCGGGCATCACCGAGGGTGGAACGGCGATCGCGTCGAGCGGGGTCTTGAACGAGGTGAGCAGGAGGTAGGCGAACGGGAAGCCGTAGAGCACGATCGCGAAGGCGAGCAGTGCCCAGAGGATGACGCGACTCACGCGTGCGCGGGTCTCGAGGGGGTTCATCGTGCGTTCCCTCCCGGGCGCCAGATCAGTGCGATCGCCACGAGCGAGACCGCCAGCATCGCGATGAGGTAGACGGTGCCCATCGCGCTCGCCAGTCCGGGATCGCCGAAGCGGGTGAGCGTGCGGTAGATGAGCAGGCTGAGCGTCGTGGTGCTGCCCTGCGGGCCGCCGTCGGTCTGGATGATGATGATGTCGAAGGCTCGTGCCGCATCGATGCCGCGAACGATGAGCGCGACGGCGATCACGGGTCGCAGCAGGGGAATGATGACGCTGATCAGCAGTCGCCAGTAGTTCGCACCGTCGATCCGCGCGGCCTCGATCACGTCGCCGGGGATGTTCTGCAATCCGGCGAACAGCACCAGGGTGATGAACGACGTCGTGAGCCAGATGTCGGGCAGGGCGACCGAGAACAGCGCGATGTCGGGGTCGCTCAGCCACTGGATCTGGTCGGGCGACTGCAGGATGCCCCACTCGAACAGGAGCTGGTTCACGATGCCGAAGTTGTCGATCAGCAGGAATCGCCAGAGAAGGCCGGCCACGACGGGCGCGATCATGAGCGGGTACATGAAGAGGGTTCGGAACACGTTGGACTGGCGGCCCAGCGCCGTGAAGAGCAGCGCGACGGCGAGCCCGAGCAGGAACTCGGCCGTGACGACGATCACGGTGTAGACCACCGTGCGCCAGGCGGCGTTCTGGAAGGCTTCGGACCCGAACGCGGTCGCGTAGTTGTCGAATCCGACGAACTCCCGGGGGCCACCCGCGATGGGCGAGATCTCGAAGAAGCTGTCGGTGATGAACTTCACGAGCGGCCAGCCGACGAACACCGCGAGGAAGATCGCGGCCGGCATCATGAGCAGGAGTGCGAATCGCCGGTCGCTCATGGGGCGGCGTCGGGGTCGGTCGACGGTGGCGCGCGGCATCCGTGGGTCGCCCGCGTCGGAGCCGTTGCGGTGGTCGGTCGGGTGCTCGCCCGCGTCGACGGATGCCGCGGCATCCGTCGCCTGGGAATCGGGCCGCCGGACCGGGGCGGCGTGCGCCGCCCCGGCCGACGTGGTGCTGATCGTGGTGCGCATGGAGCTACTCGACGATCGCCTCGATCTGGGCCTTCGCCTCGGACAGGAGCGCGGCATTGTCGGCGCCCGGCTCCACCGCCTTCTGCAGCAGCGGCGTGAGCACCGTGTCGACGATCTCCTGCCACTCGGGCGTGGCCGGTCGGGCGAGAGTCTGCGGCGCGTTGAGTGTCTCGAGCAGGGCGGCGTAGTGCTCCTTGCCCTCCTCGCCCTGCTTCGACTCGAACGCCGAGATGCGCGCGGCGAGGCCGAGCCACGAGTCCATCGAGAGGTCGTTGTGCTCGTAGGCGTAGGCGATGAAGTCCTTCGCCTCCTGCTGCTTCTTCGTGGCGGTCGGCACCGAGAGGTACCAGGCCCCCGGCACACCGGCGATGCCGCCGGGGCCGGCGATCATGGGGGCGGCTCCGATGCTGTCCTTCACGACCGCGTCGTCGGGTGTGCCCCTGTAGGCGTGGCCCCAGAACCGCATCATGGCGAGCTGACCCTGGTAGAAGAGGTTCTGCGCGCCGGCCCAATCGAGCTGCGCCGCGCCCGACGGCGCGAACGGCAGCAGGCTCGTGTAGTAGTCGAGCGCCTCGAGGTGCTCGGCGTCGTCGATGGTGACCTCGCCGCTCTCGGGGTCGAGCACCATGTGCTCCTCCCCGGCCTGCGAGACCGTCGCGAGCCACTCGGTCTCGACCGCGCCCTTCACGTCGGTGCCGTACAGGTCGACCTGGCCGTCGCCGTCGGTGTCGCGCGTGAAGAACTCGGCGACGTCGCGGTACTGCTCCCAGTCGGTGGGCGGGGCGAGGTCGTAGCCGTACTTCGCCTTGAAGGCGGCCTGCTCGGCCGGGTCCTCGAAGAGGTCCGTGCGGTAGAAGAGGATCTCGGAGTTGGTCCAGACCGGCATGCCGACGAACGAACCGTCGACCTGCGCCTCGCTCACGAGGCCTGGGAACAGGTCGGACTTCACGTCGTCGGTGAACAGGTCGTCGAGCGGCGTGACACCGTCGGCGAAGGCGCTCAGCCAGATCGCGTCGAGCGCGGCGATATCGAAGGACACCTGGCCCGAGGCGAGCTCTGACGAGATGCGGTCGTAGAGGCCGTCGTACGGCAGCTCGAGGAGGGTCACGGTCGTGCCGGTCTCCGCCTTGTAGGCGTCGGCGACCGGCTGCAGCTCGGCGAGGCCGCCGCCCTCGACGAGGACGGTGAGCTCGTCGTCGCCGGCTGCCGCCCCGTCGCCGTCGCCGACGCCGCAGCCGGAGAGCACGAGGGCCGCGGCGCTGAGGGCGGCGAGTGAGAGGGTGAGGCGGGTGCGCCTGGCGAGCGCCGTCGTGCGGGTGCGAAGCTTCATCACTTCGGCTCCATTCATGTCTGTGGCGTGATGGGGGAGTATGGAGTGCGTTGCCTAAACGTTTTGCCAAAACGTTTGATCAGACGTTAGACGCAGTCGGAGCCGTGCGTCAACACTTCGCGGATGCCAAAATCGGGATCCTCGTTTGGCAGTGGCTCGCGAGTTGCAGCGCGCCGAATGACATGGCGGGTGGATGCGGCGGCATCCGTCACTTGATGTACCGGTTCTCGTCGACGACGAGCTCCTGCACGGTCTTCGGTGCGTACTTGCGCGGGCGCAGCCGCATGGCCTGCTTCTCGATGATGAACCAGCTCGCCGCCGCGAGCGGGATCGTGCACGCCAGTCCCATGAGCGCGAAGGGGAGGATGCCCCACCGATAGACGCCGAGGGTCGCGAGGATCTGCTGCACGGGGAACGCGTACACGTAGACGCCGTAGGAGATGTCGTTGGCGAATCGGAGCCTGGGCGACTTGATGAGCGCGCCGACGCCGAGGAGCAGTACGGCGAGTGGGAGCGCGCCGAGCACGCGGTAGTCGGGGAGGAACATGGTGACGGCGACGGCGGCCGCGCAGCCGGCCAGGATCGGCCAGTTCACGGGGATCCGCGACTGGTAGAGGTAGACGACGGCGCCGGCGAGGAACATGAGGGCGAACCGGGCGACGACGTCGAGCTGCACGAACGAGACGTCGACGAATCGGGCCGCGATCGAACCGATGACGGCGAGCACGAACAGGGCGGGGACGACCAGCCGCCTGGTGAGGAGCCGCGTGAGTCCGAGCACCAGCACCCCGAGGTAGCAGAGGAACTCCCAGCGGAGCGTCCAGAGGGAGCCGTTCCACGCGTCGGGATACGGCACGTCCGTCAGGGTTCCATCGATGCCGGTCTGGTTGATCGAGAGGACCGCGTTGGAGATGACGTAGGACCCGTTCGACGGGCCGATGGACTGCCACGGCCACAGCCCGTCGGCGATCAGTGCCGAGAGCGGCGCCAGCACGAACGCGGTGATGATCAGGCACGTCCAGTAGCCGGGGAAGATGCGCAGCACTCGCGCGGCGAGGAACCGACCCCAGTCGGGATCGCGCATCCACGCGCCCACGATCAGGAATCCCGAGACCGCGAAGAAGCCGTCGACCCAGATCTGGCCCAGGAGCTGCCGGGCGGGCGCGAACTCCACCTCCGCACCCGACAGGGGGAAGGCGTGCCAGAAGATCACGCCGGCCGCGAGCACGAGCCGGATGAAGTTGAGCGAGTTCGCCTTCGGGTCGAACACCTCGGCGAGGGAACGGCGCGCCATCGCGTCGAACGTACCGCTCTGGGCCTCTAGACGCGAGGATTCCTCATGAATTGCCGTTCACGACTGACACGATCGTGCGGATGCCGCGACTCCGCGGCATCCGCTCGGTTCGTGAACCGTCAGCTCACCGACACGCGTCCGTACGCGTCGACCCGCACGATCTTGGTCTCGATCTTGCGGTTGACGACGCGGATGATGATCACGATGAGCCAGAGGCCCGCGGTGATGAGCACGAGCAGGAGGTTCCAGAACCAGCCGATGCGCTTCTTGCGCTGGAGCACGGCCTGGCCGGCGGAGACCGAGCTGACGGTCCAGCCCTGGTTCGCGTAGCGGGCGACCTCGGCGTTGAGGATCGCGGCGCGGGTGGTGTCGTCGACGGGGACAGGAGCTGAGCTGGGCTTCGGATTCGTCACAGGGTCGAGCGTACGCGTCGGATGCCGCGGGGCTGAAGCCCTTCTGCGCCAATCGTGAGCCGCGAACTCACTCGGATGCCGGCGCCGTCGGCGGCGGGTCATCCGGCACGAGTTCCGCGGCGAGCGACAGCGCGAGCGGCTCGGCGAGGTTCGGCAGCGACCCGAGCCAGTCCTCCTGCGAGTCGTGCGTGTACGTCACCGCGACCGCGATCGTGACCGAGCGCTCATCCTCGGCGCGCGAGGCGGGCAGGGTCACGACCGCACTCGCGTAGCCGCCGAACGAGGGCGTCTGCTTCACCCAGTCGCCGCTGAGGACGACGCCGAGCCCGTACGAGTAGTTCTCGTCCAGGGTGTGGCAGGCGCGGCATCCGTCGAGCGGCTCGCCGAACCCGATGAGCACCGGATCGATCATCGCCTGCCACGACTCCTCGTCGAGCACCTCGCCGCGGCCGACGATCGCGTCGAAGCTCGACGCCATGTCGCTGATCGTGGTGGTCTCGACCGCGCCGTCGGCGATCGTCCACGAGGGGTTCCAGAACGTCGAGTCCTCCCACGTGCCGCGCTCCGCGGTGAAGGCGTGCACGGCGGGCGACGGGATCGCCGGGCCCTGGTCCGCCACGATGTCGTCGAGGTCGAGCGGGTCGAGCACGTACTCGGCGATGAGGTCCTCGAGCGGCTGCCCGGTCGCCTCCTCGAGCACCTGCCCGAGCACGACGTAGCCGCTGTGCGAGTAGTCCCAGTTCTCACCCGGCTCGAACGTGCGCGGCTGGTCGATGCTGAGTTCGAGGAGCTCCTCGGTGGTCCAGGCGATGAACGGATCCTTCGTGAGCGTGTCGACGAAGCCCTCGTTGGCGACGTGGTCGGGATAGCCGGCGGTCATGTCCGCGAGCATCCGGGGCGTGACCTCGTCGGCCTCGGGCAGGTCGGGCAGGTACTCGTCGATCGGCTCGTCGAGGTCGATCACGCCCTCCTCGGCGAGCGCCAGCATCACGGTGCTCATGTACGTGATCGCGACCGCGCCGTTGCGGAACCGCCCGTCGAGCGTCACGGGCACGCCGCTCATCGCGTCGCCGAGCGCGGCCTGCGCGGCGACCTCGCCGTCCATGCGGATCTCGACGAGCAGCGACCCCAGCGCGTGCTCGTCGAAGTGCTCGGCCGCGGCGTCGTCGAGCATCGCCTGCACCGCGGCATCCGTCGTCGTCGCGCCGCCGTCGTCGGGCGTGGGCAATGCGGTCTGGGTGCCTCCGGCGTCGGTGGCGTCGGCGTCGGTCGGGCCGGCGGTGCAGCCGGCGAGCACGAGCACGGATGCCGCGACGCCGGCGATCCCGCCCACAACACGTCGAGTCGGGCTGGGCATGATCGGCTCCGATCCCCCGGTGCACGGCCGCAGCCGGCCGTGCGGCTCAGTTTTCTCCTCGGCTCGGATGCCCCGCAAGGCCCGCGTTCGGGCCGGTGCGGCCGGGCGCGCGGCACCGGCGGCGGCCGCGGCCCGCACGCTTCCCCCTGCGTGCGGGCCGCGGCCCGAGGCATCCGCTCGCGCTCAGCGCTCGCGCCTCGCCTCAGTCGCCCTTCACGTTCACGAGCTGCCGCAGCACGTGCCGCACCTTGACCAGCTCGGACGCGTCGGACATGACCCGGTCGATCGGCTTGTAGGCCTGCGGGATCTCGTCGAGGAACGCGTCGGTGTCCCGGAACTCGATGCCGACCATGGCCTCCCGCAGCTGCTCGTGGGTGAACAGCTGCCGGGCCTTCGTCCGCGAGTACTCCCGGCCGGCGCCGTGCGGCGACGAGTTGAGCGACATCGGGTGGCCGAGCCCCTCGACCACGTATGACGCGGTGCCCATCGAGCCGGGGATGAGGCCCGGCCGACCGAGGTCGGCCTGGATCGCGCCCTTTCGCGACACCCATACCCGCTTGCCGAAGTGCTCCTCGCTCTCGGTGAAGTTGTGGTGGCAGTTGATCCGCTCCTGCTCCTCCACCGGCGTCCCGACCCACTCGCCGACCTGCCGCGCGACGCGGTCCATCATCTCCTCCCGGTTGAGCAGCGCGAAGTGCTGCGCCCACCGGAGCTCGGCGATGTACCTCGTGAACTCGGGCGAACCCTCGACGAGGTAGGCGAGGTCGGGGTCGGGCAGGTCGATCCACCACTGCTTCGCCAGCCGCTTCGCGACGGCGATGTGGTGCTGCGCGATCTTGTTGCCCACGCCCCGGCTGCCCGAGTGCAGGAACAGCCACACCCGGTCGAGCTCGTCGACCGACACCTCGATGAAGTGGTTGCCGCTGCCGAGCGAACCGAGCTGCTCTCGCCAGTTCCCCGCGTACCGTGACGGGTCGAAGCCCTTCGCCTCGGCGAGCGCCTCGAGCTCCGCGATCCGCGGCACGGCGGTCGCGACGACCTTGCGGTTCTGCTTGCCCGCCGAGAGCGGGACGGCCCGCTCGATCTGCTCCCGCACCGGTCGCCGGTCGGTGGGCAGGTCGGATGCCGCGAACTGCGTCCGGACCGCGATCATGCCGCAGCCGATGTCGACGCCGACCGCCGCCGGCATGATCGCTCCGAGCGTCGGGATGACGGACCCCACCGTGGCGCCGAGGCCCAGGTGCGCGTCGGGCATCAGCGCGAGGTGCGGGTAGATGAACGGCATGGTCGACGAGGTGCGGGCCTGGTCGACGGTCTTGCCGTCGATCAGGCTCGCCCACGAGACGAGCCGCTTCGAGATGGTCTCCATGTTCCTTTCCTGTCTGGTGTGCTGTGCGGATGTCCCGAGCCCGGAGGGCTCCCGTCGCGCGCAGACAGGAAAGCACCCCGGGCCTCGAACGGGCACCGGGGTGACGAAGGTCGCGGTCGGATGCCGCGGCGTCAGGGTGCCTGGTCGAGAAGCTGGTCGAGTTCGCTCGGGCGATTCATCGCCGTGCAAGCTTGCGCCGTGCGGGCGCGCTCGATGGAAGGCTGATCGAACGTGCGCTGCAGATACACGGCCGTGTCCTTCCGTCCAGTTCCGGGGATGCTGCGCGGGATGCGCAGCTTTCGAACACTAGTGGTGCGGGCGGCGGGGCGTCAACGGCGTGTTTCGGTCCGAGCCTCGGGGTGGCGTTGTGGCGTTGTGGCGTTGTGGCGTTGTGGCGTTGTGGCGGTGCTCCCCGGAAGCACAACTCCTGTCCGGCGGTGATCGCAGCGTCCGGCAGCTAGCGTGGGCGCATGGAGCACCGGGTCATCGAGGTCGGCGGCGGCATCCGGATCGCCGTGCACCTGTCGGGTGAGCCGGGAGGGCCGTGGATGGTGCTGCTGCATGCGCTCGGCGAGCGAGCCGCTGACTGGGGCGCGGTCGCCGAGCACTTCGCCTCGACGTATCGCGTCGCGGCAGTCGACCTGCGCGGGCACGGGCGAAGCGAGTGGCCCGGCGAATACGCGTTCGAGCGGATGCGTGACGACGTGCTCGGCGTGCTCGATGGGCTCGGCGCCCGAGACGTGGTGCTCGTCGGGCACTCGCTGGGTGGTGTCGTCGCCTACCTGGTCGCGGAGGCGCAGCCCGAGCGCATCGCGCGGCTCGTCGTCGAGGACGCGTGCCCGCCGTACCCGCGCAACGGGCGGCCGATGGCGGCTCGGCCCGAGGGTCCGCTCGACTTCGACTGGGAGGTCGTGCCGCAGGTCCACGCGGAGCTCGACGATCCCGACCGGACGTCGTGGCCGGCGCTCGCGGACATCACCGCGCCGACGCTCATCGTCGCCGGCGGGCCGACGAGCCACGTGCCGCAGGAGCTGCTCGTCGTGGCCTCCGAGCACATCCCGAACGCCACGCTCGTCACGATCCCGGTGGGCCACAACGTGCACGCGACGGCATCCGACGCCTTCATCGAGGTCGTCGAGGGTTGGCTACGCGGCGCGGGCTGACCTCACGCCGCGGCCGACGTCGGTGCGATGTTCCGGTTGACCCTGAACGGGGGGCCCAGGCACCTCGACTGTCCACCGAAATTAGGCCCTACAGCAGCGGCACCCGGTGCTCCTCCTCGTCGAGCACCCACGCGTGGGACGCGGTCGCCCGATAGAGGCGATGCGGCGCGAAGCCGCTCACGTCAGAGGGACGCCAGGCACGCAACCCCTGCGCGACGGAGCGCTCGTTGAAGACCTCGAGCGGATCCGACAGGTCGCCCTCGGCGAGCTCCTCGGCGGTCGCCTCGACATAGACGGCGATCGCGCCGCCGACCGCCACCGTCGAGTCGAAGATCGCGATCGAGACCTCGGGCCGCTCGGCCACGTTGCGCGAGTGGCGCGTCTCGAACCGCGACACCCAGATGAACTCGCGCAGGTCGCGCTCCGCGAACCACACGGGAGTGGCCCAGGGGCGACCGGCGGTGTCGGCGGTGGCGAGCGTGAGGTAGGTGATCGCGTCGAGCACGCGGCGCGCGGCATCCGTCGCCGATTCACCGCGGATGAGCGGAGCGTTCGGCTCAGGGGGTGGGCTCGTCAGGTTGGTGGCCATTGCTCATGGCTACCAGTTCGGGCCTGCCGCGGGGAAGGCCCGAGGTCGTAGGCTTCGATCGCGAGGGGGTGCCGGATGACCAAGAAGATGCCGAAGGCGCTGTACGAGCGGGAGCTCATCTCGTTGCAGGCGAAGCTCGTCGACATGCAGGCGTGGGTGCAGCAGTCGGGTGCGCGCGTCGTGGTGATCTTCGAGGGGCGGGATGCCGCGGGCAAGGGCTCCACGATCAAGCGCGTGTCGGAGTACATGAACCCCCGTGTCACCCGGATCGTGGCGCTGCCGACGCCGAGCGCACGCGACAAGACCCGCTGGTACTTCCAGCGGTACGTGCCGCACCTGCCGGCGGGTGGCGAGATCGTGCTCATGGACCGCTCCTGGTACAACCGGGCCGGCGTCGAACGAGTCATGGGGTACTGCACGAACGAGGAGTACCACCGGTTCCTGCACCAGACGCCGATCTTCGAGCGTCTGCTCGTGGAGGACGGCATCATCCTGCTGAAGTACTGGTTCAGCGTGTCCGACATCGTGCAGGAGGAGCGGTTCCGGTCACGGCTCGACGACCCGATGCGCCGCTGGAAGCTCAGCCCGAACGACGTGCTGTCGATCACGAAGTGGGAGGACTACTCCCGCGCCAAGGACAACATGTTCATCCACACCGACATCGCCGAGGCCCCCTGGTACGAGGTGCGCAGCGACGACAAGCGGCGCTCGCGCATCAACATGATGCACCACCTGATCTCGAAGATCCCCTACGAGCGCGTCGAGCCCGAGCCGCTCGTGATCCCGCCGCGTCCGGCGCCTGGCGGGTACGAGCGGCCGCCGCGGGACTGGTCGAACATCGTGCCCGACTACGCGCAGGACCTGATCGACGGGCACGCGTCGGAGCAGTAGGGGCGGCGCACCGCCGTCGGGTCGGAGGACGGGACGGCCGGAGCCCGGCCGTCCCGCAGGGACTCACGCCTCGGGGAGGCGCGTGCCGCAGTTCGAACAGAAGTGGGCTCCTGCCGTGTTCACCGTTCCGCAGTTGGTGCAGACGACGGTCGCCGGGGCGGTCGGGGTCTGCGGTTCGGCGGTCGGCGGGCTTGGCGCGGCCGTGGGAGGCGGCGGCGCGGCAGCCGGAGCCGCGGGTGGCGGAGCCGGCGCGGCCGCAGGAGGCGGTGGGGCTGCAGCCGTCGGCTGCCCGGCGAACGCGGCGGGCGCCCCGGCCGACGGGGCGGCTGGCTGCGCAGCAGCAGGCGGTGCCATCGGCGGGGCGGCCGGCGGAGCGGCGGGCGGCGCCATTGGCGCCACGCCGCCACCGGGATGAACCGGTCCGGGACCCGCGACGGGCGGCCCGCCGACCGGCGGCCCGGGCGGCACCGGCGCCGCGGCGACTCCCGCCGCCTGCGGCTGACGACGTCGAAGCAGCACGACCAGGAGCACGACCGCTCCGGCGAGCACCACCAGCCCGAGCAGGCCGCCCATGACCGGCCAGAGGAGGCCGAACGGGCCGGCGCCCGTCGCCGCCGTGTCATCCGTCTTCTCGGGTTCGGCGGCCTCACCGCCGGTGGCCACGGTCTCCGCGACGGTGAACGGCACGTTGTTGCTCGTCAGGAAGGACTGCAGGTTGTCAGTATCGGTGATGAAGTTGAAGTTCTGCTGCTCGCCGATGATCAGGTAGCTGTTCACCCCGTAGACGCTGCCCTGCGGATCCACGGTCGGCCCGCCCGACATGCCCGGGCTGATGTCGGCGTTCACCTCGGTGCCGGCGACACCCGCCGTGCTGACCTGCTGGCTCGACGCGGTGCCGGACTTGAACGAGGCTCGGATCCGCGCACCGTCGACCACGCTGCTGACCGACCCCGGGAACCCGATCGCCGTGAGCTCCTGGCCGACGACGGGATTCTCCTCGGCGATGGCGAGCGCCGGCGTGTCCGACATCCCGGCCACGCGGAGCAGCGCAACGTCGCCGTCGTCGAAGGACTGGAAGTCGACGACCTGCGCAGTGAGCGGGTCGCCCGTGATCGCGGCCCCCTCGACATCGCCCGGTTGGATGACCTGGACCGTGCGTTCGACCTCGGAGCCGTCGGCTTCGCCCTCGACCGTCCAGTTCGCATACGCGTCTTCGAACAGCTCGGGCTGGCCGAGCTCCGCGAGCAACTGCTCCAGGAGCGCGGATCGGCCCTCATCCGGGTCGACGCAGTGTCCGGCAGTCACGATGTGACCGTCGGGGCTGGCGAACCACCCGGTGCAGAGGCTCGTCGCCTCGACGGGCTCCCACTCATTGCCATCGTCGTAGGGCACGAGGACGTACCCGCTGTACGTTGTGCCGACCAGGAGGATCGACTTCTCGATCTGCTGTTCGACGGTCTCCTCCGCCCGGGCCGTCGGCGCAACCGACAGCACCATCGCCGCGGCGAACAGCCCGGCGAGACCTACCGCCAGCGGCCCGGGGACAGATGCCCGCGCGACCGCCCGCTCAGTGATCATGATCTTCACCTTCCTCGGACGAGGAAGTCGATGGTGCTCGGCGCCGTTCGGGGCGCACCCATTCGCGTGGGGTTCCCAGGGGCATCATCGCCGACCCCGATGCCCGGCGTCATCACCGGTTCGCTTCGGAATGTATGCCCACGTTGCGATTGCGGTCAGCCCCAGTACACGGCACGTGCGCGCATCGAATCCGCACCGCGGGCGGAACGCGAGGTGCGGCGGCGGGCGCTACTCGGCGCCGAGCGCGTGCCGCGCGTACCGGTACTTCTCCGCGAGGCGCACCTGCATGTCGTAGTCGAGCCGGCGCAGGCGCCACGCCGACGTGTTGTCGTCGATGTCGGCGAGCTTCACCCGCAGGGCGATCGGGTCGCGACGGATGCGCGCGTAGTACTCGTCGGGCGACACCTCGGGTCGGCGCGTCAGCAGCTGGGCGACGACCACGATCTCGGGCAGCACACCGGCCTCGAGCAGTTCCTGCTCGGTGACGGGGGTGTCCTCGAGCACGTCGTGCAGCCACGCAGCCGCGGACTCGACGGGCTCGGCCACCGGGTCGAAACGCTCGGCGATGCGTCCGGGGTGGTCGATGTACGGCAGTCCGCTGCGGTCGAGCTGGCCGCGGTGCGCGACGAACGCGATCCCCTTCGCGAGCGAGACCTGCGCGATCGCCTCGGCCGCCGTCAGTGACAGGGCCGCCTCAGGTGCGGGCGCGGGCGCGGGCGCGGGCTCCGCGATGCCGGTGGCGTCGGATGCCGCCGCGAACGGCCGCTCGACCGTCGCCGTCGTCGACTCCATCATCATCGTCTCGAACTCCTCGGTCATCGGGTCCACGTCGTCGGTCTCCCCTTCGTCGGTGCGGTCGGTCGGTTCGGCGGGCTCGGGTGCATCGGATGCCTGGGGTTCCGTAGCAGGAAGCGGTTCGAACATGTCGGCATCGACAGCGTGGTCGCCGGTGCCCTCGGATGCCTCGTCCGGCGTCGAGTCGACTGCGGGCTCGCCGTTCGCGGCATCCCAAGGCTCGTCGGTCGGCTCCGGTTCGGTCGTCGCTTCGGGCTCGCGCTCGGGGGCGGGCTCGAGTTCCGACTCGGCCTCTTCGGCCGCCGTCCACTCGACCCTGACCGCCGTCCACTCGACCTCCGCCGCCGACTCGACGACGGTTTCCGACTCGTCGCCATCGGCATCGGCGTGGGCGTCGGCGTCGACCCCGTCCACTTCGGCGATCGGATCCCGCCCGCGCACCGGACGCACGAAGCGCAGCTCGGCCTCGAGCTCGCCGAGTTCGCGTTCGTCGAGCTCGAGCAGCGAGCGCGTGCCGCTCTCGCGGCGGCGCTCGAACGAGACCTCGTCCACCTCGGTGAGGTTGTCGCCGTCGCGGGTCGTGAAGTACCGGCGGCGCGAGCCGTCGGTCACCGCGACGATGACCGCGTCGTAGTCGCCGCTCGGCTCGAACGAGCTCAGGAAGTAACGGCGACGATCGGGCAGCGGGTGCCGCGGCGCCTCGACCGGAGCAACCTCGGGCCGCCGCGCGTGCGCACCGGCTCGGCGCGAACGCTCCCCCGGACGCTCGAGCTCCGCCGAGGGCGCGCCGAATCCGGACACGTGCTCGTCTTCGGCGGGGGCGGTCAACCGTGCTCCAGGGGGCGGCTGGTCCGTCGGGTCGGCGGAACTGGTGGGGACTGCGGGCTTGGATGTTCGGATGCGGCGGGCGGGGCACCCGCGCACGTTTGATGGTAGGGCGTAACCACCATCGCCGCAGCCGCGCGGCCCGGCATGCCCCAACTTCACCGGATGCCGCGGCATCCTGCAGGAGTACCGTGGACGGGTCGGCGGCGCCCGGCCGCCGGGACACGAAGGGGGAACCACCGTGGCCGATTTCGAAGCGCAGGCGGCGATCTCGAAGGCGCGTGAGGCCGCGAGTCTCGCGAGCTACGACATCCAGAAGCTGCCCGAGGACTCCGTCGAGCGCCAGGCGCTCCACAACCTGCTGACCGCGGTCGACTCCCTCGTCGCCGCCGTCGACTCCGACGACGCCGGCTGATAGGACTGCGGCGGGCACCGGCGGTCCTCGGCATCCAGCTGCCCAGATACCGATCTGCCAACGTTCCGAACCGGCGGGCGCCGCGTCTGCCACGATCGAGGCATGAGCGACCCGACGAAGGCCCCGGCCGGGTGGTACGAAGACGGCTCGGGTGGGCGGCGGTACTGGGACGGTGAGGCCTGGACGCAGTACACCGCGCCGGCGGATGCCACGGCGACGACGCCCATCGGGAACGACGACCCGACCGTCCCGTTCGACGGGCCGACGATCCCGTATGTCTGGGGAGGGGGCGCAGCGACGGGCGACGCATCCGCGTACGGGGAGGGCGTGCCGGCGGCATCCGGGTACGGCGACACGGCGACCGTGCCGAGCGGGTGGAACGACCCGACCGCGCGATACGACGACCCCGACCTGAGCGCGTTCACGGCGAGCCCCACCGCGCCGACCGAGGACTACGGCGCGCAGTACGTCGGGCAGAACGGCCCGCTGTACGGCCCGCAGCCGACGATGGTCATGGCGCCGCAGCATCCGTTCACCGAGCCGTCGAACCCGGGGCCGAACGTGGTCGGCATCATCGCGCTCGTCGTCGCGACCGCGGGGTTCGTGTTCGCATGCATCCCCGACGTGATGGGCATCGCGTGGATCCTGCTGCCCGTCGCGTTCGTGCTGTCGCTCGTCGGGCTTTTCGCGCGCGGCGCGAAGTGGCCGGCCGTCACGGGGCTCGTCATCTCGATCGTCGCGACGGTCGTCGGCATCGTGGTGTTCGTCAACGCGCTCATCGGCTCGTTCGGCGACGTGTGGGACACGATCGACGACGCGATCCCCGACGCTTCCGACATCCCGCAGCCCGGCGACGATTCCCCGTTCGGCGAGCCCGAGCAACCGGCCGCGCCCGTCGGGAACCTCGCGTTCGGCGACACCATGACCTGGGACGACGGCGTCGCCCTCACGGTCTCGGCGCCCGAGGCCTACACGCCGAGCGCGTTCGCGGTCGGCTCGACGCTCGCGAGCAACGTCGTCTTCACGATGACGATCACGAACAACTCGACCGAGAACCTGCAGCCCGTGCCGTTCCCGACGCTGACGTCGGGCGATCAGGAGGCCAGCCAGATCTTCGACGTCGGCGAGGACCTCGAGGGCAACGGCGACGACGTCGGCATCCCGCCCACCGCGATCGTGCCGCCGGGCGGCTCGCTCTCGTGGCGCGTCGCGTGGTCGGTCGCCGATCCGGCCTCGCTCACGATGGAGGCGTCGCCGAGCTTCGCCTACGCGAACGCGACGTTCACGAACGTGCCGTAGCGACCGACCGGATCCGCTCGCGCCGCCCCGGCACCCCGTCGGCGACCGGGTCCCAGACCCCGTCGTGCTGCACCTCGTAGGCGCGGAACGCGCACGGGATGCCGTTCGCCGACAGGAGGTCGGGCGAGTCCATGAGTTGGAAGTGCAGGTGCGGCGACGTCGAGTTGCCGGTGTGGCCGACGCGCCCGAGCAGGTCGCCGGCCGCGACGCGCTGTCCCGGTTCGACCGCGACCGTGCCGGGCGCGATGTGGGCGAAACCCGCGTAGACCTCGCGCCCACCGGACGCAGGCAGGGTCGCGCGCAGGATCACGTGGTTCCCCATGATCGACGGCAGCTTATCGGGCGTGAACGTCACGGCGTTCTTGAGCATGCGGAAGATCTCGCCCGTCGGCACGATCCACTCGCGCTCGGCCATGCCGTCGACCGCGGCCACGACCTCGCCGTCGAACGGCGCGTGGATCGGCTGGCCCCACGCATAGCACTCGCGCGTGCGACCGCCGACCGTCTCGGTGCGCCATGGCCCACCGGGATGCACGTGCACGCCGGGCCGGTCGTCGACCTTCACGAAGTCGTACGCGTAGCGCTGCCCGAGCATGTCCGTGCCGTGGCTCGGCACGCGGTAGGCGGGCGTCGTCACCGCCATCCATCCCTCGCCGCGCAGCGGGAAGTCCACGACGACGGGCGCGTCGAGCTCGGCCGGACGACCCGCGGCAGCGGCCACCTCAGTACCGCCAGCGCACGGCGTCGGCCACGTTCTGGGGCGGGCGTCCGCCGTACGCGTCGGCCTCGTGCCGCCGCACCGCGACGTACGCGTCGAGCAGGACGTCGCCGAACACCTCGCGGTAGAACGCGCTCCCGTCGAGCAGGTCGAGCGCCGCCGCGAGGTCGGCGGGCAGGCGACGGATGCCGCGCGCCGCACGCTGCTCGTCGGTGAGCCGTCCGGGGTCGATCTCGACCGGCTCGGGCAGCCGCGCGCTGCGGCGCACGCCGTCGACGGCCGCCGCGAGGACCGCCGCAACCGCGAGGTACGGGTTCGCCGCGGCATCCATCGGCTTCACCTCGAGGTTCGCCTGGCTGGCATGCGCGAGCACGTCGACAGTCTGCCCGGTGACGTAGCGGATCGCCGCCTCGCGGTTCGCCGGTCCCCAGCAGATGTCGGCGCCGGCCCAGCTGCGCGGGCTCAGGCGCACGAACGAGAGGACGCTGCCGCCGAGGAGCGCGACGCCCTCCTCGAGCCGGTCGAGGATGCCGGCGATGAGGTGCCCGCCCTCCCACGTGACGCCGAGCCGGGTTGCCGGGTCGACGAGCAGCGCCTGCCCGTCGCGGGTCGCCGACAGGTGCACGTGGCATCCGTTCGTCGCGCCGCCGACGAGCGGCACGGGCGAGAACGACACGAGGAGGTCGTGCGCGGCGGCCGTGCGGAGGATCACGATGCGCGCGAGCGCGAGGTCGTCGACCGCGCGCAGCGGGTCGCGCGGCGCGAGCGCGAGCTCGTACTGGGCGGGTCCGAACTCGGGGTGGAACTGCGCGACCGGCACGCCGGCGGTGTCGAGCGCGTCGAGCACGTCGAGCATCCACGCCTCGACGTCGAGGGTCGCGCGTGTCGAGTACCCCGGCCCCTGCGCGGCGAGCTCGGGCTCGGCCGGGGTGCCGCGGAACAGCGTGAACTCGAGCTCGAACCCGATCAGGAAGTCGAGGCCGGCGGCCGTGGCATCCGCTGCCACCCGGCGAAGCGCGGAGCGCGTGCAGGTCGGATGCACCGTGCCCTCGAGCGTGTGCAGGTCGGCGGGCGCCCACGCGAGCCCGGTCGCCGGGTCGAGCATCGCCGCGGCCGACAGGTCGGGGATGCCGCGGAGGTCGCCGACGATCGGATCGAGCGCCGCCGTCTCGTTGAGGTGGTCGTCGACGGAGAACAGGAACCCGACGCTGTTCGAGATCGTGATGCCGTGCGACGCCGCTCCGGCGAGCGCCCGCGCCGGCAGCACCTTCGCCCGCGAGATCGAGGCGTTGTCGTGATAGCTCACGAGCAGCGCGCGCACCTGGTCGAGGTCGACGGATGCCGCGCCGACGCTGTCGTTCGAAGTCCCCATGTCGTTCCTCCCCGGCGGGCCGAACCTATCCCGGGGCGGGCCCTCCCGGCAACGGCGGGGCGTGTCGGTGCGGCAGGGGGGGAGGTTCCCTCCGGCGCAGGACGGAATTCGTCGACCAGTCGATTTGTCGATTTGTCGATTTGTCGATTTGTTTACTCGTGAAGGTCGATTTGTTTACTCGTGAACATTGCGACCGACTCTGCAGAGGGCACATGTACCCCGATCTGGGGCGGGCCCGTCCCCCACGCGCCGAAGGCCCTCTGCCAGCATCGAAGGCATGACTGACGCACGGATACCCGCAGGCTGGTACCCCGACGGATCCGGCGACCTCCGCTACTGGGACGGGAACGCGTGGACGGAGCACACGGCGCCCGGCCCGGCGGCCGCGGCGCCGGGTGAGGCGACCACCGCGCCCGCCGACGCGGCATCCGCCGGCGACACCGCCGTGCTCCCCGAGGACACCACGTGGCGCGAGTCGCCCACCGAGGTCGTGCCGCCGGTCGCCCTCGCTCCGCCTGACGCGGGCGGCGTGCCGCCGATCCCGGCGGCGCCCGCCGCGCCGACGCAGCCGTACGGGCCCGCCGCCGGGCAGGCCCAGCCGTACTACGCCGCCACCGGCGCGCCGGTCGCGGTCGCGGAGCAGCCCGGCGCTGCACCCTCGACGAAACCGCACGTGCTCGCGATCGTCGCGCTCGTGGTCGCGGCGGTCGGCTTCATCTTCGCGTGCATCCCGGGCGTCTTCATCGTCGGCTGGGTGCTGTTGCCGATCGCGTTCATCCTCTCGATCGTCGCATTCTTCCTGAAGGGCGCGAAGTGGCCGGCGATCACCGCGCTCGCGCTGTCGGTCGTCGGCACGATCGTCGGCGTGGTCATCTTCGTCGTCGTGGTGTCGGGGGCGGTCAACCAGGCGGTCGAGGAGTTCGACGACGCGATCGCCGAGGCATCCGAGGCGGCCGAGACGCCGCTCGACCAGGAGGAGCCGGCCGAGGAGCCCGAGACCGCACCGGTCGGCAACCTCGCCTTCGGCGACACCATGGTGTGGGAGGACAACGTGGAGCTGACGGTCTCGGCGCCCGAGCCCTACACGCCGACGGAGTTCGCGGCAGGCGCGACGCTCCCGAACAACATCGTCTTCACAATGACGATCACGAACAACTCGACCGAGAACCTCGAGCCGCTGCCGTTCGCGCAGCTGTCGTCGGGTGGCCAGGAGGCCAGCCAGATCTTCGACATCACGGGCGACGGCGAGGACGTCGGCGTGCCGCCGACCACGGTGATCCTGCCGGGCGAGTCGGTCACCTGGCGCACCGCCTGGTCGGTCGCCGACCCGGCGTCGCTCACGATGCAGGTCGCCCCGAGCTTCGCCTACGAGGATGCCGTCTTCACCAACATCCCATAGCCCACGAGCGAGCGGATGCCGCGTCCCCCCAAGCCCCGCGGCATCCGCTCACCCGCCTACTGCTGCGCCACGGGCGCCCACGCGCCGGTGCCCACGGCGTCGGGAACGACCTCGGCGTCGAAGCGGTCGACGCCGAAGGCCGTCAGCACGGGCGACGGGGTGCCGGTCAGGATCTCCTCGGCCAGCAGCTCGCCGAGCACGAGCCCGAGCGTCGCGCCCGAGTGCGTGAACACCGCGAAGAGGCCGTCGATCGCAGGCACCGCGCCGACGACCGGCTCGCCATCGCCCGGGATGGGCTTCAGCCCAGCGCCGACGTGATGCGCGGTCAGCTGCGGATTGCCCGCGAGCACCTTCGACGCCTCGTCGAGCAGGCCTTGCACGGACTCCTCGGGCACGGTGATCGCCCCGTCGTCGCCGACGAGCACCGACTGCTCCGCCCAGTCCGCGTCGAGCACGAGCCGCCCGTCGGGCGTCGGACGGACGGCGACGCGGGGCGTGTTCAGCACGGTCGTGACCTCGATGTCCACGGGGTCGGTGAACAGCACGAAGGCGGCGGGCGTGGCATCCGGAACCGCGACGCCGAGCGAGGCGAGGTCGGCCGGCACCGCCGGACCCGTCGCGAGCACGACCCGGTCGGCGGCCACGCGCGTGCCGTCGCCGAGGATCACGCCGGTCGCGGCACCGTCCTGCACGTCGACGCGCACGTCGCCGGCCTGCTCGACGACCTGCGCGCCCGCGGCGACGACCTCCTCGACGAGCGCGGCGATGAGGTCGGGCAGGCTCACCCAGCCCTCGCCGGGATTGAAGATCGCGCCCTCCTCGGCGACTGCGGAAGAATCCACGTCGGGGGCGACGCGGGCGACATCGGCCCGGTCGACCCAGATCGCGTCGTAGCCGCCGGCCCGCTCGAACGCGAAGGTCTTGGCGAAGCTCTCGCCCGGTGCCGCCCACTTCAGCGCGCCGTCGAAGCGCAGGTACGCGCGGCTCTCGGGGTGCTGCGCGCTCCACGTGCGGTAGCGGTCGAGCGCGAGAAGGCGCAGGTAGTGGTACTCGGCCGAGCGGTCGCCCGACGAGTTGAGCCAGGCGATCGAGCGACCGGATGCCCCGTCGGCGAGCGCGCCGGCGGTGAGCAGCGTCACCCGGGCGCCGCCGCGGGCGAGGTGGGCGGCAGTCGAGGCGCCGAGGATGCCGCCGCCGATGACGGCGACGTGGGTGGGCTGGGTGATGGTCATGCTGGTGGTTCGCTTCCTGTGGTCGAAGTCGGTGTCGAACGTCGGTCTCGAGGGTCGGGTCGGCGGTCGGAGCCACCCGAGGGCGGCTCTGCGGGCCGGGGCGTCAGGCGCTGACGGATGCCGCGGCGTGCGCCCGCTCGATGAGCTCGAGCACCGCGACGGCGTCGGCGGGGTCGACGGGCAGCGGTCCCCCGTCGTGAATCGCGACGGCGAGCCGGCGGTAGAACTCGCCGTAGTCGCCGCGCTGGGTTGGCACGCGCCGGATTTCGCCGTCGGCGCCGAGCACGCCCCAGCGGGCCTCGGGCGTCTCGCCGAACCCGGGGTCGCCGGGCAGCGCGCCCGCGAGGAGCGACGGCTCCTGCACGTCGAGCCCCCACGTGGTGTAGCCGGCGCGCGAGCCGAGCACGTGGAAGCGCGGCCCGGACAGTGGGGCGACGGCGCTCATCCAGAGGTGCGAGGTGACGCCCGAGTCGTGCTGCAGCGCGAGGAACACGTCGTCGTCGGCTGCGGCCGCAGGCCGACGGCGGGCGATCTCGGCGTGGAGGTCGGACACCGGCCCGAACAACTGCACGGCCTGGTCGATGAGGTGCGTGCCGAGGTCGTAGAGGATGCCGCCGGCCTCCGCCGCCGACGCCTCGGTCTTCCACGACGCGGCGGGCTCGGGCTGCCACCACTCGAAGCGCGACTCGAACCGGCGCACCTCGCCGAGCTCACCCTCCGCGACGAGGTCCTGCAGCGTGCGGAAGTCGCCGTCCCACCGCCGGTTCTGGAACACCGTGAGGCGCCGGCCGAGCAGCTCGGCCTCGGCGATCAGGCCGCGAGCCTCGTGGGCCGTCGTCGCGAACGGCTTGTCCACTACGACGTCGAGACCCGCCTCGAGCGCCTCGTCGGCGAGGGCGGCGTGCGTGCCGCTCGGCGAGCCGATGACGACGAGGTCGAACTCCGCGGCATCCGCCAACAGCTCGTCGGGCGTCGCCATGATGCGGGCACCCGGATGCCGCGTGGCCGCCGCCGCGCTGCGCGACGGGTCCCGCGTCACGATGGCGTCGAGCGAGTAGTCGGGGTTCGCCGCGAGGAACGGCGCGTGGAAGATGCGACCCGAGGTGCCGAATCCGATGACCGCGGTCCGGATCGGCGGGCGCGCGGCATCCGCCATCACAGCACCTCCGAGAGGAAGCGCTGCAGGCGTTCGCTCTGCGGGCGGTCGAACAGGTTCGCGGGCGGGCCGGACTCGACGACGCGGCCCTCGTCCATGAAGACGACCTGGTCGGCGACCTTGCGGGCGAAGCCCATCTCGTGCGTGACGACGAGCATGGTCATGCCGCGCTGCGCGAGG
Organism: Agromyces sp. NPDC057865; assembly: GCF_042796995.1. Classification (NCBI taxonomy): domain Bacteria; kingdom Bacillati; phylum Actinomycetota; class Actinomycetes; order Micrococcales; family Microbacteriaceae; genus Agromyces; species Agromyces sp. NPDC057865. The sequence continues at coordinate 935,339 of NZ_JBHVMJ010000001.1, read as the reverse complement.
CCGGCCATGAGGTTGAGCACGCCCTTGACGAGCTCGGGATCGAGCGCACTCGTGGCCTCGTCGAACAGCATGACCTCGGGCTCCATGGCGAGTGCCCGGGCGATCGCGACGCGCTGCTGCTGCCCGCCCGAGAGGTCGCGCGGGCGGTGGTCGGCGCGCTCGGCGAGGCCCACCTCGGCGAGCCGCTCGCGGGCGATGCGCAGCGACTCGGCCTTCGAGAGGCCCTTCACGTTCCGCAGCGCGAGCGCGACGTTCTGCTCCGCGGTGTGGTCGGGGAACAGGTTGAAGTGCTGGAACACGAGGCCGATGCGCTTGCGCACGGTGTCGGGCTTCTGCTTCAGCACGCTGTCGCCGGCGAGCCGTACGTCGCCCGACTTGGGCTCGTGCAGTCGGTTGACACCGCGCAGGAGCGTCGACTTGCCCGAGCCCGAGGGCCCGATGATGCAGGTCGTGGTGCCGGGCGCAACGGTGAGGCTCACGTCCTGCAGCACCTCGATGTCGCCGTAGGCCATGGTCAGGTCGACGAGCTCGAGGCTCGAGCCCTCGTAGAAGTGGCCGTCGGTGACGGGCACGGGCGAGGTGTAGGTCATGAGTTCTCTCCGTAGGTGAGCGCGACCGGCGTCGCCCGCTGCTCCTCGACCTCGTCGAGGCCGCTCTTCGGCGGGGTGGCCTTGCGGCGTCCGGTGCGGAAGCGGTTGTCGAAGTAGTTCACGAGGTGCGTGAGGGGGACCGTGATGACGAGGTAGAAGAGGCCGGCCATGACGAGCGGCGACAGGTTGCCCGTGAGCACGGCGGCATCCTGCCCGACGCGGAAGAGCTCACGCTCGGACACGAGCAGGCCGAGGAAGTAGACGAGGCTGGAGTCCTTCACGATGGCGATGAACTGGTTGACCAGCGCGGGCAGCACGCGGCGCACGCCCTGCGGCACGACGACGAGCCGCATGGCCTTGCCGTAGCTCATGCCGAGCGCGCGGCACGCCTCGAGCTGGCCGCGGTCGACGCTCTGGATGCCGGCGCGGAAGATCTCGCCGATGTAGGCGCTCGCGATGAGGCTCAGGGCCAGGATGCCGAGCGGGTACGGCGACGGACCGAACAGCTGCTGGCTGAATCGGGCGAAGCCCTGCCCGATGAGGAGGATCGTGAGGATCGCCGGCAGGCCGCGGAAGATGTCGGTGTAGACGCGCGCCGGGATGCGCAGCCACCGCGAGGGCGAGATGCCCATGATCGCGATGACCATGCCGAGGACGATGCCGATGACGGTCGCCCAGATCGAGATGACCAGCGTGTTGACCAGTCCGATGCCGAGCAGCTGCGGGAACACCTGCCACATGGCCTCGAAGTCGAAGAAGGTCCTGATGATGTTGTCGAGCCAGTCCATGGTTCGAATCGCTTTCGTTCGCGGGAACGGTGGGGGCGGTGCGGGCCGCGCGAGGTCTCTTGGGGACCGGGCCGACCCGCACCGCCGGTCCGGCTACTGCGCCGGGGCCTCGGTCTGCTCGGCCTTCGGGAGGTACTGGTCGGGCATCGGCGAGCCCGGGAACCACTTCTCGTAGAGCTCCTTCCAGGTGCCGTCCTCCATCGCGGCGGCGAGCGCCTTGTCGAGCGCGGCCTTGAACTCGTCGTTGCCCTTCGCGATCGCGAAGCCGGCCGGAGCGTCGAACGACGGGATGTCGATCGCGTTCTCGAGGCCGTACTGCGCCGAGTACTCCTTCGCCGCCTCGTAGTCGAGGAAGTGCGCGTCGATGCTGCCCGAGTTCACGGCGGAGATCGCCGCGTTGTTGTCGGGGAATCGCACGAGCTCCGTCTCGGTGAAGTTCTTCACCGCGTACGCCTCCTGCAGGGTGCCCTGCACCACGCCGAGGCGCTTGCCGGCGAGGTCGCCCTCGTCGGAGATGTTCGCGGTGGGGCTCGACATGACCGTGAGGTAGCCCGCGAGGTAGCCCTCGGAGAAGTCGACCGTCTCCTTGCGCTCGTCGGTGATGCCGATGGCCGCGACGCCGACGTCGAACTGGCCGTTGGCGACGGCGGCGAGCAGGCCCGAGAAGTCCTGGCCGGTGAACACGACGTCGTCGATGCCGATGCGCTCGGCCACATCCGTGAACAGCTCGACGTCGAAGCCGGTGAACTCGCCGTTCTCGTCGGTGAACGTGTAGGGCTTCGCGTCGCCGAGGCTCGCGACCCGGATCTGGCCGGGCGTGATCAGGTGATAGGGGTTGTCCTCGGCGGCCGAGTCGTTCGTCGCGGCGCCGGCGGACGAGCAGGCGGCGAGGGCGATGGCCGACGCCGCGGCGACGGCCGCGATGGCCGTGCGGCGGAGGGTGGTGCGGATGTTCACGATGGTCCTCTCGTTGCTGTGAATGGTCGTGCGGGTGGTTCGATTCCGGGAATCCCGTTGCGCAAGCCCGGTTCTGGTGCTCCGTGCCCGGCTGCTTCGGTGATGTCTTGTTGAGACCGGTCTCAATCCGGTATGTTGAGACCGGTCTCAGTTCGTTTTCTGGGACAGTACGCGAGGATCGGAATCGCGTCAACCCAATGTCCTGAACTTTTCTCGGAGGTGACGTGAGCGAGTCGAACGGACGCCGTGAGGTCACGGTCAGCGACGTCGCGGCGGCGGCGAAGGTGTCGAAGGCGACGGCGGCGCGGGCGCTCGGCGACTACGGCGCGGTCAGCGAAGGTGTACGCGATCGGGTGCTCGCCGCCGCTGAAGAGCTCGGCTACCGCCCGAACGCCCTGGCGAAGACGATGAGCACCGGGCGCTCGAACACGCTCGGCATCGTGGTCGGCGACATCGAGAACCCGTTCTTCGCGCAGGCCACTCGCGGTGCGGCGGATGTCGCGAACGCCGCCGGCTTCGACCTGATCCTCTCGAACTCCGACGAGGACGGCGACACCGAGGCCAAGGCAATCGGCGTGCAACTCGCCAAGCGCGTCGACGGACTGCTCGTGGCACCCGCGTCATCCGTCGAGACCGCGAACCTCCGCACCGTGCTCGACTCCGGCCGCCCGCTCGTGCTCTTCGACCGCGCCGCCCCCGAGCTCGAGGTCGACACCGTGATCGCCGCCAATCGCAGCGGCGCCCGCCGGCTCACGTCGCTGCTCACCGCCGCGGGTCATCGGCGCATCGCGTTCATCTCGACGATCGCGCACCCCGACGGCTACCGCGCCGGCGACGTGCTGGGCTCGACCTCGGTGGCCGAGCGCGTCGAGGGGTTCGTCTCGGTGCTCTCCGAGGCCGGGGTCGCCGATCCTGCGGCGTTCGTCCACCTGAACGCGCGACGCGAGGGGGTCGAGCAGCTCGCGCGACGCCTCCTCGAGGACGAGGACGCCGGCATCACGGCCATCGTCGCCTCCGACAGCCTCATCGCGCTCGGGGTCTTCCGGGTCGCCAGAGCGCTCGGCCGCAGCATCCCCGGCGAGCTGTCGCTCGTCGCCTTCGACGATGCGGACTGGACGGGCGCGACGACGCCCGCCATCACGGTCATGGCGCAGCCGATCCACGAGATCGGCGCGGAGGCCGCGCGGCTGCTCATCCGACGCATCGGCGGCGACGGCGCACCGCCCGTGACGCGCGTGCTCGACCAGCACCTCATCGAGCGGGAGTCGGTGGCGGCGCCGCGTCGGTGACGGCACTTCGGCACTTCGGCACTTCGGCACCGAGGGCGAGCGAGCGGATGCCGCGGGGTCGCGCCCCGCGGCATCCGATCACGCGTTACGCGATCGCGGGCTCCCGCGTCAGGGCGGCGTAGCGGCCGGCGTGCAGCCGCGCCAGGTCGAGGTCGCCGGCGAGCAGGGCCTCGGCGCAGCCGCGAGCGGCCTCGTCGGTCTCGAGCTGCCGCGTGACGTCCTCGGCGTTGGTCCGGAGGGCACGCAGGAGGCGGTCCCGGTCTTCGTAGATCATGTTCTCCTCGATTTCCGTCATGGCGATCATGACGACGTCCCCCGGTGCAGGCGAGGATAGCTCAGATGGCTGGAGATAGCCAACGTCGGTTGGTTTTCGGCCGGCAGCGGGACTGCGGCGGGCGCGACCGAGCGGAGGCCGCGAGGTCGCCCCGCGGCATCCGCTCGCCGTGCGCTGCTGCACCGCTGCGCTGCTGCGAGTCAGCGCTCGACGTCGTAGACGTACTTGACGACGCCGTTCGGGTACGCCTCGAACTCGACGAGTTTTAGTGTGCCCTGCTCGCGCCCGTTGAAGAGGCGCTTGCCCTCGCCGAGCGTGACGGGGAACTGCAGGAGGTGGTAGCGGTCGACGAGACCGGCCTCGGCGAGCGCCTGCGCGAGCGTCGGGCTACCGTGCACGAGGATCGTGCCCTCGCCGTCGCCCTCCTTGAGCGCGGCCACCTGGTCGAGGGAGCGCAGCACGGAGGTGTTGTTCCACTCGGGGTCGGTGAGCGTGGTCGACACGACGTACTTCGGCATCGCGTTGTACTCGGCGAACTCGTCCATCTTCGGCCAGATCGGCGCGAACTCGTCGTAGCTCTGGCGGCCGATGAGCAGGGCGCCGGCCTCCTCCTGCTCGGTTCCCTTGATCTCGTAGGCCTCCTCGACGAACGGGACCTCCTTGAAGGTCCAGCCCGCACGCGGGTGGTCGCCGCCTCCGGGGGAGTCGACGACGCCGTCGAGGGTGATGAACTCGGTGACGATGAGGGTGCGCATGGCGGATCCTTCTCCTGGGCCGTTTCGAGGCGGACGATCCGTCTCATTCTGGACGTCGAACGACCTCGTGCACAGATCGACATCGGGCGTGGAATTGTTGTCGCGCCACCGGGTCGGGCCGATACTGGCAGCATGCCCACCGCTGGAGCGGCGCGGGCGGTCGACTGGGTGGCCCGCTACGACGAGCTCTCCGCCGGGCGGGAGGCGCTCGGCGCCGAGGAGCTCGACGAGCTGGGCCTCGCGGCGTGGTTCCTCGGACGCGAGGCCGACTCCGTGCAGGCCTGGAGCGACGCGCACGAGGCCTATCTCGCCGCCGGCGACACGGATGCCGCGATCCGCTGCGCGTTCTGGCTCTGCTACACGCTCGGCCAGCATGCCGACTACGTGCGGGCCGGCGCCTGGATGGCGCGGCTGATCGACCTCGCCGGGGACACCCCGACGGCACGGTCGGGCGCCGCCGCACTGCTCTGCCGTGCCGTCGCCACCTTCGAGTTCGGCGGCGTCGAGGAGTCGGTCGAGCTCAGCGGCCGGGCGATCCGGCTCGCGCACTCGGCCGGGGACCTCGATCTCGAGGTGCTCGCCACCATGGCGCTCGGTCGGTCGCTCGTCGCGAGCGGCGACCCGCGTGCGGGCTTCGCCTGCCTCGACCGCGTGATGCTGACGATCTCGACCGAGGGCGTCAGTGACCGGGTGGCGGGCCCGGCGTACTGCGCGGTCATCGCGAGCTGCCTCGATCGCTGGGACGTGGAGCGAGCGCGTGTGTGGACGCGCGACCTCAGCGACTGGTGCGACGCGCAGCGCGGACTCGAGCCGTTCCGTGGCGAGTGCTCGGTGCATCGCGCGACCGTGCTGCAGCTCGTGGGCGAGTGGACGGAGGCGGCCGTCACCCTGTCGGAGGTCACGCTGAGCGAGCGTCGCGAGCAGACGCTCGAGAACGCCGTCTACGGTCTCGGCGAGCTGCACCGGCTGGCGGGCCGCGCCACCGAGGCCGAGGACGCCTACCGGCAGGCCGGCGCGCTCGGCCGCGAGGTGCAGCCCGGGCTCGCCCTGCTCCGGCGCGACGCGGGCCGCGCTGCGGCGGCACGGAGCGGGGTCGCGCGGGCCCTCGAGGGCGGCCCTGCACCGCGGACGCGCACCGAACTCCTCGCCGCGCAGGTCGAGCTCGAGCTCGACGGCGGCGACCGCGTCGTCGCCGAACGTGCGGCTGCGGCTCTGCGCGACCTCGCGGACACCTTCGAAACCCCCTACCTGCAGGCCCAGGCCGACCGTGCCGAGGCCCGCGTGCACCTCGCGACCGATGCCCCGGATGCCGCGCTGCCCCTGCTGCGCCGATCGTGGGCCGCATGGCGACGGCTCGACGCCCCGTACGACGCCGCGATCACGCGCGTGCTCCTCGGCCGCGCGAGCCGCGCCCTCGGCGATGAGGAGGCCGCCCAGCTCGAGTTCGACGCCGCCCGCACGGTCCTCACCGACCTCGGCGCGGCGCCCGACCTCGCCCGGCTCGAGCGGATCGCGGTGCCGGGCGCGCGATCGGACGCCGCGGGCGGCCTCACCCGCCGCGAGGTCGAGGTGATCCGCCTGATCGCGAGCGGGCGGTCGAACCGCGAGATCGCCGATCAGCTGTTCCTCAGCGAGCGCACCGTCGCCCGGCACGTGAGCAACATCCTCGCGAAGCTCGGCGTCGCCAACCGCGCAGGCGCCACGGCATTCGCGTTCGAGCACGGGCTCGCCGCGACCGCCTGAGGCATCCGGGCGCCGGCGGCGGCCCGCACGCACGGCACCCCCGTGCCCGGAATTGGTCATTTCTGCCGACGCCGCCGCCTCGCGGCATCCGTACCTTCGCGTCAGAGACGCAGCAGCGTACGAAGCCAGAGGAGGCCGCCATGTCCATCACCGTTCTCGACACCGCCGTGATCGGCGCGGGCGCCGCCGGGCTCATCGTGGGCAAGCGGCTCGCCGACCGGGGCATCCGCTTGGAGCTCTTCGACGAGCACGCCCGGGTGGGCGACGCGTGGCGCGAGCGCTACCGTTCACTGCGGCTGTTCACGCCGCGACGCTTCGCGAGCCTGCCCGGCCTGCTCCTCGACGTCGGCCGGTTCGAGTACCCGACCGGCGCGCAGTTCGGCGACTACCTCGAGGGCTACGCCCGACGGTTCGACCTGCCCGTGCGCACCTCCGCGCGCGTCGCCTCCCTGAACCGGGAGCCCGACGGGCGCTTCCGGCTCGAGCTCGCCGTCGGCGACGAGGTGCTCGCCGAGCGCGTGATCGTCGCGTCGGGCGCGCACCGCATCCCGGTCACGCCGGCGTTCGCGGCCGGCCTCGATCCGTCGATCCGCCAGCTGCACTCGCTCGACTACCGGGGCCCCGAGCAGTTCGCGGACGGGCCGGTGCTCGTCGTGGGTGCCGCGAACTCGGGCACGGATGTCGCACTCGACGCCGCCCGAGCGGGGCGCGCCGTGACGCTGGCGGGCCGCCACCCCGGCCACGTGCCGGTCGACATCGACACTCCGATCGGCAACGCGATGAGCGGCATCTTCCTCCGTCGGCTCCGGCGCATCACGATCGACACCGAGCGAGGCCGGCGCATGCTGGCCAGCGAGCGGGGGCACGGCGTGATGCTCATCCGGAACTCGCTGCGCGACCTCGAGCGCGCCGGCGTCGTGCAGGTCGGACGCGTGCGCGGCGTCGAGGCGGGGCATCCGGTGCTCGACGACGGCACGATCGTCGACGCCACGACAATCGTGTGGTGCACGGGCTCGCGGCCCGACCTGTCGTGGCTTCGCATCGACGGCATCGTCGGTCCCGACGGCGAGCCCGAGACGACCCGCGGTGTCGTCACCGGATGCCCCGGGCTCGCGTTCGTCGGCATGGAGTTCCAGTACTCGGTGGCCTCGGCCGCCCTCATCGGCATGGACCGGGATGCCGCGTTCGTCGTGGACGCGCTGTTCGGGGAGGTAACGCGTGTCGGGCACGCGGAGGCGGCCTCGGTGCACGCATAGCGGTTGCGCGGGAGCTCGGAGTCGCACGCGCGCCAGGGCGTAGGGTCGGACCGAGGTGCCACGATGACGACCCCTGACGACTCGAATCTGACGAGCGCTCCCTCGAGCGAGCATCTCGACGGCGCCGTGTGCTGGCTCGCCGCGACGTGCACCGAGTGCGGCGCCCTCATCGAGGGCGGCACGTGCTGGAACTGCGGCGCCCGGCGCGCCGACGAGTGGGGCGTGCGGCCCGGGACGGTGGAGGACTGACATGGCGAACGGCGCGACGCGGCTGACCGAACTGCTCGGCGTCGAGCATCCGATCGTGCTCGGCCCCTTCGGCGGCCTGTCGTCGGTCGAGCTCACCGCGGCGGTGAGCGAGCTCGGCGGACTCGGTTCGTTCGGGCTCTACGGCTACGACGCCGGCCGCATCGCCGAGACGGCGGCAGCATTGCGCGCAGCGACCGACCGCCCGTTCAACCTCAACGTGTGGCTTCCGCTGACGGATGCTCCGACCGACGCCCCGCTGGACCGCGAGGAGTACGACCGCACCGTCGCCGCGCTCCGCCCGTTCTTCGACGAGGTCGGGCTTCCCGTGCCGACCGAGCCACCGGCGTCGTACCTCCCGTCGTTCGAGGAGCAGTGGGCGGCCGTGCTCGAGGCTCGGCCGGCCGTCGCGAGCTTCGTGTTCGGCGTGCCGCCCGCCGACGTGGTCGAGAGCGCGCGGGCGCGCGGCATCCGCCTGGTCGGCACCGCGACGTCGGTCGATGAGGCCGTCGCCCTCGACGTGAGCGGCGTCGACGCGATCGTCGCGACCGGGCTCGAGGCGGGCGGACACCGGGTGTCGTTCCTGCGCGAGCCCGAGCAGTCGCTCATCGGGTCGATCGCGCTCGTCCCGCAGGTGGTCGACGCCGTGTCGGTGCCGGTCATCGCGGCGGGCGGCATCGCCGATCGCCGAGGCGTCGCCGCGGCGATGGCGCTCGGCGCGTCGGGCGTGCAGGTGGGCACGGCGTTCCTGCGCACGCGTCAGTCGGCCGCGAACGACGCCCATCGCGCGGCCATCGGCGACACGGCCGCGCACGAGACCGTGCTCACCCGCGCCATGAGCGGACGACTGGCGCGCGGGAAGCTGAACCGCGTCATCCGCGAGATCGAGGCATCCGACGCCATCGCGCCGTTTCCCGTGCAGAACTGGCTCACCGGGAGGTTCCGCGCCGAGGCCGGCCGCCGGGGCCTCGGCGACCTGCAGTCGCTCTGGATGGGCCAGGCGGCGCCGCTCGCGGTACGCGACGACGTGCGCGCGGTGTTCGAGGAGCTCGCGGCCGGGGTGCCTGCAACGGGCGCCGGCTGAACGTCCTTTCCCAATCGACCGGTGCACCGTTTGGCATGATCGTGCGCATGGGTGCAACGGATGCCGCGAGCGAGGTCGTCGTCGTCACGGGCGCGTCGGGGCGCATCGGCCGACGCGTGGTGCCGCTCTTGCGCCGACCGGGCCGGGTGCTGCGCCTCGTCGACCTCGACATGCCCGAGGATGCCGCGGCATCCGACGACCTCGGACTCGGCGCGATCGAGTGGCACCGCGCCTCGATCGAGGACGCGGAGGCGCTCGGCCGAGTCGTCGCCGGCGCCGATGCGGTCGTGCACCTCGCCGCGCTCTCGTCGGAGCGTCCGTGGGCCGACCTGCTGCGCGTGAACATCGACGGAACGCAGAAGGTGCTCGAGGCGGCTCGCGCGGCGGGTGTGCGCCGGGTGTTCCTGGCGAGCAGCGTGCACGCCGTCGGGTTCGCCGAGGTCGCGGATGCCGCGCAGGACGAACCGCTGCTGCCACGGCCCGACACGTACTACGGGGTCAGCAAGGCGGCCCTCGAGGCGCTCGGCAGCCTCTACGCCGACCGGTTCGGCATGAGCATCGTGACGGCGCGCATCTGCCACTTCGCGCCCGACCCCGGGCAGGGCGGCACGCTCGGCCTCAGCCTGGCGCAGTGGTTCTCGGTCGACGACGCCGTGCGACTCATCGAGGCGGCGCTGCGCGTCGACGACGGACGCCACCACCTCGTGTGGGGCGTCTCCGCGAACGCGCCCGCTCGCTTCTCGCTGGAGGCCGGCCGGGCCATCGGGTTCGAGCCGCATGACGACGCCGTCCGCGTCGCGACCGAGCGCGACGGCGTCGCGCCTGTCATCCCGGCGCCGCGCGGCCCGCTCGGCGGCATGTTCACCGACGACGAGCATCCCGTCGGCGGCACCTGGTAGGACGCCGACCGTCCGGGCCGTGCCCGGCCCGCGTCAGTCCTCCCGCTGCTCCTCCAGGCGGGTGGCGTCGCGGCCCCACCACGTCGTGATGTCGACGCCGTGGTTCTCGGCGTCGGCGAGCGTCCACCACTCGGGTGCGAAGGAGTCGTCGGCCATCCGCCCGCCGGCCGCGATGGCTGCGTCGATGCGGGCGTGCACCTGGTCGTGCGGCACGCTCACGTCGATGTGCATGCGCCCGCGGCCGGGCGCGACGCGCTCCTCGGGCTGGAGGAAGAACGACGGGTTGCGCCGCAGCGGGTCGACGAGGTGGGACCCGTTCGGCCGCACGTAGCCGAGCACGGCGGTCCAGAACGGCATGACGTCGGCCGACGGCGGCGAGGCGACGGCCGCCTGCACGATCTGCAGCGCCGACGGGTCGGCGTCGAGTCCCAGGTCGCGCGCCACCTCGGAGATGCGCCTCGCGAGCTCGATGTCGCGGTTGCTCAGGTTCCGGATGCCGCGGGTGATGAGCTTCACCGCGACGCCCTCGCGGCGCAGGTCGACGTCGGGGTCGTGCCGCGTGGGTGCTGCAAGCTCGGCGACCGCGGCCACGAACCTTGCGGCCTGCGCATACGACGTGGCGCGGAAGAACGCGTGCGCGCCCCAGTAGAGCACCCGCCAGTCGTCGACGCCGTCGGCGTCGTGGAACTGCTGCGGCGTGATCGGCTCGACATCCATGCGCCCCATGCTGGCGTGGTCGTGCCGTGCTGGCAATGGTCGAGGCTAGGGGCGACGTGCCTCTGCGTCGGAGCCGGGCGCAGAGCCACGCTCATCCAGCGCCTCCTCGGCCGCCTCCTGTTCCGCGCAGGCCTCCTCGGGCCCTTCGGCCGCGACGAGTTCACGGCGCTTGCGCGTCACGAGGTAGGAGCCGAGCAGCACGAGCACGAAGCCGACGATCGTCCACACCGTGATGCGCTCGCCGAGGATGAGCACGCCCGCGAGGATCGCGACGGCCGGGTTCACGTAGGTGATGGCGGTGGCCTTGACCGGGCCGATCTCCCCGATGAGCGCGACCATGAGCAGGAACGCGAGGGCGCTGCAGATCACCGCGAGCACGACGATCGACAGGATGACGGAGGTCGACGGCCAGGTCGTGGGCCACGCGCCGGTGAAGAGCACGAACGGCACGTACACGACCGCCGTCGCGGCGAGCGACACGGCGACCACGCCCACGCCGGGGAGGTCGGACATCCAGCGCGCGAGGATCGCCGGGCCGAGGGCGTAGCCGACCACGACGACGGCCATCTCGGCGACCGCGATGAGGTCGGACCCGGCGATGTCGAGGCCGACGAGCGCGGCGACGCCGAGCATGCCGAAGCCGATGCCGAGCCAGTTGAGTCTCGTGAGCTTCTCGGGCCGGCCCATGATGAACGCGATGGCCACGCCGGCGAGTGGCACCGTGGCGAGCAGCAGACCCGCGGTCGAGCTCGGGAGCTTCTGCTCGGCCGAGCTGAGGAAGTACCACGGCAGGATGATCTCGACGAGCGTGTAGGCCGCCATCGGCTTCCACCGCCGCACGACCTGCCAGACCTCGCGACGGAAGAACGCGAGCGGCATCAGCAGGAGCGCGGCCAGCGCCGATCGCCCGAGCACCACCATGGCGGGGTCGAGCTCGCTCACCGCCACCTTGATGAACAGGTAGGGGATGCCCCAGGCGACGCCGAGCGCGGCGAAGAGGATCAGCCCACGACGAGTCACCAGCCAATTCTGCTTCGAACCACCGACATCGTGCGACCGGTCGCCTGCCGAGCTTGCGCGACATCCGGCCAACTGCGGTTCGCAGTGTCTCGACGCTGGGAGTCGGGATCCTGCCGCAGAACCGGTCGATTCGTCGATTCGTCTACAAGTCAGCTCGTCGATTCGTCTACAAGTCAGCTCGTCGATTCGTCTACAAGTCAGCTCGTCGATTTGTCTACAAGTCGATTCGTCGATTTGTCTACAAGTCGATTTGTCGACGAGTGAACGAATCGCCCCGTTCCAGGAGGAGGAACCCACCTGGGACGAGGCGATCGAACGGTCGAGAGGGCAGGCTCAGCCCTGCGCGAGCAGCTCCAGCGTGTCGATCACGCGGTTCGAGAAGCCCCACTCGTTGTCATACCAGGCGACGACCTTGACGTGCTTGCCGTCCACGCGCGTGAGCGCCGCGTCGAAGATCGACGACGCCGGGTTGCCGGTGATGTCCGACGACACCAGCGGGTCCTCCGAGTACTCGAGGACACCGGCGAGCGGCCCAGCGGCAGCAGCCCGGTACGCGGCGAGCACCTCGTCGCGGGTGACCTCGCGAGAGACGGTCGTGTTGAGCTCGACGATCGAGCCTACGGGCACGGGCACGCGGATCGAGTCGCCCGACAGCTTGCCGTCGAGGCCCGGCAGCACGAGGCCGATCGCCTTCGCGGCGCCGGTCGTGGTCGGCACGATGTTCACGCCGGCGGCGCGGGCGCGACGCGGGTCGCGGTGCGGGCCGTCCTGGAGGTTCTGCTCCTGGGTGTAGGCGTGCACCGTGGTCATGAAGCCGTGCTCGATGCCGGCCAGGTCGTCGAGCACCTTGGCGAGCGGCGCGAGCGCGTTCGTGGTGCACGACGCGTTCGACACGATGGTGTGGAATGCCGCATCGTACGCGTCGGTGTTCACGCCGTAGGCGAGCGTCACGTCGGCGCCGTCGGAGGGCGCGCTCACGAGCACCTTGCGGGCGCCGGCGTCGAGGTGCGCCTTGGCGGCCTCGGCGGAGGTGAAGCGGCCGGTCGACTCGAGCACGACGTCGACGTCCAGTTCCTTCCACGGCAGGTTCGCGGGGTCGCGCTCGGCGAGCACCTTGATGCGGCGGCCGTCGACGACGAGCACGTCGCCGTCGACCTCGACCGGACGGCCGAGGCGGCCGAGGGAGCTGTCGAAGCGCAGCAGCTGGGCGAGCGCCTTCGGGTCGGTGAGGTCGTTGACGGCGACGACCTCGAGGTCGGAGTCGCGCTCGAGTAGGGCGCGGAGGGTGTTGCGTCCGATGCGTCCGAAGCCGTTCACGGCGATGCGGGTCATGCGTGGGGTTCCTTTCGTTCCCAGTGGTACCCCACGAGGATCGTCGATGCGCGGCATCCGCGGCAGTGGCCGGAGCGACAGCATGCGCAAGGATCGCGCCACGCTCGCATTCGTCGCATTCGAGGGCGATGGATGCCGCGACTCAGCGCTCGACGGCCACGAGCTCGACCTCGCGCAGCTCCCCCGCATCCGCGACCGCAGTCATCATCGTGCAGACGGGCTGGCGCCGCCGATCGGTCGGCGATCCGGGGTTGAGCAGGCGGATGCCGCGAGGCGTGACCGTGTCCCACGGGATGTGGCTGTGCCCGAAGACGAGCACGTCGAGCTCGGGGCGCCCGTCGCCCGGACCGGCGTACGCGGCATCCGCTCGGAGCTCGCGCCCGCTCGTCGGGCCGGTCTCGTGCACGACGCCGAACCGCAGGCCCTCGAGCTCGAACCGTGCGACCTCGGGCAGCCGGGATTGCAGCGCCGGGCCGTCGTTGTTCCCGAAGACCCCGACCAAACGGGCGGCTCGGGCCTCGAGGGCGTTGAGCGTCGCGACGTCCACCCAGTCGCCGGCGTGCACGACCAGGTCGGCCTCGTCAACGGCGCGCCACACCTGGTCGGGCAGGCGCTTGGCCCGCGCCGGGACGTGCGTGTCGGAGATGAGCAGGAGCCGGGTGGGCATGGGTCCATCCTCGCGCCGCGACGCCCGGACCGGGCAGAATCGTTCGGATGATCCCCTACGAGCACACCGCCGGCGTCGGCTGGGCGCGCTTCTTCGCATGGGCCGCGCTCGGGCTCGGCGCGGCATCCCTCGCCGTGGCGTTCCTCGTGCCGCTCGCGGCCGAGATCGGACGCGTCGCCGTGGTCGCGTTCTTCGGCGGCTTCGCGATCTGGTTCGGGCTCATGGCGCGGAGCCGGTTCCGCGCGATCGACCACCCGGTGTCATGGGCGGCCGTGCTCGGGACGGTCCTCGGCATCCTCACGATGGTGGTCATGGCGTACGCGATGTTCGCGCTCATCATGGCGATCTACTACGGCGTGCTGCTGCCGATGGCGCCGAACTGGATCGCCGGCATCTCGAACCCCGGCGTCGGGATCGTGCCGGGCGTCGACGTGTAGCTCACGCCGATTCCTCGCGCGATCGGCGCAGCACGACGAACAGCCCGACTGCGGCGACGGCGACGACCACGGCTCCCAGCGGCGGCAGCGCCGCCACGCCCGACGCGTCCACCACGAGTGCGGCCAGTGCGGCGCCGATCGCGATACCGAGGTTGAACACGACCGGGATGAGCGCGCCCGCGAGCGCGCGTCGCTCGGTGCCGCCGAGACGCAGGATCATCGTCTGCGCCAGCGCCGGCAGCGCCCCGGATGCCACGCCCCAGACTGCGACCACCGCGATACCGACGATCGGGTGCACGCCGACGAACTCGAGTGCCGCGACGGCGACCGCCGTGACGACCGCGCCGGCGACGAGCACCCGCGCCGTGCGCGCGCCGGACCGTCCTGCGAGCACGATCCCGAGCCAGGACGCGACGCCGAACGCGAGTAGCATGCCGCCGACGCCACCGGGCATCGCCCGCGCGGGCGCCTCGACGAGTCGCGTGATGAACGTGTAGGCGCCGTAGTGCCCGACGAGCAGCAGCGCGACGAGTCCCACGATCGCGAGCATCGGGCGCAGGGTTCCGGATGCCCCGCGCGATGCCGGGGTGGTCGGGGAATCCGCCGCCGGGGCATCCGTCGGCGTGACCGCGATCGGCGCGAGCTCGGACGCGGCATCCGTCGGCGTGATCGGGATCGATCCCGGTGCCACGGTGGCCGGACGCCGGATGACTGTGCGCACGAGCACTGCCGCCACGACCGCCGCCACGGCGAGCCCGACGAATGCCGCCCGCCAACCGACGCCCTGCGCGACGAGGCTCCCGATCGGCGTGCCCAGGACGGTGCCGAGCGTCGCCCCGCCGAGCACCACGGCGACCGCGCGGGCCAGGTCGCGGTCGGCGACGAGGTCGGCGGTGTATGCGTTCGTCGTCGCCCAGAGCAGGCCGACGGCGAGGGCGCCCGCGAGTCGTCCGCCGACGGCGATCGGGTATGTCGGCGCGAGCGCCGTCACCGCGACGGATGCCGCGAGCCCCACGAGGCTCCACACGACGACGCCGCGCCGGTCGAGCCGTCGCGTGAGGCGCACGAGCGGCAGGCTGCCGACGACCACGACCGCGGCCCACAGCGAGACGAGGAAGCCGGTCTGCGCCTCGGTCACGCCGAGCCCCGCGCTCATCTCGGGGAGCACGGCGGTCGGCAGCATCTCAGCCGTGACCATCACGAACGCCGTGCCGCCGAGCACGAGCAGCGACGGCCACGGCAGGCGGGGCTGCCGCGCCGGGCGGGCGGGGAGTGCGGCGACGGCGGGGGTGATCCGGGTACTGGTGCGGTCCATGCTTCGACGCTAAACTTTGACATTGATGTCAATGTCAAGGTCTGTCTCGCAGATCGCATCGAATGAGGAGGCGAGCCCATGAAGATCGGCGAGCTCGCGAGCCGCGCGGGGGTCTCTCCGCGGCTGGTGCGGTACTACGAACAGCAGGAGCTGCTCGCCCCCGACCGGCGGCCCAACGGATATCGCGACTACGACGAGGAGCACGTCGACCGCGTCATCCGGGTCGCCGGCCTGGTGCAGGCGGGACTCACGACGCGCCTCGTGAAGGAGGTGCTCGAGCTCGAGGACGCGGCGGCCGACGAGCGCCCGAGCTGCCCGCGCACCGTCGCCGACATGCTCGCGCACGAGCTCACCGGGATCGAAGAGCGCATCGCGTGCCTGAGCCGGAGCCGCGACACGATCCGCGACTTCCTCGCGCGCACCGAGCATGCGGCGGTGCTGTCGGAGCGGCAGGCCGCGCTGGCCTGAGGGCCGGAGCCCGGGTTCGGGGCATCCGCCGGGTCTCGATACGGCTGCTTCGCGGCCTACTCGACCGCCGGGGGCTGCTTCGCGGCCTACTCGACCACCGGGGGCTGCTTCGCGGCCTACTCGACCACCGGGTTGCTGCTTCGCGGCCTCCTCGAGCACCGGGACGCTACGCAGCCGGCTCCGCGAAGGTGTGCCGGTACTCGCTCGGCGACGTGCCGAGGATGCGGTGGAAGTGCAGCCGCAGATTCGCGCCCGTGCCGAGGCCGACCCGGTCCGCGATCTGCTCGACGCCGAGGTCGGTGCGCTCGAGGAGCTCGCGCGCGAGGTCGATGCGCGCGCGCAGGATCCACTGCATCGGCGTGTAGCCGGTGTCCTCGACGAAGCGGCGTGAGAACGTGCGCGGCGACACGTTCGCGTTGCGCGCGAGGTCGCCGAGGGTGAGCGGCCGCTCGAGGCGCTCCACCGCCCACTGCCGCGTGGCCGCGAACAGCTCGCCGAGCGGCTCGGGCAGCGCACGCGGCACGTACTGCGCCTGCCCGCCGCTGCGGTACGGCGCGGCGACGAGCCGACGGGCGACGTGGTTCGACAGTCCGACGCCGTGGTCGCGTCGCACGAGGTGCAGGCACAGGTCGATCCCGGATGCCGCGCCCGCCGACGTGAGCACGCTCCCCTCGTCGACGAACAGCACGTTCTCGTCGACCCTGATCGACGGATGCCGCGCCTGCAGCGCGTGCGTGTAGTGCCAGTGCGTCGTGGCGCGCCGCCCGTCGAGCAGGCCCGTCGCGGCGAGCGCGAACGCGCCCGTGGAGATCGCCGCGAGCCGGGCGCCGCGGGCGTGCGCCGCGCGCAGGGCGTCGACGACCTCGGCCGGTGGATCCTCCCGGTCGGGACGCCGGTAGCCCGGGATGAAGATCGTCTCGGCCCACTCGAACGCCTCCAGCCCGTCGGCCACGTGGTACGAGAGCCCGTCGCCGCCGGTCACCATGCCGGGACGCGCGCCGCACACGCGCACCTCGTAGGGCATGCTCTGCCGGGTCGAGAAGATCTGCGCCGGAATGCCGACGTCGAGCGGCTTCGCGCCGTCGAGCACGAGCACGGCGACCCGATGGTTCCACCGCTGCATCCGGCCAGACTCCCACGGTGCGCAAGGATGCCGCCACTGCTCGCCTCGGCGATTCGCGCGCGCCGCGCCGCATCTCGCGAATGCATGAGATTCCGTTGGATGCGGCTTCCCAGCGGGGCATCCACCGGAATCTCATGCATTTCAGTCGGCCCGACGGCTTTCGTGACCCGTTCGAGACCGGCACGTGACCCGTTCGTGATCGTCGTGACCGGATCGATACCGTCGTGACCGGATCGAGAGGTTCGCGCATCCCGCCCGGTCGGATGATGGTCCCACAGCACCGCCGCGCACCCGTCGGTCGAGTGGAAGGCCCCACGATGTCGGCAGCACCTCCGAGCAGCACCCCGCCCGCACCTCCGGCGCCGGCGTCCCGGGCGGCGCGCGTTCCCGCGACGCCGACGGGCGACGTCGACTCCATGCCGGTCACCGTCGTGCCCCAGCGCCCGCCCGCCGTCACCGGGTGGCTCGACACGCTCGGAACGGTCTCGCTCGTCGTCGGCATCTGCGCTGCGCTGCTCACGATGGTCACGCCATTCCGCGATCCGATCGCGACGGGCGGCCTCGCCGCGCTCGCCGTGCTCGCCCTGGTGCTCGGCATCGTCGTGCGGGTGCGCGCGGTGCGCGCCGGCCAGCGCGCGACGAACGCGTTCATCGGCATCATCCTGTCGGTCGTCGCGCTCGCACTCCTCGCGATCTCGTTCATCCCGTACCTGTTCATGTCGGTGCTCGCCGAGCGCTTCGACGAGCCGCCGGCGGCACCACCGGCCGTCGTGCGACCCGTCGACGACGAGCTGCGGCAGCTCGAGGCATCCGCCCGCTCGGCCGAGCAGATGATGGGCGTCGCGCAGCAGACGACCGGCATGTACCCCACCACGCTCGCGGTCACGACCGACGGCGACCGCCTGATGACGCCCGACGGGCTCGTCATCGCCGGACTGCCCGACGGCACCGAGGTGAACTACGAGACGAGCATCGACGGCACGCGGTACGACCTCGTGCTCTTCGGCCAGTACGGCGGGCGCGTGGCGCTCAACTCCGAGCAGGGCATCGTGAGCTCGACGCCGGGGCCCACCGAGGGCTGACGCCTGTCACGTCATCGACCACGCCGTCCGACCGCATCGCGACGACCACGTCGAGCCCAGGCAGGCACACGATGTCAAGCCGGGTCCGGATGCCGCGACCCAATGCGAAGGTGGGCGCAAGCCGAACGACGAGGAGCCATCATGAGCGACACCACGGGCGGGCACGAGGATCGGGACGCCGAACGCGATCCCGACCAGCCGGACCGCGACGACGTCACGCGCGACCACGGCCTCGGGTCGGAGGGCACGATTCCGGACGAGCCCGGCAGCGTGGGCGTCGGCGCCGGCGAACCGACCACGTTCGAGCCCGAAGAGGATCCAGAGGCGGCCGCGAACAGGGACGAGGACGCGCCGAGCTGACGCCGGACGCGCCCGCTGATCGCGAGCCTCAGCGCAGCTCGACCAGCTCGGTCACGTCGTCGCGCGGCAGGTCGTCGACGACGGCGGTCACCTCGAGCCGCTCGAGCGACACGCTGCCGCCGTAGGAGCTGAGGAAGGCCGTGTCGGCGGCATCCCGACCCGTCGCGATGCGCAGCAGCGTCGACCGCGGTGCCAGCGCCGTCGCGTCGACGACGTGCCAGGCGCCATCGACGTGCGCCTCGGCGACGGCGTGGAAGTCCATCGGATCGAGACCGGGCGCGTACACCGCGGCGAGCCGCGCCGGCACATCGAGCCCACGGAGCAGCGCGACGACGAGGTGGGCGTAGTCACGGCACACGCCCTTGCGGGCGAGCAGGGTCTGCACCGCGCCGTCCGTCGGCTGGCTCGATCCGGGCACGTAGGCCAGCCGGGTGCCGACCCAGGACGAGACAGCGTCGAGCAGCGCCGCTCCGCCGAGGCCCGCGAACTCTGCAGCAGCGGTCGGGCCGAGCCGGTCGGCCTCGGAGTAGCGGCTCGGTCGCAGGTACTCGAGCAGTTCGAGCTCCGAGGCAGGCGCAACCGACGGGTGACGTCCGTCGACGGTCGCGGCGTACGAGAGCGACACGGTGCCGGGCTCCGTGTCGACGACGTGGATGCGGCTGCCCGCGGCATCCGTCACCTCGACCGGATCGATCGGCGCACCGTTCGACGCGAGCTCGAGCCGCTCGTCGTCGGCCCCGCCCGCGACAGCGACCATGAACGCGAGACGGGCGGCGTCGGCGACGGTCACGGTGATCTGGGCCGACACGGATCGCTGCATGGGAGTACCCGCGGTTCGTCGTCGAGTGAGACGTGCCGAGCGGCACTCCAACCATTCTGACGGGCCGCACGCGGGAAACGACCCCCAGCGCGCGACATCCGTCACGAATCCGGGTCGCTCGCCATCGCCGGGCCGCCCGACGGGACCGAGGTGAACTACGAGACGAGCGTTGACGGCACGCGGTACGACCTCGTGCTCTTCGGCGAATTACGGGGTGGGCGTCGGGGATGCCGTCGGAGGCGCCGGCACCACCTGCAGCCCGATGATGTGACCGTCCGCGGTGAGGAAGTACTGCAGCCCGCCGAAGCCCGGCGTCACGAGGATGCCGGTCGTCATCTTCGGCAGCACGCTCGAGCGCGCGAGCTCGTCGCCCGAGTCCGCGTCGCGCCAGACGACCTCCTCGGTGGTGTAGTCCTGCAGGCCCTGGAACGTCTTCACGGGGATGTGCGTGCCGATGAGGACCCGGTCGTCGGCGGGCCCGATGAGCGTCGTGAAGCTCAGCGTGCGCTGATCGGCCGACCACGCGAGCGTCAGCTCCGAATCGCCGACGTCGACACCGCCGAGCATCGCGGCGCCCGCGTCCATGACGTAGACGCGCTCGTTCTCGGGGTCGACGGACACCATCGACGGGATGAAGCTGTTCTTTGCGCCCGAGTCCGCGAACGGCTGCAGGTTCGCCACCTGGCTCGAATCCGCCTGGCTCACCGCGAAGACGCTCATAGGCGTCGAGGTCGGCGCGCCACCGTTGGTCATGCCCACGACCTGGTCGCCGATGACGGCCATGGCGGATGCCGCGGTCTGCCCGTCGAGCAGGTAGTCGACCGGGCCCCACCCGGCATCCGGTGCCAGCTCGCCGTTCGACCAGGTGTACCGGTAGAGCTTCGTCGCGCCGGGCAGGTAGATCACGTCCTCGCCCTGGAACACGGTGGTCGTGACGCGCCCGCCCATCATCTCGGGGAGCGTCACCTGGTCGAGGATCTCGAGCGTATTGGGATCGATCGCGACGAGCACCGACGCCGGCGCCGAGGACGGGTCGGGGCAGTCGAGGAACGCCGAGAAGCCCTGCTCGGTGCATCCGGGCTGTCGGTTCACGGTCTTGGCGATGAGCGTGCCGTCGGGGAACGCGTCGTAGCCGTTGTACGCCGTGTCACCGGGATCGGAGTCGCCCGTCGGGAGCGTCGTCGAGGCGAGCACCTCGCCGGTGTCGGGGTCGAGCTTCGCGATGCGGTAGCCGTAGATCACGATGAGGTCGTCGGTCGCGAGTGAGTTCAGCACGCCGGGGTAGTTCCACTCCCCGGTGACGTGCGTGTTGATGAGCACGCGCCGCCACACCTCGTTGAAGGTGCTCGGCTCGACACGCGAGACGAACGAGCCCGACGCATCCGGGTTGTCGCCGTAGCCCCCGCCGTACACGTAGAGCTCGTCGGGGCCACGATCGACGATGTTGTAGGGCGTGATGTAGATCTCGTCGGACTGGTACGCGAAGACCTGGTTGTCGTCGCCGCCGGTGTCTCCGAGGAAGCTCGCACAGCCGTACAGGTGCGTGCGATCGGAGTCGTGCACCTCGAACGCGGCCATGCCGGGATACCACGGGGCGTTCCCCTCCGTCAGCGTGCATGCGCGCTCGCCGGGCAGCAGGTCGGGATCGCCGACGAGCGGACCGCCGGCCGCCGTCTCGTCGGCGGGCGGCGTCGAGGCGCCCCCGTGCGTACCCGGCGGGAGGAACGAGATGCAGCCCGTGAGGGTGGCGGTCGCCGCGGCCACGACGAGCGCGCCGACGACGGTTCCGAGTCGACGGATGCCTCGGCGCTCGCGCGCGGGGTACGAGGCGGTGTGGTTCGACGTGCGCATGGCGGCCTCCCGAAGGCCCGCGGGCGGGCCCAGCCCGATGTCGTCCGTGACCCGGTCAGGATGGCACGCCCGGGCGCTGCGGCGGAAGACCCCGGTTTCGGGGCATCCGCATGCGTCGTGTCCGCTCCGCCTCATGTGAGGCGGATTCGACATGAGCCGGACGAAAGTCCGGAGCCGCCACGCGACATCCGTCACGAAATCCGCGCTACCCCTTCCATCCGTCACGGCCCCATGGCTAGGCTGTGAAACGGTTCAGAGTGTAGATCGGTCTACATAGATCGGTCTCCACGCTGTGCAGGCAGGGCTTGGCGGGGCACGCCCGTCAGGGGACACCTTCAAGGAAGAGGGAGAGATCGATGGATTCGATCACCGCACGACCGGCGCGCAGCCGGTGGCGGCGGCTCGCGGCCGTGGCGATCGGGGTGACGATCGCCGCCGGCGGCGTCGTCGCCACCGCCGCCGCACCCGCGACGGCCGAGGACTGTTCGGCGTATCCGTGGATGGACACGTCGAAGACGGCCGACCAGCGGGCGCACGCGCTGCTCGCCGCGAGCACGCAGAATCAGAAGTACCGCTGGCTGGTCGAGCAGCCGGCGAACAGCCCGCTGCAGACGACGTTCTCGGGCGTCGTCTACCCCGTGCAGGTTCCCTGCACGCCGACGGTGGTGTACACCGACGGCGCCGACGCCGTGCGGCGCACGGCCGGCACCACCGCATTCCCGGCTCCGATCGCGATGGCGGCGACGTTCGACCCCGACCTCGTCGAGGCGAAGAGCGTCGCGCAGGCGGTCGAGTCGTTCCAGAACCGCAAGAACGTGATCCTCGGCCCGGGCATCGCGAGCGGCCGCACGCCGCTCTCGGGCCGCAACTCCGAGTACCTCGGCGAGGACCCGCTGCTGTCGGGCGCGCTCGGCGCGGCCGCGATCCGCGGCTACCAGTTCGACGACGACCAGGTCGCGGTGCTGGCGACGCCGAAGCACTACGTCGCGAACGAGCAGGAGCTCGACCGGCAGACCAGCTCGTCGAACATCGACGAGCGTACGTTCCACCAGGTCTACGCCCTCCCCTACGAGATCGCCGATGAGGCCGGTCCCGAGAGCACGATGTGCTCGTACAACCAGATCAACGGCGTCTACGCGTGCGAGAACCCGTACGTCATCGGCGACACGCTGAAGCGGAAGATCGGGTTCGACGGCTACGTGATGAGCGACTTCGGCTCGGTGCACACGACCGCCGGCTCGCTCAAGGCGGGCATGGACCAGGAGCTCAACCGGCCGATCTGGTACACGCCCGCCCGCCTCGACGCCTCACTCGCCGCGAAGGAGATCACGCAGGCCGACATCGAGACGGCGGCGTTCCGCGTCGTGCGTTCGTACATCCGCGGCGGTCTGTTCGACCACCCGCTGCCCACGGCGGTCAACCCGAACTCCTCGACCCCCGAGCACAAGGCCATCGCCCGCGAGCTCGCCGAGGAGGGCACGGTGCTGCTGAAGAACGACGGCGCACTGCCGCTCGCTCCCGCGGCGGGCGACACGGTCGCGCTGTTCGGTCCGACGGCATCGGCCACGCCCACCAACGGCATCAGCGCGACGTCGGTCTGCAGCATGTTCAACCGCAACTCGAACACCTCGATCTGCGAGGCGCTCGTGTCGCCGCAGGCGGCGATCACCACGCGTGCCGGCCAAGACGGCGCTGCGGTGACGTTCAACGCGGGCACGGATGTCGCGGCCGCCGCGGCCGCCGCCGCCCAGGCGGACGTCGCGGTCGTCTTCGGCTACAAGCGCATGGGCGAGTTCGCCGACCCGACGAGCCTCGCGCTCGACGGCAACGGCGACGCGCTCATCTCGGCCGTCGCGGCCGCGAACCCGAACACGATCGTCGTGATCCAGGCGGGCAGTGCGGTCGAGATGCCGTGGATCGACGACGTGAAGGCCGTCTTCCACGCGTGGTACCCGGGTGAGCAGATGGGCCCGGCGCTCGCGAGCCTGCTCTGGGGCGACGTGAACCCGTCGGGCAAGCTCCCGATGACGCTGCCCGAGAAGCTCGCCGACACGCCAACGGGCTCCGACCCCGCCCGCTACCCGGGCATCTTCTCCGACGGCACGACGACCCGCCCCGCGGGCACCAATGAGATCCGCCAGGTGAACTACACCGAGGGCCTGCAGGTCGGCTACAAGTGGTACGACGAGCAGGGCATCGACCCGCTGTTCGAGTTCGGCCACGGCCTCTCCTACACGTCGTTCGAGTACTCGGACCTCAAGGTGAAGGTCGACCGCGACCGCCGCACCAACGAGCGCGCGACCGCCACGGTGTCGTTCACGGTCACGAACACGGGCGAGCGCGACGGCGCCGAGGTGCCGCAGGTGTACCTCACGCTGCCGGATGCCGCGAACGAGCCCGGGAAGCGCCTGGTCGCGTTCGACCGCATCCAGCTGGCCGCGGGCGAGAGCACGCGCGTCGAGCTCGTGGTCGACTCGGCGGCGAGCAGCCACCCGTTCTCCATCTGGGACGTGGACGCGGACAAGTGGGTCTCCCCGAAGGGCCGCTACGACCTCGCGGTCGGCTCCTCGTCGCGGGACATCCGGCTCACCGACAGCCTGCAGCTGAACATCACGATGCCGGCGGCATCGGCGAACGGCCGCGGCTGATCGACTGACGCGCCTCAGGCGCGACGGACCGACGTCCGGGGCGGTGGTGCGGCCACCGTCCCGGACGTCACCCATGTCCGGCGCCGTGCCGGCTCAACAGTGCTTGCCGTCAGCCGCGTGTCGAATCCGCCTCATGTGAGGCGGATTCGACATGAGCGGAGCGGGAACGTTCCTCAGGCAGGTTTCGAGACGCGGCTCCGCCGCTCCTCAACCCGCGGACGCAGCGGGCGGGGTTCGAGACGCGGCTTCTCCGCTCCTCAACCCGCGGACACCAGTTCCGGCACCCAGACGCGCATGCGCGACGGGCCGCGCTCGGCCCACTCGTGGTACCGCACGAGCGGCACCTCGGCCCGCGCGCCGGTGCGCTCGTCGGCGACCGTCACGATCACCGCGCCATCGGCGGCATCCCGCGGTTCGGCCGCGGCATCCACGCGCAGGTCGGCGAAGTCGGATGCCGCGAGCGCCGTGCCCGCGAGGTCGACCGACTCGAGCGCGAACACCTCGGGCCCGCGCTCCACCACGAGGCATCCGCGCACCGCATCGACCCGGGAGTCGGGACGCGTGAACCGCGGCGCGACCGGCAGCTCGAGCACGACCTCGTCGCCGGCCGCGAACGCCCGCTCGACACGGGCGACGCCGGGCGCGGCGGCGACGGGCGCGGGCGCCGGCGCGGCGGCCGAACCGTCCGCCGGCACGACCGCGAGCGAGGCCCCCGAAGCCCACGCCGGAACGCGCAGCGACAGCGTCCACGGCGCCGTGGCATCCGTCAGCACCCGCACGCGCACGACCCCGGACGCCGGGTACTCGGTCGACACCTCGATGGCGACCTCCTGCCCGTCGGCGAGCGTGGTGCGGATCGACGCGGGCGCGTACTGGTGCAGCTGGATGCCCGAGGCATCCGCCGTCGCGACGTAGGCCGCGAGACTCGCGAAGGTGCGCGCCGTGTTCGGCGGGCAGCATGAGACGTCGAACCACGGCGCGCGCAGCGACGAGTGGGCGCGCGGCGAGACGACGTCGGCCTCCGCCTCGGAGCCCGGCTGCCGCTGGTGCAACGTGTTCGCGTAGTAGAACGCGGTGCCCTGCGCCGACGGCGACGTCTCGATCACGTTGAAGAGCGTGCGCTCGATCTGGTCGGCATGCCGCGGGTCGCCCTGGGCGAGCAGCAGCCGCCAGCTGAACATCACGGATGCCACGCCCGCGCACGTCTCGGAGTAGGCCCGGTCGGCGGGCAGCTCCCAGTCGTCGCCGAACGCCTCGTCCTGGTGGTGCGAGCCCTGCCCGCCCGTCACGTACGTGCGGCGGGCGACGGTCGCGTCCCACTGCCGGTCGAGCGCGCGCAGCAGCTCGTCGTCGCCGGTCTCGACCGCGACATCCGTGGCGCCCGAGGCGAGGTAGTTCGCCCGCACGGCGTGGCCGCGCAGCACGTCGGCCTCGCGAACGGCGAGGTCGTCCTGGTAGTACGAACGGCCCCACTCGATGTCGCGCAGCGTGCCGCGGCCGTGACGCTCGACGAACAGTCGGGCCTGCTCGACGTAGCGCGGCTCGCCGAGCGCCCGGCCGAGTTCGGCCAGCCCGACCTCGACCTCGGCGTGACCGCAGATGCGCTCGTCGCCGCCCTCGCCGAACACCTCGCAGACGAGGTCGGCGGCACGCCGGGCGACGTCGATGAGCCCGTCGTCCGCGGCGGGACGCGTGCGCACCCGGGCGACCGCCGCCTGGAACAGGTGCCCGAGGCAGTACAGCTCGTGCCCCCACTCGAGGTCGGACCAGCGCGGACCCTGCCCGGGCCGGCCGAACTGCGTGTTGAGGTAGCCGTCCGCGTCCTGCGCCGCGGCGACCCGGGCGACGATGCGGTGCAGGCGCGCCTCGAGGTCCTCATCGCCGCCACGGCGGCCGATCTCCCACGACACGGCCTCGAGGTACTTGTAGACCTCGGAGTCCGAGAACTCGCGTCCGCGGCGCCCCTCGGGCAGCCGGCCGGATGCCGCGAGGTCGAAGTTCGGGAGCCAGCCCTCGCGCTCGAGCCATCCCTCGATGTGCGCGAGCGTGTTGGTGCCGTTCACCTCCTGGCGGTGGTGCCAGAACCCGCCCGTGATGGTCACCTCGTCGAGGCCGAGCGGGCGCAGGGCTCCCCAGCTCGGTGCGACGGGCACGAGGTGGGCGGTGGTGATGGTTGCGGTGCGGGTCATGTTCATCCCTTGAAGGCGCCCGACATGAAGCCGCGCACGTAGTGACGTTGGAGGATCAGGAAGAGGAGGATGCACGGCAGGGCGAGCACGACGACGCCCGCCTCCGTGGCCCCGTAGTCGACGACGCCCTGCACCTGACCGCGCAGGTTCGAGATCGCGAGGGGCAGGGTCATCCGGTTGGTGTCGCTGATGAGGATCAACGGGGCCATGAAGTCGTTCCAGGCGGCGAGGAAGGCGAACAGCCCCACGGTGATGAGGCCCGGCTTCACCGCCGGCACGAGCACCTGCCACAGGACGCGCCAGCTCGAGCATCCGTCGACCATCGCGGCCTCGTCGAGCTCACGCGGCACCGACTCGAACGAGATGCGCATCATGAACATCGAGAACGGCAACTGGAACATCGTGAGCACGAGCGCGACGCCGACGAGCGAGTTCGACAGCCCCACCGCGTTCAACAGCACGTAGAGCGGGATGAGCAGCGTCGTGTACGGCACCATCAGGATCGCGAGCGTGGACAGGAACAGGAGGTCCTTGCCCGGGAACCGGAACCGCGCGAACGCGTAGCCGCCGAGCAGCGAGATCACGAGGGTCAGCAGCACCGTCAGCAGCGAGACGAAGGTCGAGTTGAACAGGTAGACCCAGATGCCCGCCTGGTAGTTCGCGAGCGTCGCGTAGTTGCCGAAGCCCCACCCGTCGACCTGGTTCGTGCCGGGCAGCGGCGAGACCGACGAGATCGCCGTCCAGATGAGCGGGTAGAGGAAGAGGAGCGCGAGCGCCCCGGTCACGACCCAGTACGGCGTGCGCATGGCGATGCCGGCGAACGAGGTCGGCGCGGGCCGCTTGCCGGCGCCGCCGCCGAAGCGGCCCCTGCCGTCGCGGGAACCGCGGTACTCAGGCGCGACGATCGCGATCGTGCTGTCGGAGCGCGGATCCGACTCGTCGGAGGGCCGGCGCGTGGTGGTCGTGCTCATCAGTCCTCGGCCTTCCGGTTGAACGCGCGGATCTGCGCGATGTTGATCACGATGAGCGCGAGCAGCACGATCACCGAGAGGGCGCCGGCGACGCCGAGGTCGTTCTGGCCCTGGAACGCGACGCCGTAGATGAGTTGCACGATCGTGATGGTCGAGTTGTCGGGGCCGCCCTTCGTGAGGATGTAGAACTGCTCGAACGCGAGCAGCGAGCCGGTGACGCACAGCACGGTCGTGAGCGCGAGCGTCGGCCGCAGGAGCGGGAGGGTCACGCTGCGGAACGTCTGCCAGCGCGAGGCGCCGTCGATGCGCGCCGCCTCGTACACGTCGTCGGGGATGCCCTGCAGGCCCACGAGCATGAGCAGCATGTAGAAGCCCGCGTAGCGCCAGACGATGAGGAAGATGGTCGACCACAGCGCGCCGTCGGGCGTGCCGAGGAACGTGAAGCCCCACGCCTTCATCAGCCCGGCGAACGGTCCGGCGATCGGCGAGTAGAGCACGTAGAAGAGCAGCGACGCGGATGCCAGGCCGAGGGCGCTCGGCACGAGGAACGACGTGCGCAGTAGGCCCTTCCAGCGCGTCGACTCCTGCACCAGCAGGGCGAGGCCGAGACTCAGCGCGAGCAGGATGATCGTGGTGAGGATCGTGTACTTCAGGGTGAAGAGCACCGAGTCCCAGAAGAACCGGTTCGACACCGCGTCCTGGTAGTTCTCGGGGAAGTTCCAGCCCTGGTTGCCGCCGAGCAGCGGCCAGTCGGAGCCCGACATCTGCAGCACGAGCAGCAGCGGCAGGGCGAAGAGGAAGAGCACGAAGAGCGCGGTCGGCAGGGCGTAGAGCCAGCCGGTGATCGCGCCGCGCCGGCCGGGGTGGCGACGCCGGGCGGATGCCGCGGCAGCTTCGGCCGCGTCGGCGGGGAGGGTGGCGGTCATGGTGGAGCCTTTCGATGGGGCCGGTCGGCCGGCGCGCGGCATGGACGTCCGCGCGCCGGCCGGTCGTGGTGCGACTACTGCGAGAGCACCGCCGTGATCTCGTCGTTGTCGGCGTCGACGGAGTCCCCGTCGCCCAGCACCGCGTTCCGAACAAGCGTGAGCCACGGGCTCGACGGCGCGTTGAACGCCTGCTGGAAGTTGATCGCGACCGGGGTGTCGCCGTGGCCGGCCACCTCGTTGATCGTGATCAGGCGCGGGTCCTTCTGCGAGTACTCGTTGTCGGCGAGGTCGGAACGGGACACCACGTCGTTGTCCTTCGCGAGCACCTGCACCTGCGCGTCCTCCGACATCAGCCAGTTGAGGAAGTTCCACGCCTGCGCGGCCTTCTTCGAGTCCTTCGAGATGCCGATGCCGTCACCGCCGACGAACGTCGAGCCGCCGCCCTTCGGGCCGGGGATGCCCGCGACGCCCACGTCGAACGGCGTCGAGGAGAGCAGCGTGGCCGGGTAGAACTGGAGGCCGACCTTGCCCTCGGTGAAGCCGGCGGTCCAGGTCGGGCCCGCCTCGTCCTGCGACGACGGGAGCACGGCGCCCGAGTCCCACAGGTCCTTCCACGTCGAGTAGACGTCCTTCGCGGTGTCGCTGTTCAGCAGCGACTCGGTGCCGTCGTCGGAGAGCACCTCCTCGCCGTCGGCCCAGACGCTCGGGAACCACGTGAAGACGAGGCATCCGCCGCAGTTGAGGCCCGTGGCTGTGCCGTACGTGTCGGGCTTGTTCAGGGCCTGGATGGCCTTGGCCCACTCGGCGTACTCCTCGAGGTTCGCGGGGCCTGCCTCGGCGTCGAGGCCGGCCTCGGTCGCGAGCTCCTTGTTCCAGAACATCATCGAGAGGTCGAGCACGAACGGGAGCACGTACTCCTCACCGTCGAGCGTGCCGGCCGAGAGATGGCCCTGGTTGATGCTGTCCTTGAAGTCGAAGCCGTCGATGTTGGCCGTGATGTCCTGGAACAGGCCCTGCTTCACCCAGTTCGGCACGTAGACGATGTCGGCCGCGAACAGGTCGGGCAGGCCGCCCGAACCGGCGGCGGCGCCCACCTTGGCCACGTAGTCGTCGTTCGGCACGACCGTGAGCTCGACCTGGTTCTCGTGCGACGCGTTGTAGGCGTCGACGAGGAGGTTGGCCTGCTTCTCGAGGGGTGCGCGGGTCCAGAGGGTGAGGGTCGAGCCGTCGTCGACGCCTTCGGCGCCCGCGTCCGCAAGGGGGGTGCTGGCCGGCTCGGCGCCCTGCGCGCAGGCGGCGAGTCCCACCGTGAGGGCGCCGGCGGCGAGCAGGGCCGTGGCCCGCGTCATCCGGCGAGTGATGCGTGTCATCTGAGATCTCCTAGCTCATCATCGAGCGGGCTCGGGGGAAGCCCGGAATGTGATTGCTCGGCTTCGGTTCCGAAACTCACCGAAATGCCTTTCGGCACGCTACTCTGGCGATGTCACCGGCGTCAAGCACGACTTCCGGTAGCGTTTCAGTCGGAAGGGCGACACGGATGGCTCGAACAGACTCCCCCGGCGGCCGGGCGGCCACGCTGAGCGACGTCGCGCGCCTCGCGGGGGTGTCGCTCGCCACCGCCTCGAAGGCCATCAACGGGCGCGACCAGGTGGCGCCCGCCACGCGCAAGCGCGTCATCGCCGCCGCCGAGGAACTGTCGTTCACGCCGAACGAGCTCGCGCGCAGCCTCATCGCCGGCCGCACCGGCACCGTCGGCCTCCTCACGAGCGACCTCGAGGGCCGCTTCGTGATCCCGATCCTCATGGGCGCAGAGGACGCGTTCGGCGCCGGGCAGGTGAACGTGTTCCTCTGCGACGCCCGCGGCGACGCGATCCGCGAGCAGCACCACCTCCGGGCGCTGCTCAACCGCCGCGTCGACGGCATCATCGTCGTGGGGCGGCAGACCGACCCGCGCCCCTCGCTCGGGCACGACATCCCGGTCCCCGTCGTCTACGCCTACGCGCCGTCGGACGACCCGACGGACGTCTCCGTCACGCCCGACAACGTCGCCGGCGGCCGCCTCGCCGTCGAGCACCTCATCGCGACCGGGCGGCGGCGCATCGCCCACATCAGCGGCGACCCGACCTACGCGGCGGCGCAGGACCGCGCCGTGGGCGTCCGGGCGGCCCTCGCCGACGCCGGGCTCGAGCTCGTGGGCGACGTGCTGTTCTCCGAGTGGTCGGAGCACTGGGGTCGCGACGCGTCGGCGCTGCTGCTCTCGCAGCATCCCGACATCGACGGGATCTTCTGCGCGTCCGACCAGATCGCCCGCGGCGCGCTCGACACGCTGCGCGACCTCGGCAAGCGGGTGCCCGAGGACATCGCGGTCATCGGCTACGACAACTGGGAGGTGCTCGCCACGAACTCGCGCCCCGAGCTGACGAGCATCGACGCGAACCTGCAGCAGCTCGGCCGGGCCGCCGCCATGCGCATCTTCGAGGCGATCGACGG
Organism: Agromyces sp. NPDC057865; assembly: GCF_042796995.1. Taxonomy (NCBI): domain Bacteria; kingdom Bacillati; phylum Actinomycetota; class Actinomycetes; order Micrococcales; family Microbacteriaceae; genus Agromyces; species Agromyces sp. NPDC057865. Next base: position 905,042 of record NZ_JBHVMJ010000001.1, on the reverse strand, counting down.
CGAGGCCCCCGACGCCGTCGTCGACCACCTGCCGGTGCGGCTGGTGATCCGCGGGTCGACGATCCCGCGGCGCTGAGCGCGCTCGCGGTCGCGTCAGGCGGCGAGCGCGAGCAGCAGCACGACGCTCGCGAGGTTGCGCAGCGAGTGCACGAGCACGGCGACGAGGAGGCTGCCGCGCGTCAGCCACATCGTGCCGGCGAGCACGAGCCCCATGCTCGCGTAGACGAGCACCGAGACGAGGTCGGCGACGTCCTTCAGATGCCAGAGGCCGAAGAGCAGGCTCGAGCCGACGATGAGCAGCCACGCCGGGAGGCGGTGCCGCGGGCGCCAGGCGAGGGCCTCCCGGAACACGAGCTCCTCCACGATCGGCCCGAACACGACCGCGGCGAGCGCGATGACCCACCAGGTGTCCGCGCCGCCGAGGGCGGCCACGAGCTGCGCCTGGTTCACCCCGGTCGGGCTTCCGCCGAGCAGGAGCACCACGAGGCTGACGATGGTCGGCAGCACGAAGATCGACACGAGGCCCGCCACGAACAATGCGAACGTCACCCACGGGCGTTCCCGCGTCAGCCGGAAGCTGCGGACCCAGGTGTCGCGGTACACCCAGCTGCCGACGGCCGCGAAGACGACCACGATCGTGAGGTTGGCCCAGGTGGCGACGACCGGGTCGATCCCGCCGGTGACCGCGAACACCACCGCGCCGACGAAGAACGAGGCGAGGTAGACGCCGACGAAGATCGCGCGCGCGACGCGACCCCCGGTGCGCTCACGGGCGGCGGATGCCGGGGGCGCGACGTTCGCGTCGGGCGCGGCGGGCGGCGCGTCGGGCGCCACGGGCGCGACCGGCGCCGCCTCGTCTCGGAAATCGACCACGACGAGAGCGTACGCGATCGCTCAGACCCAGAACCCCACGTGCACGTCGGTCGCCTCGGGCAGCTCGGCCGGACCGGCCACCGCGATCGGGCGACCACCCCGCGCGAAGACCTCGCGGCACGGCAGCTCCAGGGTCGGCACGCCCTCCTGCGCGGCGACGAGGTCGCGCAGCCCCGACTCCGAGAGGGCGTAGACGACGCGGGCGATGCCGCTCCAGTAGATCGCGCCGGCGCACATCGCGCAGGGCTCGGTGCTCGTGTAGAGCGTCGCCGTGGCGAGCTCCTCGGACGTGAGCACCTGCGACGCCGCGCGCACCGCGTTCGTCTCGGCGTGACCGGTCGGGTCGCCCGTCGTGACCACGGTGTTCATGGCCTCCACCGCACGGCCGTCGGCGGCGACCACGACCGACCCGAAGGGGTGGTCGGTGCGCGTGCGCGCGTCGCCCGCGAGGGCGGTGCACCGGCGCAGCCACTCGAGGTCGGCGTCGGTCACGAGGGTCGGGTCGGCCTGCTCTGGCATGCGCGGAGTCTAGCCGCGGCATCCGGGCGCCGGCGACGCTCGCGAGGTGCGCCGGCGCCCGCTCGACGTCAGCGAGTGGGAGCCGAGGCCTGCGCCGCCGCCCACTGCTCGAACGTGGTCGAGCCGAGGCGCGCCGTCGAGGCATCCGCCGGCACCAGGGAACCGTCGTCGAGCTTCGTGCCGAAGTACTCGGCCTCGGGGTCGGCGACCACGGTGCGCTCGTCGCCGCGCGCCGCGAGTGCACCGGCGATGAACTCGTCGAAGCGGAACTCCTCGGGCCCGGCGATCTCGACGTCGCCGTTCACGGGCTCGCCCGTCGCGACCGCGGCCACGGCGTCGGCCACGTCGTCGGACGCGATCGGCCGGAACTTCACGGGCGCGATGCGCACCGTGTCGCCCTCGGTCGCGCCGTCGGCGATGGCCTTGCCGAACTCGAAGAACTGGGTGGCGTGCACGATCGAGTACGGCACGCCGCCGTCGCGGATGAGCCGCTCCTGCGCGACCTTCGCGCGCATGTAGCCGCTGTCGGGCAGGCCGACCGAGCCGACGATCGACAGCGCGACGTGGTGCGCGACGCCCGCCGCCTGCTCGGCCGCGAGGAGCGTGTTCGTCGAGGTCACGAAGAACGCGAGCACGTCGTCGGGCGCGAACGACGGCGAGTTCGACACGTCGATCACCACCTGTGCGCCCTCGAGCGCCTCGGCGACCCCCTCGCCCGTGAGCGTGTTCACCCCGGTGTTCGGCGAGGCCGCCACGACCTCGTGTCCCTGCGCGGTGAGCCGCTGCGCGACCTTCGACCCGATGAGCCCGGTTCCGCCGATGATGACGATCTTCACGATGATCCCTTCCGTCGGGGCATCCGCCACCCCGTTCAGAAGCTCCGACCGGGCGGCCTCCCGAACTGTGACACGGATGCCGCGACGGGAGCAAGATGTCCGTATGAGCGACGAATTCGTGCTCGTGACCGGCGGTTCCGGCTTCATCGGCGTGCATTGCATCGTGCAGCTCCTCGAAGCGGGGTACCGCGTCCGCACCAGCCTGCGGTCGCTCGCGCGGGCCGACGAGGTGCGCGCCATGGTGGCCGAAGGCGGCGCGGATGCCGCGGGCGTCGAGTTCGTCGAGCTCGACCTGCAGCGCGACGACGGCTGGCTCGAGGCGGCGGCGGGTGCGACGTACGTGCTCCACGTCGCTTCGCCGTTCCCGCCGACACAGCCGAAGGATCCCGACGAGCTCATCGTGCCGGCCCGCGACGGCGCCGTGCGCGCGTTGCGGGCGGCCCGCGACGCGCGGGTGCGACGCGTCGTCCTCACCTCGTCGTTCGCCGCCGTCGGCTACGGCGCGCCGCGTCCCGACCGGCCGTACACCGAGGACGACTGGACCGACCCGAGCGACGAGCGCCTCACGCCGTACGTGCGATCGAAGGCCGTGGCCGAGCGCGCCGCCTGGGACTTCATCGACCGCGAGGCGCCCGACCTCGAGCTCGCCGTCGTCAACCCGGTCGCCGTCTTCGGTCCGACGCTCGGCCGCGACCTCTCGGCGTCGCTGCAGCTCATGCTCACCTTCCTCAACGGCGAGGTGCGCGGCATCCCGGATGCCGCGACGAACGCCGTCGACGTGCGCGACGTCGCCGCGCTGCACCTCGCCGCCATGACGCACCCCGATGCCGCGGGCGAGCGGTTCCTCGCGGTCGCGGGCGATCCGGTGCCGTTCCGGGAACTCGCGGCCATGTTGCATGAGAACCTCGGGGACGCGGCACGACACGTGCCGACGCGCACGGTGCCGAGTTGGGTCGTGCGGGTGGCCGCCCGCTTCAACCCCGACCTGCGCGCGATCCTGCCGCAGCTCGGCCGCCGGCCGTACACCTCGCACGCGAAGGCCGAGCGGATGCTCGACTGGCATCCGCGCTCGAACAAGGAATCGATCCTCGCCTCGGCCGAGAGCCTGGTGCGGCAGGGGCTGGTGCGGGACTAGATCGTCTCATCCCAGCGACCCGCGGCGTCGAGGAGGTCGACGTCGCTGCGATCGCCGAGCAGCTCCCAGCGCTGCAGCGACAGCGGCACGTTGCCGTTGCGCCACACGAAGTCGTGCACGTCGCGCACGGAGAGCTCGCGCCCGTCGGCGACGGCCGCGACCGCGGCATCCGTCACGAGTCGCAGCACCTCCTGCTTGCCGACGTGGTACGCCATCGCGAGGCCGGGCGTCGCCACGTAGTACGAGGTCTCCTCGGTCGCGGTGCCGACGTCCATGGGCACCTCGCGCACGAAGAAGTCGATGGCCTCGGGGAGGCTGAACGCGCCCGTCGCGAGGTTCACGTCGACGACGACGCGCAGCGCGCGCAGCCGGACGAAGTTGTGCACGATCGCCTGCGAGTGCGGCGCGTCGGCGAAGAGGCCCGCCGTGAGCATCAGCTCCTCGTTGTAGTGCGCGATGCCCTCGTTGGCGACCGAGTCGATGAAGTGACGCCGCATCGGGTTCGGCTGCACCCACGAGAGCGCGAGCTGCTGGCTGTGGGCGCCCTCGTGGATGATGCCGAGCCGCGGGTCGCGCGCGCTCGCGGCGGCGAAGTACGGCAGGTCGGGCGACGGCTCGGGCACGAACGAGGTCGCGTGCTCGTCGACCCGGCGGATGCTCGTGAGGTCGTCATTGACTCCGAGGAACGCGAGCGGCTCGAGGTAGTCGGGCGTCGGCGCGTAGAGGTATCGGCGCAGCGACTCGGGCTGGCTGAGCAGGCCCGCCGCCTCGGTGAAGGCGCGGACCTCCAGCTCGAGGTCGGCCTGGTCGGCCGATTGGGCCTCCGCGGACGCGGGGAGCTCGGCCTCGGGCAACCCGCGGAAGCGCGTGCGCGTCACGAGCTCCGCCACGAGGCTGCGCCGGTAGTCCTGCATGGCCGCGCGCACGAGCTCCTCGGGCTCGGCGGTCACGAGCGCCACGTGCCGCAGGTACCACGTGAACGCGTCGCGTCCGACGATCACGTCGGGTCCGAGCCGGCCGGCGGAGGCCACGAGCCATTCGCGGTAGCGCTCGAGCGCGTCGCTCGCGGCGGGCTGGGCTGCGGCGAGCGCGGCGGCGGTCGCGGCATCCGTCAGCGGGCGGACCGCCTCGACCGAGCGAGCGAGCCGGGCGCCGATGTCGTCGAGCTCGGCAGCCGCGACACGGGCGAGCGTCGCGACGCCGGCGCGCTCGAGGTTCGCGATCGCCTGGTCGACGCCCGCTGGGATCGCCTCGAGCACGCGCACGAGGTCGGACTGCCGCCGCGCGTCGAACGGCGGCGGCGCGAGCAGCAGGTCGAACCACGGGCCGAGCACCTGGGAGGAGAGGAACACGGCGTCGCGCTCCTGGTTGCGCAGCACGTCGAGCTCCCAGCGCACGCGCGCGAGCGCGGCGCCGAGCAACCGGTGGTCGACCTGGTCGGAGATCTGCAGCGCGCCGACGCCCTCGTCGTCGATCGCCCGCCAGCGCGCGGCGAAGCCCTCGAGCTCGAGGCGGAACTCGTCGATCGCCGCCGGATCGAACCGCGGCAGCCAGCCGTCGGGCCGGTCGACGCGTGGGATGTCGTCGGACGTGCGGAAGGACGTGGCGTCCCGCCACTCCCAGAACTCCACGCCGAGGCGGGCGATATCGGCTGCGAGCGACGTCATGCGCCAACGCTATCGGGGGCCTCCGACGCCGAACCCGGTGATCGAGTAGCGCCGGCGCGAAGCGACGACGCGTATCGAGGTCGGACACGGGTCTCGATACGCGTCCGACTTCGTCGGGCGCTACTCGACCACCGGGGTCCGACTTCGTCGGGCGCCCCTCGACCACCGGTGGGATACTCGGGGGATGCGCGTCGTCATCGCCGGAGGCCACGGCAAGATCGCCCTCATCCTCGAACGCCTGCTCGTCGAAGCCGGGCACGAACCGATCGCCATCATCCGCAATCCCGACCACCGCGACGACGTCGACGCCACCGGCGCGGCCGCCGTCGTGCTCGACCTCGAGGACGCATCCGTCGACGAGGTCGGCCAGGTGCTGAAGAACGCGGATGCCGCGGTGTTCGCCGCCGGCGCTGGACCCGGCTCGACCGCCGAACGCAAGTTCACCGTCGACCGCGACGCCGCGATCCTGCTCGCCGACGCCGCCGAAGCAGCCGGTGTCCCGCGGCTCATCGTGATCTCGGCCATCGCCACCGACCGGTTCGACCCCGACTCGCAGGACATCTTCCAGCTCTACCTGCGGGCGAAGAGCGAAGCGGATGCCTCGATCCGCTCGCGCGACCTCGACTGGACCATCGTCCGGCCGGGCTCCCTCACGAACGATCCCGGCGTCGGGCGCATCCACGCCTCCGACGTCGTGCCCGGCGGCGGACGGATCCCCCGCGCCGACGTCGCGGCGATCATCGCATCGCTGCTCGAGACCGGCGCGGCCTCGCGCACGCAGTTCGAGGTGGTGTCGGGCGAGGACTCGATCGCCGACGCGCTCGCTGGTCTCGCCTGACCGGTCGTCGAGTAGCGCCGCGCGGAGCGCGACGAACCGGTCGTCGAGTAGCGCCGGGCGGAGGCCGACGAACCGGTCGTCGAGTAGCGCCGCGCGGAGCGCGACGCGTATCGAGACGCGGCACGAGGGTCTCGATACGCGTCCGGATCCGCCGGGCGCTACTCGACCACCGGCGGCCGTCCGACTCCGCCGGGCGCTCCTCGACCACCGGCGGCCGTCCGCCGGGCGCTCCTCGACCACCGGGCTAGCCTGAGGGCATGGGCATCACGGCGACGTTCCGGGCAACCAAGCGCGTCCCGATCCTGCAGGTCCTGAAGTCGGCGGTCGCCACGATCGCCGCCTGGCTCGTCGCCGGCTGGCTCATCCCGGGACCGCTCCCGGTGTTCGCGGCGATCGCGGCCCTCCTCGTCGTGCAGCCGAGCGTGAACCAGTCGCTCGGCAAGGCGGTCGAACGCTCGATCGGCGTCATCCTCGGCGTGATCATCGCCACGGGCATCGCGCTCGTCTTCGGGCAGAACACGTGGGTCATCCTCGTCGCCATCGTCATCGCGATGCTCGTCGCCTGGGCGCTGAAGATGACCCCGGGCACCTCGAACCAGGTCGCGATCAGCGCGATGCTCGTGCTCGCCCTGGGCGCCTCCTCGCCCGAGTACGCGCTCGATCGCGTGCTCGAGACGCTGATCGGCGCGGCGATCGGCATCATCATCAACGCGCTCATCGTGCCGCCGGTCACGGTCGCGCCGGCGCGCGACGCCCTCGCCCGCCTCGGCGGCGAGCTCGCGGCATCCGTCGACCGACTCGCCCACGCCCTCGAGACTCGTCGCACCCCGGCCGAGCTCGAGTCGCTCATGATCGAGGCGCGGCTGCTGCGCCCGATGCGGGATGCCGCGGACGCCGCGATCGACGACGGTCAGGAGTCGCTCACCCTCAACCCGCGGCGCTCCGCCCACCGCGAGGAGCTCGCCCAGCTGCGCGAACTGCTCGAGCAGCTCAGCCCGATCGTCACGCAGCTCATCGGCATGACCCGCGCCTTCGCCGACCACTACGACGCCAGCCTCCACGATGAGCCGACCGTGCGCGCCATCGCCGAGCAGCTGCGCCGCGTCGCCCACGACGTCCGCCTCGCCGCTCGCGTCGCCGAGCCCGAGCCCGAGCCGCTGACCTCCGAGACCCCGGCCCTCACCTCGGCCCTCGTCATCGCGGCGCCGAAGACCGCCCACTGGATCCTCGTCGGCTCCCTCATGGAGGACCTCCGCCGCATCCGCGAGGAGCTCGGCGCCGAGGAGTGACCCGACCGTCGCTGACGGCTGGGCCGCGTCGAATCAGTTCGTCTTCCGGAATGCCCCGCCACAACGCCACAACGCCACAACGCCACGCGGCGCTCCGCACGGAAACGGTCGCTCCGATGCGACGCACGGCCGACCCGGGTGGATCGCCTGGTCTCCGACCGAGCCCCACCGTCTCCCACCTCTCCTCCACAGGTCGCCCTCGGCCGAGAGTCCCAGGCCTCTCCTCGGAGCCGGCCGGTCTCCCAATACACCGGACGTACGTTCGGAGCGGATGAGACGGAGGAGCGGATGAGCGACCGCACGGTCCGTGTCGACGACGAGATCGGGAGGCTCGTCGGCGACCTGGCACACGCGCTCGGGCGAACGAGGAAGCGAGTGCTGCGCGATGCCGTCCTCGTGTTCGCCGACCTGCACGCGCAGACGCTCGCCCGCGGCGTGGAGGCATCGAGCCGACGATCCTCGGCCGCCTCGGGGGCGTTGGAGGATGGGCGACGGCTCGCCGAGGTCGGCGGAGACCTCCTGGCGCTCGACCTGCGTGAGCGCGTTCTCGTCATGCGGCGGGAGATCGTCGCCGTGGTGGAGCGATCCGGCGCGAGCGACGTTCGGTTGATCGGCGAACTCGCCGAAGGTCGCGCATCGCAGGTCGTCGAGCTGCTCGTCACGAGCGACCTCGTGGGCGCGGCGTGGCGCCACCTCGATGCGACGGTGGAGCTGCAGCGCCTGCTCGATGCTCCAGTCGAGTTCACCGATGCGACCGGGCTGCGGCTCTTCGGGCGGGATCGGCTTGCGACGCTCGAGCGCACGGCCGTCATGCTGTAGCGGGAGGGCCATCGAGCATCGACCACCCCGCCACGCCTGTCGGCCGCGGGCCGGGGCGTCGATCGACGGGCCGTCCGCTCGCCATGGCGGCGATCGATGGCGAGCGGCCGGGCTGGCTATCGTCGAGAGCGGAAAGGGGCGCGGATGTCGCAGGAGAGCGCGGGCGTGCGAGGGTTCGACTTCTTCGGGGCGGGCGAGCTGCCGGCTCCGAACCTCCCCGCCGACGAGGTCGCGTCGATCGTGCGCGAGCGCTGGGGGATCGATGCCGAGCTCTCGCCGCTCGGCAGCCAGCAGGACCAGAACTTCCTCGCGCGCGTCGACGGCGAGCCGGTCGGCGTCGTGAAGATCACGAACCCGGCGTTCACGGCGACCGAGCTCGCCGCGCAAGAGGCGGCCGCCGACTGCATCGCCGTGAGCGCACCCGCCGTGCGCATCGCGACCACCACGACGGATGCCGTGGGCTCATCTCGCTCGGCCGTCGCCGAGACGAGCGAGGGCCCGCTCAGCATCCGAATCATCGAGCACCTCGACGGCGGCACGCTCACGGGCGGCGCGTACCTCTCGCCGACGACCGTCGCGCGCATGGGCGAGCTCGCCGCCCGCACGAGCCTCGCCCTCGCGGACTTCGACCACGACGGGCTCGACCGCGTGCTCCAGTGGGATCCGCGGCACGCCGACCGCGTCGTCGACCTGTTGTCGCCGCACCACCCCGACCCCACGAAGCGACGACAGGTGACGGATGCCGCGGCCGCCGCCTGGGCCGACCTCGTCGTCGTGGCATCCGCCCTTCCGCTCCAGGCCGTGCACCTCGACCTCACCGACGACAACGTCGTGTGCACGACCGAGCGCGGGATCCGCCTGCCCGACGGGATCATCGACTTCGGCGACGTGACCCGCAGCTGGGCGGTCGCCGAACTGGCGATCACCATCTCGTCGTTGCTGCACCACGCGGGTGCCGAGCCCGTGGCCGTGCTACCCGCGATCCGGGCGTTCCATGAGCTGCGGCCGCTCTCGACCGAGGAGGTCGCCGCGATCTGGCCGATCGTCGTGCTGCGCGGCGCCGTGCTCGTCGTGAGCGGCGAGCACCAGGTGCAGCTCGACGGCGGCGAGAACGCATATGCCGCCAGCGGCATCGACCGCGAATGGCGCATCTTCGAGGAGGCCGTCTCGTTGCCGACGGAGGTCATGACGGCCGTGATCGCCGACGCGCTGGGCATGTCCGGTGGTCGAGTAGGGCCCGGCGGAGCCGGACCCGTATCGAGACCGGAACACGAGGCGTCTCGATACGCGTCGCCTCCGGCGGCGCTACTCGACGACCGGAGGGCGGCGCTCCTCGACGTCTCGATCACTTCCGATGACGTCGACGCGGGCGCGTGGCTCGACACCGAGCTCGAGGATCGGCTCGCGCTCGCGGCGCTCGACGCCGGGGCATCCGTCGCATGGCTCGACCGCGGCACGCCGCGCCTCACGGCGAGCCGGACGCACTCGACGACCTCGTCGGCGACGATCCCGACCGGGATCGACGTGTGGTTCGCGGAGCCGCAACACCTCGTCGCGCCTGAGGGAGTTCGGCTCGTGATTGAGGCCGCCGACGGCGTGCGCATCGTCGACGGGCACATGCTGGCGCGAACGCGTCACCGGATCCGGCTCGAGCGGGCAGAGGGGCCCAGGGTTCCGCACCTCGTGCGGCCGGAGTATGCGGCGGGGTGGCTCGGGGTGTCGGGGGATCCCGCGGAGCTGTTGGGTCTCGGGAAGGGTCTCGATACGCGTCCGGCTCCGCCGGGCGCTCCTCAACCACCGGATGCGAACGCGGAAAGGGACGCCGCGGCGCTCATCGAACGCCGCGACCGCGCGTTCGCCGAGGTGCAGGGGCACTACTACGAGGCGCCGCCGCGCATCGAACGCGGGTGGCGCGAGCACCTCGTCGGCACCGATGGACGCGTGTACCTCGACATGGTCAACAACGTGACGCCACTGGGCCACGGGCACCCGAAGCTCGCGGCAGCGGTAGCGAGGCAGCTGCGCACGCTGAACACGAACTCGCGCTTCAACTACGGCGCCGTCGTCGAGTTCTCCGAGCGGCTCGCGGCCCTGCTGCCCGATCCGCTCGACACCGTCTTCCTCGTGAACTCGGGCTCCGAGGCGACCGACCTCGCCATCCGCGTCGCACTCGCCGCCACCGGACGACGCGACGTCGTGTCGATCCTCGAGGCCTACCACGGCTGGACGTACGGCTCCGACGCCGTGTCCACCTCGGTCGCCGACAACCCGAACGCGCTCGCGACCCGTCCCGACTGGGTGCACGTCCTCGACGCGCCGAACCCGTTCCGCGGGCTGCACCGGGGCACGGATGCCGCGCGCTACGCGCCCGAGGCGGCTCGCAGCATCCGGGAGCTCGCGGCATCCGGTCGGCTGCCCGCAGCATTCATCGCGGAGACGTTCTACGGCAACGCCGGCGGCATCCCGCTGCCCGACGGCTACCTCGAAGAGGTGTACGCGGCCGTGCGCGAGACCGGCGGGCTGGCGATCGCCGACGAAGTGCAGGCCGGCTACGGGCGCCTCGGCGAGTGGTTCTGGGGCTTCGAGCAGCAGGGCGTCGTGCCCGACATCGTCGCCGTGGCGAAGGCCGCCGGCAACGGCTACCCGCTCGGCGCCGTCATCACGACGCGCGAGATCGCCGCGCGCTTCCGCACGCAGGGCTACTTCTTCTCGTCGACGGGCGGCAGCCCGGCCTCGAGCGTAGCCGGCCTCGCGGTGCTCGACGCGTTCCGCGACGAGGGGCTGCAGCGCAACGCGGCCGAGGTCGGCGCGCACCTGAAGGGCCGGCTCCAGCAGCTCGCCACGCGGCATCCGCTCATCGGCGCCGTGCACGGCCTCGGCCTGTACCTCGGCGTCGAGTTCGTGCGCGACCGCGTGACGCTCGAACCCGCCGCCGAGGAGACCCGCGCGATCTGCGACCGGCTGCTCGAGCTCGGCATCGTCATGCAGCCCACGGGCGACCACCAGAACGTGCTGAAGACGAAGCCGCCGCTGTGCATCGACCGGACTTCGGCCGACTTCTTCGTCGACACGCTCGACCGGGTGCTCGCCGAGGGCTGGTAGCGCGGGCGCCGGCCGCGCGCGGGCCGAACGGATGCCGCCGATGTCAACGCCATGACACCGGTTGCGACCGCATCCCTAGACTGGGCGCGTGCTCCCCGCCGTCATCGCTCTTGCGATCGCTCCTGCGTTCCTCATCCTCGGGCTCGGCTTCGTCGCCCGTGGGATCGCCGCGCAGCGGGTGAAGGGGCTCATCGTGCAGTACGCGCCGCAGCGCGGGTCGACGGTGCTGCACGACGCGCTGCTCGTGGACGCCGATCGGCGCGCGGCATCCGCGATGCTCATCGACCTCGCGGTGAAGCGCAAGGTGCGGCTGCTCGCCGGTTCGAAGCGCGAGCCGGTCGGCGTGGAGGTCCTGCCGAACGTCGTGTTCACGGCCGACGAGCTCACGCTGCTCGAGGCCCTGTTCGGCGCCGACCACACGCCCGGACGGGTGCGGCGATTCTCCGCCGACCGGCGTGCGCTCGCCGGGCGGCTCCGCATCCTCGTGCAGCACGCCGAGCACGCGCTCGCCCGGGAAGGGCTCATCGCCCCGCGCCGCACGACCTGGCCGGGGGTCACCCTGCGCAGCCTCGCGTACCTCGGCATGCTCGTCGAGGCGCTGCTGATCGTCTTCGCGCTCATCGACGGCGACGGGGCGTCACTCGGCCTGACGGTCGTCGCGCTCGCGGCCACGATCGCCACGATCGTGGTCACACCCCCGTCCTGGCGCCGGTTCCTGCCGCCCGCGCGCCCGCGGCGCGAGCACCTCGACGGCCTGCGGCAGTACCTCGAGCTCGCCGAGGCCGACCGGTTGCGGGTGCTGCAGTCGCCGACGGGGGCCGACCTCGTCGCGACCGACGGCGAGGATCCGGCGCTCTCGCGGTACCACCTGCACGAGCGCCTGCTCCCCTACGCCGTGCTGTTCGGGCTCGAGCGCGAGTGGATCCGGCAGCTCAAGCTCCAGCACGACGAGCTCGCGACCTCCGATCTCGACGTCCTCGGCGCGGTCGACGTGCTCAGCGACGTCGCGGTGGCCCTGGATGCCGCGGGCGGCGCCGTGCAGCTCACGGCCGCCGTCGGCGACCTCGTCGACGGCACGGGTGCGGTGCTCGACGGGGTGGGCGGCATCTTCGAGGTCTTCAGCTCCTAGCGGAGCCGCGGAGTCTGAGCGGACCCGCCGAGTCCTAGCGGAGCAGTGACGTCGGAGGGACAATGGAGGCGGTTGGTCGCCTCCGGCGGCTCGACCGCATCCCAAAGGCCTCGCCCTCGTCGCGGAGCCGAACACATGACCGTGACACCTCCCGAGCACGGGTCGTCCGTGCCGAACTCCGAGACGCCGGTGGATCCGGCGCCGACGCCCCCGCGGCCGAAGCCGCCGAACATCCACGTCAGCGCCCTCATCGTGTGGCTCACGATCTTCCCGCTCGTCGCCATCGTGGGCACCGTGCTCGCCCCGGTGATCGCCGAGTGGCATCCCGTCTTGCGGGCCTTCGTCGTGACGCTCATCGTCGTCCCGATCGCGGCGTACTGGCTCATGCCGCAGATGTTCCGCTGGTATGCCGCGATCGAGCGGCGGCGGGCGGCCCGTCGCGCCGGGAAGGGCATGCCCTGACGCCCGTGCGATGCGGCAGCATGGGGGCATGACCGCGTCGACCTCGCCAGAGACCGCCCTCACGATCGACGTCGACGGCACGCCCGTGTCGGGGGTCTACTCGCGCCCGGCGGATGCCGCGGCCACGATCGTCGTGGCGCACGGCGCCGGCGCGGGCATGGAGCATCCGTTCATGTCGGGCTTCACCCGGGCGATGCACGACCTGGGCTACGCGACGCTCCGCTTCAACTTCCCGTACCGCGAGGCGAAGCGGCGGTTCCCCGACCGGCCGCCCGTCGCGATCGCGACGTGGCGCGCGGCCCTCGCCGCCGCTGCGGAGCGGGCCGGCGGAGCCGGGAGCGCCGGGGGCGCGAACGAGCCGATCTGGGCGTCGGGAAAGTCGTTCGGCGGGCGCATGGCGTCGATGGCCGTCGCCGACGGCATGCCGGCCGCCGGGCTCATCTACCTCGGCTATCCGTTGCACCCGCCCGGCCGTCCCGAGAAGGCGCGCGACGAGCACCTGCCCGGCATCACGGCGCCGATGCTGTTCCTGCAGGGGCGCAACGACCCGTTCGCCATCCCCAACGAGCAGCTCGACGAGGTCGTCGCCCGCATCGGACCGGCCGCGACGCTCGAGTGGATCGAGGACGCGAACCACTCGTTCGAGGTGAAGGGGCACAAGCGGCCGGCCGCCGAGATCGGGGCGTCGCTCGCCCCGCGCGCGGCCGCGTTCATGGCGGCGTGCGCGGCGGGCTGAGCGCCACCGCTCATCGCTCATCCACAGGCGCGAAACTTCCGAGTCGACGCGCAGCCTGGCCGACATACGCTGGTCGCATGCCCACGACGACCGGTCGCGCGCGGGGTTGGGTGCTCCCCGCGATGGCCGGCGTGGCATCCGTGGCCCTCGGCGCCGGCGTCGGCGAGCTCGCGGCGGCGATCCTCGCCCCCGAGGCGAGTCCCTTCGTCGTCGTCGGATCGCTGCTCATCGACCTCGCCCCGCCGTGGGCGAAGGATGCAGCGATCGGGCTGTTCGGCACTGCCGACAAGGTCGCGCTGCTCACCGGCATCGCGATCGTGCTGCTCGCCGTCGCCGGAGCGGCGGGCGTGCTCGAGGTGCGACGTCCACCCTGGGGGCGGGTCCTCTTCGGCGCCCTGGGGCTCGTGGGCGTCGTCGCCGCGATGACCCGGGCGAACGCGCCGCTGCTCGCGTTCGCACCGCCCGCGCTCGCGGCCGTCGCGTCGGTGATCACGCTCCAGTTCCTGGTGACCCGGCTTCCATCGACGGATGCCGCGCCGCCCGCGAAGCGCCCAGAGGGCATCGACCGGCGGCGCTTCCTCGGCTGGGCCGGCGGGGCCGCGGCGCTCGGAGTGCTCGCGGCGGTCGGCGGCTACGCCCTGCAGGCGGGCACGCGAGCGGTCACGGCGATCCGCGACACGATCACGCTGCCGAAGCCGACGACGAACGCCACCGTTCCCTCCGGCGCCGAGCTCGACATCGAGGGCCTGACCCCGGTCGTCACGCCGAACGAGCAGTTCTACCGGATCGACACCGCCCTCGCGGTGCCCGCGGTCGACCCCGAGACGTGGAGCCTCCGCATCCACGGCATGGTCGACCAGGAGGTCACGCTCACCTGGGACGAGCTCCTCGCCCTCCCGCTCGAGGAGAGCGTGACGACCCTCGCCTGCGTCTCGAACGAGGTCGGCGGCAACCTGATCGGCAACGCGGTCTGGCTCGGGTATCCGATCCGCGAGCTGCTCGCCCGGGCGAACCCGAGTGCCGACGCGGACATGGTGCTCTCGCGCAGCGTCGACGGGTTCACCGCGTCGACCCCCCTCGCGGTGCTGCAGGACGACCGGAACGCGATCCTCGCCGTCGGCATGAACGGCGAGCCGCTGCCGGCGCAGCACGGGTTCCCCGTCCGCATGGTCGTGCCCGGGCTCTACGGCTACGTCTCGGCGACGAAGTGGGTGGTCGACCTCGAGGTCACGCGGTTCGACGCGGCATCCGCCTACTGGACCGACCGCGGCTGGAGCGCGAAGGGCCCGATCAAGCTGCAGAGCCGCATCGACGTCCCGCGCGGCGGCCAGCAGCTGACGGCCGGCACGATCACGGTCGCCGGCGTCGCCTGGCACCAGCACGTCGGCATCGCCGCCGTCGACGTGCAGGTCGACGACGGGCCGTGGCAGCCGGCGACCCTCGCCGAGGCGATCTCGATCGACACCTGGGTGCAGTGGCGCTTCGACTGGGAGGCCGAATCCGGCACCCACACCCTCCGCGTCCGCGCGACCGACGCCGACGGCGAGGTCCAGACCTCCGACATGCAGGGCGTCGTGCCCGACGGCGCCACCGGCCTCGACGAGCGCTCGGTCACCGTCGGTTGACGCGCCCATACCGCGCCCCCATCCCGGACCTCCGGCTCACGCCTCGTCCTGCACCGTCGCCCGGCGCGCCCCCATCCCACACAAGCCGGCGAACTTCCGGGCCCCCTCCGATCGCCGACGACCCGTCCTCGACACCCAGCCGACCCGAGCGGCGCATCACTGCGTCGGCTTCGCCCGCGCTCGCCGGGCCGGCGAGGTGGGAGTGTTTCCCCCGAGAAGCCCCGGAACTTCGGAACTTCGGAACTTCGGTACCGAGTTCCCCGCGAGAACTATGTTCGGTGACCCCGATGCATCGAGAGAGGACTCAGCGCCATGACTGGGTCACGAAGCGCAGTCGAGCGGGCAGTGAAGATCGATGTGGCCACCGACCGGCGAATCGCGCAGTTGGCGTACTTCATGGACCTGCCGAAGAAGGCGGTGGTGCGGGAGGCGGTCGCGGAGTACGCGGAAGCGCAGCTGTCACGAGCCGCCGGCGGCGCAGTCAGCGCGGAGGCGGCTTCCGGTGCCTCGGCGATGACGTTCGAGGATCTGCCGATCCGGAATCGGCTCGCGTTGAGTCGGGGACGGCTGATCCGCGAGTTCGCCACCCGCGGCGGAACAGATGTGCGGGTCATGATCGAGTCGCCGGAGTCCGGTGGCGTGATCGACGACGAGTTCGAATGGGGCGCTGACCGACCGGATCCCGTCGAACTCCTGGTCGACACCCGCCTGGAGGACGGCAGCGGAGCCGTCGTGGTGCTCGCGGGCATCGCGCGGTCGATCCTCGGGGAGCCGGTTACGGTGACCTCGCTTACCGCTGTCCGACTGTACCGCCCCGAGCGGATCGACGACCTCATCGCGCGATCCCGGCCGCTGTGACTCCACGACGGAACTCGGGTGGGCGGGTGCCGCGCATGATGCGCTGCGGCATCCGCCCGAGCCCGGGGCGTCAGACGGCGGTGTAGCCGCCGTCGACGAGGTGGTAGCTGCCCGTGATGAAGCTCGCGGCGTCGCTCGCGAGGAACGCCGCCAGCGCGGCGACCTCGCCGGCCTCGCCGAGGCGTCCGATCGGGTGCTTCGTGACGAGGAACTGCATGGTCGCCTCGTCGAGGTTCGCGTCGAGCAGCGGGGTCTTGATGAAGCCCGGACCGACGGAGTTCACGCGCACCCCCTGGTCGGCGTACTCGAGCGCGGCGTTCTTCGTGAGGCCGACCAGTCCGTGCTTCGCGCTGACGTAGGCCGAGGAGGTCGCGAATCCGACACTGCCGAGGATGGAGGCGATGTTGACGACCGCGCCGCCGCCGTTCGCCGCGATCGCGGGCAGCTGCGCCTTCAGGTTGTGGAAGATCGAGCTCAGGTTGACGCCGATGACCGTGTCCCAGCCGTCGTCGGGGTAGTCGCCGATGAGCGCGGACGGTCCGCCGACGCCGGCGTTGTTCACCGCGATCTTCAGCGGGGCGAGCGCGTTCGCCTGCTCGATCGACGACGCGATCCACGCGGCATCCGTGACGTCGCCGACGGATGCCTCGGCGGTGCCGCCGGCCGCCCGGATCTCGTCGACCACCGCGTTCGCGTGCCCCTCGTCGAGGTCGTTCACGATCACGGACGCGCCGTTCGCGGCGAGCAGGAGCGCGATCGCACGGCCGATGCCGCTGCCCGCGCCCGTCACGATCGCCGAGCGTCCTCCCACGTCGTACGTGGCCATGGTGGGTCCTCCCCGGGCGGACGCGGAGCCGGGAACCCTTCTCGGCCGGTCCGTCCATCGCCAGCGTAGGAACGGCGGCTGGGAGGCCGACCAGTCGAAGGTCCCGCGGCAGGAGTACCCTTCGCACCGGATCGGGGGTCAGGCCGGCGAGTGCGGGCGGGGTGGCGTGTCAGGTCGCCGCGGCATCCGGGCCCGCGAACCGCGCCATGAGCGCCAGCGCGATCTTTCGCTGCCTGAGCAGGAAGGAGCGCTCGTCGAGCTTCTTGCGGCGCAGCCACGAGGTGACCTCGTCGTTGCACTTGCTCGCATTGCACGATCCGCACGCCGGCACGACGTTCTCGAGCGTGTAGCGCCCGCCGCGCGAGATCGGCAGCACGCAGTCGCGCTGCAGGGCGCGATCGGACGCCCCGCAGTAGGCGCATCCCTGCCACTCGGCGGTCAGCGCCGCCCACTGCGCGTCGCTGAGGTCGTGCGTGACGCGCGCCATGCGTCGCTTGCGCCGTCGCGCGTAGACCGCCGTGCGGGACCGGCTGACCGCCATGCCGTCAGGGTAGCCAGCCCTCAGAGCCTCGGCGTGCGCGGCGGCTCGGTGCGGCGCGATCCCGTCGCCTCGAAGGCCGCGGCGAGCGCGAGCAGCGCGTTGTCGTCGTACGCGCGTCCGGCGAAGGTGAGCCCCACCGGCATCCCGATGTCGGCCATCGTGCCCATGGGCACCGTGACCGTCGGGATGCCGAGGTGCCGCGGCACGAGGTTGCCGTTCGCGACCCACACGCCGTTGCGCCAGCCGAGGTCGGCGGATGCCTCGACCACGTCCATGTCGGCCGGACCGACGTCCGCGACCGCCGGGAACACCACGGCGTCGAGGCCGAGGTCGTCCATCCACTGCTCGAGGTCGATCCGCCGGGTCTCCTCGAGGCCGCGGAGTCCCCCCTCGAGCTCGGGCATGTCGGCGAACGTCGCGCCCGGGTTCGCGCGAGCCCAGTCGGGATACTCGGCGATGTCGTCGTCGAAGCCGGTGTACCGGTCGGGCAGGGCGCCCTCGGGCTGCGGGAAGATCCGCGAGCCGTCGACGTCGGCGAGCGAGTGGAGCGCGGGGTCGCCGTTGGCCTCGAGGAAGTCGTTCCACGACCAGGCCGAGAGGTCGACGATCTCGCGGTGCAGGTACTCGGGGCTCACGAGCCCGCGGGTCGCGATCGTGGGCGCGCCGGGGCGGTCCCCCTCGTAGTTCGACACGACCGGGAAGTCGACGAGCACGACCTCGGCGCCGGCCGCCTCGAGGTCGCGGCGGGCGGCCTCCCAGAGGTCGATCACCGAGGGTCGCGTCTCGATGCGCTGCCCGGTCGGTCCGCCGATGCCCGGGGCGCGACCCGCGTCGGCGGTTCCCGCCTCGGCGTCGTCGTTCACGTACATGCGCGGGACGCCGAACCGCTTCCCGGCGAGCGCCGAGCGGGCCGCCGCCGCATCCGTCGGCCGCAGCGCCGGGTACGACTCGGGCCGCACCGACGACGACGCGGGGATCTCGACCCACGGCTGCACGCGCCAGAAGTCGCCGCGCGTCTCGGCATCGTCGGCCACGATCACGTCGAGCACCTCGAGCAGGTCGGCCAGGGACCGTGTGTGCGGTACGACCACATCCATGGTCGGCACGAGCGGCCAGTTGCCGCGCACGGAGATGACACCTCTCGAGGGGGTGTACGCGCACAGCGCGTTGTTCGACGCGGGCGCGCGGCCGCTCGACCAGGTCTCCTCGCCGAGGCCGAAGGCCGCGAAGGATGCCGCGGTGGCCGTGCCCGAGCCGTTCGACGAGCCCGAGCCGAAGGCCGCCGTGAGGTACTCGGCGTTGTACGGGCTCTCGGCGCGGCCGTAGACTCCGCGCTGCATGCCGCCGTTCGCCATCGGCGGCATGTTCGTGAGGCCGATCAGCACGGCGCCGGCGGCGCGCAGCCGCTCGATCGTGAACGCGTCGCGCTGCGCGACGAGGTGCTCGAACGCGGGGCTGCCGGCCGCCGCGGTCAGGCCTCGCCCGAGGTAACTGTCCTTGGCGGTGTACGGGATCCCGTCGAGCGGGCCGAGCGTCTCCCCGCGGGCGCGGCGCTCGTCGGAGGCCCGCGCGTCGTCGATCGCCGACGGGTTCATGACGACGAGCGCATTGAGCGCGGTCGCGGTGCTCAGCCCGTCGTAGGCCTCGATCCGCTCGAGGTACGCGCGCGTCAGCGACTCGCTGGTCGCACGCCCGTCCTCGAGCGCCGCGCGCAGCTCCGCGATCGACGCCTCGACGACGTCGAACCCCTCCGGTCGTCGAGGAGCGCCCGGCGCAGCCGGCCGCGTATCGAGACGTGACGTGTTCGGGTCTCGATACGCGTCGCCTGCGGCGTCACTACTCGACCACCGGGAGTCGCCTGCGGCGGCGCTACTCGACCACCGGGAGGTGTACCCGCTCATCGCGTCACCGCCGGCTGCTGCTGCGTGATGCAGTGGATGCCGCCGCCACGGGCGAACAACGGTCGCGCGTCCACGGTGACGGCCCGCCGCCCGGGGTAGGCCGCCTCGAGTATCTCGCGCGCCGCGGCATCCGCTCGCGCCTCGCCGAACCCGCACGCGATGACGCCGCCGTTCACGACGAGATGGTTCACGTAGCTCCAGTCGACGAAGCCCTCGTCGTCGCGGAGCGTCTCGGGCGCCGGCAGGTCGAGGATCTCGAAGCGGCGGCCCGCGGCATCCGTCTGCTCGGCCAGGTGGGCGCGGAGCTCGCGGGTCACCTCGTGGTCGGGGTGCTCGGGGTCGCGCTGGTCGTGCAGCAGGAGGCGCCCGGCGGACGGCATCGTCGCCACGATGTCGACGTGGCCGTTGGTGCCGAAGTCGTCGTAGTCGCGGGTCAGTCCACGCGAGAGCCACACGACGCGGGTCGCGCCGATGGTGCGGGCGAGCTCCGCCTCGACGCGCGCCCGGTCCGCGTACGGGTTGCGGCGCGGGTCGAGCTGCACGGTCTCGGTGACGAGCACGGTGCCCTCGCCGTCGACGTGGATGCCGCCGCCCTCGTTCACGAGCAGGCTGCTCACCGTCTCGGCGCCGACGAGGTCGGCGATGAGGCGCGCGTGCTCGGCGGACTTGCGCCACTCCGACCACTCGGGCGCGCCCCAGCCGTTGAACACCCAGTCCACGGCCCCGAGGACGCCGGGGCGCTCGTCATCGAAGACGAAGGTGGGGCCGTGGTCCCGCATCCAGAACTCGTCGACGGGGGCCTCGATCTGCTCGATGCCGTCGCCGAGCATCGACGCCGCACGCTCGCGCTCGGTCGGATCGACGAGCATCGACACGGGCTCGAACTCGGCCACGGCGTGCGCCACGGCCGTCCACGCGGCGTAGCCCTCCTCGCGGTCGGACGTCGACTCGCCGAGGGTGATCCCCTCGCGCGGGAACGCCATCCAGGTGCGCTCGTGCGGGGCGGTCTCGGCGGGCATGCGCCAGGTCATGCGGGTACCTCCATGGTGACGGGGGCGGATGCCGCAGCATCCGCCTGCTGGGTTCCGGATGCCGCGGCATCCGATGTCTCGAATCGACCGACGGTCGGCGCACCGGGGCGGAGCGCTCGGTCGCGGTACGGCGAGGTCGTGAGCCAGAGCACGGCGTAGAGCGCCCCGGCGAGGAACGGGCCGGCCACGGCCGAGAGGTCGGCGCCGCCGAGTGCGGCCGCGATCGGGCCGACGTAGAGGGTCGTGTTGGCCATGAGCACGGCGAGCGTGGTGCCGACCACCATGGTGATGACGCCGGGCCAGAACACGCCCCCGTTGTACCAGAACGGGCTGCCGCGGCGCTCGTCGCTGAGCGCGACGCCGTCGTAGCGGTTGCGGCGCAGCAGGATGTCGACCGCGTAGATGGCGACGAGCGGTCCGAGCACGGTGACGCTGAGCTCGAGCGACGCGTTGAGCGTGTCGAGGAAGCTCGGCGCGAGGTAGACGAACCAGCCGGCGGCAGCGGTGGCGAGCACGCCCGTGATGATCACGGTCGCGGCGCGGGAGACCCTGATGCCGAGGCCCTGCGCGTAGAGGCCGGTCGAGTACGCGACGA
This sequence comes from Agromyces sp. NPDC057865, assembly GCF_042796995.1. Taxonomy (NCBI): domain Bacteria; kingdom Bacillati; phylum Actinomycetota; class Actinomycetes; order Micrococcales; family Microbacteriaceae; genus Agromyces; species Agromyces sp. NPDC057865. The sequence goes on along the minus strand of NZ_JBHVMJ010000001.1, from coordinate 884,260 downwards.
GCACGTTGTTCGTGATACTGCCGAGCACGACGATCGCGAGGAAGACCGGCGTGAACCACCCGGGCACGATCTCGCCGATGGTGAGCTGCGGATCGGTCATGTCGATCGCGGTGCCGGCGGCCACGCCGAGGGTGCCGATGAGCACGGCCGGGATGAACCCGCCGAGCGCGGTCCACAGGGCGACCTTGCGCTTCGGGGTGTCGCGCGGCAGATACCGGGCGTAGTCGGCGCCGGTGCCCCACGAGAGCGGGCCGGAGGCGACGATGGCGTAGCCGAGCAGCACCATGGCCCAGTGGTCGCCGTCGGGCAGCGGTGCCGGCCGGTACGTGAAGTCGGCGGCCTGGAACACGAACACCGCGAGCACGATGAACGCGACGGCGAGCGCGGCCGAGAAGTACGGCGACAGTTTGGTGATCGTCGCGTGGCCGTAGACGCTGAGCACGAAGCTCAGCGCGGCGACGACGACGAGCACGACCCAGCCGAGGCCGCCCGACACGTCGATGCCGATGAGCCCGAGCAGCGCGTTGGCGGCGAGCGTCGCGACGGCGATGTTGATGATCTCGTAGAAGAGGCCGATCGCGACGCCGAGGCCGCCGCCGAAGACGCGGTTGCCGCGGATGCCGAACATCGCGCGCATCACGGTGACGCTCGGCGTGCCCGACGCGGGCCCGCTCACGGCGAGCCAGCCGACGGCCGCCCACCACAGGTTGCCGACCACGGTGATCGCGAGCGCCTCCCAGATCGAGAGGCCGAGCAGCATGAGCACGCCGCCGAGCACGAAGTAGAGGTAGACGACGTTGGCGCTCATCCAGATCCAGAACAGCTCGCGCGGGCGGCCGTGGCGCTCGACGTCGGGGATGACGTCGACGCCGTGGGTCTCGATGTGGCCGGCGCGGTCGGATGCCGCGGCCGACGCGTGCGGCGACGCTGCCGCGCTGGGGTCGGGGGTGTGCTGGCTCATCGTTGAGGACTCTCCGGTTTCGATCGCTCGAGGCGATCTCTGGACTCGGCCGGTGACCCGACCTATTATTGATCACACGATCAATAAGTTGCAAGGACGCTACCTACACTGAGGTCACGATGTCAAGACCCCCTCGCAAGAAGGCCGCACGCAAGTCGCCCGCAGAGCGCTCCGCCGAGATCACGGATGCCGCGCGCGCCGTCGCCCTCGAACACGGCCTCTACGCCGTGACGCTCCGCAGCGTCGCCGCGCGCATCGACGTGGCCCCCGCCCTCGTCGCGCACTACGAGCCGAACATGGACGCCCTCGTCGCGAACACCTTCGGCGCGATCGTCGCGGCCGAGCTCGCGGAGCTCGAAGATCTGGTGGGTCCCCTGCCGATGCCGAGCGCGCGGCTGGCGAACCTGCTCGACACGCTCCTCGACGGCACGCGCGACGACGTCACCGTGATCTGGGTCGAGGCGTGGGCACTCGGCCGCCGGAACGAGGCCCTCGCGCAGCGCGTGCGCGAGGAGATGGACGACTGGCGAAGGTTTGTGCAGGGCATCGTGCAGGCGGGCGTCGAAGCGGGGGAGTTCGAGACCGACGACGCGGCATCCGTGGCCTGGCAGCTGCTTGGCATGATCGACGGCCTCAACGCGCACGCGCTCGTGCGCTGGGAGGACGCGACCGACCGCGGCTCGCGCATCGGCCACGCCGTCGAGGGCATGCTCGGCCTGGGGCGCGGCGCGCTCGCCCCGATCCCCGGTGGTTGAGGAGGCCGCGAAGCGCTCCGGTGGTTGAGGAGGCCGCAAAGCAGCCGTCTCGAAACCACCCCGGTGGTTGAGGAGGCAGCGAAGCGCTCCGTTGGTTGAGGAGGCCGCGAAGCAGCCGTCTCGAAACCACCCCGCGCAAACGGCTTCCCAGGGAATCCCCTACCCCGGCCCTCGGTTCCCTTCATCATGACGACCCTCCCGACCACCATGCGCGCCGTCGCCGCCACGGGCGCCCTCCCCCTCGACGACGACCGCGCGCTCGCCGACGTCGACCTGCCGCTGCCCGAGCTGCGCCCGCGCGACGTGCTCGTCGAGGTGGCCGCCGTCTCGGTGAACCCGGTCGACCTCAAGACGCGGATACGGCGCGCCGCCGACGCTCCACCCGTCGTGCTCGGCTACGACGCCGCCGGCACCGTCGTGGCGGTCGGCCCCGACGTCACCCTGTTCTCCCCCGGCGACGAGGTGTACCACGCGGGCGTGAACAACCGGCAGGGCACGAACGCGGAGTTCCACGCGGTCGACGAGCGGCTCGTCGGCCGCAAGCCCGGAAACCTCTCGATGGCCGAGGCGGCCGCGATGCCGCTCACCACGATCACCGCGTGGGAGTCGCTGTTCGACCGCTTCGGGCTGCGCGCCGACAGCACTGGCACCCTCCTCGTGCTCGCCGGCGCGGGCGGCGTGGGGTCGATCCTCACCCAGCTCGCGCGGCGGCTCACCGACGTCACGGTGATCGCGACCGCGTCGCGCCCCGAGTCGCAGGAGTGGTCGAGACGGATGGGCGCGCATCACGTGCTCGATCACCGCGGGGACCTCGCGGCATCCGTGCGCGAACTCGCCCCCGGCGGCCTCGACCGGGTCTTCACGCCCGCGACCCACGGCCGCGTGCCGCTCTTCGCCGAGGTCGTGCGGCCGTTCGGGCAGATCGTCGCCATCGACGAGGACCCCGACATGGACCTGCGCGCCCTGAAGTCGAAGAGCATCGCCTGGCTGTGGGAGTCGATGTTCACGCGCGGCGTCTTCGAAACGCCCGACATGATCGGCCAGCACGAACTGCTCGACGCCGCGGCCGGCCACTTCGAGGCCGGCACGCTCGTCACGACGCTCACGCGCGAGATCAGCGGGCTGGATGCCGCGGGCCTCCGCGAGGCGCACGCCATCGTCGCCTCGGGCCGCAGCATCGGCAAGGTCGTCGTCACGCGCTGAGCCCGCGGGCCGATGTCGGTCGCGCCCGCTAGCGTGGTGGCGAAGCCGAGGGAAGGAGCCGAATGTTCGTCGTCGACGGCTCCGTGGTCACCAGCGCGAGCGACCTGAAGAAGGCGTCCGAGTGCGAGTTCGCGTTCCTGCGCGAGCTCGACGTGAAGCTCGGCCGCGAGACCCTCTTCGAGCCCAACGCCGACGCGATGCTCGAACGCGCGGGTCGCCTCGGCGACGAGCACGAGCGGCGGGTGCTCGCGCGTTACCGCGAGCAGTTCGGCGTCGGCGTCGTCGAGATCCCCCAGCCGAACGTCCGCGACACCGAGGCGGTCGCCGCGGCGGTGGAGGCGACCCGCGCCGCCCTCGAGGCGGGCGTTCCGGTCGTGTACCAGGCGACGTTCGCCGAAGCGGGGTTCATCGGCTTCGCCGACTTCATCGTCCGCCGGCCCGACGGGCGCTACCGCGTGCAGGACTCGAAGCTCGCCCGGCACGCCCGCGTGACCGCGCTCCTGCAGCTCGCGGCCTACGCATCCCAGCTCGACCGCCTCGGCATCCCGAGCGACGACGTCGTCGAGCTGCTGCTCGGCGACGGCACGAACAGCGAGCACCGGCGCGACGACATCACCCCGGTCTACGTGCAGCGCGTGGCACGGCTGCGGCAGCTCGTCGACGAGCGCGTCGCCGCCGACGGGCCGGTCGCGTGGGGCGATCCCCGCTACGCGCACGACGGCCGCTGCCCCACGTGCGAGCTCGAGGTGCAGGCCAACCGCGACGTGCTGCTCGTCGGCAGCCTGCGCGTTACCCAGCGTGAGCCGCTCGCCGAGGCCGGCATCACGACGATCGACGGGCTCGCGGCGTCGAGCGGGCCGGTTCCGCACCTCATCGACTCGACGGTCGAGAACCTGCGCGCGCAGGCTCGCCTGCAGCTCCTGGCCGAGGCGGCCGAGCTCGCCGCCGAGGCCTCGGGCGAGCGCGGCCCCGACGATCCGCCCCTCGCGCCGCCGGTCGAGGTGCGCGAGGCGGCCGCGCTCGCGGCGATCCCCGAGCCGAATCGCGGCGACCTGTTCTTCGACTTCGAGGGCGACCCGCTCTACACCGAGGGCGACGCCACGTCGTGGAACCTCGACTACCTCTGGGGCATGGTCGACGAGCAGGAGCAGTACACGGCGCTCTGGGCGCACTCGTTCGCCGAAGAGCGCGAGGCGCTGCTGCAGTTCCTCGAGCTCGTGAAGCTGCGTCGCCAGGCCCATCCCGACCTGCACATCTACCACTACGCGTCCTACGAGCGCACGCACCTCACGACCATCGCCGCACGGCACGGCGTCGGCGAGGCCGAGGTCGACCAGCTGCTGCACGACGGCGTGCTCGTGGACCTGTATCCGATCGTGAAGCGGTCGGTGCGCGTGGGCAGCCGCTCCTATTCGATCAAGAAGCTCGAGCCGCTCTACATGGGCGACGAGCTCCGTGAGGCCGACGTGAAGAGCGGCGCCGACTCGATCACCGAATACGTCCGAGCGCGCCAGCTCGTCGAGTCGGGCGGCGCGGCCGAGACCGCCGAGGGCGAGCGCATCCTCGACGACCTCGCCGACTACAACCGCTACGACTGCGTGTCCACCCGCCGCCTGCGCGACTGGCTGCTCGCGATCGCACGGCGTGAAGGCGTCGAACCCGTGCCGCCCGCCTACCTCGCCGAAGGCGCGGCGAAGGTCTACGAACCGACGCCGCTGGCGCTGCAGCTGCGCGAGCTCGTCGGTCCGGCTGCGCCCGGCGACGGACGCACGCCCGACGAGCTCGCGCTGGCCCTGTCCGCCGCGGCCATCGACTACCACGACCGTGAGGCGAAGAGCTTCTGGTGGTCGCACTACCTGCGCGTCGACCAGCCCGTCGACTCCTGGGAGAACCACCGCGACGTGCTCGTCGTCGACCCTGCGGCATCGCGCGTCGCGCAGCGCTGGTACGAGGAGGGCACGCGGCAGTACCCCCGCCGCGAGGTGCTGCTCGGCGGGCGCATCGCCCCCGGATCGCGGTTCGGCGTGGGCGCGAGCGTCTTCCTGCTCTACGAGTGGCCGGCGCCGTTCCCGTCCAGCACGCTGCGCCCCGGCCAGCGGGCCTGGTCGAACGGCACCATCCTCGAGGTCACCGACACCGGGGTGCTCGTCGAGGAGGTCGGCGTCGCCGATGCCACGTGGCCGGCGCTCCCCATGGCGATGACGCCCGGGTGGCCGCCCGACTCGCGCGCCCTCAAGGCGGCGATCGCGGAGTGGGCCGCGCCCATCCCCGCGGCCGTGCCGTCGCTCCCCTCGAACCCCGCGATGGACGTGCTGCGTCGCCTCGCGCCGCGTGCCGCCGGCGGACTCGCACCCGTGCTCGGCGCCGACTACGTCGACGCCGTCGTCGAGTCGGTGCGTCGACTCGAGCACTCGTACCTCGCCGTGCAGGGCCCACCCGGCACGGGCAAGACCTACGTGGCCTCGCACGTCATCGCGCGACTGGTCGCCGAGCACGGCTGGCGGGTCGGCGTCGTCGCGCAGTCGCACGCCGTCGTCGAGCACGTGCTCGAGGCGGTCGTGGAGGCCGGCCTCGACGCCGCGCTCGTGGGCAAGGCGGTGAAGGATCCGGCCGAGGTGGAGTCGCGGGTGTTCACGGCCTTCGCCAAGAAGGACGACCTGTCGAAGTTCACGGCCGAGCGACCATCGGGCTACGTCATCGGCGGCACGGCGTGGGACTTCTGCAACGTCAAGCGCGTGCCGCGGGGCTCGCTCGACCTCCTCGTCATCGACGAGGCCGGGCAGTTCTCGCTCGCGTCGACGATCGCCGTCTCGGTGGCCGCGCGCAACCTGCTGCTGCTCGGCGACCCGCAGCAGCTGCCGCAGGTGAGCCAGGCCCTGCACCCCGAGCCGGTCGACACGTCCGCGCTCGGCTGGGTCGCCGACGGCCACGAGGTCCTCCCGCCTGAATACGGCTACTTCCTCGCCGAGAGCCGCCGGATGCACCCCGCCGTCGCGGCACCGGTGTCGCGGCTCGCCTACCAGGGCGAGCTCCGCTCGCACCCGGTCGCCTCGACCCGGCACCTCGAGGGCATCGAGCCCGGCGTGCGACCGATCCCGGTCGACCACGAGGGCAACACGACCTGGTCGCCCGAGGAGGCCGAGCTCGTGGTCGAGCTCGTCGCCTCGCTGCTCGGGCGCGAGTGGTCCGACGCCCGCGACACGGCCGACGGTCCCGTCCGGGAGACGGCCCGGCCGCTCGGCCAGACCGACCTCATCGTCGTGACGCCCTACAACGCGCAGCTCACCACGGTGCGCGAAGCGCTCGAGCGAGCGGGCTTCCCCGACGTGCCCGTCGGCACGGTCGACAAGTTCCAGGGGCAGGAGGCCGCCGTCGCGATCGTGTCGCTCGCCGCATCGTCGGCGAGCGCGGCGCCGCGCGGCATCGAGTTCCTGCTGCTCAAGAACCGGCTCAACGTCGCGATCTCCCGAGCGAAGTGGGCGGCCTACCTGCTCTACTCGCCCGGCCTGCTCGACGCGCTCCCCCGCCGCCCCGACGGAGTCGCGCAGCTCAGCGCGTTCATCCGGCTGGTCGGGGCCGACGTGCCCGAGGCGGTCGCGGTCTAGGGCGGCCCGTCGCGCCGGGGCCCGCCCCCGTTGGTCGAGTGGGCCGCGCTGCAGCCGTATCGAGACCCCGTGTCGCGTCTCGATACGCGTCGCCTTCGGCGGCGCTCCTCGACGACCGGGCCGGCTCAGCTCGTGAGCTGCTCGACCGCTTTCGCGATGCGCCGCTGGCGCGTCTCGGCGGCCTTCGCGCCCTCGATCGCCGTGACATGCGCCTTCTTGTGGCTCGGCGAGAGCTTCTCCCACGCCTCGCGCGCGCCGGGCGTCGCGTCGAGCGCCTCGGCGAAGTCCGCTGGCGGGTCCACGATGCGCGGCGCCGTGTCGAGCTCGAGTTCCACGACGATGCGATCGCCGCCGGCGAGGCCCGTCGTCGCGCGCTTGTCGGAGCTGAACGGGATCAGGAACGTGCCGCCCATCGGCGCGATCGTGCTGCGGTACTCGAAGCCGTTCACGATCACGACCACGGGCGGGCGCTTGCCGGCACCGAACGACTCGACGACCTCGGGCGGCACCTCGATCCCGGTGTTCCGGCCGTCCACCAGCAGCAGCTCCGTCTCGAATCGCATGCGGCGAGTCTGCCACCGGCGCCGAACACGCGGTAGGCCGAAGCTGGGAATACCGCACAGGCTCGCTGCGTATGGTCTCTTCGTGACTTCCCCTGCAACGTCAGACCTGAACCCTGCCCGCATCACGATGTACGGAGCCGCCTGGTGCGGCGACTGCCGCCGGTCGAAGGCCTTCCTCGACGGCCGTGGCGTCGACTACGAGTACGTCGACCTCGAGGCCGTCGTCGACGGCGCCGACCGCGCGAAGGCGATCAGCGGCCGCACGCAGATCCCCGTGGTCGTGTTCCCCGACGGGACCCACTTCACCGAGCCCACCGACGCGGAGCTCGGCGCGAAGCTCGACGAGGCCATCGCGGCGTAGTCCTGCGCGAGCGGGTTTCGGGACGCCGCTGCGCGGCTCCTCAACCCGCGAGGTTGCGCCGCTGCGCGGCTCCTCGACCCGCGGGGTGGCGCCGCTGCGCGGCTCCTCGACCCGCGGGTCCTAGCGCTCCTGCAGCGCCGGGATCACCTCGTTCGCGAACAGCTCCAGCCCCGAGCGGTCGAAGGCCGCCTCGGGGAAGTAGTGGATCGCGTATCCAAGTCCGGCCTCGCGGCGCTCCGCGAGCATCGCCGCGACCTTCGACGGCGTCCCGACGGCGAACGCCTCGGGTCCGCGGAACGCGTGCATGTACTCCGCGGTCTTCGCGGCGCCGAGGTACGGCGCGACGCGCGCCTCGATGACGTCGAGCCGGCGCGCGACATCCGCCTCGTCGACGCCGACGACGGTGTTGAAGTTCGTCGAGCGCGTGATCGCCTCGAAGTCGGTGCCCAGGTCCTCGCAGTGTGCGCGCAACACCTCGCTCCGGTGCACGAACTCCTCCACCGAACCGGCGAAGTTCGTGTACGACGCGTATTTCGCCGCGATCCGCAACGTGACCTTCTCGCCCGCGCCCGCGATCCAGATCGGTATGCCCCCGGGCTGCAGGGGGAGCGGACGCACGATCGCGCCGTCGACCTGGTAGTGCTTCCCGTCGAGCGTCGCCGAGCCGGTCGTCCACGCCTGGCGCATGATGTCGACGCCCTCGCGGAGCCGCGCGAGCCGCTCGCCGACCGGCGGGAACCCGTAGCCGTACGCCCGCCACTCGTGCTCGTACCAGCCGCCGCCGATCGCCATCTCGACCCGCCCGCCCGAGATCACGTCGACCGTCGCGGCGACCTTCGCGAGGTAGGCGGGGTTGCGGTAGCTCATGCACGTGCACATCTGGCCGAGCCGCACGCGCGACGTCGTCGCGGCGAACGCGGACGTCAGCGTCCACGCCTCGTGCGTCGCCTCGGTCTCGCTCGCGACCGGCACGGTGTGGAAGTGGTCGTAGACCCAGATCGACTCCCAGGGTCCGGCATCCGCGAACTCGGCGAGCCCGCGCATCGTGTCCCAGTGCTCGGCCGGCTCGATGCCGACGAGATCGTGACGCCAACCCTGGGGAACGAACATTCCGAATCGCATGCGCTCCAGCCTAGGTCGGTCCGAAGCACGCCGGAAACCGCTTCCTCACCGTCGGTGCATCTCAGCGCCAGCACTGAGGACGACCCGACGGGACGCGCTTAGCGTCGGAGACATGACTGCGCCGAACCACTGCGACTTCTCTGCCGCCGACTTCCGGGCGACCGCGATCGAATCGTCCGCCGGCCGCCTCATCCGCGTGACCGGCTCGGGCCTCTGCCCCACCAGCGGCTGGGAGCTGCGACTCGTCGCCGCGAACCCCGGCGTGGTCCCCCACCCCGAGACCCTCTGGCTCGAGCTCCGCGAGTTCGAGCCGCGCAAGGCCCCGCGGGTGGTGACCGAGACGACGGTCGAGGCGATCGTCGAGGACTCGCGGGCTCGTCAGATCGTGGTCCGCTTCGGCTGGCGCGAGGGGTTCACGATCCCCGTCGTCGTCGCCGCGCTGCCCAAGGGGCGGCGCAGCGTGCGCCGGGGGTCGGATGCCGCGCAGGGGCGACTCGCGGCATCCGCCGTCTGACCGATCTGACCGGCTGACCTACCGACCCGGCTGCACGAACGCAGCCGGGCGACTCGGAGCTCCGGCTACGCCAGCGCGTACCGGAGCTCGGCCATCGCGGGGCCCGACCAGACGTTGTCGTCGAGGTCGTCGCTGCGCACGGTGACGACCTTGCCGCCCTTCGCGATCACGAGCAGCGCGAGCTGCGGCAGCACGTCGCCCGCGAGGGTGCCGTCCTGCAGGCTCTCGCCCTCGCCGTTGCCGGTCGCGAACTCGATCGCGCCGGACTCGTGGTCGAGCGTGCCGTTCACCGACGTCGTGAAGTCGAACCACAGGGTCTCGACCGCGCCGTCCGCCGCGAGGCGCCCGATGGCGGCGAGGTCGCGCTCGACGCGGCCGGCGCTGCCCTCGGTGAGGCCGTGCAGCGCGGCATCCGCTTCGTTGATGTTCAGGGTCGCGAGCTGCATGCGCAGCGCCTCGTCGATCTCTGCGGGGCCGAGCCGGTCGGGTCCGCCGGGGACGGCGACAATGCGGCGGTGGTTGTGCGCGCGCTCCATGAACCCGCTGAGCGTCGGCTCGGTCGCGAACACGAAGAGGGGCACGCGCTCGTCGGGATCGTGGAGCTGGAGCTCCTGGCGGACCGCGTCGGCGACGCGCTTCGCGTAGATGTCGAGCGTCGCGGCGCGCTTGTCCTCCTCGCTCGTGCCGCGATCGCCGTGGCCGCCGACGCGCTTCGTGCCGGCGCCGCCGGGCTCGCGGTTCGCGGCCTCCTCGGCGTTCTTCGGGAGGGTGGGCTCGACGGGCATCTGGGCGGCGCGGTCGGTGGGCGTCGCGTGCCAGAGGCTCCACTCGTTCGCGGAGATCGCGACGGCGAACGCCTCCTGGTCCTGGCTGGGGGCGCGCAGCAGCTGGCCGAGCGTGAAGTGCGAGCCGACGTGCACGGCGTCGTCGAGGCGGTTCGGCAGCACGAACACCTCGCTGAAGCCCGGCGCGACGAAGATCGCCATCGACCGGGCGAGGTTCCCCCAGAGCTGCTGGTCGAGCACGATCGCGTCGCGGGCACGGCGCAGCTCGTCGACCTCGGCGGCGGAGGCGCCCGAGGCCTTGACCTGCTCGATCGCATCGTCGAACGCGCTCTTCACGGCCACCTCGGACCGTTCTCGTTCGCTGACGACCGGCGAGGTGGACGCGTAGATGGTGATCGCCGGGTGGTGCGGGCCGGCCAGTGCGGCGAAGTCCGCGGTGGTCGGCAGTTCGTAGTGGAGCGTCATTCGTTCCCTCCCCGGGGAATCGCGCGACGGCGGTGTCGCTCGCACCCAGCCTATGAAGGCCGCGGCGCGAGCGACACCCCCCGTCACCGACGCACGGGGTGGTTGGAGCGGATCACGCCCGTGGGGTCCACGGCGTTCTTCAGCGCGCGCAGGCGGTGCACGCGCGCTCCGAAGATGCGCTCGGCCGAACGCTCGCGCTCGGCGAAGTTGAGGTAGTCGAGCGGTGCGCGCCACGGCTCGACGCGAGAGAGCAGCCGGCCGAGCGACATCGCGAGCGCCTCGGATGCCCCGGGCACCGCGATCCCCACGCCGAACACGACGTACTCGGCGTCGAGGCCGGCAATCGCGCCCGGCGCCGGGGTGCCGCGCTCGGCCGCGGAGGCGTGCGCCGCCTCAGACCGGAGGCCGCCGCCGAGGTGCCGGATCTCGGCCGAGAGCAGGGCGCTGCCCGAGTCGGGACCGGCCGCGGCCACGAACGCGCGCACGGCGGCCGGCGGGAGCTCGGTGAGGAGCATGCCGTCGCCGTACCCCGGGACGGGCGCGGGCGGGTCCATGTGCAGCTGCAGCAGCTCGGGCATCGGCTGCGGGTGCACCGAGTCCATCGTGGGATCGAGTGCGCGCAACGGCGCGAGCAGCTCGTCGGCCCGCTCGGACGACTCCTGGATCGCGGCCTCGACGACGACGAACGACTGGCCCGAGAGGAACGGCGGCAGGTCGGGCATGGGTGGGAACCGCAGCACGCGGCCGACCGAGGTGACGCTGTCGGGCACGGTCGCGGTCCACGCGGCCCAGGCCTGCAGCACCTCCTCGGCGCGCTCCAGCGGGAAGAACAGGGTGCCGGCGATGATCTCGGCGATCGGGAACAGGCGGAACTCGAGGGCGGTCACGACGCCGAAGTCGCCGCCGCCACCGCGCACCGCCCAGAACAGCTCGGGGTCGTGGTCGGCGTCGACGCGGCGCAGCACGCCGTCGGCGGTGACGAGCTCCACGGCGAGGACCTGGTTCGCGGCGAGGCCGTGCGATCGTCCGAGCCAGCTGATGCCGCCGCCGAGCGTGTAGCCCACCACGCCCACGTCGTGCGACGATCCGGCGAGCGCGGCGAGGCCATGCGGCGCGACCGCGGCGACGACGTCGCCCCAGAGCGCGCCGGCCTCCACGCGGGCGACGCGCTGCTCGGGGTCGACCGCCACGGCACGCAGCTCCGACGTGCGCAGCAGCAGCGCGTCGGCGAGGCCGTTGCCCGCGGCGAGCGGGCCGGCGTTGTGGCCGGTCGCCTGCGGCGCGACCGAGAGCCCGAGGCCCTTCGCGGTGCGCACGGCCTGCACGAGGTCGTCGGTGGCGCCCGCGACGACCACGGCGACGGGGCGCTGGTCGACGGCGAGGTTCCAGGCCGAGCGCGCTTCGTCCCAGCCGGGGTCGCCGGGGATGAGCACACGGCCCGCGATGCGGTCGTCGAGCAGGGCGAGCGCTTCGCGGAGCGAGAAGGTGGTGACGTCGTCGGACTCGGTGCGGACGTCGGCGGACGCCGTCGCGGCGCCGGGCACAGGGGTGTTCACGGATGGTTCCTCTCGGGATCTCGCGTTTCGCGGGCCCGGGCCCTCGCTTCGGAGGCGGACGGCCGCGGGGGATCCCGTCGGCGCGCACGAACGCGATCTCCATCCCATGACGAATGGGGCCGACGGACGACAGGGGCATCCCTCCGATCGGCTCAGGGACAACCCTGTCCGCGGAATAGCGGTCCCCGCACCGCGGTTGCCGAGAGGGATGACTCCCACGCCCCGCCTCTCCGTGCTCGACCTCGTCCCGGTGCGCAGCGGCCAGACCAGCGCGGGGGCGGTCGCGGCATCCGTGCGCCTCGCGCAGCTCGCCGACCGCCTCGGCTACACGCGCTACTGGTTCGCCGAGCACCACAACATGCCGGCCGTCGCGTCGACGACCCCGCCCGTGCTCATCGCCGCGACCGCGGCGCAGACCGAGCGCATCCGCGTCGGATCGGGCGGCGTGATGCTGCCGAACCACGCGCCGCTCGTCGTCGCCGAGCAGTTCGCCGCGCTCGCGGCGCTCGCGCCCGGACGCATCGACCTCGGCATCGGCCGCGCGCCCGGCAGCGACCCCGTCATCACGCAGTTGCTGCGGATCAGCGGACCGACGGCCGATGTCGACCGGTTCCCCGACCACGTCGCCGACATCCTGAGCCTGCTCTCGCCCGACGGCGCGACGCTGCGCCTCACGAGCGGACGCGAGTACCCGATTACTGCGACGCCGGCAGCGAGCGAGGTGCCCGAGCTGTGGCTCCTGGGGTCGAGCGACTACTCGGCGAAGCTCGCCGCCGAGCTCGGCCTTCCCTACGTGTTCGCCAACCACTTCTCGGGCGAGGGCCTCGAGCGTGCGCTCGAGCTCTACCGCACCGAGTACCGGCCGAGCGAGCGGCATCCGTCACCCGTCACGTTCCTCACGATGAACGCGTCGGTTGCGCCGACCGTCGAGGAGGCCGAGGCGCGCGCCCTGCCGCAGCTGCGGTCGATGGCGCGGCTGCGCACGAACCGACCCATGCGGCCGCTCGAAACCGTCGAGGAGGCGCAGTCGGCACCCGGCGACTCGATCGCCGACGAGCTCATCGCGGGCATGCGCCGACGCTGGGTCATCGCGGATGCCGCGACGGCGGCCGCCGAGCTCCGGCGCTTCGCCGAGCGGCACGGCGTCGACGAGGTCATGGTGTCGCCGATCGCGGGTGCGTACGAGTCCGAGCCGGCGGATGCCGCGCCGGGCCGCGAGCAGACGCTGGAGTTGCTGGCGCGGGAGTTGTCCACCCCGCCGGTGGTCGAGTAGCGCCCGGCGGAGCCGGACCACCCCGGTGGTCGAGTATCGCCCGGCGGAGCCGGACGCGTATCGAGACCCGTGCACCGGCGCAGGCGCGTCTCGATACGCGTCGCCTCCGGCGGCGCTCCTCGACCACCGGAGGTGCGTGCCTCCGGCGGCGCTACTCGACGACCGGGCACAGCGCGTCGCCTCCGGCGGCGCTACTCGACGACCGGAGGTGCGGCGCTACTCGACGACCGGACCGACCCCGAACATGCAGATGCCCCGGGCCTGTGCACCCCGGGGCATCCGTGTCGTCTGGTCGCGGCTCAGGCCGCCAGGCCGAGCCGGCGCAGGTCGTCGCTCGACGCGTGGAACTCCGCGCCCTCGGCGATCGTGGCCTCGCGCGGCACGCGCGCGCCGTTCTGCACGCGTGCGTCGGCGCCGATCTCGGCATAGGGACCGACGACCGCGTTCCGGCCCACGACGGCGCGACGTCCGACGTGCGCGCGCACGCCGATCACGGCGCGCTCCGCGACGATGGCGTCGCGATCGACCCAGCCGCCCGGACCGATGTTCGCGTTGCGCTGCACCTCGGCGCCCGGGTCGACGTAGGCCGTCGGGTCCACGAACGCAGTGGGGTCCACCTTCGCGGTCGTTGCGACGAGGCCGCGACCGTTCACGTGCTTGCGGTAACGCCGCAGCACCCCGTTCTCGTCCTCGAACTCGACGTAGCTGATGCCCACGTTCTCCTCCTTCCGGCGCGGTCCTCCCACGCCGCTCCGACGTGGTGGCTCCACGTCCGGACATTGGTACAACATCGGGGCTGACCGGGGCATTCCCCACTTCGACGGGGGTTCAGGGAGCCCCAGCGAACCCACAGCTCGGTGCCAGCCCTGAAACCCGGTGGGGCCAACCCCGAAACCGGCCCGAATCGCTTGTCGAGGGTTCCCCGCGCTGGATAGCTTCGCTGCCCATGTCCACCTACCTCCTCTGCGCCAGCCCCATCCAGGGCCACGTGGCGCCCATGATCGCCATCGCCCGCGACCTCGTCGGCCGCGGCCACGACGTCACCGTGCTCACCGGATCGCGCTTCCGCGACGCCGTGCTCGCCGCCGGCGCCGACCACCGCCCACTCGTCGGCATCGCCGACTACGACGACCGCGTCATGCAGGAGCTCCTGCCCGACCGCGACCGCCACCACGGCATCGCGAAGCTCGAGTACGACGTCCAGACGATGTTCGTGCGCCCCGTGCCCGACCAGTACCGCGCACTCGAGCAGGCCATCGCCGAGCTCGGGCCCTCCGCGATCCTCGCGGAGGGCGCGTTCGCCGGCATCGTGCCGCTGCTGCTGGACGACCCCGCCACGCGGCCGCCGATCCTCGGCGTCGGCGTGATCCCCCTCGTGCAGCTCAGCGTGGACACGGCGCCCGCCGGATTCGGCCTCGCGCCGAAGCCGGGCGCGATCGGCCGGCTCCGGAACCGCGTCCTCAACGAGCTCGTGACGAAGGTGGTGTTCCGCAAGACGCAGGCCCTCGCGCAGCAGATCATGCGGGACCTCGGCCGCTCGGGCCTCGACACGTTCGTGTTCGACTCCACCCGCAAGTGCGATCGGTTCCTGCAGCTCTCGCCCGCCGAGTTCGAGTACCCCCGCGGCGACCTCAGCCCGAACGTGCGCTTCGTGGGCACGGTGCTGCCGCCCGCTCCGGCCGACGCGGCCCTGCCGTCGTGGTGGGACGAGCTCGACGGCGACCGCCCGGTCGTGCACGTCACCCAGGGCACGATCGACAACAAGGACTTCGACCGGCTCGTGCGTCCGACGCTCGACGCGCTCGCCGAGCGCGACGTGCTCGTGGTCGTGGCGACCGGCGGTCGTCCGGTCGAGGAGCTCGGCGAGCTGCCGGGCAATGCGCGCGCCGCGGAGTTCCTCCCCTACGACCTCCTCCTGCCGAAGACCGACGTGTTCGTCACGAACGCGGGCTTCGGCGGCACGCAGTTCGCCCTGAGCCACGGCGTCCCGATCGTCGCGGCCGGCGACACCGAGGACAAGCCCGAGGTCTCGATGCGCGTGCAGTGGTCGGGCGTCGGCGTGAACCTCCGCACCGGCACGCCCACCGCGGCCGCCGTCGCGAAGGCCGTCGACGAGGTGCTCGCCGATCGCACGTACGGCGATCGCGCCCGCGCGATGGCCGCCCGGATCCGCAACTACGACACCTTCGACCTGATCGAGGCCGAGCTCGAGGCATCCGTCATCGCCGCCTCGCTGCGACTCGAGACGCCGGTCGGCTGAGGCGTCGTCGGGCCGGGCGAAGCGGGCGGATGCCGCGCCTCGCCCGGCCCGAACGCGAAAGGTTAGGCTGTCCTAAGCCGACACCGTCGGCGACGCCTCGCCCGCCGGCGGCAGCCGGCACGACCGGGACTCCCGATGACCGCTCCCCTGCTCGAGCTCGATGCCGTGCGCATCCGCCACGACGGTGCGACCCGCGCGACGCCCGACGGCGTGAGCCTCGCGGTGCGGGCCGGCGAGGTCGTGCTCGTACTCGGACCGTCGGGCTGCGGCAAATCCACGCTGGCGCTCGCGCTCGACGGCCTCGTACCGCACGCCGTGCCCGCGGCGCTCGACGGCACGGTCTCGATCGCCGGGCTCGACAGCCGGGAGCATCCCGTCGGCGTGCTCAGCGCGCACGTCGCGATGGTGTTCCAGGACCCCGACGCCCAGGTGGTCACCGGCACGCTCCTCGACGAGGTCTGCTTCGGCCCCGAGAACCAGCTCGTGCCCGCCGACGAGGTGCTCGCACGCGCCGAACGGGCGCTCAAGCTCGTCGGGCTCTGGGAGCGGCGGGCCGACAATCCCGATCGGCTCTCGGGCGGCGGCCGCCAGCGCCTGGCCATCGCCTGCGCGCTCGCGATGGCGGCGCCCGTGCTCGTGCTCGACGAGCCGACCGCCAACCTCGACCCCGCCGGCATCGACGAGGTCTACGCCGTGCTGCGCGAGCTCGCGTCGACGCGCGACCACGCGATCGTGCTCGTCGAGCACAACCTCGACGCCGCCGTCGACATCGTCGACCGGGCGGTCGTGCTCGACGCCGAGGGCCGCGTCGCGTTCGACGGACCCGTGCGCGAGGTGCTCCGCGACCACGTCGAGGAGCTGCTCGGCCTCGGCGTCTGGCTCCCGGTCTCCACGCTCGCGGCGCTGCGGCTCCGCGCCGCCGGCGTCGAGCTCGATCCGCTGCCGCTCACGCCCGCCGAGCTCGCCGCCGCGCTCGACGCGGTCGAGGACCTGCCCGCGCCGCTCGTCGATGTGGCGGGCGGGCAGGCGGCGCCGGCGGCGGCGTCGGCGGAGACGGCCCCGGCCGGCCCTGCCCCCGCCCCCGCCATCCGCGTCCGCAGGCTCTCCGTGCGCCGGGGCGGACGCCGCGGTCCGGTCGTGGTGCACGACATCGACCTCGACGTCGCGGCCGGCGAGTTCTTCGCGGTCGTCGGCACGAACGGGGCCGGCAAGACGAGCCTGCTGCAGGCCCTCGCAGGAGTCATCCCCGCGGCATCCGGCACCGTCGACGTGCTCGGCCTCGACCCGCAGCGCGCCGATTCGCGTGAGCGCAGCCGCCGGATCGGCTTCGTCTTCCAGAACCCCGAACACCAGTTCGTCGCCACCACGGTCGAGGACGAGCTCGAGACGAGCCTGCGGATGCAGGACGTGCCCGAGCCCGAGCGTGCGGGCGAGGTCGCGCGCATGCTCGAGCGCTTCGGCCTCGGCGAACTCCGGGGGCAGCATCCGTTCCTGCTCTCGGGCGGGCAGAAGCGCCGCCTCTCGGTCGGCACGGCCCTCATCGCCGGTGCGCCGGTCATCGCGCTCGACGAGCCGACGTTCGGCCAGGACCGCGAGCGCGCGGCGGAGCTGCTCGACGTGCTGCGCGCGCTGCACGAGGAGGGCACGACCGTGCTCGTCGTGACGCACGACCTGCAGCTCGTCGCCGACTACGCCACGCGCGTGGCCGTCATGGCCGATGGCCGCGTGCTCGGTTCCGGACCCACCGCCGAGGTGCTCGCCGGGCCGCTCATCGACGAGGCCGGGCTCCGTCACCCGCCGCTCGCACGCGCGACCCGCGGGCTCGCGCGGCATCCCGAGTGGCATGCGGTCACGCGGATGTCGCAGCTGCCGTCACGGCGGGCGGGATCGTCGGGAGGCGCCGCATGACCGCCTCGGCCGAGGCCCGCGAGGCGCGCGAGGCGCTGCAGGCGCCGGTGTCCGACACCACGGACACCGGCGCGGCGAGCACCATCGTCGATCCCTACGCCGAGCGTCGCGCGCCGCGGGGCGGATTCCTGTACGCGCTCAACCCGCTCGCGAAGCTCGCCGCGCCGCTGCCCGCCATCATCGCGCTCATCTTCACGCGCGGCCTCGCGATCCCGACGGTGCTCATCCTGCTGTCGCTCGCGGTCCTGCTCGTCGGCGCCCGGCTCCGGGCGCGCTGGGTCGCGCTGCTCCTCATCGGCCTGCCCGTGCTCGTCGCCGTGCTCGGCGTCAGCTTCGGGGTCTGGGTCGACCCGAGCCGGATCCCGACCGGGAGCCCCGGGGCATCCGTCGTGCTCGTCGAGATCGGCGGCTGGGAGTTCACGCTCGCGGCCTACCTCATCGGGCTCGCCGCGGCGCTTCGCATCGCGGCGCTGCTCGTGCTGAGCCTCATCGCCGGGCTGACCACGTCGGGTCCCGAGCTCGTTCGCGCCCTGGTGCAGAACCTCCGCGTGCCCTATCGGATCGGCTACACCGCGCTGGCGGCGCTGCGCTTCGTGCCGCGGTTCGGGCACGAGCTCGAGGTGATCCGGGCGGCCCAGCGCGTGCGCGGACTCGACCACGGACGCGGCCCGATCGCCGCGGTGCGTCGCACCCTCGCGGTCGCGATCCCGCTGCTCGCCAGCGCGATCCGCCACGCCGAACGCGTCGCCCTCGCGATGGACGCGCGGGCGTTCGGCGCGCACCCGACGCGCACCGAGCGCACGGTCAGCCGCTGGCGCGCTCGCGACACCGCCTTCGTCGTGCTCTCGTGGTGCGCGATCGCCGCGGTCTACTGGTGGGGCCTCACCGCCGGGTTCGGCGGGCTGGCCGGGCGGCCGTGACGCGCGTCGCGCGACGGCCGCCCGACGTGCCTACTGGCCCTGCTCCGTCGCGGGCGCGGTGTCGATGATCTCGACGACGAACACGAGCGTCTGGCCGGCGAGCTCGCCGCCGTTCGGGTCGGTGCCGTAGCCGTACTGCGGCGGGATCGTGACGATGAGCTTCGTGCCGACCTTCTGGCCGACGAGCGCAGCGCCGAAGCCCTGGATGACCGCGTCGGTCGTGAACTGGGCGGGGTCGCCACCGTAGGACTGGTCGAAGACCTCGCCCGTGTCCCAGCTGGTGCCCTGGTAGTGCAGCGTCACGTTGTCGCCGGACTGCACCTCGGCGCCGTCGCCCTCCTCGAGCACCTTGAGCTGGTACTCGGCCGGCGGGGCCGTGTCGGGCAGGGTCACCGTGGGCGGCTCGCCCTCGGCGCCGAACTTCACCTCGGGCACGTCCTTCTTCCACTCGGCGGGCTTGAGCGGCTCCTGCACGTCGACCACGATGACGACGGTCTCGTTCGGCGCGATGCCGATCGTCTCGTTGCCCTGCTCGCCGTAGAGTGTGGAGGCCGGCGCGACCGTGACGGTGCGCGAGCCGGTCGGCACGCAGTCGATGCCCGCGAGGAACGCGTCGAACACGCTGTCGTCGCCCGCCGTGATGGTGGCCGGCTGCGAGAAGGCCTGCTCGCCGGTGGTGCCCGAGAACGCGCTCACGATCGCGTTCACGTCATCGCCGGACTTGGTCACCTCGCCGTCGCCCTCGATGAGGACCGTGCGCTCGAGCTCATCGGCCTCGAGCGGCGTCGTGAACGTCGCCGTCGGCGAGGCACCGAAGTCGCCCTCGACCTTCACGCTGTCGCTGAGCGACCCGGACGGCACGTCCATGCAGTCGGCCGCGGCCGGGGTCGTGGTCTCGGGTCCGGGGCCGGCGGCGCAGCCCGCGAGGACGAGCGCGGCGGCGGCAGCGAGTGCGACAGGCGCAGTGCGGCGCAGGGCACGGTTCATGAGGGGGATTCTCGTTTCGATCGGAAGCGCGAACTGCCAGTCTGCCCGGTGCTGGCTCTCGATTGCCTGAGACTTCGGATTTCCGCCGGATCAGGACGAGAATGGGCAGATGGGGGACACGACGACCGTACCCGATTCCGCTGGGGAGTTCACCGAGTCCGCGGCATCCGTCGCCGGACTCGACGAGGTGCTCTGGGACACGATCTCCACGGCCGTGCTCCTTCGGTCCCATCCGCAGTTCGATGAACGCGTGCTCGACGCGTACGCGCGCGACGGGGCATCCGCGTTGCCGACGGCCGAGCTCGTGGGCGTCGGCGGCCTCGTCGACGCCGTCGAGCCGATGGCGTCGCTGGTCGAGCTGGCCCGCGAGCGAGCCGGCGAGCGGATGCCGCAGCTGCAGCTGCACGTCGCCGATCCGGCCGAGTGGGAGCCCGACGGCTACGACCTCGTGCAGTGCGTGCTCGGCATCGGGGCGTTCGACGACGTCACCGCGGGGACCCGTCACCTGGTCGAGCGCGCCCGGCCGGGGGGTCGCATCGTGATCGCGGTCTGGGCGCGCGACTCGCTGGATCCGCTGCCCGGGCTGCTCGCCGCCGCGGCCGGCGGATCGGCCACGGCCGGCGGATCGGCGGCGGCCGAGTCCGACGAGGAGCCCGAGGAACCGGCCGACGAGGAATCCGACGCCGCCGCCGAGCCTCCGCACACCGTCGTCGCAGCGGACACGGCCGGGAGCCTCGCGCACTGGCTGACCGAACTCGGCCTCGTCGAGGTGCGGGCCGAGGCCGTGCAGCGGCACGTCGACCTCACCCCCGAAGTCGCCTGGCTCCTCGTGCAGGGCACCGGGCTGCACGGACTGGTCGACGGGCTCGACGAGTCGGAGCTCGACGCGGTGCGGGAGCGGTACCTCGCGGCGATTGCCGACGCGGACGTGCACGCCGTCGACGCCACGACGATCATCGCCGTCGGCCGCCGCCCCGACTAGTTCTGCGAGCCCCCGACGGATGGCACGGGGTCGCCGGGCTCGCCCCCGGTCGCGACCGGGCGCCCTGGCTCGTTCGACCACTGGCTCCATGAGCCGGGGAAGAGCGCCGCGTCGATGCCGGCGAGCGCGAGGGCCGCGACCTGGTGCGCCGCCGTGACGCCCGAGCCGCAGTAGGCCGCCGTGGCCGTGCCGGGCTCGATGCCGAGCGCGGCATACTTCGCACGGAGTTCGTCGGGCGCGAGGAAGCGCCCGTCGGCGTCGAGGTTCGCCGCGGTGGGCGCGGAGCGCGCGCCGGGCACGTGGCCGGCGCGCGGGTCGATGGGCTCGACCTCGCCCCGATATCGCTCCGCCGCGCGCGAATCGAGCACGACGCCGGTCGCCGGCAGGGCGGCCACGCCGTCGGCGTCGATGAGCGGCATCGCGCCGAAGTGCGCGGTGGCGTCGCCGCGTTCGGCGGTGGTCGTGCCCTCCTCGAGCGGATGCCCCGCCGCGGCCCAGGCCCGGAGCCCGCCGTCGAGCATCCGCACGTCGCCGAACCCGGCGTGGCGCAGCAGCCACCACGCTCGCGCCGCGGACTGGTTCCCGAGGTCGTCCATGACCACCACGGTGTCGCCGTCGCGCAGGCCCCACGAGCGCATGGCCTCGGTGAACGCCGCCTCCGCCGGCAGCGGGTGCCGCCCACGGCCGGTGACCGCGTGGTCGGCGAGGTCACGGTCGAGGTCCACGTAGATGGCTCCTGGGATATGCCCCGCCAGGAATGCCGGGCGTCCGTCGGGCACGGGAAGCGACCAGCGCACGTCGAGCACAACCGTGCGGGTGTTCGACCCTGCGGTCTGCTCGTCGTCGAGGCGACGGGCGAGGTCGTCGGCGGTGATGAGGATCGGCATGGGAGACGCGGTCATCAGGGTTCTCTCCGCTTCCGCTTCTGGATCTCGGGCACGTGGAGCTCGGGCACGGCCCGCAGCATGAAGGCGTCGAAGTCGGGAACCGTGAACGCGGCGTAGCCGTGCTCGGGCGTGTATAGCAGGCCCATGTCGATGAGCTCGGCCCGGGTCGGCCCGAGCTGGGTCGATTCCCGCCCCATGACCCGCGCGACATCCGATGCCTTCTGCGGCTTCGGGCCGAGTTCGGCCATCGCCCGCAGGTAGGCGGTCTGCAGCGGGGTGGCCCGATCGAGGCGGACGCGGAAGAACGACCCGTCGAGCTTGGCCTCGTACGCCTCCCGAGCCGCCGCCACGTCGGCGCGCCGGATGCGGTGCTCGGTCGCGACGCCCCAGACCTGGTAGCCGAGCTCCTGGATGAAGTACGGGTATCCCTGGGTGATGCGGATCGCGAGCTTGACCGCATCGTCGTCGAACGTCACGCCCTCGAGGAGCGCGGGCTCGATGAGCGCCTTCCTCGCGTCCTCGTCGTCGAGCGACCCGACCGAGGGGAACGTGAAGAGGCGTTCCGCGTAGCTCTTCGCGTCGCCGGCCAGTTCCGCGATCTGCGGCAGGCCCGCCCCGACGAAGGTGATCGGCAGACGGCGCTGGACGGTCTTGTGCACGGCCTGGATGAGCGCCTCGAGCTGGCTCCGCCCCAGGAACTGGACCTCGTCGACGAGGAGCGCGACGCCCCGGTCCTGCTCCTCGGCCGCCTCCCCCAGGGCGACGAACACGTCGGTCAGGTCCATCGAGAGGTCGCCGTGATCGCCGGCGCCCTCGGCGGCGGGCACGTCCCAGCTGACGCTGAACGTGCCCTTCTGGTCGACGGAGACCGCGAAGGCGCTCAGCACCTCCGCGGCGCGACGCGCTCGATCCGTCCACCGCGCCCGCGGCGAGAGGCGGAGCAGGGCGGCCTTGAGCTGCGAGAACATCGCCTGGCGGAAGCGCGTGTCGTCGTGCTTGCTCGCCTCGATCTCGACGACCTCCCACCCGGCACGGCGCGCGATCTCGCCGAACCTGCCGAGGAGGACGGTCTTGCCGACCCCACGGAGACCCGTGATGACCATCGACTGCTCGGTGCGACCCCGCTCGAGGCGCTGGAGCAGGACGGTGAACGCCTCGAGCTGGTCGTCTCGTCCGACCACGATCTCGGGCGTCGCCCCGGCATTGGGTGTGTACGGATTGCTGACGGCGTCCACGCCCCGAGTTTATGAGTCTTTGGCTGCTTTATGAAGCGTCGATAAATCGACCTAAACACCCTTCGGCCTTCGGTAGACTGGTCGGACGGAATGTTGCGCGAGGCTTGGGAGGTCGGATGATCGCCAGCCTCGTCGCATTCGGCGTCGTCGCGCTCCTCACGCCGCTCGCAACGAGGCTGCTCGGCCGCCGGGTCTTCCCGATCATCGCGCTGGTGCCCGCCGCGGTCTTTGTCCTGCTCCTCACGTGGCTGCCGGGGGTCCTCGCGGGCACGCCGGTCGTCGAGGTCGTGCCGTGGATCCCGCAGCTCGGCATCGCGCTGTCGTTCCGCCTCGACGCCCTCGCGCTCCTCCTCGCGCTCATCGTCACCGGCGTCGGCGCGCTCGTGCTCCTCTACTGCACGCACTACTTCCGCGACGACGAGCCCGCGCTCGGGCGGTTCGCGGCGCTCCTCCTCGCCTTCGCAGGGGTGATGCTCGGCCTCGTCACGGCCGACGACGTGTTCCTGCTGTTCGTCTTCTGGGAGGCGACGAGCGTGCTCTCGTACCTCCTCATCGGCCACTACACCGGCCGGAAGGAGAGCCGAGGCGCGGCCCTGCAGGCCCTCACCGTCACGACGTTCGGCGGCCTCGCGATGCTCGTGGGCCTCGTGCTGCTCGTCGTCGCGGGCGGCACCACCTCGCTCTCGGAGCTCGTGGCGCACCCCGTGACCGGCGCGGCGGGCGAGTGGGGCATCGCGCTCGTGCTCGTCGGGGCCATCTCGAAGAGCGCGCTCGTGCCGTTCCACTTCTGGCTCCCCGCGGCCATGGCCGCCCCCACGCCGGTGTCGGCGTACCTGCACGCCGCGGCGATGGTGAAGGCGGGCGTGTACCTGGTGGCGCGCATGGCGCCCGGGTACGCCGACCTGACGGTGTGGCATCCGATCGTCATCGGACTCGGCGTGCTCACGATGCTCGTCGGCGGCTGGCGTGCGCTGCGCCAGTACGACCTCAAGCTCCTGCTCGCCTACGGCACGGTGAGCCAGCTCGGGTTCCTCGTGCTCGTCACCGGCTACGGCACGCGCGACGCGGCGCTCGCCGGCGTCACGCTGCTGCTCGCGCACGCGCTGTTCAAGGCCGCGCTCTTCCTCGTGGTCGGCATCGTCGACCACGCCGCCGGCACGCGCGACTGGCGTAAGCTCTCTGGGCTCGGCCGCCGCATGCCCGTGATCGCGACGATCGCGATCCTCGCCGCCGCGTCGATGGCGGGCATCCCGCCGCTGCTCGGGTTCGTAGCGAAGGAGGCCGTCTTCACGGCGTTCCTCGAGGCCGCGGCGGCCGGCGAGTCGTGGGCGTGGGTCGCGCTGGTGGGCGCGTTCCTCGGCTCGGTGCTCACTGTCGCGTACTCCGTCCGCTTCGTGTGGGGCGCGTTCTGGACCCGCCGCAGCGTCGAGCCGACACCGCTGCACGCGGAGTCGCCGCTCATCGGCCTGGCGCCCGGCATCCTCTCGGCGGCGAGCCTCGTCGCGGCGTTCGCGATCCCGGCGATCGAGCCGCTGCTCGCCGCGTACGCCGACGAGCTGCCGGGCCCGCACGACTACCACCTCGCGCTCTGGCACGGGCTCGAGCCCGCGCTGTGGATCTCGCTCGCGGTCTTCGCGCTCGGCGCGCTGCTCGTCTGGGGTCGCGTACGCGTCGCCCGCCTGCAGGCCGCGGTGACCCCGATGGTGGACTCGGCGCGCGGCTACCTCGGCATCGTGTCCGTCGTCGACCGCGTCGCAGCGGCGGTCACGACGGCGATCCAGCACCGCGGGCTGCCCGGCTACCTGGCGATCATCGTCGCCGTGTTCATCGGCGGGCTCGGCGCGGCATCCGTCATGAACACAGCCTGGCCCGACGGCGTGCGGCTCTGGGACTACCCGGCGCAGCCGTTCCTCGCGTTCGTCATGGCGATCGCCGGACTCGCCGCCGCCACCGTCAAGCAGCGCATGACGGCGGTGCTGCTCGTGAGCGTCACGGGCTATGGCCTCGTGCTGCTGTTCGGCATGTCGGGCGCGCCCGACCTCGCGCTCACGCAGGCGCTCGTCGAGACGATCGTGCTCGTGGTGTTCGTGCTCGTGCTCCGCCGCCTTCCGAAGCAGATCGCGCAGCGCAACCCGCCCGTGCACAAGGTCGCCCGCGGCATCATCGGCGCGCTCGCCGGCATCGTGATGGGGATCATCGGCCTGGTGGCGCTCGGCGCGCGCATCGAGCCGACCATCGCCGACGGGCTGCCGGCGCTCGCGATCGAGGCGCACGGCAAGAACATCGTGAACGTCATGCTCGTCGACATCCGTGCCTGGGACACGCTCGGGGAGATCTCGGTGCTCGTCGCGGTCGCGACGGGCGTCGCGAGCCTCATCTTCGTCTCGGGCCGCACGGGCGGCGCGCCGCGACTCGACCTCGCCGAGCTCGACGTGCCCGTCGACCGGCGCCAGCGCCTCCGCCCGGTCCCCGAGGAGGCGTCGAGCATCCGCGCCCCGCGCACGAGCCTCGCCGAGACCGAGGGCGAGACGGATGCCGCGGCCGAAGCCGCCTCGACCCGGCAGACGTGGCTCCTCGCCGGTCGCACGCTCTCGCCCCGCAACCGCTCGATCCTCATCGAGGTGCTCGTGCGGCTGCTGTTCCACCCCGCGATCATCGTGTCGGTCTACCTGCTCTTCGTGGGCCACAACGCCCCGGGCGGCGGCTTCGCGGGCGGCCTGCTCGCCGGCCTCGCGCTCGTCGCCCGCTACCTCGCGGGCGGGCGGTACGAGCTCGGCGAGGCGGCCCCCGTCGACGCCGGACGCCTGCTCGGCACGGGCCTGCTGCTCGCCGCGGGGACCGCGGCGGCCTCGCTGCTGTTCGGCGGCGCCCCGCTCGAGTCGGCCTGGTTCGAGGCCGAGCTGCCGCTCATCGGCACCATCTCGATCGGCACCTCGACGCTGTTCGACATCGGCGTCTACCTCGTGGTCGTCGGCCTCGTGCTCGACATCCTCCGCTCGCTCGGCGGCGAGGTCGACCGCCAGGAGGAGCTGGCCGGCGACGAGAGCGAGGAGGGCGGCGACCTCGACCGCGGTGGCGCGGCGGCCGGCGCCGACCTCGAGCAGGGCGAGGGACCCGAGATCGCCGAGCGCCCCGAGCACCTCGACGCCGAGCTCGAGACCCCGCTGACCACGACCGACCGCGCCTCCGACACCGCCGAGGAGGTGCGCCGATGACCGCCTCGCTCACGCTCGTCGTGCTCATGGCCGTGCTCTTCGGCGCGGGCATCTCGATCATGCTCGAGCGCAGCCTCACCCGCGTGCTCATCGGATTCCTGCTCGTCGGCAACGCCGTGAACATCCTCATCTACCTCATGAGCGGCACCCCGGGCCTCGCACCGATCCTCGGCGAGGGCGTCGACCCCGACGAGATCTCCGACCCGCTGCCGCAGGCGTTCGTACTGACCGCGATCGTCATCAACCTCGGCATCACGGCGTTCATGCTCGCCCTCATCTACCGGTCGTGGTGGCTCGCCCAGCTCGGCACGAAGGGCGACCTCGTCGACGACGAGGAGGAGGACGTGCAGGACGCCGAGGAGGCCGCCGACCTCATCCGCAGCTCCGCTGCCGACGACGCGGCGATCCAGGAGATCATCGACGCGAGCGACGAGGAGCCCGACGAGGGGTTCGAGGAGGAGCTGGAACTCGAGGCATCCGCTCGCGACCGCAGCGACGGGGGTGACGACCGATGACCGCCGTGCTCGTGCCGCTCGTGGTGCTGCTGCCCCTGCTCGGGGCGGCGACCGCGCTCATCCTCGGCCGCCACCGCCGCGCGCAGATGGCCGTGAGCGCCGGCGTGCTCGGCACGGTGACGGTGATCGCCGCCGTGCTGCTCGGCGCCGTCGACGCGGGCGAGCCGACCGTGGTGTCGATCGGCGCGTGGCCGGCGCCGTACGGCATCGTGCTCGTCGTCGACCGCCTGTCGGCGATCATGCTGCTCATCTCGGCGATCGTGCTGCTCGTGGTGCTCGTGTACGCCGTCGGCCAGGGCGTTGCCGACCGCCACCGCGAGACGCCGGTGTCGATCTTCCACCCGAGCTACCTCATCCTGTCGGCGGGCGTGTTCGACGCATTCATCGCGGGCGACCTGTTCAACCTGTACGTCGGGTTCGAGATCCTGCTGTCCGCGAGCTACGTGCTGCTCACGCTCGGCGGCACGGGCGAGCGCATCCGCGCCGGCGTCACGTACATCATCGTGAGCCTCGTCTCGTCGCTGTTCTTCCTCTCGGCGATCGCGCTCATCTACGGCGCGACCGGCACCGTGAACATCGCGCAGCTCTCGGTGCGCCTGGCCGAGCTCCCCGACAGCGTGCAGCTCATCCTGCACCTGCTGCTGCTCATCGCCTTCGGCATCAAGGCGGCGGTGTTCCCGCTGTCGTTCTGGCTGCCCGACTCCTACCCGACCGCGCCCGCACCGGTCACCGCCGTGTTCGCCGGCCTGCTCACGAAGGTCGGCGTCTACGCGATCATCCGCACCGAGACCGTGATCTTCACCGAGAGCGACCTCACGGTGCTGCTCATGGTCGTCGGCGGGCTCACGATGCTCATCGGCATCCTCGGCGCGCTCACGCAGGCCGACATCAAGCGACTCCTCTCGTTCACGCTCGTGAGCCACATCGGCTACATGATCTTCGGCATCGCCGTGGGCACGCAGCTCGGCCTCGCGTCCAC
Source organism: Agromyces sp. NPDC057865 (assembly GCF_042796995.1). Taxonomy (NCBI): domain Bacteria; kingdom Bacillati; phylum Actinomycetota; class Actinomycetes; order Micrococcales; family Microbacteriaceae; genus Agromyces; species Agromyces sp. NPDC057865. The sequence continues at coordinate 857,209 of NZ_JBHVMJ010000001.1, read as the reverse complement.
GATCTACTACGTGGTGCACCACATCACCGTGCAGACGACGCTGTTCCTCACGACCGGACTCATCGAGCGCTTCGGCGGCGCGACCTCCATCAACCGGCTCGCGGGCCTGCTCAAGGCGTCGCCCTTCCTCGCGATCCTGTTCTTCATCCCGGCGCTCAACCTCGGCGGCATCCCGCCGTTCTCGGGCTTCCTCGGCAAGACGGGCCTCTTCCTCGCCGGGGCCGAGCAGGCGGGCGCTGCGGATGCCGCGGGCATGGCCTGGCTGACCTGGGCCGTGATCGCCGCGGGCGCCGCCACCTCGCTCATCACGCTCTACGCCCTGACGCGGTTCTGGAACATGGCGTTCTGGCGCGGACGCGACGAGCTCGAGGGGTACGAGTCGGTGCTGCTCGGCTCGGTGCAGGAGGCGCCAGAGGGCGCGACCGTCACCGCGACGCGCACCACTCCGATGCTCATGGTCGCGGCGACCACGACGCTCGTGGTGGTCACGGTGCTGCTCACGGTGTTCGCCGGTCCGCTCTTCGAGTTGACCGACCGCGCCTCGTTCGACCTCGTCAACCCCGAGGCATACGTCTCGCTCGTGTTCCCCGGAGGCATTCGATGAGCCGGCCCGAGCTCGAGGTGTCGCGCTGGCGGTCGGTGTGGCGGCAGCTGCCGCTGCTCATCGGGCTCGTCGCCCTGTGGCTCTTCCTCTGGGACCACGTCGACACGCTCACGGTCGTGACGGGCGTGATCCTCGCGATCGCCGTCACGCGCGTGCTCTACCTGCCGCCCGTGCTCCTCAGCGGACGCTTCAACCCGTGGCGCGGCCTGCTGCTCGGCCTGCGCATGATGTTCGACGTCGTCGTCGCGTCGCTGCAGGTCGCCCTTCTCGCCGTGAACCCGCGGTGGAAGCCGATGAACTCGATCATCGCCGTGCAGCTGCTCACCCGCTCCGACCTCGTCACGACCCTCACCGCCGAGGCGATCTCGGTCGTGCCGGGCACCGTCGTGGTCGACATCGACCGCGAGCGCGGTCTGCTCTACCTGCACGCGCTCGGCACCCGCACCGAGGCCGACATCGAGCGCACCAGGCGCGGGGTGCTCGGCACCGAGGAGCGCATCGTGCTCGCGATCGGCACGCACGCCCAGGCGGTCGCCGTGCGGGAGGAGCAGCGCGCGCGGCGCGCCGCCGAGAAGGGACGGACCCCATGACCTTCCTCACCGTCGTCAGCATCATCGCGGGCGTCATGTTCGGCATCGGCGCGCTCGCGGCGGTCTTCCGCATCATCCGCGGGCCGTCGATCCTCGACCGGGCGCTCGCGACCGACGTGCTGCTCGCCATCGCGATCTGCGCGCTCGGCGCCGAGATGGCGATCAACAAGCACACCGACACCCTCGTGGTCATGCTCATCCTCGCGATGTTCGCGGTCGTCGGGTCGATCTCCATCGCCCGGTTCATGGCGAAGCAGGATGCCTCGTGAACGCCACCGAGATCGTCGTCGGCGTGCTCATCCTGGTGAGCGCCTTCCTCTCCATGGCCGCTGGCATCGGCATCGTGCGGTTCCCCGACGTGCTCACCCGCCTGCACGCCGCGACGAAGCCGCAGGTGCTCGGCCTCGCCGCCGTGGTGCTCGCGATCCTCCTGCAGGTGCCGACGTGGGGCGTGCTCACGACCATCGTGCTGGTCATGACCTTCCAGCTGCTCACGCAGCCGATGACCGCGCACATGCTCGGCCGGTCGGCGTACCGCACCGACCACGTGCGCCGCGACCTGCTCATCGAGGACGACCTGGGCCGCGACATCGAGGAGCACGACCAGGAGGACGCGCACCGCTGAGGTCGACGAACCTCCCCCGCTCAGTCGCTGTCACGCGAACGAGGTGATTGCAGCCCCCGTTCCGGCGGGTGGAGAATACGGCTGAAGTCGCGTTCGTGCGAACTCTCTCCAGCGAAGGAGAGGCCATCTTGAGCGAGCGGGGTCGCAGCAGCATCAGCGAGGAGGACTTCGAACGCCTCCAGCGCGACTACACCGACGCCACCGAGCAGTTCGCGGCGATGAACGAGGTGCTCACCGCGCTCGGTCGGTCCTCCTCGGATCCCGACGCCGTGCTCGACACGGTCGTGCAGAGCGCGCGACGCCTGTGCCGCGCCGCCGCCGGCCAGATCTACCTCGTCGAGGGCGATCACTTCGCCCTCTCCAGCTCGGTCGGCCTGTCCGACGAGTTCGTCGCCTACGTGGAGGCCAACCCGCTGACGCTCGACCGGCGGTCGCTCGTCGGCCGCGCGGTGCAGGACCGACGGATCATGCAGGTCTCCGACGTGCTCATCGATCCCGAGTACGGCCGGCTCGACCTGCAGCAGATCGGCGGCTTCCGCACGCTCATCTCGGCGCCGATGATGCTCGATGACGACGTGGTCGGCACGCTCTCGCTCTTCCGCACCGAGGTCGCCCCGTTCGACGCGCGGGCGATCGCGCTGCTCGAGGCGTTCGCGGCGCAGGCCGCGGTCGTCGTGCGCAACGTGCACCTCGTGCGCGCCCTCGAGGCGCGCGGCGCCGAGCTCGCACGGCGGATCGAGCAGCTCGAGGCGCTCAGCGAGGTCGGGGAGGCGGTGAGCTCGAGCCTCGTGCTCGACGAGGTCCTCTCGAGCATCATCATGAACGCCGTGCGGTTCGCCGGGTGCGACGGCGGCTCCATCATGGAGTACGTCCCCGAGGACCGGAGCTTCTCGGTGCGCAGCGCGTACGCGTCGAGCGCCGAGCTCCTGCGCAAGCTCCGCGGCATCCGCATCGACCTCGACACCACGCTGGTCGGGCGCGCCGCACTCGAGGGCCACCCGATGTGGGTCGCGGACCTCGACACCGTCGAGCTCGATCCGCACCTGCAGCTCCTGCACGACGACGGCTGGCGCTCGGTGCTCACGGTGCCGGTGCTCCGCGGGTCGCAGATCATCGGCGCACTCGTCGTGCGCCGCAAGCGGCCCGGCGGCTTCTCGAACGAGACCATCGAGTTCCTCGAGACGTTCGCGAGCCAGTCGGCGCTCGCGGTCTGGAACGCCCGGCTCTTCCGCGAGCTCGAGACGAAGACGGCCGAGCTCGAGGTGGTGAGCCAGCACAAGTCCGAGTTCCTGGCCAGCATGTCGCACGAGCTCCGCACGCCGCTCAACGCGGTGATCGGGTTCTCGGAGGTGCTGCTGGAGCGGATGTTCGGCGAGCTCAACGACCGCCAGGACGAGTACCTCCGCGACATCCTGAGCTCGGGCCGGCACCTGCTCAACCTGCTCAACGACATCCTCGACCTCTCCAAGGTGGAGGCGGGGCGGATGGAGCTCGCGCCGTCGACGTTCTCGGTGTCGTCGGCCATGGAGTACGGCCTCTCGATGGTGCGCGAGCGCGCGGCGATGCACGGGCTCACGCTGAGCCTCGAGGTGGATCCGACGGTCGACGTCATCGACTCCGACGAGCTGCGCGTCAAGCAGGTGCTGCTCAACCTGCTGAGCAATGCGGTGAAGTTCACGCCCGACGGCGGCCACGTCGCGGTGGTCGCCCGGCGCGACGGCGACGAGTTGGCCGTGACCGTCACCGACGACGGCGACGGCATTCCGGCGGACGACCGCGAGCGCATCTTCGAGTCGTTCCAGCAGGGCGGTCGCGGCACCCAGCGCGAGGAGGGAACCGGCCTCGGCCTCACGCTGTGCCGCCGGATCGTCGCGCTGCTCGGCGGTCGGATGTGGCTCGAGTCCGAGGTCGGCCGCGGCAGCACGTTCGGCTTCACGCTGCCCCTCGATGGACCGGTGGTCGCGCAGGCGCCCCAGCCCGCCGAGCAGGCGAACCTCCCGGTCGTGGTCGTCATCGACGACGACCGGGCATCCCTCGACCTCATGACGGCCTACCTCGACGGGCTGGGCGTGCAGGTCGTGCACGCCCGCGACGGCGAGGAGGGGCTCGAGCTCATCCGGGCGCACGGGCCGGCGGCGGTCGTGCTCGACATCCGGATGCCGGGACTTGACGGCTGGGAGGTGCTCACCCGTGTACGAGAGGACCAGGCGATGAGCGCGGTCCCCGTGATCATCGTCTCGATCCTCGACGAGCGCTCGCGCGGCATGACGCTGGGCGCGACGGACTACCTCGTGAAGCCCGTCGGCCGCGAGGAGCTCGTCGGCGCGCTGCGGCGGGTCGGCGCGGTGCACTCGGGCTCGCTCTCGGGTCGCAACGGGCGGCTGGCCTCAGGTCCGGAGGAGGCGGGATGATGCCCGGCCGACGCATCCTCGTCGTCGAGGACAACCCGCTGAACCTCAAGCTCGTGCGTGACGTGCTGACGGCCTTCGAGTACGACGTGGTCGAGGCGCACAGCGGCGAGGAGGGCGTGGAGCTCGCGGGGACGTGCTCGCCCGACCTGGTGCTCATGGACCTGCAGCTCCCCGGCATCGACGGGTACGAGGCGCTGCGCCTCCTGCGACAGGACCCCCGGCTCGGCTCGGTGCCAGTGGTGGCGGTCACCGCGTTCGCCATGAAGGAGGACCGGGAGCGCACGGCCCGCGAGGGCTTCGACGGCTACCTCGGCAAGCCCATCAGCGTCAGGGCGCTGCCCGAGCAGGTGAGCCAGTTCCTGAGCAACGGACGGACCGATGCCCCGTGACGAGGTCACCATCCTCGCGGTGGACGACCTGCCCCAGAACCTCCGGCTGCTCGACGCGGTCCTGAGCCCCCGCGGCTACCGGGTGCTCACGGCGACCTCGGGCGAGGAGGCGCTCGCGATGCTGCCGACCGCCGGCGCCGACCTCGTGCTGCTCGACATCCTGATGCCCGGCCTCGACGGATACGAGGTGTGCCGCCGCATCCGGGCGAGCGCGGAGTTCGCCTACCTGCCGGTCGTGATGATCACCGCGAGCGGGGAGCAGGAGAAGGTGCGCGCGATTGAGGCGGGTGCCGACGACTTCGTGAGCAAGCCGTTCGACCAGGGCGAGCTCCTCGCCCGCGTCGCGTCGCTGGCCCGCATCAAGCGATACCACGACACGATCGAGCGGCAGGCCGAGGAGCTCGCGGCGTGGAACGTCGAGCTGGAGGCGCGCGTCGACGCGCAGGTCGCCGAGCTCGAGCGGGTCAACCGGCTCCGGCGCTTCCTCTCCCCGCAGCTCGTCGACGTGGTGCTCGACTCGGGCGAGGAGGGCGTGCTGGCCAGCCATCGGCGCGAGATCGTCGTGGTGTTCTGCGATCTCCGGGGGTTCACCTCGTTCGCCGAGGCGAGCGAGCCCGAGGAGGTCATGGGCGTCCTCGCCGAGTACCACCACGCGCTCGGTGAGCTCATCTACCGGTTCGAGGGCACGCTCGAGCGGTTCACGGGCGACGGGCTCATGGTGTTCTTCAACGATCCGCTCCCGGTGGACGACCCCGCCGGGCGCGCCGTGGCGATGGCCGTCGCGATGCGGGAGCGCGTCGCCGAGCTCGCCCACGACTGGAGCCGGCGTGGCAACGACCTCGGCTTCGGCATCGGGATCGCGCAGGGGTACGCGACGCTCGGCCGCATCGGCTTCGAGGGGCGGTTCGACTACGCCGCGATCGGCAGCGTCACGAACCTGGCCGCCCGGCTGTGCGCGGTGGCGGATGCCGGGCAGATCCTCGTGGCCCAGCGCGTGTACTCGGCGGCCGAGGGAATGGCGATGGGCGAGCCGGTGGGCGAGCTCGACCTGCGCGGCTTCAGCAAGCCCGTGCGCGCGTTCGCGATCACGGGCATCGACGACACGGAAGCGCAGGTGGGGACATGACCACGCTCGATGGGACCGCGGCACCGACGGCGACGGCATCCGACGCCGCCACGCTGTCCGACCTGGACGAGGACGCCCGGAACCTCCGCTTCGACCGGCTCCAGGACCGCATGGCATCCGTGTGGGACGCGATGCGAATCGGGCTCGAGGACGAGTCGGTCGTCGTCGTCCCGTCGGTGACGCTGAGCCGCACGGTCCCGGGGAGCGGCAGCGGCAGCATGGCGCAGGCGTTCGAGGAGCGGTTCCTCTTCCTGCTGCTCCTGCTCCGCCAGCCGCGGCTCCGGATGATCTACGTCTCGTCGATGCCCGTCGACCCGCGCATCATCGAGTACTACCTCGCGCTCCTGCCCGGGGTCATCCCGAGCCACGCGCAGGCCCGCCTCACGATGGTGTCCGTGGGCGACGCGTCGCCCCGCCCCCTGAGCGTGAAGCTGCTCGAGCGTCCGAGGCTGCTCGAGAAGATCGCGGCGCTCATCCCGAACCGCGCACGCAGCCACCTCATCCCGTACAACACGACCGAACTCGAGCGCGACCTGGCGCTCACCCTGGGCATCCCGATGTACGGCTCCGATCCACGGCTGTCGGACCTCGGCACGAAAACCGGATGCCGCCGGCTCTTCGGCGAGGTCGGGGTGCCGTACCCCCTCGGCGCCGAGGACCTGCACGGCCTCGACGAGGTGGTCGATGCGATCGGCGACCTGCTCGACGCCCGCCCCACTATCGGCCAGGTCATCGTCAAGCTCAACGAGGGCGTCTCGGGGGCGGGCAACGCGCTCGTCGACCTCGCCGGCGTCGGCGGTCTGCCCCCGGCCGAGCGACGGGCGGCGATCGCCGAGCGCGTCGAGGGGATGCAGCTCGAGGCGAGGGACATCCCGTTCGCCGCGTACGTCGCGAGGCTCGAGTCCGACGGCGGCATCGTCGAGGAGCGGATCGTCGGGGAGGAGCTGCTGAGCCCGAGCGTGCAGCTGCGCTCGCTTCCCGACGGCACCGTCGAGCTCCTGTCGACGCACGACCAGCTGCTCGGCGGCGCGAGCGGGCAGAGCTACCTGGGCTGCGTGTTCCCGGCCGACCCCGCGTACTCCCGCCTCATCAGCGAGCCGGCGGCGGCGATCGGCGAGCGGCTGGCCGCCGAGGGCGTGCTCGGGCGGTTCGCGGTCGACTTCGTCACGATGCGGGATGCCGCGGGCGGATGGTCCGCGTACGCGATCGAGCTCAACCTCCGCAAGGGCGGCACGACGCATCCGTTCCTGACGCTGCAGTTCCTCACCGACGGGCGGTACGACGCCGAGACGGGCCGCTTCCTCACTCCCGAGGGCGCCGAGAAGCACCTCGTGGCCACCGATCACCTCGAGGGCGGGGAGCTCCGTGCGCTCTCGGTCGGCGACCTGTTCGACGTCGTCGCGCGGCACGGCCTGCACTTCGACCAGTCGCGGCAGACCGGGATCGTGTTCCACATGATCAGCTCGATCACCGAGCACGGCCGCGTGGGCATGACCGCCGTCGGCGACACTGCCGAGCAGGCGATGGAACTCTACGAGCGCGCCGGGCGCGTGCTCTTCGACGAGGCGCGCCTCGCCGGCACGCAGCGGGCGCTGCCCGACCTCGCGGGTTGAGGGGGCGCGCAGCGCCGTCTCGAAACCCGCTCGTGCAGGCACGGGGTTTCGAGACCCGGCTCCGCCGCTCCTCAACCCTCGGGAGTCAGCCCCGACCGGTGAATTCCGGCCGGCGCTTCTGCTGGAACGCCGCGAATCCCTCGCGGTAGTCGTCCGTGTCGCAGAGCGCCGCCTGCGCGCGGTTCTCCTGGTCCATCGATTGCCAGTGCCCGAGGCGGTCGTCGCGCAGCGACGCGATGAGCGCCTTCGACGCCACGAACGCCTGGGTGGCCCCGGATGCCGCGGCGCGGGCCGCCGCGCGGGTGGCATCCGTCACCTCGTCGGCGGGGAACACCTGCGAGAACAGGCCCGCGGCCACCGCCTCGGTGCCCGACATGAGCCGGCCCGTGACGATGAGGTCCATGGTCTTGTGCGCGCCGAGCCGCTCGAAGAACAGCGCGTGGCCGCCCGAGTCGAGCGTGGCGCCGAGGTTCGCGAACGGCGACCCGATCTTCGCGGTTTCGGCGACGTAGACGATGTCGCTCGCGATGAGCAGTCCCAGTCCGACGCCGAGGCACGCGCCGTGGGCGACCGCGAACGTGGGCGCCGGGAAGGACGCCATCCGCTCGAGCAGCGGCTGCACGCGCCCGCCGAGGTAGCCGAGCACGTCGTCGTCGCGCGGGTCGACGCCCGAGATGTCGCGGCCGGCGCAGAACGCGCGACCCTCGCCGCGCAGCACGAGCGCGCGCACGTCACCGGCCTCCGCGGCCCGCTCGGCCGACGCGTACGCCTCGGCCAGCTCGGCGAGCGCCGCGACGTCGAGCGCGTTGAGCTTGTCGGGGGCGTTCAGCACGACCTCGGCCACGCCGTCGGCAACGCTGAGTTCGATCATCTGCGCCTCTCAATCCCGTTCTCAGGACGTTCTCGGTGATTCGGTCGCGCTCCCGGCGTGTCTTCCTGAGAAGCGTGCGATGCGGGCCGGGTGCTCCTGAGAAGCGCGAGCAGCGTCTCACGCTCAGACGTCATAGTCCACCACGACGCGGTCGGACTTCGGGTGCGACTGGCAGGTGAGCACGTAGCCGCGCTCCAGCTCGTCGGGCTCGAGCGCGTAGTTCTCGGTCATGTTCACGCTGCCCTCGACGAGGCGCGCGCGGCATGTGCCGCACACGCCGCCCGCGCACGCGAACGGCACGTCGGGGCGCACGCGCAGCGCCGCGTTGAGGATCGACTCGTTCGCCGACACGGGGCTCTCGACGGTCGAGGACTGCCCGTCGAGCGTGAACTCGATGGCGACGGTCTCCTCGCCCTGCTTCACCTCGACGGGGCGCCCGTGCCGCGGCTCGACGCGGTCGGCGTCGGTCGTGAACAGCTCGTACCGCACGTGGTCGGCCGGGACGCCGGTCGCGGCGAGCGTGTCGCGGGCGAGCTGCACGAGCTCGAAGGGTCCGCAGAGGAACCACTCGTCGACGGTTTCGGGCCGGATGAGCACGTCGAGCATGGTGCCGAGCTTCTCGGCGTCGATGCGGCCCGAGAGGAGCGGCGCGGTGCGCTGCTCGCGCGAGAGCACGTGGTGCACGGCGAGCCTCGACGGGTAGCGGTCCTTCAGGTCGGCGAGCTCCTCGAGGAACATCACGTCGAGGGTCGAGCGGTTCGTGTAGACGAGCTCGAACTCCGCCGTCGCCGACCGTGAGAGCACGGTGTGCGCGAGCGCCATGAGCGGCGTGATGCCGCTGCCGGCGGCGATGCCGACGATGTGCTTGCCGTCGAGCGCGTCGAGCGTCGAGGTGAACGTGCCCTGCGGGCTCATCACGTCGAGCGTGTCGCCCGCCTGCAGCTCGGAGTTCGCCCACGACGAGAAGATGCCGCCGAGGTCGCGCTTGATGGCGACCGAGATGCTGCCGCGCTCGGGCGGTCGGCAGATCGAGTAGCTCCGGCGGCGCTCGTGCCCGTCGAGCTCCTTGCGGAGCGCGACGTACTGCCCGGGCAGGTACGTGTAGTTGTCGGCGAGCTCCTCGGGCACCGCGAAGGTCACCTCGACCGCGTCGGCCGTGAGCGGACGCACCTCGGCGACCTCGAGCTCGTGGAACCGCGCCCGGTGGCGCTTCGCGACGTGCTCACCGCCGACCGTCGACGCGAGGAACGCCTCGGCCACGGAGCTGTCCACGGGCTGCGCGGAGCTCGGGGCGGTGCCGGTCGACGTGCCGAACCCGAGTCCGATCGACCCCAGGTTGCGCGCCGCCATCAGAGCACCTTGAAGTAGTCGAAGGGCTCGAGGCAGTCGCGGCACTCGTACAGCGCCTTGCACGACGTCGAGCCGAAGCGGGCGAGCTCGCGCGTGTTCAGCGAGTCGCAGCGCAGGCACTTCACCGAGAGCTGCAGGCGCACGGGCCCCTGCTTCGCCGCGGCGTGACCGGTAGGCGCCTGGATGCCGTAGCGGCGCAGCTTCTCCTTGCCGGCGTCGCTCATCCAGTCGGTGGTCCACGCGGGCGCGAGCACGAGGTCGATCTGCACCTCGTCGTAGCCGGCGTGGGTGAGCGCGACCAGCACGTCGTCGCGCATGGCGTCGAGCGCGGGGCATCCGCTGTACGTCGGGGTCAGCTGCACGCGCACCGCGACGCCCTCTGAGCTCGTCGAGGGGGCGACCTCGACCGAGCGCAGCACGCCGAGGTCCTCGATCGTGAGCACGGGGATCTCGGGGTCGGTCACGGTCGCGGCCACGTCCCAGGCGCGTCGGGCGGCCGGGTCGCTCGGCACGGGCCGGGCGACGGATGCCGCCACCGCGGTCACCACGACGCCCCCGGGTGCTGGCGGGCGAGCACCTGCATCTCCGCGAGCAGCGGGCCGAGGTGCTCGGTGTGGCCGCCGGAGCGTCCGCGGCCGGCGGCGATGAACGCCGTGCGGCCGGTCGGGGGCTCGAGCTCGGCCTCGGCGAGCACGGCGGCGATGACCTCGTCGAACCGGGCGCGCAGCGTCGACGGCAGCACCGCGACGCCGTCGGCGGCGAGGCGCTCGGTGAGCTCGTCGTCCTCGAAGAGCTCGTCGATGTACGGCCAGGTGTCGGCGATCGCGATCGTCATGCGGCGACGCGATTCGTCGGTACCGTGCGCGAGTCGGAGCGTCCACTGCACGGCGTGGTCGCGGTGGTAGTCGACCTCCTTGGCCGCCTTCGCCGCGACGGCGGCGAGGGTCGGGTCGGTCGACGCCGAGAGCTCGCCGTAGAGCTCGAGCAGATACGTCGCGACCACGAGCTGGCGGGCGATCGTGTGCGCGAAGTCTCCGTTGGGCTGCTCGAAGATCCAGGCGTTGCGCCACTCGGGCTCGTCGCGCCAGTACGCGAGGTCGTCCTCGCTGCGGCCGGTGGCGCTGCCCGCGTAGTGCAGCAGCGAGCGGGCGTGCCCGATGAGGTCGAGGCCGATGTTGCCGAGGGCCACGTCCTCCTCGAGCTCGGGCGCGCGGGTGATCCACATGCCGAGCTGCTGGGCGAGCACGAGGGCGTCGTCGCCGAGCCGCATCGCGTACTCCGCGGCATCCGCCGATGCCGTGCCGCCGGTGCCCGTGAGACCGGCACCCGCGAGCTCCTCGACGAGCTCGACCTGGTCGACGGAGACGTCGCCGTGGGCATCCCGAACCGGGTCTGCGTCTCGATACGCGTCGCCTCCGGCGGCGCTACTCGACGAACGAACGTCGCTCACAGGTGCTTCACCCCCTCGGACTTCGTGTAGTACACCGCGTGGCGGTAGTTCTTGCCCGCGGGGCTCTCGAAGAACGCGCCCTTCGCGTCGGGGTCGCTCGTGGTGATCGCGTCGGCGGGCACCACCCAGATCGAGACGCCCTCGTTGCGGCGCGTGTAGAGGTCGCGCGCGTTGCGCACGGCCATGTCGGCATCGGGCGCGTGCAGCGACCCGACGTGCACGTGGCTGAGGCCGCGGTTGGCCCGCACGAAGACCTCCCAGAGGGGCCAGGCCTCGGTGCCCGTCTCGCCCGGAGTGCTCATCACGCCACCGCCTTCGCGCGCTCGGCCTGCTTGCGGGCGTACTCGGCGGCCGCCTCGCGCACCCAGGCGCCGTCCTCGTGGGCCTCGCGCCGGCGGCGCAGGCGCTCGGCGTTCGCGGGTCCGCGGCCGGCGAGCACCTCGTTGAACTCGGTCCAGTCGATCTCGCTGATGTCGTACGCCTGGCGCTCCTCGTTCCACGCCAGGTTCGGGTCGGGCAGCGTGACGCCGAGCACCTCGGCCTGCGGCACGAGCATGCCGACGAAGCGCTGGCGCAGTTCGTCGTTCGAGAAGCGCTTGATGTTCCACGCCATCGACTGCGCCGAGTTCGGCGACTGGTCGTCGGGCGGGCCGAACATCATGAGGCTCGGCCAGTACCAGCGGTTCACCGCATCCTGCGCCATCTCGCGCTGCGCCTCGGTGCCCTGCATGAGCTCGAGCAGGATCTCGAAGCCCTGCCGCTGGTGGAACGACTCCTCCTTGCAGATGCGCACCATCGCGCGGCCGTACGGTCCGTAGGAGGCGCGGCACAGCGGCACCTGGTTGCAGATCGCGGCGCCGTCGACGAGCCACCCGATGGCGCCCATGTCGGCCCAGGTCGGCGTCGTGTAGTTGAAGATCGACGAGTAGCGCGCCCGGCCCTCGATGAGCTGCTGCATCATCTCCTCGCGCCCGATGCCGAGCGTCTGCGCGGCCGAGTAGAGGTAGAGCCCGTGGCCCGCCTCGTCCTGCACCTTGGCCATGAGGATCGCCTTGCGCTTCAAGCTGGGCGCCCGCGAGATCCAGTTGGACTCGGGCTGCATGCCGATGATCTCGGAGTGCGCGTGCTGGCTGATCTGCCGGATGAGCGTCTTGCGGTACGCCTCGGGCATCCAGTCGCGCGGCTCGATGCGCGAGTCCTTGGCGATGAGGTCGTCGAACAGCGCCTGGGCGGCCTCGTCGTGCTCCTCACGACTGGCGACGCTGAGGTCTGCGGGTGCGGTCATCGTCGACTCCTGTGTTCTGGCGGTATCCGGCGCCGGCGGTACGCCGCGGCATCCGGTATTACTAACCGATCGTTCAGTTAGTATATAGTCATCTTCAGCGCCGCAGCAACGGCGCGCAACTCGACGAGGAGCAGCGCATGACGGATGCCACGAGCCAGGCCAATCGCGCCATGATGGACCGCGACCTCGCCTCCGCCGCCCTCGGCATGGTCGTCGAGCGCGACGATCCCGGCCACGCGGTCGTGTCGATGCTCGTGCGCGAGGACATGACGAACGGCTTCCACATCACCCACGGCGGCCTCGTCTTCACCCTGGCCGACACGGCCTTCGCCATCGCCTGCAACGAGGACGACAACGTCACCGTCGCGGCGGGCGCCGACATCACCTTCCTGAAGTCCACTCGCGCGGGGCAGACCCTCACCGCGACCGCCGTCCGCCGCACCCGGTCGGGCCGCACCGGACTCTACGACGTCTCGGTCGTCGACGAGCACGGCGACGCGGTCGCCGAGTTCCGCGGCCGTTCCCTCTCCACGAACCGCGCCGTTCCCTGAGCTCGTCGAAGGGAACGCACCCCGGACACGGTCCCTTCGACAGGCTCAGGGACCGGCCACCACACACAGGAGCACCACGTGTCGACGACGACCATCTCCCCCAGCGTCTCGGGCCTCGAGCCCGTGCCCGCCGCCGAGCTCGACCCCGAGGAGCGGATGTCCCGCGCCGAGATCGAGGCGCTCCAGCTCGAGCGGCTGCAGCAGACCGTGTGGCACGCCTACGAGCACGTGCCGCTCTACACACGCAAGTTCGACGAGGCGGGCGTGCAGCCCGGCGACATCCGTTCGCTGGCGGATGTCGCGAAGCTGCCGTTCACGACCAAGGCCGACCTGCGCGAGACCTACCCCTTCGGCATGTTCGCCGTGCCCATGGAGCGGGTCGCGCGCATCCACGCCTCGAGCGGCACGACCGGCCGGCCGACCGTCGTCGGCTACACCGCGGGCGACCTCGACCGCTGGGCGACGCTCGTCGCCCGGTCGTTGCGGGCCAGCGGCATCCGGCCCGGCATGAAGGTGCACAACGCCTACGGCTACGGGCTCTTCACGGGCGGACTCGGCGCGCACGCCGGCATCGAGAAGCTCGGCGCGACGGTCATCCCGATGTCGGGCGGCCAGACCGCGCGCCAGGTGCAGCTCATCCGGGACTTCGAGCCCGACGCGATCCTCTGCACGCCGAGCTACCTGCTCACGATCGCCGACGCCATGGTCGAGCAGGGCATCGACCCGCGCTCCACGTCGCTCAAGGTCGCCGTGCTCGGCGCCGAGCCGTGGACCAACGAGATGCGCCACGAGCTCGAGCAGCGCCTCGGGCTCGACGCGCTCGACATCTACGGCCTCAGCGAGGTCATGGGACCGGGCGTGGGCAACGAGTGCCTCGAGACGAAGGACGGCCCCCACCTCTGGGAGGACCACTTCCTGCCCGAGATCATCGACGGCGACACCGGCGCCGTGCTGGCCGACGGCGACCTGGGAGAGCTCGTGTTCACGTCGCTCACGAAGGAGGCGTTCCCGGTCATCCGGTACCGCACGCGGGACCTCACCCGCCTGCTGCCCGGCACCGCCCGTCCCGGCATGCGTCGCATGGAGAAGATCACGGGCCGCAACGACGACATGATCATCCTGCGCGGCGTGAACCTGTTCCCCACGCAGATCGAGGAGCTCGTGCTCGGCATCGAGCAGCTCACGCCGCACTTCGTGCTCGAGCTCTCGAAGGAGGGGCGAATGGATGCCCTGAAGGTGCGCATCGAGCGGCACCCCGACCTCTCGATCGAGACGTGCGAGGCCGCCGCGGTCGTCCTCGCGCAGCGCATCAAGGTGCACGTCGGCTCGACGGTCGCCGTGCAGCTCGAGGAGCCGGGCGCCCTGCCGCGCAGCGAGGGCAAGTACAAGCGGGTCTACGACCTCCGCTGAGGTCGGAGACGTGCCGGGCGGCCGGCGCGGGGCATCCGCTCTGCGCCACTTCGGCGGCCACCGCGCCATCTCGCCTGGCGCAGAGGGCACGGAAGTGGCGCAACGGCCGGCGGGACGACCGAGATGGGAGACTGGGGGCGATGTCAGAGAACGGAAGCCTCCGACGGGGACGCCCCGGCTACGACCAGCAGGGCATCCTCGACGTCGCCGTCGCCGCGTTCAACCAGTACGGCTACGACGCGACGTCGATGGGCGTGCTCGCCGACCGGCTCGGCCTCTCGAAGTCCGCGATCTACCACCACTTCGCGTCGAAGGACGAGATCCTCGACCGCGCCCTCGACACGGCGCTCGGCGCGCTCGAGGGCGTGCTGGAGGAGGCGGCGCATCCTGAGCTCGTCGACGGGGCGGCGCCCCGGCGTGCCGCCGACCGGCTCGACCACGTGCTGCGCGGCGCCGTGCATGTGCTCGTCGAGAAGCTGCCCTACGTGACCCTGCTGCTGCGCGTGCGCGGCAACACCGAGGTGGAGCGCCGCGCCCTCGCCCGCCGGCGCGCGTTCGACAAGCGGGTGACGGCGCTCGTGTCCGAGGCGCAGGCCGAGGGGTCGCTGCGCAGCGACATCGACGTGCGCGTCGTGGAGCGGCTGCTGTTCGGCATGATCAACTCGATCGTCGAGTGGTACCGGCCGGGCGGCGCCGAGGACGCCGACCGCCTCGCCGACGACGTCATCGCGATCGCGCTCGACGGGCTGCGCATGCCCACGTCGAACCGAGTGCAGGAGCTGCTCGGCTGAGTCCGGGGCGCGAGGTCTACGCCGGGCAGGGCTCGTTCGTCGCGACGCGGGCGCGTGGCATCCGCTCGCGTCGACGTCGTGCGGGCGCCGGCGCGTCGCCCGACGCCACGGCGAGTCGTTCGGCCACGACCCGGCGACGCTCGAGCTGCTGCACGAGCTGGGCCTCGCGTGCCTCGGCGAGATGCGGGAAGGTCAGTTCCGAGATCAACATGTCCACTCCGGTTCCGTGCGTCGTTGACCCTAGACTCCTGTCTGAGGTGGCCGCCCGGCATCCGGCAGATGCCCTATTCTCGGCGGCCGCGGAGCAGAGGGGAATGAGCGGATGCCGCAGGATGCTGTACCCGTCGTGAAGCAGCGCATCGGATTCCTCTCGTTCGGCCACTGGCATCCCTCGCCGCAGTCGTCGACGCGCTCCGGACGCGACGCGCTCGTGCAGTCGATCGAGCTCGCGGTGGCGGCCGAGGAGCTCGGCATCGACGGCGCGTTCTTCCGCGTGCACCACTTCGCGCGGCAGCTCGCGAGCCCGTTCCCGCTGCTCGCCGCGATCGGCGCCCGCACGAGCCGCATCGAGATCGGCACGGGCGTCATCGACATGCGCTACGAGAACCCCCTCTACATGGCCGAGGATGCCGCGGCCGCCGACCTGATCAGCGCCCACGCCGGCGGCGAGGGGCGACTCCAGCTGGGCGTGAGCCGCGGCTCGCCCGAGCCCGCGCAGGACGGCTCGCACGCGTTCGGGTTCGTGCCGCCCGAAGGCGAGACTGACGCCGACCTCGCGCGCCAGAAGACCGAGCTGTTCCGCGCCGCGATCACGGGCGCCGGCGTCGTGGCGGGCAACCCGCAGATGACCGGGTCCACCGCGCCGCTGCCGATCCAGCCCCAGTCGCCCGGCCTCGTCGACCGCATCTGGTGGGGCAGCGGCACGCGTGCGACCGCTGAGTGGACCGCCGAGCAGGGCATGAACCTGATGAGCTCGACGCTGCTCACCGAGGACACGGGCGTGCCGTTCGACGAGCTGCAGTACGAGCAGATCCAGCTGTACCGCGACGCGTGGGAGGCCGCCGGCTGGGAGCGGACGCCGCGCGTCTCGGTGTCGCGCAGCGTGATCCCGCTCGTGACCGACGAGGACCGCGAGTACTTCGGCCCCCGCGTCGGCAGCGACACGAGGGACCAGGTCGGATTCCTCGACGGCGGGCTCGCGCGCTTCGGCAAGAGCTACATCGGCGAGCCCGACCGCATCGCCGAGGAACTCGCGAACGACAAGGCCGTCGCGGCCGCCGACACGCTGCTCGTCACCGTGCCGAACCAGCTCGGCGTCGACTACAACGCGCGGCTGCTCGCCTCGATCGCCGAGCACGTCGGCCCGGCGATCGGGTGGACGCCGAATCGCTGATCCTGGAGCGACCTGCCGCGAGGCCGCTCACGCGGACGTCTCGCCGTCTCTCCGCCGCGCAGAAACACAACCCCCGTGTGGGCGGGATTCCGCTGCGATACCGTGAGCACGTGATGGTGCAGCGAGCGCCCGAGGCGATGGTGGCCGAGATGCCGCGGAGCCCGCGATGAGCGCTCGCTTCGACGCGGCCATCGAGGTGCTCTCGCGCCCCCATCTCGTCGACGAGGACCTCACCGACTCCGTGCTCGTCGCGATCCCGATGTCGGGTGCAGCGGTGTCGACCCTCGGGCGGTTCCTCGGCTCCGAGACGGTCTCGGCGAGCGACGAGATCGCGGCACGCATCGACGAGCTGCAGCTCGACCTCGGCGAGGGACCGTGCTGGGACTCGGTCGACCTCGGCCGGCCCATCCTCGAACCCGACATCCGGAACCACCCACGTCGGAACTGGCCGGCCTTCTCCGACGCACTCCGCGAGGAGCAGGTCGGGGCGCTGTTCGCGTTCCCACTCTCGATCGGCGCGATGCACATCGGCGCGCTCGACCTCTACAACGAACGGCCGGCCGAGCTCCCGCTCGAGCAGGCGGAACAGGTGGCCGCCATCACGGACCTCATCAGCCGGCACGTGCTCCGACGCGCAGTGCGCCTCGCCGGCAACCTCGAGGAGGACGGCCAGACCCGACATTCCCGCCGAACGATCCACCAGGCCACCGGATTCGTGATCGCCCAGCTCGGCATCTCGGCGGAGGACGCCCACGCGCTCATCCAGGGGCAGGCGTTGACCGAGCGGCGGAGCATGCGGGCGATCGCCGACGACATCGTGTCGCGTCGACTCACCTTCCGGATGGTCGAGAACCGCATCGAAGACGTCCGATGAGGGACACCGATCGGCACGACCGCATCCTCGAGGTCTTCGCGGGCCTGGCCGACACGCTGGTCGACGACTACGACGTGGTCGAGCTGCTGCAGACGCTCGTCGAGACCTGCCGTACGCTGCTCGACGTCTCGGCGGCCGGACTGCTGCTCGCCGACGAATTCGGCGACCTCGAGCTCGTCGTGTCCACGAACGAGGAGAGCCGACTCGTCGAGACCATCCAGCTGTCCGCCGAGGCCGGGCCCTGCATCGACAGCTACCGCACGGCGCTCGTGATCTCGGTGCCCGACATCGAGAGCGCGCCGACGAGCTGGGGTCCGTTCAACCGGGCGGCGCTCGACGCCGGCTTCCGGTCGGCGTACGCGATCCCCCTCCGCCTCCGCGACACGACCATCGGCTCGGTCAACCTGCTCCGGACCGAGACCGGCGAGCTGAACGCGCACGACCTCCGCGCCGCGCAGGCGCTCGCCGACGTGGCGACGATCGGCATCCTGCATGAGCGCACGATGCGCGCGACCGAGACGACCCGAGAGCAGCTCCAGTTCGCGTTGAACACGCGCGTCGTCATCGAGCAGGCGAAGGGCGTGCTCGCGCACACGCACGACGTGTCGATGGACCAGGCGTTCGAGATGATGCGGCACTACGCCCGGAACAACCAACTGCCGCTCACGAGCGTCGCGGAGCAGCTGGTGCAGCGCCACCTCATCTTCTGAACGCGGAGCTCCGGGGCACCCCGCGTCAGTAGTCGAGGAAGTCCTCGTCGGACGCGGCGAGCTGGCCCATCTCCTCGGTCGTCAGGCTTCTGACCGTGTGTCGTCGCTTCGCCGCCCGTCGGTCGAGGTCCGCGATGAGCACATCGTCGTGGAGCTCCTCGGGATTGCCGGGACCGATGTCCGTGGCGGCGATGGGCAGCCCGGCGCCCAGGACCAGGCGGACCTCGCGCAATGACCCGTCGGGCTCCCGGACGGGCAACGCCACCACGTCGGCGTCCCCGCTGCGGGCGAGGAGGGCGGCGTAGTCGAGCACGGCGCGAGCGATCTCGTCGCCGGTGAGGTACGCGACCGCTCCATAGTGGATTCGGTGCATGGTCCCAGACCCCCCTCTGGAAGCGGAGTGCCGCCGAGGCGGCCGGTAGGGTTCCGATCCCAGGGTCCGGGGGGTCGACAGGTCCACGCTAACGCGGCCGCCGAGCCGCCTCAATCCCTTGTGGTGAAGCCGGTCTCGTGGATCGCATCGCGTGGATGTCGGCCGCATCGACGAGAGTGGAGGCATGACCGCCCTCGTCACGACCGACGCCACGCGTGCCGACGCCCTCGCCGCGCTCCGCGAGCTCGTGGGCCGGCCCGACGCGGAGTTCCACGACGGGCAGTTCGAGGCGATCGAGGCGCTCGTCGACGGGCGAGGCCGCGCGCTCGTGGTGCAGCGCACCGGCTGGGGCAAGTCCGCGGTCTACTTCGTGGCCACGGCGCTGCTCCGCCGCAGGGGCGGCGGTCCGACCGTGCTCGTCTCGCCGCTGCTCGCGCTGATGCGCGACCAGATCGCGGCGGCCGAGCGTGCGGGCGTGCGCGCGGTGGCGATCAACTCGACGAATCCGCACGAGTGGGACGACGTCGTGCGCCGGCTCGACGCCGACGAGGTCGACGTGCTGCTGGTGTCGCCCGAGCGGCTCAACAACCCCTCGTTCCGCGAGCAGCAGCTGCCTGCGCTGGTGCGACGCATCGGGCTGCTCGTCGTCGACGAGGCGCACTGCATCAGCGACTGGGGTCATGACTTCCGGCCCGACTACCGTCGGCTCCGCGACCTCATCGCCCGCATTCCGGCCGACGTGCCGGTGCTCGCGACCACGGCCACGGCGAACAGCCGGGTGGTGGCGGATGTCGCGGAGCAGCTCGGCGGGAGCGAGGTGCTGACGATCCGCGGCCCGTTGGCCCGCTCGTCGCTTCGCCTCGGCGTCCTGCGACTCCCCGACTCCACGACCCGCCTGGCCTGGCTGCTGAGCCACCTCGACGACCTGCCCGGCTCGGGCATCATCTACACGCTGACCGTCTCGGCGGCGAACGACACGGCGCGCCTCCTGCGCGAGCGCGGGCACGACGTCCGCGCCTATACGGGCCAGACCGATCCCGACGAGCGCGAGGAGTCCGAGCGCCTGCTGAAGCGCAACGAGGTGAAGGCGCTCATCGCCACGAGCGCGCTCGGCATGGGATTCGACAAGCCCGACCTCGGCTTCGTGGTGCACCTCGGGGCGCCGTCGTCGCCGGTCGCCTACTACCAGCAGGTCGGGCGGGCCGGCCGAGCGACCGAGCGCGCCGACGTGCTCCTGCTCCCCGGCAACGAGGACCCGGCGATCTGGCACTACTTCGCGACGGCGTCGATGCCCGACGAGGAGCGCGCCCGCCGCGTGATCGACGAGCTGTCCGACGAGCCGCTGTCGACGCCGGCGCTCGAGGCCCGGGTCGACATCCGCCGCACGCCGCTCGAGCTGCTGCTCAAGGTGCTCGACGTCGACGGCGCCGTCCGGCGTGTGCAGGGCGGCTGGGTCGCGACGGGCGAGCCGTGGAGCTACGACGCCGAGCGCTACGGGCGCATCGCCGAGGAGCGCGAAGCCGAGCAGCGGCACATGATCGAGTACGAGCAGACCGACGGATGCCGCATGGCGTTCCTCCAGCGCTCGCTCGACGACGAGACGGCGGTGCCCTGCGGCCGCTGCGACACCTGTGCCGGCGCCTGGTACCCCGGCGGACTGGCCGACGGCGCCGCCGAGGCCGCCGCCGGCGCGCTCGACCGGGTGGGCGTGCCCATCGAGCCGCGTCGCGCCTGGCCGACCGGCGCCGACCGGCTCGGGGTCCCGGTCAAGGGCCGCATCCCGGCCGGCGAGCAGGCCGACAAGGGCCGGGCGCTCGCCCGGCTGACCGACCTCGGCTGGGGCGGCACCATGCGCGAGCTGCTCGCGCCGGGCACGCCCGACGGGCCGGTCCCGTCGCAGGTGCTGGCGGCCTGCGTGCGCGTGCTCGCCGACTGGGGCTGGGCCGATCGGCCCGTCGCCGTCGCCTCGGTGCCGTCGCGGTCGCGGCCGCTGCTCGTCGACTCGCTCGCCCGTGGCATCGCCGAGATCGGACGGATGCCCTACCTCGGGGCGCTCACGCCGGTGGACGGCGGCCCCGCCGGTCGGCCCGGCGGGAACAGCGCCTTCCGGCTCGCCGGCGTCTGGGACCGGTTCACCGCCGACGGGCTCGAGATGCCCGAGGGCGGCGTCCTGCTCGTCGACGACCAGGCCGACAGCCGGTGGACGCTCACCGTCGCGGCACGGACCCTACGGGAGCGAGGCGCGACCGCGGTGCTCCCGTTCGTGCTGGCGCTGCGCGGCTGAGGCCCGCGACGCGGCGGGTCCCCGGCGCTACGCCGGCTGCGGCGCCTGCTCCTTCGCCACGAGGGTGAGCACGTCGTAGGTCGCGACGAGCTCGTCGTCCTGGTTCTTCAGCACCGCGTCCCAGCGCACCTCGCCGTACTCGTCGGTCTCGCGCGGAGAGATCTGCTTCGCCGTGAGCTCGACCCGGATCGAGTCGCCGGGCGACACCGGCGTGATGAAGCGCAGGTTCTCCAGGCCGTAGTTCGCGAGCACCGGGCCGGGCGCGGCGTCGACGAACAGGCCGGCGGCCCACGACACGAGCAGGTAGCCGTGCGCGACGCGCCCCGGGAAGAACGGGTTCGCTGCCGCGGCCTCCTCGTCCATGTGCGCGTAGAACGTGTCTCCGGTGAACTCCGCGAACGTCTCGATGTCCTCGAGGGTCACCGTGCGGGACGCCGAGACGACCTGGTCGCCGATGCGCAGCTCCGCGAGCGACTTGCGGAACGGGTGCACGCCGTCGGCCTGCGACGCCGCGCCCTGGTGCCACACGCCGGTCAGCGCGGTGAGCATCTCGGGCGAGCCCTGCACGGCGGTGCGCTGCATGTGGTGCAGCACGGCACGGATGCCGCCGAGCTCCTCGCCGCCGCCGGCGCGACCGGGTCCGCCGTGCACGAGGTTCGGCAGCGGCGAGCCGTGGCCCGTCGAGCTGCGCGCGTCGTCGCGGTCGAGGAAGAGCACGCGGCCGTTGTACGCCGCGATGCCCGCCGCGAGCGCGACGGCGACCGAGGGGTCGTGCGTCGCGACGCTCGTGACGAGCGATCCGCCGCCGCGGGCCACCAGCCCGGTGGCCTCGTCGAGCGAGCCGTAGCCGACGATCGACGCGACCGGCCCGAACGCCTCGACCTCGTGCAGCGCGGGGCTCGCGGCATCCGCGAACCGCAGCAGCATGGGGCCGACGAAGGCGCCGTCGGGCGCGGCACCGGTGCTGCCGTCGGCGTGCACGATGCTCGGGGCATCCGTCGAGCCGATGACGAGCTCGCCGCCCGCCTGCTCGAGCCGGCCGACCTGGCGGAGCACCTCGTCGCGCTGGGTGAGCGAGGCGAGCGGGCCCATCGTGACGCCCTCGGCGCGCGGGTCGCCGACGACCACGCGCTCGGCGATGCGCGCGCGCACGGCGTCGATGACCGCGTCGACGGATGCCTCGGGCACGATCGCGCGGCGGATGGCGGTGCACTTCTGGCCCGCCTTGGAGGTCATCTCTACGACGAGCTGCTTCACGTACGCGTCGAACTCGGGCGTGCCCGACACCGCGTCGGTGCCGAGGATCGACGCGTTGATCGAGTCGGTCTCGCTCGTGAACCGCACGCCGCCCGTCTGCACGGAGTCGTGCGAGCGCAGTCGCTCGGCGGTGGACGCCGAGCCGGTGAACGCGACGAGGTCGCCGAGGCGCAGGTGGTCGAAGAGGTCGGGCACGCTGCCCGACACGAGCTGCAGCGACCCCTCGGGCAGCAGGCCCGACTCGACGAGGATGCGCACCATGGCCTCGGCGACGTAGCCCGTGGGGGTCGCGGGCTTCACGATCGTCGGGACGCCGGCGAGGAAGGCCGGGGCGAACTTCTCGAGCGAGCCCCACACCGGGAAGTTGAAGGCGTTGATCTGCACGGCCACGCCGGGGAGCCGGGTATAGATATGCCGGCCGAGGAATGAGCCGTCCTTCGACAGGTTCTCGACGTTGCCGTCGATGTAGACCGTGCTGTTCGGCATCTCGCGGCGGCCCTTGCCCGAGTAGGTGAAGAGCACGCCGATGCCGCCGTCGATGTCGACCCACGAGTCCTGCTTCGTCGCACCCGTGCGGCTCGAGAGCTCGTAGAGCTCGGCCTTGCGCTCGGTGAGCGCGAGCGCGAACTGCTTGAGCAGCACCGCGCGCTGGTGGAACGTCAGCTCGCCGAGGCTCGCCTGGCCCACCGTGCGGGCGTACTCCAGCGCTCCCGCGAGGTCGAGCCCCTCGGTCGACACGCGGGCGATCACGTCGCCCGTCGAGGCGTCGCGCACCTCGGTCGCCGACGCCGCGGCCGCGGCGTCCGGCGTCCACCACTGGCCCTGGAGGTAGCTCGGCAGGATCTCGGTCATCGTGTGTTCCTCTCGAAGGTGTTCAGATCCGGTGATCGAGTAGCGCCCGGCGAAGCCGGACGCGTATCGAGATCCGTTTCGCGTCTCGATACGCGTCCGGCTGCGCGCGGCGCTCCTCGACGACCGGGAAGCGTCACGGCGCATCCCACAGGTAGAAGCCCTCGCCCGTCTTGCGGCCGAGCTTGCCCTCCGCCACCATGCGGCGCAGCAGCGCCGGCGGCGCGAATCGCTCGCCGAGCGTCGACGAGAGGTACTCGGCGATGCCGAGCCGCACGTCGAGGCCGACGATGTCGGTGAGCCGCAGGGGGCCCACCGGATGCTTGTACCCCAGCGTCATCGCGGCGTCGATGTCCTCGGCGCTGGCCACGCCGTCCTCGAGCATGCGGATGGCCTCGAGCCCGAGCGCGACACCGAGTCGAGACGACGCGAAGCCCGGGGCATCCGCGACGACGATCGGCGTCTTGCCGATCGCGTGCACCCACTCGCGGGCCTCCGCCACGAGGGTGCCCTGCGAGGCGTCGCCGCGCACGATCTCGACGAGCGATGAGGCCGGCACGGGGTTGAAGAAGTGCATGCCGAGGAAGCGGTCGGGCCGGTCGAGCAGCGCAGCGAGCTGGTCGATCGAGATCGACGACGTGTTCGACGCGAGCGCGGCCTCGGGCGGCAGCACCGCCTCGACGCGGGTGAGCGCGTCGATCTTCAGCTCGAGGTCCTCGGGCACGGCCTCGATCACGAGGCCCGCGCGTGCGAAGTCCGAGACGTCGGTGCTCGTGGCGAAACGGGCGGCGATCGCCGACTCGTCGTCGTCGGCGGTGCCGCGGGCGACGGATGCCGCGACGGACTCGAGCACGCGCGCCGAGGCCGCGCCCGCGGCATCCGCGTCACGCTCGACGACGGTCACGCGCGAGCCGGCGAGCAGGAACGCGTGCGCGATGCCGGCGCCCATGCGTCCGCCGCCGAGCACGCCGACGTCGGACGGTGCTCCCGTGGCGGTCGCTGATCGAGTAGCGCCGCGCGGAGCGCGACGCGTATCGAGATCCTCGTCGCCAGGTCTCGATACGCGTCCGGCTTCGCCGGGCGCTACTCGACCACCGGACATCTCGCTCATCGCTTCTGCCTCCGCTCCAGGAACTCGGTCATGCGCCGGAACTTCTCGGGGCTCTCGAAGAGGTCGGCCTGGGTCTCGAGGTCGACGGCCGGATGCTCCGCGCGCGGAGCGCGGAAGACGCGCTTCGTGGCGATCGTGGCGGCGCGGTCGTTGGCCGCGATCCGGTCGGCGATCGCGTGCGCCGCGGGCAGCAGCTCGTCGACGGGGTGCACCTCGGTGACGAGGCCGAGGTCGCGCGCCTCGTCGGCGCCGACCGCGCGGCCCGTGAGGAGCAGCTCGATCGCGCGCGCCTCGCCGACGATCTCCTTCAGGCGCCAGCTCGCCCCGGCCGCCGCGATGATGCCGAGTCCGGTCT
Organism: Agromyces sp. NPDC057865; assembly: GCF_042796995.1. Lineage (NCBI taxonomy): Bacteria > Bacillati > Actinomycetota > Actinomycetes > Micrococcales > Microbacteriaceae > Agromyces > Agromyces sp. NPDC057865. Next base: position 832,937 of record NZ_JBHVMJ010000001.1, on the reverse strand, counting down.
CGGGGTTGCCGATGCGCAGGCGCGGCGTGGCGATGCGGATGTCGGCCGCGTACGCGAGCTCGGCGCCGCCGCCGAGCGCGTACCCGTCGAGGGCCGCGATGACGGGCATGGGCAGCTCGTGCACGCGCACGAACGCGTTCGCGTTGATGCCGCGGCGGGCGTCGGCGGCCCGTCGCTCGCGCAGCTCGCCGATGTCGGCGCCCGACGCGAACACGCCTCCGGCGCCCGTGAGGATCAGGATCCGCGGGATCGCCTCGAGCTCGGCGCAGAGCAGGTGCAGCGCGTCGATCGTGGCCTGGTCGATCGCGTTCCGCTTCTCGGGACGGTTGAGCGTGGCGACCACGCGGTCGTCGAACCGCTCGACGCGCAGGGGCCCGCCCGCGGCATCCGACAGCGGGTGCACGTCGGCCATCACACGCGCTCCACGATCAGCGCGGTGCCCTGGCCGACGCCGACGCACATCGTCGCGAGGCCATAGCGCGAGCCCTCGCGCTCCATGCGTCCGAGCAGGGTCACCACGAGTCGCGAACCCGACGAGCCGAGCGGATGCCCCAGCGCGATCGCGCCGCCGTCGGCGTTCACGCGCGACTCGTCGAGGCCGAGCCGGCGGATGCACGCGATGGACTGGGTGGCGAACGCCTCGTTGAGCTCGACCGAGCCGATGTCGTCGAGGTCGATGCCCGCCCGCTCGAGGGCCTTCTCGGTCGCGGGGACCGGCCCGAGGCCCATGATCTCGGGCGCGAGCCCCGCGCTCGTGCCGACGACCACGCGGGCGCGGGGCGTGAGGCCGTAGCGCTCGACCGCCTCGCCGCTCGCGACGAGGATCGCGGATGCGCCGTCGTTGAGCGCGCTCGAGTTGCCGGCCGTCACGACCGAGCCGCCGTGCACCACGGGACGCAGGCCCGCGAGCACCTCGAGCGTCGTCTCGGGGCGGGGGCCCTCGTCGACGAGCACCTCGCCCTTGTGGGTCTGGACCCCGACGATCTCGGGCTCGAACCGGCCCGCGGCGATGGCGGCGGCGGCCCGCTGCTGCGAACGGAGGGCGAACGCGTCCGCGTCCTCGCGCGTGATGCCGTCGACGCGGGCGACCTCCTCGGCGGTCTCGGGCATCGCGTAGGTGGCCTTGTCGCGGGCGAGCAGCTGCGGATTCGGGAAGCGCCAGCCGATCGACGTGTCGTAGGCGGCGCCGGGCTTGGCCCACGGCCGGTCGGGCTTGGCCTGCACCCAGGGCGCACGGGTCATCGACTCGACGCCCCCCGCGATGATCAGGTCGGCGTCGCCGGCGCGGATGGCCTGGGAGGCCATCGTGATGGCCGACATGCCCGACGCGCAGAGCCGGTTGACGGTGATGCCGGGCACCTCGTCGGGCAGGCCCGCGAGCAGCACCGACATGCGCCCGACGTTGCGGTTGTCCTCGCCGGCCTGGTTGGCGGCGCCGAGGATGACCTCGTCGATGGCGCCGAGCTCGCCGGCCCGGTCGAGGTCGGTGCGTCGCACCAGCTCGCCGACCACGAGGGCGGCGAGGTCGTCGGGCCGCACGCTCGCGAGCGCACCGCCGTAGCGTCCGACCGGGGTGCGCACCCCGCCGACGAGGTAGGCCTCCGCCATGCTCACTCCTGACTGCATCGTCCGGGAACGCTCGCCCGCCCAGCGTATTCGCCGACGGGTCCTCCGGGCCGAGCGGCAGCTCGGGTTCGGAATTGGCAACCGACCGTTCAGTCAGTAATTATGCCCCAGCGTCGAGCGGGGCGCCACTCGGACGGCACGACGGACGGCGTCGCGCCGGCACGTCGGTGCCGAGGCGATGCCATCCGTCGCGATGCGTCAGCCCTCGGTGGGCGCGGGCGTCGGGGCCGGGGTCGGGCCGAACAACGTCCAGGCGCTGGCCTTGCACTCGTAGAACTGCACGCTGCTCGTGTCGATGAAGATGTCGCCGTCGGTGGTGCACGTCGAGGGGTCGGGGACGCCGACGCCGAGGAGCACCTGCGTGCCCGCGGCTCCGGCCTCGCCCTGCGCGCCCTGCTCGCCCTGGGCACCCTGCTCGCCTTGCGCGCCCTGCTCGCCCTGGGCGCCCTGTTCGCCCTGCGCCCCCTGCTCCCCCTGCGCGCCGGTGAGGTTCTCGGCGGCGTTCTGGCGGATGTTCCCGACGAGCGTCCACTCGCCGTCCTGGAACAGGTACACGTCGGAGTTCGAGATGTCGATGTAGACATCGCCCTCGTACCCCTTGCCCTCCTCGGGCACGCCGGTACCGGCGCGAACGGCCGAGCCCGCGGGCAGGATCTCCTTGATCGCCTCCTCGTAGGCGGCCTCGTCGACCTCCGCCGCGGTCGGCGTCGGCGTCGGCTCCGCCGCCGTGGTGTCGCCCGCGCGGGCGACCCAGGACCCGAGGAAGGCCGCGACGAACGAGAGCACGACGATCGCGACGCCGAACCAGATGAGCGTCGCCCGGCTCACGGTCGGGGGGCCCGGGGGCGGCGGTGCCGCCTGCGGAGCAGCCCCCTGCGTCGGGGAATCGGGCGATGCGCCCTGCGGGGTACGGTCGTCGCTCATGTCGATGCGCCCTCCACGTCTCGCGCTCCCGGACTCCCCAGGTGGTGCACGGCGACGCGCGTCGCGCTCATGCTAATCCCGCGGATGGGACGCGAACAGGCCCGCGACCGGGCGGGTCGCGGGCCTGTTCGGGTGGTGCGGCCGTCGCCTAGGAGGCGACCTCCTCGGTCGTGGCCTCGGTCGTGGCCTCGATCGCGGCCTCGGCCTGCGCGGGCGCGGCTTCGAGCTCGGCGTGCAGGTCGTCGCCGAGGCGAACGTCGACGAAGTCGACCTCGATCTCGGCGCGGCCCAGGAGCTCGGCCATGCGGCGCTGGCGATTGCGCGGGATGAGCGTGACGACGCGACCCTCCTTGCCGGCGCGACCGGTGCGACCGGCGCGGTGCAGGTACGTCTTGTACTCGTCGGGCGCGTCGGCCTGGATCACCAGGTCGATGTCGTCGACGTGGATGCCGCGTGCCGCGACATCCGTTGCCACCAGCACGTCGACCCGGCCGCTCGTGAGCTGCTGCAGGTTGCGCGTTCGGCGCGACTGGTTGAGGTCGCCGTGCAGGGCCACGGCGCGGATGCCGTAGTCCTCGAGGTGGTCGGTGAGGTCCTCGGCGAACGCGCGGGTGCGCGAGAACACGAGGGTCTTGCCGTCGCGCTGCGCGAGCTGGGCGACGATGTCGCGCTTGTCGCGGTTGTCGATCACGAACACGCGGTGGTCGATGGCCGAGGACGCCTGGTCCTCGCCGGCCACCTCGTGCACCGCCGGGTCGACGAGGAACTCGTCGACGAGCGCGGCCACGCCGGTGTCGAGCGTCGCGGAGAAGAGGAGCTTCTGGCCGCCCTCGGAGGTGCGGCGGATGATGCGCTGCACCGGCTCGAGGAATCCGAGGTCGCACATGTGGTCGGCCTCGTCGAGCACCGTGACCACGACCTGGCTGAGGTCGAGACGGCCCTGCTCCACGAGGTCCTCGATGCGGCCCGGCGTGCCGATCACGATGTCGACGCCGCGCTGGAGCGCGCCGACCTGGCGGCCCTGGGGGACGCCGCCGTAGATCTGCGTGGTGAAGAGGCCGACGCTCTGCGCGATCGGCTGCACGGTGCGGTCGATCTGCAGCGCGAGCTCGCGGGTCGGCGCGAGGATCAGCGCGCGGGGGCTGCGACCCATCTGGCGCTTCACGCGGCCGGTCCCTGAGTGGCCCGCGGTGCCCTGAGCCTGTCGAAGGGTCGAAGGGGCCGAGGCCGTCCACAGCTGCATGAGGCGCTCCACCGTGGGCGCGCCGAAGGCGATGGTCTTGCCCGAGCCGGTGCGTCCGCGGCCGAGCACGTCGCGACCCTCGAGCACGACGGGGATCGTCGCCGCCTGGATCGGGAACGGCGTCTCGGCGCCGAGCTCGGCGAGCGCGCGCACGACGTTGCCGCCGAGGCCCAGGTCGGCGAACGTCACGCCATCGACCTCCTCGGCGCGGATCGCCTCGGCCTCGAGGCGCTCGAGCACGACGTCGTCCTCGGGCGTGAAGCGGGTCTCGGCCTCACGGCTGGGGTAGAAGCTCGATGCACGGCGCTCGGAGTCGCGGAAGCCGGGACGGTCGAACTCCCGGCGGGCGGGACGCTCGTCGCGGTCGGAGCGACGCGGGGCACGGTCGTCGCGGTCGTACGAACGAGCGGGACGCTCCCGGCGGGCGGGACGCTCGTCGCGGTCGGAGCGACGCGGGGCACGGTCGTCGCGGTCGTACGAACGAGCCGGACGCTCGTCACGGTCGAACCGACGCGGGGCACGCTCATCGCGGTCGGAGCGTCGCGGGGCACGGTCGTCGCGGTCGTACGAACGAGCCGGACGCTCGTCACGGTCGAACCGACGCGGGGCACGCTCGTCGCGGTCGAACCGACGCGGGGCACGGTCATCACGGTCGTACGAACGAGCCGGACGCTCGTCCCGGTCGAACCGACGCGGCCCGCGGTCGTCACGGTCGTACGAACGAGCCGGACGCTCCTCGCGGTAGTGCGCGCGCGCGGGGCGGTCGTCACGGTCGCGACGCGGAGCACGGTCGTCGCGGTCGAACCGACGCGGCGCACGGTCGTCGCGCGCCGGGCGCTCGTCACGCGCCGGACGCCCCTCGCGCACGGCGCGGTGCGGTGCGCGGCCGGTGGCGACGCGCTCCTCGCGCGACCAGCGCTCCTTCCGGGGCGCCTCCTCCTCGGCGCGGTAGCCGCGGTGGCCGGGGCTGCGCGATCCGGCCTTCTGCGAGGTCGAGCCGTTGCGCGAGGCGGTGCCGCCCTTGCGGCCGCCCTTCGCGTACGAGGGATCGAAGTTCCTGGCGGGTCGTCCGCCAGCGGGCTTCTTGTTCTTGGGCACGATGGATCTTCCTGGGTTGTACTTGAGTACATGGCAGCCCGCCGGGCGCAGGAGTGCGCTCGGCAGGTCTGAGAACCCGGAACATCGTCGACCGGGGCCGTTCACATACGGTGACTTCCGAGGACAAGCCGTCCTCGAATCCGGCCCTCAGGACTCACAAACCCATCCGTGCCACGGCACGGTGTCCAGAACCGACTCCGCAACGATACCGGATCGCGGCTGGGAAAGCCCCGAGCAGGCCGCGGTTCCGCCGCAGGCCGCCGCGTTTGACATCACCGGATGGTGGGTTAGCATCACTCCACCCCTGAACCCGGAGCCCGGTGTGACCTCGACCCGAATCGCAGGCGGCTCCGGCATCCGCGCCAGGCGGATCGTCGCAGCCGCGCTGGCCGCCATCGCGGCGATCACGGGCGTGGTCGCGCTCTCCGGCTTCCACACCCAGCTCCGCGAGATCGACCCGACGGGGCCGGATGCGGCGAGCGAGGTCGCGAGCGCCGAGGTGATCGGCATCCGCACGTTCACCCCGCCCGCGGGCCTCGAGGTCGAGGCCGACCTCGAGTACGGCACGCGCGAGGACGGCACGCTGCTGACGCTCGACGTCTGCCTGCCCGCCGCCGATGCGCTCGAGCAGCAGCGGCCCGCGGTCGTGTCGATCCACGGCGGCAGCTGGGCGCGCGGCGACAAGGCGAACGCCGACTGGCGCAACGTGTGCCTGTGGCTCGCGAGCGAGGGCTTCGTCGCGGCATCCGTCAACTACCGGCTCGTGCCCGACGCACGGTTCCCGGCCGCGATCGACGACGTGGCGCTCGCGGTGGAGTGGCTGCGCGACCCCGAGCAGGTCGAGCGGTTCGGCATCGACCCGACGCGCATCGGCGCGTTCGGCGGCTCGGCCGGCGGCAACCTCGCCGCGCTGCTCGGCATGACCGGCGAGGGGCCGCTCGACCAGGGCTCGCGGGTCGCCGCGGTCGCGGAGCTGTCGGGTCCTGTCGGCCTGAGCGCGGCCGAGCTGGCCGCCGACGCCGCATCGCCGTGGCTGAAGGGCATCGTCGGCGAGTACCTCGGGTGCGACCCGGGTGCGAGCCTCGAGGCGTGCCCGCAGTCGGCGGATGCCTCGCCGGCGAGCCTGGTCGACGCGAGCGACCCGCCGGTCTTCATCGGGCACGCCGAGCACGAGGTCGTGCCCCTCGGGCAGTCGGAGCGCTTCGTCGCGGCGCTCGGCGCCGCCGGCGTCCCGGCGCAGCTGGTCGTCGTCCCGGGCGATGCGCACTCGATCGGCATCCTCGACGACGCGCTCCGACCGCGCGTGGCGGCCTTCCTGCACGCCCACCTCGGCTGACCCGACCGGGAAGGCGTGCGCAACCCCTGCCGTCCGCGGCATCCGCGGCCATAGGCTCGGCACCAGCGAGCGTCATCCGTCCGTCCCGAGGAGGCGAGATGAGTTCCCATGCCGACTCACCCGTCGACTCACCCGTCGAGCTGACGCGCGACGACTGGCGCACCCTCTTCCGTCGCACGCTGCACGAGTTCCGGATCAGCCAGAGCTGGGACCTCGCGGCGGCCCTGACCTACCACGCGGTGCTCTCGGTGTTCCCCGCACTGCTCGGCGCCCTCGCGCTCATCGGCATCTTCGGGAGCGCGGAGGCCGTCGCACGCACCGCCCTCGACGTGATCGGCGACCTCGCCGGCGACCAGGTCGCGACGGCGGTCGACGAGCCGATCGAGCAGCTGCTCGACGCGTCGCACGCCGCGCTCGCGTTCGCGACCGGGCTCGTGCTGACCCTCTGGACCGTGTCGGGCTACCTCGGCACGTTCGGGCGCGGCATGAACCGCATCCTCGGCGTGGCGGAGGGCCGCCCGTTCTGGAAGTCGCGTCCCTTGTTCATCGGCGTCGCCGTCGTGATCGTCGCGCTCGCCTCGATCGTGGCGGTGCTCATGCTCGTGAGCGGCCCGGTCGCCGACGCCCTGGCGCGCTCGCTCGGGCTCGACGAGGGGCTCGTCATCTGGTGGGACTTCCTGAAGCTGCCCGTGGTCGCGGTGCTGGTGGCGGTGATGATCGCGGTGCTCTACTGGGCGACGCCGAACGTGAAGCGCCGGAACATCCGCTGGATGAGCGTCGGCGCGGGCGGTGCCCTGCTCAGCTGGCTCGCGACGACCGCGCTCTTCACCGCCTACGTGCTCGGCGTGCGCACGTACGAGCGGACGTACGGGGTGCTCGGGTTCGCGGTGGCGTTCCTCCTCTGGGTGTGGCTGTCGAACCTCGCGCTCGTCTTCGGCGCGGTGCTCGACACCGAGGTCGAGCGAGCGCGGCAGTTGCGCAACGGCATCGACGCCGAGGATGGCCTGCAACTCCCGCTCCGCGACGATCGCATGATCCAGAAGAACCGCGAGAGCCGGAACGTCGACCGCCTCGCGTCCTCGCGGATGAAGCCCGACACGGCAGTCGACGGCGTGGTGACCCCGTCGACGGAGCGCTGACGGCGCCCCCTACCTGCGTACGGCCGCAGGATCGCTCCGCGGGGGGATGCCGCGTCGCGGCCCGCATGACAGGCTGCTGCCACCATGGACTCCCGAATGCCCGCACCGCCCCGCGACGCCGACCGCCGCTTCCGCGCGTGGACCTGGCTCGCGACCGCGCTGGTCGCGGTCGTGCTCGTGACGATCTCGGCGCCGATCGCCGCGACCGCCTACGGCGTGCACCTCCTCGCGGCCTTCGTGACGAGCCTGGCGCTCGCGGGCGCGGTCCCGCTCGCCGTGCGCCTGCCGTGGCTCGGCACCGCCCTCTCGACCGTCGGCCTCCTCGCCTTCGCCCTGATCTCCGCGTCGTCGGATGCCGCGCCCTGGCCGTGGCCCGTGACGTCGATCGTGTCGCAGGCGGCCCTTCTCATCGTGCTCGGCCTCATGCGCCCGTGGTGGCTCGGCCTCGTCGCGTGGCTCGCCGGCGTCGTCGTGACCGCGCCGTTCGCGTTCGTCGATGCGGGCGCCGCGGCCAACGTCGTGACGGCCGCGGCCATCACGCTCTCGGCACTGGCCGTGGCCGTGCTGGTGGCGCAGCGTCGCACCATCGGCGTCGAGCTGTTCCGCGAGCGGGCGGCCACCGCCTCCGAGCAGGAGCGCCGTGTGCTCGTCGAGGAACGGAACCGCATCGCACGCGAGCTCCACGACGTCGTCGCGCACGGGCTGTCGATCATCCACGTGCAGGCGACGAGCGCGCCGTATCGCCTGGATGGGCTGAGCGACGAGGCGACGGCCGAGTTCGGCGAGATCGCGGCATCCGCTCGCACCGCCATGACCGAGATGCGCCAGCTGCTCGGCGTGCTGCGCAGCGCGGACGCCGCCCCCGACACCGCGCCGCAGCCCGGCCTCGACGACCTGCCCGCGCTCGTGGGGTCGGTCGAGCGCGCGGGTGTGCCGGTCACGCTCGAGCTCGGCGAGGCGCTGCCCGCGGCGGGCCTCACGGCGACCACGGCCTACCGCATCGTGCAGGAGGCGCTCTCGAACGTGGTGCGCCACGCCCCGGGCGCCACCACGCACGTCACGGTCGAGGTGCTCGCCGACGACCTCGTCGTCGGCGTCGAGAACGAGGCGGCCACGGATGCCCCTGGGCCCGACGCGCGCGGTGGCGGACACGGGCTCGTGGGCATCGGCGAGCGCGCGGCCCTGCTCGGGGGCCGTGCGGAGTACGGCGAGCGTCCGGGCGGGGGATACCGTGTGCTTGCGACCCTCCCGCTCGGGTCGGACGGAGGAACCACGTGACGATCACGGTGCTCGTCGCCGACGACCAGGCGATGGTGCGTGCCGGGTTCGCGGCGGTGCTCGCCGCCCAGCCCGGCATCGACGTGGTGGGGCAGGCCGGCGACGGCGTCGAGGCCGTCGCGCTCTCCCGGGAGCTGCGACCCGACGTCGTCGTGATGGACGTGCGGATGCCGCACCGCAACGGGATCGAGGCGACGCGCGACCTGCAGGCGCCGGCGCGCGGCTCCGACCACGTGCCGCGCGTGCTCATGCTCACGACGTTCGACATCGACGAGTACGTCTACGAGGCGCTGAGCGCGGGCGCGAGCGGGTTTCTCCTGAAGGACGCCACGCCTGAGGAGCTCGTTGCCGCCGTGCGCGTGGTCGCCGCGGGCGACGCGCTGCTCGCCCCGAGCGTGACCCGGCGCCTCATCGAGGACTTCGCCCGGTCGGCGCAGCCGCCGCGCACGTCGGAGACCCGCCTGGCCGGCCTCACGGAGCGCGAGCGCGAGGTGCTCGTGCTCGTTGGCCGCGGCATGTCGAACGCCGAGATCGCGTCGGCCCTCTTCATCGCCGAGCAGACCGTGAAGACGCACGTGTCGAAGATCCTGCAGAAGCTCGGCCTGCGCGATCGCGTGCACGCCGTCGTGCTCGCGTACGACACGGGTCTCGTGACGCCTGGCGGTCCCTGAGCCCGTCGAAGGGACGACCCCGACGGGTTCGCTTCGACGAGCTCAGCGAACGGCGGGCGTCGTACCGACGACCCATCCGCCGTCCCCGCGAGCGGTACCGCGGTAGGGGCCGGAACGGCACCCCCGTGTGATGCGGGGTCGGGTGCCGCATCCCTACCGTCGCTGTCGTGGGTGGAGGGTCCGCCCGGATGGAGCACGGTGATGACCGACACGCTCAGCCGCCCGGCGGGCGCTCGCGCCGCGGCATCCGACCGCAGCACCGCGCTCGCCGGCGGACGCACCGGCGTCGCCCGCGACTCGAGCGTCGACGCGATCCGCGTCGCCCTGCTCGTCGTCGTCTTCGGCCTGCACGCGATGATGTTCGGCGTGAGCACGGGCCCCGACGGACCGGTGCTGCAGAACGCGCTCGAGGGCCAGGCCTGGTTCGGGCCCGTCAGCTGGGTCGTCCAGATCATGCCGCTGTTCTTCATCGCCGGCGGCTTCTCGAGCTTCCACCACTGGCGGTCGATGCGCGCGAAGGGCGCGACGCCGTCGGACTACGTGCGCTCCCGCATCGTTCGCCTCGTCCGACCGGCGATCGCCGTCGTCGCGGTCGTCGCGAGCGGACTCGTGGTGCTGCGGCTCGCCGGCCTGCCCGAGGACCTCGTCGCGACGGCGGGCTTCCGCATCGGCCAGCCGCTGTGGTTCCTCGGCGTCTACCTCGTGACCTCCGCGCTCGTGCCGATCATGGTGCGCGCCCACGAGCGGGCACGATTGCTGACGCCCGTCGCGCTCCTCGTGGCGGTGGTCGCGGTCGACGTCGTGCGCCTCTCCACGGGCGTCGACGCGATCGGCCTGCTGAACCTGGTGCTCGTGTGGCTGCTCGTGCAACAGCTGGGCTTCCACCTCGCCGACGGCGGGCTCGACCGATTCGGTCCCCGCGCGCTGTGGGGCATGGCGGGAGCGGCACTCGCCGTGCTCGGGGTGCTGACCGTCGCGGGCCCGTATCCCGTCGACATGTACGAGAACCTCAACCCGCCGAACGTGACCCTCGTCGTGCTCGGCATCGCGCAGCTCGCCCTGTTCCAGCTCGCACGCCCGCGCATCCGAGCCTGGGTCGACCGGGCGGATGCCTCGGGCCCGATCTCCGCGGTCGGCGAGCGCGCCATGACGGTGTACCTCTGGCACATGCCCGTGCTGGTCGCACTCGCGGGCCTCTCCCTCGCCGCGAACGCGACGTACGGCACGCCCCTGCCCGAGCCGGTCGGCGTCGAGTGGTGGGCCACGCGTCCGCTCTGGCTCGCCGCGGGGGCGGCGGCCGTGGTGCCCGTCGTGCTCGTGTTCGCGCGCTTCGAGCGGGGTCGACGTCATGGTGGCGGCCACGCGGCATCCGTCATCACCACCGCCGTCGACACCGTCGCGGCCGTCGCGGGCGTCGCGACCCTGCTCGTCGCGGGCTTCGGGCCGGTGCCGGCGCTCGTCGCGCTCGCGCTGCTCACGCTGGCGCTCGTCGGCTCCCGACGGGTGCTCGGCGCGGCGCGACGGCTCGTCGGCTGACCTCGGTCAGCCCGACCTGACACCCGATCGGACGCTCAGATGCACTTCCCGGCTTCGGCGATCTGGGCGTCCGACGGGCGTCCGTAGGCCCCGATGCCGGCGCCCGACGTGTCGTAGCCCTTGGCGATGGCCCAGGCGGTCGCCCACATCTCGTCGTCGGAGGCGAAGACCGGTCCCGTGAAGAGCGGCTTGCACTCGGGTCGGACGACCTGGGCGTGCCCCACCTCGTGCACGACGACCGCCTTGGCGTTGATGTCGTCGGAGAAGTACCAGCCGATGCTGTGGCTGAGCTCGATCGTGGCCCAGCCGCCGTCGGTGTCGCGGTACATGGCCGTGCCGGAGTACCACTCGTCGCTCGAGCGGCCGTTCACGACGTGCGCCCACGTGAAGTCGAGGTTCACGCCATGCGCGATCGACCGGGCGAAGTCCTCGATGGGACCGCGCACGGCGTAGTCGGACTCCGCGCGGCGGGCCGCCTCGGCCGCGGACGACGCCTTCATGGCGTCCACGGCGGCGGCGAGGTCGGCGTAGGCGCCACGGCTGTCGCGGGACTGCACCCAACCGGTGCCCTTCTGGTCGATGCCGTGCTGCACGGCGATGCGCGTCTCGTAGGTGGCGATCGAGTGCTCCGCGAGTGCGGCGGTCGCGTCCTGGGCGGCCGAGGCGTAGAACGCCGTCCGCGCCTCCTCGGCGGCGTCCGCCGCGGCGTCGAGCTCCGCGGCCGATCGCGTGAGCCGGTCGAGCTCGGCCTCGAGCTTCGCGGCGCGCTCGCGCGTGGCGAAGATCTCGAGGATGCTCGTCGACGCCGGCCGCACGGCACTTGCGTCGTACACGATGGGCTCGGGCAGCTTCGGCTCGCCCTCCGCCGCATCGACGAGCGCGCCGGCCTCCTCCGCCGCGGCCGTGAGCGTCGCGGCGAGCTCGGCCGAGCCGAGTCCCTCGACGACGACCTCGGACACCGCGGTGCCGTCGGCGGCCGCCGCGGTCGCGAGCGTCCGGGCCGCGCGCCAGTCGCCGACCGCCTCCTCGGCGCGCGCCTCGATCGCGTTCACCTCCAGGATCAGCTCGTTGCGCGCCTCGTGCGCGAGGTAGCCCGACCCGACGTACACGCCCGCCGAGCCGCCGAGCACGACGACGATCGCGAGCACGGGGATCCACCACCTGGTGCGGGTGCGGGCGACCGGAGCGGGCACGAGCGCTGCCGCAGCCTCGTCCGCTTCCGGAGCCTCGAGCGCCTCCGCAACCTCGGTCGCCTCCGCAGCCTCTGCCGCCTCAGCGCCCTCGGGTGCCTCCGCAGCCTCCGGCGCCTCCGTCGTGCCGGGCCGCGCTGCGTCGACCGTTGCCTCCTGCGTCACCGACGCCTCCGTTCCCACTCGTGCGCCGCGGGTCGATCCCGTGCGTCGGTGGTTCCGTGCGCTGTCCGGCTGGATGACGATAACCGCGAGAGCCCGCCCGGCGCCATCCGGTCGGCGCATCCGTTACCGCTCCGAAACCGCGATGAGGTGGGATGGGTGCATGGCCAGCGAACCGATCACCGTGTCGATCCGGCGCGAGGTGGACCCGGCGCGGATCTCTGAGGCCACCGCCTGGGTGCAGACGGGCGTCAACCTCGCGAACGCGTACCCGGGCTTCCTCGGGTCGGGTTGGGTGCGCGCGGGCGAGACGTCGACCGTGTGGCACATGCTCTACCGCTTCGCGAACGAGGAGACGCTCGAGGCGTGGGAGCGGTCGCCCGAGCGCAGCTGGTGGCTGTCGATGGGCGAGGGCTTCGTCCATTCGGAGCGCAGTCGGCGGCGCACCGGCATCGAGGGCTGGTTCGACGAGCCGGCGACGGGCTCGGTGCCGGTGGCGGATGCCACGGGGCCCGGCGCCGAGGCATCCGAGCTTCCGCCCGCGCCGCCGCGCTGGAAGCAGGCGGTCACGATCTGGCTGGGCTTCTTCCCGGTGAACCTGCTGTTCGCGTACCTCGTGGCACCCGTGCCCGGATGGGGCGAGCTGCCGATCTGGCTGCGTGCGCTCGGCACCACGCTCGTGCTGACTCCGATCATGACGTACTGGGTGCTGCCGTTCGTTACGCGGATGCTGCGGCGCTGGCTCGCACCGAAGGGCTGATCGCGACCGAGGCCGAGGCCGCCCCGGCGCGGGCTAGCGGATGCCGCGGATGCGACGTGAGAGCGTCGCGGCCGCCTCCCGCACGCCCTCGACAGCACGTTCGCGCAGCCCGGTCGCGGCGTCGTCGGGGAACGTCACGGCGATCGCCGCGGCCGGCCAGCCGAGGTGGTCGACGACCGCGGCGCCCGCCGACGCCAGTCCGCTCGTGACCTCGCCGTCCTCGGCGGCCCAGCCGCGCGCGCGCACGTCGGCGAGCACGCGCTTCAGGCGCCCGTAGCTCCACTCCGCGGCATCCGCCTCGCCCTCGGGATGCCGCTCGGCGAACGCCGCGCGGTCGGGATACAGCGCACGCAGCTGCGCCGGCGGCAGCTCGGCGAGCATGGCCCGCCCGGTGGCCGTGAGGTGTGCGGGCAGGCGCACGCCCACGTCGGTGACGAGGGACGGGCGCCGCGGCGCGCGCTCCTCGACGAGGTAGAGCACGTCGCGTCCGTGCAGCACGGCGAGGTGTCCCGACTCGCCGAGCCGGTCGACGAGCGCCGCGACCAGGGGCCGACCGAGGCGGGCGAGCGGCTGCTGTCGGCTGAACCCGCTCGACAGCTCGAACGCGGCGATGCCCAGTCCGTACCGGCGCTCCTCGGGCAGGTGCACGACGAAGCCGCGCTCCTGCATGACCGCGAGCAGGTGGTACACGGTCGAGCGCGGGATCTCCAGCGCCTGGGCGATGGTCGCCGCGGGCACGGGACCGCGCTGCGCGGCCAGGTGGGCGAGGATCGCGAGCGTCTGGTCGGCGGCGGGCACCTTCGAGCCGGGCTCCATGCGACCTCCTCGTCCGGATCCCCGCTGATCACGGACGCCGTGCGCCGACGCCGCCCGATTCCGTGCCGTCCGGGATCCCGGACGCCAGCGTACTCCTCGGCGTTCCCGCGCGCGCGGGTGCGGTGTGGAATCGGAGGCATGAGCACCATCGCGCCCGCACCCGCCCGCACCGCGGCATCCGTCACCGTCGGCACCGGAGCCCTCACGATCGAGGACGTCGTCGCCGTGGCCCGGCACGGTGCATCCGTCGAGCTCGACCCGGCCGCCCTCGAGGGCGTCGCCGCGAGCCGCGCGATCGTCGAGGGCCTCGCCGCCGACCCCGAACCGCACTACGGCATCTCGACCGGCTTCGGCGCGCTCGCGACCACGTTCATCGCCGAGGACCGTCGCGCCCAGCTGCAGGCCAGCCTCGTGCGCTCGCACGCCGCCGGCTCGGGCGCCGAGGTGGAGCGCGAGGTCGTGCGCGCCCTCATGCTCCTGCGCCTCTCGACGCTCATGACCGGGCGTACGGGCGTGCGCCGTGAGACCGCGGAGACGTACGCGGCGATCCTGAACGCGGGCATCACCCCCGTCGTGCGCGAGTACGGCTCGCTCGGCTGCTCGGGCGATCTCGCGCCGCTCGCGCACTGCGCGCTCGTCGCGATGGGCGAGGGCGACGTGCGGGTGTCCCCGTTCCCTGAGCCCGCCCCGCTCCCTGAGTCCGTCGAAGGGAGCAACCACGACGCGATCGCTTCGACGAGCTCAGCGAACGGCGAGCTGACGGATGCCGCGACGGCCCTCGCCGCCGCCGGCATCACCCCGCTGCGCCTCGGCGAGAAGGAGGGCCTCGCCCTCATCAACGGCACCGACGGCATGCTCGGCATGCTCGCGCTGGCGATCGACGACCTGCGTCTGCTGCTCACGACCGCCGACATCGCCGCGGCCATGAGCGTCGAGGGCCTCATGGGCACCGACGCGGTCTTCGCCGAGGACCTGCACGCCCTGCGTCCGCAGCGCGGCCAGGCGCTCGCCGCGTCCAACCTGCGTCGCCTGCTCGCCGAGTCCCCCATCGTGGCCAGCCACCAGGGACCCGAGTGCACCCGCGTGCAGGACGCCTACTCGCTGCGCTGCGCCCCGCAGGTGCACGGCGCCGCGCGCGACACGCTCGCGCACGCGGCATCCGTCGCCGACGCCGAGCTCGCGAGCGCGATCGACAACCCGGTGCTCACGCTCGACGGCCGCGTCGAGTCGAACGGCAACTTCCACGGCGCTCCGGTCGGCTACGTGCTCGACTTCCTCGCGATCGCCGTGGCGGATGTCGCGTCGATGAGCGAGCGCCGCACCGACCGGTTCCTCGACCGCGCGCGCAACCAGGGGCTGCCGCCGTTCCTCGCGGACGAGGTGGGCGTTGACTCCGGACTGATGATCGCCCAGTACACGGCCGCGGGCATCGTGTCAGAGCTCAAGCGCCTCGCGGTGCCGGCGTCGGTGGACTCGATCCCGTCGTCGGCCATGCAGGAGGACCACGTGTCGATGGGGTGGGCCGCGGCCCGCAAGCTGCGCCGCGCGATCGACGGCCTCGCGCGCGTGCTCGCGATCGAGGTCATGACGGCGTCGCGGGGCCTCGCGCTGCGCGCCCCGCTGGAGCCGGGCGCCGCCACGGGCGCGATCGTGTCGCTCGTCGCCGGCGTCGGCGCCGTGCCGGGACCCGACCGATTCCTGTCGCCCGAGATCGAGGCGATCACGGGGCTCGTGGCGTCGGGCGAGGTCGTGGCGACCGCGTCGCGGGAGGCCGGCGCGCTGGTCTGATCCCCCGCTCGTCGGGTGGTCAGCGGGTCGTGCTGAACCTGAGGCATGCTCATGTACCCCGAACGTGGGCGGAACGGACCCTCCGGAACGGTTGTCTCCCCCGGGCGCCGATGACAGACTGGACGGGATCGGCTCCCCGGGCCGACACCCGAACGGAACCAGATGACGCCGACGCCGACCTGCGCAGCACCCGGCAGAGAACGCCCGTGGTACTCACGGAGCGCTCGCCGCGGTGGTGTGACGCTTGCTGCCGCGACGGCGGTCGTGCTGCTGAGCGTCCTCGGTGGCGCGCCCTCGTACGCGGAGGAGCTCCCGACCGGCGGGGCCACCGACACGACGACGAGCACGACGGAGACGCCGGCGCCCACCGACGCGACGACCGAGCCGACGACGCCCGCGACCGGCGATCCGACGACCGACCCGACGACCGAGCCGTCTCCGACGCCGACGCCGACGCCGACGCCCGAGCCGACCCCCACGCCCACGCCGACACCGACACCGACTCCGACGCCCGAGCCGACGCCGACCCCCACGCCCGAGCCGACGCCCACGCCGACCCCCACGCCCGAGCCGACGCCCACGCCGAGCCCGTCGGCGACGCCGACCACCTCGCCGACGACCACGACCACGACCCGCTCGACGCTGCGGGCCGGCGCGTCGAGCTTCGGCACGAACAGCCTGCAGTCGGCCGCGCTCGCCGCGGCGCAGGCGCGCATCCAGTTCGCCACGTCGCAACTGCGCGCCGCTGAGACGGCACTGGCCGACGCGCGCTCGATGCGCGCCGAGGCCCAGGCGGTCGCCGAGCGCATGCAGGGCCTCGCCGACGACGCCCAGGCCGAGGCCGACTCCGCCGGCCGCGTGTACTTCGCCGCCGCCCAGGGCGACGGCGCGACGCTCTCGTCGATCCCCGCCGCGTTCGGCGCCGGGAAGGACCTGCTCGCCGGCCTCGGCGGCGTCGCCCGGGTCGAGCAGATCGCCGGCGACGTCGAGAAGCTCCTGGCGATCGCCGACAAGCGCACCGAAGAGGCCGCGGCGGCGCAGGAGCGCGCCGATGTCGCGTGGGCCGCGGTCGATGAGGTGCCGGTCGAGGCGGCCGAAGCCGACGTCGAAGCCGCCGAGCAGGCGCTCGCCGACGCGCGTCAGGAGCTCGACGACCTGCAGTCCGATGCCGCGAACGACAGCGTGCTGGCATCGAGCGGCGTCTCGCTCCTGCTCAACCTTCCCGCCGATGCCGGCCAGCTCAGCGACCAGGGGTGGGCACTCCCCGTCGTCGGCCGCATCACCGACGGCTTCGGGCCGCGGCCGGTCAAGCCGCTGCCGGGCGTGAACGACTTCCACCGCGGCACCGACCTCGCCGCCGCGTGCGGCACGGCCGTGTACGCCGCGACGTCCGGCGTCGTGAACGCCGCCGGGCCGAACGGCAGCCTCGGCAACTGGATCCAGATCGACCACGGCTCTGGCGTCGAGACCGGCTACGGGCACCTGACCCAGGGCGGCATCTTCGTCGCCGCCGGCGAGACGGTGACCGCGGGCCAGCTCATCGGCGCGGTGGGCAGCACGGGCGCCTCCACCGGATGCCACCTGCACTTCGAGGTGCACCTCGACGGCTCCGCCATCGACGCGGTCCCGTTCATGGCCGCCCGCGGCATCCAGCTCGGCTGAGCCGGGTACCGGGAGCGTCGCCGCCGACCAAGCGGTTCGGGCGTCCCACCTCGTCTGGGATCCCGGACGCGCACGCCGCGGCATCCGTTGTCGCAGGGCTCGGCGTGCGATGGGATCGAGACATGACCGATGCACCCCTCGCCCCCGCGCGCACTGTCCGCGCCGCCCGCGGCTCGGAGCTGACCGCGAAGAGCTGGCAGACCGAGGCGCCGCTGCGCATGCTCATGAACAACCTCGACCCCGAGGTGGCCGAGCGCCCCGGCGACCTGATCGTCTACGGCGGCACGGGCAAGGCCGCCCGCAACTGGGAGGCGTTCGACGCCATCGCGCGCACGCTCGAGGACCTCGAGCCCGACGAGACCCTGCTCGTGCAGTCGGGCAAGCCCGTCGGCGTCTTCCGCACGCACGAGTGGGCGCCGCGGGTGCTCATCGCCAACTCGAACCTCGTCGGCGACTGGGCGACGTGGCCCGAGTTCCGCCGCCTCGAGCAGCTCGGCCTCACCATGTACGGCCAGATGACCGCCGGCTCCTGGATCTACATCGGCACGCAGGGCATCCTGCAGGGCACCCACGAGACCTTCGGCGCCGTCGGCCGCTCGCTCGGCCGTCCCGACGGCAGCCTCGCCGGCACGCTCACGCTCACCGCCGGCTGCGGCGGCATGGGCGGGGCGCAGCCGCTCGCGGTGACCCTGAACGGCGGCGCGGTGCTCATCGTCGACGTCGACGAGTCCCGCCTCGTGCGCCGCGTCGAGCACGGCTACCTCGACGTCGTCGCGGACGATCTCGACGACGCCGTCGACCGCGCGCTCGCCGCGAAGGCGGCCGGGGAGCCGCTCAGCGTCGGCGTGGTCGGCAACGCCGCGACCGTGTTCCCCGAGCTCCTCGCCCGCGGCGTCGGCATCGACATCGTCACCGACCAGACCAGCGCGCACGACCCGCTGTCGTACCTGCCCGAGGGCGTCTCGGTCGACGAGTGGCACGAGCTCGCGGCATCCGACCCCGAGGCATTCACCATCCGCGCCCGCGCGAGCATGGCGAAGCACGTCGAGGCCATGGTCGGCTTCCAGGACGCCGGCGCCGAGGTGTTCGACTACGGCAACTCGATCCGTCGCGAGGCGGAGCTCGGCGGCTACGACCGCGCCTTCGCGTTCCCGGGCTTCGTGCCGGCATACATCCGCCCGCTCTTCGCCGAGGGCAAGGGCCCGTTCCGCTGGGCGGCGCTCTCGGGCGACCCGGCCGACATCGCGGCGACCGACCGGGCGATCCTCGAGCTGTTCCCCGACGACGAGCACCTGCGCCGCTGGATCACGCAGGCCGGCGAGAAGGTGCACTTCGAGGGCCTGCCGGCCCGCATCTGCTGGCTCGGCTACCAGGAGCGCCACCTCGCGGGCCTGAAGTTCAACGAGATGGTCGCCTCGGGCGAGCTCAGCGCGCCGGTCGTCATCGGCCGCGACCACCTCGACTCGGGATCGGTGGCCTCCCCGTACCGCGAGACCGAGGCGATGGCCGACGGCTCCGACGCGATCGCCGACTGGCCGCTCCTCAACGCGCTGCTCAACACGGCGTCGGGCGCGACCTGGGTGTCGATCCACCACGGCGGCGGCGTCGGCATCGGCCGTTCGATCCACGCCGGCCAGGTGGTCGTCGCCGACGGCACCGACCTCGCCGCGGAGAAGATCGCGCGCGTGCTCGTGAACGACCCGGGCACCGGCGTCATGCGCCACGTCGACGCGGGCTACGACCGCGCCGTCGAAGTGGCTCGCGAGCGCGGCCTCCGCGTGCCCATGATGGACGCATGACTGATGGCGGTGCAGTGAGGCGGATGCTGCTGACGAACGTCGGCGAACTGGTCACGAACGACCCGGCTCCCGATCGCGACGGCGGCCCGCTCGGCATCGTGCGCGATGCGGCCGTGCTCGTGGAGGACGGCCGCATCGCGTGGATCGGGCCCGCCGCGCACCTGCCGTCGCACGACGACGAGTTGCGGCACGAACGCGAGCAGCGGCGCGACGGCGAGGAGCACCGGTCGCTGTGGGACGCCGACGTCGAGGTGGTCGACGCCGGCGGCCGCGCGGTGATCCCGGGCTTCGTCGACAGCCACACCCACCTCGTCTTCGGCGGGGACCGGGCCGAGGAGTTCGCCGCGCGCATGGCCGGGCGCCGCTACGAGGCGGGCGGCATCCGCTCGACCGTGGCTGCGACGCGTGCCGCGACCGACGACGAGCTGCGCGCCCGCCTCGCGGGGTTCGTGGCCGAGCTGCACGCCCAGGGCACCACGACGTTCGAGGTGAAGTCGGGCTACGGTCTCTCGGTGCGCGACGAGGAGCGCATCCTGCGCCTCGCCCGCGAGGTCACCGACGAGGTCACGTTCCTCGGCGCCCACGTCGTGCCCGCCGACTACGCCGACCCGTCCGGCGACCCGGGCACGGGCGCCGAGGCCTACGTCGACCTCGTCGTCGGCGAGATGCTCGAGGCGTGCGCGCCGCACGCGAAGTGGATCGACGCGTTCTGCGAGCGCGGCGCCTTCACCGCCGAGCAGTCACGGCGCGTGCTCGAGGCGGGCGCGGCCGCGGGCCTCGGCGTGCGCGTGCACGGCAACCAGCTCGGCGAGGGCGACGGGGTCCGCCTCGCGGTCGAGCTCGGCGCGGCATCCGTCGACCACTGCACGTTCCTCGACGACGCGGATGTCGCGGCGCTCGCCGGATCCGACACGGTCGCCACCGTGCTGCCGGGCGTCGAGTTCTCGACCCGCCAGCCGTACCCCGACGTGCGACGGCTCCTCGAGGCGGGTGTGACCGTGGCGCTCGCGAGCGACTGCAACCCCGGCTCGAGCTTCACGAGCTCGATGCCGTTCTGCATCGCGGTCGCCGTGCGCGACATGGGCATGACACCCGCCGAGGCGGTCTGGGCGTCGACCGCGGGCGGGGCGGCGGCGCTGCGGCGCACGGATGTCGGCGCGATCCGCCCCGGCGGTCCGGCCGACCTCGTGCTGCTCGACGCGCCCAGCCACGTGCACCTCGCCTATCGGCCGGGCGTGCCGCTCGTCGGGCGCGTCTGGAAGGACGGCGTGGCGGTCGCGGGCGCATAGCCCGCGGCATCCGACCGACGGGAGCCCGCGGCATCCGCTCGTGGGCTCCGCTCAGTCGTCGTCGTCGCTACGACGCAGCCGCCGGCGCGCCGACAGCAGCGTGATGTCGGGGCGCGACGCGACGAGCCGCTCGGCCCGGTCGAGCGTGTCGGTGACGCGCTCGGCGCCGGAGGCCACGACGCCGACGCCGAGCACGGCGCGACGGTGCAGGTCCTGATCGGCGACCTCCGCGACGCTCGCCTCCGTGGCACGGCGCAGGTCGGCGAGGATCGGGCGGATGACCGCGCGCTTGTCCTTCAGCGAGTGCACGTCACCGAGCAGCAGGTCGAACTCGATCCAGCCGATCCACATGGGGTGCTCCCGATCGATTCCGGGCTTCGAGACGCGTCGGCTCCGACCGCGCTCCTCAACCCTCGTTCGGGGCTCGGCGCACCTCGATCGCGGTCAGGCCCCGCAGGCCGATCCAGGCGCGGTCGTCGGCCTCGACGAGCGTGGCGAGCACGGTGTCGCACGTGCTGCAGCGCACGACCGTGCCGGCGCCGCTGCGGTAGACCATCGCCCGCGCGAGCTCGGCGACGGAGCCGCAGCCGACGCAGCGGCCGGTGGCCATCGTCACGTCGAATGCGAAGAACTCGGCGAGCGGGCCGGCCAGGACATTGCCGTCGACGTGCTCCATCAGGTTCCTCCGTAGCGTTCGGTGCGGATCGACCGCGGATCGTGCCCGAGCATGACCAGCCAGTCGGCGACGCGCTCGACGAAGCCGGTCGAGCCGCAGACGAACACGCGGGGACGCTCGGACGCGGGGAACACCGCGGCCTCCAGCGCCTTCTGCGTGATCCGGCCGGGCACGATGGCCGAGCCGTCGGGCGCGCGGCGGGTGTACACGAAGTCGAGCTGCAACGGTGCGGCGGCGTCCGCCAGCGTCCCGAGCTCGTCGTCGAAGTAGACGTCGTCGGGCGTGCGCACGGAGTACAGCAGGCGGAACGGCGTCGGGTCCTCAGCGCCCGCGTGCGCATGCGCCATCGCGTAGAGCGGCACGACGCCCGAGCCGCCGGCGATGAGCTGCACCGGGCGATGGTCGCCCGTCTCGGCCGCCGGAGCCCACACGAAGAACGCGCCGAGCGGGCCGTGCACCTCGAGCATGTCGCCATCGCGCACGTCGTCGACGAGGTACGGCGACACCTCGCCGTCGGGCAGCTTGTCGACCGCGAGCACGACGCGGGTCGACGACCCCGACGACGCGATCGAGTACGAGCGCGTGGCCTGGTAGCCGTCGGGCGCCGTGAGTCGCACGTCGAGGTGCTGTCCGGCGGCGTTGCCCGGCCAGCCGGGCACGTCGAGCTCGATGCGGGTCGCGTTCGGGGTCTCCCGGTGCGTCGCGGCCACGGTGGCGACGTGCCAGCCCGCGCGTGGCACGGCCTGGAGCGCCGCGCTCGGCGCGACGGCCTGCGCGGTGGGAGCGTCGCTCACCAGTACCGCTCCTCCTTCCACGGATCCCCGTGGATGTGGTACCCGTTCTGCTCCCAGAAGCCGGGCTCGTCCTGGTCCATCATCACGAGTCCGCGCACCCACTTCGCGCTCTTCCAGAAGTAGAGGTGCGGCACGAGCAGCCGCGCCGGGCCGCCGTGCTCGGGGTCGAGCGGCTCGCCGTCGAACTCGAACGCGACCCACGACTTGCCGTCGAGCAGCTCGTCGAGCGGGACGTTCGTCGTGTACCCGCCGTAGCTGTGCGCCATCACGTAGTCGTACTCGGTCTCGACGTCCTCGAAGAGCGTGTCAAGCGAGACCCCGCGCCAGCGCGTGCCGAGCTTCGACCAGTGCGTCACGCAGTGGATGTCGGTGTCGACGTCCTCGATCTTCAGCGCCATGAACTCGTCCCAGTTCCACGAGTGCGCGCCGGTCTCGGTGCGGATCGTGAACTCCCAGTCCTCGGTGTCGACCTCTGGCGTGGGCCCGGCCGACAGCACCGGGAAGTCGCCGACCAACGTCTGCCCCGGCGGCAGCCGATCGTCGCGCTCGCGACTGCGTCCGCTGAACCCTCGAGTGATGAACGACATGGCGTCTCCTCCCGACTCGTCTCAGGGTAGTGACGCGCGGGGGCGCTGTCACGGAATCCGAGGCAGTCGACCGGTCGACGTGAACGGACGGACATCGGCGCGAAACATCCGAGCGCCTAGTGTGGAGGCATGGCGGCCCTCTCGCTCGGCATGCCGGCGGTGCGCCGGCCGCCGTCGGCTGCGCCGTCGATCGAGGGGCGACCGGATGTCGCGGGGCTCGTCGACCGGTTCGGGCGCGTCGCCCGCGACCTCCGCGTGTCGATCACGTCGGCCTGCTCGCTGCGCTGCACGTACTGCATGCCCGCGGAGGGCCTGCCCGTCTTCCCGCGCGACGAGCTGCTCTCGGCGACCGAGATCGCCCGCCTCGTCGGCATCGCCGTGCGCGACCTCGGCGTCACGGAGGTGCGCTTCACGGGCGGCGAGCCGCTCACGCGCGCCGACCTCGTCGAGATCATCGCCCTGAGCGCCGCCGCCGCTCCCGGCACGCCGCTCGCCCTCACGACCAACGGCATCGGCCTCGACCGCAAGGCCCAGGCCCTCAAGGACGCCGGGCTCAGCCGGGTCAACGTGTCGCTCGACACCCTCGACCGCGAGCACTTCACCCGGCTCACGCGCCGCGATCGCCTCCCCCGCGTGCTCGACGGCATCGCCGCGGCGCACCGCGCCGGGCTCGGCCCGCTCAAGGTCAACGCCGTCGCGATGCGCGAGACCCTGCACGACGCGCCCACCCTGCTCGCGTGGGCGATCGAGCACGGATGCCGCCTGCGGTTCATCGAGCAGATGCCGCTCGACGCCGACGAGACGTGGCGCCGCGCGAACATGGTCGACGCCCAGGAGCTCCTCGACGTGCTCGGCGCGCACTTCGACCTCGAGCCCGTCGGCCGCGACGACCCGTCGGCCCCGGCCGAGGAGTGGCTCGTCGACGGCGGGCCGGCCACGGTCGGCGTCATCGCCTCGGTGACCCGATCGTTCTGCGCCGCCTGCGATCGCACCCGCCTGACCGCCGAGGGCACCGTGCGCTCGTGCCTCTTCGGCGACGACGAGACCGACCTGCGCGCGATGCTCCGCGACGGGGCATCCGACGCAGAGCTCGCCGCTCGCTGGCGCGCCGCGATGTGGGGCAAGCAGGCCGGCCATGGCATCGACGCGGCGGACTTCCACCGCCCGGTCCGCTCCATGGGCGGGATCGGCGGCTGACGTGGCATCCGTGACCGTGCGGTACTTCGCGGCAGCCGCCGAGGTGGCCGGGGTCGAGGAGGAAACCCTCCCCACGACCGAGGCCGGGGCGACCCTGGGCGAGCTGCGCGACCTGCTCGTCGGCCGCTACGGTCCGGCGATGGCGCGCGTCGTCGCGAACGGCTCGTTCCTCGTCGACGGCGTCGTGCGACGCGACGCCGCCGCCCCCATCGGCGCGAACGTCGACGTGCTGCCGCCGTTCTCGGGCGGCTGAGCGAGCCCCGGCCCTACAGGTTCACCCACTCGGTCGCGCCGCCCTCGAGGTGCTGGCGCTTCCAGATCGGCGTGCGCTCCTTGATGCGGTCGACGAGCAGGGCGCAGGCGGCGAACGCCTCGGCCCGGTGCGGTGCGGCGACGGAGGCCACGAGCGCGACGTCCCCGATGGCGAGCGTGCCGACGCGGTGGGCCGCCGCCACGCGCAGCCCCGTCTCGCGCGCGACCTCGAGGCACGTCTCGCGCAGGAAGCGTTCGGCTTCTGGATGCGCCTGGTAGTCGAGCCGGGTGACGGATGCCCCGTGGTCGTGGTCGCGGATCACGCCCTCGAACGTCACGAGGGCGCCGTCCTGCGCGGACTGCACGAACGCCTCGATCTCGGCGCGGTCGATGGGCTCGTCGAGCACGAGCGCGAGGACCTCGGGGTCAGCCAGCTCGGGGTCGTCGCGCTCGAGCTCGTCACGCTCGGGGTCAGCCATCGGCTCCTCCGCGCGGCGCATGGTCGCCGCCAGCGACCTGGTCGAGCAGGTGCGGCAGCAGTTCGTCGAGCACGCGGAGGCCGTCGGCGACCCCGCCGCGCGACCCGGGCAGGTTGACGACGACGGTGCGACCGGCGATGCCCGCGAGCGCGCGGCTCAGCGCCGCGGTCGGGGTGGCCGCGCGACCGGCCGCGCGGATCGCCTCGGCGACGCCCGGCAGCTCCTGGTCGAGGATCGCGAGCGTCGCCTCGGGCGTGCGGTCGCCCGGGTTCACGCCGGTGCCGCCCGTCGTGATCAGCACGGCCGGCGAGCCCGCGACCGCGCCCCGAAGCGCCTGGGAGACGTCGGCGTCCGCCACGATCACCGGGGCATCGGTGTCGAAGCCGCGCTCCCGGAGCCACTCCACGATGATCGGCCCGGTCGTGTCGTCGGCGGTGCCGTCGGCCGCGCGGGTCGAGACGACGAGGACCTCCGCGATGCCGGCGGCACGCGGGGCGGCGGTCACGGTCTCCGTAGCGGCATCCGTCACGCCCGCGGCATCCGCCTCATTCGTTGCATCGGGCTCACCCGCGGCATCCGCTCGCCAGACGCCGCGCTTGCCGCCGCGCTTCTCGACGAGGCGGATGCCGCCGAGCTGCGCCGCCGGGTCGACGGCCTTGACCATGTCGTGCAGCGTGAGGCCGGCGATCGCGACCGCCGTGAGCGCCTCCATCTCGATGCCGGTGCGGGCCGTCGTGGACACGGTCGCCCGGATCGTGACCGCCGCCTCCTCGAAGCCGAAGTCGATCGACACCGCGTCGAGCGGCACGATGTGCGCGAGCGGGATGAGCTCGCTCGTGCGCTTGGCCCCCGAGATGCCGGCGATGCGCGCGGTGGGCAGCACGTCGGCCTTCTTCAGGCCGTCGGACTGCACGAGCCCGACCACCTCGGCCGTGGTGTCGAGGCGGCCTTCCGCGATCGCGACGCGGCGCGTGACGGGCTTGCCGCCGACGTCGACCATGCGCGCGCGGCCGTCGTCGTCGAGGTGGGTGAGCGAGGTCATAGCTCCACGGTATCCACGACGGCGCCCGCGTCGAGCGACGTGACGTCCTCGGGCACGACGATGAGCAGGTCGGATGCCGCGAGCGCCGCCACGAGGTGCGACCCCGGTCCGCCCACGACCTCGGCTCGGCCGTCATCGGTGCGGCGTCCGCGCAGGAACTGGCGCTTGCCGGCGACCGACGCGAGCGGGGCGGCGAGCTCGAGGCGTTCGCTGCGGGCCTGGGGGAGCCCGGCGATCGCGCGCAGGGTCGGCGCGACGAACAGCTCGAACGAGAGCTGCGCGCTCACCGGGTTGCCCGGGAAGCCGATCAGCGGGATGCCGCGGTACGCGCCCGTCGCCTGCGGGCCGCCCGGCTGCATCGCGACCGAGCCGACCCACGCCCCGAGCGGCTCGATGAGCTCGCGCACGACCTCGTAGGCGCCCTGCGAGATGCCGCCGCTCGTGAGGACCAGCTCGGCGTCCGCCTCGTGCGCCGCGTCGAGCTCGGCGCGCAGCCGATCGACGGCGTCCCGGACGCGCGCCTCGTGCACGACGACCGCACCTGCGGCGCGCACCGCCGCGGCGAGCGCGGTGCCGTTCGAGTCGGGGATCTCGCCGGGCTCGAGCTCCGCGCCGGGCGCGACGAGCTCGCTGCCCGTGCTGATCACGGCGACGCGCACGCGCTCCCGCACGAGCAGCTGGGTCAGGCCGGATGCCGCGGCCGCCGCGAGGTGGCGCGAGGCGAGCTTCAGTCCGGCCGGCAGCACGTCGGCGCCGGCGGCGAGGTCGGAGCCCGCCTCGCGGACGTACTCCCCCGTGCGCCGGGCGCTCCGGATGCGGACGCTGCCGTCGCCGTCGGGCTCGGTGTCCTCGACGGGCACGATCGCGTCGGCGCCGTCGGGCACCTGCGCGCCCGTCATGATCCGGACGACCGTGCCGGGCTCGAGCGATGCCGGTGCGCCGGCCGTCGCGGCGACCTCGCCGGCGATCGGCAGGGACAGCGGGGCATCCGCCACGTCGTCGGCTCGCACGGCGAAGCCGTCCATCTGCGAGTTGCGGAACGGCGGGAGCGCGATCGGCGACTCCACCGGCGAGGCCGTGATGCGACCGAGCGCGTCGGCGAGCGCCACCCGCTCGGTCGGGCGCGCGCCGAGCCCGGCGAGCAGCGAGCGCACGAACGCGGCGTGCTCGTCGACGGAGATGCGGTCGGCCATCAGTACCTCGCGACCGCGGGGTCGACGGTGCGCGACCAGGCGTCGATGCCGCCGACGAGGTTGCGCACGTTCGCGAAGCCCGATCCGGCGAGCATCCGGGCGGCGTACTCCGAGCGGACGCCGAGGTGGCAGAACACGACGACGGATGCCTCGGGGTCGAGCTCGCTCGCCCGGTCGGCGAGCTGCGGCAGCGGGATGAGCGTGGCGCCCTCGATCGTCGCGATCCGGGCCTCCCACGGCTCGCGGACGTCGAGGAGCAGCGGCGGCGCCTCGGACGCGAGCTCGTCGGCGAGCGCGGCGGGCGCGACGTTGCCCGGCTGTGCCGGCCCCGCGGGTTGAGGAGCCCGCGCAGCAGGCGTCTCGAAACCCGCCTGCCGAGACTCAGCGTCCTCCGCGCGCCGGTACGCGATCTCACGCGACCGGCCGCTCAGCCCGTCGTAGACGACGACGCGGCCGAGGAGCGGTTCACCGACGCCAGTGAGGAGCTTCAGCACCTCGCCGGCCATCATGCCGCCGGTCACGGTGCACACGGTGGGCAGGATCCCGTCGACGTCGCAGCTGAGCCCGGCGTCGGCGGGCGGTTCGGGGAACAGGTCTCGGTACGAGACGCCGCGCGCGTCCCACGAGACGCCGACCTGGCCCGAGAACTTCGCGGCCGACCCCCAGACCAACGGGATGCCGGCTCGGGTCGCCGCGTCATCCGCCGCATATCGCGTGAGGATGTCGTCGGTGCCGTCGACGACGAGGTCGGCCCCGGCGAGGAGCTCGTCGGCCACGGTCTCGTCGAAGCGGATCGCCGCCGGGACGAGGTTCGTGTCGGGCGAGAGGTCGAACGCGGCATCCGCTGCGGACTCGACCTTGAGCCGACCCACGTCGCCGGGTGCGTGCAGGAGCTGGCGGTGCAGGTTGGTGACGTCGACGTCGTCGTCGTCGACCACGACGACGGTGCCGACGCCGGCCGCGACCAGTGCGGGCACGACGAAACTGCCGAGCCCGCCGGCGCCGAGCACGACGACGCGGGCGTCGGCGAGTCGACGTTGCGCGTCGGCGCCCCAGCCGGGCAGCACGCGCTGGCGGGCGTAGCGGGGCGAGTCGGGATCGATCGCGGGCATGCTCCGATTCTCGCAGGCGCCGCAGCCTGCGCGGCCGCCGTCGCGGCGATCCGCGGGTACGGATAGGATCGCCCTGTGATCACGCATCTGAGGATCCGCTGATGCCCCAATACCGCATCAGCGAGGCCGCCGCCCTGCTCGGAGTGAGCGACGACACCGTGCGCCGTTGGGGGGAGCACGGGCGTCTCACGCTCCGGCGCGGGGCGAACGGCATGCAGGTGGTCGACGGCACCGACCTCGTGCCGCTCATGACGGAGGCGGGATCGGGCGGCACGCTGGCCGAGGCGTTCCCGCTGGCGCGCGCCTCGGCCCGCAACCGCTTCGTCGGCCTCGTCACTCGCGTCCAGCGCGACGGCGTCATGGCGCAGGTCGACCTGCAGGCGGGCCCGTTCCGGGTCGTGTCGCTCATGAGCCGCGAGGCAGCCGACGACCTCGGGCTCGAGCCCGGGATGCTCGCGGCCGCGAGCGTGAAGGCGACGAACGTCACGATCGAGCTGCCGCCGGGGAGCGACGCATGACCGGGCGATTCGCCGGCTCGATAGCCGCGGCCGTCGCCGCGCTCGCTGCGCTCGTGCTCGCGGGGTGCGCATCCGCCGGCGCCGGCGCGACGATCCCCTCGGCCGTGCCGACGGAAGCCGACACCGAGCCGACCACCCTCACGGTCTTCGCCGCCGCCTCGCTCACCGAGGCGTTCGACGAGCTCGCCGAGCAGTTCGAGGCCGAGCATCCGTCGGTGGAGGTCACGCTGAGCTACGGCGGCAGCGCCGCGCTCGCACAGCAGGTCGTCGAGGGCGCACCGGTCGACGTGTTCGCTTCGGCCGCCGAGCCGCCCATGCAGACCGTCGTCGACGCCGGGCTCGCGAGCGATCCGGTCGTCTTCGCGACGAACACCCTCGAGCTCATCGTGCCTGCCGGCAACCCGGCGGGCGTGACGGGCCTCGACGACCTCGCCGACGCCGACCTGCGGATCGCCCTGTGCGATGCGTCGGTGCCGTGCGGCGCGGCATCCCTGAAGCTGCTCGAGCAGGAGGGCGTGGTCGCGGCGCCCGACACGCTCGAGTCCGACGTGAAGGCCGTGCTCACGAAGGTGTCCCTCGGCGAGGTCGATGCGGCGCTCGTCTACCGCACCGATGTCATCGCGGCGGGCGACCAGGTCGAGGGCATCGAGGTGCCCGGTGCGGCATCCGTCGTCAACCGCTACCCCATCGCGGCGCTCACCGAGGCGGGCGATCCCGACGCGGCGGCCGAGTTCGTCGCGTTCGTGACGGGCGATGCCGGTCGAGCCGTGCTCGCCGAGGCGGGCTTCGGGAAGCCGTAGTGGCGGCACCCGTGTCGGACCGACCCGGGATCGGACGAGGACCCCGGACAGCGCGCGGCGCGCAGCGCGGTTCGAGCGTCGCCGGGCGACTGGCGTGGCCCGTCGCCGCGGTGGCCGGGATCGCCCTCGCGGTCCTCGTGCTGCCGCTCGCAGCGCTCGTGGTGCGCGCTCCCTGGGCGGACCTGACCGAGCTGCTCGCCCGCGAGTCGGTGCTGCAGGCGCTCGTGCTGTCGTTCACGACCGCGACCGTCGCGACGGCGTGCTGCCTCGTGCTCGGCGTGCCGCTCGCCGCCCTGCTCGCGCGGGCTGCCGACTGGCCGACGCTGCCGCGCCGAGCGTTGCGGGCCGCCGTGACGGTGCCGCTCGTCCTGCCGCCGGTCGTCGGCGGCATCGCGCTCCTCATGCTGCTCGGGCGACGCGGGCCGATCGGGCAGCTCCTCGAAGAGTGGTTCGGTGTGACCGTGCCGTTCACGACCGGGGCCGTGGTGATCGCGCAGGTGTTCGTGTCGTTGCCGTTCCTCACGTTCGCGGTCGAGGGTGCGCTGCGGTCGGCGGATCGGCGCACGGAGCTGGCCGCCGCGACGCTCGGGGCGTCGCGCTGGCAGGTGTTCCGGCACGTGACGCTGCCGCTCGTGGCGCCGGGCGTCGCCGCGGGCGCGGTGCTGTGCTTCACGCGTGCGCTCGGCGAGTTCGGCGCGACCATCACGTTCGCGGGCTCCCTTCCCGGAGTCACGCGCACGCTGCCGATCGCGAGTTACCTCGCGATGCAGTCGGATCCCGACGAGGCGATCGCACTGGCCCTGCTCCTGCTCGCCGTCTCGGTGATCGTGCTGCTGGGGCTCCGCGACCGCTGGCTGCCGGAGGTGCGGGCATGACGGATGCCGCCGGTGCGTCGTCGGCCGCCGGTTCGTCGTCGGCCACCGGTTCGTCGTCGGCCGCCACGGCGACGCGACCCGCGCTGCACGCCGACGTCGTGGTCGCCCGCGGCGAGACGCGGATCGCTGCCGCGTTCGACGTGGCGCCGGGGCATCCGCTGGCCGTGATCGGACCGAACGGCGCCGGAAAGTCGAGCGTGCTCGCGGCGATCGCGGGGCTGGTGCCGCTCGAGTCGGGACGCGTCGCGATCGGCGCTCGCTCGGTCGACCGGATGCCGCCGGAGCGCCGCCGCATCGGGGTGCTCTTCCAGGACTACGTGCTCTTCCCGCACCTGACCGTGCGGGACAACGTCGCGTTCGCGGCCCGGATGCGCGGATCGCGTGCCGCCGCGCGCGCCGCTACCGAGCCGTGGCTCGACCGCTACGGGCTCCTGGCTCTCGCCGACCGGTTCCCCGCCCAGCTCTCGGGCGGCCAGGCGCAGCGCGTGGCCCTCGCCCGTGCGCTCGCGGCCGAGCCCGACGTGCTGCTGCTCGACGAGCCGATGTCGGCGCTGGACGTGGAGGTGCGCGCCGACATGCGGACGGAGCTCGCGACGCACGTTCGGGAGTTCGGCGGGGCGACGGTGCTCGTCACGCACAGCCCGGCGGATGCCGGCGCGCTCGCGGACTCGGTGCTCGTGCTCGAGGGGGGCCGCGTGACGCAGCGGGGCACGCTCGAGGAGCTGCGCGCATCGCCCGCGACGCCGTACGTGGAACGGATGCTCGCGGCATCGGGCGAGTGAGCGTCGGTGCCCCGGCTCGCGGCCGTTCTCAGGAGATGCCGGGCGGTCGGCGCCGTTCCTCGGCGTGTCGTCCTGAGAACGGGGTGATTCGGGAACCTGCGTCCTGAGAAACGTTTGGTTGGTGGCGGCGGATGCCTAGCCCTCCCGCGGCGTCTCCACCCGCACCGACGACGGCTCGACGTCCTCGAGCTCGTACCAGGCGTCGACATCGAACGTGAACTCCGCGACC
This sequence comes from Agromyces sp. NPDC057865, assembly GCF_042796995.1. NCBI lineage: Bacteria > Bacillati > Actinomycetota > Actinomycetes > Micrococcales > Microbacteriaceae > Agromyces > Agromyces sp. NPDC057865. Next base: position 802,084 of record NZ_JBHVMJ010000001.1, on the reverse strand, counting down.
GCGCACGTGGGCATCTCGTGGATGTCCGATGAGAACTCGTGCGCCAGCGACGCCGTCTCGGGGTTGTGGCCAACGACCATCACGGTCGACACGTCGCCGTCGACCTCGCCGATCACGCGCAGCACCTCATCGGCGGATGCCGCGTACAGGCGCTCGTCGAGGATGATCCGATCGGCGTCGAATCCGAGGGCATCCGCGATGAGCTGCGCCGTCATGCGCGCCCGCAGGGCGGTGCTCGACAGGATCCGCTCGGGCCGGAATCCGCGCTCGGCGAGCCGGCGACCGACGGCCGGGGCATCCCGCAGGCCGCGCGAGTTCAACGGCCGGTCGTGATCGGACACGCCGGGGTGGTCCCAACTCGACTTCGCGTGGCGCACGAGCGCAAGGGTCTTCATGGGGCCGAGTCTGCCACCGCGCGCAACGGGCCGCGAGGTCGGATGCCGCGAGCCGCCGAGTCGCGCCAGGGCGAGCAGACGGACCTCAGCCCCGCGCCGCCAGCCCCGCCGCGAACTCCAGCACGCACAGCGCCGCGAGGCGCACGGTGCGCCCGTCCGCGGCATCCGCCGTCGCGTCGATCTCGACGAGGTCGGCCGACCGCACCTGCGGATCGACGGCCGCAGCTCGCACGAGCGCCCGCAGCTCCCACGCGGCGAGCCCGCCCGGCACGGATGCCGGGCACCCGGGCGCGACCGAACGGTCGCAGGCGTCCACGTCGACGTCGAGGTGCACCGGACCCCCGGCCGCGCCGGCGATCGACAGCGCCTCGGCCATGACGTCGGCCGGGCGTCGGCCGTGCAGCTCGTCGCGATGGATCACCGTGATGCCGAGGTCGGCCGCACGCGTCGCGTAGGCGACGGAGTTGGCGAAGTCGGCGATGCCGATCTGCACGATCCGCTTCGGGTCGAGGCCGGCCTCGATCAGGCGCCGCACGGGCGATCCGTTCGAGACCCCGTCGCGCAGGTCGTAGTGCGCGTCGATGGTGACGAGCCCGGCGGTCGAGAGGTCGTCGCCCCACGCGCCGAGCGCCGTGGCGACCGTGACCGAGTTGTCGCCGCCGAGCGCGATGAGCGCCTCCGCGCGCTCGAGGGCTGCGGATGCCGCGGCGATCGTGCGCGCCTCGCCCTCGGGCCCGTCGGGCTCCTCGATGTCGCCGGCGTCGGCGAACCGCAGCTCGAAGAGGTCGCGCGGATGATGCGCGCCCGCGGCATCCGGAACCTGGATCGCTGCGCGGCCGGCCGACCGGTGGGGCATGAGCGCCGGGCTGTAGCGCCGCAGCGCGTCGCGGATCGCGGCCGGCGTCGCGTGCGCGTTCGTCGGCGAGAGCGAGGTGCGCCAGGCGGGCACGCCGAGCAGGGCGAGGTCGACGGCTGCCCCGGGCCCGAAGTCCGAGAGGGCGGGCCAGTCGCCCGCGCGGGGCCAGAGCGGGTCGTACGAGAGCGTCGCCATGCCACGACGCTAGCAACGGCGGATGCCGCGAGCCGAGGCATCCGTCGACCGCCGTGTCTGCGATCCCGGACGCCGGCGGATGCGCGCCACGTCAGCTCCGCAGCGCCGCCAGCAGTTCCTGCTCCTTCGCCTTCGACAGCCCGGCGCCGCGCTCGCGGTCGAGGCCCTCGTCGCGTTCCCACTCGAGCGTCTCGGCGAGCAGCTGCTCGAGCGGACGCAGCCGCAGGCCCGCCGCCTTCGCCGCCGCGTTCGACCGGTCGAGGAAGGCGTTCCACCCGGGGTCGATGATCCACAGTGGCAGCGAGTCGGGCCCCGACCACTCGGCGACGCCCTGTTCGGCGAGCCACTCCGGCGACACCGCGACCATCTCGCCGCCGTATCCGCCCACCGCGCGGCTCGCCTCGAGCCAGTCTTCGAAGGTGACGCGGTCGCCCACCGCGTTGAAGGCGCCGGTGCGCCCCGCCTCGATCGCGTCGAGCGTGAATGCCACGAGGTCGTCGACATGGATGGCCTGCACCGACGCGTCGAGGATGTCGGGCACGAGCATGGGGTCGTCGTCGCGCGCGGCCCGCGCCACCCAGTAGCCACCGCGTCCGGAGGCATCGCCCGGTCCGGCGATGAGGCCCGGACGCACGACGAGCAGCCGGTCGCCGAGTGCGTCGCGATACGCCTGCTCGATCGCCGACTTCGCCTCGCCATAGGTGTCGGGCGTCGACTCGTCGGACGCGAGGGGCGGCATGAGTGCCGCCGACTCGTCGGCGCCCGGCTCGTCCTGCGCGGCGTAGACGTTGCCCGAGGAAACGAACGTCCAGTGCGCGGCCCGCGGCGCGAGAGCAACGGCCGCCCGTCGGGCGAAGCCGGGCTGGCGGGTCACGTCGATCACCGCGTCCCAATCGCGGCCCGATACCGCGTCGTAGGCGTCGGGCTTCGAGCGGTCGGCGACGACGAGCTCCGCGCCGTCGGCCACCGCGCCCGCCTCGCCGCGGGCGAGGCACGTCACCCGGTGTCTGCGCTCCAGCGCCGTCTGGGCGAGTGTGCGTCCGAGCCATTGCGTGCCACCGAGGATGAGCAGGTCCATCCGCTCATCACAGCATGCGACGGATGCCGCGGGCACGCCTGTTCTCGGATCGCGAACCACGAGCCCGGGAATGCATCCGTCCCCTTCGTCGTTGTGACAGATACCCCTAGGGGATATGCTGCAGAAGCATTCGACTTGGAGGATGATCGATGGACATGACGCGGGACGAGACGCAGGGACACCCCGGGCACGATCCGCACGCGGTGCATGACCCGCATGCGGGCCACGAGATGCGCGACATGCACGCCGGGCACGACATGGACCACGGCGGCCACGACCTGCACGCGGGTCATGACATGAGCCACGACGACCACGCCGGGCACGGCATGGACCACGCCGGCCACGGCACGGACCACGCCGGCCACGACATGGGCCACGGAGGCCACGGCGACCACGTCGGCCAGTTCCGCCGCCTGTTCTGGATCAACCTGGTCATCGCGGTGCCGACGATCCTGTTCAGCCCGATGTTCGCCGACATCATCGGCTACGAGCTGCCCGACAACGCCCTGATCCCGTGGATCTCCCCCGTGCTCGGCACGGTCATGTACTTCTGGGGCGGCCGCCCGTTCCTGACCGGCGCGTGGTCGGAGATGAAGGCACGCAAGCCCGGCATGATGCTGCTCATCGGACTCGCGATCACGGTCGCGTACTTCGCGTCGCTCGGCGCAAGCCTCGGCCTGCTCGACCATCACCTCGACTTCTGGTGGGAGCTCGCGCTGCTGATCGTCATCATGCTGCTCGGCCACTGGATCGAGATGCGGTCGATCGCGGCCACCTCCTCGGCGCTCGACGCGCTGGCCGCGCTGCTCCCCGACGAGGCCGAGCGGGTGACGGAGGCCGCCGGCCATTCGACGGGCTCGGGAAGCCCTTCGACGGGCTCAGCGACCACCGTCGAGATCGTCGCGCCGTCCGACCTCCGCGTCGGTGACGTCGTGATCGTCCGCCCCGGCGGACGCGTCCCGGCCGACGGCGACGTGATCGACGGCACCGCCGCGATGGACGAGTCGATGATCACGGGCGAGTCCACCACGGTGAGCCGCGGCCCCGGCGACCACGTGGTCGCGGGCACCGTCGCGACCGACACCGCGATCCGCGTGCGCGTCTCAGCGGTCGGCGACGACACCGCGCTCGCCGGCATCCAGCGCCTCGTCGCGCAGGCGCAGGCGTCGAGCTCGCGCGCCCAGCGCCTCGCCGACCGCGCCGCCGGCTGGCTGTTCTGGTTCGCGCTCGGCGTGGGCGTCATCACGGCCGTCGTCTGGACGCTCCTGGGCAACCCCGATGACGCCGTCGTCCGCACCATCACCGTCCTCGTGATCGCGTGCCCCCACGCGCTCGGCCTCGCCATCCCCCTGGTCGTTTCGATCGCGACGGAGCGCGCGGCCCGCGGCGGCGTGCTCATCACCGACCGCCTCGCGCTCGAGACCATGCGCACCGTGCAGGCCGTGCTGTTCGACAAGACCGGCACCCTCACGAAGGGCGAGCCGGCCGTGACCGACGCCGTCGCCGCACCCGGCTGGAACCCCGACCAGGTCATGGCGCTCGCCGCCGCAGCCGAGGGCGACTCCGAGCACCCGCTCGCGAAGGCGATCGTCGCGGATGCCGCGCGCCGCGGCCTGACCGTCCTGCCCGCGTCGGGCTTCACCGCGTCGGCCGCGATCGGCGTGCACGCCACCGTCGACGGCCGCTCGATGCAGGTCGGCGGCCCCGGGCTGCTCGTCCGCGAGGGCGCCCAGCCGCTCGCGGCATCCGCCGGCTGGAGCGAGCGAGGCCAGACCGTGCTGCACCTGCTCGTGGATGGTCGCGTCGCGGGGGCCATCGCCCTGGCCGACGAGGTACGGCCCGAGTCGAGGGAGGCGGTCGACGCCCTCCACGCGCTCGGCGTGCAGGTCGTGATGATCACCGGCGACGCCGAGCCCGTCGCACGCACGGTCGCCGGGAGCCTCGGCATCGACCGCGTCTACGCCGGCGTGCGCCCCGAGGACAAGGCCGCCAAGGTGCAGGAGCTGCAGCACGAGGGCCTCAGCGTCGCGATGGTCGGCGACGGCGTGAACGACGCCCCCGCGCTCGCGCAGGCCGACGTCGGCATCGCCATCGGCGCCGGCACGGATGTCGCGATCGCCTCGGCCGGCGTCATCCTCGCATCGTCCGACCCGCGCTCGGTGATCTCGGTGATCGAGCTGTCGCGCGCGAGCTACCGCAAGATGGCGCAGAACCTGTGGTGGGCCGCCGGCTACAACCTCATCTCGGTGCCACTCGCCGCGGGCGTGCTCGCCCCCATCGGGTTCGTGCTGCCGATGTCGGTGGGCGCGATCCTGATGAGCCTCTCGACGGTGATCGTCGCGCTCAACGCGCAACTGCTGCGCCGGCTCGACCTGCGGCCCGAGGCGTCGACCCGCGCCGTGCTGTCGCGGGCCGGGCGCCCCTCGGGTGCGACCGAGCCCGAGCGCGTCGCCGTGGCCGGATAGGCCGACCGCTCCGTCGTGGCCGACGTCGGCGCTCCGCTCACGTCGGCCAGGGCAGTCCCAGCGCCCCGACGGATGCCCCGGGCTCGACGCCCGCCTCGGGCACGACGAGCACGGCGTCCGCCGCGGCGAGCCCGCGCAGCATCCCCGACCCGGCGTGACCCGTCGCCGACGCGACACCGTCGCGGATGGTGACGGGCACCAGCCGGGTCGCACCGCGCGTGCCGGCGAGCGCCTCCCCGGCCACGAGTCGCGCGGGTACGGACGTCCGGCCCGTCCACGCCCCCAACAGCGGCCCGCCGATCGCGAGGAGCCCGAGCACCGACGCGAGCGGGTTGCCCGGGAGCCCGAGCACGAGCCGATCCGGCAGGCGCGCGAGGAAGGTCGGTCCGCCCGGGCGGATCGCGACCGACGGCACGAGCACGTCCGCGCCGAGCCGCTCGATCGCGACCCGCACCTGGTCGGCGTGCGAGCCGCCCGTACCGCCCGTCGTCACGACGAGGTCGACGTCATCGGCGGTGAGCGCGTCCGCGGTGGCAACGGGGTCGTCGCCCACTCGGTGCACCGCGATCGCCTCGGCACCGAGCTCGTGCAGGATCGCGGGCAGCGCCAGCCGGAAGCTGTCGCGCACGCGGCCCGGCTCGGGCACGCCGGAATCGACGACCTCGTCGCCCGTGAGCACGAGCGCCACCCGAGGGCGACGCCGCACCGTGAGCCGATCGGCACCGGTCGCTGCGGCGAGCGCGACGCGCGGCGGCGTCAGCGGTGTGCCGGCCTCGAGGACGACCTCTCCCACGGATGCCTCGGTGCCGGCCGGCCGGATGTGCCGCCGCTCGGCGACATCGCGTTGCCCCGTCTCGCCGACGGGCTCGAGCCGACCCTCGTCCACGCGCCCGGCCTCGGAGCGGAGTACCGCCTCGGCGGACGCAGCGACGAGCCCGCCCGTGACGATCACGACCGCCTCGCCCGCCTCGAGCTCGGGCCCCTCGACCAGCCGCCACGGCGACGCGCCCCGCACCGCCCAGCCGTCCATGGCCGACGACGCGTAGTGGGGCAGCGGGATCGGGGTCGCGACGTCCTCGGCCAGCACGCGCCCGACGGCGCGATGCAGCGGCACGTGCTCGGTCACCGGCGCGGGCGCAGCCCCGGCCGCGCGCTCACGCGCGATGTCCCAGCCGAGTCCGCGGCTCACGGGGAGGCGAGCTTGCGCACGCGGTCGAGCACATCGTGGGCGGCGGTCGCGGCATCCGCACCACCCGCAGCGGCGACGCCGGCCGCGTACCCGGCCAGCCAGGTCGTGATGGGCGCGGCCGGACGCATGACGGCATGCGCGGCGACGCCGGCGACGCCGAGCACCTGCTGGATGTCGAGCGGCGCGTCGGGGATGCCGAGCTCCGCGCGCACGCGCGCGGCCCACTCCCCGAGCACGCGGTCGAACTCCTCGTCGGAGACCGTCATCGTCCCTCTCCTCCCGTCGCGCCGACCCTGTCCACGTCGGCCCAGGTGTCCACGTCCATCGTCGCCTCGTGCGGCACGGCGACGTCGGCGAGTCGCAGCGGCTCGAGCAGTCGGCGCATCGAGACGCCATCGATCGAGCCGTCGACGGATGCCGCGTCGATCGCCGCCTCGAGTGCCGCCCGTCGCACGATGCAGGTCAGGTGCTGCGCCCGACCGCCGGCGTCCACGGCCCGGACGCCGTCGCCGCCGGCATCCGTCACCCGGGCGAACCCGGCGAGCAGCGGCTCGATCGCCGCCGCGACGAAGGGCTGGTCGCCGGCGAGCAGGAGCACCGCATCCGCGTCGCCGCCGAGCGCGCGGACGCCCGCCGCGACCGCCGCGGCCGGACCGCCGAAGGGCGGTTCCTCGCGGACCACGCGCACGTCGTCGGGCAGCACCGACGCACCGGCCTCGCCGACCACCACGCGATCGCGCGCCACCTCGGCGGCGGCCACGACCCGCTCGAGCAGCGTGCGCCCCTCGACGCGGAGGTCGCCCTTCGCGGCGCCGCCGAGGCGTTCGGCACGGCCGCCCATGAGGATCACCGCATCGAGGACGAGCACGGCTCAATCGTAGGACCGACGACCACGCGGCATCCGGCCCGTGACACGGCCGCACTCGGCGTCAGTAGATGTGCAGTTTCTCGAGGAGCTGGAGCGGCTCGTCGATCGACTCGAAGAGGTCCTTGTTGTGCTTGATCATCTTGCTGCGCATGTAGACGCGGAGCCACTGCTTGTACATGAACAGCTCGTACTCGTCGAGCAGGTCGTCGAGCGGCAGGTCGGGTCGGGCGATGAGCTCCGCCAGGCGCATCGCGCACTCGAACCCGAGCGAGATCGACTGGAAGTACGGGGACCCGATGGCGGAGTCGCCGGCGAGGAACGCCGGGGCATGCGCGAGGGGGTGGTCGGTGCGTCCCGACCGCAGCCAGCGCCGGTTCGTCGCGTTCCGGGCGCGGTACACGTTGAGCGGGATGCGGACGATCTCCAGGTCTCCGATCAGGTCGCCGTTCGTCTCCTGCCGGATCTTCTCGATGAAGCGGTCCATCGACTCGGCGATGGCGGGGAAGTTCTCACGCAGCCACGCCCCGTCGCAGCGCGGCGGAATCGCCGCGAACTCCTCGGGGGTGATGGTGACGATGCCGGTCACGTGGCTGACGCTTCCGTCGTAGTGCGTGCGATGCACCATCGGGATGAACTTGTACTGGGGGTTCCCGACGTTCTTGTAGTACTTGCAGGACTCGTTGCAGTCGTACGGCTGCCCGTAGAGGAACGTGATGACGAGCGCGTACTCGAGACGGACCGTCATCGTGTTCGCGCGCGCCTCGACGTCGTCCGCCCCGGTGGTCAGGTGGTTCCTGAGGATGGAGCCGCTGCCGGTGCAGTCGACCAGGATGCCGCCCGGATCGAGCATCGCGATCGCGTCCTCTGCCGTGACGATGCCCGACGTGCGTTCGACCGGGCGCGTCGTGCGCGCGTCGATGAGGTCGCTGAGGGACTGCTCGATCTCGTTGAGCGCGCAGAACCCCAGCGACCACTCGTGGAGGAGCGCGCCCAGGTCGCTCGGGATTGCCGCGCGGAACGCGAGGCCGTCGAGGAGCTCGTCGGGATCGAACAGCGCACCGATGCTGTCCCCGTCGATCACGTCCGTCTCGTAGCTCTCGACCGAATCCGCCACGAGGTACGGAGCGAGCTGCACCATCCGCGTGCGCGTGTACGAGGTGCGCTTCTCGTAGAGGTGCACCCGCATGCCCTCGATCGGCTGGAGCAGCGCGGTCAGCATGAGGCCGACCGGGCCTGCGCCGATCACGTGGACGTCGCCGGTGAAGGGGCGGATGCCGGGGCGTACGGTGGCGGGTGACGGGGACATGGAGAGCCTCCTTGCTCGTGCCGCAGCGTGCTCGTGCGGAGCACGCGGCCGACCCAGGCCGGCGGCGGTCGAGACGGAGCCCCCAGCGAGAAACGACCGATCCTCAGCGTACGCCCCGCGGGTCCGTCCGCCTCGGATCGGCCGTCGGTCGCCTACGCGGCGAGCAGCACCCGCATCCGCTCGATCTCGGCGGCCTGCGTCTCGATGATCGCCGCCGACAGCTCGAGCGCTCCCTCGTGCTCGCCCGACGCCTGGTGCTGCTCGGCCATGTCGATCGCGCCCTCGTGATGCGCGATCATCTGCTCGAGGAAGAGCTCCGAACCGGATGCCGCGTCGGCGGCCTCGAGCTCGTCGAGCTGCTCCTCGGTGAGCATGCCGTCCATGGCCATGTCGTGGTCGCCCGACATCCGCGGCACGCCCCACGCGTCGAGCCACGCCTCGAGCTGCTCGATCTCCGGGCCCTGTGCGGCGGCGATCTGCTCGGCGAGGTCGGCCACCTCGGGGTCGACGCCGTCCTTCGCGAGCACGATCGCGCTCATCTCGAGCGCCTGCTCGTGGTGCGGGATCATCATCTGCGCGAACATGACGTCGGCCGCGTTCGCCTCGGCCGCGGCATCCGCGCCGCTCGTGCCGTGGCCGTCGTGGCTCATGCCACCCGTGCCGCTGCTCATGGCCGCGCACCCGGTGAACGCGAGCGCTGCGGCGAGGGCGACGCCGACGACGGCGACTGCGCGTGGGAGAGTCATGGTCGGCCTTTCGTCGGGTCGTTGGAGAGTATACCCCCCTAGGGTATGTCTCGCCACTCGCACACGGTCGTGGAAACATGGCGGAGGAATCTCGCCGACGATGTCGATCCAGCCCCCGGTCCGTTCGACGTGCAAGTGAGGCGGGCGCACGGCCCACCCGACGAAGGAGCGAATCACCATGAAGTACATGCTGATCATGCGGTCCACCCAAGAGGCCGTCGACGCCTTCCAGGACGTCGACTTCGAGGAGGTCATCGCGGCCATGGGCGCCTACAACGAGTCGCTCATCAAGGCCGGCGTCCTGCTCGGCGGCGAGGGCCTCGCGGGCGTCGAGGAGGGCTTCGTCGTGGACTTCGATGCGACGCCCCCGGTCGTGACCGACGGCCCGTACGCCGAGGCGAAGGAGCTCTTCAACGGCTTCTGGATCATCGGCGTCTCGAGCAAGGAGGAGGCCATCGAGTGGGCGAAGCGGTGCCCGCTCGGCCCCGGCTCGAAGCTCGAGGTGCGCCGCGTCAACGAGCTCGAGGACTTCCCGCAGGACAACGAGTGGATCCAGAAGGAGGCCCAGTGGCGCGCCGACGCCGAGGGTCGCCTCGGATCGTCGAGCTGAATGTCCGACGTGACGGATGCCGCGGGCGCGGTCGCACCGGCGGATGACGCCGACGCCGACCGCGCCCGGCGCGCCCTCGCCGCGGTGTGGCGCATCGAATCGGCGCGCATCGTCGCGACGCTGACGCGGTTCGTCGGCGACGTGGGCCAGGCCGAGGACCTCGCGCAGGAGGCGATGCTCGAGGCCATGCGCCAGTGGCCCCTCGAGGGCGTGCCGCGCAACGGCGGCGCCTGGATCACGGCGGTTGCGAAGCGCCGCGCGATCGACGGCTGGCGGCGCCGCGAGCGGCTCGACGAGCGGTATGCCGCGATGGCCCACGACCTCGAGGAGGAGGGGCGCACGGCGTCGGGCACCTTCTGGGACCCTGACACGATCGACGACGACGTGCTCCGGCTCGTGTTCGTCGCATGCCACCCCGTGCTCTCGCGCGAGGCGCAGATCGCGCTCACGCTGCGCATCGTCGGCGGCCTCAGCTCCGAGGAGATCGCCCGCGCGTTCCTCGTCCCGGTCGCGACGATCCAGCAGCGCATCGTGCGGGCGAAGAAGACCCTCGCCGCCGCGAACGTGCCCTTCGAGGTGCCCGAGCCGCAGGACTACGCCGAGCGACTCGGCTCGGTGCTCAGCGTGCTCTACCTGATCTTCAACGAGGGCTACCTGCCTGCGGCGGGCGACCAATGGGTGCGACCGGATGTCTCCGCCGAGGCGCTGCGCCTCGCCCGCATGGCCGCCGGCCTCATGCCGCGCGAGCCCGAGGCGCAGTCGCTGGTGGCGCTCATGGAGTTCCATGCGGCGCGGTTCGCAACGCGCGTGGCGCGCGACGGCACGCCGATCCCCCTCGACGAGCAGGATCGCAGCCGCTGGGACCGCGCCCAGATCGAGCGGGGCCGCGCCGCGCTCGCCCGCGCCGACCGCATCGGACGCGGCCGCGCGTCGTACGGGCTGCAGGCCGCGATCGCCGAGTGCCACGCGGTCGCGCCGACCTCAGCGGACACCGACTGGGGCCGCATCGTGGTGCTCTACGAGGCGCTCGGGCGCATCGCACCGTCGCCCGTGGTCGAGCTGAACCGCGCGGTCGCCGTGGCGATGTCGACGGGTCCCGCGAGCGCGCTCCGCATCGTGGACGACCTCGAGCGCTCCGGACGGCTCGCCGGCTACGCCGGACTCCCCGCCGTGCGCGGCGAGCTGCTCGCCCGCCTCGGGCGCAACGAGGAGGCCCGCGGCGAGCTCGAGAGCGCCGCGCGGCTCACGGGCAACGAGCGCGAGCGGGCGGCGCTCCTCGCGAAGGCGGCGGGGCTCCGCCCGGTGGTCGAGTAGCGCCCGGCGCGGTTCCGGTGGTCGAGTAGCGCCCGGCGGAGCCGGACGCGTATCGAGACCCGTGCTGCGTCTCGATACGCGTCGCCTGCGGCGGCGCTACTCGACGACCGGGCACACCGCGTCGCCTGCGGCGGCGCTACTCGACGACCGGGCACACCGCGTCGCCTGCGGCGGCGCTACTCGACGACCGAAACCGGCTCCGCCGCGGCCTTCGCCGCCTTCCGCTCCCGGCGCCGCTCGCGGCCGCCCTCGACGAGGTCGTAGAGCACGGGCAGCACGATGAGCGTGAGCGCCGTCGACGACACGAGGCCGCCGATCACCACGAGCGCGAGCGGCTGCGAGATGAAGCCGCTGTGGCCGGTCAGTCCGATCGCCATGGGCAGCAACGCGAAGATCGTCGCGAGCGCGGTCATGAGGATCGGACGGAGTCGGCGCGAGGCGCCGTGCAGCAGCGCGTCGCGCACGCTGCGGCCGCGATCGCGGTACTGGTTCACGAGGTCGACGAGCACGATCGCGTTCGTCACCACGATGCCGATGAGCATGAGCACGCCGACGAGCGACGCGACGCCGAGCGGGATGCCCGTGATGACCTGGAGCGCGATCGCGCCCGTGGCGGCGAACGGGATCGACACGAGCAGCAGCAGCGGCTGCAGCAGCGAGCGGAACGTCGCGACCATCACGATGTAGACGATGAGGATCGCCGCGAGCAGGGCGAGGCCGAGCTGCGAGAACGACTCCTGCTGGTCGGCGGTGACGCCGCCGATGGAGGCGGTGGCGCCTGCCGGCAGGTCGGCGCGGGCGACGGCGGCCGACACCTCGGCGCTCGCCGTGCCGAGGTCGCTCCCGCTCGGGGTCGCCGACACCGTGGCGCTGCGCAGGCCCTGCACGGTCGTCACCGACGAGGGGCCCTCGACCTCCTCGACGGTCGCGAGCGAGTCGAGCTGCACGGGACCGATCACCGTGGGCACCGTGAGCGCCGAGAGCTCCTCGACGGTCGTGGGCGGGTCCTCGCTTTCGAGGTAGATCGTGAGCGTCTTCTCGTCGATGACGATCGAGCCGGCCGACTGCGGGTGCATGGCCGCCGAGACGAAGCCGCCGAGGGCGACCTCCGAGTAGCCGGCGGCCGCGGCATCCGACCGGTTCACCTCGACCGCGATGTACTCGCGCGACTCCGACAGGTTGGACGTGACCTGCGACACCGAGTCGAGGTCCTCGACCTCCGACTGCACCGCGTCGGTCGCGGCCTGCAGGTCCTCGGCGTTCGAGGCGGTGACGTCGACCTCGATGTCGTTCGAGGCGCCGAAGCCGCTCGAGGCGGCGAGGGTGATCTCGCCGATGCTGTCGCCGAGGTCGTCGAGTTCGGTGCGCACCTCGTCCTGCAGCGCCTCCTGGTCGGCGTTCTCGTCGGTCGTGACCGAGTAGGTGATGGTGGCGCCGCTGCCGCCGCCGAGCACGGCGGCCAGGCCGCGCCCGCCCGAGCCGATCGAGGTCTGCACCGTCTCGATGCCGTCGATGTCGAGCAGCGTGCGCTCGACGGGCTTCGAGGCCTCGTCCATCGCATCGAGGCTCGTGCCGACCGGCAGCTCCTGCGTGACCTGGAACGTGTTCTGGCCCGACGATCCGAGGAAGTTCGTCTTCATGAAGGGCGTGAGCGCGAGCGTGCCCACGAGCACGAGGCCCGCGATCACGAGCGTGACGACGCCGTGGCGCAGCGTCCACTCGATGATCGGCAGGTAGCCGCGCTGCAGGCGAGACGGGTGCTCGAGCTCGTCGACGACGCCCCCTGAGCCCATCGAAGCGGCCGCGGGCCCCGAATCGTCGACGAACGCCGCCGCGGCGGCCTCCCCCGCGTCGTCGTGCTTGTGGATCTTGGCGGGCTTCAGGAACCAGTACGCGAGAACCGGCACGATCGTGAGCGAGACGAGCAGCGACGCGAGCAACGCGATCGTGACCGTCAGCGAGAACGGGCGGAACAGCTCGCCCGTGACGCCCTCGACCAGCGCGATCGGCAGGAAGACCGCGACGGTGGTGATCGTCGACGCCGTGATCGCCCCCGCGACCTCACGCACGGCGTGCACGATCGTCGAGGCCTTGTCGACGCCCTCGACGAGGTGGCGCTTGATGTTCTCGATCACGACGATGGAGTCGTCGACGACGCGGCCGATGGCGATCGTGAGGGCGCCGAGCGTCAGGATGTTCAGCGTGTAGTCGGCGGCCTGCAGCCCGATGAACGTGATGAGCACCGACGTCGGGATCGAGATGGCCGTCACGAGCGTCGCCCGGATCGACAGCAGGAACACGAGGATCACGAGCACCGCGAACAGGAGTCCGAGCAGGCCCTCGGTCGCGAGCGACTCGATCGACTGCTGGATGTACGGCGCCTGGTCGAACACGACGGTGAACGACGCGCCCGGGTTCGTGGTGTCGAGCGAGGACTCGAGGTCGGGAAGGACAGCGCGCACCTCGTTCGACACGTCGACCGTGTTGGCCGCCGGCAGCTTCGTGACCGAGATCGAGAGCGCGGGCTCGCCGTTCACGCGCGAGATGCTCGTGACCGGGTTGTCGGTGAGCTCGACGGATGCCACGTCGCCGATGGTCGTCGCGGGTTGCGGGACGCCCGGGGTGCCGAGCACCGGCAGCGCCGAGATGCCGTCGACGCCAGTGAGCACCTGGCCGGTCTGCACGGCGAACGTCCGGTCGTCGGCGGTGATCGTGCCCGCCGGCACGAGGAGGCCGTTCTGCGCGAGCGCGTCGCGGATCGCCTGCTGGGTCAACCCGCGGGCTGCGAGTGCGGTCGGGTCGGGCGTGATGGTGACGCGCTGGCCGACGTCGCCGATGAGCGTCGCCTCGCGTACGCCGGGAAGGTCGTTGAGCTCGCCGAGGGTGGTGCGCGAGATCTCGTCGGAGAGCGCGCTGACGTCGTCGGCCCCCGTGACGGCGACGACGATCACGGGGAAGTCGTCGAGGCTCAGCGCGAGCACCCGGGGATCGACGTCCTCGGGCAGCTGGTTCGAGACGCGGTTCACCGCCGAGAGCAGCTTCTGCTCGGCGAACGCGAGGTCGGTGCCGTACGTGAAGCTCGCGACGACGCGCGAGAGGCCCGTCGAGCTCGTGGTCGAGGTGGACTCGAGCCCCGTGATCCCCTGGATCGCGGTCTCGATCGGCGTGGAGACATCCGTGTTCACGACATCGGGCGAGGCGCCCGGGTACGCCGTCACGATCGACAGCTGCGGGAACTCGATCGACGGTGCCAGCTCCTGCTTGAGGTTCGTCAGCGCGATGCCGCCGAAGATGGCGACCACGACGGTCACGAGAGCGATGAGCGCGCGGTTCTTCATGCTGAGCGCGGCAAGCAGGTGCATGCCCCCGATTCTCGCAGGGGCATGCTCGCGGAGATGTCACGGGATGCTGGGAATCCCGCGGATCCCGCGCTGGACCGTCCGACCGACCGGGAGTACCGTCGAGAGGCACGGGGGGGGGTGAGCTCGATGACGACAGCGGATGCCGCACGGCCGATGCCGTGGCTCCGCCTCGCCCTCCTCGGTCTCATCGCCGCCGCGATCTGGCTCGCGTTCAGCCTGTTCTCGTCCACGCACTCGGCGTCGGCCGAGGAGACGCTGCCGGATACGGCCGCGGATGCCGCGGTGGCGGCCGTCTCGGGCGATCAGGGAGAGCCGGCCGCACCGGCTGCCGTCGCCCCTGAGCCCGTCGTCGCCGAGCCCCCGGCGCCCGCCGAGACGACGACTCCCGCGGCCGCGGTCGCAGCCGAGCCCGCCACTGCCGCAACGGCTGCACCCGGTCGTGACGCCGGCTTCGTTCCGCCGGGGCAGGCGAAGGAGAAGGCGGTGCCGCCCGGGCAGGCGACGACGGAGAAGGCCGTCCCGCCGGGGCAGGCGACGGAGAAGGTCCCGCCCGGGCAGGCCGCCAAGCCCGCCGATCGCACCGCACCCGCCTCGCAGAACGCGAACGCGAGCGCGAAGCAGGGCAACGCGAACCAGGGCAACGCGGACCAGGGCTCGACCGCGAGCAGCGGCGCGACCCAGCACGCCGTCCCGCCGTGGCAGGCTACGGAGAAGGCAGTGCCGCCCGGGCAGTCCACCAAGCCCGCCGATCGCACCGCACCCGCCTCGCAGAACGCGAACTCCAACCAGCGCGCGAACGCGAACGAGAACTCGACCACGAACAATGCGCAGCACACGGTGCCGCCGGGGCTCGCCGACAAGCCGGCCGATCACCCGGCCGTCGTGAACGCGGCCGACGTCGCGGCTTCGGCCGATCCCCGGCCGGCCGAACCCGCGGCGCTCGCCGCGATCGGCGCGACGCTGGTCGGGCCCACCTCCGACGCGGTCGCCGGCGTCGGTGCGGGCGTGGACGCCCCCTCCTGGGCGGATCCCGACGCGAACGCCGCCGACGACACGAGCACCCCCGACGCGCCGGCCGGCGCGATCCTGCCGGTGGACGGCACGCCGAACGGCCCCGCCGCATCGGGCTCGCCCGGGGCGGGCGGCGGTGCGGGAACCGGCGGATCCGGCGCGGGCGCCGGCGCGGCCGGGGCATCCGGAACCTCGGACGCGGCACTCACCGCGTTCGGCCTCGACGCGCTCGCGTCGCTGGTGCTCGGCTCGGTCGACGACGAACTGCCGTCGTCGCCGGTCTTCGGCACCGACACCACCCCTGACTGATCGGGGCCGGCTCCGCCTGCCGTGATGCAGGCGTCGAGCGGTCGTCGCTCCCTGCGCGGGAGCAGTCCATCGATCAGTCGGGAGGACCGGGTCATGTCGCGAACCATCACGCAGGCACGTCAGGCGTCGCGCCGCTTCCCCGTGCTCCGCCGCGCCGCCGTGCCCCACGGCGCCTATGAGCTCCGCATCGGGAGGCTCCCGATGCGACGTTGACCGGGTGGGGTCCGGTGCACTGCCCCCAGTGCCGGGCCTCGCCCCTCCCAGGCCGCGCAGCGACCCGACGCGCGCGGCCCCGGCCGCGATCTGAACGCGGCCAGGTGCGGGGCGGCGGAGACACCCGCCCGCCGCCCCGCACCACCTCCCTCGGGAATGATCCCGGGGGCACCGCGGCGCCGTCAGTCGGCGGTCGGCTCCGAGACGGCCAGGTGCATGCCGTGCGAGCCCGGGCCGACCCTCGCGACGGGACGACCGGAATCGATGCCGGCCGCGGGAAGCAGCACCCCGTCGATCAGCGACAGCAGGTACTCGGCGTCGATCGGCTGCTTCTGGATCAGCAGGCGGAACGCGGCCATGGCTGGGGTCACCACGGCCAGCGTCTCGACATCGCAGTCGGCCGGGATCTCGCCGCGTTCGATGGCCCGACGCAGGAAGAGCCGATTCACGGCCACCCGGGGTTCGATGATCGCGGCGTGCGCGGCATCCGCGAGTTCGGGCGAGCTGGAGATCATGCCGAAGAGCCCGCCCATGATGCGCAGCTTGCGCTCGCCCTCCTCGATGGAGCGCGGGCGGATCATGGCGACGAGGTCGCCGCGCAGGGTCCCGGTGTCGGGAAGGTGCTCCGCGTCGAGCTCGCCCGCCTTCATGCATGCCACGGCGTCGAGCACGAGGTCGGCCTTCGAGGTCCACCGCCGGTAGATCGTGGCCTTGCCGGCCTTGGCACGGGCAGCGACCATGTCGATCGTCATCCCGTCGAAGCCCGTCTCGGCGAGAACGTCGATCGCCGCGTCGAGGATCTCGGGGTCGCGGGTGTGATCGCGCTTGCGTCCGAGCTTCGACGCGGGGGCCGACGTCGAGGCCTCGAGCTCGGGGTCGACCATGGAGTCGGGCTGCGTCATCGCGGTCGTCTCCGTTTCTCGCGTGATGCGTGATGTTGCTGACATGTTACTTCAGGAACTGTTCATATCCGAAACTGTCGAGTCTCGTATAGAGTGGCGCGTATGACTTCTGCTCCGGTCGAGACCCAGGCGCCCGCCATCGCCCACTCACGCAGGTGGTGGACCCTCGCCACGGTGGCCCTCGCCCAGCTGATGGTGGTGCTCGACGCGACGGTCGTGAACATCGCCCTGCCCGCCGCGCAGGCCGACCTCGGATTCTCCGACGGCGACCGCCAGTGGGTGATCACCGCCTACTCGCTCGCGTTCGGCAGTCTGCTGCTCCTGGGCGGCCGCCTCTCCGACCTGTGGGGGCGTAAGCGCACGTTCATCATCGGCCTGATCGGCTTCGCCGCCGCGTCCGCCCTCGCCGGCGCCGCTCCCACCTTCGGCGTGCTCGTCACGGGCCGTGCGCTGCAGGGCGCGTTCGGCGCCCTCCTCGCCCCCACCGCCCTGGCCGTGCTCACCACCACCTTTACGATCCCCAAGGAACGCGCACGTGCCTTCGGCGTCTTCGGCGCCATCGCCGGTGCGGGCGGCGCCATCGGCCTCCTGCTCGGCGGATTCCTCACCGAGCAGTTCAACTGGCGATGGAATCTCTACATCAACGTGTTCATCGCGGCGATCGCGATCGTGGGCGCCGCCCTGTTCGTGCGGCACGTCGCACGCACGGGCCCGCGCCCCAAGCTCGACCTGCCCGGCACCGTGCTCGTGTCCGCGGCCCTCTTCCTCCTCGTGTACGGCTTCTCGAACGCCGAGACCGACGGCTGGGACGCACCGCAGACGTGGGGCATGCTCGCGGCATCCGGGGTGCTGCTCGTCGCCTTCGTGCTCTGGCAGCGCCGCGCCGCCCACCCGCTCCTGCCGCTGCCGATCGTGCTCGACCGCAACCGCGGTGCGGCCTACATCTCGGTGTTCATCGCCGGCGCCGGCATGTTCGGCGTCTTCCTGTTCGTCACCTACTACCTGCAGACGTCGCTCGGGTACTCGCCGATCCAGACCGGCCTGGCATTCCTGCCGATGATCCTCATGCTGGTGCTCGCCGCCCAGCTGTCCACGAACATCTTCGTGCCTCGATTCGGCCCGAAGGTCATGGTCCCGATCGGCATGCTCATCGCCTCGGCCGGCATGGTCTACCTCACCCACCTCGACGCGCAGAGCACGTACGCCGTGGACGTCCTGCCGCCGCTCATGATCCTCGGCTTCGGCATGGGCTCGATCATGCCCGCGTCGATGCAGACGGCCACCTTCGGCGTGGAACGATCGTTCGCGGGCGTCGCGTCGGCGATGGTCAGCACGAGCCAGCAGGTCGGCGGGTCCGTCGGCACGGCGTTGCTCAACACGCTCGCCGCGACGGCGGCCACCGACTACATCGCGGCGCACACTCCGCCCACCGAGGCGGTGCTCGCGGATGCCGCGATCCACAGCTACACGGTGGCGTACTGGTGGGGCGCCGGCCTCTTCGCCCTTGGCGCGGTGATCGCGGCGACGCTGTTCCGTCGTCGCAGCGACGGCCCGTCGATCGCCGCCCCGCGCGACGCCCAGTCCGAGACGGTAGGAGCCACCGGAGCCTCCGCCGTCATCTGAGTCGACGGATCAGACCACCGACGCGAGCAGCTCGGGCTCGGGCTCGCCGACGGGCACGTGCCCGAGCGAGCGCCAGGCTCGGGCGAGCGCCTGCACCGCGGCATCCGTCGTCTCGGGGGAGTAGCAGACGGGCAGGCGAAGGAAGCGCTCGAACGCGCCGTCGATGCCGAACCGCGGCCCGGCCGCGACGATGAGGCCCTCGCGGCGGGCGGCGAGTGCGAGCTGCGAGCTCACGGGAGCGCCGAGGCCGACCCAGGTGACGATGCCGCCGTCGACGTGCGGCACCTCCCACTCGGGCAGGTGGCGGGCGACGAGCTCCTCGAGGCGGTCGCGGCCGGCGCGGAGTTGCCCGCGGCGCAGTTCGAGGATCTCGTCCATGCGGGGCAGGAGCCGCGTGACGATGAGCTGCTCGAGGATGGGCGTTCCGAGGTCGCCGGGCGAGCGCACGGCGAGGAGGCGGCGGATGAGCGGGCGCTCGGCCCGGATCCAGCCGACGCGCAGGCCGCCCCACACGGTCTTGCCGACCGAGCCGATGAGCACGGCCGGCCCGTCGGCGGCCATGGGCGGGAAGTGGCCCGGGCGGTCGATCGAGAGCTCGGCGGTGGTCTCGTCGGCGACGACGACCGTGCCCTGGCGGGCGGCGGCGTCGAGCACGCGCGCCCGCGACACCCGGCTCATGGTGCGGCCCGTCGGGTTCTGGAAGTCGGGGATGACGTACGCCATGACCGGATTCGAGTGCCGGATGGCCTGCACGAGGCCCATGGTCTCCTCGCGATCGTCGAGGTCGTCGTCGACGTCGTGCGGCGAAACCGGCACAGGAACGAGCCGGGCGCCCGCCGCTCGCAGCGCCTCGTAGGCGTGCGGGTAGATCGGCACCTCGGTGACGGCGCGGTCGCCGCGGCCGATGAGCGCGCGGGACAGCAGGGCGATGGCGTGCTGCGCGCCGATGGTGACCATGATCTGGTCGGGCGTGGTCGGCAGGCCGCGGGCCGTGTAGCGGTCGGCGATCGCCTGCCGGAGCGCGGACGCACCGATCGGGTCGAAGCCCGCGTCGAGCAGGTGCGCGGGCAGGTCCTCGACCGCCTGGCGGGCGATCTCGGGCAGCCACGGCAGTGCGGTGGGCGCGGCCTTGGAGAAGTCGATGTACTCGGCCTCGGGGGGCGCCGGCAGGATGGCGGGCGCGCCGGTCAGGCGAGCGACGCTGCCCGACCCGCGCACGCTGTGCAGGTTGCCCTGCTCGCGCAGGTGCCGGTAGGCCGCGGTCACGGTCGTGCGGCTGAGCCCGAGCCGCTCGGCGAGGTCGCGCTCGGCGGGCAGCCGGGTGTCGACGGCGATGCGCCCGTCGACGATGAGCAGTCGGATGCGCTCGGCGAGCGCCTCGTAGGCACTGCCGGGTCCGCGCCAGTCGCCGAGGAGGAGCTCGAGGGAACGCGCGGTCAGCGCGAGATCGGCCATAAGGCCACTTTAGGCGAATTGGCTATATGAGAACAGGCCAATCATGGAATTGGATTGGGACATGCTTCGCCGACCGACCGATCCCGCGCCCGTGCTCGTCCGACGATTCGTGCAGCTCTTCGTCGGGCTGTTCCTCTACGGCATCGGCATCGCGCTCATCGTGCGCGGCGAGCTCGGCGTCGCCCCGTGGGACGTGCTCACGCAGGGCATCGCGAAGCAGACCGGCCTCAACTTCGGGCTCATCACGATCCTCACGAGCGGCGTCGTGCTGCTGCTCTGGATCCCCATCCGGCAGAAGCCGGGCTTCGGCACGGTCATGAACGCGCTGCTGGTCGGCCCGTTCGCCGACCTCGGCCTGTGGCTCATCCCGCCGGGCCTCGACCTCTGGATCCGCGCGCTGCTGCTGCCCGCCGGCATCGTGGTGCTCGCGATCGCGACCGGCCTCTACATCGGCGCGCACTTCGGCCCCGGCCCGCGCGACGGCCTCATGACGGGCCTGCACCGGGTGACCGGCTGGAAGATCTGGATCGTGCGCACGGGCATCGAGGTCGTCGTGCTCGCGGCCGGCTGGCTGCTCGGCGGCGACGTCGGCATCGGCACGCTCGCCTTCGCGCTGCTCATCGGGCCGCTCTGCGGCTACACGATCCCGCTGTTCGCGATCCGGCGCTCCGAGCGGATGCCGGCGGATCGGGTGCAGGCGCGACGGACGCGCGTCCGCGCAGGCACGGGCGCCGTTCCGGTGGTCGAGTAGCGCCGGCCGCGCGGTCCGGTGGTCGAGGAGCGCCGGCCGCACGTTCCGGTGGTCGAGTAGCGCCGGCCGCAGGCCGACGCGTATCGAGACCTCGTGCTGCGTCTCGATACGCGTCGCTGCGCGGCGCTACTCGACGACCGGGTGCCGATCGCCCCCGAGGCTGGGACACCTCGGGGGCGATACGCGTCGCGCTCCGCGCGGCGCTACTCGACGACCGAACTACAGGTTGCGCTCGGCGTACGCGGTCATCGCGTCGCGCACGAACTCCGCGCCCGCCTGGCCGCCGTAGTTGGCGCCGAAGCGCGGATCCGCCACGTACATCTCGGCGAGGCCGAGGAAGTACTCCCTCGACGGGCCCTCCGCGCCGCCGCCGGGCGTGCCGGGGATGCCGCGGAGCCAGTCGAACTGGCGCTGGGCCAGCGCCTGCGCCTCCTCGCCGGCGGGGTCGACGCCCCGCTCGTGGGCCGCGATCCAGTCGCTGCCGAGCTGCGCCGCGAGCTGCTGCCATGCGGCCTTCTCGTCGGCGCTCATCGAGCGCCACCACGCGTCGCCCTTCGCGTACGCGTCCTTCCCCCAGCGCTCCTCGACCTCCTCCTTGTACTGGGTGTGGTCGAAGCCGTCGAACATCTGCTCTGCCATGAGTCGTTCACCTCCTTCCAGTGCTCCGATGGTGCGTTCGACCGACGCGATCTGCCGCGCCAGCCTGCTCTGCTCCTCGCGCAGCCACTCGAGGTGGCGGCGCAGGGCGCGCTCGGCGTCGGCCTCGCGGTCGAGCACCTCCGCGATGGCGGGGAGCCCGAGGCCGAGGTCGCGTAGCAGCATGATGCGCTGCAGCCGCACGAGCGCGTCGTCGTCGTAGTAGCGGTAGCCGTTGCCGCCGACCCGCGTCGGCGGCAGCAACCCGATGTCGTCGTAGTGCCGCAGCGTGCGGCTCGTCGTCCCGGCGATCTTCGCGATCTCCTGGATCGACCAGTCGGCGACCCTCGTTCCCGTGTCCATGGCATCCACGCTAGACATTGACGCAGCGTCAATGTCAAGCGATGCGGCATCCGATCGCTTGCAATCGTGGCAAACGCGATATATCGTGATCTCATCACAAACGCGATATATCGCGAAAACCAGCAGGGCGACGGATGCCGCCGGCACCCCGGTCCCGCAGAAGGAGAACACCATGGCCATCGAGAAGTGGGTCATCGCACCCGGCGACTCCCGGGTCATCGACCTCGAACTCGTCCGCAAGCTCAAGGTGAGCCTGATCGGCGGCAAGGTCGACGTGATCGCCCACGACGAGCCCGGCGCACGCATCGAGGTCTCGGGCGTCACCGGCAAGGACCTCATGGTCTCGATCGACGGCGACTCCCTCGAGATCGACCACCCGCAACTGCGGTGGGACAACTTCCTCGAGGCGTTCAAGGGCTTCGTGGGCAGCGCCAAGGCCGAGGTGTCGATCCTCGCGCCGCGCAGCGTCGCGCTGAAGCTCGGCGTGGTCTCGGGCGACGCGCTCGTGTCGGGCTTCGCGGGCGACGCCCGGTTCAGCACCGTCTCGGGCGACGTGGTCGTCGACAGCCACGAGGGCGACATCGAGCTCTCGAGCGTGTCGGGCGAGCTCTCGGCCGGCAACCACACGGGCCGCATCACCGCGCACACCGTGTCGGGCGACGTGGTCGCGACCGGCGACATCGTCTCGTTCAACGCCGACACGGTCGCCGGCAACATGATCGTCGACGCGTTCAGCACGCCGAGCCGCATCGACAGCAACACCGTGTCGGGCGACCTCACGGTGCGCTTCGAGCCCGGCTCGGGCGCGCGTTACCGCATCAACACCGTCGGCGGCACGGTGCTCCTCGACGACATGACCGTGAAGGGCATGCTCGGCAAGGGCTTCGAGCGCACGGTCGGCGAGCTCGCCGGCAAGTGGCTCGACCTCGGCGCGAACAGCGTGTCGGGCAGCATCTCGATCATGCGTCGCGAGGCGCCGGCGACGGCGGGTGCGGCGAGCGCCGCGGCCGGCACGACCGCGGGCGACGGCGAGGCGTCGGCATGACCCCGCCGGTCTTCGCCCACGGCAACCTGCGCCTCTACCTGCTCGCACTGCTGGAGGAGCAGCCCCGTCACGGCTACGAGCTCATCCAGGCCCTCTCCGACCGGTTCGGCGGCACCTACAGCCCGAGCGCCGGCACGATCTATCCCCGCCTCGCGAAGCTCGAGGAGGAGGGACTGGTCACGAAGACCGCCGACGGCCGCAAGACCGTCTACGAGATCACGGCCGCCGGTCGGGCCGAGGTCGACTCCCGCCGCAACGACCTCGACGCCATCGAGGACGACCTGACCGACTCGGTGCGACGCCTCGCCGACGGCGTCCGCGCCGAGGTGAACGACGCCATGCGCTCGCTGCGCGCCGAGCTCGCGAGCGCCGCGCGCGAGGCCAAGCGGGCCGCGACGAGCACCTCGGCGAGCGCCGCGTCGAACGTGCCGGGCTACGGCAGCGACACGAGCCGTGCCGTGCACGAGGCCGACCTGGTGCTCAACGAGTTCCGGCAGCAGCTCCGCACCGACCTGCGCACGCACGCCCATCGCGGCGCCGTGACCGCCGACTCGGTGGGACTGCTCAAGGCCCGGCTCGCACAGGTTCGCGCCGACGTGCTGGCCTCGCTGGTCGATCGCTGACACCGCCCCCGCACGGCCTCGCGCCGTGTCGGGGGCCGGTGCTGTGATGGGGGCATGACGGATGTCACGCTCCACCCCTGGTCACCGGGTGACCTCGACCTGCTGCGCCGGGCCAACACACACGAGCTCATGGACCAGCTCGGCGGCCCCGAAGACGACGAGCACGTGATCGCGCGGCACGAGCGTTACCTCCGGCTGCAGCGCGAGGGCACCGCCCACCAGTTCCGCATCGCGATCCCCGGCCACCCCGAGGGCGTCGGCATCGTGGGCTACTGGGATCGCGACGACGACGGCGAGCACGTGCTCGAGGCCGGCTGGTCGGTCGAGGAGGCCTACCGCGGCCAGGGCATCGCGCCGGCCGCGGTGATCGCCATGCTCGACTGGGCGCGCGCCAACGGCGACACCCTGCCCGTGCACGCCTATCCGCGGGTCGACAACCCCGCGTCGAACGCGGTCTGCCGCAAGGCGGGCTTCGCGCTCGTCCGCGAGGCCGATTTCGAGCTCACGCCCGGCAACGTGCATCGCCTGAACGACTGGGTCGTCGAGCTCGCCCCCGCCCGGGCGTAGCCTGCAGGGGTGCTCGCCTACCTCGCCGTCGCCGTCGGCGGCCTCATCGGCACCGGCCTGCGGCTCGCATGCGACCTGGCGTTCCCCCACGGCGACGGCGACTTCCCGATCGAGACCCTCCTCGTGAACCTCGTCGGCGCGTTCGTGCTCGGCTGGCTCGTGGGCGGGCTCTGGACGCGGCCGACCACCCCGACCTGGTTCAAGGCCGGCCTCGGATCGGGCGTCATCGGCTCGTTCACGACGCTCTCGGCGGTCATGGCCTCGCTCATCGTGCTGACCGGAGCGGGCGAGGCGTGGCTCGCGGCGCTCTACCTCCTCGTCTCGGTCGTGGGCGGACTCGCGCTCGCGGCCGCAGGCCTGCGCATCGGGTCGCTCATCGCCCACCGTCCGATGCCCACCGAGATCACGGATGCCGGAGAGACCCTGTGACGGGCGGCCTGACCCCGGTGGTCGTGGTCGCCGTGCTCCTCGCGGGGGCCGGCGGCGCCCTCCTGCGATACGCGCTGTCGCGTGCGCTCCCGGTGCGCCCCGGACACCTGCCCGGCGGCATCCTCATCGTGAACGTCGTCGGCTCGGGCGTCGCCGGCGCCCTCATCGGGCTCGCCGAGCGCACGGCACTCGACGGCGACCTGCGCCTGATCCTCGTCACGGGCTTCTGCGGCGGCCTCACGACGTTCAGCACGTGGACGGTCGAGACGGTCGAGCTGCTCGACGGCGGCCGCTGGCGCGCTGCGATCCTCAACGTGGTCGTGACCCTCGTGCTGGGGCTCGCGGCGGCGGCGGGCATGTACCTGATCACGCGCTGAAACGATGTAGCGGCGGGTCTCCCGGTCCACCGACTTGACTTGCGCCTGCGCAGGTGTAGTGTCATCCGCCGTGACGAACGAGGCGGGCACACCCGCTGAACCCAAGCCGGCCGGAGCCACGGCCGCACCCGCCGAACTCAAGTCGGCGAAGCACTGGATCATCGGCGAACCGCTGCCGACCGAGCGGCTCGAGGGCCAGCTGCTCCCGAAGTCGCTGGCACTCCCGATCTTCGCGAGCGACCCGCTCTCCTCCGTGGCGTACGCGCCGCAGGAGCTCGTCATGATCCTGCTCGTGGGCGGGCTCGCGTTCCTGTCGTTCACGCCGTGGGTCGCCCTCGCGGTCGTGGTGCTGCTCATCACGGTCGTGGCGAGCTACCGGCAGCTCATCCGGGCCTACCCGTCGGGCGGCGGCGACTACGAGGTGGCGCACCGCAACCTCGGCGAGAAGGCCGGCCTCGTCGTGGCATCCGCCCTGCTCGTCGACTACGTCATGACGGTCGTCGTGTCGGTCGCGTCGGGCGTCGACAACATCATCTCGGCGATCCCCGAGCTGAACCCGTTCCGCGTCGAGCTCGCGATCGTGTTCGTCATCATCCTCGCCGCCGTGAACCTGCGGGGCGTGAGCGAGTCGTCGAAGGCGTTCGCGATCCCGACGTACCTGTTCATCGGCAGCGTCTTCATCATGATCGTGGTGGGCCTCACGCGCACCGCGCTCGGCGACCCGCCCGTGGCGGAGTCCGCCGCCTATGGCGTCCAGGCCGAGTCCCTCACGCAGGCGGCGGTCATCCTGCTGCTGCTGCGGTCCTTCGCGAGCGGATGCTCCGCGCTCACCGGCGTCGAGGCGATCTCGAACGGCGTGCCCGCGTTCCGCCTTCCCAAGGTCCGCAACGCGCAGGCGACCCTCGTCGCGATGGGCGGCATCGCGATCATCCTCTTCGCGGGCCTCACCGCGATGGCGCTCATCTCGAATGTGCACTACGCCGAGGATCCATGCCATCTCATCGGCTGGACCGAGTGCGCCACCCAGCCGCAGCCGAGCCTGATGGCGCAGGTCGCCGCGGCGACGTTCGGCGGCGACTCGTTCCCGTTCTACGTCATCCAGGCGGCGACGGCCCTCGTGCTGCTGCTCGCGGCGAACACCGCGTTCAACGGATTCCCGCTGCTCGGCTCGGTGCTCGCGCGCGACGGCTACGCGCCGAAGTCGCTCTCGACGCGCGGCGACCGCCTCATCTACTCGAACGGCGTGATCATCCTCGCGCTCGTGGCCATCGCGATCCTCGTGATCTTCCAGGCGAACCTCACGGTGTTGATCCAGCTCTACATCATCGGCGTGTTCGTGTCGTTCACGATCGGCCAGACGGGGATGGTGCGGCACTGGCTGCGCGAGCTGTCGCGGCGGCGGCATCCGGCCAAGGGCCCGTCGAAGAAGGCGCCTGCGCACGGCGACGGCGCCCAGCCGCTCTCGCAGGGCGCGATCATGCGCGCGCTCGTCATCAACGCGATCGGCGCGGCCATGACCGCGGTCGTGCTCATCGTCGTCACGGTCACGAAGTTCACGCATGGCGCGTGGATCGTGTTCGTGATGATGCCCATCCTGTTCTTCCTCATGATGGGCGTGCACCGCTACTACCGCGACGTCGAGCGGGAGATCGAGGTCGATCCCACGACGACGTTCGGCGCCACCGGCGACCACGCGATCGTGCTGGTCGGCCGCATGCAGAAGCCGACGCTGAAGGCGCTCGACTACGCGATCGCGGCGCGGCACGACTCCCTCGAGGCCGTGCACGTCTCCATCGACGACGACGCGACCAAGCGCCTGAAGAAGGACTGGGTCAAGCAGAACATCCACGTGAAACTGCGGATCCTGTCGTCGCCGTACCGCGACCTCAGCTACCCGCTCATCCAGTACATCAAGAACCGTCGTGAGGAGCACGGCTCCGAGGTGATCACGGTCTACATGCCGCAGTACATCGTGGGCCACTGGTGGGAGAACATCCTGCACAATCACAAGGCCCGTCGCATCCGCCAGAAGCTGCTGCTCGTGCACGGCGTGACGGTCGCGCTGGTGCCGTGGCTGCTCGACTCGTCGGACCTGATCTACGGTCGCCGCTCGCGACCGCTGCCCGGCCAGGACCGTCGCGGCGAGCCGGTGCGGCCGATCCCGAGGCGAGCGGCGACCGAGAAGCCGGCCGCGCAGCCGCGCCGGTAGACTCCGCGGCATGGCCGACGTCGACCCCGAGGTCCGCAAGCTCATCGACTCCGTCGAGAACCCGGTGCGGCGTCGCGACGCCGAGACGCTCGTCGAGCTCATGTCGCGCGCCACGGGCCAGCCCGCCCGCATCGCCTACTCGGGCATCGTCGGGTTCGGCACGTACCACTACCACTACGAGAGCGGTCGCCAGGGCGACGCCCCCGGCGCAGGGTTCGCACCTCGCAAGCCCGCGACGACGATCTACCTCAACGACGGCGTCGCCGCGCACGCCGACGAGCTCGAGCACCTGGGCCCGCACACCACGGGCGTCGGATGCCTCTACGTGAAGGACCTCGAGCAGGTCGACCTCGACGCGCTCGAGCGAGTCGTTCGCTCGTCGTACGAGGCGTTGACCCGTCCGGTGGTCGAGTAGCGCGCCGCGCAGCGCCGCCGCACCCCGGTGGTCGAGTAGCGCGCCGCGCAGCGGCACGCGTATCGAGACCCCACGTGTTCGCGTCTCGATACGCGTCGCCTCCGGCGGCGCTGCTCGACGACCGGGTTAGAGCATCGCCATGATCTGGCGGGCGATCATGCGGCCCGCGCGGTTCGCACCGATGGTCGACGCCTGGGGACCGTAGCCCGCGAGGAAGATGCGCGGGTCGTTCCACGACGCGCCCTGCCCCACGGTGACGCCGCCGGCGCGCTCGCGCAGCCGGAGCGCCGACAGGTGGCGCAGCTCGGGACGGAAGCCCGTCGCCCAGATGATCGCGTCGGCGCGAGCCATGCCGCCCGCGTCGCCGTCCCAGACGACGCGGTCGGGCTCGATGCGATGGAACATCGGGCGGGCGACGAGCAGGCCACGGTCGATGCCCGCCGCGATGCGGCGGCTCTTCGGCACGCCCGTGCCGCTCACGACCGAGGGCAGGGCGCGCCCGGAGCGCGCGGCCTCGTCCTGCAGGGCGACCGCGGCCGACGCGCCCTCCAGGTCGAGCTCCTGGCGGTCGAGCCAGTCGATCGGTCGCCGCGACACCCAGGTGAGGCCGGCCGCCACGCCCTCGAGCTCGAGCATGAAGCCGATGGCCGACGTGCCGCCGCCGACCACGACGACGTGCTGGTCGCGGAAGTCCTCGGCGTCGACGAAGTCGGACGTGTGCAGGTGCCGGCCGGCGAAGTCGGACATGCCGGGGTAGTACGGCACGAACGGCGAGCCCCAGGTACCGGTCGCGTTCACGAGGAACTGGGTCGCGATCCCGTGACGCGGGACCCCGGAATCCTCGGACGTGCGGCGGCGGCGGCCGAAGAAGCCCCGCGACTTCAGCTCCTCGATCGGCTGGGGCGCGAGGTCCTCGGAGGTCACCAGTAGGTCGGCGCCCTCGTTGACCACCGAGCGCACGTTCATCGGGCGCCGCACGCGCAGGTCGAAGTGCTGCTCGAACCGCCCGTAGTAGTCGGCGACGACGTCCTTGGCGGGCAGCGTGCGGTCGGCGGTGTCGAAGCTCAGGCCGAGTTCGGCCATGCCGGGCAGGTCGTTCACGCGGTGCGCGGTGCCCAGTCGGAGGGACGACCACCGGTGCTGCCACGCCCCGCCGGGCCCGGGCGCGCGGTCGAGCATGACGAAGTCCTCGTCGGCGACGAGCTCGAACCGACGCAGGTAGTAGGCGACGGAGAGGCCGGCCTGCCCGGCGCCGATCACCACGACCTTCACGCGTTCCGGGTCCGACATCACGGAGACCATCTCAGCACGGGATCCTGTGTGCTCGCGCACGTCGTTCCGCCCCGTCCGAGGGGTGCTCGGAAGGTTGTGCACGGCGCAGGCCGTGCCCGATCCGCGGTGCTAAACTGGCGGTCGGACGAATTTCATCTATCAGAGAGCGCCGGGTGACGACCATCCCACCCGGCCAGACGTCGTAAGGGGGTCACGCATGGGGCGCGGCCGTCAGAAAGCCAAGCACACCAAGGTCGCTCGGGAGCTGAAGTACTTCAGCCCGAACACCGACTATTCGGCGCTTGAGCGCGAGCTCACCAGTTCGCACCATGACGAGCACGATGACGAGATGTCGAAATGGTCGGAGTATTCCGACGACGACGACACCTACGTCACGGGCGACGAGCAACGCGCCTGAGCGCGATCGACGTCGCAGCATCCCCGCGGAACACCTGCCGCCGCTGAGCCGGCGACTCGTCTCCTGAGGCGTTCCCGCGGGTTGCCTGCGCACGTATCATGACGACCTGCCCCCGCGGTGTCGTCACGCCGATTCGGCGCGCCAGCGTGCTGTCGTCTCGGCGAACCGCTCGAGCTCGGCGAGCGTGCCGTCGGGCGTGATCGCGCGCAGCACGATCTCGTCGACGACGTCGAACGCCGCGAGCGCGGCCGCGTCGTCGATCGTCGCGTCGATCGCGCGGATCCCGGCGCGCTCGAAGTTCGCGGCGTACGAGGGAACCGTCTCGTAGCGCCGGGCCTCCGCCTCGAGCGCCGGCCGGGCCGCGTCGTCGGCGATGGTGCGCACGTACAGGATGCTGCGGGCCGCACGGTCGCCCGCGTCGCGACGCAGCTCCGCGGTCGCCTCGGCCGCAACCGACGGCGTGAGCCAGTTCAGGAGCACGCCGTCGGCTTGCTCGGCGGCGAGCCGTCGCATGCGGGGTCCAAGCGCGCCGACGACGACCGCGGCATCCGTCGCCTGCCGCAGCGCCGCGATGCCGTCGCGCACGAGCCCGAGCGGATGCCGCGCCCCGCCCGAGCCGATGCCGAGGACCGTGCGCTCGGTGGGAAGCCCCGCGAGGTCGAGCGTTGCGACCGGACGGCGGTCGAGCGGGATCACGCCGGTCGCGAGCCCGAGCGTGGTGGTCGCCGCCGCCGCGATGCGGAGCCCCGCGAGCGAGTCGCCGCCGGGGATGTCGTTGATCCACAGGGCGTGGAAGCCCAGCCGCTCGACGAGCGCCGCGAGCGTGCGGACCGTCGCGGCATCCGTGCGCCCGGTGATGCCGATCGAGACCGCCCCACGCATAACGTCAGTCCGCGTAGGCGCCCACGAGGCGCACGGCGCCGCCGTCGACGCCCTTGGCGCCCTGTTCGAACCCGTCGAGGTCGCGAGCACCGATCGTGACCGTGCCGGCAGGCCACGCGGGCAGGCCGAGCGCGCCGAGGGCGGCCACGACGTCGGACGCGGCATCCGCCGCCACGACCGCGAAGAAGCCGATGCCGAGGTTCCAGGTGCCCTCGGTCGACTCGAGCGTGGTGCCGGCGAGGTCGTTGAGCACCCGGAAGACCGCGGCGGGCGACCACGTCGACCGGTCGAGCTCGACCCACGAGCCGCGCGGCAGCACGCGCGCGAGGTTCGCCGCGATACCGCCGCCGGTGACATGCGAGAGCGAGTGCACGGATGCCCCGAGCCGCTCGTCCTCGAGGAGCTGCACGAGCGGGCCGGTGTAGAGCCGGGTCGGCTCGAGCAGCGCCTCGCCCCACGTGGTGCCGAGGTCTGGCGCGGCATCCGTGTAGGTCAGGCCCGCGTTCGCGAGGATGTGCCGCACCAGCGAGAACCCGTTGGAGTGCAGGCCGCTCGACGCGATCGCGATGACGACGTCGCCGTCGCGTACGCGCTCGGCGCCGAGCAGGCGGTCGGCCTCGACGACGCCCACGGCGGCGCCGGCCACGTCGTAGTCGTCGACGCCCATGAGGCCGGGGTGCTCCGCGGTCTCACCGCCGACGAGCGCGGTGCCTGTCTCGGCGCAGGCGCGCGCGATGCCCGTGACGATCGCGGCGATGCGCTCGGGCACCACCTTGCCGCAGGCGATGTAGTCGGTCATGAAGAGGGGCTTCGCGCCCACGACGACGATGTCGTCGACGACCATCCCGACGAGGTCCTGGCCGATCGTGTCGTGCCGGTCGAGGGCCTGCGCGATCGCGATCTTCGTGCCGACGCCGTCGGTCGACGTGGCGAGCAGCGGCCGCGCGTAGTCCTTGGCGAATGAGAGGTCGAAGAGACCGGCGAAGCCCCCGACGCCGCCGAGGACGCCGGGCCCGTGGGTCGCGGCGACGGCCTCCTTCATGAGTTCGACGGCCAGGTCGCCGGCCCGGGTGTCGACACCGGCGGCGGCATAGGAGGAATTCGCGTCGGTCACCCGTCAAGGCTACCCGCCAGCCGGAGGTGCCCGGCGTACAATGCCCCCATGAGCGCGGGGGGCACGCCATCGTGGGTGATTCGCGAGAACGCGTCTCGCGCGGTCCTGCTCGCCCTGTACCTCCGAGAGGTGCTCGGCATCGCCTCGCCCGTCGAGCTCCCCCGGCTTCGTGACGTCGGCCCGGTCGGCGCACGACTCGAGATGGACGATCACGACCTGCTCGAGCGCCAGTGGCGCGCGTGGTGGGCCATGACGGTCGAGCCCGAGGTGCATCCATCGCCCGTGCCGCTCGAGCTCGTCGACGCGTACGGCACCGAGGTCGCCCTCCCGGTCTCCGAGGCGGAGATCCTCGCCGCCGCGATCGTGCCGCACGCCGAGGCCGCACGTGCGTGGGCGGACTGGGCGCACCAGAACTACCGCACGGCGTCGGCATCGCGCCGCGGCGACTCCTACCGCGCCTACGCCGGCACCATCGCCGAGCATGAACGCGAGGTGGGCCGCCGAGCGCACTCGTTCGAGCTCAACGTCGAGGTCGTGCCGCTCGCCGCGCAGGGCGTGTGGTGGATCGGCGCCATGACCGTGGCGGTCACCGACACGCTGCGATCGGATGCCTCGGCGTTCGACGACGCCATCCACCCGATCATCGCCGAGCTCGCGTAGCCCACGCCGCTCGTCGAGGAGCGCCGCCGAAGGCGACGCGTATCGAGACGCGGGGCACCGGCGTCAGGAGTGGACCGTCACGTGCGCCGACGTCGGCGTGCACGTGTACGTCGCGTTCCCGACCTCGTGCACACCCGGTCCGAGCTCGCGACACGTCTCGACCACGCCCGCCAGGGTCGGGATCGACACGGCCAGGACGACGATCGCCAGCAGGACGCCGGCCCCGCCGATCACGACGCCGGCCACCGCGAGGCGGTTCCGGTGTCCGGCTCGTCGGGACTGCGCCAGGGCGACCCAGCTGAGGATGAGCCCCACCAGGCTGAGCCCGCCGACGAGGGAGAGGACGAAGCCGACGATGCCGAGCGTCCGGCCAGGCACCTCACCGGGTGGAGCGGGTGCCGCCGGCGCGGTCGCAGCGGCGAGGTGATCGTGCAGGCGGAGCGCCGCATCCTCGTACGCGCGCCGGTCGGCGGGGTCCGCGAGCTCGACGCCGAGGAGCCGGGGCTCGTCGGTGAAGAGCCGACGCACGTCATCGAAGGCGGCTTCGTGCTCGACGGCGACGCGGCGGGCATCCGCCCGGAGCTGCGCCGCGCGACCCGGGCGACCGTTGCGGTCGAGGATGGCCGCGAGCTCGTCGAGCGCCGCGGAGACGGCCTCACTCCCGGCGACGGCCGGGGTCGCTGGCGCATCGGTCGTGGCGGCGTCGTGGGACATCGATCCTCATCTCGGGTCCGGAGCCTCCCGGATCCGAGTGGCGCTCGGCTCGGATCATAGCCACCGCCGGGTGGCGGCGTCGAGCGGCACGCATGCCAGACTCGACCCCATGAGCATCTGGTTCGGCGAGCCCTCACTCGACTGGGCGACCTCGCGCCGCGAGGGCACCCTCCTCGACACCCTCGGCATCGAGCTGACCGAGCTGACCGAGGACTCGCTGAAGGGCCGGATGCCGGTCGACGGGCGCACGCGCCAGCCGGGCGGGGTGCTGCACGGCGGGGCATCCGTCGCCTTCGCCGAGACGCTCGCGAGCTGGGGCTCGACGTTCACGGTCGACCCCGAGGCGTTCTACTGCGTGGGCATGGAGATCAACGCGAACCACGTGCGGCCGATCGCCGAGGGCTGGGTCCTCGGCGAGGCGCGGCCGATCTCGCGCGGACGCACGACGCAGGTGTGGGACATCCGCATCACCGACGAGCAGGGGCGCCTCGTGTGCGTCTCGCGGTGCACCATGGCGGTGCTCGCGCGGCCGTCGGAGTACTGACGGCCGGGTCCAGACAGCCTGGTACTGACAGCGGCGGGGCCGCGAGAATATCGTGGTCCCGTGAAGCCATTCGTCCTCCTTGCCACGCGCGCGGAGGACCTGCCCGCCGACGCGGAGTACGCGCTCTTCCTGCGCTACTCCGGGCTCGACGAGCGCGACCTCATCCGGGTGCGGCTCGAGGCGGAGCCGATGCCGCACCTCGACCTCGACGCGCTGTCGGGGATCTTCGTCGGCGGCGGTCCGTTCAACGCGTCCGACCCGCCCGAGCAGAAGACGGCGGTGCAGCACCGCGTCGAGGCGGAGTTCGCCGCCCTGCTCGACGAGGTGGTGGCCCGGGACTTCCCGTTCCTCGGCGCCTGCTACGGCGTCGGCCCGCTCGGCCTCCACCAGGGCGGATCGATCGATCGCACCTACACCGAGCCGATCGGCGTCGTGCCCGTGACGCTGACCGACGCCGGGGCATCCGACCCGGTGCTGGCCGGGATGCCGCGCCTGTTCAACGCGTTCGTCGGGCACAAGGAGGCCATCAAGGACCTGCCGTCCTCGGCGGCACTGCTCGCCTCCTCGCCGACCTGTCCCGTGCAGATGTTCCGGGTCGGGCGGAACGTCTACGCGACGCAGTTCCACCCCGAGCTCGACCTCGAGGGGATCATCCTGCGCATCCACGCCTACGGCGGCTACGGCTACTTCGCCGACGACGAGGTCGACGCCACCATCGCCCGGTCGAAGCTGGGGCCGGTCGAGCATCCGAGCCGGATGCTGCGCAACTTCGTCGAGCTGCACGCGCGATAGGCATCGCCGTCGGATGCCGCGCCGTGCTGCATGCCGCTGCTCACGTGAGCAGCGGCATCCGTTCAGCCGGCTCACACGCGCGCGTGTGGGAGGATGGAACGTCCAGCTCGGACGCTTCACCCCCACCCCCGAGGAGCCATCGCTCGCATGTGCGGCATCGTCGGCATCGTCTCCACCGAGCCCGTCAACCAGCAGATCTACGACAGCCTCCTCCTGCTGCAGCACCGTGGCCAGGACTCCACCGGCATCGCGACCGCCGACGGCCCCGTCTTCCACATGACGAAGGCGCGCGGGCAGGTGCGCGAGGCGTTCCGCACGCGCGACATGCGCTCGCTGCTCGGCAACATCGGCCTGGGCCACGTGCGCTACACCACGAAGGGCGCCGCCGAGCGCGAGGAGGAGGCGCAGCCGTTCTACGTGAACGCGCCGTACGGCATCATCCTCGTGCACAACGGCAACCTCACGAACACGCGCGAGCTCTCGAGCGACCTCTTCTCGATCGACCGTCGGCACGTGAACTCCACGAGCGACACCGAGATGCTGCTGAACGTGCTCGCCACCGAGCTGCAGTCGCAGATCAAGGGCCTCGAGCTCGACCCCGACCAGGTGTTCCGCGCGGTGTCGCAGGTGCACGAGCGCGTCGAGGGATCGTACGCGGTCATCGCGATGATCGCCGGCCACGGACTCCTCGCGTTCCGCGACCCGTTCGGCATCCGCCCGCTCATCCTCGGCAAGCGCACCACCGAGGCAGGCAAGACCGAGTGGATCGTGGCATCCGAGTCGCTCGTGCTCGAGAACGGCGACTACGAGGTCGTGCGCGACGTCGAGCCCGGCGAGGCGATCTTCATCACCCTCGACGGCGAGATGTCCTCGCGGCAGTGCGCCCGCGACCCGCGGCTCGTGCCGTGCTCGTTCGAGTACGTCTACCTCGCCCGTCCCGACTCGGTCATGAACGGCATCTCGGTCTACGAGGCGCGCCTGCGCATGGGCGACCGGCTCGCCGACACGATCGCCACCCACATGGACAAGGGCGACGTCGACGTCGTCATGCCCATCCCCGACTCGTCGCGCCCCGCGGCCATGCAGGTCGCGCAGAAGCTCGGCATCGAGTACCGCGAGGGCTTCTACAAGAACCGCTACGTCGGCCGCACGTTCATCATGCCGGGGCAGGCGCAGCGCAAGCGCTCGGTGCGCCAGAAGCTCAACGCCATGGGCACCGAGTTCAAGGGCAAGAACGTGCTCATCGTCGACGACTCGATCGTGCGCGGCACGACATCGCAGCAGATCGTCGAGATGGCGCGCGCCGCCGGCGCCAACAAGGTGACGTTCACGTCGGCCGCTCCCCCGGTGCGGTTCCCGCACGTCTACGGCATCAACATGCCGAGCCGTCAGGAGCTCATCGCGCACGGCCGCAAGATCCCCGAGATCGCGGGCGAGCTCGGCGCCGACCACATGATCTACCAGGAGGTCGACGACCTCCAGGCGGCGATCACGCAGGGCACGTCGATCGACCGGCTCGACCTGTCGTGCTTCACCGGCGACTACGTGACCGGCACGGTCACCGAGGAGTACCTCGAGTGGGTCGAGAAGACGCAGCTCAGCTGAGTTGATCGACGCTAGTCGTCGATGCGGTGCGTCGACTCGTGCACGACGTCGACGGCCCGCGCGCGCTTGGCCGAGGCGCGGTCGATGATGAGCGCGACCACCGCGCCGAGCGCGGCGCCGATCACGCCGCAGAGCAGCAGCAGGAAGCCGAAGACCTGGCCCTTGTCGAAGCCGGGCTGGAGATCGGGCTGCGCGGGCTCGCCCGAGAACGCGAACGTGAGGATCAGCGCGACGACCGCGCCGACGAGCGCGCCGAGCGTGATGAAGCGGCCGTAGCGCGGCGCGCGGCGCACCGTGACGACGTCGTCCGTCACGTCGGTCTCGAGCGGCTCGCCGCCGTCGCCCTCGGGGCGGGGGAAGTCATCGGTGTTGCTCACCCGTCCATTGTCCCATCCGGCGCAGGGTGTCATCGCCGGGCGCCGTCGGAGTCCGTGCCGCAGGCCCTGCCATCGACCCGTCAGCCCGGGATGACCGGCAGGACGTCCGCAAGGTCGGCCCGCTGCCCCGACGCGTGCACCCGCCCGGCGTCGCGGGCGTCCTGCCACGACAGGTCGCCCGCGGCGAGCGCGATCCAGGTCCCGGCATCCGTCTCGATGACGTTCGGCGGCGTGCCGCGCGTGTGCTTCGGACCCTCCACGCACTGCACCGCGGCGTAGGGCGGCACCCGCACCTCGACCGTGCCGCCCGGCGCCTGCTCGGCGAGCAGCTGCAGCGAGTAGCGCACCGCGAACGCGAGGGTCGTGCGGTCGACGGATGCCGCGAGCCCGAGCCGATCGCCGGCCGCCGCGTGCTCCGCCGCGATCGCTCGCACGGTGGCGAACGCCGCGCGTCCGAGCTCGTCGTCGATGCGTGCGCGTGCCATGCCTCCATCCTCCCGCACGCCGGTGACACAGGGGTGTGCGGGGGGCCGTCACACGGGGTCCCGGCCCCGGGCGCGCGCACCCCGATCCGGTAGCCTGAACCGGTGAGAATCCTCGTCCTCGGCTCGGGCGCGCGCGAGCACGCCATCATCCTCGCGCTCCTCGACGAGGAGGCCGGCCACGAGATCATCGCAGCTCCCGGCAACGCCGGAATCGCCGCATCCGCGACCTCTGCGGCCCGCGGCACCGTGACCACGATCGCGCTCGACCCGACCGACCCCGTCGTGGTCGCCGACTACGCGATCGACAACGACATCGAGCTCGTCGTCATCGGCCCCGAGGCGCCGCTGGTCGCTGGCGTCGCCGACGCCCTGCGGACCCGCGGCATCGCCGTGTTCGGTCCCGGCAAGGCGGCCGCGGCGCTCGAGGGGTCGAAGACGTTCGCGAAGCGGATCATGGAGGCCGCCGGCGTGCCGACCGGCCGGGCCACGCTCGCCGAGACCCTCGCCGAGGTCGAGGCGACGCTCGACGAGTTCGGCGACCCCTACGTCGTGAAGGCCGACGGCCTCGCCGCAGGCAAGGGCGTGCTCGTGACGACCGATCGCGACGCCGCGCTCGCGCACGCCACCCACTACCTGCAGCAGGGCCCCGTGCTCGTCGAGGAGTTCCTCGACGGCCAGGAGGTCTCGCTCTTCCTGCTGTCCGACGGCACCAACGTGCTGCCGCTCTCGCCCGCCCAGGACTACAAGCGCCTGCACGACGGAGACGCCGGGCCGAACACCGGCGGCATGGGCGCGTACTCGCCGCTGCCCTGGCTCGCCGACGACTTCGGCAGCGAGCAGGCGTTCGTCGACGAGGTCATCGAGACCATCGCCCTGCCGACCGTGCGGCAGCTCGCCGAGGAGCAGACCCCGTTCATCGGGCTGCTCTACGCCGGCCTCATCCTCACGCCGAAGGGCATCCGCGTCATCGAGTTCAACGCCCGGTTCGGCGACCCTGAGACGCAGGCCGTGCTGCCGCGCCTCGCGACGCCGCTGTCGGGCCTGCTGTTCGCCGCCGCCACGGCCGGCCTGGGTGCGCTGCCGCGTCCCGAGTTCCGGGCGGATGCCGCGGTGACGGTCGTGCTCGCGAGCGAGGGGTATCCCGAAGCCCCCGTGACCGGTCGCGAGATCGAGGGGCTCGACGACGCGGCATCCGTGCCCGGCGTTCACGTGGCGCACGCCGCAACGGCCATCGGCGCCACCGCGGCCGACGGCGGCGAGCCCCCGCTCATCGCCACCGGCGGCCGCGTGCTCAACGTCGTCGCGGTGGGCTCGGACTTCGCCGAGGCCCGCAGCCGCGCCTACGACGCGCTCGGCCGCCTGCGCCTCGAGGGCGGGCAGTACCGCACCGACATCGCCGCGCGCGTCGCGGAGTGACCGCCGCGCATCGTCGCGGAGTGAGGAGCACGGACACATGAGCGGAACGGCTGACCTGCCCGGCTGGACCCACGTCTACTCGGGCAAGGTGCGCGACCTGTACGTGCCGAGCGAGGCGCTGGACGACGACGACACCTGGACGGGCGACCCGCTCCAGCTCTCGCGCATCGTGCTCGTGGTCGCGAGCGATCGCGTGAGCGCGTACGACCGGGCGCTCGAGCCCGCGATCCCCGGCAAGGGCGCGATGCTCACGGCGCTCACGCGCTGGTGGTTCGACCAGCTGCCCGACGTGCCCAACCACCTCGCCTACGCCGAGGACGACCGCCTGCACCTGCCTGCCATCCCCGCCGAGGTCGCCGACCGCGCCACCCTGGCCCGCACGCTCGACATGTTCCCCATCGAGTGCGTCGTGCGCGGCTACCTCACGGGCGGCGGCTGGAAGGAGTACCAGGCCACCGGCGCCATCGGCGGCGTGCCGCTGCCCGAGGGCCTGCAGAACGGCGACCGATTCCCAGAGCCGATCTACACGCCCGCGTGGAAGGCGCCCATGGGGGAGCACGACGAGAACATCACGTACGAGCGCACCGTCGAGCTCGTCGGCGAGACCGTCGCCGAGCAGCTCCGCGCGATCTCGCTCGAGACGTTCGCGCACGCCTCGATCATCGCCGAGCGGCGCGGGCTCATCCTCGCTGACACGAAGTTCGAGTTCGGCGCCGACCGCGACACGGGCATCGTGACGCTCGCCGACGAGGTGCTCACGAGCGACTCGAGCCGCTACTGGGATGCCGACGCGTACCGCACGGGCACGACGCCCGAGTCGCGCATGGCGAGCTTCGACAAGCAGATCGTGCGCGACTGGCTCGCCGCGAACTGGGACCAGGCGGCGTTCGAGGCCCCGCCGACGCTGCCGCACGAGATCGTCGAGCAGACCGCCGAGCGCTACCGGGCGCTGCTCGACCGACTGACGCTGGGGCTCTGACGCGGAGCTCGGCCCCGAGACGCTGACGCCATCGGGAATGCGCACTCGGGCGTCCCGCGTTATCATTAGTTGTGACTACAACCAATGACCTTCCGTCGGGCGGACTCCTCGCCGCCGACACCGGCATGGGCGCGGTGACGCTGCGGGTCGCCGACCTCGACGCCATGATCCGCTACTACCGCGACGGCGTCACCCTCCAGCTGCTGAGCCACGACGGCCCCGTCGCCGTACTCGGACGCGGCGCCACGCCGATCGTGATCCTCGCGCACGCCCCCGAGCTCAAGCACGCGTCGCCGCGCAGCGCCGGGCTCTTCCACACCGCGATCCTGTTCGACTCGCGCGAGGCGCTCGCGACCGCCACCTACTCCGTCGCGTCCAAGTACCCCGGCACCTTCACGGGCAGCTCCGACCACCTCGTGAGCGAGGCGTTCTACTTCACCGACCCCGAGGGCAACGGCGTCGAGCTCTACTTCGACCGCGACCGCTCCACCTGGAGCTGGACGCACGGACGGATCGAGATGGCCACGATCTTCCTCGACCCGAACACCTACCTGCGCGAGCACCTCGGCCAGGCAGGGGCGGATGCCGCGGCATCCGGCCTCGGGCTCGGCGACGCCGTGGTGGGCCACGTGCACCTCTCCGTCGGCGACATCGACAGCGCGCGGGAGTTCTACGTGCACCGCCTCGGCTTCGAGACGACCGCCGACGGCTGGCCCGGCGCGCTCTTCGTCTCAGCGGGCGGCTACCACCACCACATGGCGATGAACACGTGGAACAGCGCCGGCGCCGGCCGACGCGGCCTCGCGCTCGGTCTCGGCAAGGTCGAGATCGTCGTGCCGACGGCCGACGACCTCGGCGAGCTCGGCGAGCGGATGTCGCACTACGACGTCACGACGCGCGACGACGGTCGCACGCTCGCGTTCGACGACCCGTGGGAGAACCTCGTCGAGGTGCGCGCCGAGCGCCGCCCGGTCGTCGAGTAGCGCCGCCGCCCGGTCGTCGAGTAGCGCCGCCGCAGGCGACGCGTACGCGCCGGTCGTCGAGTAGCGCCGCCGGAGGCGACGCGTATCGAGACGCATGTTGCTCGAGCGGAACATGGATCTCGATACGCGTCCGGCTCCGCCGGGCGCTACTCGATCACCGAGGGGGCCGACTTCGGCCCCTTCGCGTGCGACATGTCGTGGAACGCGTCGAACGATTGCCCGGCGCCCGGCAGCGGCGTGAGGTCGGGCCGGGCGCGCAGGCCGTCGAGCACGACCGTGAGCTGGCGCCGCCAGTAGGGCAGGTAGGCGCCGCCGTACTGCCC
Organism: Agromyces sp. NPDC057865; assembly: GCF_042796995.1. Classification (NCBI taxonomy): domain Bacteria; kingdom Bacillati; phylum Actinomycetota; class Actinomycetes; order Micrococcales; family Microbacteriaceae; genus Agromyces; species Agromyces sp. NPDC057865. The sequence goes on along the minus strand of NZ_JBHVMJ010000001.1, from coordinate 762,208 downwards.
GATCGAGCCGAGCATGTCGACGAGCACGCCGAGGTCCACGGCCGTGACGTCCTCGCGCAGCGCGCCCTCGGCCTTCGCCCGCGCCACGATGCCGTCCATCGTGTCGGCGAACTCGGCACCCGGCTTGTAGTCGGGGTCGAGCTCCGCGACCCGCCGCATCACCGCGGGCAGGTACGGCGACTCGGCGACCCAGGCCCCCAGCCGCTCCAGCCAGAGCTCGATCGCGCGCCATCCGGTCTCGGCGCCGACGATCTCGGGCGCGAAGTCGTGCAGGTCGCCGACGGCGGTGTCGTAGAGCTCGCGGATGAGCGCGTCGCGCGTCGGGAAGTGGCGGTACACCGTGCCCGCGCCGACGCCCGCCCGCGTGGCCAGCTCGTCGAGCGGGGCGTCGATGCCGCGCTCCCCGAAGAGCACCCTCGCCTCGACGAGGAGCCGCTCGTGGTTGCGTCGTGCATCGCGGCGCGGCGACGCAGTGGGGTTCACGAGTTCACTGTACGCCCGGTTGTCGGGTATCATTCGGAGAGTCGCCTCCGCTTCGATCGGAGCGGTGGCGGACGGCCCTCTTGGGGGAGAGGGAGGCGGCGCGGCGGGCAGCAGGCCGGTCTGACCGGGTGGGGGCGCCCGCCGCGCCCGATCCGCACGAAGCGTCGCGGGCTAGGCTGATGGGGTGCCCGAACCCCTCGAAGACGAGCAGCCCGTCGCGGCCAACACGCGCCGCATCGAGGCATCCGTCGTCACCGATTTCAGCGACCGCATGAGCTACGGCGGCTACCTCGACCTGTCGACCCTCCTCGCCGCGCAGCGGCCGATATCGCAGCCCGAGCACCACGACGAGCTGCTGTTCATCATCCAGCACCAGACCACGGAGCTGTGGCTGAAGTTGGTGCTGCACGAGCTCGAGACGGCGTGCGAGCTGCTGCGCGTCGACGAGCTCGCACCCGCGTTGAAGTGCATCGCGCGCGTCAAGCACATCCAGAAGACGCTCACCGAGCAGTGGTCGGTGCTCGCGACCCTCACGCCCACCGAGTACGGGCAGTTCCGCGGCGTGCTCGGCAATGCGAGCGGCTTCCAGTCCTACCAGTACCGCGCCGTCGAGTTCGTCCTCGGCAACAAGAACGCGAAGATGATGCAGGTCTTCGAGTCGGATGCCGCGGCGACCGCGATCCTCCGCCGGGCCCTCGAATCGCCCAGCCTCTACGACGAGTTCCTGCGACTGCTCGCCCGGGCGGGCTACCCGATCCCCGCCGACGTGCTCGAGCGCGACGTCACCCTCGCGTGGACGTTCCACGCCGACCTCGTGCCCGTGTTCGCGCAGATCTACGCGAACCCCGACGAGCACTGGGCGGCGTACGAGACGTGCGAGGAGCTCGTCGACCTCGAGGACAACTTCCAGCTCTGGCGCTTCCGCCACCTGAAGACCGTCGAGCGCATCATCGGCTCCAAGACCGGCACGGGCGGGTCGAGCGGCGCCCCGTTCCTCAGGCGCGCGCTCGCGCTCACGTTCTTCCCCGAGCTCTACGCCGTGCGCACCGAGATCCCGGGCTGAGCCGATGACCGACGCCCCCGCGGACCCGTTCGTCGCCCCCGTCGTCGCGCTCGACCTCGGCCCGCTGGCCGTGCCCGTGCGCCGCTCGCTCAACGGCGACCACGCCGGTGAGACGGGCACCATGCTGCCGCCGCTCGTCGACCACCACGTGCACCTCATGCTCGTCGGCGCCGACGCGCTCGCCGACACCGCGATCGCCGGCATCCTCGACCTGGGGGCGCCGCTCGATCTCGTGGCGGCCCGCCGCCACCGCGACGGACTGCCGCGCGCCGACTTCGCCGGCACGTTCCTGACCGCGCCCGGCGGCTACCCGATCGGTCGTCCGTGGGCGGCGCCCGGCTGCGCACGCGAGGTCGAGGCCGACCACCGCGCCGGACGATCGGCGCTGCCGAGTGCCGCCGAGACCGCGGTCAGCGAACAGCAGGCGTTCGGGGCATCCGTCATCAAGGTCGCGCTCAACGCCGATGTCGGGCCCGTGTTCGACCCGACGACGCTCGCCGCGATCGTGCGGGCCGCGCACGAGCGGGGCCTGCCCGTGGTCGCGCACGTCGAGGGCGACGGGATGACGCGGCTCGCCGTGGAGGCCGGCATCGACGCGCTCGCCCACACGCCGTTCACCGAGCACGTCGACGACGCCCTGCTCGAGCGGGCCGTCGCGATCGGGCAGCGCTGGATCTCGACCCTCTTCGTCACCGGCTACGGCACCGTCACGCCCGACTCCGAGCGCGCCGCCGGCAACCTGCGGCGCTTCCTCGACGCCGGCGGCCGCGTGCTCTACGGCACCGACCTCGGCAACGGCGACCAGCCGCTGGGCGTGAACGCCGACGAGCTCGCACTCATGGCCGGCGCGGGCCTCGACGCCCCCGCCCTCCTCGCCGCGATCACCGACCCGTGGCCCCGCCCGGCCCGCGCCGAGGGCATCGCCACCTTCGTGCCCGGCCCCGTGCCCGACACCCTCGACGAGGTGCCCGCGTGGCTCGCGACCGCGTGCCTCGTGCCCATGGAAGACCTGGAGGCCCTGTGACCCTCGACCCGCATCTCGCCTACGCCCGGCGCATGGACCGCGCCGACGGGCTCGCACACTACCGCAAGCGCTTCGTAGGCGCGGAGAGCGACCTCGTCTACTTCGACGGGAACTCGCTCGGGCGGCCGCCGATCGCTGCGATCGACCGCATGGACCGGTTCCTGCGCGAGGACTGGGGCGGGCGGCTCATCCGCGGGTGGGACGAGGCGTGGATGCAGCTGCCGTTCGAGATCGGCGACCGCATCGGGCGCGCGGTGATCGAGGCGAAGGCCGGGCAGACCGTCATCGGCGACTCCACGACCGTGCTGCTCTACAAGCTCGCGCGCGCGGCCGTCGACGCGCAGCTCGCACGCGACCCCGGTCGACGCGAGATCGTGGTCGACAGCGACAACTTCCCCACCGACCGCTACGTGCTCGACGGCATCGCGCGCGAACGCGGCCTGCGCCTGCGCTGGATCGAGGTCGACACCTCGTCGGGCGTGACGCCCGAGCACCTCGCCGAGGTCGTCGGACCCGACACCGCACTCGTCGTGCTCTCGCACGTCGCCTACCGGTCGGCCTACCTCGCCGACGCCGAGGAGCTCACGCGCATCGCGCACGACGCCGGCGCACTCGTGCTCTGGGACCTCTGCCACTCGGCCGGGTCGGTGCCGGTGCGGGCCGACCACTGGGGGTTCGACCTCGCCGTCGGCTGCACGTACAAGTACCTCAACGGCGGTCCGGGCTCCCCCGCGTTCGCCTACGTGCGCGACGACCTCCAGGACGTGCTCGCCCAGCCCATCCAGGGGTGGATGGGGACCGCGGACGTGTTCGCGATGGGCCCCGAGTACCGCCCGGCCCGCGGCATCCGTCGCTTCATCAGCGGCACGCCGCCCATCGTGGGCATGCTCGCGATGGAGGAGACGCTCGCCATGATCGAGGAGGCCGGCATCGCCGCGATCCGGGCGAAGTCGGTCGCGCTCACGTCGTACGCGATCACGGTCGCCGACGAGTGGCTCGCTCCGCTCGGCGTCACGCTCGCGTCGCCGACCGAGTCCGAGGAGCGCGGCGGGCACGTGACGCTCGAGCATCCGGCGATGCGCGAGGTCACGGCCCGGCTCTGGCAGCAGGACGTGATCCCCGACTACCGCGACCCCGGCGGCCTGCGGCTCGGCCTCTCGCCGCTGTCGACGAGCTTCGAGGAGGTGCACCGCGGCCTCGCGGCCACGCGCGACCAGCTGAAGAGCGTGCTCCTCGAGCGGGCCGGGCTGGCGTAGGGCGGCGTAGCGGGCCGCCCGGCGAAGGGCGGTCGCAGGGGGCGGATGCCTCAGGCCGCCGTCATGGCGTCCGACGGCGTGCGTGCGGCCGCCCGGCGGTCGCCGAGCACGATCGCGAGGATCACCGCGAGTGCGAGGCCGAACTCGAAGACCGCCGAGAGCCAGAGCTCGGGCGCGGTGACGACGAGCGAGATGCCCAGCACGACGTGCATGCCGGAGATCGTGAGGATGATCGCGCGGCCTGCGGCGACCTGCGCCCGGTGCACGAGCACGAGGCCGACCACGACGGCCAGACCCATGAGCATGTTGTAGACGCCCACGTTGCGGGTCCACAGTGCGACGGCGTCGTACTCGTCGGGATCGATGAGGAAGATCGGGTACAGCTCGGGGCTGCGGAAGAAGAACGACTCGAGCATGCCGACGGCGATGAGCGTCAGCGCCTCGAGGGCGGCGAGCACCTGTGCGACGGGATTCATGGGCGTATCCTCGTCGGCGCCGGCGGCATCCGCATCGGGGCCCGCCACACCATGAGGGCGCGGATACCCCGACCTCGACCTAGCAGCCCCGTCGGCGCGTTGGCAAGCCCCGCGGCCGCTTCGGACGGCTCCCGACCAGCGCGCGTACCATGACCGGATCGCAACGACGAGGAGGGTGCAACCATGACCGACACCGACCGCAACATCGCCGACGCGACCCAGGCCGCACGCCAGGCCGCAGACAAGGTGACGGATGCCGTCGGCGATGCCGGCGACGAGCTGCTCGACGAGGCCGGCGACGCCGTCCGCGACGCGAGCGCGTCCGTCCGCGGCGCCGCCGACGAGCTCTTCGACGGTGGGAACGACGCGAAGGAGCACGTGGCCGCGGTCGTCGGCGACGTGATCGACGACGTGAAGGCCGCGGCATCCGATGCCGCCGATGCCGTCACCGCCCAAGCCAAGGAGGCCTACGCGAACGCGAAGACCGCCGCCGACGACGGCGTCACCTACGTGCAGGCGCGCTACCGCGAGAACCCGGTGGCCGTGATCGCAGTGGGCGCCGCGATCGTCGCGGGCGTCGTGCTCGTGCTGCGGGGCATCTTCAAGCGCTGAGCCGAGTGTCGCCGGCCCGGTCGAGCGTGTGGCGCCGACCGGGCCGACTCACGCGGTGACCCCCGACAGCCGGCGCCGCGAGCGCGCGATCATCGCCTGCACGAGGTGCGGGTGCACGACCCGCACCGGCAGGAACCACGCCTGGCCGAGCCGACCCTTGAGCCGCACGGCCGTGACCACCCGCACGATGCCGTGCCGTTCGTCGACGCCGACGCCGACCCGCACGTCGAGCAGCCGCTGATCGACGGCGATCAGGACCTCGTCGCCCGAGACGCAGCGCACGGCGAAGCGGTCGCGCGGCGCCCTGGGCACGCCCACGAGCGGGCCGAGCAGCTGGCGCAGGCGCACGAGCAGGACGAGCCACGTCGGCAGCGAGCGCAGCGAGAACAGGGCGCGCGCCCACGCCGCCGGGTCGGCCGTCGCGTGCGCGGGCAGCACGCCGACCGCGACGTCGGCGTAGTCGGGATCGGCGATCTCGTCGAACGCCATCGACCAGAAGACGGGAGTGGACATCGTTCCTCCATACGGGGGCGTATGGAAGACTATACGGTACCGTACAGTCATGGCAAGCTTCTCGGCCGACGACTGGGTGGGCGCGGCGTACCGTCGCTTCAACGAGGGCGGCCTCGCCGCGGTGCGGGTCGAGGCCGTGGCGCGCGACCTCGGCGCCACCAAGGGCTCGTTCTACTGGCACTTCGCCGATCGGGCCGCCCTCGTGAACGCGGTCATGGAGCGGTGGGAGCGCAGCGAGACGGACTTCGTCATCGACCTCGTGGAACGCGCGGGCACGCCCGAGGAGCGGCTCGCCGCCCTCTACGACGTCATCGTCGACCGCATGGGCGAGCGCGGCGGCGAGCGCACGCTCTACCTCGACGCGGCGCCCGAGTCGGTCGACGCCGTCGTCGCCCGCGTCACCGAGCGGCGCGTCGCCTACGTCGCCGCACTGCTGCACGACGCCGGCGTCGACGACGACGAGGCGCGCCGCCGCGGCGCCGCCGTCGTCGCGGCGGTCATCGGCTTCCAGCAGCTCGCCGCCGGCGGATGGAGGGCGGGGCCGGCAGTCGACACGCACGAGCTCACCGCCACCGTCCTCGGCATGAGCCTCAGCGGCGTCCACGGCAGGCATGCAGCACGCCATGCGGATGAGGCCGAGCCCGAGGGCGCCGGCGTGCAGCCGGACGGCACGTCGCCCGACGCCCGATAGAATCGAGGCATCCACACCCTCGACACCGGACGGAGAACCGCGGTGCCCACCATCGTCGTCGACGTGATGCCCAAGGCCGAGCTGCTCGATCCCCAGGGGAAGGCCGTCGCCGGCGCCCTCGCCCGCACGGGCCGCACCGGATTCACCGGTGTGCGCATCGGCAAGCGCTTCGAACTGACCGTCGACGGGCCCGTCGACGACGCGCTCAAGGCGCAGGTCCAGCAGATCGCCGAGGAGATCCTCTCGAACTCGGTCATCGAGGACGTCGTCGGCATCCACTACGAGCAGTCCAACGTCGAGCTCGCCGAGGAGGCCGCGCACGCGGCATCCGAGCACGCCGACACCGGCTACGTCGCGCCCGCGGGCGAGACCCACTGAGGCCGGCCCCCATGCGCATCGGCGTCATCACCTTCCCCGGCTCGCTCGACGACCGCGACGCCCAGCGCGCCGTGCGTCTCGCCGGCGCCGAGCCCGTGGCCCTCTGGCACGGCTCGCACGACCTCGAGGGCGTCGACGCGCTGATCCTGCCCGGCGGCTTCAGCTACGGCGACTACCTGCGCTGCGGCGCCATCGCGTCGCTCAGCCCGATCATGACCGAGGTCGTGGATGCCGCGAACAAGGGCCTGCCCGTGCTCGGCATCTGCAACGGCTTCCAGATGCTCACTGAGGCGCACCTGCTCGAGGGCGGCCTCATCCGCAACGACCACGGCTCGTTCATCTGCCGCGACCAGGTGCTGCGCGTCGAGAACGCGTCGACCGACTGGACCAGCGGCTTCGAGGCCGGCCAGGAGATCACGATCCCGCTGAAGAACGGCGAGGGCGGCTTCATCGCCGACCACGAGACGCTCGACCGCCTCGAGGGCGAGGGCCGCGTGGTGTTCCGCTACGTCGACGTGAACCCCAACGGCTCGCTGCGCGACATCGCCGGCATCACGAACGCCCGCGGCAACGTGGTCGGCCTCATGCCGCACCCCGAGCACGCGGTCGAGCCCGGCTTCGGCCCCGACACCCCCGCCGCGATGCGGTCCGGCGTCGACGGACTCGGGTTCTTCACCTCGGTCGTGCAGCGCGCGCTCGTCGAGGCATAAGCCCGGCCAGCGGATGCCGCGGTGCGGCGCCGTGATCGGTGACGGCGCCATTCGCGGCGCGTGCATTCGTGGGCCCTCCATTGCCGGTTGATGGGCGGCGCATAGCGACGGGCCGGATGCTTCGGGGAGCCGCGGGGATCCGCCCCGCCTCGCCGGAGGACCTCATGACCGCCACCGCACCCCAGTACCCGACCGGACCTGCCGGCGCGACGCCGCAGCCGTACACGGCGCCCCAGCCCTACGCCGCGGCATCCGTCGCCTCATCGCCCGGCGCCGCGCCCGCGCCCCCTGCGGAGAAGACCCCGTGGTACCGCCGCGCCTGGGTGCTGGCCGTGTCGGCCGTGCTCATCGCAGTGCTCTCGTTCGCCAGCGGGTTCGTCGCCGGGAACGCGACGGCCTTCTTCAACCGGCTCGGCGGGCCCGGCATGAGCGTGAACGGTCCGGGCTTCCCCGACGGCGTGCGCCCCGGAGACGGCCAGATCCCGCAGTTCCCCGGCGGTGACCTCGACGACGACGGATCGTGATCGGCCGAGTCGCGCGGGGGAATCCCGGCGATGAGTTCGGCGCAGGTGACCACGGGCCGGGGCAGGATGAGGGGATGACCCCCGCCGACGCATCCCCCGAGCCGCTCACGCCCGAGCTCGCCGACACGATCGCCGACCTCTTCGGCAAGCGCGACCGCGAGCACATGCAGCCGACCATCGACGCGTTCCTCGCGCTGCTCGCGGAGCATCCGAACCAGCCCGAGGTGCTCTACGAGGTCGGCGGCTCGTACGACACCGACGGACAGGAGCAGGAAGCGCTCGGCTACTACGAGGCCGCGATGGCCGCCGGCCTGTCGGGCGACGCGCTGCGCAAGTGCCTCCTGCAGTACGGCAGCACCCTGCGCCTCCTCGGACGCCACGAGGACTCGGTGGCCGCGCTCGACCGCGCGCTGGCGGGGTGGCCCGAGTCGCCTTCGGTGAGGGCGTTCCACGCGCTCGCGCTGCACGCGGCCGGTCGCAGCGACGGCGCGGTCGGCGAGCTGCTCGCCCTCGTCGCGGCGGAGATCCGAACGCCCGACGTGCTCCGCTACGAGGCGGCGCTGCGCGGCAACGCCGGCTTCCTGATCGGGCTCGACCAGCAGCGCGGGCGCTGAGGAGCGGCGGTCAGCCGCCGTCCTGCTGCGCGATCCACGCCCGGATCAGCGTCTGCAGCGCATTCCGCTTCGCCACGAGGTCGTCGGCGTCGAGGAAGCGCGCGATGCGGGACACGTCGCCTTCACCTTCGAGCAGCCCGTCAGGATCGGGGAGCGCCGCGCCGCGATGGAACATCAGGCTCGCGTGGGTCCTCGTCTTCGGGTAGAACGACGCGATGTTGCCCTTGTAGGTGAACGTCGGCGCCTGCCACTTGATGACCTCGTTCACGCGGTCGTCGGCATCGAGGATCGCCTCGCGCACGGCGAGCACGAGCTCGCGCTGCGGGTTGTCGTAGCGGTCGAACCAGGCGTCCACGTCGGGATCGTGCTTCGCCATGGGTGTCTCCCTTCCTCGGGGCGGCGCCGCGGCATCCGCTGCGGAGCTCAGTGGACGAGCGAGCCGAGCCAGATCACGATCAGCCCGAGGGTGGCCGTCACCACGGCGCTCAGGAGCCACCAGCCCCAGTGCCCACCGCGGCGCCGGGCGGCGAACCAGCCGATCACGGCGAGCACGGCGACCCCCACCCAGAGGGCGAGGTAGTACGCGAGGTACTCGTCGAGCAGGTTCAGGGCGGCGAGGCCGAGGAAGATCGTGGGCAGCACCATCGCCAGCAGCATCCCCGCCGTGTGCGCGGCCGAGGAGCGCGCGGCGAGCAGGATCCCGCGGAGCCGCGGCCCCTCCGACTCCTCGCGCGCGATCGTTCCCGCGTAGACGTGGGCGAGCCAGAAGACGACGACCGCACCCAGCGTGAAGACCAGCACCTGGAGGTCGGTGTCCTCGCGCCAGCCGATCGCGATGAGCGAGCTCACGAGCACCACGCCGTAGATGGCGGACTCCGATCGATACGCCCGCAGCATGAGGGTGGCTCGCTTCACCACGGTCTCGGACGCCGCCTGCGCAGCGTGACGGGGCGTGCGCTCCTCGTCGGGGACGCGCGCCGCGTGCTGCTCGTCGCTGCTGCTCGTCATGTCGGCCTCCCCGATTCGCGGACATCGTAACGCCGCAGGGGACCGGAGCGCTCGCCGAATCTGACGGACCGGTTCCATCCTTCGACGGATGCCACGTGCAGCCGGCCTTGGCACCATGGAAGGACCCCGAACCCTGGAGCCCATGTGTCACCCAAGCGCCTCTTCCGCGCACTCGCCTTCGCCGAAGCCGTCACCTGGACGATCCTCATCGTCGCCATGATCCTGAAGTACGCCGCCGGCGTCGACGCGGCCGTGCTCGTCGGCGGCTCGATCCACGGCTTCGTCTTCCTCGCGTACGCGTTCGCCGCCGTGCTCGTCGGCGTGAACCAGCGCTGGCACCTCGGCCTCATCGCGTTCGCGGTGCTCACCGCGATCGTGCCGTACGCCACCATCCCGTTCGAGGTCTGGCTCATGCGCCGCGGCCGCCTCGAGGGCGAGTGGCGCCGCGAGGCGGGCGAGCACCCGGCCGACGCCTCCTGGGTGAACGGGATGCTGCGCTGGTTCCTCGCCCGCCCGGTGCTGCTCACCGTCGCGGCGGTCATCGGCATCGCCGTCGTGTTCTCCGCGCTGCTGGTCATCGGCCCGCCCGGAGGCCGCGAGGCGTAGGCGTCGCCCGCCGGCTCGCGAGCGGGCGTGGCCGCCGTTCGCGCGGGGCGCGAGAATGGACCGCATGCCCATCCTCAACAAGGACATGTCGGTGTGCATCTCGCTCGCCGGCCGCCCGTCGAACCTCGGCACCCGCTTCCACAACGTCCTCTACGACGAGCTCGGCCTGAACTTCATCTACAAGGCGTTCACGACCGACGACATCGAGGGGGCCGTCCGCGGCATCCGCGCGCTCGGCATCCGCGGATGCTCCGTGTCGATGCCGTTCAAGGAGGCGGTCATCCCGCTCGTCGACATCGTCGAGCCCTCGGCCGCGGCGATCGAGTCGGTGAACACGATCGTGAACGACGGCGGCGTGCTGTCGGCGTCGAACACCGACTACGAGGCGATCGCGCAGCTCATCGCCGAGCACGAGCTGGATCCGGCGCAGCGGGTGCTGGTGCGCGGCTCGGGCGGCATGGCGAAGGCCGTCGTGGCGGCGTTCCGCGGCGCGGGCTTCACCGACCTCAGCATCGTGGCGCGCAACGCCGACGCGGGCGGCGCGCTGGCCGAGAAGTACCGCTACCACTGGGTCGCCGACGATCCCGAGCCCGACTTCGACATCATCGTGAACGTCACTCCCCTGGGCATGCATGGGGCCGATGCCGCGGCACTCGCGTTCGCGCCCGAGTTCATCGAACGCGCGAACACCGTCTTCGACGTGGTCGCGTTCCCCGCCGAGACCCCGCTGATCCTCGCCGCCCGCGCAGCCGGGAAGCCCGTGATCACGGGCGCGGAGGTCATCGCGCTGCAGGCCGCGCGGCAGTTCGAGCGCTACACGGGCGTCGCGCTGACACGCGACCAGGTGGAGCGCGCGGCGGCGTTCTCGCGGGAGGAGTGACCCGCCGCACGAACGCTTTTCTCAGGACCACGGGGTCGCAACCGCACGCTTCTCAGGAGATTCGCCCGACCTCGGCCGCCGAGCCGCGCAGATCTCCTGAGAAACGCAGACCGCGCCGCGGCCCGGGCTGGCTGAGAGGCCGGGCGTTATCGCGGCAGTCGGCGGCCCGGGGGTGCTCGGGAGCGCTCGGTCCGCCCGGCGTGCTCACGTGAGCACGCCGGGTAGACTCGTTGGGTCCGGCATCCGCCCGCGGCATCCGCTCGCCGCTGTTCCCTGGAGCTCGCCACCCGTGACCACCGAAACCGCCGCCACGACCGCTGCCCCGACGACTCCGGTGCTCGACACCGTGGAGGTCGCAGCGACCACCCCGGAGAAGGAGCAGCCGTACGCGGCGCTCGGCCTGAAGCCCGACGAGTACGAGCGCATCCGCAACATCCTCGGCCGCCGTCCCACGAGCGCTGAGCTCGCGATGTACTCGGTCATGTGGAGCGAGCACTGCTCCTACAAGTCGTCGAAGATCTACCTGCGCCAGTTCGGCAAGAAGGTCACGCCCGACATGAAGCAGCACCTGATGGTGGGCATGGGCGAGAACGCCGGCGTGCTCGACATCGGCGAGGGCTGGGCCGTCACCTTCAAGATCGAGTCGCACAACCACCCGTCGTACATCGAGCCGTTCCAGGGCGCTGCGACCGGGGTCGGCGGCATCGTGCGCGACATCATCTCGATGGGCGCACGTCCGGTCGCCGTCATGGACGCGCTGCGCTTCGGCGCCATCGACCACCCCGACACGGCGCGCGTGGTGCACGGCGTCGTCGCGGGCATCAGCTTCTACGGCAACTGCCTCGGCCTGCCGAACATCGGCGGCGAGACGTGGTTCGACCCGACCTACCAGGCCAACCCCCTCGTGAACGCACTCGCGGTGGGCGTGCTCCGCCACGAGGACCTGCACCTCGCCAACGCGAAGGGCGCCGGCAACAAGGTCGTGCTCTTCGGCGCCCGCACGGGCGGCGACGGCATCGGCGGCGCGTCGATCCTCGCGTCCGACACGTTCGCCGAGGGCGGCCCCACCAAGCGCCCCGCGGTGCAGGTCGGCGACCCGTTCGCCGAGAAGGTGCTCATCGAGTGCTGCCTCGAGCTGTTCGCGGGCGACCTCGTCGAGGGCATCCAGGACCTGGGTGCCGCCGGCATCTCGTGCGCGACCTCCGAGCTCGCCTCCAACGGCGACGGCGGCATGTCGATCGTGCTCGACGAGGTGCTGCTGCGCGACCCCACGCTCACGCCCGAGGAGATCCTCATGAGCGAGAGCCAGGAGCGGATGATGGCGATCGTGAAGCCCGAGAAGCTCGAGGGCTTCCTCGAGGTCGTCGAGAAGTGGGACGTCGAGACGAGCGTGCTCGGCGAGGTCACCGAGACCGGCCGCCTCTCGATCACGTGGCGCGGCGAGGAGATCGTGAACGTCGACCCGCGCACGGTCGCGGTCGACGGCCCAGTGTACGAGCGCCCGGTCGCTTACCCGTCGTACCTCGACGCGCTGCAGGCCGACGGGGCATCCGGCCTGCCTCGACCGACGTCGGGCGACGCCCTGCGCGCCCAGTTCATGGCGCTGGTCGGCTCGGCCAACCAGGCGGATGCCGCGTGGGTCACGAACCAGTACGACAAGTACGTGCTCGGCAACACCGCGCTCAGCCACCCCGACGACGCCGGCATGGTGCGCGTCGACGAGGAGTCGGGCCTGGGCGTCTCGGTCGCGACCGACGCGAACGGCCGCTACTCGCAGCTCGACCCGCGCCAGGGCGCGAAGCTCGCCCTCGCCGAGGCGTACCGCAACGTCGCCGTGACCGGCGCGAAGCCCATGGGCGTCAGCGACTGCCTGAACTTCGGCTCCCCCGAGAACCCCGAGGTCATGTGGCAGTTCTCCGAGACCGTCGAGGGCCTCAGCGACGGATGCCTCGAGCTCGGCATCCCCGTCACGGGCGGCAACGTGTCGTTCTACAACCAGACCGGCGACGTGCCGATCCACCCGACGCCCGTGATCGCCGTGCTCGGCGTGATCGACGACGTCGCCCGCCGCATCCCCTCGGGCTGGCAGGACGACGGCCACAACATCTACCTGCTCGGTGACACGTCGGCCGAGCTCGACGGCTCCGCCTGGGCGGGCGTCGTGCACGACCACCTCGGCGGTCGCCCGCCGGCCGTCGACCTCGGTCGTGAGAAGGACCTGGCCGAGCTGCTCAACGCGGCCGCGCTCGAGGGCCTCATCGACTCGGCGCACGACCTCAGCGATGGCGGCCTCGCGGTCGCCCTGTCCGAGGCGGTCGGCCGCTTCGGCGTCGGCGCGCGCGTCGTCCTCGACGAGGTGCTCCAGGACGCCGGCATCGACGCCGCGACGGCGCTCTTCTCCGAGTCGACCGGTCGCGTGATCGTGACCGTGCCCCGCGAGGACGACGTGAAGTTCCGCGGCCTCTGCGAGGGCCGGGGCTACCCGGTGCGTCGCATCGGCGTGACGGATGCCGCGTCGGGCGCCCTCGAGGTGCAGGGCCTGTTCACTGTGCCGGTCGAGGAGCTGCGCCGCGTCAACCGCGCCCCGCTCGCCGACGCGTTCGGCCCGGTCGTCGGGTACTGACCCGGCGGCACTGACAGGCGCGCGGATCCGGCGATGAGCGACGAGCGACAGCACTACACGGCGGGCTACGCCGCGGAGCACGGTCGCTTCACGGTGATCCCGGCGGCCTACGTGTTCCTGCTCGACGGCGGACGCGTGCTGCTGCAGCTCCGGGCGGGCACGGGATACTACGACGGCTGGTGGGGCGCCTCGGCGGCTGGCCACGTCGAGGCGAGCGAGTCGGTGTTCGACGGACTGATCCGCGAGGCGGCCGAGGAGATCGGCGTCGCCATCGAGCCCCGAGCGCTCACGCCGCTCACCACCATGCACCGCACCGGATCGCCGGCCGCCATCGACCAGCGCGTCGACTTCTTCTTCGCCTGCCGTCAGTGGACCGGCGAGCCGCGCCTGCTCGAGCCGAAGGCCGAGGAGATCCGCTGGTTCGACCTCGACGACCTGCCGGCGAACGTCGTGCACCACGAGCGCTTCGTGCTCGACGGCATGGTCGCCGGCAAGCTTCCCGTGATCACGGCGTACGGGTTCTGAGGATCGTGTCATGGAAGCCGTGATCACCGCACTCTCGCTCCTCTTCGTGCTCGCCCTCGTCGTCGGCATGACGATCCGCGCGGTGCAGGCGCCGCGCGGGCAGCGTCTGCGCTCCGCGTTCGGGCCGATCATGGGCGCCGGCGAGACCTACCAGGAGCTGCACACGGGCCAGAAGGGCCTCCAGGACTCGGTCATCGAGTCGATCCAGGAGTCGGAGGTGCGCCCGTCGCGCACCGACGGCGACGACCGGTGAGTCCGTCCCGCCCGGCGGCGCCCGCGTCCGCGATCGCGTCGTCGCGCGCCGTGCGGGTGCGCGCCGTCATCGGTGCCGTCGCCTGCCTCGCACTCGGACTGGGGCTGCAGCTGCTCGACCGGTCGCTCGTGATCGACCTGCTCGGCAGCGCGCTCTACGTCGTGTTCGCGGGCCTGCTGGCGCTGCTGATCCGTCCGTCGCTCACCGGGCCGGCGGTCGCCCTGATCGCCGTCGCCTTCGCGACGGTGATCGAGCTGCTGCAGCTCACCGGAATCCCTGCAGCGATCGTCGACGTCGTGCCGCTCGCCCGCCTCGTGTTCGGCAGCTCGTTCGACCCGATGGACCTGGTGGCGTATCTCGTCGGGGCCGTGCTGCTGGTGCCGATCGTCGCCGTGATCCGGCGCAGGGGGAGCGCGCCGGAGGGCGGCGACGGCTCGGTGACTCAGAAGACGAGCACGCCCGCGAGGTAGCTGAGGGCCATGGTCGCCGCGCCCAGCGTGAGGGTGCGCGCCAGCGCCCGGGGCACCGACGTCCGGGCCGAGATCGCGATCAGCACGCTCGTGATCGCCAACGAGATCAGCACGGCGATGAAGACGGCCCAGGTCTCCCAGGCCGCCGGGTAGGCGAGCAGGATGGCGAGCGGCAGCGCCGAGCCGACGGCGAACGCGAGCGCGGTGGCGAGCGCGCCCAGGTAGGGGCCGGCCGCTCCCGTCCGCGCGGTGATGCCGTGCTCGGTCTCGAGCTGGGCGGCGAGCGCGTCGTGCGCGAACATCTGCTCCGCGGTCGCCCGGGCGAGGTCCCGCTCGACACCGCGTTCCTCGAAGTGCGCGGTCAGCTCGGCGAGCTCGTCGGAGGAGTCCTCGTGCAGGTCGCGCTCCTCGTCGGCGATCACGGCCCGCTCGGCGTCGCGATCGGCCGCGAGCTCGGCGTACTTCGACCCGAAACCCGCGGCGGACCCGGCGACGAGGGCCGAGATCGAGGCGACGAGCAGCGTCGAGCTCGAGGCGCCGGCGCCGGCGAAGCCCTGCAGCACGCCGGCGGTGCCGATGATACCGTCGCTCGCCGCGATGGCCAGCCCCCGGAACCCGGGCGATCGGTACCAGCCCATCTCAGGTCCCCTCGGGCGGGTGCACGAGCAGGTCGACCCGGTCGCGCAGGTAGGCGTCGAGGGGCGTGAGCGCATCGGGCTGCGCCGGGCTCCAGCGCACGCGCACGACGTCGTCGAGCAGCACGAGCGGGCCGGATGCCCCGAGCCGGCCGAGCTCGTCGAGGTCCACGGCCGGAGCATCGAAGTCCACGGTCTCACCCTCGGGTATCCCGCCCTTCACCGCCGCGGCCCGCCACGCCCGCTGCTGCGCGACCGCCTCCGCGGTGACGCTCTTGCGGGCGGCACGCTCCGCGCGCACCACGTGTCCGGTGGCGTACGCGCGACCGGACTCGTCGAGCAGGAGCACGCCCAGCCGCCACACGGGACCGATCGGCGTCATCCGGGCAGGGCGCGGCATCCCCAGCACGCGGCGGGCGGGTGCGAGCTCGGCGAGCGTCTCGCGGCGGGCTCCGCCGTCGCGCAGTGTCGCCGCGGCTCCGACCAGCAGCTCGCGGGCGCGGGCGAGGGCCGGCGCGGCATCCGGTGCCGGACCCGGTGGGCCCGCGGCATCCGTCATCGCGACCTGCCGATGAGCTCGAGCAGGGCCATGCCGTAGGCCTCGGCGACCTCGGGGTGCTCGAAGCGGCGCGGCTCGCCGCCGAGCTCGACGTCGACCGCGAACGTGTCGTCGAGGCGGGTGAGCGAGCGGAACGTGGCGCGCAGGAGCTCGCGCAGCTGGTCCTCGCGCGGCAGCCACACCGCGTCGACGAGCGCGACCGAGTCGAGCGCCCACTCGGTGGTGCCGTTGAACGCGAGGATCGTGCCCGTCGGATAGCGGCGCGCCTCGATGGTCATCTCGCTCACCGTGAAGACGTCGGCCTCGACGTCGGGCTCCACGTGCTCGGGCAGGTCGAGCTGGAACCGGTCGCCCGACTCGGGATGCCACGCCAGCCCCGCGTCGCGCAGCTCGCGCGCCAGCTCCCTCGAGATCATCCCCCCATGCTGCCGTGCTCGGGCCGCTGCGTCACGCCGGACACGGCCCCGGCCTCCAGCCTCCGGCCTCCGGCTCGGTAGGCGGGCTCAGATCGGGCGCCGGCCGGGCGCCACGCCGACGCGCACGAACTCCCCGGTCGCCGCCTCCGCGATGGCGTCGTCGACCTCGGCGAGCGGATGCGTCGCGCCCACGAGCTCGTCGAATGGCACGTTCCGCCACGCGCGCTCGAGGAACGCGACCGCCCGTCGCAGCTGCGCGCCCGTGTAGTCGTGCACCGCAGAGATCGTCACGAGCCGGCTCGTGAGCGACGCGGGGTCGAGGCAGACCTCGGACCCGGGCGGGACGTTGCCGACGAGCACGGCCATGCCGCCGACGCCGAGCGCGCCGACCGCGGTGTGCACGGACTTCGGGACCCCGGTCGTCTCGACGGCGACGAGCACCTCGGGGACGCCGCGCGCCTCGAGGGTCGCGAGCGCGGTGGCCAGCCGTTCTGGCGACGGCGGACGTGCGGCCGGGTCCGCCGTCAGCGCGCCGAACCCCCGCGCGAACGCCCGCCGGGCGGCATCCGGGTCGGACACGACCACCTGCGCGCCCGCCTCGAGCGCCATCGCCGCCGTCGTGATGCCGACGAGGCCGGCGCCCGTCACGAGCACCCCAGCGCCTGCGAGATCCACCCGAGCGGATGCCGCGTCGAGCGCGGCGAGGGCCGTCGCCGTCGCGCACGAGGCCGGCGCCAGCACCCGGCTCGGCACCTCCTCGCTGACGCGCACGACCTCGGTGCCGGCGCGGAGCTGGACGTGCGTCGCGAATCCCCCCGAGAGCTCCCAGCCCCGATGCACGCGCTCGTGGCCGTACTTCGCGAGGGAGCGGCACCGCTGCGGGAGGCCCCGCAGGCAGCGGTCGCACTCGCCGCAGCTGACGGTGACCGACCACACGACCCGGTCGCCGAGCTCGAGCGGGACGCCGTCGGAGCGCATGGCCCCCTCGCCGATCGCGACCACGCGGCCGACCTGTTCGTGGCCGAGCACGAGCGGGGTCGTGACCGGCCGCTCGCCACGCACCATGCGCACGTCGGACTCGCAGACCGTGGCGAGCTCCACCTCGACGAGCGCCTCGCCGGGCGAGAGTCGCACCCCGGGCGCCGCGATGGCGTCGTGCGGCCGGCCGGGCTCGTTCCAGACCATGGCGACGGGCGAGGGCTTCACGATGACGTCGAGGGCGCCGACGCGCTGGACGGTGTGCACTCCCGGGGGCCTAGCGACCGGCGCCGATGCCGAGCGCATCGACGAGCAGGTCGATGTCGTGCTCGTCGGCGTCGTCGATGACGTCGAACAGGTCCACGATGGTGCTGTGCCTGGACATGCAGGGCCCTCCTCACGACGACCCGTCATCGGGGCCGCTCCGCCACGCGGTGCGACCGCCCGCGATACCTTTCCCCGACGCTAGGCAGCGGTCGCCAACGACACTCGAAGCGGGGGTTGCGCGCAGGTGAACGAGTCGCGGCGGTGCGGGCCGTCGGGCGGCCGTCGGGCGGCCATCGTGCGGGTGGTCAGTCGCGGATACGGGCGGGCCCCATCGCGGCACCGAGCCCGATGACGACGATGGCCGCGAAGAGCAGTCCCCAGCGCGCGGTGAGCAGCGCGAAGAGCCCGAGGCCGGCGCCGACCACGACGACGATGCGCGCGAGCACGAGCCGCGTGCGCGGCGAGAGGCGACGGCGCTTCTGGGGCTCGAGCGTCATGAGGCGGCACCCGTCGGCACCCGGAACGGGCGACCCGTCGCCTGCTCCGCGAACGCCCACACCCTCGCGCCGATCGCCGGGTCGGAGGACACCCGCGTCGGCCGCTGCAGGGCGGGGATCCCATGCGTGAGGTACTTCGGTCCCCAGAACTGGCCGCCCTCGACGTCGGCGGCGGTCAGCGCGTGCAGCGGCACCTCGGCGCCGCGGTGCTTGCCCTGCGCCCAGGGCGTTTGGAGTGAATCGGCGAAGCGGGTGCCGCGGGTCGGCTCGTTGACGCCCGGCACCGTCGGCGTGCGGCCCGAGACGGAGTAGCCCGGATGCGCCACCACGCTCGCAACCGGCAGGCTCGCCGCGCGCAGCCGCCGATCGAGCTCGAACCCCACCGACTGCGCCGCGATCTTCGACTGGGCGTAGGCGCGCCAGCTGTCGTAGCCGCGCTCGAGCTGCAGGTCGTCGACCCGGAACGTCGAGAGCATCGTCGACAGCGAGCCGAGCCAGACGACGCGGGCATCCGTCGCGAGGTGCGGGAGCAGTCGACCGAGCAGCGTGAAGTGGCCGAGCACGTTCGTCGCGAGCACCAGCTCGTCGCCGTCAACCGACACCTGCCGTTCCTGCGGCGTGTGCACCATGCCGGCATTGGCGACGACGCCGTCGAGCGGTCCCTCCGCGAGCAGCCGGTCGGCGCCGGCGTCGACCGAGGTGAGCGACGACGTGTCGATGACGAGGGTCTCGACGGATGCCGCGGGCCGGGCGCCGAGGATGGCCGCCGACGCGGCATCCAGTCGCTCGCTGCTGCGCCCGCCGAGGACGACGTGCGCGCCGGCGGCCGCGAGCCGTGCGGCGGTGAAGAATCCGAGCCCCCGGTTCGCACCCGTGACCAGGTAACGCCGGCCGGTCTGCTGGGGCAGGGGGAGCGGGTACCGGCTCACAGGCCGTCGCCGGATGCGCCGTTGCCGGCGAGCTCCTCGTGGTGCTGGATGACCTCGGCGACCACGAAGTTGAACCACTTCTCGGCGAAGGCCGGATCGAGGTGCGCGTCGACGGCGAGCGCGCGCAGGCGGGCGATCTGCCGCTTCTCGCGCTCGGGGTCGCTCGGCGGGAGTCCGTGCTCGGCCTTCAGCCGGCCGACCTGCTGGGTGAACTTGAACCGCTCGGCGAGCAGGTGGATGAGGGCCGCGTCGATGTTGTCGATGCTCGAGCGGATGCCGAGCAGCTCGCTCATCGCCGCATCCCGTTCGTCGATGGACCCGTCAGTCATGCTTCGACCCTACCCGCGCAGCCCGCGGGTTGAGGAGGCGCGAAGCGCCGTCTCGAAACCCGCTCAACCCGCGGTTACGAGGGCGGCCCGATCGAGCACGGGCCGCGTCGCGACGAGCCCGAGCCACACGATGCCGATCCCGGCCGCGAGCACCGCCGCGATCACGAGCAGCGACGCGGGCGCGACGATGAGCGACACCCCGGTGAGCGGCAGCATCACGATCGCGGCCGTCACGGCTGAGCCGATCGCGGTGATGCGCAGCGGCGACATCACGGCACGGCGGCGCGCGGCATCCATGGTGCCCGTCGGCATGCCGAGCATGCCGAGGCTGCGGTAGAGGTCGCCGCGGTCGAGGATGCCGGCCGCCTGGTTGACGCCCACCGAGCAGGCGACCATGAGGAACGAGCCCACCACGGTGATGAGGATGCCGGTGCGGATGTCGGCGAGCAGCAGGTCCGACTCCGCGTCGGGCGATGTGCCCAAGACCTCGAGCACGGCGACCCCGGTCCCTGCGAAGACGGCCATGAAGCTCGTCATCGCGACGCCGCCGACCTGCCGCCACGCGGCCTTCGGCGACTCGAGCACCGAGCGGGCCGCGAGGAGCCGTGCCGGCGTCTTCGCACGCCGCGCCTGTCCCTTCGCGACGAGCCGGATGATCCAGGGTCCCATGAGGTTGAGCACGGCGATCGATCCGCCGAATGCCAGCGCGAGCATCCCGAGGATGACGAGCACGGACGGCGCCACCTGCAGCACCGCCATGAGGCCGAACGCGAGCGCGACGACGCCGAGTCCCACCACGAGGCGCAGCCAGTGCATGCGCGGCGCCTCCTGCCGGGTGCGCACCCCGAGCGGCGAGATGACGACCTGCCGGAGCCCGAGCACGGCGCTCACCGCGGCGAGCGTACCGATCGCGAGCGGCACGGCCACGAGCGCCCACCACGGCAGCAGCACACCGGATGCCCCGAGCGGCTGGCCGCGGAAGTGGATGAGCCCGAGCAGCGGCACGCCCGCGAGGTACACCGCGACGCCGAGCACGGCACCCACGAGCGCGAGCACCACGGACTCCAGCACGGCGAGCGCCGACACGGTCGCCGGCGTCGCCCCGAGCAGCCGGAGCGTCGCGAGCCGGTCGTCGCGGCGCCGGGCGCTGAGCCGCGCGGCCGCTCCCCCGAGCGACACGAGCGGCACCACGAGCAGCGCGAGGGCGATCACGGCGAGCGCCTGGTAGAGCACCCCGCCGTCGTCCTGCCAGGTCCAGAAGGTCTGCGCTCCCCCGAGCACCATGAGCAGCAGTGCGGTCACGATGGCGAACGCGGTGACGGGCAGCACGGATGCCGCTGCGCCCGCCGATCCCGGACGCGCCAGCAGCAGCGCGATGCGGGCGATCACGCGGGAACCCGCTCGCCGACGATCCGGCCGTCGCGCATGTCGACGATCCGCGAGCAGCGCGCCGCCACCTCGGCGTCGTGCGTCACGAGCACGAGCGTGCGCCCCTGGCCGGTCGTCGAGTCGAGCAGCGCCAGCATCACATCGGCCGAGGTGGCCGAGTCGAGCGCGCCCGTCGGCTCGTCGGCGAACACCACGGCGGCGCCCGTCACCTGCGCCCGGGCGATGGCGACGCGCTGCGCCTGCCCGCCCGAGAGCTGGCCGATGCGACGGTCCTCCATGCCGGCGAGGCCGAGGGCGGCGAGCCAGCCCCGTCCGTACTCCTCGGCGCGGGCGCGCGGCATCCCGTTGAGCATGAGTGCGAGCGCGACGTTCTCGACCGCGGTGAGCTCCGGGATGAGGAGCCCCTGCTGGAAGACGAACCCGAACGCCTCCCGTCGCAGCCGGGAACGTTCGCGCTCGCTGAGCCCCGTGATCTCCACCCGTCCGGTGCCGGTCCGGAAGCCGACGGTCCCGGCATCCGGACGGGTGATCCCCGCGAGGCAGTGCAGCAGCGTCGTCTTGCCCGAACCCGACGCGCCCATGATGGCGAGCGACTCGCCCGTGCGCACCGACAGGTCGACGCCCGCGAGTGCGCGCGTCGACCCGAACGACCTGCTGAGGCCTGCTGCCTCGATCACGTAGGTACTCATGCCATCGAGCCTGCCGGGGCGGTGCCGCTCGACGCGTCGGGCCCGAGGCTGATCTCGGGCAGCATCCGTCATCCTCCGGAATGACGTGCGGCGCGGCATCCGAGCCCCCACCCGGATGCCGCGCCGCGACCTAGTACGCCGCCGGTCAGCGCGGCGTGGCCCGCCGGATCACGAGGTAGCCGCCGACGGCGAACGCCGCGGCGAGCCCGAGGACGATCGAGAACACGCCGACGATGCCGATGCCTCCGAACCACTCGAAGATCGCCGGCCAGCTCTGGGTGAAGGTCGCGATGGCGACCCCGGCGAGGATCAGCGCGATCGCGCCGAAGGCGAGGATCAGCATCCCGCGCATCCGCCACCGCAGGTACACGGTCGTGACGCTCGCCCCGATGAAGAGCACGAAGAGCTGGAGCGCGAGCGTCGTGTAGAAGTCGACCAGCCAACCGTTCTGCCCGTACCACAGGGCATCGAACATGGAGATGTTCAGCCACCAGCCGTTCGTCGCCTTCTCAAGCTGCACGAGGGTCGCGATCGCGATGGCGTTCAGCACCGAGACGATCCCGAACATCAGGCTCGTGCCGAGCCAGAAGTCCCGTCGAGTCGCACCGAATCCGAGCGCGAACGACAGCGTCAGGCCGATGGCCTGCACGCCGACGACGACGAGATACCACTGGGGCGACAGGACGGCCCAGCTGTAGCGCATGCCCTCGGCCATCTTGTCGGTGTCGGCGCCCGCGCTCCCGGCGATGAGCCCGATGACGACCATCACCAGCCACGCGCCGCCGAGGATGATCCACGGAATGCCGAAGAACACCGACGGTGTCACCGCATGGAGGCGGACGACGCGCCAGACCTCGTTGAATCGCGAGCGCGGCTCCGTGCTGACGATCGGCTGTTCGATCACGGCGGTCATGCTGCGACCTCCTGTTCGGACGAGTCGGTGCGGAGGTCCGCTCCGGTCATGTGGACGATGAGCTGCTGGAGGGAGACTGGTGCGAGCTCGAGTCCGAGCTCGGCGGCCCGGATGCGGTCGGCCTGGTCGAGTCGGCCGTCGATGGTGACGGACGCCAAGCCGCCGATGCCTTCGCGCCCGATCACCGCCCGGTCGGCGACGAACGACTCGACCGCCGCCCGCCCGCCCGCCACCGTCGTGGCCGAACCGCGCACCTCATCGGCATCGCGGTCGAGCAGGATGCGTCCCTGGTCGATGACGATGAGGTGCTCGAGGAGGTTCGCCACCTCGTCGATCAGGTGCGTCGAGAGCAGGATCGTGCGCGGGTGCTCGGCGTAGTCCTCGAGGAGCCGGTCGTAGAAGATCTGCCGTGCGACGGCGTCCAGGCCGAGGTAGGGCTCGTCGAAGAACGTCAGCGGCGCGCGCGAGGCGAGACCGACGATCACGCCCACCGCAGAGAGTTGGCCGCGCGAGAGCTTCTTGATGTAGCGATCGAGCGGGAGTCGGAAGTCGTGCACGAGCCGCTCGGCGAACTGGGCATCCCAATTCTCGAAGAACCACGGCGCTGCCTTCAGCACGTGCGATGCGCGGAAGCTGTCGGGGTACCGCTGGGCTTCCGCGATGAAGCAGAGACGCCGCAGCACGTCGGCGTGCTCGGCCGGCGTCCGCCCGAACACCTCCAGTTCGCCGCCGTTCGGGAAGATCTGGCCGGTCAGCATTTGCATCACGGTGGTCTTGCCGGCGCCGTTCCGGCCGAGGAGACCGTAGATGCGGTTCTCCTCGAGCGTGAAGTCCACGCCGTCGACCGCCGTGAACGAGCCGTAGCGCTTGGTGAGTCCGCTGGCGCGGACCACGGTGCGGGTCATGACTGGATCCTTTCCGCGCGGAGGAGTCCCGCGAGCTCGTCGATGTCGATGCCGAGCTTCTCGGCCTCGACGATGAGGGGTCGGATGTACTGGGCGGCGAATTCGGCCCGGCGACGCTCCATCAGCCGCTCGCGGGCGCCGGCGGTCACGAACATGCCGATCCCCCGTCGCTTCTCCACGATTCCGTCGTCGACAAGGCGATTCACCCCTTTCAATGCGGTGGCCGGGTTGACCCGGAGGAAGGCCGCGAACTCGTTCGTCGAGGGGATCTGGCTGCCCTCGGGCAGCGACCCGTCGATGATGTCGTTCTCGACCTGCTCGGCGATCTGGATGAAGATCGGTCGCGATTCGTCCATTCCGGCCCATCTGGTGCGTGGTGGTACTTGGCGTGGTGCTGAACCTTGGTTGGTTCATTACTTGTGTAACTAACCAACCATCCACGCGCGCCGATGTCAAGACCCGCGGTGATCGAGGAGCCGCACGAAGCGCGACCCACCCCGGTGATCGAGTAGCGCCGCATGAAGCGCGACCCACCCCGGTGATCGAGGAGCGCCGCGCGAAGCACGACCCACCCCGGTGATCGAGGAGCGCCGCGCGAAGCGCGGCGCGTATCGAGATCCGACGTGGCCGGCGCGGCATCCGCTCGGTTCAGGCAGCCGGCGCAGCGGATGCCGCGGCGCGACGCCGCCCGAGCCGCAGGCGCCCCTGCGCGAACAGGATGCCTACGAGCACCAGGGCGCCCCCGACGGGCTCGTGCCACGAGAGCTGCTCGCCGAGCAGCAGGATGCCGAGCGCGACGCCCACGACGGGCGTGACGTACGTCACCGTCGAGACGTTGGTGGGCCCCCAGGCGCGCAGGACGTTGATGTTCCAGATGTAGGCGAGGCCGGTGCCGAGCACGCCGAGCGCGAGGAGGGACCCGACGATGGCCCAGTCGAGGTCGACCGGCTCGAGCGCGAGCCACGGCGTGAGCACGAGCATGACGACCGCCGAGACGCCGATCGAGAGGAAGGCGAACGTCGCGGGCGCGATCGGCCGCTGGCTCAGGAACCGGCGCTGGTACCCGAACGTGAACCCGTAGCAGAGCGTCGCGACGAGGCACGCGAGCTGTCCGGCCAGGCTGCCGGTGAAGCCGGCGAGCTGCCACGGCCCGATCACGACGAGCACGCCGATGATCCCGAGCCCGACGCCGAACCAGCGACTGCCCGACAGGCGCTCGACGCGGAAGACGAGCGTCGCCATGAGCGCGGTCATGATCGGCGTGGTCGCGTTGTAGATCGACGCGAGGCTCGACGACACGTACTGCTCGGCCCACGCGAAGCACAGGTACGGGATGACGCAGGTCGTCGCCGAGACGACGAGGAAGTGCGCCCACACGACGGGCTCGCGCGGCAGCACCGGGCCCGGCGTCCCGTCGACGGCGGGCATGCGCGGCCGCGTGACGAGCACGATGAGGCCGAGCGCGATCGCACCGAGCACGGTGCGCGACCAGGCGACCTGCCCGAACGAGACGCCCTCGAGCGCGACCTTCATGAACAGGAAGCTCGCACCCCACGTCACGCCCATCGCGAGGAACTGCAGCCACGCCGAGGCGGCCCCCGGTCGGCTCACGGATGCCGCGGTCGGGGCTGCTGCGGTGGTGGTGCGTTCGCTCACCGGTCGAGGTTACGTCCGAGCCGGGTGTCGCCGTCACCGTTCCGGGGGTGCGTGTCCGGAATCCGCTGAAGAACGGCAGCCGACACGAGAACGGAGAGGCTCTGGCGGCCTCTCCACTTCCAGTTTACGGCCGGGACGGGGCCTTGCCGCAAGGCCCCGGTCGTGAGGGATGATGGTCGGTCTGCCGAACCCCGGATCGGAGCCCACGTCGTGAATCCCCTGACCACCAGCGTGTTCGACCTGCCCGAACGACTCGCCCAGAAGGCCGACCCCGCACTCGTCGACGCCGACGAGGCGCACTTCGCCGCCATCGCCGAGCGACTCGAGCGAGCGATCGCCGACGTCTCCGATCGCCTCGACGCGGTGCGGCGCGAAGGCGACGGCGAGGGACAGGCGGCACTCGACCGCGACCTCGAGGTGCACCGGCTCACGGGACGCCTGCGGCTCCTCCGCCGCTTCGGGCTCGACCTCTGCCTCGGGCGGATCGTGCACGCCGACGACGCCGAGCCCGTCTACATCGGGCGCATCGGCCTCGCCGACGACACGGGCCGTCGCCTCCTCGTCGACTGGCGCTCCCCCGCCGCCGAGCCGTTCTTCGGGGCCACGCACGGCGACCCGATGGGACTCGTGAGCCGGCGGCGATACCGGTGGACCCGCGGGCGGATCAGCGACTACTGGGACGAGGTGTTCACGGCCGAGGGACTCGAGCACAACGCCGCCCTCGACGACCAGTCCGCGTTCATCGCGAGCCTCGGCAGCAGCCGGTCCGACCGCATGCGCGACGTGCTCGCCACCATCCAGGCCGACCAGGACGCGATCATCCGCGCCGGCTCCCGCGGCGCGCTCGTCGTCGACGGTGGGCCCGGCACGGGCAAGACGGTCGTCGCGCTGCACCGCGCCGCGTACCTCCTCTACGCCGATCCGCGCCTCGGCCGCCGCCGCGGCGGCGTGCTCGTCGTCGGCCCCCACCAGCCCTACCTCGACTACGTGGCCGACGAGCTCCCGGGGCTCGGGGAGGAGGGCGTGCAGACGTGCACGCTGCGCGACCTCGTGCCGGAAGGCGCGCGTGCGCTGCCCGAAGCCGATGTCCGCGCAGCGTCCTGAAGTCCTCGGCCCGCCTCGTGCAGGCGGTCGGGGCGGCGGTCGCGCACTACGAGCGGCCGCCGACGGGCGAGCTCACGATCGACACGCCGTGGGTCGACGTGGAGGTCGACGCCGACGACTGGGCGGAGGCGTTCGACGCCCCCGAGCCCGGCACGCCGCACAACGAGGCGCGCGACGAGGTCTGGGAGGACCTGCTGCGGATCCTCTGCGACAAGCACGACGACGTGTCGCCGCACCTGCTGCGCCGTTCGCTGGCGCAGAGCGAGGAGCTGAGCGGCACGTTCCGGCGGGCCTGGCCGGTGCTCGACCCGGCGGGCGTCGTCGCCGACCTCTGGTCGGTGCCCGCGTACCTGCGCCGATGCGCACCGTGGCTCGCTCCCGACGACGTCGCGGCCCTGCAGCGAGCGGACGCCCGGGCGTGGACGGTGTCGGACCTGCCGTTCCTCGACGCCGCCCGACGCCGGATCGGGGACGCCGAGGCATCCCGCGGCCGTCGACGGCGCGAAGCGGCACTCGCCGACGAACGCGAGCAGCGCGAGATGGTGCTCGAGCACCTCATCGCGGCCGACGACTCGGAGATGGCGGTCATGTCGATGCTGCGCGGGCAGGACGTGCGCAACTCGCTCGTCGACGAGGCCGCGCTGCCGGCCGCCGATCCCGACCAGCTCGCCGGTCCGTTCGCCCACGTCATCGTCGACGAGGCGCAGGAGCTGACGGATGCCGAGTGGCAGATGCTGCTCGCTCGCTCCCCGTCGCGCAGCCTCACGATCGTGGGCGACCGCGCCCAGGCCCGGCACGGGTTCACCGAGTCGTGGCGGGAGCGGCTCGAGCGGATCGGGCTCGACCGCATCGACCTCGCGACGCTGAGCATCAACTACCGCACGCCGACCGAGGTCATGGCGGAGGCCGAGCCGGTGATCCGGGCCATGCTCCCCGACGCCAACGTGCCCACGTCGATCCGGAGCACCGGCGTGCCCGTCGCGCACGGCGACGTGTCGGAGCTCGGCGCGATCATCGACGGCTGGCTCGCGGAGCACGCGGAGGGGGTCGTCTGCGTCATCAGCACGCGGGCGATCGAGGGCGGCCGGTTCCCGACGACATCGCGCGTGCGATCGCTGACGCCCGAGCTCGCGAAGGGGCTCGAGTTCGACCTCGTCGTGCTCGTCGATCCCGACGGATTCGGCACGGGCATCGAGGGCGCGGTCGACCGCTACGTCGCGATGACGCGGGCGACGCAGCGCCTCGTCATCCTGACGACCACCTGACGACTCCTGAGGAGCACATGACGGGGCGCCGCCGACGGTCCTAGGCTGGCCCGCATGACCGAACAGTTCGATGTCGTCGTCCTCGGCGCGGGTCCGGGCGGCTACGTTGCCGCGATCCGCGCCGCCCAGCTCGGCCTGAAGGTGGCCGTCGTCGAGGAGCGGTACTGGGGCGGTGTCTGCCTCAACGTGGGCTGCATCCCCTCGAAGGCGCTCCTGCGCAACGCCGAGCTCGCGCACATCTTCCACGACCAGGCCGCGACCTTCGGCATCTCGGGCGACGTGCAGTTCGACTTCGGAGTCGCGTTCGACCGCAGCCGCCAGGTGTCGGAGAAGCACGTCAAGGGCGTGCACTTCCTCATGAAGAAGAACGGGATCACGGAGTTCGACGGCCGCGGCAGCTTCCGCGACGCGAACACGCTCGACGTGCGGAAGGCCGACGGCACGGTCGAGACGATCACCTTCCGCAACGCGATCATCGCGACGGGCTCGCAGGTGCGGCTCCTGCCGGGCGTGCAGCTCTCGCAGAACGTCGTCACCTACGAGACGCAGATCCTCACGCGCGACCTGCCGCGCTCGATCGCGATCGTCGGCGCCGGCGCCATCGGCATGGAGTTCGCCTACGTACTGCGCAACTACGGCGTCGAGGTCACCGTCATCGAGTTCCTCGATCGCGCCCTCCCCAACGAGGACGTCGAGGTCTCGAAGGAGATCACGCGGCAGTACCGCAACCTCGGCGTCCCGATCCTCGCCTCGACGAAGGTCGAGACGGTCGTCGACAACGGGGCATCCGTCACCGTGTCGTACACCGGTGCAGACGGGCAGCCCGGCTCGCTCGAGGTCGACAAGGCGCTCATCTCCGTCGGCTTCGCGCCGAACGTCGAGGGCTTCGGGCTCGAGAACGCGGGCGTCCAGCTCACCGAGCGCGGCGCGATCGCCATCGACGAGCGGATGCGCACCAACGTGCCGCACATCTACGCGATCGGCGACGTCACGGCCAAGCTCATGCTCGCCCACGTCGCCGAGGCGCAGGGCGTCGTCGCGGCCGAGACCATCGGCGACGCCGAGACCCTCGAGCTCGGCGACTACCGGATGATGCCGCGCGCGACGTTCTGCTCGCCGCAGGTCGCCAGCTTCGGCCTCACCGAGCAGCAGGCCCGCGACGAGGGCTACGACGTGGTCGTCGCGAAGTTCCCGTTCACCGCGAACGGCAAGGCGAACGGCCTCGGCGACCCGGTGGGCTTCGTGAAGCTGGTCGCAGACAAGCAGTACCTCGAGCTCCTCGGCGGCCACCTCATCGGCCCGGATGTCTCGGAGCTGCTGCCCGAGCTCACACTGGCCCAGAAGTGGGATCTGGGCGCGCTCGAGCTCGCGCGCAACGTGCACACGCACCCGACGCTGTCGGAGGCGGTGCAGGAGGCGTTCCACGGGCTCACCGGCCACATGATCAACATGTAGCGACCCTCGGTCGTCGAGTAGCGCCGCCGCAGGCGACGCGTATCGAGACGCACCATCGAGTGAAGGAAGCAGGTACGGATGAACGGGTTCCTGATCGGCCTCGGCGCCCTGATGATCGTGGTCGGCGGCGTCTGGGCGCTGCAGGGGTTCGGCGTGCTGCCGGGCTCCGTCATGAGCGGAGTGGCTCTCTGGGCGATCCTCGGGCCGATCATCGCGCTCGTCGGCGTCGCCCTGCTCGCGTGGGGCATCGCGCGGCGCCGCCGTCGCACGACCGAGTAGCGCCCGGCCGGAGCCCCACGCCTCGGCGCATGGTGAGGGGGGCGGATGCTCGCGGCATCCGCCCCCCTCACTGCTATCCACACGGCATGGGCAGGCATTCCCGCCGCGTCGATGGCTGTCCGGCGGCCGGTCCCCCGACCACCGCCGGAACCCCTAGTGGCTCACCGCCTTCTCGGCGCCGATGCCGGTGAGCGAGCGCACCTCCATCTCGGACTGCTTCTTCGGGTCCTCGACCGTCTTGTCGAGCACGCTCACGATCCAGCCCAGGAGGAAGGCCAGCGGGATCGAGACGATGCCCGGGTTCGACAGCGGGAACCAGGCGAAGTCGATGGCCTCGGTCTTCAGCATCGACGTCTCGGAGCCCGAGACGACCGGCGAGAAGACGATGAGCACGATCGCCGAGATGAGCCCGCCGTACATGCTCCACAGGGCGCCCTTCGTGGTGAAGCGCTTCCAGAACAGCGAGTACACGATGGTCGGCAGGTTGGCGGATGCCGCGACGGCGAACGCGAGCGCCACGAGGAACGCGACGTTCTGGCCGTTCGCCCCGATCCCGCCGATGATCGCGACGATGCCGATGATGACCACGGTGCGGCGCGCGACCTTGACCTCGGCGCCCGGCTCGGGCTTGCCCTTCTTCACGACCGACGCGTAGATGTCGTGGGCGAACGAAGCGGCCGCGGTGATCGTGAGGCCGGCGACGACCGCGAGGATCGTCGCGAACGCGATCGCCGAGATGAGCCCGAGCAGCAGCGGTCCGCCGAGCGAGAACGCGAGCAGCGGGGCCGCCGAGTTCGGTCCGCCGGGCGCCGCCGCGATGACCGCCGGACCGACGAGGGCCGCGGCGCCGTAGCCGAGCACGAGCGTGAACACGTAGAAGATGCCGATGAGCCAGATCGCCCAGACGACCGACTTGCGCGCCTCCTTCGCCGTGGGCACCGTGTAGAACCGCATGAGCACGTGCGGGAGGGCCGCCGTGCCGAGCACGAGGGCGAGGCCCAGCGAGAGGAAGTCGACCTTCGTGACATCCGACACGCCGTACTTCAGGCCGGGGTCGAGGATCGCGGGGTTCTCGGCCACGGCGACCGCCTTGTCGAGCAGCGCCGAGAAGTCGAACCCGTTGAGCGCGAGCACCCACACGGTCATCACGCCGGCGCCCACGATGAGCAGCACCGCCTTGATGATCTGCACCCAGGTGGTGCCCTTCATGCCGCCGATGAGCACGTAGAGGATCATGAGCGCGCCGACCACCGTGATGACGACGGCCTGCCCGACCTGGTCCCCGATGCCGAGCAGCAGCGACACGAGGCCGCCGGCGCCCGCCATCTGGGCGAGGAGGTAGAAGAAGCAGACGACGAGCGTCGTGGTCGCCGCGGCGATGCGCACCGGACGCTGCTTGAGGCGGAACGAGAGCACGTCGGCCATCGTGAACTTGCCGGTGTTGCGCAGGAGCTCCGCGACGAGGAGCAGGGCCACGAGCCACGCGACGAGGAAGCCGATCGAGTAGAGGAACCCGTCGTAGCCCGTCATCGCGATGGCGCCGACGATGCCGAGGAACGAGGCCGCCGACAGGTAGTCGCCCGCGATGGCCGAGCCGTTCTGGCCGCCCGTGAACGAGCGTCCGGCCGCGTAGTAGTCGGCCGCGGTCTTGTTGTTCCGGCTGGCGCGGAACACGATGACCATCGTGACGGCGACGAACGCGCCGAAGATGGCGATGTTGAGCCAGGGCTCGCCGGGCGAGGTGCTCGCCGCTTCGAGGTGCAGCATCAGCGGGCCTCCTCGTTCTCGAAGACGCCGGTCTCGATCTCGTCGCGGATCTCCTCCGCGAGCGGGTCGAGGCGCTTGTTGGCGTAGTGCACGTACCACATGGTCACTGCGAAGGTCGTGACGACCTGGGCGAGGCCGAGGACCATCGCGATGTTCACGCTGCCGAACACCCGCGTCGACATGAAGTCGTGCGCGTAGCTCGCGAGCAGCACGTAGGCGAAGTACCAGGCGAGGCACGCGCCCAGGACCGGGAAGACGAAGCTCCGATGCGTGCGCCGGAGCCGTTGGAACTCGGGTGATGCTTGGACCGCGCCGTAGTCGACCTCTGCGAGGGTCGAGCTCGTGGCGCTCGGGGCGTCGTTGCCCATGGCGTCTCTCCTTCGAGGGGGGATCGGCGGGGCCGACGGCCGCGCCGCTGCGTCGAGTTCGTCCCTGAGGACCCGGCAGTGCGACCATGCTTCCGCTCGCCTCGGAGCGCTTGGGGCGGTCGCCGCTCGTCGTCGCCGAGCGGCGTCCACGGTGCGACGAACGGCGGATCGGCGACGACGAACGACGGCTACGCTGGCCTGCATGCCCGAGTCGATGCTGCTCGCCGCTGCCGCCGGCGTCGTCGCCGGGGCACTCGCGGTCGGCGTGGTCATCCTGCTCCGGCGCATCGTGGTCGCGTCGAAGGATCTCGGGACCGACGTCGAGCAGGCGACGTACCAGACGCTGCACCTCGCGAGCCGGGCGGCGAAGCACCTCCGCGGCGGCATCGCCGAGGGCGACGCCGTGCGTGCCGGACGGCACCTCCGCGCCCTGCTCGGCTGCGAGACGCTCGCGCTCGTGGGTCCGGCGGGCGACGTGACGATCGAGGGCGACGACGCCGTGCGCGCCGTCGCCGGCAGGCTCGCCGCCGAGGCGCGGGCATCCGGCCGTCCGCAGGTGCAGCGCCGCATCCGGCTCGGCGAGCGCGAGACGGATGCCGTCGCGGCTCCGATCCTCGCGGGCGGCGTGCCCGCCGGGGCGCTCGTCGCATTCGCGCCTCGCGTCCGCGCCGGGCTCGTGCGGGCCACGGGCGAGGTGGCGGACTGGGTCGCGGCCCAGGTCGAGCTGGGCGAGCTCGACGCGTCGCGCGCAGCCCTCGCCGAGGCCGAGGTGCGCGCGCTGCGGGCGCAGATCAGCCCGCACTTCATCTACAACTCGCTCAACGCGATCGCGTCCTTCATCAACACCGACCCCGCGAAGGCGCGCGAGCTCGTGCTCGAGTTCGCGGACTTCACGCGGTACTCGTTCCGACGGCACGGCGACTTCACCACGGTCGCCGAGGAACTGCGCTCGATCGACAGCTACCTGAAGCTCGAGCGCGCCCGGTTCGGCGACCGCCTGAAGGTGACGCTGCAGATCGCGCCCGAGGTGCTCTCGACCGTGGTGCCGTTCCTGTCGATCCAGCCGCTCGTCGAGAACGCGGTGCGGCACGGGCTCGAGGGCAAGGAGGGCGGCGGCCGCATCACGATCGAGGCGTCCGACCAGGGCGCGTTCGCCGAGATCAGCGTCGAGGACGACGGCGTCGGCATCGACCCCGAAGTGCTCGAGCGCGCGCTCGCGGGCGGCGCCCCGGGCCAGCACGTGGGCCTGCGCAACGTCGACGCCCGCCTCCGGCAGGTGTACGGCGACGAGCACGGGCTCGTCGTCGAGACGAACGTCGGCGCGGGCACGCTCGTGCGGATGCGCGTGCCGAAGTCGCAGCCCGGTCGGGTCGCGGCATCCGCCGGCCCCGACCGCATCGCGCCCCCGCTCTCTGAGCCCGATGGGAGACTGGAACCGTGATCTCCGTGCTCATCGCCGACGACGAGCAGCCCGCGATCGACGAGCTGGCGTTCCTGCTCGGGCAGGACCCGCGCATCGGGATCATCCACCAGGCGGCGTCAGGCGCCGAGGCGATCCGACTGCTGACGCGCGAGCCGGTCGACGCCGCGTTCCTCGACATCCACATGCCCGGGCTCAACGGCTTCGACCTCGCCCGGGCCATGCAGCGCTTCGAGCGCCGGCCCGCGCTCGTGTTCGTGACGGCCGACGAGGAGGGCGCGCTCGAGGCGTTCGACCTCGCCGCGGTCGACTACCTGCTGAAGCCCGTGCGCACCGAGCGCCTGCAGCGCTCGGTGACCCGCATCGTCGAGGCGATGAAGGCGCAGGCGACGCCGGCGACGGATGCCGCGGCATCCGCGCAGCCCGAGATGATCGCCGTCACGCTCGGCGGCACCACCCGCATGATCCGCCGCGACGAGGTGCGCTACGTGCAGGCCCAGGGCGATTACGCGCGCCTGCACACCGAGGAGGCGAGCTACCTCGTGCGCGTGCCGATGTCGGACCTCGAGCGGCAGTGGTCGGACGCTTTCGTGCGGATCCACCGTTCGTACCTCGTCGCGATCCCGCACCTCGCGCGCATCCGCCTCGGCGGCGACCATCCGAGCGTCACGGTCGGCGCGGCGGAGCTGCCCGTGAGCCGGCGCCTGCTGCCCGCGCTGCGCGAGCGGCTCGAGTCGGCGACGATCCGGCCGCGGTCATGAGCGACCGGTCGTCGAGTAGCGCCGCCGAAGGCGACACCCCCCGGTCGTCGAGTAGCGCCGCCGGAGGCGACACCCCCCGGTCGTCGAGTAGCGCCGCCGGAGGCGACGCGTATCGAGACGCGTACTCCCGGTCGTCGAGTAGCGCCGCCGGAGGCGACGCGTATCGAGACGCGAACACGGATCTCGATACGGGTGCGGCTGCGCCGCGCCCTACTCGATCACCGGCGGCAGCACCGGGTCGGGTCCGCGTGACCGCACCCCACGCCGGGTCGCACGCGGCATCCGCTCGACCCGTGCCGCACCACGGCGCCGAGGCGCCGACGAGCGACATCGCGGGGGTGTACGTGCGCTCGCTGATCCGGTCGCAGCTGCGCCTCGGGATCGTGTTCGCCGTGGGCTTCGCGGTCGCCACCGCGCTCTTCGTGCTCGCCATCGCCCTGGTGCCGCAGCTCGACGAGACGTTCGTGGTCGGCGTGCCGCTGTCATGGCTGCTGCTCGGCGCGGGCGTCTACCCGCTCGCGATCACGGTCGGCGCCCTCTACGTGCGCGCGGCCTCGCGCAACGAGGCGCGCTACCGATCGCTGACGGAGGACGAGTGAACGCCGCGATCGGCTACATCGCGATCGCCGCCGTGGCGATCGCCTCGGCACTCATCGGGTTCTACGGGCTGCGGGTGTCGCGCACGACGAGCGACTTCTACGTGGCCAGCCGCACGGTGCGCCCGTGGTGGAACGCGTCGGCGATCGGCGGGGAGTACCTGTCGGCGGCGTCGTTCCTCGGCATCGCCGGGCTCATCCTGCTCACGGGATCGGCGGCGCTCTGGTTCCCGATCGGCTACACGGCGGGGTACCTCATGCTGCTGCTCTTCGTCGCGGCCCCGCTGCGGCGCTCGGGCGCGTACACGATCCCCGACTTCACCGAGGCGCGACTGGAGTCGGTCTGGGCACGGCGGGTCACGAGCACGCTCGTCATCGTCATCGGCTGGTTCTACATCGTGCCGCAGCTGCAGGGCGCGGCCCTCACCGTTCGGATCACGACGGGCCTGCCCGCGTGGGCGGGGTCGCTCGCGGTCGCGGTCATCGTCGCCGTCGTCGTCGCGGCGGGCGGCATGCGGTCGATCACGTTCGTGCAGGCGTTCCAGTTCTGGCTGAAGCTCACGGCGCTCGCGGTCCCGGTCGTCGCGCTGCTCCTGCTGGTCGGCGACGTGCAGCCCGCGCTGCCGCCGATCGAGGCCTTCCCGCCGAGTGCCGGACCGGGCGACCTCGAGGTGTACCGCACGGTGTCGCTCATGGTCGCCCTGCTGCTCGGCACCCTCGGGCTCCCCCACGTGCTCGTCCGCTTCTACACGAACCCCGACGGCGTCGCCGCCCGGCGCACGACGGTCATCGTGCTCGTGCTGCTCTCGGTGTTCTACCTGTTCCCCACCGCGTTCGGGTTCCTCGGCCGGGCGTTCGCCCCCGACCTCGCCGCCTCGGGCGACGCGGACGCGCTCATCCTGCTGCTTCCCGACCGTCTCGTCCCGGGGCCGCTCGGCGACGTGCTCACCGCCCTCGTCATCGCGGGCGCGTTCGCGGCGTTCCTCTCGACGTCGTCGGGCCTGGTCGTGTCGCTCGCGGGCGTGATCAGCCAGGACCTGCTCGGCGGCAGCGTGCGCGGCTTCCGCATCGCCGCGGTGCTGTCGACGTTCGTACCGCTCGTCGTCGCGCTCGCGACCGAGCCGGCGGGGCTCGCCGGCAGCGTGGGCCTCGTCTTCGCGTTCACCGCCTCGACGCTCTGCCCCGTGCTCCTGCTCGGCATCTGGTGGCGCGGGCTCACGGCGCGCGGCGCGATCGCCGGCATGCTCACCGGCGCCGTGCTCTCGGGCGTCGCGATCCTCGGCGGCGCGGCCGTCTCGTCGTGGCTGCCCGCGCTGCGCCCGTTCCTCGAGCAGCCCGCCGCCTGGACGGTGCCGATCGCGGTGCTCGTGACGGTGCTCGTCTCGCGCGGCGACCGCCGCGGCATCCCGCGCGGCACCGACCGGTTCCTCACCCGCCTGCACGTGCCCGAGCCGGCGGGGCACCACCGCCGCGAGGGCTGAGCGCCGAGCCCGCAGTCGACGGATGCCGCGCGCCGACGGATGCCGCGCGCTCGCGCCACGCCGTCGCCGCCGACTCAGGCGCCGAGTCGCACCGGCTCGTCACCCCACGCCGCGAGCCGTGCCTCGAGTCCCGCCCGTACCGCGGGCCAGTCATCGATGGTCACGGAGTACACGGCGGAGTCGCGCCACGACCCGTCGGCGCGCGGCTTGTGCCGTCGCGCGATGCCCTCGAACTGCGCGCCGAGCTTGAGGATCGCCGCCCGCGACCGGTCGTTCAGCGCGTCGGCCTGCAGTTTCACGCGACCGAACCCATGGTCGAACGCGAGCCCGAGCAGCAACAGCTTCGCTTCGGGGTTCACGGCCGTA
Source organism: Agromyces sp. NPDC057865 (assembly GCF_042796995.1). Lineage (NCBI taxonomy): Bacteria > Bacillati > Actinomycetota > Actinomycetes > Micrococcales > Microbacteriaceae > Agromyces > Agromyces sp. NPDC057865. Next base: position 726,475 of record NZ_JBHVMJ010000001.1, on the reverse strand, counting down.
CCCCAGACGCGTGGATCGTGGGCGGTCCAGCCGATGTGCGCCGACTCGCTGCCGAGGTCGAGGTCGCCGAGTTTCGTCGCGCCCACGATCGCGCCGTGATCGGGGCCGCCCTCGAGGCGCACGGTGAACGGCATCGCCGCCGGGCCACTCGCGTAGTATCCGCTCGCGAACGAGGCGAACGCCTCGGCGTCGGCCGGCAGGCCCGCAGGTCCGCCGCCGTACCCGCCCGCGAACACCTCGGGCCGGCGCAGGGCGCGCTCGAGCTCAGGAATGTCGGCGTCGGAGTACGGCGTGAGGCTGATGAACCGGCCGACGAGCGGCCGGTCGGCGGGGCGGGAGGCGGTCACTCGTCGAGTCTGGCACGCCGCGCCCAGGCGGCCCGACCGCCCGAAGAGCCCCGCGCGATCGGCTCGACCCCGTGCGCAATTCAGGTGCGGAGGTGTGTCGCGGGCGCGATCCTCGGCGCGTCCGGATGACACGCCGAGCGCGCACCTGAATTGCGCACACGACGGGAACGCCCAGGGGCGCCGCCGGAGGCGCCGAGGGTTCCGGTTCCCGGGCCCGGACCCTACGATGGCGAGTGCACCGTCCGACGATGAAAGGTGGGGGACATGGGAGCGCTGGACGACCTGACCAAGAAGGCCCAGGACTTCGTGGAGGAGAACAAGGACACCATCAACGAGGCGCTGAACAGCCAGCAGGCCGAGGACATCAGCGACAAGGTCCTCGACGCCGTCTCCGACGCCGCGAAGAAGGTCACGCCCGACGAGCACGACGAGAAGGTCGACTCCGTCCGCGACAACATCGACAAGGCCATCGGCACCGAGCCCTGAGCCGAGCCGACCTCCAGGTCTTCGAGGGCGGATGCCGCGCAGTCGCGGCATCCGCCCTCGTCATGTCCGGCTAGCGGAACGCCGCCTCGGGATCGGGCACGAACCGCACGGCGTCGGGCCCGGCGGCACTGACCCGCCGGTGGTAGTCGGCGGGCGTGTACCCGGTGAACCGCTTGAAGTCGCGGATCACGTGCGACTGGTCGTAGTAGCCGCCGTCGGCGGCGAGCGAACTCCAGGGGGCGGCGCCGGCCACGGGCGTCGCGTCGATGAGCCGGTGGAACCGCACGAGCTCGGCGTAGCGCTTGGGCGTCGAGCCGGTCGCCCGGCGGAATCGGGCGACGAACGCCGGATGCCGCAGGCCGTGCTCGGTTGCGAGCGCGCCGATCCGGTGTGCGGGGTCCGCCTCGAGCCGCCCGATCGCGTCGCGCACGATCGGGTCGGCCGCGCGACCCACGGCAAGGCGGTCGCTCAGCAGCGCCTCGATCGCGTCGAGCACGTCGTCGGCCGCGGCATCCGGACCGAGCGCCGCCGGCCCCTCGAGCCACGGCTGCGACGTCACCGCGCCGGCGAGCCGTTCGGGGTCGAGCCCCAGCACGCGGAGCCCGTCGGCGCGCACGACCGCTCCCGCGTTCACGATGGCGTCGGGCGCCTCGCTCACGACGAACCGGGAGCGCATACCCGAGCAGAACGCCGGCCCGAGCGTGCGCCACGCGGCATCCGCCGACTCGAGCACCCGGTAGGGCTGGGGCGAGAGGTTCACGACGAGGTGCACGTCGGTCATCGGGAAGATGCGCTCGTAGCGGGTCGGCGCCGGCCCGCGCAAGAACCAGAGCTCGCGCACCGCCTCGGCGAGCGGGCCCCGCGCCGGGCGACCAGCGACCTCCACGCGCCACCTCCGTGAAATCCATCCAATCGGATGCCCCGTGCGGCGGTCTAGCCTCGCCGCATGACGGCGACGACGGGAGCACCATGAAGACCGCATTCACCGACGAGCAGTCGATCGCGGCTCCGGTCGACGCGGTCTGGACGCGGCTCACCGACTGGTCGGGCGCGCCCAACTGGATGCCCGGCGTCGACTCGATGCGCGCCGACGGCCCGCTCGCGGTCGGCACCGTGCTGCACTTCGTCGCGCGCGGCAAGGAGCGCACGTCGACGATCACGGCGATCGAGCCCGGTCGCGGGCTCACCATGCGCAGTGCCGTGGGCGGCGTGACCGCCGACTACGCGTACTCGATCGAGCCCGGCGCGACGGATGCCGCGGGCAGCCGCGTGCGGCTCGACGCCGCCGTGGGCACCCGCGGCCTCGTCTCGCTGTTCGCGCCCATGATCCGCGGCGCGATCGCCCGCGAGGACGGCGTGCAGCTCACCCGCCTGAAGGCGTGGGTCGAGGGCGAGTAGTACAGCTAGTCGAGCAGGTCGTGCAGCTGGACGATCTCCTCGCGGCCGGGGCCGACGCCGATCGCGGAGATGCGCGATCCGCTCATCGCCTCGAGCTCGCGCACGTACGCCTGCGCGTTCGCGGGGAGCTCCGAGAACTCGCGGGCGCCCGAGATGTCCTCCTGCCAGCCGGGGAACTCCTCGTAGACCGGCACGGCGTGGTGGAAGTCGGACTGCGACACGGGCACCTCGTCGACGCGCTGCCCGTCGACCTCGTAGGCGACCGCAACGGGGATCTTCTCGAGGCCGGTGAGCACGTCGAGCTTCGTGAGCACGAAGTCGGTGACGCCGTTGATGCGCGACGCGTACCGGGCGATGGGCGCGTCGTACCAGCCCGTGCGCCGGCGGCGCCCGGTGGTGGTGCCGAACTCGAAGCCGCGCTCGCTGAGGAACTCGCCCCACTCGTCGAACAGCTCGGTGGGGAACGGGCCGGCGCCGACGCGCGTCGTGTACGCCTTCACGACGGCGATCACGCGGTCGATGCGGTTCGGCGCGATGCCCGAACCGGTGACGGCGCCCCCGCTCGTCGCGTTCGACGACGTGACGAACGGGTAGGTGCCGTGGTCGACGTCGAGCATCGTGGCCTGGCCGCCCTCGAAGAGCACGGTCTCACCGCGCTCGAGCGCCTGGTGCAGCAGCAGCGACGTGTCGGTGACCATGGGCCGCAGGCGGTCGACGTAGCCGAGCAGCTCGTCGACGACCTCGTCGACGCCGATCGCGCGGCGGTTGTAGACCTTCACGAGCAGGTGGTTCTTCTGGTCGAGCGCCCCTTCGACCTTCTGCCGCAGGATGTTCTCGTCGAACAGGTCCTGCAGGCGCAGGCCCACGCGGTTGATCTTGTCGGCGTACGCCGGGCCGATGCCGCGACCCGTGGTGCCGATCTGGCGCTTGCCGAGGAAGCGCTCGGTGACCTTGTCGAGGGTGCGGTGGTACTGCGTGATGAGGTGCGCGTTCGCCGAGATGCGGAGCTTCGAGACATCCACGCCGCGGCTCGCGAGCCCCTCGAGCTCCTCGAAGAGCACCTCGATGTCGACGACGACGCCGTTGGCGATGACCGGCGTGACGCCCGGCGTGAGGATGCCCGACGGCAGCAGGTGGAGGGCGTACTTCTCCTCGCCCACGACCACGGTGTGCCCGGCGTTGTTGCCGCCGTTGAACTTCACGACGTAGTCGAGGCGCGAACCAAGCAGGTCCGTCGCCTTGCCCTTGCCCTCGTCGCCCCATTGCGCTCCGATGAGTACGGCTGCGGGCATGTCAGTCCTCTCCTGCCGCGTCGACGGCGGCGGTGGGTTCGGCGAGCGGCTCGCCGGTGCGTGCTTCGAACTCGGTCGCAGGCGTGATGACCGCCGCGGATGCCACGATCGGCATGAGCTGGGTGGGCGTGAACTCCGACGCGATGCGCGCCGGCGCCTCGGCGTCGGCCGAGGCGAGCTCGTCGGCGAGGCGCCCGGCGTGGTCGTCGAGCCCGAGCGCGAGCGCGGCCCGGCGCTGCGCGTCGAGCGCTCGGAGGTAGGCGCGGTTCGGCTCGATGCGCCACGGCACGGCGTTCCCGGGCCGCCAGCCGGATGCCGCGAGCTGCTCGCGCGCGAGGTCGACGGCGACGGCCGCGTAGGCGAACGCCTCGATGGAGTGGCCTTCCGAGTCGGCCAGGTCGGCCAGTTCGGCCCAAGCGAGCGGTGACGACGGATGCCCCGCCACGACGGACGCGACGGAAGCACGATCGGCCTCGGCGAGCGCCTGCCGCACCTCGGGCTCGTCGGCGAGCGACGCCTCGCCCTCGGGTGCTGATTCGTCTGGGGTCACACTCGAGTGTATCGCGGGGCCTTTTCGCGGCCCGGGGGCGCGCGGACACGCCCCGACACACGCGACGAGGGGCCGGACCGTGCGGTCCGACCCCTCGCGCTGCGGCTCAGCGGATCACTGCACCGCGTTGAGCGCGTTGACGTTGCCCGCGCCGTAGAACCCGTTGCGCTGGCCGCCCGTGCACGTGGCGGGGTAGCCGGGACGGGGCTCGAACACACCGGGCGGGCAGGCGATCGGCGTCGCCGTGCGCTCGAGGAACGAGGCCAACTGACCGGGGTTCATGCCCGGGTGCGCCGACAGCGCGAGCGCCGCGACGCCGGCCGCGTGCGGTCCGGCCATCGACGTGCCCTGCGACCAGCCGTAGCCGCCGCCGGGGATGGTCGAGAGGACGGCGTCGGTGATGGTGGACGATGCGCCGCCAGTGCGGAAGCGCGTGTCACCGCCGGGAGCCGTCACGTCGACGACGCCCTGGCCGTACGACGAGTAGTAGCTCTTCTGCTCGTTCGGGCCGACGGCCGACACGGTCACGACGCCGGGCGCCTCGGCCGGGAGGTCGCGGCACGCGCCGTTGATGGTGCGGTCCTCGACGGGGTAGCTGCCGTCGTTCGGGCTGCTCGAGTCGGTGAACTTGTGCTGCAGGTCGACGTTGCTGTTGCCCGCCGAGGCGACCGTCAGGGTGCCCTGCGCCGACGAGTAGCGCAGCGCGCGCTGCACGGCCTGCCACACCGGACGCTGGCGCGGGTCGTTCACGCAGTTGAACTCCCACGGGTCGATGAAGTAGCTGTTGTTCGTGATCGGCATGCCGTGGTCGGCGGCCCAGAGGTACCCGCAGATCGCGGCCTCGGGGTAGATGAAGCCGTCGTCGTTGACGACCTTCACCGACGCCACCTTCACGCCGGGCGCGACACCGGCGATGCCGATGCCGTTGATCGCGGCGGCGATGGTGCCCGCCACGTGGGTGCCGTGCGACGAGGTCGTCGGGCTCCACGCGGCCTGGCTCGTGTCGACGACGCCGCCGATGCACGAGGCGCTCTGGTCCTTCGCGACCTGGGTCGCGAGGTCGGGGTGGGTGGCGTCGATGCCCGAGTCGAGCACGCCGACGACGACCGAGGGGTCACCCGTCGTGATCGCGTGCGCGGCCGGCACGTCGATCTGCGCCATGTCCCACTGCGAGCCCCACAGCGGCTCGGCGGTCGGATCGCCCGACGCGTCGACGGCCGCGGTGCCGGACGCCTCGACGATGTCGTCGTCGATCAGCGTCGTGCCGAGCCCGTTCGTCGAGGCGACGGCGTCGACGCCGGCACCCGCGACCGAGGTCTGGAACGACGCGTTGGTCGAGCGCGCCACGAGCACGCCGATCTGGTCGTAGGCGGCGACAACGGTGCCGCCCGCCGCGGCGACGCGCGCCGCGGCCTTGGCCGTGCTCTTGCCCTGCGGCGCGAGCACGAGGTACGTGGTGTCGGGTCCGGCTGCGGCGGCCGGGACGGCCGCGGTGCCGATGAGCCCGACGGCGAGGGCGGCGGCACATGCCACGCCGATCACCTTGCGGTTCTTCATCCAGTTCTCCGTTCAATGCGAAAAGCGCCGCCGCCCTGTTGGGCGACGGCCCGGCTCGTCCAGTGGATGCGACGCGCGACGGCATCTTTGGAGCCGCGCGACCGGTGGCGCGAGTCTAGGGGATACCGACCCCCGGGCGGGGGCCATTGACACCGGCCCGCGTCGTCGTGCGATGATCCGCGCAAGTAGGCTGGAGGCCATGTCCAAAGTCCTCACGAGCCTCCCCGCCGGCGAGCGCGTCGGCATCGCGTTCTCGGGAGGCCTCGACACCTCCGTGGCGGTCGCCTGGATGCGCGAGAAGGGTGCGATCCCCTGCACCTACACCGCCGACCTCGGCCAGCCCGACGAGCCCGACGTCGAGGCCGTGCCCGGTCGCGCGCTCGAGTACGGGGCCGAGATCAGCCGTCTCGTCGACGTGAAGACCGCGCTCGTCGAGGAGGGCCTGGTCGCGCTGCAGTGCGGCGCGTTCCACATCCGCTCGGGCGGCAAGACGTACTTCAACACCACGCCGCTCGGCCGTGCGGTCACCGGCACGCTGCTCGTGCGCGCCATGATGGAGGACGGCGTCGACATCTGGGGCGACGGCTCGACCTACAAGGGCAACGACATCGAGCGGTTCTACCGCTACGGCCTCATGGCCAACCCGCGACTGCGCATCTACAAGCCGTGGCTCGACCAGACGTTCGTCACCGAGCTCGGCGGCCGTGCCGAGATGAGCGAGTGGATGCAGCAGCGCGACCTGCCCTACCGCACCTCCGGCGAGAAGGCGTACTCCACCGACGCGAACATCTGGGGCGCGACGCACGAGGCGAAGAAGCTCGAGGACCTCGACGCCGGCATCACCATCGTCGAGCCGATCATGGGCGTCCGCTTCTGGGACGACGCGCTCGTGGTCGACGCCGAGGACGTCACCGTTCGCTACGAGCAGGGCCGCCCGGTCGCGCTCAACGGCGTCGAGTTCGACGACCCGGTGGAGCTCGTGCTCGAGGCGAACCGCATCGGCGGCCGGCACGGCCTCGGCATGAGCGACCAGATCGAGAACCGCATCATCGAGGCGAAGTCGCGCGGCATCTACGAGGCGCCGGGCATGGCGCTGCTGCACATCACCTACGAGCGCCTGCTCAACGCGATCCACAACGAGGACACGATCGCGAACTACCACCAGGAGGGCCGCCGCCTCGGCCGCCTGATGTACGAGGGCCGGTGGCTCGACCCGCAGTCGCTCATGCTGCGCGAGTCGATCCAGCGCTGGGTGGGCTCGGCCGTGACCGGCGAGGTCACGCTGCGCCTGCGTCGCGGCGACGACTACACGATCCTGAACACCGAGGGTCCGGCGCTGAGCTACCACCCCGACAAGCTCTCCATGGAGCGCGTCGGCGACCAGGCGTTCGGCCCCGAGGACCGCATCGGCCAGCTCACCATGCGCAACCTCGACATCGCCGACTCGCGCGCACGCCTCGAGCAGTACGCGCAGCTCGGCGTCGTGGGCGGCGCGACCGCGCAACTGGTGGGCGAGATCGCCTCGGGCCAGGCCGCGCAGATCGCCGCGGGCGAGGCCGAGACCGAGCTCGAGGCCGCGACGGATGCCGCGAACGAGGCCGCGGCGTTCGACCTCGGTACCGACTGACCGTCGCCCGCGTACTGCGACGGCGGTAGGCGGAGTTACCTCTCCGGGTGGACGCGCTGCGCGTCGGCGCCGACGAGACTCGATGACGGTGCGCGACGCGCGCGCCGAACCCGAGAGGACTCGACATGGCGACCCCCATCCTGCAGGTCGACGGCCTGCACAAGACGTACGGGCGAGGCGCGACGCGCTTCGACGCGCTCAAGGGGGTGAGCTTCGAGGTGCGCGAGGGCGAGTCCCTCGCGATCGTCGGCAAGTCGGGATCCGGCAAGTCGACGCTGATGCACCTGCTCGCGCTCCTCGACCAGCCGACGTCGGGCACGGTCCGCCTCGCCGGGCGTGATGCGGGCACGCTCCATGGCCGGGAGCTCAATCGCGCCCGCAACCGCACGTTCGGCTTCGTGTTCCAGCAGTTCTTCCTCACGCCGAACGCGACCGTGCTCGAGAACGTCATCCTGCCGCTCAAGATCGCCGGCGTCGGCCGTGCCGAGCGCCGCCGCCGGGGTCTTGCCGCCCTGGCACAGCTCGAGCTCGAGGACAAGGCCCGCAACCGCGCCTCCGACCTCTCGGGCGGGCAGAAGCAGCGCGTCGTCATCGCCCGGGCGCTCGTGAACTCGCCGCAGGTGATCTTCGCCGACGAGCCGACGGGCAACCTCGACTCGGCGACCGGCGCGGTCGTCGAGGACATCCTGTTCGACCTCAATCGCGAGCAGGCCATCACGCTCATCATCGTCACGCACGACGAGGAGCTCGCCGCACGCTGCGACCGGCGGATCCACATGCGCGACGGCCTTCTCGTCGAGGCATCCGTCGACGCTGAGGAGGTGTTCGCCGCGTGAAGACGACCGACGTGATCGCGAGCGCGATCTCCAACACGTTCCGCTCGAAGACCCGCACGATCCTGACGATCCTCGCGATCTTCATCGGCGCGTTCACCCTCACCATCACCACCGGGCTCGGCACCGGCATCAACCGGTACATCGACCAGACGGTCGCCGAGATCGGCGCGGGCGACGTCATGACCGTGACGCACGCACCCGACGAGGACGCCGGCGACGGGCCGCAGGAGTACGTCGCCGACCAGGTGGCCCAGCAGCGCACGGCTCCGGGCCCGCCGTCGGGCCAGTCCATCGACCCGATCACCGCGTCCGACCTCGACGAGCTCGCCGCGATCGACGGCGTCGTCTCGGTCGAGCCCGTGAAGGCGATCGACGTGGACTGGATCCGGCACGGCGACGGCACGGCGTACCGCATCGACGTGGGCTCCTTCATCCCGGGCATGGAGGTGCAGCTCGCGGCCGGGGAGCAGCCCGACGCGGCATCCGATGCCCTGCAGGTGGTCGTGCCGGTGGACTACGTCGAGCCGCTCGGGTTCGACGACGACGCGGCCGCGATCGGCCAGGAGGTCGTCTTCGGACTGACCGATGGCGACGGCGCCGAGCAGACCGTGACGGCGACGATCGTCGGCGTGTCCGAGGCGGGCCTCGGCGGTGCGGGCGGCAGCGCCTCGCCCAACACGGCGCTGACCGACGCCCTCTACGCCGCCCAGGAGACCGGTGCGCCGGCCGGGCAGGCGGAGTCGTACGGGTCGGCCACCGTGCGGTTCGACCCCGCCTCGACGCCCGAGCAGGTCGAGGCGCTCCGCGCCGACCTCACGGATGCCGGGTTCCAGGCGACGACCGTCGACGACACGCTCGGCGCGTTCAAGACGGTCATCGACGGCATCGTGCTCGTGCTGAACGCGTTCGCGATCATCGCGCTGCTCGCGGCCAGCTTCGGCATCGTGAACACGCTCTTCATGTCGGTGCAGGAGCGCACGCGCGAGATCGGCCTCATGAAGGCGATGGGCATGGGCAGCGGACGCGTGTTCGGGCTGTTCAGCTCGGAGGCGACGTACATCGGCCTGCTCGGCAGCCTCGTCGGCATCGGCGTCGGGATGCTCGCGGGCACCGTCGTGGGCGGCGCGCTGTCGTCGACGCTGCTCGCCGACCTGCCCGGACTCACGCTCATCGCGTTCGACCCCATGTCGATCCTGACGATCGTGCTGCTCGTGATGGGCATCGCGTTCGTCGCCGGCTCGCTGCCCGCCGCTCGCGCGGCACGGTTGAACCCGATCGACGCGCTCCGGTACGAATGACCTGTTCCGCTGGGTGAGGAGTCCGCGCAGCGGGCGTCTCGAAACCGTCTTCGCGGGCGGGTTTCGCGACGGCCCTGCGGGCCTCCTCAACCCGCGGACGTGGGCCTCCCCAGCGCGGAGGCCCCGTGCCATACTCAGTCAACTGCTCCGCGACCGTACTGGGGAGGACGCGATGACTGCTGGTGGACCCTTCGTGTCGGGAGCCGGGCGTTGAGCGCCGAGCTGGCGAACCTCATCGGCGGCATCCTGATCCTCGCCGACCTCGCCATCCGCATCGCCGCGCTCATCATCATCCCGCGCGATCGCAAGCCCACCGCGGCCATGGCGTGGCTGCTCGCGATCTTCCTGATCCCGTTCGTCGGCATCATCCTGTTCCTCATCATCGGCAACGTGAAGCTGCCGAAGAAGCGGATGGAGCGGCAGAAGGAGATCAACGCGATCATCGAGCAGCGCGCCGAGGGCGTCGACCTCGACACCGACCCCGCATCATGGCCCTCGTGGTTCCGCACGATCACGGAGCAGAACCGCCGACTCGGAGCGCTGCCCGCGACCGGCGGCAATCGCGCCGAGCTCATCGGCGACTACCAGGCGTCGATCGATCGGATGGCCGCCGACCTGGACCTCGCCGAGCGGTTCGTGCACGTCGAGTTCTTCATCGTCGCCTTCGACGACACCACGCGCGGGTTCTTCGCCGCGATGGAGCGGGCGGTGCAGCGCGGCGTGACCGTGCGGCTCCTGATGGACCACATCGCCTCGGCGAAGGTCCCGATCCACAAGGAGACGGTCGCCGAGCTCGACCGGATCGGCGTGATCTGGCGGTACCTGCTGCCGGTGCAGCCGTTCAAGGGCCACTACCAGCGGCCCGACCTGCGCAACCACCGCAAGCTCGTCGTGGTCGACGGCCGCATCGCCTACACCGGCTCGCAGAACCTCATCGACCGCAGCTACGACTCCCCGAAGAACCAGAAGCGCGGACTCAAGTGGCAGGAGCTCGTGACCCGCGTCACCGGCAGCTCCGTGACCGCGATCAATGCGGTCTTCCTGTCGGACTGGTACGCCGAGACCGACGAGATCCTCCTCGCCGACGAGCACGTTCCCGCGGCCGACGTGCCCGACGACCCCGCGCCCGACGCGCTCGTCTGCCAAGTCGTGCCGAGCGGACCCGCCTACGAGCTGGAGAACAACCTGCGCCTGTTCCTCGGCCTGGTCAACGCTGCGCAGGAGCAGGTGATCATCACCAGCCCGTACTTCGTGCCCGACGAGGCGATGATGTACGCGATCACCTCGGCGCGGCTGCGCGGGCTCGAGGTGCAGCTGTTCGTGTCGGAGATCGGCGACCAGGGCTCGGTGTGGCACGCGCAGCGCTCCTACTACGGGGCGCTGCTGCGCGCGGGCGTTCGGATCTTCCTCTACCCGGGGCCGTACATCCTGCACGCCAAGCACCTCTCGATCGACGACGACGTCGCGGTGATCGGCTCGAGCAACATGGACATCCGCTCGTTCAACCTCAACTTCGAGATCTCGCTGCTCGTGCGCGGGCGCTCGTTCGTGGCCGACATGCGCCAGGTCGAGGCCGAGTACCGGACCCTGGGCCGCGAGCTCACGCTCGATGAGTGGGAGCGCGAACCTGCGACGGCGACGTTCCTCGACGGCGTCGCGCGCCTCACGTCGGCGCTGCAGTAGGACCCGGCTCGAGGCGGACCACGGATGCTCCAGGCGATCGGCCACATCCTCCCGATATCGATCGCGGTCGCCGTCAGTTCGGTGCCGATCATGGCGACGATCCTGATCCTGCTCTCGGAGAACCGGTCGCGGTCGGCGCTGCCCTTCCTCATCGGCTTCGTCCTGGGACTCGCGCTCGTCGTCACGCTGTGCACGCTCTTCGCGCAGGCGATCCCGTCGCCGCGATCGAGTCGGCGCCCCGACACCGCCGTCGGCTACAGCGAGATCCTGGTCGGGCTGGCGCTCGTCGTGATCGCAGTCGTCGCGTGGGTGCGAGCCAGGCGGAACCCGTCCACGGCGATGCCCAAGTGGCTCGACGGAGTGGCCCGGCTCGGCCCCTGGTCGTCGTTCGGCCTCGCGCTCCTGCTCAACGTGCGCCCGAAGGCCCTGCTGCTCGCGATCGCCGCCGGCCTCGCCCTGCGCGGCGACGGGGTGTCGACGACGCAGTCGCTCATCGTCATCGGGATCTACACGGTGATCTCCGCGTCGACGGTGGCGGTGCCGATCGTCGCGACGCTGGTCGACCATCGCCGGATGGAACCCCGGCTGCTGAGCGCCCGCGAGTGGCTCGGTCGGAACAGCGGCACGATCGGCGCGGCCATTCTCCTGCTCATCGGCGTGGTGATCATCGGCACCGGCATCGCGCGGCTGTGAGTCCGCTGCGCAAACTTGCACATCGGTGTGCAAGTTCGTAGCATGGACGCATGCCGTCCGACATCGACGCGGGCCGTCGCCCTCGTCGAGACGCCACGGCCAACCGCGAAGCCCTCCTGGCCGCCGCCGCCGACGCCCTCGGCGAGGCATCCGATGCCCCGCTCGAGCGCATCACGAGTGCGGCCGGCCTCACCCGTCGCGCCTTCTACGGGCACTTCGCGAACCGCGACGAGCTCGTGGTCGCCGTCATCGACGTGGGCGCCGCGCGCCTGAACGCGATCGCCGCCGAGACCGACGACCCGCACGCCCCCACGGCGATCGCGCTGCTCGGCGCGCGGCTCTGGGGTGCCGTCGAGCACGTGCGCGTCCTCGCCGGCATGGCCGTGCGCGAGCCGTACGCCGCGCACGCCGCCGAAGCGCTGGCACCCGTGCGCGAGCGCCTGCGCGCCCTCGTCGAGCGCGGCGTCGCCGAGAGCACGGTGCGCCCCGACATCCGCGCCGACGTGCTGGCCCGACTCATCGAATCGGCCGCCATCGCCGTGCTGCTCGAAGCGGCCGTGACCGGCATCGCCGACGCCGAGGGGCGCCGCCTCGTGATGCTCGCCGTGCTCGGCACGGCCGGGCTCTCGTGGCAGGACAGCACCGAGCTCATCGATACCGCGCCCGCGCTCGCGGCACCGATCGCGTCAGGAGAGCCCGCGGCATGAGGATCGAACTGCGCGGCGTCGGCAAGGGACGCCGCTCCGAGGCGCTGCCCACGACCACCGTCGGCTTCGAGTCCGGCCGGGCCACGCTCGCGCGTGCCGAGACCGAGCAGCGCCCCACCGTCCTGGGCCTCCTCGCCTCGGGCCGCATGCGACCCGACACCGGCACCGTGACCATCGACGGCCGAGCGGATGCCGCCGCGATCCGCCGCACGGTCGCCCTCGTCGACGCGCCCGACGTCTCCGATCCCGCGCCGAACGTGACCGTCGCCGGCGTCGCCGCCGAGGAGCTCATGTTCGCGGGCGTTCCCTCGAACCCCGTCTCCGTCGCCCGCTGGCTCGACGACCTCGGCCTGCGCGACGTCGCGCGGATCCCGATCGCGAACGTCGAGCCGGTCGTGCGGCTGCGCCTGCTCACCGAGCTCGCGATCCTCCGCGACGACGTCGAGGGACTCGTCCTCGTCTCCCCCGACCGCCACGGCGGCGACCCGCTCGAGTGGTGGGACCTCGCCAAGCGCCTCGCCGATCGCGGGTTCGCGGTGCTCGTCATCGCGGGCGACGCGTCGGCCGCCGCCATCGGCGCCGCCGCGATGATCGAGCGCATGCAGGCCGACGAGGTCGACGAGCTCGCGGAGCACGCGGCCATCGCCGAAGGGGGGCTCGCGTGAAGGTCCCCCAGATGATCGCCGCCGAGCTCCGGCGGCTCACGTCGACGCGCATGTCGGTCATCGCGCTGCTCGCACTCGTCGCCGTGCCCGTGCTCTACGGCGGCCTGTACCTCTGGGCGAACCAGGACCCGTACGCGAAGTTCCCCGACGTGCCCGTGGCCCTCGTCGTCGAGGACGAGGGCACGCCGGCCACCGACGACGCGCCCGCGCGCAACGTGGGCGACGAGGTCGCCGACGAGCTGCTCGCCGATGGCGCGTTCGACTGGCACCGCGTCTCCGCCGAGCAGGCCGCGACCGGGCTCGACGAGTCCGCCTACGACTTCGCCATCACCATCCCGGCCGACTTCTCCGACGCGCTCGCCTCAGTCGGCACGGATGCCCCGCGGCAGGCCGAGATCGTGCTGTCGACGAACGACGCCAACAGCTACCTGGCCGGCACGATCGGCAAGCAGGCCGTGGAGCAGATTCGCGCCGTGATCGCCGAGCAGGTGGGACGCGAGGCCGCGTCGACGCTGCTCGACTCGATCTCGACCATCCGCACGAACCTGTCCGACGCCGCCGACGGCTCCGCACGCCTGGCCGACGGCGCCGCGCAGGCCGTCGATGGCGCGGGCCGGCTCTCCGATGGGGCATCCCGCCTCGCCGACGGGAGCACGCAGCTCGCCGACGGCACCGCGCAGCTCGCGGACGGGTCGGCGCAGCTGGCGGCTGGCGCGCAGCAGGTCGCCGACGGGAACGCGCAGCTCGCGGCATCCGCCGATCGCGTGGGCGCCGCCGTGGACGAGGCGACCACTGCGCTCCCGCAGGTGCGCGACGACGTCGCGGCGCGTCTCGCCGCGGCGGGCGTCGACCAGGCCACCATCGACGACGTGCTCGCGCGGCTCGACCCCCTCGGCGACGACCTCGCCGCCGGCAACGACCGCGTGCAGGAGGTCGTCGGGCAGATCGACCAGCTCGCCGCGGGCAGCGCACAGGTCGCTTCCGGCTCGTCCGACCTGGCCGCCGGGGCACGCACCGCCGCCGACGGCGCGGCCGAGGTGGCGTCGGGCTCGAGCGCGCTGCGCGACGGCATCGGCACGCTCGGCGACGGACTCGGTGAACTCGGCGAGGGCGCGGGCACGCTGCGCGACGGCCTCGCCGACGGCGTCGACGCGATCCCCGACTCCGACCAGGCCACGCGCGATGCCCAGGCCTCGACGATCGCCCACCCGATCGACCTCGAGACGAGCGCCGTGACCCAGGCGGGCAGCTACGGCGCCGGCCTCGCGCCCTTCTTCGCCGCGCTCGCGGGCTGGATCGGCATCTACGCGCTGTTCCTCATCGTGAAGCCGATCTCGCGACGCGCGGTCACGGCGCTGCACTCGCCGATCCGCGTGACGCTCGCCGGGTGGCTGACGCCCGGGATCCTCGGGGCCGTGCAGATGATCGGGCTGTTCGTCGTGCTCGCGGTGACGCTCGGGTTCCACATGGCGAACCCGTTCGGGACGCTCGGCGTCATGGTGCTCGCCTCGGCGACGTACGCGGCGATCATCCTCGCGCTCAACGTCTGGCTCGGATCGGTCGGGCAGTTCCTCGGGCTCGTGCTCATGGTGCTGCAGCTCGTGACCGCGGGCGGCACGTTCCCGTGGCAGACCCTGCCGGCGCCGCTCGCAGCCCTGCACCACGTGCTGCCGATGGGCTACGTCGTCGACGCGATGCGGCAGTTCATGTACGGCGGCGACCTCTCACGCGCCGGCACCGATGCGCTCGCGCTGCTCGCGTGGCTCGCGGGCGGGCTCGTGTTCGCGGCGCTCGGCGTGACGCGGATGACCCACTACCGCACGCTGCGCGACCTGCAGCCGAGCCTGATCGGCTGACGCGCTCGCGGGTTGAGGAGCGCGCGTCTCGAGCTCCGCAGGTTGAGGAACGCGCGCAGCGCGCGTCTCGAAACCCGCCTGCGCACCGGAGGATTTCGAGACGCGTCCGGCTCCGCCGGGCGCTCCTCGACCCGCGAGGGTGCTCAGGCGGGAGTCTGCTGGTGCGCCGCCACGCGCCAGGCGCCGTCGTCGTAGAGGTAGGTCGTCGACATGCGCAGGTCGGCCGTCTCCTCGCCGCGGCGCGCGACCGCCCGGTACACGAGCACGCCGGCGTGCTCCCCGAGGCGGATGACGGCGGGCTCGTGCAGCTCGTACGAGTCCCACGGCGGGGCACTGCGGAACGCCGCGCGAACCTCGTCGCGACCGAGCACCGCCCCTTCCACCACCATGAGTCCGTCGCGCGTCATCGCGCGCTGGTAGTGCTCGCCGCCATGCCCCTCGAGGATGGCCTTCCATCCGGCGTGCTCCTCGTGCAGGAGGCGGGCGGGCAGATCGTCGGTGATCTCGGTCATGCCCCAACGCTACTCGCCGCGCGTGCGCAATTCAGGTGCGGAGGTGTGTCGCTCGCGGTCCGCGCGGCGTGTCGCGCCGACACGCCGCGCGCAGACCTGAATTGCGCACACCACCCCGGGCTTCTCCTCCACGAGTGGGCGATCTTGGCTGCGAATCCCGGCGGATGCCGCCAAGATCGCCCACTCGGGAAGTTGGAACAGGGAGAAGGGGCACGGCGATGACGGATGCCGCGGCGCCGCCTCGCGGCATCCGCTCGGCTCGTGCGCTGCGCTCAGAGCCAGCCGCGGCGCTTGAAGACGCCGTACAGGCCGGCGGCGAATCCGAGCATGAGCGCGACCGCGAACGGGTAGCCCCAGGGCCAGTCGAGCTCGGGCATGTAGACGAAGTTCATGCCGTAGACCGCCGCGATGAGGCTCGGCGCGAAGATGATGGCCGCCCAGCTCGAGATCTTCTTCGTCTGCTCGCTCTGCGCGAGGGCCGTCTCGGAGAGCACGCGGATCTCCTCGTTCTGCCGCTGCGCGACGAGCGTCGAGTGCACCTGCAGCGCGTTCTGGAGGAGCTGCCGGAACCCGTCGCCGTGCTCGACGATGCGGATGACGTGGTCCTTCACGTCGCGGAGGTACCGCTGCAGCTCGAGCTCGACGCCGTACTTCTCGAAGCCGCGCTCGAGCGCGTCGAACATGCCCACGAGCGGGCGCGTCGCGCGCTGGAACTCCATGACCTCGCTCGCGAGGTCGTAGATGCGCCGGGTCACCTCGGGGTCGCCCGAGAAGAGCTGCTCCTCGATCTCGTCGATGTCGTTCTCGAGCCCCAGGTCGACCGGCACGTACTCGTCGACGACCTCGTCGAGCACGGCGTAGAGCACGGACTCGGGCCCCTTCGCGAGCAGCTCGGGGTTGCCCTCGAGCCGGCGGCGCACGCGCGCGAGGTCGGGGGACTCGGCATGGCGGATCGTGATGGCGAAGTCGGGTCCGATGAACACGTGCAGCTCGCCGAACTCGACCTGCTCGACGTCGTCGAGGTAGCGCGCCGGACGGAGCACGACGAAGAGGGTGTCGCCGTAGCGCTCGAGCTTCGCGCGCTGGTGGCCCTTCTTCGCGTCCTCGACCGAGAGCGGGTGCAGCCCGAACTCGCTCGCGAGCGCGTCGATCTCGCCGTCGGTCGGCCGGTAGAGGCCGATCCAGGCGAATCCGCCGTGGGCCTCGCGGGTCTCGAAGGTCTCCTCGAGGGACGCCGGCGTGGCGACCCGGCGGCCGCCCCGGTAGATCGCGTTGTCGACGACGGGCATCGGCTCAAGTCTCGTGCGCGGCGGCGCGCCGCGGCATCCGACACGCGGCGGGGTCGCGGCCGCCGGCCGCCGGTCGTGGGCAACGGCAGGGGGTCGCGGCAGTGCGGATGGGGCCGGGCGCCGGCTCAGGCGCTGTCGCTCGCGGCCCACTGGCCGCGCACGGCCGTGGGGCGCGAGCGCTCGAGCGTGCCCGGGGCGAGCCCGAGCCGTCCTTCGGCCGCGGTGTAGACGACGTGGTCGGCCTCGGCGCGCGTGACCAGGCCGATGGCGTGGTGCTGCACGGCCATGCCGTCGACGAGGGCGGTGAGCATGCGCGCGTCGCCGGCCGGATCGTCGCTGCGGCCCAGCCCCGCCTCGTCGAGCCGCTCGATGATGCGCGCGAGCCGTCGCTCGCAGTCGCGGTGGTGGCGCGTGAGCGAGGCGTGCAGCTCGGGGTTGCGGGGAGCCTCGCTCCACGCGTCGATCCAGACGAAGTAGTGCTCGCGGGGCGTCGAGGTGAGCCAGTCGGCCAGCGCCTCCACGGGCTCCACGCGCTCGGCGACCTCCTCGTCCCCCTCGAGCTCGGCGAGGACCGCGGCGTCGAAGGCCGCCGCGACGAGCTGCTCACGAGTGGCGAAGTAGTGCCGGATGAGGCCGTGGACCACGCCGACCTCCGCGGCGACGTCGCGCAGCGTGACGCGTGCGAAGCCGTCGCGCGCCACCAGGCGGAGCGTCGCGGCGAGGATCTGCTCCCGCCGCTCCGCCGGATCGAGCCGATTCGCCATGCCTCCATGCTACCCCTCTTGTCCATGCGGACAATGACTGCTAGCGTGTTATCCATGTGGACAAGAAGGGGTCCAGCGCTCGACGCGATCGATCGTCACCGCCGTCGTCTCACGGCCGGCGTCGTGGCCGCCACCGTGCTCATGTCGTCGGGCGCCATGGTCATCTTCCCCCTGCTGCCCACGCTCCAGTCGCAGCTCGACATCTCCACGGCCGACATCGGCTTCGTCGCCGCGGCGGGCTTCGCGGCGTCCCTCGCCGCCGAGCTCCTCGTCGCACCGTTCGCCGACCGCGGTCGCGCCCGCACCATGGGCGTCGCCGGGGTCGTGCTCATGACCGCCGCACTCCTCGGTTCGGCCATGGCGACCGAGAGCTGGCACCTCATCGCCGGTCGTGCACTCGGCGGCCTCGGCCTCGGCGTCTTCATGGCCGCGGCGAGCGCGCTGCTCGTGCGCGCCGATCCGGCGCGCGCCGGCGAGGCGCTCGGGCGCCTCGGCGCCGCCGAGCTGGCCGGCATCGCGCTCGGCCCGCTCGCGTCGGGCCTCGCGATCGCGTTCGCGTCGCCCGCGGCGATCCTCGCCTGGTCGGGCGCGGTGGTGCTGATCGGCGTCGCCCCGGTCCTGCTCGCGTTCCGCGAGCGCACCGACCCGGATGCCGCGGCGGCGGGCCAGGCGGCGGGAGCCGCCGAGGCGCGTGCAGCCGGGGGCGGTTCCGCCGCGGCATCCGTGGACCCTGCAGCTCGACCGCCGCGGGTGAGCTTCGACCTGCTGCGGTCGCCGATGGTGGTCGGCGTGCTGCTGCTCTACGGCGCGGTCATGGTGCCGACCGGCGCGTACGACGGAATCTGGCCGCGGTTCATGGCCGACATCGGCGCGAGCGAGTGGCTCACGGCGCTGAGCTACACGCTGTTCGCCGTGCCGTTCGCGCTCGTCGCGGGCTGGGCGGGTCGGCTCGCCGACCGTCGCGGCGGCGTCTCGGCCTACGTGCGCGGAGCCGTCGTGCTCGTGCCGATCGTCGCGCTGTACGGCGTCATCGGCAATCCGTGGGTCGCCACCGGCGTCGGCTTCGTCGAGTCGAGCGGTCAGGCGCTCGCGTTCATCGGCGCCGCGGCCGCGATGGCGCAGGCCGTGCCGGCCGCCCGTGCCGGCGCGTCGCAGGGGCTCATGCGTGCGTTCGGTCTGCTCACGGCCACGATCGCGGCCGCCCTCTCGGGCATCGCCTACGAGTCGGGCGGGCCGCTCGTCCTGTTCGGCGGCACGGCGATCGTCGTCGTCGTGATCGCGGCCGCAGGGCTGCTCGTGATCCGGTCGGCGCGGCGGCGGGCGCGGGCGGATGCCGCGGCATCCGTGGCGGCGAGCGAGGTCGACACGGCCGGCATCGCGGCATCCCTCGACGACCGGGTGCCGGCCCCGGCCAGCGACGAGACGATCGCCTGCCCGGCGGTGCCCTAGCCCGGCGTCGCCGACCAGCCTGCCGGGCCGTCGGATCCCGCCTCGTACTCCTCGAGCGGCACCTGATCCTTCCTCCAGGCGGCGAGGACGGGCTCGACGATGCGCCAGCACTCCTCGGCGACGTCGCCGCGGATGGACAGCGTCGGGTCGTCGCCCAGGATGCCCCTCAGCACCTCGCCGTAGGGCAGGAGCGCACCGGGGACCTGGTGCGCGACGAGGGTCGTCTGCTCGAGCTCGAACGGATCGCCGCCGCCGTTCATCGTCAGCCCGATCTCCACCTCTCCCGAGCTGAGGTCGAGCTCCATCCAGTCGGCGCCGGGCCGGCCCGCGAGGCCCTCGATGGGCTCTGCGGGGCGGAACACCGCGCGTGCGACCTTCCGGCCGCGTCCGAGCGCCTTGCCCGAACGGAGCAGGAACGGGACGCCGCGCCAACGCTCGGTGTCGATGGCGACCACCACCTGGGCGAGCGTCTCGGTGCGTCGGGCCGGATCGACGCCCTCCTCGTCGGCGTACGCGGGCAGCCGGCGACCGTCGATCGAGCCCGCGGTGTAGCGGGCCCGGCGACTCGCGGCGGCCGCGTCTCCGCCCCACACGGCCGTGTCCCGCAGCACGCGGGCCATGGCGTCGCGCAGCACCACCTCGTCCACGCGGTCGATCGGATCCATGGCCAGGAGCGCGAGCACGACGAGCAGGTGGCTCTGGATCATGTCGACGAGCGCTCCCGCGCCGTCGTAGTAGCCGGCGCGGCCCTCGAGCGCGAGGGTCTCGTCGTAGACGATCTCGAACCGGTCGATCACGCCGCCGTGCCAGATCGGCTCGATCATGCGGTTCGCGAAGCGGGTGCCGAGGATGTTCAACACGGTCGCGCGTCCGAGGAAGTGGTCGATCCGGTACACCTGCCGCTCCGGGACGATGCGCGCGAGGAGCTCGTTGAGCCGCCGGGCGCTGTCGCGGTCGACGCCGAACGGCTTCTCGAGGGCGAGCCGCGTGCCCTCGGGCACCGGCACGTGCTCGAGCACCGCGCACACCTCCGCCGTGACCGCGGGCGGCAGCGCGAAGAAGACGACCGGCACGCCGGTGCACTCGGCGAGCAGCCGGGCGAGCGCGTCGGGGTCGGTCGCATCAGCGCGGACGTACCGCGATGAGGACACGAGTTCGGAACGACGCGGCTCGAGCACGGCCTCGAACGCGGCACGGACGAGGTCGCGCCACTCCGCCTCGCCGAGGTCGTGCAGGCCCGAGCCGATGACCTCGAGGTCCTCGTCGTGCGCCGCCAGGAGCGTGCCGAGGCCAGGCAGCAGCAGGCGCTTCGTCAGGTCGCCGTCGGCGCCCAGGATGAGCAGCGTCTCGGATGCCGCCATCGGACTTCCCTCCTGCCGGCCGGCCTCGAACGGGCCGGGCCCTCCCACGGTATGACGCGCGCGACGTGGGCGCCCCGGACGGCGATGGGGTTGACAGCGGAGGCGCGGTCAGCGACGAGCGTGCCGGCGCACCCACTCGTGCATGACGATCGCCGCGGCCGCGCTCGCGTTGATCGAACGGGTCGATCCGTACTGCGTGATCTCGACGACGAGGTGGGCGGCGGCGAGCGCCTCGGCGCTGAGCCCGGGGCCCTCCTGGCCGAAGAGCAGCACGCAGCGCTCGGGCAGCTCGACGTCGTCGACCGGCACCGAGCCCTCGACGTTGTCGACGGCGATGACCGGCAGCCCCTGCTCGCGGGCCCACACGACGAAGTCGGCGACATCGGGGTGGTACGCCAGGTGTTGGTAGCGGTCGGTGACCATGGCGCCGCGCTTGTTCCAGCGGCGGCGGCCGATGATGTGCACGGTCTCGGCGGCGAACGCGTTGGCGGTGCGCACGATCGAGCCGATGTTCAGGTCGTGCTGCCAGTTCTCGATCGCGACGTGGAACGGATGCCGCCGCGTGTCGAGGTCGGCGACGATCGCATCGAGGCGCCAGTAGCGGTAGCGGTCCACGACGTTGCGCCGGTCGCCGTGCTCGAGCAGCTCGGGATCGAACCGCGGGTCGTCGGGCCACGCGTCGCGACCCCCGGGCCACGGCCCGACGCCCTGCGGCACGGTGGGCTCGTCGTGCGCCTCGTCGGCGCCGGCCGCGGGCGCGTCGGTCTCGTGGGTCACGCTGCAACGCTACCCGCGCCGACCGGGCGACGACCCCGGCGCGATGCCGGGGTCGTCGGGTGGATCGGACGGATCGCGTCTATCCGGGGAACGGCACGCCACCGCGGCAGGCGTCACCCGGGCTCGGGACCTCGCCCTTGAGCCCGGCGCGCACGTACATGCCGTAGCTCTGCACGTGTCCGCCCGTGACGGCGTCGTCGTCGAAGCCGGGCGGGTTGCCTTCGATGGCGTCGGGCAGGTCCCTCCCCGAGAAGGCGCAGGCGGAGTTCGCCCGGTCTGCGCCCGGGACCGGGCCGCCCTTGCCGTTGTTCTCGCCCGCGAAGGCGGCGCCGGCGCCACCGCCGACGACGAGGCCGAGTGCGACGATGCATCCGATCACAGCTCGTTTCATGGTTCTCACCTCTCTGTGGAGCCACGAGCGATCATCGGCCCGTCCCTGTTCGGCAGGGGCGTGCGGCCCCCGGGAGATCGCCCGATGCATCGGAACCTACTCCTCAACCACCTCAGCCGGTTACCCGCGTCCGGGTGACATCGCGAGGCCGAGCGACACGCGGTGGCAGGGTTTCGGCAGACCGAAATCCGTGTAATCTTTCGGTATGCCGAAATCTCCGGATGCCGCAGCGACGCGGCCCCCGATCGACACCGACCCGGCGCCCGCCGGGCTCGACGCCGAGCCGCGCAGCGAGGTCGCCGCCGGCGCCGACGAGGCCACCCCGCCGCGCACGCTCCGAACCCCTGGGCGTCCCACGATCCCGCGCCTCGCGTGGCTGATCGGCCCCGCGCTCGTGGCGGGCGTGGCCTACCTCGATCCCGGCAACGTCGCGAGCAACATGACGGCGGGCGCCCAGTACGGCTACCTGCTCGTGTGGGTCGTGGTGCTCGGCAACGTCATGGCGTGGCTGATCCAGTACCTCTCGGCGAAACTCGGCATCGTCACCGGACGCAGCCTCCCCGAGGTGCTCGGTGGCCGTATCCGCAATCCGTGGGGACGACGGGCGTACTGGCTCCAGGCCGAGCTGGTCGCCATGGCCACCGACCTCGCCGAGGTCATCGGCGGCGCGGTCGCCCTCAACCTGCTGTTCGGCGTCCCGCTCATCTGGGGCGGGCTCATCACGGGCGGGGTCTCGATCGTGCTGCTCGTGCTGCAGTCGCGGCGCGGTCCGCGCACCTTCGAGTTCGTGATCATGGGCCTGCTCGTGATCATCGCCATCGGCTTCACGGTCGGCGTCTTCATCGCGCCGCCGAGCCCGGCCGGCATCCTCTCGGGCCTCGTGCCGCGGTTCGACGGCGCCACCTCGGTGCTGCTCGCCGCCTCGATCCTGGGCGCCACGATCATGCCGCACGCCATCTACGCCCACTCGGCGCTCAGCCGCGACCGCTTCGCCACCCACCGCGGCGAGCAGGCGGGCGCACGCGTCGACGGCCCGTGGCACGGCTTCGGCATCCGCCGCGGCACGGATGCCTCGCCCGAGCTCCTGCCCGGCACGGCGACCGCCGTGCCGACGAACCGGCTCCTCCGGGCGACGCGCTGGGACGTGTCCATCGCGATGGCGATCGCGGGGACCGTGAACCTCTGCATCCTGCTGCTCGCCGCCGTGAACCTCTCGGGCGTCGAGGGGACCGACACGCTCGAGGGGGCGTACGACGCCCTCGGCGTCGCGCTCGGCCCGGTCATCGCGACGCTGTTCGCGGTCGGCCTCCTCGCCTCGGGCCTGGCGTCGACCTCGGTGGGCGCCTACGCGGGCGCCGAGATCATGTACGGCCTGCTCCGCGTTCGCGTGCCGCTCATCCTCCGCCGGCTCGTCACGCTCGTGCCGGCGCTCGCGATCCTCTGGCTCGGGTTCGACCCGACGCTCTCCCTCGTGCTCAGCCAGGTCGTGCTGTCGTTCGGCATCCCGTTCGCGCTCGTGCCGCTCGTCGCGCTCACCGCGAAGGCGGGCGTGCTCGGCCGGTGGCGCAACCACTGGGCGACGACGGCGGCCGGCATCGCGGCATCCGTGTTCCTCATCACGCTCAACGCCGTGCTGCTCTGGCTGGTGTTCACCGGCGCCTAGCGCCGCGGTCGTCGCGGCAACGGCCCACAACCGCCGCGACATGGGGGACCGCCCCGGGTGCCGGCACGGAATTGCGGAACCCGGGGCGGTCGTCTCGAGCCGGATGACGGATGCGGCCGGAGGGGGAACCGGCGCATCCGTCACCCGGATGCTGCGACGACGTCAGTCGTCGAAGTCGGCGCTCCATTGCGAGGTCGAACCCTCGGCGATGGAGTACCAGGCGGCGGGGACGGCCACCACGGTGGCCTCGCCGGTGACGCGCACCTTGCCGTTCGCCGACGTGACCTCCTCGCCGTTCACGTAGTACGTGATGCCGGCGATGTTCTTCGGCACCTGCACCTCGTCGTGGGCCGTGCCGGGGCGATCCTTGAACGTCGGCTCGCCCGGCGTGGCCGGGGTGGTGAGCACCGGCACCTTCGACCAGTCGAGGTCGCTCGCGAAGTAGTACGAGGTGTACGCCGGCTGGTTGTAGGTGGTCTGCTGGCGCGCGGTCTCCGCGCGGTACTGCACGTCGTGCATGAGCGTCGTCAGCTTGTGCGTCGTGATCTCGGTCGGGGTGAAGATCCGCAGCGCGCTCGAGTCCGCCGTGCGCACGAGCAGTTCTTCGCGCCAGTCGCCGAACACGTCGGCGACGAGCGACGGGTTGCCCTTCGTGCCGTTGTTCGTGCGCGTGTTCGTGGCGGTGAGCACGCGACCGCGCTTCCAGTCGTCGATGGTCGTCGTCTGGTTGCCGCTGCCGTTCACGACCTGCGTGGTGAGGTCGGGCGACCAGCGGATCGACATGTTCGTACCCGGCGAACCGCCCGGGATCACGGTGCCGTCGGCCGCGCGCAGGCGCATGCCCCAGTTCTCGATGCCGGGCACCTCGGGCAGGATGTCGCCGATCATGCCGCGGCCGGTGTCGCGACCGGAGTACTCGCCGAAGAGCACCTCGCCCGTCGCGGCATCCCGCATCGCGGAGCCGTACGGCGCGGAGGTCGCACCCTCGTGCACCGTCCAGACCTCGAGGCCCGGACGCGCCGGGTCGATGTCCGCGACGTGCATGGCGTCGCCGTGCCCGAGGCGGGCGTTCTGGCCGGGCGCCGCGCTGCCCGCAGGAAGCACGCCGAACGAGCTGTAGAGCAGGCTGCCGTCGTCGTCGATGGTGGCCGAGCCGTAGACGAGCTCGTGCTTCCCGTCGCCGTCGACGTCGGCCAGGCTCAGCGAGTGGTCGCCCTGCGTGGTGATCGTCGCGTACTCGGGGTTCGTGCCGTCTCGTCCGTGGGGCGAGTCGTTGAACGGGTTCGTCATGGGCACGTGGCCGCTGTCGACGAACCAGTGCTCCTTCAGGTGCGTGCCGTCCCAGTCGTAGGTCGTGACGGTCGTGCGCGTGTAGTAGCCGCGCGCGAACACGGCGGTCGGGTGCTGGCCGTCGAAGTAGCCCACGCCCGAGAGGAACCGGTCGACCCGGTTGCCGGGCTCGATGCGGGTCATGGCGTAGTCGCCCCAGAGCAGGCCGTCGTCGCCGCGGCCGGGCTTGTAGGGGATCGTCTGCAGTTCCTCGCCCGTCGCGCTGTCGAAGACCGTGAGGTACTCGGGCCCGTCGACGATGAACCCCTCGAACTCGCGCAGGCGGTTGTTGGCGCTGCGGCTCGGCGCGTAGACGTCGATGAAGTAGTCCGCGAGCTCCTCGGCGCTCTCGCGCGTCAGCGGGTACTCGTGCGTCACCGGCACGCCCCATGCCTGCTCGAGCGTCGCCGGCCACTGGCCGGACACGACCTCGGGGCGCTCGCTCCAGCCCTGGAACATCTCGACGAGGTGGTCCTGGTAGCCGGCGGCGCTCAACCGGTAGTCGTCGGTGTGCGCGTAGCCCGCCTCGACGTCCTCCTCGGGCATCGTGACGAAGGCCTCGCCCGCGACCGAGCCGTCGGCCGCGTAGCGGATCGACTTCGTGCCCGGCGCGGTCTTCAGCATGGTCTCCGAGCGGCCGTCGCCGTCGAAGTCGTACACGAGGAACTGCGTGTAGTGGGCACCGGCGCGGATGTTCACGCCGAGGTCGAGGCGGTTGAGCAGCGTGCCGTCGAGCTCGTACGTGTCGAGGTAGACGGGGCCGGTGTAGCCGCGCTGCGAGACGTCCTTCGAGTTCGAGGGGTCCCACTTCACGACGAACTCGTACTGCCCGTCGCCGTCGACGTCGCCGACCGACACGTCGTTGGCCGAGTAGGTGTAGGCCTCGCCCTTGGGGGTGACGCCGTCGGCGGGCTTATGCAGGGGCAGGTCGTGGGAGCCCTGCGCCCAGGCGGTCACGGGGTCGGATGCCGCGAGCTCGATGCCGTTCACCACGGGCGCGACGGTGTACTGCGCGGTCGCGGTGCCGGCGGCATCCGCGTAGTTCGTGCTGTCGGTGACGGTCGCGACCTTCACGCCGTCGCGGTAGACGGCGAAGTCGGGACCGGCCAGGCCGGTGTCGGTGGCGCCGGTCGCCTCGGAGGCGAGGAGGCGCCAGCTGAGGAACACGCCCTGAGCGGTCGACACCGCGACGAGGCCTCGGTCGAGGGCCTCGAGCTGCGGGACGCCCGTGGGCACGGAGTCGGGCGGTGCGGCGGTCGCGGGCTGCGCGACGCCGGCGATCAGGCAGCCGGCGGCGGCGACCGCCAGCGCTGCGCGGAACGGATGGTGTCCGAGATTCATCGTCGAATCCTTCTCTGGGCTGGTGACCCGGTGTGGGATAGCGCTTTCCGTGCGGGATCGAAACTATCCCCCTGACGAGGGACGGTCAAGTCCCAGTCGGACGAGTGACACGAATCGGGCGGTGCGGGCCATGCGTCTCGATACGCGTCCGGCTGCGCCGGGCGCTACTCGACGACCGGAGGATGCGCCGCCCGCTATCCTGAGGCCGATGCCAGCCACGAGCCCCGCGATCGAGGACTACCTCAAGACGGTGTACGCCCACACCGAGTGGCAGCCCGACCCCATCACGCCGAAGGTGCTCGCCGACCGACTCGGGGTCGCGCCGTCGTCGGTCACCGAGATGGTGAAGAAGATGGCCGCGGCCGGGCTCGTCTCGCACGTGCCCTACGGCGCGGTGCGGCTGACGGATGCCGGGCTGGCACGTGCGCTCGCGGTCGTGCGCCGCCACCGCCTCATCGAGACCTGGCTCGTGCAGGAGATGGGGTACGGCTGGGACGAGGTGCACGACGAGGCCGAAGTGCTCGAGCACGCGATCTCCGACCGGCTCCTCGAGGCGATCGACGCCCGACTCGGGCGACCGGTGCGCGACCCGCACGGGGACGCGATCCCGGGCGCCGACGGCACGCTGGTCACCGAGCCCGCGGTGCGCCTCGACGAGGCGCCGGTCGGGCACACCGGACGCGTCATCCGGATCAGCGACCGCGACCCCGCCGTGCTACGCGAGCTCGAGGAGGCCGGCGTCGGCCCGGGCAGCGAGCTCGCCGTCGACGCGGCCGACGCGGCATCCGTCGCCGTCGCCGTCGCCGGGTACACGCGCGCCATCGCCCGCGACGCGGCCGCGGCCATCTGGGTCACCGCCTGAACGGACGGCACCCGACACCGCCTCGATCGAGCCCGTTGTCCGCCCCTGACGAACGCCCTCCCCTTCCGCGCCTCCGTCGTGCACGATGGTGTGATGGGACACAAGGCACCCAAGATCACCCCTGAACTCACCGACGCGCAGTGGGAGCGGATGCTGCGCTACGGCGTGTCCATCCCCGCCGAAGCGGGCGATGTCCTCTTCACGTCCGGCGACCGATGGTACGACCTCATCCTCGTCGAGTCCGGCTCCGTCGACGTCGTCCGCGATCCCCTGAAGTGGATCGACGAGACCCTGATCGCGAACCTCGGCCCGCGCACCTTCGTGGGCGAGCTCGGGCTCCTCAACGGGCAGCGCGCCTTCCTCACCGCCCGGGTCGCCGAGCCCGGGCGGATGCTCCGCATCGACCACGACGCCCTCCAGCGCATGATGGCCGAGGACGACGAGCTGTGCGACCTCATGCTCCGCACCCTCTGGGCGCGCCGCGAGGAGCTGCGCCGCGGGCCCGCAGCATGGACGCTGAAGATCATCGGATCCGAGCGGTCGCGCGAGGCGGTCGCGCTGCGGCGGTACGCCGAGCGCCTCGACCTCGTGCACACGTGGGTCGACGCCGACGACCCAGAGCGGGCGGCGGCGTTCGCTGGCCACGGCTTCACCCGCGACGACCTACCGGTCGCGATCGTGCAGGGCGAGAACCTCCCGCACGCGACCCCCGGCCAGCTCGCCGAGCTGCTCGGCCTCGCGTACGCCGCCGAGGACGACGCCACCGTCGACCTCGCGGTCGTCGGCGCAGGGCCCGCCGGCCTGGCCGCGGCGATCTACGGGGCATCCGAGGGCCTCGACACCGTGCTGCTCGACGCCGTCGCACCCGGCGGGCAGTCGTCGGCCACCTCGCGCATCGAGAACTACCTCGGCTTCCCGTTCGGCGTGTCCGGCGACGACCTCACGGCGCAGGCCTCCCTGCAGGCGATCAAGTTCGGGGTCCGCGTCGTCGCCCCGTGCGAGGCGGTGCGACTCGAGTCCGACACCGGCGCCCTGCGCCTCACGCTCACCGACGGCGCGGTCGTGAACGCGCGCGCGGTCATCGTGACCACCGGGGTCGCCTACCGCTCGCTCGGACTCGACCGCTGGAAGGAGTTCGAGGGCGCCGGCATCCACTACGCAGCTTCCACGATGGAGCTCCGCCAGGTGGCGGGCTCCGAGGTCGTGGTGGTCGGCGGCGCGAACTCGGCCGGCCAGGCGGCGCTCGCGCTCGCCGCGAACGGATGCCACGTGCGCCTCGTCGTGCGCGCGAGCGAGCTCGGCAGCCAGATGTCGAGCTACCTCGTCGACCGCATCGTCGACGACGCCCGCATCGACGTGCACACGAGCACGCAGGTGGTCGGCCTGCACGGCGACGAGAACCTCGAGCGCGTGACGCTGAGCGGCGCGGTCGAGGACACCGTGGACTGCCGAGGCCTGTTCTGCTTCATCGGCGCCGAGCCCGCCACCGAATGGCTCGCCGACGTCGAGCGCGACGAGGCCGGATTCGTGCACACCGGTGCCGACGTCATCGCCCTCGACGACGCATGGCGCGACCTCGGACGCATGCCGCTGCCGTTCGAGACCTCGGTGCCGCGCGTGTTCGCGGCCGGCGACGTGCGACGCGGCTCGATGAAGCGGGTCGCCGCCGCCGTCGGCGAGGGGTCGAGCGCCGTCGCCCCCGTGCACCGGGCTCTCGCCGCGGCCGAGGTGTTCGTGTGAGCGACCTCGCCCCGCCGCCGTCGGGCACCGGCTGCGGCGACTGCGACGAGGGCGGCGGCTGGTGGTTCCACCTGCGCCGCTGCGTCGAGTGCGGGCACGTCGGATGCTGCGACGCCTCCCCCGCGCAGCACGCACGCCGGCACTCGGAGCAGACGGGGCATCCGGTGGCCACCTCGTTCGAGCCCGGCGAGCACTGGTTCTGGAACTACGTCACGGAGTCGTCGGCGCCGCGCGTGCCGCTGAGCCCCCCGCTGTCACGACCCGAGGAGCAACCCGCGCCGGGGCCCGAGGGACGGGTTCCCGAGGACTGGGAGTCGCTACTGCACTGAGCCGGCACGTCCCGGGCTCGACGTGGCGGTGCGGGAGGCGAAGCGCCCGCGGCATCCGCCGTTCATCGGGCTGTGACGTGCGCGCCCTAGGCTTGACGCATGGGACGACGTGAAGAGGTCGAGGCCTGGCTGACCGACATGGACGGCGTGCTCGTGCACGAGAACCACGCCCTGCCCGGTGCGGCCGAGCTCCTGCAGCAGTGGGAGGACTCGGGCACGCCCTACCTCGTGCTCACGAACAACTCGATCTTCACCGCCCGCGACCTCTCGGCGCGGCTCCGCGCGAGCGGGCTCAACGTGCCCGAGGACCGCATCTGGACCTCGGCGCTCGCGACGGCCGACTTCCTCAAGCAGCAGCTGCCCGGCGGCACCGCGTTCGTCATCGGCGAGGCCGGCATCCTCACGGCGCTGCACGAGGCGGGCTTCGTGATGACCGAGACGAACCCCGACTTCGTGGTCGTCGGCGAGACGCGCAACTACTCGTTCGAGGCGATCACCAAGGCGATCCGCCTCATCGGGAACGGATCGCGCTTCATCGTCACGAACCCCGACGCCACGGGCCCGTCGGCCGAGGGCCCGCTGCCCGCGACCGGGGCGATCGCCGCGCTCATCACCAAGGCGACCGGCAAGGAGCCGTACGTCGTCGGCAAGCCGAACCCGATGATGTTCCGGTCGGCGCTCAACAAGATCGGCGCGCACTCCGAGAACACCGCGATGATCGGCGACCGCATGGACACCGACATCGTGGCGGGCATCGAGGCCGGCCTGCACACGGTGCTCGTGCTCACCGGCATCAGCGACCAGGCCGAGATCGAGCGCTACCCGTTCCGGCCCGAGGAGATCCTCGCGGGCGTGCACGAGCTCGTCACCGAGCCGGCCGAGACCGAGCTGTAGGGCTCGAGCGCGCTCAGCGGAACCAGAACTTCATCTCGCGGCGGTACTCCTCGGCCTCCATGATGGCCTCGGCCTGCTCGCGGTCGAGCGTGCGCACCTTGCGCGCGAACCGCCGCTCGGAGAACAGCCACTGGAACAGCAGCCACAACGCCACCAGCACACCCGCACCGACCCAGAACGTCCAGTCCACACGCACCTCCGAGCACACCCTAGCGGCTCGGCGGGTGGGGCTCGGTCGCCGGGACGACGCTTCGCTAGGCGAGGCGGCCGAGCGCCTCGTCGAGCAGGTCCCAGAACCGGTCGACGTCGAGGGACGTCGCGACCCACGCGTTCGGCTCGCGCCGCAGCATCCCGTCGAGGTCGACGCTCGTGGCGCCGGCCGTCTCGGTGCCGACGAGCTCGACGTCGAGCCGGGTGTGCACGCTCGTCACGACCTCGGGGTCGACGAGCACGGCGACGGCGACCGGGTCGTGCAGCGGGCCGTCGGGCATGCCGAACACCTCGGCGTTCGTGCGGCAGAAGAACTCGAGCAGCTCGTCGCCGAACGCCGCCGTGGCCGTGCCGACCGCCGCGAGCCGCTCGCGCACCGCCGCCGTGACGAGCGCCGAGTGCGTGACGTTGAGGCCCACCATCGTGAAGCGCACGCCGCTCGCGACGACGATCGCGAGAGCCTCGGGGTCCACCCACGCGTTGAACTCCGCGTACGGCGTGACGTTGCCGCGTCCCGTCGAGCCGCCCATCCAGACGATCTCACGGATCCGGCCGGCGAGCTCCGGTCGCTCGCGCAGCAGGATCCCGACGTTCGTGATCGGACCGGTCGCCACGATCGCGACGGGCTCGTCGGCGGCGAGCAGCACCTCGGTCATGAGCTCGACCGCGCCGCGGGGATGGAGGTCGATCGCGGGCTCGGGCAGCTCGGGGCCGCCGAGCCCGTTCTCGCCGTGGATCCACTCCGCCGTCTCGAGCCGCCGCGCGATCGGTCCTGCCGCGCCGGCGGCGACGGGTACGTCGGTCACGCCCGCCACCGTGAGCGCGATGCGCGCGTTGCGGCTCGTGTGCTCGAGCGGCACGTTGCCGCCGACCGTCGTGATCGCGAGCAGCTCGAGCGACGGATGCCCCGCCGCCAGCCAGATCCCGAAGACGTCGTCGTGCCCGGGATCGCAGTCGATGATGACGGGGATCGTCATCGGGTCGCCCCGCCGTCGCTGCCGTCGTCGTCGGCGAGCCCGGCGGCGCGCAGCACGGCGTCCCGTGACGCGTAGGAGTCGACCGTGCCGCGGGCCTGCACCGCGAGGGCGCCCGCCGCGACCGCGATCCGCAGCGCCTCCTCGAGCGAACGCTCCTCGGCGAGGAACGCCGCCAGGGTGCCCGTGAACCCGTCGCCTGCGCCGGTCGTGTCGACGGCGTCGACGTGCGGCGCGGGGACGGTCCACGAGCCGTCGGCGGATGCCGCGACGGCACCGGCCGAGCCCAGCGTCACGACGATCGAGCGCGCGACGCGTCCCACGGCGGATGCCGCGGCGGCGCGCCAGGCGTCGGGCGAGGCGTCCACGGCATCCGTGCCGATGCCGACCGCCCGTGCCTCGTGCTCGTTGAGCACGAGTGGATCGGCGACCGCGAGCGTCGCGGCGGCGACGGGCGCCGGCGGCGCGAGGTTGAGCACGAAGCGCACGCCCGCCGCGCCGGCGACCTCGGCGACCCGATCGATCGTCGCCACGGGGAGCTCGCCCTGCGTCAGCACGAGCGCGGCCGCGGCGATCCGGTCCCGCTCGGCGTCGACGACGTCGGGAGTCACCTCGAGGTTGGCGCCGCTCGTGATGACGATGGTGTTCTCGCCGGATTCCGCGACCGTGATCTGGGCGACGCCGGTCGGGGCATCCGCCGCTCGACCGATGCCGCCGGTGGGGAGGCCGAACCGCTCGAGCGTCGCGACGGCGAAGTCGCCCGCGGCGTCCGCGCCGATGCGCGCGACGAGGTCGACGGACGCCCCGACCGCGTGCGCGGCGACCACCTGGTTCGATCCCTTGCCACCGAGCGCGACCTGGAACCCGTGCGAGCGGATCGTCTCGCCCGGCTCGGGGAACTCCTCGACGTAGCTCGTCGAGTCGACGTTGAGCGAGCCGACGACGACGACCCGAGCGGATGCCGCCACGCTACGCCGCGGGTCCGGGTCCGGCGATGCTGGCTGTGAGCGGCTCGCCGCCGGCGCGGTTCGCGAAGCAGTAGTACGAGCGCTCGCCCGAGGTCCACTGCTCCTCGGTCACCGGGAACGCGGCCTGGACCTGCAGGTCCTCGACGCCCCCGACCGCCGCGACGTCGATCACGCCGGGCGCCGTGCAGAGGAGGTTCATCTGCGAGGCGAGCTCGGCCTCGCCCGGGAAGGGCGCCGCCTCGTCGCCCTGCAGCTGGCCGCGGTACACGAGCTGGGCCGCGTGCGGGGCGGCGCAGTCGACGACCGTGAACTCCTCGGCCCAGGCCGACTCGAACGGGTCGAGGCACTCGCCGCCGAACAGCGCGTTCCACGGGTGCACGCCCGCGGGCTGCGGGGCCGTGGGCGCCGCGACCGGGGTCTCCGTCGGGGTCGGCGTCTCCGAGGGCGCGGATGCCTCGCCGCCGCCACCGCCCGACAGCTGCGTGCCGAGGAAGAACAGGCCGACGAGCACGAGCGCCGCGACGAGGCCGCCGGCCACCCAGGCGAGGGTGCGCACGGTGCGGTTGCCGCCGCCGGATCCCGAACCGCCGGATCCCGTGCCGGTGCCGGAGCCGCCGCCCGAGCCGCCGCCGGTGCGCGGCGCGGAGGCCGGGCGCGGGGTCACGGCCGGCGCGGGCGCCTGCGACGGTGCTGCTCCGGATGCCGCGTAGGCGGCGAACGGGCCGGCGTCGGCGGCGAACCGGTCGGCGGGCGCGGACGTGCCGGCCGACGCGCCGAACGGGGAGCCCGTGTTCCACGGGTCCTCGATGGGCTGCCGGTCCTGCGGGGTGGGGCGTGCACCGAAGAGCGCGGCGAGCGGGTCGTCGTCGTGGCCGCCCGTCGCGTTCGGACCCGCGGCCGGTGTCGACGGGAACATCGCGGTCGGCGCGTCCTCGCGGTGGCCGGCCGACTCGTCGGGCACGTCGTCGCCGAACGACCAGCTCGGCTCCGCGTCCAGCTCGGGCTCGGGCTGCGATGCCGGCGGGGTCACGAAGAGCGACGCGGTGAACGTCGGACGCTCGGGCTCGGGCGCGATCGGCTCGGGCGTGATCGGCTCGGGCTCGGGCGCGATCGGCTCGGCCGCGATCGGCTCGGGAACGACGGGCTCGGCCGCGGTCGGCTCGGGCTCCTCGGGGAAGAGCTGGGGGGCACGCAGGAAGGGCTCGGGCTGCTGGGGCTCGGGCTGCTCGGGCTGGGGCTGCTCGGGCTGCACGGGCTCGGCGGCAAACGGCTCGGCGTCGTGCGGCTGCTCGGACTCGGACGCGGCCCATTCGTCCTCGAACGCGCTCGTACGGTCGGCCACCGCGGGCCCGTCGGCGTTCGGGTCGCCTGCCGATGGGTCGGGCGTGAGGTTCCAGAAGTAGCCGGTCTCGGCGATCTCGCGCGCGATCGGCGACTCGGGCCGCGGCGGCTCGGCTGCAGCAGGAGCGGCCGGGGCCGGAGTGGGCGCCGACGGCGAAGCGACCGGGGGCACGGCCGGGGCGACGGGCGGCGCAGCCGCGGCCGGTGGCGGCGGCGCGAAGGCCCCGGTCAGGTCATCGTCGTGCGCCGCCTCGTCGTGGGCCGCCTCGTCGTGGGCCGCCTCGTCGGTAACGTCGTCGTGGGCGTCCACGTTCCGTCCGCGACCGAAGAGGCGCTCGCGGATGCTCGGTCGGGCGGGGGGCTTGTCGTCCTCGTCGACCGGCTCCTCGTCCTCCTCGTCGTCGCCGAACGAGAGTCCGAGGGCGTCGAAGCCGCCGCCCGTGGGCGGACCACCGCGCTCGGGCGGCGTTCCGGAACCACTGTCATCGGCACCGCCGGCCGGGCCGGAGGAGTCGTCGCGCGACGGTCGCGCCGTGCCGGAGCCGAGCGCCGCGAGCAGGTCGTCGACGGGCTCGCCGGGATCGGGCTCGCCGCCGGTGCGGTCGCCGGCCGCGGCCGCGAATGCGGGGAACGGCGTGCGGCGGTTCGCGGCCGACTCGGCCTGCATCGCCACCGGCTGGGCCACGGACTCGACGACGGGCTCGTCGGCCTCGCCGCGCACCTCGATGAAGGGGAAGCCGCGCGGCGTCGTGTTCTCGCTCGGGATCGACGGCGTGAACGCCGCCGGTGCCGGCTCGGGCGAGGCGACCGGCGACGCCGACGGGGCCGCGGGATCACGGGGCGTCGACGCCTCGATGAGTGCGCGGAACGGGTCTGCGGCCTCGGCTCCGAACGTGTCGGTCGCGAACGCGCCGAAGCGCCCACTCGTCGGTGCCGGTGGCGCGAACGGCTCGGGCTCGGACCGCGCCGCGAACGGCGCGGCGGGCGCGAAGGGGTCGGGCTCGGGCTGCGGTGGCGCAACGGCCGGCGGCTCGGCCTGCGGTGCCGGGCGGGCGGCGAGCTCGTCCCAGCCGGCGGGCGCGGTCGACGGTGCGATCGGATGCCGCGGCGTCACGACCGGCGGTGCGGGCGGCTCCTCGGCCGTCGGCGTCAGCCCCGGGGCGGGCGTGAACGACTGCCGCGCCACGGGCGGCGACGGGAATCCGGCGAACGGCGACTCGGAGGCGGCGGACTCGGATCCGGCGGGCTCGGGGGCCGCCGGACCGAATGTCGGTGCATCGCCCGCAGTCGACTCGAACGTCGGCGCCTCGAACGCGGCCGGCTCAGGAGCGGTCGGCTGAGCAGTAGGCGGCTGCGGCACGGGCGACTCGGACACCGGCGTCGACGGCTCGAACGCTGCGGTGCCGGGAACGCTCGGCGACGGCTCGGAGAGGTTGCGGAAGGCGGCGCGGATGGCGTCCTCGGAGTCGAGGTCGCCGTTCCCCCAGGTGAGGGCGAACGGGCCCGTCGGCGTCACGGGGCCGGGCGGCGGATCAGCAGGGTCTGCGGCCGGCGGCATCGGGACAGCCGACGAGTCGGGAACGATCGGAGCGCTCGCGTCCGGACGGCCGACCGTGAACGGCGGGCTCCACGCGGGAGGCCCCGACGACGGCTCGGCGACCGGCGCAGGCGCGACCGGCGGGAACGCAGTGGCGGGCGGCAGCGAGGAACCGGCGGGCGGCAGCGGGGCAGCAGCAGGCGGGAAGGTAGCGGGCGGCGGCGGCGACGCGGGCGGCTCGACGGCGGCGGGGGCCGACGGAGCCTGGGGCGGGGTGCCGATGACCGGCAGCACCCGCGTCGCGGCATCCGTCGCCGAAGTTGGCTCGGCGACCGAGAACCAGTCGAGCACCTCCTCGCGGCGCGGACCCGGCTCGATGGAGCGCGGCGGGATCACCGGCTCGGGCGCGGCCGGCACGGCGGCTGCGGGCGGCGGAGCGACGGACGGCTCGTCACGCGCCGCCGGGCCCGCCGCGAGTTGTGCGAGCAGCCAGTCGGCGGCGTCGTCGGAGTTGCGTCCGTCGCGTTCCATCAGGCCAATCCCAGGTCTTCGAGGCCGATCGCGGCCAGGTAGGGGACGCCCGCGCCCTCGATCACCTCACGAGCTCCCGTGGCGCGGTCGACGACCACGGCCACGGCGACGACCTCGGCCCCGGCAGCGCGCAGGGCCTCGATCGCCTTGAGCGGCGAGCCGCCGGTGGTCGACGTGTCCTCGAGCACGATGACGCGCTTGCCCGCGACGTCGGGACCCTCGACCTGCTTGCCGCGACCGTGGTCCTTCGGCTCCTTGCGCACGACGAACGCGTCGTACGCGAGTCCGCGGGCCGCGCCCTGGTGCAGCACGGCGGTCGCGATCGGGTCGGCGCCCATGGTCATCCCTCCGACGGCGGCCACGTCGGGCACATCGGCGATGAGGTCGAGCATGACCTGCCCGATCAGCGGGGCCACGCGGTGGTCGAGGCTCACCTTGCGGAGGTCGACGTAGTACGACGCCTTCTTGCCGCTGGTCAGGGTGAAGTCGCCGTGGAACACCGCGTCGGCCGAGATGTACTCGATGAGCTGGCGGCGGGCGTCGGTACTGGCGTCCTGAGAGGCGAGGGTCACCCGAATACTCTACGACTCCGCCGCCTGTGAGGAAGGTTCGGATGCCCCGACGGCACCGGTCCGCGCGGCCTCCGCGGCCCTCGCGTCTCGCCGAGGACGACGAAGGGCCGCCCCGCGGGGTGTCCCTCCCCCGCGCAGCGGCCCTGCTCCCGGGCGCGAGCCCAGGGGTGTCGCGCGACCTAGGCGGTGCGCGCGATGGTCGCCTTGGGCTGGCGACGGTAGCCGTCGCGGGCCGAGGTGACGATCGAGCCGACGATGCCGGCGACGGAGACGATTCCGAGGAGGGCGAGGAGCGTGAACACGATGGTTCCTTTCAAGAGAAGGTGGCTTCGTCGAGCGACGGATGCGCCGTTGCACGTGTTCGACTCCTCAATTCTGACGCTCGAAACCTTGCAGCACAAGCGCACAATACTTCAACGACGATGTAGTCTGGCTACATGGACGTTCGCCGCCTCGACCTGCTCAGGGAACTCGCCGAACGGGGCAGCGTCACGGCCGTCGCCGAGGCCACCGGTCGCACGCCGTCGGCCGTGTCGCAGCAGCTCAAGGTGCTCCAGCGCGAGGCCGGGATGCCGCTGACGGAGCGCAGCGGACGCGGGCTCGTGCTCACCAGCGCCGGGCACGCGCTGGCCCGCAGTGCCACCGACGTCGCGATCGCGCTCGAGCGCGCCTCGTCGCTCTGGGACGAGTTCCGCAACCACCCGAGCGGCGAGGTGACGCTCCTCACCTTCCCCACCGTCGGCGCGACCCTCCTGCCGAGCGTGCTCAAGGACCTCGCGCAGGTCGCGGGCCTGGTCGTGCGCTGCACCGACCTCGACCCCGAGCTCGCCGAGTTCCCCGACCTCACCGCCGACTACGACATCGTGCTCGCCCACACCATGCCCGGCGTCCTGCCCTGGGGCGGTCGCGGGCTCCGGGCCGTGCCCCTGCTCACCGAGCCGCTCGACATCGGGCTGCCCGCCGATCACCGCCTGGCCGATCGGGCGTACGTGACGCCCGCCGACCTGGTCGACGAGACGTGGCTCGGCGTGCCTCCCGGCTTCCCCTTCGAGCGCATCCTGCACGCCATCGAGCAGGAGGGCGGCAAGCGGGTGCACGTGAGCCAGCGCTTCAGCGACATGCGCATCATGGAGGCGTTCATCGTGGCCGGCCTCGGCATCGCGTTCGTGCCGCGCTTCACGTCGGGGCCGGTCGCGCCCGGCATGGTGCTGAAGCCGATCCGGGGCGTCGCGTCGGCGCGCCAGATCGTCGCCCTGGTGCGGCCGGATGTCGCGGAGCGACTCGCCGTTCGCACCGTGCTCGACGTGCTCGTGGCGCGGGCCGCCCGGCTCGAGCAGGCCTATGGGCATCCGTCGCGAGGTGGCGGGAGCATGGCGGAGGCCTGAGCGCCCGCGCATCAGGGCCGCCCCCGAGCCCCCGAGGTCCGCCCCGCCGTTACGCCCTCGACATGACCCTACGCAGAGCGCTCTTCGCGCTGGCCGCCGTGGCGGCGACCATGACCCTGTCGGCATGCGTTCCCGGAGCCGCGGCCGGCGCGTCGCCCACCCCCAGCGCGTCGGAGACGTCGGCGCCCGATCCGACCCCGACGCAC
Organism: Agromyces sp. NPDC057865; assembly: GCF_042796995.1. NCBI lineage: Bacteria > Bacillati > Actinomycetota > Actinomycetes > Micrococcales > Microbacteriaceae > Agromyces > Agromyces sp. NPDC057865. The sequence continues at coordinate 689,055 of NZ_JBHVMJ010000001.1, read as the reverse complement.
ACGCCCGAGGAGGTGGCCGCCTCGGTCACGATCTCCGCCGAGGCGATCGCGGTGCTCGACGAGGGCGGCACGACGCTCGCGAGGTACGACTACTTCACGCCGTCGGCCGATGTGGTGGCGGGCCTGAGCGTCTTTCTCGGTGCACCGGTCAGCAGCCCGCATCCGGGCGGCGGCGAGTCCGCGCCCGGCACCATCTACGAATAGGGTGGCCTCGGCATCACGGACCTCCATGCACCCTCCCCCAACTGGGGAGGCTGAGCCGGACCCGGGTCGGCGGCGAGTCGGGGCCGACCCGCCGCGATCCCCCGTCGTGGCTAGACTCCTCGGACATGAGCAGCGCAGCCGAGCCCGACCCGATCCTGTTCCACGTGTCCGACGGGCTCGCCCGCATCACGCTCAACCGCCCGGAGCGCCTCAACGCCGTCGACCCCGCCGCGATCGAGCGCTGGCAGTGGATCGCGCACGAGGTCGCCGACCGCGGCGATGTCGGCGCGGTGCTCTTCGACGCGGTGGGACGCGCGTTCTGCGCCGGCGGTGACGTGCTCGCGATGTCGCGGCTCGCCGGGGCCCAGTCGGACGCGAGCGCGACGATCCGGGCGCTCGCCGACCGCATCCACGACGGCCACCGCACCCTCCGCGAGAGCACGAAGCCGATCGTCGCGGCCGTGCAGGGACCCGTCGCGGGCGGCGGGCTCGGCTTCATGCTCGTGGCCGACCTCGTCGTGGCATCCGATCGCGCGACCTTCGCCAGTCGCTACTCGGACGTCGGCCTCACGCCCGACTGCGGCGTCAGCACGCTGCTGCCCGAGGCCGTCGGCACGCGGCGCGCGCTCGAGCTCACGCTCACGTCGCGCACCCTCGACGCGGCCGAGGCGCTGGACTGGGGGCTCGTGACCGAGGTCGTCGCGCCCGACGCCGTCGCCGACCGGGCGCGCGGCATCGCCGAGGCGTGGCTGCGCGGCGCGACCGGCGCCTTCGGCCAGGCCAAGCGCCTCGTGCGATCGGGGCTCGCCCGCACCTTCCAGGAGGCGCTCGACGACGAGGCCGGCACGATCGGGGCGGCGTTCGCGACTCCCGACGCGCAGGCCGCGATCGCCGCGTTCGCGCAACGGAGCAGCCGACGAGCCGATCACGCCACGTCCGACTGACAGGTGCCGCGGCGGTCCGAGAGGACTATCTTTCCCCCTGAGGGACGAACCGGTTTGCGCTCAGCTTGGGGGGCGATCGCGATGGGCTTCAAGATCTCGACGGCGAAGGCCGACATCACTCCACTGCCCGGCGTCAATCCGTACATGGGCGGGTACGGCGTGCAGAGCGGACCACGGGAGGTGTCGAGCGACGATCCGTACTCGCAGCCGCTCCTCGCCAGATGCGCGGTCATCTGGGACGACAGTCGGCCGTTCGGCATCGTCTCGCTCGACATCCTGGGGATCCCGCGCGCCGTCCATCTCGCGGTGCGGTCGCGGCTCCTGCAGCTCGCCGCCTGGGACTCGTCTGACGTCGTGCTGCTCGCGAGCCACACGCACAACGGCCCCGTGATCGGGCGCACGCTCGACCCGGTCATCACGTACGACATGGGTCCGGCCGAGCTGGCGTTCGTCGACGCCTACACGGCGTCGCTGCAGGACCGCATCGTCGACGTCGTGGCAGCGGCGCTGGCGGCGCCGCGCACGGACGTGACGCTCGAGTACCGGGTCTCGTCGGCGGGCTTCGCCATGAACCGGGTCGGCCTGCCGACCGTGGAGACCGAGGTGCCGGTGCTCACTGCGCGCCACCCCGACGGCACGCTCCGGGCCGTGCTCTTCAGCTACGGATGCCATCCGGTCAGCGCCGGGTATCAGGAGCTCTGGGACGGCGACTGGCCGGCCGAGGCGTGCGACGTCGTCGAGGACGAGTCGGGCGCGTTCGCGCTCTTCATCCCCGGCCCCGCCGGCGACCAGAACCCGGTGGGCGTGGCGAGCGTGGCGAGCTGGGCCCTGCGCGACGACCACGGCAACACGCTCGGCTACACCGTGCTCGACGCCGCCGAGTCGCCCGGCCGCGAGCTGACGGGTCCCATCAGCTCCGACCTCCGCGAGGCGACCCTGCCGCTCGACATCGAGGAGACGCCGGCCAACCTCGCCGCAGTCCGGGACGCCTTCGTGGTCCGGACGCAGAACCCCGCGGGCCTGCCCGCGTGGTACCAGCGCCACGCCGACGCGATGATCGCACGCATCGACGCCGGGACCTACGCGACGAGCGTGCAGAACCCGTCGCAGGTGTGGCGCATCGAGGGCGATCCGGCCCTGCAGCTCGCCTTCGTGGGCGGAGAGCTCGTGAGCGGGTACGGCGCGTACTTCCGTTTCCGCTACGGCGGCGCCGAGGAGCTCTTGATCGGGGGGTACGCCAACGAGACGAACTCCTACATCCCCTCGAACGAGTTCCTGCTGCCGCTCGCGCCCTCATGGGGCAGCTACGAGGGCGGATGGGATCCCGACTCGCCCGGCATCGCGGGGGGCAGCATGACGATCTACCCGCAGATCGCCCATTTCCAGGCGGGCGCAGCGGGGATGGAGGCGGCGATCATCGACGCGCTGACCGAGCAGCTCGGCTGAGCACCTCGGTCGCGCGCGGGCGCGAGGATCAGCCGGATCCGCGTGCGGAGAGCTCGTTCTGGATGAGGCCGGCGTGCGGCGCCTCCGGGCACAGCAGGGTGGTGGCGTCGAGGACGGAGGTCGGCGCGGCGGCCAGCCCGTCGGGACTCAGCCGCACGCAGGCGGCCAGCGTCTCCAGGTACGCCTCCGTCGGATCCGAGTCGGGGAGGTCGGCGACCGCGACGTCGGCGACGGCCTGCTCCCCCTCCGAGAGCTCGAAGCCGCCGGACGCGGTCGCCTCGCAGCTGTCGATCCGGACGTAGTTCGTGGATGCCCACGCCTCCTCGAGCCGGCTGAACGTGCCGACCTCGGAGCCATCGGGATAGAAGCAGGTGATCAGGACGCTGCCGTCGCCGGCCGGGGGCGGCGCCTCGTCCGCCGGCGGCGACTCGTCGCCGCCGGGCGGCGTCGCGCCATCCGCCGGTTCGGTCGACTCGGTCGCGGAGGCGCTCGGCGAGGGCGTGGAGCTCCGCTCGGGGCTCGACGCGGCACACCCGACGAGCACGACGGCCAGCAGCGCGATCGCCGCTGAGCCGACCAGGCTCCTCGTCCTCGGCAGGGTCACGTTCACGGAAGTCCTTTCCTTGCCGAGATCATCGCACGCGGCCGACCCCGCGTGGGAGCCGGCCGCGTCGCAGTGGATCAGTCGTGCTGCGGGAACCCGAGGTTCAGGCCGCCGTGGCTCGGGTCGAGCCAGCGCGACGTGATCGCCTTCTCCTGCGTGAAGAAGTCGAAGCCGCGTGGGCCGTAGGCCTTGGCGTCGCCGAAGAGCGAGTCCTTCCAGCCGCCGAACGAGTGATAGGCAACGGGCACCGGGATCGGCACGTTGATGCCGACCATGCCGACCGTCACCTCGCGCTGGAAGCGCCGCGCGGCGCCCCCGTCGTTCGTGAAGATCGCGGTGCCGTTGCCGTACCGGCTCGAGTTGATGAGGTCGAGGCCGTCCTCGTAGCCGTCGACGCGCACGATCGACAGCACGGGCCCGAAGATCTCGTCGCGGTACACCGCCGATGACGTGGGCACCTTGTCGACGAGGGTCGGCCCGAGCCAGAAGCCGTCGGGCTCGCCGTCGACCTCGGGGTCGCGTCCGTCGACCACCACGGTGGCGCCGTCGGATGCCGCGACGTCGAGGTACCCGGCGACCTTGTCGCGGTGCTCGCGCGTGATGAGCGGGCCCATGTCGCAGCCGCGGGTGCCGTCGCCGGTGGTGAGGCGCGCCATCCGCTCGGCGATCTTGTCGACCAGCTCGTCGGCGACGGAGTCGACCGCGACCACGGCCGAGATGGCCATGCAGCGCTCGCCGGCCGAGCCGAAGCCCGCGTTCACGGCGGCGTCGGCGGCCAGGTCGAGGTCGGCGTCGGGCAGCACGAGCATGTGGTTCTTCGCGCCGCCGAGCGCCTGCACGCGCTTGCCGTTGGCCGTGGCCGTCGAGTAGATGTACTGCGCGATGGGCGTCGAGCCGACGAACGAGATCGAGCGCACCGTGGGGTGGTGCAGCAGCGCGTCGACCGCGACCTTGTCGCCGTGGACGACGTTGAGCACGCCGTCGGGCAGCCCGGCCTCCTGCATCAGCTTCGCCAGCCACACCGATGCGCTCGGGTCCTTCTCCGACGGCTTCAGCACCACGGTGTTGCCGGTCGCAATTGCGAGCGGGAAGAACCACAGCGGCACCATGGCCGGGAAGTTGAACGGGCTGATGATGCCGACCACGCCGACGGGCTGGCGCGTCGTGTAGACGTCGATCCCCGTCGAGACGTTCTCGGAGTACTCGCCCTTCGTGTAGCCGGGCATCGCGCAGGCGAGCTCGACGACCTCGAGTCCGCGCGCGATCTCGCCCGCGGCATCCGACGTCACCTTGCCGTGCTCGCTCGTGAGGATGTCGGCGAGCTCGCCCGAGCGCGCGTTCAGCAGCTCGCGGAACTTGAACATCACCTGCTGGCGCTTGGCGATCGAGGTGTCGCGCCACCCGGGGAACGCCCGGGCTGCGGCCTGCACGGCGAGGTCCACGTCCTCCGCGGAGGCGAAGCGCACGCGCTTCGTCTCGACGCCCCGTGCGGGGTTGTAGACGGGCCCCGTGCGGTCGGAGGCACCCGACGCGGGTGCCCCGTCGATCCAGTGCTCGACGGTCGTCGTGGTGGCGGCCGACGCCTGGTTCTCGGTCAGTGTCTGGCTCATGAGTCAGCCCTCTCCTTCGAGTGCGGTGCTCAGTACTTCATCGTAGATCGGCATCGCCTGCGCGACGTCCTCGACCGTGACGACGCACGGCGGCACCACGTGGATGCGGTTGTCCTGGATGAACGGCAGCAGCCCGCGCGCCACCAGTCCGGACTTGATGCGGCCCATCGCGGCCGCCGGCAGCGGCTCGCGGGTCTCGCGGTCGGCCACGAGCTCGACGGCCCAGAACACGCCCTCGCCGCGGACCTCGCCGATGACCTCGTGGCGCTCGGCGAGCTCGGCGAGCGCCGGGCCGATCTCGGTCTCGCCGATCGCGCGCGCGTGCTCGACGATCCCCTCGGACTCCATGGCGTCGAGCGCGGCGACGATCGAGGCCATCGCCAGCGGATGCCCCGAGTACGTGAGCCCGCCCGGGAAGACGCGATCGTCGAACGTCGCCGCGATCGGGTCGGAGATGATCACGCCGCCGACCGGCACGTAACCCGAGTTCACGCCCTTCGCGAAGGTGATGAGGTCGGGTCGCACGTCGTAGCCGTCGAACGCGAACCAGCGGCCGCTGCGCCCGAACCCGCACATCACCTCGTCGAGGATGAGCAGGATGCCGTGCCGGTCGCACAGCTCGCGCACGCCCGCGAGGTATCCGGGCGGCGGCAGCATGATGCCGGCCGTGCCGGGGATGGTCTCGAGCAGCACCGCCGCGATCGACGACGGACCCTCGGCCTCGATCACGCGGCGCAGGTGGTGCAGCGCGCGCTCCGACTCCTCCTCGGGCGTCGTCGCCCAGAACTCGGAACGGTAGAGGTACGGGCCGAAGAAGTGCACGTGGCCGCGGGCGAACTCGTTCGGGATGCGGCGCCAGTCCCCCGTCGACACGATCGCGGCGCCGGTGTTGCCGTGGTACGAGCGGTAGGTGGAGAGGATCTTGTCGCGGCCGGTGTGCAGCCGCGCCATCCGGATCGCGTTCTCGTTCGCGTCGGCGCCGCCGTTCGTGAAGAACACCTTGTGGAAGCCCGACGGCGCGTGCCCGATGATGCGCTTGGCCGCCTCGCCGCGGGCGAGGTTCACGGTCGACGGCGCGACGGTGGTGAGGAGCTCCGCCTGCTCGGTGATCGCCTGTACGACGGCCGGATGCTGGTGGCCGATGTTGACGTTCACGAGCTGGCTGGAGAAGTCGAGGTACTCGCGTCCGGCGTGGTCCCAGACGCGGCATCCGCGACCGCTCGCGACCACGAGCGACGAGAGCTGGGACTGCGCGGACCACGAGTGGAAGACGTGGTCGCGGTCGAGGGTGCGGGCGAGCTCGTCGAGGTCCTCGGCGAGGTTCTCGGTCATGGCTTCGGTGCCTTTCGTTCGGTGGTGGTGCGTAGCCGCTGGTCGAGTAGCGCCGAGCGGAGCCCGACGCGTATCGAGACCCTGGTGGATCTCGATACGCGTCGCCTGGCGGCGGCGCTACTCGATCACCGGTGGATCTAGTTGCCGCCCTCCTTGAGGCCGACCTCGATCGCCTTGTAGTCCTCGCCGCGGATGTCGACGCCGTCGGCTTCGAGGTTCTTCAGCGCCTCGTCGACGTACTCATTCGTGAACGCCGTGTCCGGCGGGTCGGTCGTGATGACCTGGGCGCCGTCCTGGTTCTTGGTGGCGAGGGCCATCTCGACGGTCGCGTTCCACTGGTCCTCGTTGATGTGGCCGATGCCCGACGTGGACGGCCAGATCAGCTTGTTGATCTCGTTGGCCATCCAGAGCTGGTGGCTCGTGCCGAGCGTCGATCCGGCCTCGGTCACCGCATCGGCGGCGGCCTGCGGGTCGTCGCGCTGGTCGATCCAGCCGAGGATCGCGCCCTGGATGAGCTTCACCGCGGTGTCCTGATACTCCTCGTCGTTCTGGAGGCGCTCGGTGTTCGCCCAGATGGCGTCCTGGAGCATCGCCGTGCCGACCTTGTTCCAGTCGATGACCGAGAAGTCCTCGGGCTGGTAGAGCTCGCCGGTCTCGGGGTTCGTCGCCTCGAGCAGCTGCGCGTACTCGTTGTAGGTCATGGCCTGGGCGGCGTCGATCTCGTGGTTCAGCAGCGCGTTCATGTCGAAGTTCTGCTGCACGATCGTGTAGCCCGACGCGTCGGCCTCGGTGAGGCCCGCGAAGAGCTCCCACTCGTTGCCGAAGCCCCAGCTGCCGACCTGCTTGCCCGAGAGGTCCTCGGGTCCCGAGATGCCGCTGTCGGCCCAGGAGACCTGCAGCGTGGCGCTGCGTTCGAAGATCTGGGCGATGTCGGTGATGTTCGCCCCCGCTTCGATCGACGCGAGCGCCTTCGGCACCCACGCGATGGCGAAGTCGACGTCGCCGGCGGCCAGCACGTCCTGCGGCACGATGTCGACGGCGCCGGGGATGATCTCGACGTCGAGGCCGAGGTCCTCCCAGTACCCGTTGGCCTTCGCGAGGTAGTACCCGCCGAACTGGGCCTGCGTCAGCCACTGGAGCTGGAGGGTGACCGGCGTGAGGTCGCCGTTCCCGCCATCCGTGGCCCCGCCGTCGTCGGTGCCCCCGCTGGAGCATCCGGCGAGCACGAGCGCCGTCGCGGCGGCTGCTGCCGCGCCCGCGACGATCCTGTTGCGCTTCATCTGCGTTCCTCTCTTGGTGGTGGTGCTGTGGTGCGGATCCGACCGGCAGGGGTGCCGGTGGCGTGGGCCGGGCGCCTTCGCCCGGCGGGGTCGGGGTCATCGGTGTCGGGAGGCGAGCCTCTCGATCAGGCTGGTGAGGGCGAAGAAGACCAGGCCGAGCAGGATCGCGCCGATGACGAACGCCCAGGCGCGTGCATAGGCGCTGGATGCCGCGGCGGTCGTGATCGCCGAGCCGAGGCCCTGGCGCGGACCGCCGAAGTACTCGGCGACGAGGGCCGAGATCACGGCGAGCGACGAGGCGATCCGCAGGCCCGTGAAGAAGTGCGGGAGGGCGGACGGGATGGTCACCGACCGGGTCTCCTGCCAGCTGCTCGCGGAGTAGGAGCGCATGAGGTCGCGATGCACCGGCCGCACCTGCCGGAGCCCGCGCAGGGTGTTGAGGAAGACCGGCACGAACGCGGCGATGGACGCGATGATGATGCGCGAGACCTCGGACGTCGACCCGAACATCGTGTACAGCACCGGGGCGACGGCCACGATCGGCACGACCGCGACGGCCGCGACGACGGGCGCGAGCATGCCGTCGATCGCTCGGATCAGCGAGGCGACGATCGCGAGCACGACGCCGATGACCGCGCCGATGACCAGACCGATGAGGGCGTTGAGCCCCGTGGCGAGCGTCGCCTGGAGCACCTGCGGAGCGTACTGCACGAGCTGCGCCCAGATCGCCGACGGGCTGGCGAGCACGAACGGCGGGATCCCGAGCGAGACCACGACGAGCTCGACGAGCAGCACCAGCACGATGAACAGCGCGACCGGCGGCAGCACCAGGCGGGCGAACCGTCGCCACGGCCCGTCCCGGCCGCGACGGCGCTTCGCCGCGGCCGAGGAGGGCGGCGTGAGCTGCGTCGCGATGGCGGCGTCGGGCAGCCCGGTCATCGCACGTCCACCCCTCGCGCGGCCCCGGCCGCGGCCGCCTGGGGACCGTGGAGCGCCTCGCGCACGGCGGTCACGCCGGCGAAGAACGCCGCGTCCTCGCGCAGGTCCTCGCCGCGCTCGGCCGCCTCACCGAGCCGCACGTCGATCTCGTCGGTGATGCGGCCGGGCCGTGGCGACATGACGACCACGCGGTCGGAGAGGTACACCGCCTCGGGGATCGAGTGCGTCACGAACACGACGGCCGCACCGGTCTCGGCGCGGATGCGGAGGAGCTCGGTCTGCATGCGCTCGCGGGTCATCTCGTCGAGCGCGCCGAACGGCTCGTCCATGAGGAGCAGTCGGGGTCGCTCGGCGAGCGACCGGGCGATCGCGACGCGCTGCTGCATGCCACCCGAGAGCTGGTCGGGGTAGTGCCGTGCGAAGTCGGTCAGGCCCACGAGCTCGACGAGCTCCGCGACGCGGGCCTTGCGGTCGGCCGAGGAGACTCCGTGCAGCTGCAGCGGCAGTTCGATGTTCGCCGCGACCGAGCGCCACGGCAGGAGGCCCGCCTGCTGGAACGCGATGCCGTACGCCTGGTCGACGCGGGCCTGCCGAGCCGTCTTGCCGAAGACGCGGACATCGCCCTCGGTCGGCTCGTCGAGGTCGGCGATGAGCCGGAGCAGGGTCGACTTGCCGCAGCCCGAGGGTCCGATGAGCGATACGAACTCGCTCGCGTGCACCGTGAGGTCGATGCCCGTGAGCGCCGTGACCGTTGCGCCCTTCGCGCCAACGAAGATGCGCTCGACGCCGCGGACGACGACGGCCTCGGCCGCGTCGGCGGGCGTCGTCGTCGGGGTGGCGGCGGGCGTCGGGCCGGCGGTCGGCTGGGGCGCGGGCGAGCTCATGCGACGGTCTCCTGTCGGCGGAACGGGGTGAGGAAGGCGGCGAGGAGGGCGACGAAGCCGGCGGCGACGAGGCCGAGCAGCACCGCGCCGAGGATCGGCGCCCACGGCTTGGCGGGGTCGCTCGACGCGGCCACGGCGGTCTCGAGGATGAGCCGGCCGATGCCGCCCGAGAACCCGACCGAGATCTCGGCGACGACCGTGCCGACCACGGCGTTGGCGGCGGCGAGCCGCAGGGCGGGGATGAGGAAGGGCACGCTCGCCGGCAGGCGGAGGCGGAACAGCGTGGTCCACCAGCCCGCCGCGTAGCTGCGCATGAGGTCGAGGTGCGCGGCATCCGGACTCTGCAGGCCGCGCAGCGCACCGACGGCGACCGGGAAGAAGGCGAGGTAGCTCGCGATGATGACAACCGACATCCAGCTCTGCCACGAGAAGTCGCCGAACGACAGGCGCGACCCCCAGTTGCGGATGAGCGGCGCGAGCGCGATGAGCGGCACCGTCTGGCTGAGGATGACGAACGGCAGCACCGCCCGCTCCGCGATGCGGAACCCGAGCATGAGCAGCGCGAGCGCGAAGCCGACCACGACCCCGACGAGCCAGCCGAGCGCCGCGACGCCCAGGCTGACGAGCGCCGCGAGGAGCACGACGACCCCGAGCGGCAGCGCGCCCGACGCACGCGTCACGGGTTCGACCGCGCGCGCCAGCATGTCCCAGGTGTGCGGCATGGCCTGGTCGCTCGTGCGGGGCAGCAGCCGGATGCCGCTGCCGGTCACGCCCTCCTGCGCGCCGACCAGCCAGCCGTCGGCCGGTCCGACGAGCTTGTACAGCTCCCAGAGCGCGGCGAGCGCGAGGATGCCGAGCGCGCCCCAGAGGACGGCGCGCCATCGGCGTGCGCGCCTGGTCGCCGGGGTCGTCGTCGTCATGCCTTCGCCGTGATGTGCTCGGTCATGGCGGGGATCACCGTCTCGCCGTACACGCGCAGCGTCTCCTCCTTGTTGTCGTGCTGGAGGTACCCGGCGAACTGGTCGACGCCGAGCTCCGCGAGCTGCTTGAGCTTGTCGAGGTGCTGGTCGGCGGTGCCGAGGAGGCAGAACCGGTCGATGATCTCGTCGGGCACGAACTCGGTGTGCACGTTGCCGGCCCGGCCGTGCTCGTTGTAGTCGTAGCCCTCGCGACCCTTGATGTACTCGGTGAGCGCGTCGGGCACCGTGCCGTGCATGCCGTACTTCGCGACGATGTCGGCCACGTGGTTGCCGACCATGCCGCCGAACCAGCGGCACTGGTCGCGCATGTGCGCCCAGTCGTCGCCGATGTAGAACGGCGCGGCCACGCAGAACTTCACCGACATCGGGTCGCGGCCGGCGGCCTCCGCGGCATCCCGCACGTGCTTGATCATCCAGGCCGCGATGTCGACGTCGGCGAGCTGCAGGATGAACCCGTCGCCCACCTCGCCGGCGAGCTTCAGCGCCATCGGGCCGTAGGCCGCGACCCACACCTCGAGCTCGGAGCCCCGGCTCCACGGGAACTGGATCGTCGAGCCCTTGTACTCGACCGAGCGCGAGTTGCCGAGCTCGCGGATGACGTGGATCGACTCACGCAGCTCCGCCATCGTCGTGGGCCGGCCGTTCGTGACCCGCACGGCCGAGTCGCCGCGGCCGATGCCGCACACCGTGCGGTTGCCGAACATCTCGTTCAGGGTCGCGAACACCGACGCCGTGACCGTCCAGTCGCGCGTCGCCGGGTTGGTCACGAACGGGCCGACCTTGATGCGCTGCGTCTGCGCGAGGATCTGGCTGTAGATGACGTACGGCTCCTGCCAGAGCAGGTGCGAGTCGAACGTCCACACGTGCGAGAAGCCGTGGACCTCCGCGAGCTTGGCGAGCTGGATCGTGCGCGACGCCGGCGGGTTGGTCTGGAGGACCGCTCCGAATTCCATGGTGTTCCCTTCCGGTGGTCGAGGAGCGCCGTCGCAGTCGACGCGTCTCGAGACCCGCTGTCAGATCAGGTACTGGCTGAGGCCGCGCTTCAGGAACTTCCCGTCGCCCTTGGCGCCGAGATACGCGTCGCCGTCGACGACGACCCTGCCCCGCGAGAGCACGGTGTCGACGTGGCCGTCGATCTCGTAGCCCTCCCAGGCCGAGTAGTCCATGTTCATGTGGTGGGTCTTCTCGAGGCCGATCGAGGTGTGCCCGTTCGGGTCGTAGACCACGATGTCGGCGTCGGCACCGGGCTGGATGACGCCCTTCGTGCCGTAGAGGCCGAACATCCGCGCGGGCGTGGTGCTCGTGAGCTCCACCCAGCGCTCGAGCGTGATCTCGCCCGTGACGACGCCCTGGTACATGAGGTCCATGCGGTGCTCGATCGAGCCGATGCCGTTCGGGATCTTGCGGAAGTCGCCGAGTCCGAGCTCCTTCTGGTCCTTCATGCAGAACGGGCAGTGGTCGGTGGAGACCATCTGCAGGTCGTTCGTGCGCAGCGCCTGCCACATCGCGTCCTGGTGGCGCTCCTCGCGCGAGCGCAGCGGCGTGGAGCACACCCACTTCGCACCCTCGAAGTGCCCCCACTGCTCGCTCTCGGCGCCGAGCTGCTCCTCGAGCGAGAGGTAGAGGTACTGCGGGCAGGTCTCGCCGTAGACGTTCTGGCCCTTGTCACGCGCCCAGGCGAGCTGCTCGACGGCCTGCTTCGCCGACACGTGCACCACGTAGAGCGGGGCGCCCGTGAGCTTCGCGAGCATGATCGCGCGGTGGGTGGCCTCCTCCTCCATCTCCCAGGCGCGGGCGATGCCGTGGTAGTACGGGTCGGTCTTGCCCTGCTCGACGAGCTGGGCGGCGAGCACGTCGATCGCGGGGCCGTTCTCGGCGTGCATCATCGTGAGCATGCCCGTGTCGCGCGAGACCTGCATGGCCTTCAGGACCTGCGCGTCGTCCGAGTAGAAGACGCCCGGGTAGGCCATGAAGAGCTTGAAGCTCGACACGCCCTCGTCGGGCAGCCGGCGCATGGCCTCGAGCGACGCCTCGTTCACGTCGCCGACGATCTGGTGGAACCCGTAGTCGATCGCGCAATTGCCCGCGGCCTTCTCGTGCCACGCCGCGAGGCCGTCCTCGATGCGCTGGCCGTAGGTCTGCACCGCGAAGTCGATGATCGACGTGGTGCCGCCGTGGGCGGCGGCCCGGGTCCCGCTCTCGAAGGTGTCGGATGCCTCGGTGCCGCCGAACGGCAGCTGCATGTGCGTGTGCGCGTCGATGCCGCCGGGGATGACGTACTTGCCCGTGGCGTCGATGACACGGTCGACGGATGCCGCGACATCCGTGCCCAGCAGGGTGCTGCCGGGCTCGAGCACGGCCCGGATCGTCTCGCCGTCGACGAGCACGTCGGCGGCGGCGCGCCCGGTGGCGCTCACGACGGTGCCGCCGGTGATGAGGGTGGTCGCCATGGTTCGCTCCTTCGGGTGGCTCGTCGGCTACGGCTTCGGGATGGACGTGTACGAGTCGGGACGGCGATCGCGATAGAACTGCCACGCGTTGCGCACGTTGCGGATCATGTCCATGTCGAGGTCGCGCACCACGACCTCCTCCTCGGTCTCCGAGCCGTAGTCGCCGACGATGTTGCCCTGCGGGTCCACGAACTGGCTCTTGCCGTAGAAGTTCACGGCGAGGTCGCCGTACTCGTTGTCCTCGAGGCCGACGCGGTTGGCGGCGCCGATGAAGTAGCCGTTCGCCGCGGCGGCCGCCGGCTGCTCGATCTCCCACAGGCGGTTCGAGAGGCCGGGCTTCGTCGCATTCGGGTTGAACACGATGTGCGCGCCGTTGAGCCCGAGCTCGCGCCAGCCCTCGGGGAAGTGCCGGTCGTAGCAGATGTAGACGCCGATCGGGCCGACGGCCGTGTTGAACACCGGATAGCCGAGGTTGCCGGGACGGAAGTAGAACTTCTCCCAGAACTTGTCGAGGTTCGGGATGTGGTGCTTGCGGTACGACCCCAGGATGGTGCCGTCGGCGTCGACCACGACCGCGGTGTTGTAGTAGACGCCGTGCTGCTCCTCCTCGTAGATGGGGAGCACCATGACCATGCCGAGCTCCTTCGCCAGCGCGGCGAAGCGCTGCACGATCGGCCCGTCGGCGGGCTCGGCGTAGTCGTAGTACTTCACGTCCTCGGTGATGCCGAAGTAGGGGCCGTAGAAGAGCTCCTGGAAGCAGATCACCTGGGCTCCCTGCTCCTTCGCCTGGCGGGCGAACTGCTCGTGCTTGTCGAGCATGGACTCCTTGTCGCCCGTCCAGGTCGTCTGCGTGATGGCCGCTCGGACGATCGTCATGTTGCCTCCTGAGTCGGTCGGCGCCGTTGCCGTCCGCTCGGTGCTCCTGGCATGGGACTCGTGCGCAGGGGTCACCGGGCGATGCGTCGACGCCGAGGGGTGGTGATGCGAGGGACTGCCGAACGGACCGTGCGACCCGTTCTGTTATTGTTCGGTGTGAACATTTCTCTTATGTTTCACATTGTGACGTTGTGGTTAATCATGATGTCCCTTGCTCCGTGAGGAGGCAATGGTCGTGTCAGGTATTCGTGTGGTGCTCAGATGACCGAGATGCGAGTGGATGCCCCGGCGCTCGTCGCGCTCGCGGAGTTCCCGGACACGACTCCCCGCGGCATCGCCGGGGTGATCGCCCGGCTCGTGAACGCCGGCGAGCTCGACGTCGGGGACCGCCTGCCGACCGTCCGGGAACTGGCGGCCACGCTCGGCGTGAGCCCCGCGACCGTGAGCCAGGCGTGGCAGGCGCTGTCGCGCGCGGGCCTCATCGAGTCGCGCGGCCGGGCCGGGAGCTTCGTGCGCGGCGCGGCATCCGCTCGGCTCGCCCCGCGCATGCGCGGCATGGCGGCGCCCGACGACCCGGTGCGCCTCGACCTCTCGCGCGGCACCCCCGACCCGCTGCTGCTGCCCGCGCTGGGGCCGGCGCTCTCGCGCGTCTCCGTGCGCGCCGAGACCGGCAGCTACCAGGACGAGCCGGTGATCCCGGGGCTCGCGAGCGTGCTCGCGACGTCGTGGCCGTCGCGAGCCGAGGCGATCGTCGTGGTCGACGGCGCGCTCGACGCGATCTCGCGCACGCTCGACCAGGTGGTGCGGTTCGGCGACCGCGTGGTGGTCGAGCACCCTGGGTTCCCGCCGTTCCTCGACCTGCTCGACGCGTTCGGCGCCGAGGCCGTGCCCGTGCGGCTCGACGAGCACGGGATGCTGCCCGAGGCGCTCGCGGCCGCGCTCGCCCGACGCCCGGCCGCGCTCCTGCTGCAGCCGCGCGCGCAGAACCCGACCGGCGCCTCGATGACGATCGAGCGCGCCGAGGAGCTCGCCCGAGTCATCCGCTCGAGTGACGACGCCGACGACCTCGTGGTCATCGAGGACGACCACTCGGGCCTCATCTCGACCGAGGGCGACGTGACGCTCGGCACCTGGCTGCCCGACCGCGTCATCCACGTGCGCAGCTTCTCGAAGTCGCACGGACCCGACCTGCGCATCGCCGCGCTCGGCGGGCCGCGCTCCCTCGTCGAGCGGATCATGGCGCGCCGCATGCTCGGGCCCGGATGGACGTCGCGGATGCTGCAGACGATCCTGCTCGACCTGCTCACCGACGGCGCCTCGATCGACGCGGTCGCCGAGGCGCGGCGCCAGTACTACACGCGGCAGCGGGCGCTCGGCGACGCGCTCCGCGCCCGAGGCGTGCCGGTCGCGCACGCCGACGGGATCAACCTGTGGATGCCGGTCCTGAGCGAGCGGTCGACGCTCGTGCAGCTGGCGGCGGCGGAGATCCGCGTCGCCGGCGGGACGCCGTTCCTCGCGGCGGCGAACGGGTCGTCGGTCGGCGGGACGACGCGGCGGGCGAGCGAGCGCGAGTTCGTGCGGGTCACCGTCGGCGTCGTGCGCGAGGACGCGGCATCCGTCGCCGACGCGCTCGCGCATGCGGCGCAGCACCTCGTCGCCGGCGGGTACTGACGCAGGTCGGAGGGCCCCGCCCGCAACGGTTCACCAGAGCTCGGCTCTGGTCGCGGCGCGTTGCATGCCGAGCGCGGCATGTTCGCTCGACCATCGCCCGACACGCCGTCGAAACCTCGAGAACCGCGCGTTTCTGCGCCGATTTCGTTCCACAACCTTGAGTAATGCGTGAAATATCACTAGGCATGTAGCCAAGGGTCGACCGGTCGGTCGACCCCCAGTCGCACCGTCGAGGCTTGTGGCGGTGCCGGAGCGGCGCCGCCCGAGGCGCCCGGGAGAAGGGTGCTATGAGACGCAGGACAACCATGGTCGCCGCGGTGTTCGCCGCCGCCGCGACCCTCATCGCGGGGGTGATCATCGCCTCACCCGCGAACGCGGAGGAGGTGACGCCGCTGCCCGCGCCGAACGTGGTCCCGATCCAGGTGACCGGGCCGGCGACGGACCGACTCAACCTGATCGTGCTGGGCGACGGATACCAGGCCGACCAGCAGTCGATCTTCCGTGCCGACCTCGACCGGAACCTCTCGGTGCTGTGGGCCACGGAGCCGTTCCGCACGTACCGCGATTACATCAACGTCTACGCCGTCGAGCTGGCGTCGATCGACTACGGCGTGCGCTGCGACCCCGATGGCCGCATCCGGGACGCCGACGGGACGATCCGCGACACCGGCGTGCGCGAGGGCCCGATCAACGAGAAGAACACCGCGCTGCGGATGATCTACCAGAACGGCTGTGCGGACCCGCTCTCCCGCGGCACCGTCTACGGCGGCGCACCCGTGAACTGCCAGGCCGCCGCGCCGTACTACCCCGCAGGCGTGAACCCGTGCGAGACGGGCAACCAGGCGCTCAACCGCATCCTCGACACGTACGTCGCCCCGGTGCTGGGCATCCCGCGCACCTCGCAGAACCTGCAGACGCTCGCGATCTTCAACACGTTCACGTACGGCGGCATCGGCGGCACGCAGGCCACGACCTCCGGCGGCTCGCCGCAGGGGCCGCTGATCTCGCTGCACGAGCTGGGCCACTCGCTCGGCACCCTCGCCGACGAGTACCCGTACTCGTCGCGCGACGTCGTGCGTCCCTGCTACACCGGTGGTGAGCCGAGCAGCTTCCACCACACGACCTACACGTCGACCGACCAGATGATCGCCGACCAGCACAAGTGGTTCCGCTGGATCGGCGAGGAGTCGATCTCGGGCGGCACCATCGGCCTGCACGAGGGCGGCGGCACGTACCCGTGCGGCCAGCGTCGTCCGAGCGAGCACTCGATGATGCGCTGGATCGGCTTCGACCTCGACCAGATCGGCCGCGAGAACATGGTCGCGCGCATCACCGGCATGCGGAACGCCGGCCAGATGAACGTCGACACGAACGCCACGGGCACCGTGCCCGGCGACAGCGTGCTCTGGGCGGAGTCGGGTCACCCCCGGTTCCACGAGCTCCAGTACACCTGGCGCGCGGGCGGGGCATCCGGTGAGGTGCTCGCGACGAACGGCAACCCCTACCTCGACCTCGAGCCGCTCGACCTGCCCGCGGGCACCGTCGTGCACCTCGAGGTGCGCGACCCGGTGGGCCCCGACGGCATCGACTGGGTGCGCAACCCGTCGACGAACAACACCGCGTCGAACTCGGGCTTCAACGGCCCGCGCTTCGTGCAGACGCGCGAGTGGACGGTCGGTCCCGACGGTGCGCAGGCATCGGCGCCGCAGGCCGAGATCACCAACGCGACGATCGACGTGCAGCCGGTCGCCGGCGACGAGGTGCTCTTCGTCGAGACGAACCACCCGGCCGACCGGGTGATCGACGTCGCGTGGAGCGTCGACGGGACCGTCGTGCCGAACCCCGCCGACAAGCGCACGCTCGACCTCGGCGCGCTCGGCCTCACGGCCGGCACGCACGAGGTGACCGCGACCGCGACCGACCCGGCCGACCCGTCGGTGTCGGACTCGCAGACGTGGACCGTCGACAACGTGCTGCCGACCGCGCCCCGCACGCTGAGCGAGCCGCTCGTGAAGCTCACGGGTGGCGACCTCGAGCACCTCGTGTACTTCAACGGGTGGGACATGTGGCTCGAGCCGCAGGACGACACGACCGGGTACGAGGGCGAGCGCGCTGTGGTGGGCCAGCTCCGCCTCGACGACGACGGCTGGTTCAACTACTTCGGGTTCCCCGAGCAGCCGATGCCCGAGAGTCCGTTCGAGTTCCGTCACTCGGGCACCGTCGTGAAGGCGCTCACCTACGGCAACCTCGGCACGGGCGGGCTCTCCAAGGCCGCGTTCGAGCAGACGCTGCCCGACGAGCACCCCGCAGGCGGGTTCATCCCCGGCTTCGGGACGCACGTCGTCGACCACCGGGCGATCGACCCCGCCGGCAACATCGGCGAGTCCGAGAGCTACCGCACCACGGTGCTCCCGGGCGGCATGCCCGAGTGCGACACGACGCTCACCGGCGCCCAGAACAAGATCACCGTGACGAGCGGCGTCACCTGCGTCGCGGACGCGACGGTGCGCGGTGGGATCACGGTCCGCAACGGCGGCACGGTCGTCGTCACGGACTCGACGATCAACGGCGGGCTCACGGCCTCGGCCGCCAAGGCGGTGCAGCTCTTCGGCACGACCGTCCACGGCGCGACGAAGGTCACCGGCACGACGACCGACGTCACGATCGCCGGCACGTCGTTCACCGGTGACGTCACGTTCACGGGCAACACGCAGGTGAGCGCGAACGAGCGCTTCACGCGGCTCGCGGGCGCGTACGGTCCGGTGTTCGTCGGCAACTCCGTGACGGGCGACCTCGTCTGCACGGGCAACAGCGCGGCGCTGTCGGACTTCGGCGCGGCGAACTCGGTGAAGGGTGCCAAGAGCGGCGACTGCTCGGCGCTCTGACACGACGGCAGCGGGGCGGCGCGCGATGCGCCGCCCCGCTGTCGTGCGTCCGGGCGCGGCATCCGCTCGCGCTCGTCAGGCCTTCGCGGTGCTCGGCGCCTTCGCGTAGCGGTCGGGCGTGATGGTGAGCTCGGCCTGGCCGCCCGTCATCGACCGCAGGTCGAGCACGTAGCGTGCGAGCTCGGCCTCGGGCACGGTGGCCACGACGCGGGCGCGTCCGTCCTCGGCGGACTCGGTCGCACTGACGCGGCCGCGCCGTCCGGAGAGGTCGGTGAGCACCGTGCCCTGCAGGTCGGACGGCACCGTGACCGTCACGAGCGACACCGGCTCGAGCACGACGGTGCCCGCCTCGGCGAGCGCCGCCTTCACGCCCATCGCGGCGGCCGTGCGGAACGCCATCTCCGACGAGTCGACCGAGTGCGACTTGCCGTCGTACAGCTCGACCCTGACGTCGACGACCGGATGCCCCTGCGGCCCGCCCTGCGCGAGGGCGTCGCGGGCGCCCTTCTCCACGGCCGGGATGTACGCGCGGGGCACGGAGCCGCCGACGACCTTGTCGACGAACTCGAAGCCGTCGCCCGGAGGAAGCGGGGAGACCCGCAACTGCACGACCGCGAACTGGCCGTGCCCGCCCGACTGCTTCTTGAGCTTGCCCTCGGCATCCGCCGATCCGGCGATCGTCTCGCGGTAGGCGACCGGGGCCGGGCCGGTGGTGACGTTCACGCCGAAGATGCGCGCGAGGCGCTCGACCGCGACCGCGACGTGCGTGTCGCCGAGCCCGCGCAGGATCGTCTGGCCGCCGGCGCGGTCGACCACGAGGGTCGGGTCCTCGGCGAGCAGCCGGCCGAGTGCGGTCGACAGCTTCTCGTCGTCGGACTGCGAGTTGGGCGTGAGGCTCACCGCGAACACCGGGGCGCGCAGCGGCAGCTTCGCGGGTCGTGCGGTGCCGCTCGAGCGAGCCCAGAGCAGCGAGCCCGACGGCGAGCCCGTGAGCTTCGCGACCGCACCGACCTCGCCGGCACGGAGCTCGCCGACGGGCAGGTGCTCGGCGCCCCGCAGGCGGAACAGCCCGTGGATGCGCTCGTCGGCGCCGGTCGTGGCGTTGTGGAGCTTGTCGCCCGTGCGCAGCACACCCGAGAGGACCTTGAGCATCGAGATCTGCCCGACGAACGGGTCGGCGACCGTGCGGAACACGTGCACGAGCGTCTCGCCGCCCGCGCTCGTCGCCACGCGGTGCTCGGTGCCCGCGTCCGCGGCGGCGTCGTCGCCGGCCATCGAGCCGCCGATCGTGATGCGGCCGTCGTGGTCGAGCGCCGACGGCGAGAGCGCGCAGAGCAGGTCGGCCAGTCGGTCGACGCCCGTGCCGGTGACGCCGGATGCCACGACCACGGGCACCGCCTCGCCGCTCGCGACCTCCGTGGCGAGCGTCCGCTCGAGGTCCTCGACCGGAGGCTCCTTGCCGTCGAGGTAGGCCTCGAGCTGCTCGTCGTCGTGCGAGACGATCTCCTCGGTCACCTCGAGGTGCATCCGGTGCTCCTCTGCCTCCGCCTCGGGCGGCATGGGCTCGTCGTGATGGCGGCCCGAGTCGTCGTAGACCAGGGCGTGCTCGCTCAGCACGTCGGCGATCGCCCGGAACGCCTGCTCCTCGCCCAGCGGCAGCTCGAGCGCCCAGAGCCGGTCGCCGAACGCCGCGTGCAGCTCGCCGAGCACGCGGCGGAAGTCCGCCCGCGCCTTGTCCTCCTGCGTCACGACCACGATGCGCGGCACGCCCGCGGCCTCGGCCGCCGACCAGGCGAACCTCGTTCCCGCCGTGACGCCGTCGACCGCGCTCACGACGATGAGCGCGACATCCGCCACCGCGAGCGCCGTGTCGACGCCGCCGACGAAGTCGGGATGCCCCGGGGTGTCGGCGAGCGTGACCGCGTGCGCCGTGCCGTCGGGGCCGGTCCAGTCGAAGTGGGCAAGCGAGAGCCCGAGGGTCGTGCCTCGCGCGATCTCCTCGGGCTCGTGGTCGCAGACGGTGTTCCCCTGCTCCACCGTGCCTGCTCTGCCGATGGCGCCCGCCCGGAACAGCAGGGCTTCCGCCAGTGTGGTCTTTCCCGAGCCTGCCCCGCCCACGAGGGCGATGGTCCGGTGGGTCGGGGTCGATGCCGAGTTCATGGGGCCTCCCGCGCCGGTGCGGATCTGTCCGTCCATCGTGTACCCGTCGGCCCGGGATTTCCAGTGGTCGGCCCACCTAGGCTGGATCCGTGCGGATCACGGTGCTCGCGGGCGGGGTCGGAGGCGCGCGCTACGTGCGCGGCGTGCGCGAGGAGGTCCGACGGCGGTGGCCCGACGCGAGCGGCGGGAGCGACGCCGTCGTCGACGTCGTCGTGAACACCGGCGACGACCTGTGGCTCGCCGGCGTTCGGCTCATGCCCGACTTCGACTCGCTGCTCTACGCGCTCGCGGGCGTGAACGACGCCGAACGAGGATGGGGCCGCGCGGGGGAGACCGAGCGCGTCGCCGCCGAGTTGCGCGAATGGGGCGTCGGCTGGCCGTGGTTCACGCTCGGCGACCTCGACCTCGGCACGCACCTGGCCCGCACCGCGTGGCTGCGCGAGGGACGCACGGTGTCCGAGGTGACCGAGCGCCTGCAACTGCGCTGGCCCCTCGGCGTGCACCTGGTGCCGGCGACCGACACCGAGGTCGACACGCACGTGCTCGTGGCCGACCCCGACGAGATCGACGGCGAGCGCGAGCTGCATTTCCAGGAGTGGTGGACACGGTACCGCGCGAGCCTGCCCGCCATCGCGTTCCGCCAGCGGAACCTCGACGTCGCGCGGCCGGCCCACGGCGTGGTCGAGGCGATCCTCGGTGCCGACCTCGTGCTCGTCGCGCCGTCGAACCCGGTCGTGTCCATCGGCACGATCGTCTCGATCCCGGGCATCCGCGAGGCGATCGCCGAGACGCATGCGCCCGTCGTCGGCGTCTCGCCGATCATCGGCGGCAAGGTCGTGCGCGGCATGGCCGACGCCTGCCTGCCGGCGATCGGCGTCGCCACCACGGCCGAGGCGGTCGGCCGCCACTACGGCGCGCGCAGCGCGGGCGGCCTGCTCGACGGCTGGCTCGTCGACGAGTCGGATGCCGCCGCGGTCGACGCGCTCGCCGGCACCGGGCTCGTCGCGGCATCCGTGCCCCTCTGGATGCGCGACCTCGACACCTCGGCCGCCCTCGCCGGCGCCGCGCTCGACCTCGCCACGCGGATCCGCGAGTCCTGATCGCACGGGCGTGCGCCACGTCCGACGACGGCAGTAGAATGACGACGACCCCTCGGTCTGGATCTGACCGATGCGTGCAGCCCGGGATTGGGCCGCGAGTCGCCGACCTCGTCGGAATCACACTTGCCTGCGTCCCGGAGACTCCATGCCCGTATCCTCGTCCCGCGTGCGGCGGTTCGCCCGCACGGCGCCACTCGTCCTCGTTCCCCTCGCGGCGGTCCTGCTCGCCGGCTGCGCGGCCGGCGCCGCCTCCACCGGCGGTGAGGGGGGCGACGCCGCCACGGATGCCGCGGCATCCGGCTACCCGCTCACCATCGACAACTGCGGCACCGAGGTCACCCTCCAGTCGGCCCCTGAGCGCATCGTCGCCATCAAGTCGTCGACCGCGGAGCTGCTGCTCGCGCTCGGCCTCGAGGACCGCATCGTCGGCACCGCCTTCAGCGACGGGCCGGTGCCCGACGAGTACGCCGCCGCGGCCTCGGGCATCGACGTCCTCTCCGACAAGGTGCCCTCGCAGGAGGTGACGCTCGCCGCCGAGCCCGACCTCGTGTTCGCAGGCTGGGAATCGAACCTCACCGCCGAGGGCGCCGGCGACCGGGCGACGCTGCAGCAGCTCGGCGTCGCGACCTACGTCGCGCCCGCCGCGTGCAAGGAGGCGGGCTACATGCCCGACCCGCTGAGCTTCGACGGCGTCTTCGCCGACTTCGAGCAGGCGGGCGCCGTGTTCGGCGCGCCGGACGCCGCGGCCGACCTCGTGGCCGACCAGCGGGCCGCGCTCGACGCGATCGAGCCGAGCGACGACGACCTCCGGGCGCTCTGGTACAGCTCGGGCGACGACATCCCCTACGTCGGCGCCGGCATCGGCGCGCCGCAGATGATCATGGATGCCGCGGGCCTCACCAACGTGGCCGCCGACGTGCACGACTCCTGGACGTCGATGGGCTGGGAGGCGATCGTCGCCGCGAACCCCGACGTGATCGTGCTCGTGGACGCCCCGTGGAACACCGCCGCGTCGAAGATCGCGAAGCTCGAGGCGAACGCGGCCACGGCCGCGCTGCCCGCCGTGCAGCAGCGGAAGTACCTCGTCGTGGACTTCCCGTCGACCGAGGCCGGCGTGCGCAACGTCGGCGCGGTCGCGTCGCTCGTCGAACAGCTCGGAGAGCTGGGCTACTGATGCCACGGACCGCCGAGGGTCGGGCCGCGGACGCGCTCCGCGTCCCGGAGACCGCTCCCCCCACGGAATCCGGGTCGGCCGCATGGCCCGCCCGGCCCTCGGCCTCGATCCACCGTCCGGGACCCGGCGAGGGCGGCCCGCGCCGCACCCGCACCGGACTCCGCACGGGCGCGTGGGCGGCGGCGCTCGGCGTGCTGCTTGCGGCATCCGTCGTCGTCGCCGTCACCATCGGGCCGGCCGGGCTCAGCCCCGCCGACGTCTGGGCGAGCGTGCTCGCGCACCTCGGCATCGGCGAGCCGACGCTGTCGCCGCTGCGCGACGGCATCGTGTGGCAGCTGCGGATGCCGCGGGTGCTCACGGCCGCGGCGGTCGGCGCCGGCCTCGCCCTCTGCGGCGCGGTCATGCAGGCCCTGACGCGCAACCCGCTCGCCGACCCGTACCTGCTCGGCCTCTCGTCGGGCGCGTCGGTGGGCGCGGTGCTCGTCATCGTGCTCGGCATCGGGCTCGTGCTGCCGCTCGCGGCCTTCGGCGGCGCCCTCGTCGCGCTCGTCGCGACCCTCGCACTCGCGGGAGCGGGCTGGGGCGCAGGAGCAGGCGGCAGGGCTGGCAGCGGCGGCGGCTCCCTCACCCCGACGCGCACCGTGCTCGCGGGCCTCGCCGTGTCGGCCGTCTTCGGCGCCGTCACAAGCCTCGTCATCTTCTGGAGCGCCACGGGCGACAGCTATCGCGAGATCCTCAACTGGCTGCTCGGCTCGCTCGCCGGCACCGACTGGACCTCGGTCGCGATCGCCGGCGGTGCGATGCTCCTCGTCGGCCTCCCGCTCATCGCGAGCGCCCGCACGCTCGACGCGTTCGCGTTCGGCGACACGGCGGCGGCCGCCCTCGGCGTGCACGTCGGCCGCAGCAGGGCGCTGCTGCTCGGCGGCACCGCACTGCTCACGGGCGCGCTCGTCGCGGTGAGCGGGGCGATCGGATTCGTCGGGCTGATCCTCCCGCACGCCGTGCGGTTCCTCGTCGGCTCGCGGCATCGCGCGCTCCTCCCGCTCTCGGCGCTCGCCGGCGCGATCTTCCTCGTCTGGGCGGACACGGGCGCTCGCACGGTCTTCGATCCGCGCGAGCTGCCGGTCGGCATCCTCACCGCCCTCATCGGCGGGCCGGTCTTCGCCGTGCTCATGCTCCGCAACCGGAGGCTGGCATGATCGCCCCGCATGATCCGTCGCGACCGGAGGCCGGCATGACCGATCCGGCGGACCGCCGCGAGCTGCACGCCGACCGCGTGCGCTTCACGCGCGGACGCCGGCTCATCATCGACGACGTCGACTGCACCGTGCCGGGCGGGTCGGTCGGCGCACTGCTCGGCCCCAATGGCGCGGGCAAGAGCACGCTGCTGCACCTCATCGCGGGGGTCGAGCACGCGGATGCCGGCGCAGCGCGCCTCGGCGACCGCGACCTCGCCGCGCTGCGGCGTCGCGATCGTGCCCGGCTGGTCGCCCTCGCCGAGCAGGAGGTGCAGGATGCCCCGGGCCTCCGGGTCGCGGAGGTCGTCGCGCTCGGCCGCACCCCCTACCTCGGCGCGTTCGCCGGCCCCGACGACCGCGACCGGGCCGTCGTGCGCCGGACCCTCGACGACCTCGGACTCGTGGGACTGGCCGACCGCGACTACGCCACGCTCTCGGGCGGCGAGCGCCAGCGCGTGAACCTGGCCCGCGCCATCGCGCAGGAGCCCGAGCTCCTGCTGCTCGACGAGCCGACGAACCACCTCGACGTGCACGCGCAGCTCACGACGCTCGGGCTCCTGCGCTCGCTGGCGCGCGACGGGCTCACGGTGCTCGCGGCCCTGCACGACCTCTCGCTCGCGGCGGGCTACGCCGACCACGTCGTCGTGCTGGCCGAGGGCCGCGTGCGCGCGGCGGGCGCCCCTGGCGCGGTGCTCACGCCCGCTCTCATCCGCGACGTCTGGAGCGTGGAGGCGACCGTGCTCCAGCACCCGGCGACCGGGCGCCCGCTCATCGCGTACTCGGAGGTCGCCGGAAGTGCGGCCGCGGCATCCGACCGGCACGGGGCATCCGCTCGGGCGTAGCCTTGACCGCATGGACACCGACGCCATGAACGAGGTGACCGACCGGCAGCTGCTGCTCGACTGGATCGCCGACGAGTTCCTCCACAACTCGTGGGCGGGCCGACGGCTCGTCGCGGTCGAGGGAGCGACGACGGGGCCGGCGGCACGCTTCGCCGACGACCTGGCCGGCGTGCTCTCGGCGCGCGGGCAGGTGGTGGTGCGCCGCTCGCTGGGCGAGGTCGACGAGCCGACGCTGCGGCGCGAGACGATCGAGCCCTTCCGGGCAGGCACGCTCGAGGGTGCCGAGGGCGCCGACACCGTGCTCGTCGTCGACGGCATGCGCCTGCTGAACGACTCGGTGCGCGGCATCTGGCACTTCTCGATCTGGACGCTCGTCGGCGAGGAACTTCCGCACTCGGGCGCGAACGTCATCGTCGACGACACCGACGAGTCCCGGCCGATGCGGTACTTCTACGACTACTGCAAGCTCCCGCCGAGCTTCGGCGAGCGCCGGGAGGCTACGACAGCACGTCCTTCGTGAGGAACCGCCCGACGGCGAGTGCCCCGAACACGACGAGGTAGCCCGCCTGGAGCAGGGCGTTGTCGACGAACGAATCCCACACCATGGGCTCGCGGAGCAGGTCGGCGAAGCCCAGCCAGTAGTGCGTGAACAGCCACGGATGCAGCCACTCCAGCTGCGGCAGCACGTCGAGGATCTGCGACACCACCGCGAGGATCGCCGTGGCCGCCATGGCGCCGACGGGCACGGTCGTGAGGGTGGAGAGGAAGAGCCCGATCGCGGACATGCCGAGCAGCGAGACCGTGACGTAGGCGGCGATCGCGAGGAAGCGCACCAGGGCCTCGCCGACGGTCACCGTCGCGCCCGAGAGCAGCGTCACGGGCCCGATCGGGAACAGCAGCCAGCCGACGAGCGTCCCGACGACCACCACGGTCAAGGTCGCGGCCGCGCAGAACGCGGCGGCGGCGAGGTACTTCACGAGCAGCAGCCGCACGCGCCCGGCCGGCGCGATGAGCAGGTACCGCAGGGTGCCGTGGCTCGCCTCGCCGGCGATCGTGTCGCCCGACACGACGCCGATCGTGAGCGGCAGGAACAGGGGGATCGCCACGATGAGGGAGGTCATGCCGACGAACAGCCCGTTGTTCGTGATCTCGCTGAGGAACGCCGGGCCGCGACCGTTCGGCGCCGGGCCGGCGAGGATGAGCGCCACGCCGATGAGCACCGGGATGGCCGCGAGCGCCGCGAGCATCGCCCAGGTGCGCAGCCGACGGAAGAGCGTGAGCAGCTCGGAGCCGAGCAGCCAGACGGTGCCGCCGCCCGGGCGCCGGGCGCGCACTTCGGCGTCGACGGCGGTGTCCTGAGCCGGTCGAGCGGATGCCGCGGCGACGCGCTCCTCGGCCCGCTCGACGGATGCGCCGGCCGCCGCCTCCGCCTCACTGGACAACGTCGAACCCCTCCCCCGTGAGCTCCACGAACCGCTGCTCGAGGCTCGCGTGCACGGTCTCGAAGCCGCGCACCCGCACGCCGGCGCCCACGAGCGCAGCGACGACCGCCTCGGGCGCGGTGCCGCCGAGCCGCGCGGTCACGGCGCCGGCCGCGGCCCCGGTGTCGGCCGCGACGTCGGTATCGGCCCGCCCGTCGACCTCGGCGTCGACCGCCCCCTCGCCCAACACCCGTGCCAGGACCTCGCGGGCCGCCGCCACGTCGGCCGTGCGCACCCGCACCCGGGCCTCGCCCTCGTCGCGGAAGTCGTCGAGCGTCCCCTGCGCGACGAGCCGGCCCGCGCTCATCACGCCGACGTGCGTGCAGACCTGCTCGACCTCGGCGAGCAGGTGGCTCGACACGAACACCGTCGTGCCGTCGTCGGCGAACGAGCGGATGAGCGCGCGCACCTCGCGCGTGCCCTGCGGGTCGAGTCCGTTCGTCGGCTCGTCGAGCACGAGCAGCTCGCGCCGCATGAGCAGCGCGTTCGCGATGCCGAGGCGCTGCTTCATCCCGAGCGAGTACGCGTGCACCCGCTTGCGCGCGGCGTGCGAGAGGCCGACGCGGTCGAGCGCCTCGGCCACGCGGTGGTCCCGGCTGCGCCGCGGTGCGTGCCGGTCGGCCGCGTCGAACCGGCGCAGGTTCGCCGCCCCCGACAGGTACGGCGAGAACGCGGGTCCCTCGACCAGCGCCCCGACCCGCGGCAGCACCGAGTCGACGTGGCGAGGCATGGCGGCGCCCAGCACGCGCGCGTCGCCCGCGTTCGGCGCGACGAGGCCGAGCAGCATCCGGATCGTGGTTGTCTTGCCCGAGCCGTTCGGACCCAGGAAGCCGAACACCGAGCCGCGCGGCACCGCCAGGTCGATGCCGTCGACGGCCACCTGCGAGCGGAAGCGCTTGGTGAGGCCGTGCGTCTCGATGGCGAGCTCGGACGTCGGCGCGGCCACGCTGCGGCCCGTCAGCCGGCGCTCGAGGCGACGGCGAGCAGGTGCTCGGGGGTCACGGCTCCGCCGAAGACGCGGCCGTCGTCGGTGATCAGCACGGTCGCAAGCGAGGTCGAGATGATGCGTCCGCCCGCGACGCGCTGGGTGATCGAGTCGAGCAGTGTCGAGGCGTCGGCGAAGCCCTCGGCGCCCTCGGCGCCCTCGGCTGCCCCGGTGCCGGAGTCGGCGGCGTCACCGGACGCGCTGCCCTCGAGCATCGACGCACCCGCAGCGTCGGCGGGCAGCTCGACGACCGTCGACCAGCCCGAGCCGTGCACGACCGGCCGCGGCATCCCCTCGGCCTCGCCAGCGGCGCCAGACTCGGCGTCGGCCTTCCACTGCTCGACCTCGGCGACGGTCGGCACCGGCACCTCGTGCTCGGTCACCGTCGCACCGTCGGGCGGGGTGAACGCGAACACCGAGGCATCGGGCGCCGCGAACGACACGTCGGTGAAGGCCACGCTGAATGCGGGCTTCTCGGCGCCCGCCGCGGTGACGGATGCCGCGAGCGCGACGCCCGTGTCGGCGTCGATCGCGACCGACACCTCGCCGACGAGCGTGGCGTCGTCGCGCGGAACGAGCACCAGCTCGTACGCGTCGCGTCCGGCCACGCGGCCGTCGGTGCCGACCGAGACGTCGGTCGTCTCGTCGAGTCTCGCGAGGGCCTGGTCGAGCACTTCCTCGGGCGTCGGCAGCGTGCCGACCTCCGCCTCGAGCTTCGCGCGCACCTCGTCGGCGTGCGACTCGGCCTCAGCTTTCAGCGCGTCGAGCGCCGCCTGGTCGACCGTCACGTGCGTGGCCGACTGCTCGCGCGAGTCCCAGAGCCACACGCCCTCGCCCTTCGCGACGTAGACGTCGCGCTCGCCGAGGCGGTCGAGCACCTGCAGGCGCGCGTGCGATCCGTCGACGTAGACCTTGGCGGTGTGGTCCCCCGTGATGAGGGAGAGCAGCTCGTCGATGCCGGCACCGGATGCCGCGTCGCCGTCCTCGCCGCCGTCCGAGCCCTCGGCGCCGGGCGTGGCCGAGGCGGGACCGCCCATGCCGCCGGTCAGGCCCGAGAGATCGGGGAGCCCCAGCTCGGACGTCTGCTCGACCGTGCCCGACATCGCCTCGACGTCGCTCGACGAGGCGAGCTCGAGCAGCTCCTTCGGCGTCAGGTCGGGGAGATCGACGGCGGCGTTCGCCTGCAACGGCACGAGCACGACGGCGGCGCCGATCACGATCGGCGCGGCGATGGCTGGGATCCAGCGGGCGAACCTGCGGGACGCCCCGGTGTCGCGGGGGCGCATGCCCTCAGGCTACGCCTTCCCGCGACATCCGCACCCGGTCGGCGGCGAACGCTCAGGATCGACGATCGCGCCCGAGCCGACGACGCATCCGGGGCAACCCATTGCCTCACGGCGTGCCCGGGGTCTACGGTGAGGGGCACTGTCGTGTGTCACCAGTTCGGGGGGTACGCTTATGGTCACCGTCGATCGTCGCCGTTCACTTCGCCACGCGGGCATCGCCCTCGCGGCGGCCACCTCGCTCGGCATCCTCGCCGCAGGCGCGCCGGCATCCGCCGTGCCGGCCGCGCCGGCCGCCGCTCCAGCGGGCGCGGTCGCGACCGGGCGGCCCGCGCCCGCAGCGCCGTCGACCTCGACGGGCTACGGCGGCGCGGTCTCGTCGGTCGACGCCGAGGCGAGCAACATCGGCCTCCAGGTGCTGCGCGCCGGCGGCAACGCCGCGGATGCCGCGGTCGCGACGGCGGCCGCGCTCGGCGTCACCGAGCCCTACAGCTCGGGCATCGGCGGCGGCGGGTACTTCGTGTACTTCGACGCGGCGTCGGGCGAGGTGACCACGATCGACGGACGCGAGACGGCGCCCGACGGCATGGGCCCGAACGCGTTCATCGACCCGGCCACGGGCCAGCCGTACGCCTTCGCCCGCGCCGTCTCCTCCGGCCTCTCGGTCGGCGTGCCCGGCACGCTCGCGACCTGGGAGACCGCACTCGACCGCTTCGGCACCGACTCCCTGCGTGAGGCGCTGCAGCCCGCGATCGTGTTGGCGAACCGCGGCTTCACGGTCGACCAGACATTCCGGCAGCAGACCCTCGACAACGCCGCCCGGTTCGCGCAGTTCCCCGACACGGCCGCGCTCTTCCTCCCGGGCGGCGATGCGCCGAAGGTCGGCTCGACGTTCAAGAACCACGACCTGGCGCAGACGCTGAAGCTCATCGCGCAGCGCGGCACCGACGTGTTCTACGACGGCCCGCTCGCCGAGGAGATCGCCGACGTCGCGCAACGGCCTCCGCTCGCATCCGACGCGACGATCAACCCGCCTCCCGGCGTGATCACGGCGGAGGATATCGCCGCCTACGAGGTGCTCGAGCAGGCCCCCACCCATGTGGAGTACCACGGCCTCGACGTCTACGGCATGGCGCCGTCGTCGTCGGGCGGCACGACGGTGGGAGAGTCCCTGAACATCCTCGAGGACTTCGACCTCTCGGCCGACGACCAGGCCCAGGCGCTCCACCTCTACTTCGAGGCCACCGCCCATGCGTTCGCCGACCGCAATCGCTACGTCGGCGACCCCGCGTTCGTCGACGTGCCCACCGAGACGCTGCTCAGCCAGGAGTTCGCCGACTCCCGCGCCTGCCTCATCGACCCGGCGCAGGCGCGCCCGAAGCCCGTCGCACCGGGCGACCCCGCGGCCACCGGCTGCGAGGCGGCCGCCGCCGCAGCGTCCGACGGCCAGGGCGTCTCGACCACGCACCTCTCGGTCGTGGACCGCTGGGGCAACGCGGTGGCCTACACCCTCACCATCGAGCAGACCGGCGGATCGGGCATCACCGTTCCCGGGCGCGGCTTCCTGCTCAACAACGAGATGACCGACTTCAACTTCACGCCCACCTTCGTGGGCGACCCGAACACGCCCGCGCCCGGCAAGCGCCCGCGCTCGTCGATGTCGCCGACCATCGTGCTCGACGATGGCGAGGTGCGGTACGTGCTCGGCTCGCCCGGCGGCGCCACGATCATCACGACGGTCGTGCAGATCCTGCTGAACCGCTTGGACCTCGGCATGACCCTGCCCGAGGCGGTCGCGGCGCCGCGCGCCTCGCAGCGGAACGCCGCCACCACCCCGGCGGAACCGGCCTTCATCGCGGCCTACGCCGACGACCTCGCACCGTTCGGCCAGGTGCTCGTGCCGGTACAGGGCACGAACCCGAGTCCGTTGGCAGCGGAGATCGGCGCGGCTGCGGCGATCGAGGTCGGCGCCGACGGCCTGCTCACCGCGGTCGCCGAGCCGGTGCGGCGCGGCGGCGGCACGGCGCTGGTGGTGAAGCCCGCCGGCTGACGCCCCGAGACCGGGGCGGGGGCCGGGACACCCCCGCCCCCGTGGTCGATGCACACCCGAGTCACCCCGATTCGCTCCGGACGTCGTATCCCGGCGCGATTCGGGGTGACTGGGCGCGGTCCGGGGGCCTCTGCCGCTACCGCGCGCGCAGGCGCGGCGCCAGGTCGCGCTCGAACAGCTCGAGGAACCGCCGCTGGTGGTGCCCCGGGGCGTGGAACACGAGGTGGTCGAAGCCCCAGTCGATGTACTGGCCGATCTGCTCGACCACCGCGTCGGGGTCCGACCCGACGATCCAGCGCCCGGCGATCTCCTCGATCGGCAGGGCGTCGGCGGCGCGCTCCATCTCGACCGGGTCCGTGATGTCGTGCTTCTGCTGCTTGGAGAGTGACAGCGGCGACCAGAACCGGGTGTTCTCGAGTGCGGCCTCCTCGGTCTCCTCGTACGAGAGCTTGATCTCGATCATGCGGTCGATGGCGTCGTACCCCGAAGCGCCCGGTCCCTGAGCCGGTCGAAGGGCGGCGCCCTCCTTGACCGCGGGGATGAGCTGGTCGACGTAGAGCTCGGCGCCCTTCCCCGACGTGCAGATGAAGCCGTCGCCCGCACGCCCGGCGTACTTCGCCACGGTCGGCCCGCCGGCCGCGATGTAGACGGGCACCGGCACATCCGGCCGGTCGTAGATCGACGCGTCGTGGGTCGAGTAGTACTCGCCCTCGAAGTTCACGCGCTCGTCCTTCCACAGCGCGCGCATGAGCCGCACGGCCTCGCGCAGGCGGGCGAACCGCTCGCGGAACTCGGGCCAGTCCTGCTCGCCGGCGCCGCGGAAGCCCGTTGCGATCTCGTTGAGCGCCTCGCCCGTGCCGAAGCCCGCGATGATACGTCCCGGGTAGAGCACGCCGAGCGACGCGAACGCCTGCGCCAGCACGGCCGGGTTGT
This sequence comes from Agromyces sp. NPDC057865, assembly GCF_042796995.1. Classification (NCBI taxonomy): domain Bacteria; kingdom Bacillati; phylum Actinomycetota; class Actinomycetes; order Micrococcales; family Microbacteriaceae; genus Agromyces; species Agromyces sp. NPDC057865. The sequence continues at coordinate 657,704 of NZ_JBHVMJ010000001.1, read as the reverse complement.
AGCGGAACGTCGGCGTCATCACGCTCGTGCCGATCCGCACGGTCGACGTGCGCTCGCCGACCGCGGCCATCCAGGTCAGCGAGAACGGCGCGTGCCCGCCCGTGTGCCGCCACGGCTGGAAGTGGTCGCTCGTCCACACCGACTCCATGCCGTGCCCCTCGGCCGCGACCGCGATCTCGACGAGCTCGCGGGGGTCGAACTGCTCGGCCGAGGCCTTGTATCCGAGAGTGAGCGTCATGTGGTTCCCTTCCGATCGGCGAGGCGCGCCACCACTTCTGCGGTGTGGTCGCCGACTCCATGGTGCAGCACGGTTTCGAGGCCGTCGACGGTGTCGACGTCGCGAGTGAGTCCCGGTGCGTCGGATGCCGCGAGCTCGACGAACCCTGCGGCCGCGTGCCGCTCGGCGGATCCGGGCCCGAACCGCGGGTCGAAGGCGACGCCGGTGCCCGCGGTGGCGAGCGTGGTGCCGGTGCCGTCGGCGTCGCGCACGAAGGCGAGCGGATGCCGCGACGCCGCGTCGAGCGCCCGCTCGAGCTCCTCCGGGCGCAGGCCGGGCAGGTCGCCGAGCAGCACCGCGACCGCCACGGGCGACGCCGACCGCGCGTGCGCGACGCCGTGCCGGATCGCCGGAAGCAGGCCCCGCTCGGCCGTCGCGTCACCGTCGGCGCCCGGCTCGACGAGGAACTCCGCGCCGTCCGCGAGGTCGGAATCGTCGCCGACCACGATCACCCGGTCGACGGAGGCCGCGGCGCGGGCGGCCGCGATGGTGTCGAGCGCGAACGCCCGCGCCAGCTCGGCGCGCGCGGCATCCGCCACCGCCGGCGTCAGCCGGGTCTTGCCAGCGGCGGGCGCCTTCACGGGGATGACGACGGTCCAGCGCTGGCCGGCCTCGGCATCCGGTGCAGCGCTCATGCCCGCAGCCCCGGCAGCACATCGCGGCCGAAGGCCTCGAGGAACTCCGCCTGGTTGCGACCGACGTTGTGCAGGTAGATGCGCGTGAAGCCGAGGTCGAGGTGGCGCTGGATGTCGGCGCGATGCACGTCGACGTCGGCCGAGACGACCATGCGGCCGGCGAAGTCCTCGGGGCGCACGGTGCGGGCGAGCTGGTCGAACTCGTAGGGCGAGCGGATGTCGCTGCGCGGGAACCGCATGCCGCCGTTCGGCCACTCGACGAGCGCGTTGCGCATGGCCTCCTCGTCGGTCGGCGCCCATGAGAGGTGCAGCTGCACGACCTTCGGCATCGTACGCGCGTCGCGTCCGACCTCTCGCGCGCCCTCGGTGAAGCGCTGCAGCAGCGGCGCGAGCCGGTCGGTGGGCCCGCCGATCGTGATGAACCCGTCGACGCTGCGGCCCGCCCGGCGTGCGGTCACGGGGCCGGATGCCGCGACGAGGATCTCGGGGGCGGCGGGCGGCATCGTCCAGAGCCGCGTCGACTCGAGGCGGAAGTGCGGGCCCGAGTGACGCACGTCGCGGCCGGCGAGCGACCCCGCGAACAGCTTGCGGATCACGTCGACCGCCTCGAACATGCGGTTGATGCGCTCGGGCGCCTCGGGCCAGTACTTCCCGACGACGTGCTCGTTGAGCGCCTCGCCCGAGCCGATGCCGAGCCAGTGCCGCCCGGGGTAGAGCGCGCCGAGCGTCGCGCTCGCCTGCGCGACGACGGCCGGATGCATGCGGAACGTGGGGGTCGTCACGCCGGGGCCGAGGTCGCCCGTGGTGCGCTCGCCGATCGCCGCGAGCACGCTCCACACGAACGACGACTCGCCCTGCGCCGGGACCCACGGCTGGAAGTGGTCGGTCGCCATGACCCCGCGGAAGCCGTGCGACTCGGCGAGCGCGGCGAGCGCGACCGCCTCGACGGGCGGGAACCGCTCGAGCATGGCGGCGTAGCCGATGTGCGCTGACACCCCTCCATCCTGCCCGTTCCCCGTACGCAATTCAGGTACGGAGGTGTGTCGCCGGGCCGGTTCCCGGCGTGTCGGGCCGACGCGCCGGGGGCGCACCTGAATTGCGAACCCGAGCAAACCCGTGGGTTGAGGAGGCGCGAAGCGCCGTCTCGAAACCCGCCACCCGGGCTAACCCGCCGAGTCCGCGCCCTCCTCGGCCTGCGACTCGTCGAACCCGTCGCGGTAGCCCTCGTTGTACGCCTCGTCGGCGCCCACCCGGAACAGGTCGCGCTCGGCCGGGCGGAGGATGCTGCGCGCGCCCGGGAGGTCGAGGTCGCCCACGTAGCGGCCGAGTCCCCGCACCACGGCGACCGGGACGCCCGACGACTTGCCCTTCACGAGCTCGGCCGCGCCGGCGACCTGGTCGGCCACGCACGGCATCGTGACCGCGAGCGGCTTGCCCGAGGCATCCGCCGACCCGCGCAGGTCGTCGAAGACGTGCACGCCCGCAGCGCCGATGGCGATGTCGGTCTGCCCCTCGCGCCAGGGCCGACCGAGCGTGTCGGAGAGGATGACGCCCACGTGCCGGCCCGTGAGGGCGCGCAGCCCGGTGGCGAGCGCGCGCGCCGACGCGTCGGGGTCGACCGGCAGCAGGAGCACGGTGCCGTGCGGGGCGTTCGACGCGTCGACGCCGGCGGCGGCCCCGATGATGCCCTGCCGGTTCTCGACGATGCGGGTGACGCCGCCCTCGTGCTCGCGCGTCGCCACGATGCGCACGGTCTCCGCGGTGATCGCGGCCTCGCGGTCGTCCGCCTGCACGATACGGCCCTCGGACTTCGACACGACCTTCGAGGTCACGACGAGGATGTCGCCGTCCTCGAGCTCGGTGGCGGAGGCGATGAGCTGGGCGAGGTCGTCGCCCTGCCGGATCTCGGGCAGCCCCTCGACGCCTTCGATGCTGTATGCCACGGGTGACCGCCTCCCTTGCTCCTGCCCCCGATCCTTGCAGCATCGGGCGCGCCGCTGCCAGAATTCGGCTGGTGGGGCGCCCGTCCTGGGGCGAGAGGGGAGGCCGTCATGAGCGATGCCGTCCAGCCGGAGCCGGTCCAGCCGCCTCCGGTCCAGCCGCCGCCGGTCCAGCCGCCGCCGGTCCAGCCGTACGACCAGTACGCGACCGCGGCACCCGCGAAGCGACCGATCATCATGTGGGACCTCGTGACCACGATCGTGCTCCTGGTGCTGATGATCGGCGCGGCGCTCCTCGCGTCCTTCCTCTCCTTCTTCCTCGCGTTCGCCGGCGACTCCTGCGGAGCGAGCTCGGTGTGCGACTACGACCGCATGGCCACCGGCATGATGGTGGCGATGATCGGCCCGCTGCTCGTCGGACTGCTCGCCCTCATCGCCGCGATCATCCTGCTCGTCCTGAGGCGGATCGCGTTCTGGATCCCGCTCCTCGGCATCCTGCTCATCGTCGGGGTGTTCATCGGCGGCTTCGCGCTCACCGCCTCGGGAGTGGTCCGGGCCACGCCGTGATGCCGGGCCCGAGCGGCGCAAGGGGTTGAGCGCGGGGCCCTCCCCGTGCCTACGATCGGTCATGAACGCGCGGCACGCCGGCTCCCTCGACGACGACGCCATCCCCTCCGACGGGCGGGACGAGACGCCCAACGAACGCAGCGACCGCCACTGGACCGACATCCTGCAGGAGCTGCGCGTCGCGCTGACCGGCACGCAGCTCATCGGAGGCTTCCTCCTCGCGGTGGCCTTCCAGCAGCGGTTCACCGAGCTCGACACGTACCAGCTCGCGCTCTACCTGACGCTCGTCGCGCTGGCCGGGCTCGCGACCGTCATCGGCCTCGCACCGGTGACCCTGCATCGCACGCTCTTCGGGCGCCGGGTCAAGGGCCGCATCGTCAGGATGGGCAACCGGCTCCTGATCGCCCACCTCGCCGTCGTCGCGCTGCTCGTACTGGGCGTCACGACCCTCGTCTTCGACTTCGCGCTCTCGCGCGCGGCCGGCATCGTCGCCTTCTCGCTGGGAGCCGTCATCATCGTCGGCTTCTGGGTGGTGCTGCCGCGGCTGCGGCCGGTGCGCGGCGAGGACGACGGGGCCCGGCGCACCCTCGCCGAGGACGCCGACGGCGACGTCGAGGCGTGACGTCCGGGCCGCCGTTCGGCGTCGGTGCCGCCGCATAGGCTTGCTGCATGCGCCTCGCCACCTGGAACGTCAACTCGATCCGCACCCGCGTCGACCGCGTCGTCGACTGGATGGTGCGCGAAGACGTCGACGTCCTGGCCATGCAGGAGATCAAGTGCAAGCCCGAGCAGTTCCCGGCCGAGAAGTTCGAAGAGGCGGGCTACGAGCTCGCCCTGCACGGCTTCGACCAGTGGAACGGCGTCGCCATCGCGAGCCGCAAGCCCATCGAGTCCGTCGAGACGGCGTTCCCCGGCATGCCGGGCTTCGCGAAGGGCGTCGAGGGTCCCGACCAGCCGCAGGAGGCGCGCGCGATCGGCGCCACGGTCGACGGCGTCCGGGTGTGGAGCCTCTACGTCCCCAACGGCCGGTCGCTCGGCGATCCGCACTACGCGTACAAGCTCGACTGGCTCGCCGCGCTGACCGAGTACACCCGCGAGCAGACCGCCTCGTTCCCCGAGGTGCCGTTCGCGCTCGTCGGCGACTTCAACATCGCGCCGTTCGACGTCGACAACGGCGACCCCACGGTCATCGTCGGCCAGACCACGCACGTCTCCCCGCCCGAGCGCGAGGCGTTCTTCACGCTCGAGAACGCCGGCGTCAGCGACGTCGTGCGGTCGCGCGTGCCCGAGGGCCTCTTCACGTACTGGGACTACAAGCAGCTGCGCTTCCCCCGCAACGAGGGCATGCGCATCGACTTCATCCTCGGGTCGTCGGCGTTCGCCGAGGCGGTGACGGATGCCTCGATCCACCGCAACGAGCGCAAGGGCACCGCGCCCTCCGACCACGTCCCCGTACTCGTCGACCTCGCCCTCTCGCGCGTCGACGACGACCTGCCGATGATCTTCGGCTGAGCCGCACGCCGCACCCGCGGCATCCGGACCCGGCGCCCGGTACCAGAACGGATGCCGCGTGCCAATCCCCGGCGGCGGCTGGGCGGCTCCCAGCCGCGCCCGTTACCCTCGGAAGCGTGACGACGACCCCCAGCAGCGTGAAGGGCGACTCCTTCGCCGGCACGACGCTCGTCGAGCGCTACCGCCTCGACGGCCTCATCGGCCGTGGCGGCATGGCGGCCGTGTACCGCGGCGTCGACCTCTCGCTGGGGCGCCCGGTGGCGGTGAAGGTCTTCGCCGAGGCCGCCGAGGGGATCGACGACACCGAGCGCCGGCGCAGCGAGACCGCGCTGCTCGCGAGCCTCTCGCACCGCGCGCTCGTGCGGCTCTACGACGCGGCGCGCGATGAGGCGACCGGCCGCGAGTTCCTCGTGATGGAGCTCGTCGAAGGCCGCGACCTGCGCGAGACCCTGAAGCTCGGCCCTTTGAACGCAGCGGATGCCGCGGGCTTGCTCGCCGACCTCGCCGAGGGCCTGCACGTGATCCACGACCGCGGCATCGTGCACCGCGACGTGAAGCCCGCGAACGTCCTGCTCGAGCCGGCGCACCTGCCGACGCGCACGTGGAACGCCAAGCTCGCCGACTTCGGCATCGCCCGGCTCATCGACGACGCGCGCCTGACCCGCACCGGTCTGCTCGTCGGCACGCCCGGCTACCTCAGCCCCGAGCAGGTGAACGGCCGCCCGCCGACGCCCGCCGCCGACGTCTATTCGCTCGGCCTCCTCCTGCTCGAGGCGCGCACGGGCGAGACCGCGTTCCCGGGCCCGGCCGTCGAGGCCGCGAGCGCGCGGCTCGCACGCGACCCCGACATCCCCGAGTCGCTCGGCCCCGACTGGGTCACCCTGCTGCGCACGATGACCGCGCGCGAGCCCGCCGACCGGCCGACCGCGCTCGAGGTCGCGGTCGCCGCCACGCAGCTCGACACCGCGGCATCCACGGACCCGGGCGTCACGGCGCCGACGATCGCGTTCACGGATGCCGCGGCACCCGACACGGTCGCAGTGACCCCGGCGGCCACGGCCGCGCCCTCCGTCGACGAGGAGGACAGCACCGCCGCGACGCGTGTGCTGCCCGCGGCCGACCGCTCCTTCTTCGCCACGCCTGCCGCGGCCAGGCCCGACGCCACGCCCACGCGGTCCGAGGTGCGCGCACAGGCCCGCGCCGAGCGCGACGGCGAGCGACGCTGGGTGCGCCCGCTCATCGCGATCGGACTCCTGCTCGTGGTCCTCGGCGTCGCCGCGTGGATCGTGATCGGCGCGCTCAGCGCCCCCACGACCGCGCCCGAACCCGCGCCGCTGCCCGCCGTTCCCGGCGAGCTCGGAGTGCACCTCGAACAGCTCGACGAGGCCGTCACCGGAGGCGGATGATGCGATTCGCGAAGTCCCGAACGACCCTCTCCGCGACGATGCTCGGGGCGGGGCTCGTCCTCGGCCTGTCCGCGTGCGCCGCATCGAGCGAGAACACGGCGGCCGCCATGCACGACTCCGTCGTGCAGATCTCCGAGCGCGCGGCGGCCGGCGACTACGCCGGCGCCCTGGCCGAGCTCGCCCTCCTCGAGCGCGACGTCGCCACGGCCGCGGACAACGGCGCGATCGACGCGACACGCGAGGCCGAGATCCAGTCGGCCATGGACGTCGTGCGCGCCGACCTCGAGGCCGCCGATGCGCCCGCCGCGCCGGCGCCGGCGCCCGAGCCGACGACGGATCCCACGCAGAACGGCGACGACAACCCCGACCCCGGCGAGGACAACCCGAACAAGGGCCCGGGCAACAACAACGGCAACAACGGCAACGGGAACGGCGGCAAGGACGGCGGAGGCGGCGACGACTGACGCGAGTCGCGGCATCCGTCGCCCTCGGTCGTCGCCGCGGCGATTCGCGGCTGGCGTCCAGCTTGCGCGCGTACGGTCTCGGCATGACCACGGAAGTCCTCACCGTCATCTGCGCCGCCGGCGTCGTCGTGCCGACGCTGCTCGTCGTCGCGCAGCGGCTGCGCTCGCGCCCCGTGCCGGTGCGCGTCCGTTCCTCGGACGGTCAGCGCCGCCCGGTGAACCGCTCCATCGAGCGGTAGACGCCGAACCCGTCGCCGACGAGCCGATCGAAGACCCGCGTCGGCAGGATGCCGCGCAGCGCGCGTGAGAGTCCGACGCTCCAGGGCAGCTCGACGAGCGGCGACCCCGCGAGCATCGCACGCCAGACCCGGTCGACCACGACCTCGGGCTCGAGGACCGGCGCGAGCAGCGGCCCCTTCGCTCCCGCGAACATGCCCGTGGAGATGTAGCTCGGCGTCACGGTCGTGACCTTCACGTTCCCGTGGTCGGTTTGCTCGAGCTCGAGCCGCAGCGAGTCGCTCCAGCCGATGAGCGCCGCCTTCGACGCGGCGTACACGGCCATGCGCGGGTTGGCGAGCGTGCCGGCCGCCGACGCGATGTTGACGATGCGCGAGGGACGGTAGGCGTCCGCGATCATGCCAGGGATGAACTCGCGCGTGATGTACATGGGCGCGAGCGCGTTGACCTGCATGGTCGGACGGGTGTCCTCGCCATTGTCGGTCTCCCAGAAGTACCGGTTGCCGCGCACGATGCCGGCGTTGTTGATGAGCACGTCGGGGTTGCCGACCTCGCGGCGCACGCGCTGGGCGGTCTTGGCGATCGCGCCGAGATCGCCGACGTCGACGACGTACGACCGCACGGCGGTGCGTCCGCGCGAGATCGCGCCGAGCTCGTCGGCGGCCCTGGCGAGCGCGGCCGCATCGCGGTCCCAGAGGGTGACGGATGCCGCGTGCTCGGCCACGGCGCGCTCGGCGTACATGCGCCCCATGCCGCCGGCCGCACCCGTGATGAGCACCTTCGCGCCCTGCACCGTTCTCGTCATCGCTCCATCTTCGCGCACGCGGATGCCGACGAGTTCCGCGCCGTCGTCAGTCGGCGGATGCCCCGGCCTCGCGGCGCTGCCGCACGATCTCGGCCGACACCCGCGTGATGAGGTCGTATGGCACGGGCTTCGCGTAGGGGAAGTTCACAGAGTCGGTCTTGGCGCGGAACGGTGCGATCTCGGCCTCGAGCCCGCCGTCGAACCGGGGCACGGGGTAGAGGCCGACGTGGTGCTTCCACCCAGCGAAGTGGATGGCGTAGCGCCCGCCGAGCATGACCGCGGCGATGCCGTAGCGCATCTTCTCCTCGCCGTCGGGCACCGCCGCGTGGATCGCCGCGCGCACGCGTTCGAGTACGTCGCGCACGTCGTCGGGGAAGGTCGCGAGGTACTCGTCCACCGTCTGCGGTCCGGCCGCCATGCCAGCAGCGTACAACACCGAACCGATCGGTTCACCGTTGCGGTGCCTCGACACGTGCGAGCATGGGCGGATGACGACTCCCGACATCCGCCTCGTGCCGAAGTCCGACGACGCGACCGCCGAGTGGCTCCCGATCGCGATGGCCGCCTACGAGGCGGCGCGCATGCGCGCGGGCGACACGGCCGAGCAGGCGGCCGCAGCGCGGAAGCTCTCGGAGGAGCAGTTCTTCCCGGGCGGACGTCTCGTCGCCGGGCACTTCGTGTTCACGGTCGAGGCCGACGGCGAGGACGCCGGGTGGCTGTGGATCGGGCCGTCGGGCGACGCGGCGAGCTGGTGGGTGTGGGACGTCGCCGTGCACGAGTCGTTCCGCGGGCGCGGGATCGGACGCGCGACGATGCTGCTCGCCGAGGACGTCGCCCGCTCCCAGGGCGCCGCGTCGATGCGGCTCAACGTGTTCGCCTACAACACGCCGGCGATCCGGCTCTACGACGAGCTCGGCTACGAGACCGCGTCGATGCACAAGCAGAAGCTGCTCTAGAGCCCGCGGGTCGAGGAGCCCGCGCAGCGGGCGTCTCGAGCTCCGCTGGTTGAGGAGCCCGCGCTGCGGGCGTCTCGAGCTCCGCGGGTTGAGGAGCCCGCGCAGCGGGCGTCTCGAAACCCGCTTGCGCACGGGGTTTCGAGACGCGTCCGGCTGCGCCGGGCGCTCCTCAACCCCCGGACTGCTGCGCCGGGCGCTCCTCAACCACCGGAGGCGGTCCCGCGCGCGGCATCCGCCCGGCGCAGCAGCAGCTGCCGCTCGCGCTCGTTCGCGGTCATCGCCGCCGCGCGCTCGAACTCGGCGGCCGCCTCGGCACGGCGTCCCTGGCGCTCGTAGAGGTCGCCGCGCACGCTCGGCACGAGGTGGTACCCGCGCAGCGCGGGCACGTCGTCGAGCTGGTCGAGCAGCGCGAGCCCGGCGGCAGGGCCGTGCGCGCGTCCGAGCGCGACGGCCCGGTTGAGCTCCGCCACGGGCGACCCGGTGCGGCGCCCGAGTCGTTCGTAGAGCTCGGCGACGCGGTCCCAGTCGGTGTCGTCGACGGATGCCGCGCGCGCATGCTCCGCGGCGATCGCCGCCTGCAGCACGTACGGGCCGGCTTCGGCGCCGGGGCCGTCCGCCGCCAGCAGTGCGTCGGCGCGGGCGAGGGCGTCGAGCCCCCGGCGGATGCGCGCGGCATCCCACCGCCTGCGGTCCTGGGCGTCGAGCAGGATCGGCTCGCCGTCGGGACCGGCCCGCGCGGCGAGCCGCGACGACTGCAGTTCCATGAGCGCAGCCAACCCGTGCACCTCGGGGTCGTCGGGCACGAGCGCCGTCAGGATGCGGCCGAGGCGCACGGCCTCGTCGCAGAGCGCGGGGCGCATCCAGTCGTCGCCCTCGGTTGCCGAGTATCCCTCGTTGAAGAGGAGGTAGACCACGCCGAGCACGGTCTCGAGACGTGCGGCGCGCTCGGGCCCGCTCGGCTCCTCGATCGCCGCGCCGGCGTCGGCGAGCGTGCGCTTCGCCCGCGAGACGCGCTGCGCGATGGTCGCCTCGGGCGCGAGGTAGGCCCGGGCGATCTCGCGCGTCGAGAGGCCCGCGACGAGCTTCAGCGTCAGCGTCGTCTGCGCCTCCGGCGTGAGCGCGGGGTGGCAGCAGATGAACATGAGGCGCAGCACGTCGTCCTCGACGTGGTCGATCCCGGCGCCGGGGTCCTCGTCGACTGCCTCCGAGAGCTCGCGCGCGAGCGCTGCGGCGGCCGCGTCGTGCTTGGCGCGGGCGCGGAACGCGTCGACCGCGCGACGCTTCGCCGTGGTCATGAGCCACGCTCCCGGGTTGTCGGGGATGCCGGAGGCCGGCCACTGCGCGAGCGCCGCGACGATCGCGTCCTGGGCGAGATCCTCGGCGAGGCCGACGTCGCGCACGATGCGCACGAGCGCGGCGATGAGCCGCGTCGACTCGAGCCGCCAGACGGCCTCGATCGCGGCGCGCGTCGTCTCGTCGCCCACGCGAGCATGAGACCACGCGCGCCGCGGTCGTGCAAGCTCCCCCGGGTTGAGGAGCCCGCGCAGCGGGCGTCTCGAGACCCGCTGCTCGCGGGCGGGGTTTCGAGACGCGTCCGGCTGCGCCGGGCGCTCCTCAACCACCGGAGCCGACGCGTCCGGCTGCGCCGGGCGCTCCTCAACCACCGGAGCCGACGCGTCCGGCTGCGCCGGGCGCTCCTCGACCACCGGGCCGGTCAGAACTCGGCGATCTGCCGGATCTCGACGCTGCCCTCGAAGCCGGGCCAGTTGTCCTTGTGGATCTGCATCAGCCGCCGGCCGAGCTCGAGCGCCTCGTCGTACGAGCGCACCTCGATGACGGCGTAGCCGCCGACGAGCTCCTTCGCCTCGGTGAACGGGCCGTCGACGGCCTTGATGTTCCCGTCGACGAGCGAGACGATCGCCCCCGCCTCGCTCGGCAGCAGCCCTTGGCTGTCGATCAGCACGCCGTTCGCGCGGCCCCAGCGGTCGTACTCCGCCATCGCCTCGTAGACGGCCGGCGGCGTCTCGCCGTTCGACTCGCTGGACTTCATCAGGCACATGTAACGCATGGGATCCCTCCTCGGTGCGGCGTGCTCCGTCGGCTCGCCCTCACGATAGCGTCGGCGGCTCGTCGCCGTTCTCGACATGCGTCCGAGAAGAGTTCCGACTCGATGTCGAGAACGGATGCCGCGCGGCGACGCCATGGTGAACGACCCGATCGACCGACCGAGTCAGGACCGGAAGGAACGACGCCATGGACATCCGCACCGACACCGCGACCACTCGAGTCGCACCGACCTCGGCGAGCCGACGCCCGGCGCACGCCGGCGATCCGACGACCCGCGCCCTCGTCACGGCGGGCGTCATCGCGGGGCCGCTCTTCGTCGCCGTGGGCGTCGTGCAGGTGCTCACGCGCGAGGGCTTCGACCTCACGCGGCATCCGCTCAGCCTGCTCTCGCTCGGCGACCTCGGCTGGATCCAGATCGCGAACTTCATCGTCGCGGGCGCGCTCATGCTCGCGTTCGCCGTCGGCACCCGGCAGAGCCTCGGCGACGGACCCGGCCGGACCTGGGCGCCCGTGCTGTTCGCGCTCTACGGCGTCGGACTGGTGCTCGGCGGCGCCTTCACCGCCGACCCGGCGCTCGGGTTCCCGGTCGGCACGCCCGACGGCTACCCGACCGAGTGGACGTTCCACGGCACCGTGCACGCGTTCGCCGCACCGCTCGCCTTCCTCGCGCTCGTCGCCGTGACCTGGGTGGTCGCGCGACGACTCGCGTGGGAGGGGCACCGCGCGGCGGCCGCCTGGTCGCGCGTGATCGGCGTGGCGTGCCTGTTGCTCTGCCTGCCGTTCGGGCCTGCGATGAGCTTGCGGCTGTTCGTGGGCGTCGCGCTCGGGTTCGCGTGGATCACCGCCTACGGGGTGTCGCTCCTGCGAACCCGCAACGCCATGGGTTGAGGAGCCCGCGCCGCAGGCGTGTCGAAACCCGCTCGCGGATGCGGTTTCGAGACGCGTCCGGCTCCGCCGGGCGCTCCTCAACCAGCGGAACGCCTCACCAGGGCTCACCGACCTCGGGCAGGAACGCGCGGACCTTGCCGACCGCATCGGGGAAGCACGCCTCGAGCACCTCGGTGGCCGAGATCTCGTTGCCGTAGTCGCCGGTGAGCCGCAGGCCCACGATGGCGTTGATGAGCATGCCGGTCGCCATGAACTCGCGCGTCTCGTCGGCCGAGAAGCCCGCCTCGTCGCGGAGGAAGCGCCAGATGTCGCTGAAGCCGGCGCGGGCGACCCGCCCGATCTCGGGCTCGCCGCCGAGTGCGGTGGAGTTCGCGATGACGGGCAGCATGCCGCGCTCGGCCAGCAGGCCCGTGTAGGCGGTGCCCATGCGCTCGGCCCGGCCGTCGGCGTCGCCCGGGAGCGCCGCGCGGAACTCGTCGATGAGTCGTGCGTACGCCCGCTGGATGACCGCGATGAACAGCTTCTCCTTGGTGCCGAACAGCCGCACGACGTAGGGCTGGCTCACGCCCGCGGCGCGCGCGACCTCGTCGGTAGTGGTGCCCACGTAGGTCTTGGCGCCGAACACGGCCGTGGCCGCCTCGAGGATCAGCTCGCGGCGGTCGGCGGCCTTCATGCGAGCGGCCGGCGCGACGTCTTCGATCGTCATGCTTGACATGTTATCAGTCGATTACTACAGTCTCAAGTAATCATCCGATAACAACTTCAAGGAGCCGACGTGTCCACCGTCCTCGATGCCGCACCCGGGCCGCGTTCGCGGTCCACCGCCGGCCGCCGGCCGAGCCCGCTCTGGCTCGTGCTCGTCGCGACCGCGCTGCCGATGTTCATGGCCACCCTCGACAACCTCGTGATGACGAACGCGCTGCCCGTGCTGCACGCGGAGTTCGGGGCATCCGTCGAGGAACTGCAGTGGTTCATGAACGCCTACACGCTCGCGTTCGCGAGCTCGATCCTCATGGCCGTGGCGCTCGGCGACCGCTACGGGCGCCGCACACTGTTCCTCATCGGCATCGTCGTCTTCACGCTGAGCTCGGCGTTCGCCGCCCTCGCCGCCGACCCGGGCCAGCTCATCGCCGCCCGCGCGTTGCAGGGCTTCGGCGCTGCGGCCATCATGCCGCTCTCGCTCACGCTCCTCGCCGGGAACGTGCCGGTCGCCAAGCGCCCGCTCGCGATCGGCATCTGGGGCGGCGTCGCCGGCCTCGGCGTCGCGACCGGTCCGCTCATCGGCGGCGCGGTGCTCGAGGGCTGGGCCTGGCAGGCGATCTTCTGGATCAACGTCCCCGTCGGCGTCGTCTCGGTCGCGCTGGCCCTGCTCGCCCTGCCGAACAGCTTCGGCGCACGCCTTCGGGCCGACGTGCTCGGGCTCGTGCTCTCGGGCGCAGGCCTGCTCGCCCTCGTCTACGGCATCGTCCGTGGCAACGAGGCCGGCTGGGACAGCCCCGAGGTGCTCGGCAGCATGATCGCAGGCGGCCTGCTGCTCGTCGCGTTCGTCGTCTGGGAGTCCCGCGCTTCGGCACCGCTCCTGCCGCTGCGGCTGTTCCGCGACCGCAGCTTCTCGGTGGCGAACCTCGCCGGCTTCGGGTTCAGCTTCGGCGCGTTCGGGTCGATCTTCATCCTGATCCAGTTCCTGCAGGTGGTGCAGGGCGCGACGCCGCTCGAGGCGGCGCTGCAGACCTCGCCGTGGACGCTCGCGCCGATGGTGGTCGCGCCGCTCGCGGGCTTCATCGCGCCGCGCGTCGGCACCCGCGCACTGATCGTGTCGGGCCTGCTGCTGCTCGGCGGCGCCCTGTTCTGGCTGTCGGGCCTGCTCGACGCCTCGGTCGAGTACCCCGCCTACATCGCGCCGTTCGTGATCGCCGGCGTCGGCATGGGCCTGGTGTTCGCGCCCTCGTCGACCGCGGTGCTGGCCACCATGGTGCCCGACGACCACGCCAAGGCGAGCGGCACGAACTCGATGCTGCGCGAGGTCGGCGTCGCGCTCGGCATCGCCGTGTCCACCGCCGTGTTCACGGGCGCGGGCGGCCAGCTCACGCCGGCCGACTACGCGGTGGGCGCCCAGCCGGCCGTGCTGGTGGGAGCGGCCGTGCTCGTGGCATCCGCGCTCGTCGCCACGCTGCTGCCGGCAGGGCGGGCCGTGAAGACCGCGGCGACGGACGAGAGTGCGACCGAGACGGCCGAGACGGCCGAGCCGTCGGCCGCGGGCGAACCCGTCGGCGCGGGCGTCACCGTCGGCTGAGCAGGATCATCGCATTCGAGGCCCCGTCCGCGCGATCGCGCCGGGCGGGGTCTCGGTCGTCGCGGGCGGTGTCGCGCTAGGCGTTGGCCATGAGTCCGGCGAGCCCGAAGAAGCCCCAGATGATGCCGAGGATGATCGTCACCAGGCCGATGATGATCGCCGCGTTGGCGAAGCCCTTGCCGCGATCGCCGCTCTTGCCCACCTGGTTGAGCGCGATGAAGCCGAGGATGACCGCGATGATGTTGAAGCCGAGGAGCGAGATCACGAACGCGACGATCGAGAGCACGTTCCATTTCCCGGTCGCGGCGGGTGCCGGCGGAAGGTCGTACTCGGCAGGCAGATCGGAGTCGGACATGTGGCCCTCCACTACGGATGGATGACGGTCGCTGCCTGCATCGTGGCAGCAGCGCCGCCGGGGTGTCAACGGCCCAGATCGGGGCACCGGGCCGACACGACGGAGTCCCCGCCACCGACTCAGCAGAGCCGGCGACGGGGACTCCCGCGTCGTACGCGAAGCGACTTAGTTGACGGTCACCGTCGAGTTCGCCATGAGGGCCGTGGCGAAGACGATCCAGAAGATGATGCCGATGATGATCGAGACGAAGCCCAGGACGATCGCCCAGATGGCCAGGCCCCGGCCGCGCTCGCCGGTCTTCTTGATCTGGTTGAGGGCGATGAAGCCCAGGATGATCGAGATCAGGCTGAACCCGAAGAACACGATCACGAAGGCGACGATCGACAGGATGTTCCACTTCTCACCGGTCGCCGGCGCGGGAGCCGCGGCGGCGGCGGGAGCAGGAGCGGGAGGGGCCGGAGCCGGCGCAGGCGTCGCGGCCGGAGTGGGCTCGGGCTGCGCTGCCGGGGGAGGTACTGAATCAGTCATGTGAGCGTTCCTCGCGATCTTGGTGGACGAATGGCCGTTCCGCATACTGGCAGCGTGCCGAACGGCTGTCAACGACCCACGACGGGCGAGTCGTCATCGGGTGACGCAACCGTGATCCGGCGTCATCGGACACGCCGCATGGCGCGATAGGCCAGCCGCTCCTCGGGGGACAGGTGCTCGGTCGCGTACGACAGCATCGTCCGGGGCATCCGCGGGGCGTACTCGTCGAGGAAGGCGATGAGCTCGGCCCGGCCGACGCGCTTGCCGACCTCCCGCAGCATCCAGCCGACCGCCTTGTGCATGAGGTCCTCGCGGTCGTCGAGGAGCCGGGCCGCGAGCCGCAGCGTCGGGGCCGCGTCGCCGGCCTTGATGAACGCGAACGTCGCGAGCACGGCCACCCGGCGTTCCCAGAGCGAAGCGGATGCCGCGAGCCGGTCGAGCAGCGGATCGTCACCGCGCCCGGCGTCCACCAGCACCTCCCCGACGAGCCACTCGGCCGAGCAGTCCACGAGGTCCCAGTTGTCGACGTGACCGGACCGCACCGCGTCGAGGTACGCGACGTGCAGGTCGTGCCGCACGGCGTCGTCGCGGGTGCGGGCACGGCCGGCGACCTGGAACCGGCGGACCATGATGAGCAGGCCCGCGAGCCGGTGCTCGTGCACGCCGCTCGCGAGGAGCCGTTCCACCTCCGGCTGCGGGAGGTCGGCGAAGCGCGCGACCACGGTGCGCGTGGCGGGCACGGTCACGCCGATGAACACGTCGCCCTCGCCGTACTCCCCGGGTCCCGTCTTGAAGAACCGAGCCGAGCCGGCGGCCCGCTCGGGGGAGGCGAGCTCGCCGAGCGCCGCCTGCACGTCCTCGGCGGTGGCAGCGGCATCCCGCGCCGAAGCCCCGCTCATGCGACCCATGTGCGGCACCCTACCGGCCGTGACCGCAGGCATCGCGAACGGGCGCGGCGGTCGTCACCGACTCGCCGCGCCCGTGAAGGGATCGCTCGGAAGCGCGCTTCAGAACGAGCCTCCGATCGGCGACGGGTCGTCGTCGACGGTGTCGCTGCTCGGAGCGGTGTCACCGCCACGGCTGGGGGACAGGTCGTCGCGCACGTCGACCGGCGCGCTGCGCTGCACCTCGGTGCTGCCCTTCAGCTCGCGCATGGCGTCGGCGCTGAACGCCGTCTGCTCGACCGCGACGGGCTGCGAGTGCAGCTCGCGCCGAGCGTCGGCGCTGACGCTGCGGGCGGACTGGGGGGCCGCGCCCTGCGCGTGCAGCTCGCGGAGGACGTCCGCGCTGAACCCACGGGGCTCCTGGGCGGCCAGTTCGGCCAGGCGTTCGGTGACGCGGTCGTGCACCTGCGTGGGTGAGAGGTCGTCGCGCACGATGACTGCGCCCTCGGCGAGGCCGATCACGCTTGCGGCGTTCGCCGCCGGGCGCAGGTCGTCGCGGACCTGTCCGCCCTGTGCGGCCACGCCGGCGCAGCCGCTCATCAGAACCACCAGCGACGCGATCGCGATGACCGGTGCCGCCGTCCTTGCATTCATGGTTCCGTTCCTTCCTGGTTGGGGCTCCACGGGGGTGTGGGGTAGTCGTGAAGTTACGGATGCCGCGGCGACGCCGGATCCGGGATGCCACCCGGAACCGCCACCGAATATCCTGAGCTTTTCTCAGTGCTGACCACGGGCGTATGCTCCGAGCGGAGGGGGCGGACGCCCTGAGAGCCTCGCGGCGGAGGCGTGCGCGCGGTGGCGGAGTCCGTCGCGGGATCGCACGTGCACGCAAGAAAGCCGCAGCCGCCCGCAACACATCGCGGGAAGCCTGCGTCTAGCCTTGGAACAGCGGCCGATCCGGCCGCAACGGGATCGCACTCGCGACCGCATCCACGCACCCACGGGGAACGGAGGTCACATGTCGAACATCACGATCGACGCCATCATCGGCGAACCCGAGGTCCTCGAGGACGAGGTCACCGCCGCCGACATCGCGCTCGCGCACGGCGTCGAGTCCGACCCGGCGTGGCTCCGACTCAAGGAGTCGGCCACGAAGCTGCAGGCTCTGCAGGTGAAGGACGGGTCCGTGCCCCCGTCGACGGGCTCGGGGACCGATTCGACGGGCTCAGGGACCGATTCGACGGGCTCGCGGACCGATGCGGTCGCCGAGGCTTCCGTGCTCGTCGACGCCATCGTGGAGTCGATCGAGGCGCTCGCGCCGCGGTTCCCGCACGAGCGCGCGTACCTCGCGGCATCCGTCGCGGACTTCCGGCGCTGGCAGGGCGAGGGCTTCGGCGTGCCCGACTTCCTCGACTCGCTCGTCGAGTTCCAGCCGCAGCGGCACCGCATCGACGGCATCCGCCACCTCGTGGTGTTCCCCATGTACACGCAGAACGGCTCGGCCGACCGGCACGTCGAGGCGCTCGTCGTCGAGACGATCTGGCCCGAGTTCATCGCCGCCCTCGAGGCGGGCGACTACTCGAACAAGCTGTTCGTCTCGCTCCGGCTGGTGGACTTCACGCCCGGTTACGACACGAACTCGGCGGTGCTGTTCCCCGAGACCGTGGCGATGCGGGAGATCCCGCCGTTCACGTGGGGCGCGATCTTCCAGGACCGCGAGGCCGCCCGGTACCGTCGGGTCGTGCGCGCTGCCGCGGAGATCACGAAGCTCGAGCTGCCCGCCGACGCCGCGTCGCTGCTCGACGACCAGAAGCTCGCCGAGCGCACGTTCGTGATGTGGGACATCATCCACGACCGAACGCACATGCGCGGCGACCTGCCGTTCGACCCGTTCATGATCAAGCAGCGCATGCCGTTCTTCCTGTACTCGCTCGAGGAGCTGCGCTGCGACCTCACCGCGTTCCGCGAGTCGGTGAAGATCGAGCGGCAGCTGCAGGCGCGCACCACGGCGGTCCCTGAGCTCGTCGAAGGGGCGGCCCCGCTCTCCGACGTCGAGCAGCAGCTGCTCGAGCACGCCAAGCTCGTGCAGTACGCCGTGATCTTCGACCGGATCTTCCGGTTCGCGATCACCGGCTCGCGCGTGCGCAACTACGACGGGCTCGGCGGCCAGCTCCTGTTCGCCTGGCTCCACCAGAAGCACGTGCTCGAGTGGACCGACGTCTCGCTGAGCTTCGACTGGTCGGCCGTGCCCGATGCGGTCGTGGAGCTCGGCGACGCCATCGACGAGCTCTACTGGAAGTCGATCGACCGTCCGAAGACGGCGCACTGGCTCGCCGCCTACGAGCTGGTGCGCGGCGTGCTCACGCCGAACCCGGCGTCGGTGTGGGCCGAGGGACTGCCACGCGACGTGCTCGCCGGCGCCCCCAAGGGCTACACCGACCTCGTGATGGACGACGAGTTCCCGCTCTCGATGTTCTACGAGGCGCTCGACAAGAAGATGAAGCCGGTCATCGAGTCGACGGTCGGCATCACCGGCGCCTCGGAGGCCTGACGTGGCGGTCGCCGGCCGGACCGTGCTCATCGCGGGGGCGACGAGCACGTCCGGCCGGGCCGTCGCGCGGGCCCTGCTCGACGCGGGCGCCCGCGTGGTCGCCGTCGGCAGCGACGAGGAGCGCATCCGGGCGCTCGAGCAGGAGCTCCCCGGCGTGCTCGGCGAGCACGCCGACCTGACCGACGGCGACGACGTGCTCGAGCTGTCGATGCGGGTGCGCGCGCGCACCGGCGACATCGACGGCGTGATCCACCTCATCGGCGGTTGGCGCGGCGGGGGCGGCATCATGGGCCAGACCGAGGAGGACTATCGCGTCCTCGAACGGTCGTTCACGGCGCTGCGCTACGTGAGCCGTGCGTTCTGGCAGGACATGATCACCTCGACCGCCGGCAGGATCGCGATCGTCTCCTCGACGACGGTCGAGAACCCGACCACCGGCAACGCGAACTACGCGGCCGTCAAGGCCGCCAGCGAGTCGTGGATGCGCTCGCTCGCGAAGGGCTTCGCCCCTCGGCCGGTCGACTCCGCCGGAGCGCGACAGCCCGTGGAGCCCGGCGGCGGGGCCGCGGTCATCTACCGCGTGCGCTCGCTCTCGGGGCTCGAGGAGGAGCTCGCGGCATCCGTCGTCGAGCTTTGGGACGGCTCGGCGAGCGAGCTCAATGGGGCCGTCATCACGCTGGGCGGCTGAGGATCGGGCCCGGGCGAGCAGCCCGGGTTCAGGACTCCGGCGTGATGCCGATGCCGTCGGCGGGCGGCGGCTCGGTGCCCGAGCGCATCGAGGTCTGGTCGCTGCAGTGCTCGAGCGCCGCCTGCCACCGGCCGACCTGGCCGTGCGAGAGGTCGAGCGGCATCGCCGGGAACCGGTTCGACGTGTCGGGACCCGGGTTCCACCACTCCCAGTAGAGGTACTCCTCGCCGGCGGCGGCCATGCACTCGCGCAGCACCTGCTGGAACGCGAGCCACGACTCGCGCTCGGCCTGCGTCGGCGGCACGGCGACGTCGGGCACCCCGTTGCCCCGGCCGGGGTCGTCGGCGCCGGGCGTCGGCGACGGCACCGGCGCGGGAGTGGGCGACGGGGCCGGTGAGGCGGGCGCTGTGGCCGGTGCGCGGTCGGGCGGGGTCGGGCCGGTCGAGGGGACCGGCGCACCACCGGCCTCCGCCTCGTCGAGGGCGCCGTTCGTCGGCGAGCCCGGGTCGGCGCCCGCCGACACGTCGTACTCGCCGGCGTCGGTCGAGGCGGGCGCCGGGTAGCGCGCGTCGTAGAAGACGGGTGCGCCCGTGGTGGCCGCGGCGGCGCCGACGAAGAGGGCGGCTCCGACGGCTGCGGCGACCCCGAGGCTCGCGAGCCACGCCTTGCGCATGCCGCACCCCCAGCCGTCGTCCGCCATCGAGGCGCCGGCGGCGGCGCCCGTGTCCGGACATGCTAGCCGCGACCACTGACCCCCGAAAGAGGTACGGCGTTTCGAGACCGGATCGTCACACGGCGGGCGGCGCCGAGGCATCCGCCGTCGGCTCGTCGCCCGACGCGGCATCCGACGTCACGTCTCGTGCCGTGTCGGCCGGCGCGTGCTGGCGACGGCTCAGCAGCACGAACGGCGCGGCGAACACGGTGATGACACCGCTCCAGAGCATCGACGCACCGTAGCCGCCGAGGTCGGCCGATCGCCCGAGGATCGGCTGGAAGACCACGCCGCCCGCGCTGCCGAGGAGCGAGTCGAACGAGAGCACCGTCGCACGCTGCTTCGACGGGATCATGTCGTTGAGGTAGGCGCGGTGCACGGGATCGTCGATCGACGAGGCGACACCCCAGAGGGCGATGAGCACGACCGCGACCCAGAAGTTCGTCGTGAACGCCAGCGCGATGAGCACCGCGGTGCTCGAGAGCGTCGCGAGCAGGATCGTCGAGGTCCGCTTGCGGAACAGCCGGCGAACGCGGGGCGCGAGGAGGCCGCCGACGATGCCGGCACCCGAGAGGAGGGCGGCGGCGAGACCGGCGATCGTGTACGCGCTCTCGTCGCCCCACAACTCGAGCAGGTAGGGCTGCAGCGCGTAGAACGCGTAGATGCCGACGCCGGCCGTGAACGGCGTCGCGAGCATGAGCCAGCGCACGGGCGGGTTGCCGAGGCCGTACTTCACCGAGGCGCGGAACACGTTCCTGGTGGCCTTGATCGGCCCCGCGCCGCGCTCGGGCGTGAACCCGAGGTCGTGCATGAGCAACGCAGCCACGACGAGCATGACGACGAGGATGCCGGCTCGCAGCAGGAACGGGACGCCGAGGTTGGTGAGCTGCGCCACGATGCCGCCGAGCACCGAACCGCCGAGCATCGCGACGTTGCCGACGACGATGGCACGCCCGAACACCGTTTCCAGGCTGCCGCGGTAGTCGGTCGCATGCAGGGCGTCGACGAGCCACGCGTCGACCGCGCCGGAGAAGAACGTGAACCCGAGGCCGAGCAGCACCGACACGATCGCCCATGCCCAGAACGGCGACTGCCAGACCCAGAGCAGCCAGTACAGCACGGTCGTCACCGCGAGGGTCAGCGTGCCGAGCAGGTACGACGCACGCCGCCCGACCGTGTCGGCCACCACGCCGGTCGGGATCTCGAAGAGGAACATGCCCGCGCTGAAGAACGCGTTGGCGGCGAACGCCTCGAGGTTCGACAGTCCGGCGTCGAGCAGGAACAGCGTGTTGATGCCCCAGATGAACGAGGCCGCAAGCGTGTTGCCGAGCATCAGCGTGTAGTACACGCCCTGGACGCGGCGGGCGGCCCGGTTCGTCCCGGCCGCCTGGGTCATGCCGCTCCCCGTCGTGGCGTCATCCGTTCATCTTCCACCGCGGCGGCGCGCCACGCCAAGGGGTCGGATGCCGCGTTCGATAGCCTCCGCACATGGTGCGCTTCCTCATCCGCATTGCCGTCTTCCTCGGCTCGGCCGCGCTCGGGCTGCTGCTCGCGGCCCTCCTCATCCCCGGCTTCCACGTGCACGCGGCGGGCTTCATCGTCGCGATCCTCGTGTTCGCCGCCGCGCAGGCCCTGATCGAGTGGCTCATCGAGCGCATCTTCCACCGGTCGGCGCCCACCGTCGCCGGCATCGCCGGGCTGGCGTCGACGTTCCTCGCGCTGTGGCTCGCGACGCTGCTCTCCGACGGCCTCAGCTTCGACGGGGTCGCGGCGTGGATCCTCGCCGCCGTAGTGGTCTGGCTCACGACCGCGCTGCTCGGGTGGCTCGCGGCGAAGTTCCTCATCGATCGCCGCCGGAGCGAGCGGAAGGCCTGACCCGAGCCGCTGGCGCTTGCCCGGCCACCCGCGCGGTCCCAGACTGAGGGCAGCCCGGATCACTCCGATCGCCCACCCGAGGAACGAGGCGACGATGCCCACCATCACGAGCTCCGACGGAACCCGGCTGAACTACGTCGAGACGGGCGACCCGGCGGCCCGTCCGGTGGTACTCATCGCCGGGTTCAAGGCGGCCGCGACGACCTGGTCCTACCAGGTGAAGCCGCTCGCCCGGGCCGGCCTCCGCGTGATCGCGTTCGACCGGCGCGGTCACGGCGCCTCCGAGATCGGCCCCGACGACCACACCATGGACCGGCACGGCGCGGACATCCACGACCTCCTGCGTGAACTCGAGCTCGACGACGTCACGCTCGTCGGGCAGTCGATGGGCGGCAACGCGATCTGGTCGTGCGTGCGACAGTTCGGCACCGGCGGCATCCGTGACATCGTCATCGTCGACCAGACGCCGAAGATGCTCAACACGGCCGACTGGCCGTTCGGGTTCTACGACTACGACGCCTCGAACGTCGACACCCTGTTCTCGTCCGGCATCCCCGACCCCGGCCGGCACCCGGCGAAGTCGAAGGGGCTCGTGCGCATCGCCCGCGTGCTGAAGGCGATGGACGTGCCGAAGGGCGGCAAGCCCACGTTCACGGCCGCCGAGCTCGAGCTGCTCGACGACCACGCCAAGCGCGACTGGCGCAGCACGGTCGCGGAGGCGGACGTGCCCGTGCTCTTCATCGCCGGCGCCGAGAGCGAGTTCTGGCCGTCCGAGCACGCCGCGGCATCCGCAGCCCTGAACCCCCGCGCGTCGTCGACCGTGATCGAGCGCGACGGACACGCCGCGAACATCGAGCAGCCCGGGCGGTTCAACACCGAGCTGCTCGGGTTCCTGCAGCCGGCCGCCTCCCCCGACCGATGACCGGGCTGTCCTAGCATGAGGGCGTGACCGGAAGCGATCACGCCCGCGAGATGCGCGCGCCCTACGAGGTGGCGCGCGTCGTCGCGTTCGTCGACGCGGTCGTCGCGATCGCGATGACGCTCCTCATCCTCCCGCTCATGGAGAGCGTCAGCGAGGTCGCGGCCGCCGACGAGGACACCGCGCAGTGGTTCGCGGGGCACGACGGACAGCTCATCAGCTTCGTCATCAGCTTCGTCATCATCGCGATGTTCTGGATGATCCATCATCGCCTCTTCGTACGGGTCGACCATGCGACGCAGGGCCTCCTGTGGACGCTCATGGCGTGGCTGCTCACGATCGTGTGGCTCCCCGTCGCGACCGCCATCTCGGGACAGATGCCCGGTGAGGACCCCCTTGCGAAGACGGCCTACATCGGCAGCATGATCGCCACCTGCCTCACGTCGCTGGCGATCCGGCTGTACCTGCGGCGGCACCCGACCCTGCATCGCATTCCCGCCTCCACCATCACGGCGGGCATCGCCGCGGATGTCTCGACGGCCGCGCTGTTCACGATCGCCCTCGTGGTCGCGTTGACCGTCCCCGCGATCGGCTATTGGGCCCTCTTCATCATGCTGCTGGCCGGACCGGTGCAGGCGGTATTCGCCCGGGTGCTCGGAACGTCGCGAGGACGCGCGGCCTGACGGCCACTCGTCACCCGTGCTCGCGCACCCACGCCTCGGCGTCGGCGTGCGCGAGGTGCACCGCCTCGCCGATCCACTCCGAGCTCGTGTAGACGCGATCGGGACCGAGGCGATCGAGCAGGCCGCCGGCGGCGAGCTGGTTCCGGATCCGGTCGCCCGCCACCACGAGCCACAACGTCGAGCCGCGCTGCTCGAGGTCGTCGAGGTAGCGTCCCAGCACCGCGACCAGCGAGAGCCCGAGCTCGTCGATCCCGCGGAGCCGGAAGATGACCACCGAGCCGCGGGACGCGTCGACGACCTTCGGCAGCTGCTCGTCGAAGACCGGCGCCGTCGCGTAGGCGAGGTTGCCGTAGGGCTGCAGCACCACGACGTCGTGCGGCGGGACGACGGCCACCGGGTCGGTCTCGCGCATGCGCCCCTCCCCGTGGAACTCGAGCTGTCGCACCCGAAGCCGGTTCGACTGCTGCGCCACGAAGAGGATGATCGCGAGGCCCACGCCGATGAGGACCGCGAACTGCAGCGGCACCACGAGGGTGAGGCCGAACGTGACCGCCATGATCGTCGTCTGCAGCGCGCCCGTCTTCACGACCGACTGGATGCGCAGCGGCTTGATCGCCTGGATCCCGACCACGATGAGGAGGCCGGCGAGCGCGGGCATCGCGACGAGCGCGACCACGCCCGAGGCCACCAGGATGACGATCGCCATGACCGTCGACGCGATGAACAGTGCGAGGCGAGTCCGCGCTCCGGCGGCGACGAGGATGCCGGAGGCCGACGTCGACCCGCCGACCGGCATGCCGCGGAACACCCCGGACACGATGCCGCCCACGCCCTGGCCGACGAAGTTGCGCGAGGCGTCGGCCGGCCTGCCGTCGGGGTTCGGCACGCTGCCCGCGACGCCCGCGCCCTGCACGAGGCCGACGAAGGCGAGTGCGAACGCGGGCAGCAGCAGGTCGGGCACGTCGGCCAGGCTCGGGAGGACGGGAGCGGGGAGGGCGCTCGGCACGTCGGCGATGTCGCCGACGGTGAGCACCTCCCAGCCGAACGCGTACGTGAAGAGGGCCGCCAGCCCCGATCCGAGGGCGATCGCGACGACGAGCCCGAGCGCGCGGAGGGGGGTGCGCGTGAGCACGACGATGAGGGCGATCGTGACGAGGCCGACGACGAGCGTCGGCACGTGGAACTGCCCGAGGTGCAGGAACGTGTCCATCGCCCGCACGAGGCGGTTCGCCCCGCGTCCGGTGTAGCCGGTGAGGTTCGCCAGCTGTCCGAACACGATGTTGATCCCCACGGCCGTTACGAAGCCGACCATCACGGCGGTGGGGACGAAGCGCAGGAGCCGGCCGCCGCCGAGGACCCCCGCGAGGATCATGATCGCGCCCGTGAGCATGGCGAGCGTGTACAGCGCGCGGTCGGGGTCGGGCGACGCCGCGACGTCGCTGTCGGCGACGATGAGCGCCATCGCGCTCGTCGCGTTCACGGCCATGAACGTGCTGCTCGTGAACAGCGCCGCCCCGGCCATGCCGAACAGGAACGCGTACAGGCCCGCCACCGGGTTGACGCCCGCGAGCAGCCCGATCGCGAGCCCGTCGGGCACGCTCTCGACGCCGAGGATGGTGCCCGCCACGGCGTCCTTGCCGAGCGTCTCGCGCCGGAACACGCTGCGGATCGCCCGCCAACGGACGGCGACCCACGACTCGCGCGAAGGCGTCGAGGGCGGCGACGGCGACGACGGCTCGGCAGCCGCCCCCTCCGGCTCGTCCGGCGCCCCCACCATCGCGCTCCCCTCCGACCCCGAGGCTACGCCGGGTAGGCCTTGCCCGGGTTGAGCGTCCCGAGCGGATCCAACGCCTGCTTGATCGCGACGTGCAGCCCGATGACGCGCTCGCCGAGCTCCGCACGCGCGCCGGGCAGCTTCAGCAGGCCGACGCCGTGCTCGCCCGTGACCGTGCCGCCGAGCTCGCGGCAGTCGTCGACGATGCGGTCGAACGCGCGCTTCGCCCGCGCCTTCGCGTCGTCGTCGCCCTCGGGCGCGATGATCAGCGGGTGCAGGTTGCCGTCGCCGGCGTGCGCGATGTTGGCGATGACGACGTCGTTCGCGGCGGCGGTTTCCTGGATGCGGGCGAGCATCTCCGGCACGCGGCCGCGCGGCACGCAGATGTCCTCGGTGAGCACGGGCCCCAGCCGCTCGAGCGCCGGGTACGCGAGGCGCCGGGCGAGGAAGAGACGGTCGGCCTCCGCGGCATCCGCGGCCTGCTCGACCGACATCGCCCCGGCATCCGTCATGATGCGGGCGACGGATGCCGCGAGCGCATCGCCCGCCGCACCGACCTCGTCGACGCGGGCGAGCAGCATGGTGTCGGCGCCGTGCGGGAGGCCGAGGCCCTGCCACGCGTCGACGGCCTCGATGCAGGTGCGGTCGATGATCTCGAGCGCCGACGGCACGATGCCGGCCGCGGTGATCTTGGCCACGGCGACGCCGGCCGCCGTCAGCGAGCCGAACGAGCCGACGATCGCGCGGTCCTCGCGTCCGCCGAGTGGCAGCAGCCGCAGCGTGACCTCCGTCACGATGCCGAGGGTGCCCTCCGACCCGACCATGAGCGCGGTGAGGTCGTAGCCGGTCACGCCCTTCGCCGTGCGCCGGCCGAGCGACACGACGTCGCCGTCGGCGAGCACGATTCGCAGGCCGAGCACGTAGTCGCGGGTCACGCCGTACTTCACGCAGCAGATGCCGCCCGCGTTCGTCGCGACGTTGCCGCCGATCGTCGAGATCCGGTAGCTCGCCGGGTCGGGCGGGTACCAGAGTCCCTGCTCGGCGACCGCGTCCCTGAGCGTGTCGTTGATCACCCCGGCCTCGACCACGGCGTACCGCTCGGCGGCGTTCACCTCGACGATGCGCGTCATCCGCTCGAGCGACAGCACGATCGAGCGCGCCATCGCGTTGGCTCCGCCCGAGAGCCCGGTGCCTGCGCCGCGCGGCACGATCCGCAGGCCGGATGCCGCGGCGAGCCGCACGACGGCGGAGACGTCCTCCTCGCGCTCGGCGAGCACCACGGCGACGGGCGGCTCGAACGGCGCCCACTCGGCGTCGTCGTGCGCGTAGGCGTCGAGGGACGCAGCATCCGTCAGCACCTGGTCGGCGCGCAGCATCCGCCGCAGGTCGTCGCGGACGGCCTCGGGGTCGGCGGCTCCCGGGTCGACGGCGCTGTCGATGCTCATGCGGATGCTCCTCGCGTCGGCGGCCGGCGACGGCCGTGAGCCCATTCTGCGGGAACCGGCATCCGCCGACTACGGATGCGCGTGTCGTCGTCGGTGGGGCGGCAGCACCTGCACGTCGTGCAGGTGGGTCTTCCAGTCGGACGGCACGCGGTCGCGCGGCGCGGGCGAGCCCTGCTCGAGCGGGCGACTGGTCGGCGGCGCGAGCACCGGGCCGGGCACCTCCTGCGACGAGGCGTAGTCCCAGAACCAGTCCTCGCCCGGCTCGAACGACTGCGCGATCGGATGCCCCTGCTCGCGCGCATGCCGAGAGGCGTGCTGCTCGGGCGAGCTGTCGCAGCATCCGACGTGGCCGCACTGGGCGCAGCGGCGCAGGTGCAGCCACCACGTGTCGTCCGCGAGGCACTCGACGCACCCGTCGCCCGTGGGCGGCACGTCGGGGTCGATCGCCGGCGTCTCGTCGGTCATGGCAGCAGGCTAGCCCCGCGCAGGGCACGCCGGTGGGCGCCTCCGTGAACTCGCATCGATGGCTCTTCCCCAGCGCTCGCGCCGGTGCTAGCCTGCCGCTCACCCTGGGAAGGAGGGGGTCGCCCGGTCGAGGTCCCGCCTCCGCCGGTGCGCCGCCCAACGGAGCCGGGACCGACGAGACGGAGGTCTGCAGCGTGGACAACTTCTGGAACCTGTTCTGGTGGTTCCTGTGGGTGTGGGTGTTCGTCGCCTACCTCATGGTGCTCTTCTACATCATCGCCGACCTGTTCCGCGATCACACCCTGAACGGGTGGTGGAAGGCCGTGTGGATCATCTTCATGCTCTTCTTCCCGTTCATCACCGCGCTGGTCTACCTCATCGCTCGCGGGCGCGGCATGGCCGAGCGCTCGGGACGTGAGGCGGCGCAGGTCCGGACGGCGCAGGACGACTACATCCGCTCCGTCGCGGGCGCGAGCGCCAGCCCCACCGACGAGATCGCGAAGGCGAAGGCGCTGCTCGACGCCGGGACGATCGACCAGACCGAGTTCCAGGCGCTGAAGGCGAAGGCGATGAGCTGACGCCGCGCCTGCGCCGAGCGGCCCGCTCCCGGTTTCCGGGCGCGGGCCGCTCGCGTCAGAACCGCCGTGCGAACGGCAGCGGCGTGCGCATGCGCACGAGCAGCAGGATCGGGATGAGCACGTAGGGCAGGTTGAACGCGAGGAACTTCACCGGGTTCGGCGTGATCCACTCGGGCTCGCCGAAGAACTCGACGCCGAACACGATGACGCCCGTGATCGTCGCGATCATGGTCGCGTAGATGACGCTCGGCAACTGGATCCAGTTCCAGCCGCGGAACAGCGAGACCACGAGCAGCACGTAGAACACCGGGTACACGAACGCCGACAGCCCGGTGACGATGCGCATCCACACGGGCGGATCCATGAACAGCGGATCGGTGTCGTGCGCGTACCACCAGTTCGAGTTCACGAGGAAGTTCGGCGACGGCTGCGAGAAGTCCATGCCGAGCGTCGGCAGCATGTCGCTGATCATGCTCGTGACCGTGAACAGTGTGAACACGACGATGAAGAACCAGTCGAACGGCCGCTGCCGCAGCGGCAGGTTCGGCGGCCGGCACGGGTCGGCGCCCGCGCCCGGTTCGTGGGTGACGTTCGGAGCGTGGGCGTCGGTCGACGGCGCGGTCATGCGCATGGAGCGTAGCGGGTCATCCGCCCGCGGGACAGTGCTCGCCCACATGGTCCGGCGAGATCGGATGCCACGGGCGCCACGCGGCCTTCGCGCACGTCGTCGCTCCGGTGTCTCCGTCAGCCACGTTCCAGTTCCGCCTCATGTGAGGCGGATTCGACCTGTGCCGTGAGGGGACCGATGCCGCGTCTGGCAGACTCCTCGCATGCCCGACCCCACGACGCCGACCGATTTCGACGGGAACCCCGCCGAGGAAGGGTGGTACCCGGATCCCGAGGTGCCCGGAGTCATGCGCTGGTGGGACGGCGAGGCCTGGGATGATGACGACATCCGGCCGGCGGGCGAGGACGGGCACCCGTGGTGGACCCGGGAGGCGCTCCGTGAGCGATACGGTCCGCTCACTCCCAGAGGCTCGATCTTCAATGCAGTCCTGGCCGCGGTCGTCATCGCGACCCTCATCACGACGGGAGTCGCGTCCGACCCGGTCGCGATGGTGTTCCTGCTCGGCGTGCAGGCGGTCTTCGTCTACCTCGCGATCCGCGTCTGGCTCCCCTGAGATCCGACGCGTCGGATCGCCGAACCGCGTTCAGTCGTCGAGTTCGCGCAACGTCGCGGTGCGGGCGCTCGGGGTGTCGCCCGTGTTCACGGTGCCCTGCGGCTCGATGAGCAGCGCCGACACCTCGCCGTCGGCGCGAGGGCAGTGCTCCACGCCGCGGGGCACGACGTAGACGTCGCCCGGGCCGAGCTCGACGTCGCCGCCGTCGGCGTCGCGCTGCTGGATCACGAGGCGCCCCGACACCACCAGGAACAGCTCGTCGGTGTCGGGGTGCGAGTGCCAGGTGAACTCGCCCTGCGCCTTGAACACCTTGACGTCGTAGTCATTGACGCTCACGAGACGCCGGGGCGACCACGGCTCCGAGAACGAGTCGAGGGCGGTCTGCAGGTTGCGCACGGGCTGGGTCATGACCCGATCATGGCGGATGCCGCGAGGCGGCGGCATCCGAGTGCAGGACGAATCGACGACCCGCCGATGAGTCCCACGCGTCCACACGGCGTGCCGGCCGCAAGTTCCTGCATTCCCACCAGCGGGGTTGACGCGGCATCCGTGCCGACCTATGGTTAAGCAAATCATTACATAAGGAGTTGCTTACATGGCAGCCGCGGACGACGAGCTCAGCCTCGTGTTCCAGGCGCTCGCCGATCCGACGCGACGCGCGATCCTCTCGCGCCTGCACGTCGGGCCGACGACCGTCGGGGAACTGGCCGAGCCGTTCGCGATGAGCCGGCCCGCGATCTCGCAGCACCTCAACGTGCTCGAGCGGGCCGGGCTCATCGAGCGCACCGCGCACGCGCAGTGGCGCACCTGCACCCTGCGCACCGAGCCGCTCGACGAGGCATCCGAGTGGGTCGAACGTCACCGCGGCGAGTGGAACGAACGGTTCGACCTGCTCGACCAGCAGCTCCGCCGCATGAAAGGGGAGACCTCATGACCGAGCGCACGCAGGAAGCGCAGTTCACCATCACCCGCGTCTTCGACGCGCCCCGCGAGCTCGTCTGGCGCGCATGGACCGAGTCAGCGGATGCCGCGGAGTGGTGGCATCCGCGCGGCATCGAGATCAAGGAGGGGAGCGTCGCGATCGACGTCCGCCCCGGCGGACGGTACGCCTACACGATGGTGAACCCGGCCGACGGGGAGGAGTACCCGACCGTGGGCGTGTACCGCGAGGTCGACCCGCCGAGGCGGCTCGTCTTCACGTGGGCGTCGCCCGGCGACCCCGACGACACCGCGCCGCTCATCACCGTCGACCTGCGCGAGCTCGAGGGCGACCGCACCGAGATGCTCTTCCACCTGAAGGGGATCCACGCCGAGCCGGGCGACGAGGACGTCTACGACGGCTGGGACTCGGCGTTCGACCTCCTGGCCGAGCAGCTCACCGCGCGGGCGCGCTGATGGGTCACCTCATCGTCGAGCAGGTCGTGACGGTCGACGGCTACGCCGAGGACGCCGACGGCGGGATCTCGTTCTTCGGCGCGATGGGCGACGACCTCACGCCGAACGAGCCCGGACAGGTCGAGCTGCTCGAGCGCGTCGACGCCATCCTGCTCGGCCGGCGCACCTACGGGATGTTCGCGGACTACTGGCCGAAGGCGGATCCGGTCGTCGAGCCCGTGGCCGAGCCGATCGCCCGGCTGCCGAAGTACGTGGCGTCGAACACGCTCGACACCGCGCCGTGGGGTGAGGGCGCCATCGAGGTGCTGCGCGGTGAGGCGGCGGAGTCGGTGGCGGCGCTCAAGGACCGTGCGGGATCGATCATCGTCTGGGGCAGCCTCACGCTGACCGATGCGCTGTTCGCGGCCGGCCTCGTCGACGAGCTGCGGCTCCGCGTGGTCCCCGCGGTCATCGGGACGGGCCGCTCGTTCACGCCCGCCGGCCTGGGCGAACGCCGGCTCCGGCTCGACGACGTGGTCGCCTACCCGGGCGGCCTGGTCACGATGCAGTACGCGGTGCGGTGACGGCGGGGTCAGGAGCGACCGGGCGCGCGAGACATCCGTCGCGTGACGGATGCCTCGCCCCGCCGCCGCGGCTAGCGTGAACGGGTGACCGCCGCAGCATCCGGAGCCTCGCCCGTCGACTCAGTCGACGTCGTCGACGGCGCAGAGTGGAGGCGGCCGGGACCCACACCGGCGCAGCGGCGCAACGACGTGCTGCTCGCGCTCGTGCTCTTCGGCGGCACGCTCGGGAGCACCGCGCTGTACCGCGCCGCCGGCGTCGCCGACGGGGCGCCGTACTGGCACTCGGCGATCTGGGCCGCGACGATGTCGCTGCCGCTCGCGTGGCGCCGCGTCGCCCCCGAGATCGTCGCGATCACGGCCTCGGTCGCGTTCTTCGTCGGCGCGATGGCCGAGATCGGCGAGCTGCTGTTCTCGAACATCACCCTGTTCATCGCGATCTACACGCTCGGCGCGTGGGGGCGCAACCGCCGCGTCGCGCTGCTCGTGCGCGCCGGCATCGTGCTCGGCATGTTCGTGTGGCTCATCTGGGGGCTCGTCGTGGCGGCCAACGCCCCTGATCACCTGCCCGAGATGTCCCGCGAGGGCGGCCTCGTCTCGCCGTACGTCGCGTACGCGCTCATCAACGTGGTCACGAACCTCCTCTACTTCGGCGGTGCCTGGTACTTCGGCGACAACGCCCACCGGTCGGCGCGCGAGCGGGTCGCGCTCGAGCAGCGCACCGAGGAGCTCGCCGCCGAGCGCGAGCGCACCCGCGAGCAGGCCGTCGCGATCGAGCGGCTGCGCATCGCCCGCGAGCTGCACGACGTGGTCGCCCACCACGTGTCGGTGATCGGCGTGCAGGCGGGTGCGGCCCGGCGCGTCCTCGCACGCGACCCCGAGGCGGCCACCGCCTCCCTCACGGCGATCGAGCACAGCGCGCGCGAGGCCGTCGCCGAACTCCACGGCCTGCTCGGCACCCTGCGACAGGGCGATGGCGACACCGTCGACGGCGGCACGGATGCCCCGGCCGAGGCGGCCCCGCACGGACTCGACGACCTCCCCGAGCTCGTCGCCGAGTCGTCGGCGAGCGGCGTGCCCACGACGCTGGGCGTGATCGGGACGCCCCGCGAGACGAGCGGGCTCGTCGGCATCACGGCGTACCGGCTCGTGCAGGAGGCGCTCACGAACGTGCGCAAGCACGCCGGCGCCGGCGCCACGGCCGACGTGCGCGTGCGCTGGGCCGACGACGCGCTCGAGCTCGAGGTCAGCGACACCGGCACCGCGCGGACGGCGGCGACGCGACCCGGCGGACTGGGCCACGACGGCATGCGCGAGCGGGTCTCCGCGGTCGGCGGCGAGCTCGAGCTCGGTGCGCGCCACCGCGGCGGCTACCTCGTGCGCGCGACCCTGCCGCTGCGTCGCGCCGGGGCGGTCTCGTGACGATCCGCGTGCTCGTGGTCGACGACCAGGCGCTCGTGCGCGGCGGCTTCCGCACGATCCTCGACTCGGAGCCCGGCATCGAGGTCGTCGGCGAGGCCGCCGACGGCGCGGCCGCGATCACGGCCGTCGCCGAGCTCGACCCCGACGTGGTCTGCATGGACGTGCAGATGCCCGGCGTCGACGGGCTCACCGCGACCCGCGGCATCGTCGCCGAGCACGGCGACCGCCCCGCGGTGCTCGTGCTCACGACGTTCAACCGCGAGGACTACCTGTTCCAGGCGCTCGACGCGGGTGCGAGCGGGTTCCTGCTCAAGAACTCCAGCCCCGAGCAGCTCATCGACGCCGTGCAGGTCGTCGCGCGCGGCGACGCGCTGCTCTCCCCTGACGTCACGCGCAAGGTCATCGAGGCGGCCGCCGCGCGCCAGAGGGCGAGCGCCGACGCCGGCCGGGCGCCGCAGCCGCAGCCGCAGACGCAGCCGCAGCCGACGGATGCTGCGAGCCCGGCGTCGTCCGCACCGCGGCCCGCCGCGGCATCCGCGGTCGCCCCGCCCGTGCCGCCCGAGCTGGCGTCGCTCACCGAGCGGGAGCGCGAGGTGCTCGAGCTCCTCGCCGAAGGACGCTCGAACGCGGAGATCGCGTCCCGGCTGTGGGTCGGCGAGGCGACCGTGAAGACGCACGTCTCGAAGGTGCTGCAGAAGCTCGGCCTCCGCGACCGCGTGCACGCGGTGGTCTACGCGTACGAGCACGGCGTCGTGCGGCCCGCCTCCGCGGAGCCGGGCAGGCCGGAGGCCGGGGAGCGAGCAGCTCCCCGGCCTCCGGGTTGATCACGGCTGGAAGCCGCGGGGGTTGGGCAGCACCGTCACGCCGTCCGTCGACGCCGAGCCGGCCGGCAGGCCGGTCGCGCGCGCGGTGACCGTGAGCACGAGCTCCGTGCCCGAGATCGACGGGTTCACCTTCAGCGTGCCGTCCTTCGCCCACGGCACGACCCAGCCGTCGGCGGTCCACTGGTAGGTGAACCGGACGCCGTCGACGTCCCAGACGCCGGGGTCGGCCACGAGCGTGACGCCGGGAACCGGCGTGCCGACGATCGTCGGTGCCACGACGGCGACCGGCGCGCCAGGGCGCACCGTGATCGTCGTGGTCCCGGTCGCCGCGCCGAGCTTCGCCGTCAGCACGTGCTCGCCGGCGTAGGCCGGGAGCGTGACGGATGCCCCGTCGACCACGTCGGTCGCGCGCGAGCTCGTCACCGTGACGAGGTCGGTGACGTCGCCGAGGGCGGCGCCGTCGGCACCGAACGCGGCGACGGTGAGGTCGACCGATCCGCCCTTGTCCACGGTCGACGCGCTCGGCGTGACCGTGAGCGAGGTCGCGACGGATGCCACGTCCGCCCACTTGGCGTACGCGGTCGCGTCGTTCACGAGCACGGTGCCGAAGTCGTACGGCGTCGTGAGCGCGGCATCCGCGTACCAGCCCTGGAACACCCAGCCATGCTCGCTCGGAGCGGTCGGCGCCGTGGGCGCCGCACCGTACGCGACCGACTGCGGCGCGATCGCGTCGCCGTGCCCGCCGAGGTCGAACGCGAGCGACACCGGGTCGACCACGCCGAACGCGCCCGACGCGGCCGCGGCGGCGGGACCGCCGACGACCGGCAGCACCACGCGGCTCAGGGTCGTGTCAACCGTGACGTTCGCGTTGGCCGTGCCGCCGGTGTTGTAGCCCGAGAGGTTCGTCGTGACGACGATGCCGATGCGGTGACCGGCGGCGAAGGTGGTGTCGTACGGCTCGAGCGGGAAGTCGAACGCGTTCGCCTCGCCCGGGGTCACCGGCACGGCCGTGCCGTCGGCGAGGGAGAAGCGGTTCGACGAGTCGAGCGCGCCGCGCGAGGCCCGCCAGACGTCGGTCGTCTGCGAACGGAGCGCGACCTCGAGGTAGCACGCGTTGTCGTTCACGCTCTCGGCGCCCCAGCAGGTGCGGGTCGTCGTGTTGATGACGCCCTCACCCGTGCGCGACGTGCGGGTCGAAGGACCGTAGTCCACGAGCACCGTGCTGAGGTTCGCCTGCGCCTGTCCGAGGGAGGCGGTCAGCTCGACGCGCGTGGTGCCCGAGATGCGCAGCGGTGCGGTGAGCGGCTCGGAGAGGAACACGAGGCGGTTCGCCTGCGAGCCCTCCGGGCTGTTCATCGCGGTCGCCTCCGTGATCGAGCCCGACGGGCCGGTGAAGGTCGCCGAGGCGACGCCGTCGCCCGGCTGGAGGAGGAGGTCGCCCGCGGCGCCGGCCGTCGTGCCGGCGAGCAGCACGTCGACGTCGGACGTGCCGGGGACCGGCCAGCTCGCGACGTCCTCGAAGACGCCCGGGTCGGTCTCGACCTTGGCCATCTGCTCGTCCATGATGCCGTTGTCGATGCCCTGCAGCCAGTAGTCGTACCAGCGGTGGATGGTGTCGACCCACTCCGCGCGGTCGAACTCGAACGGGTCGGTGTGGCCGACCTTCGCAAGCCAGATCTTGCGCGGCACGTCGCGCTCGCCGAGCGCCTTCCAGTACTCGCCGACCTGACCCATGCGCACGTTGTCGTCGTTGAGGCCGTGCACGAGGAACACGGAGGCCTTCACGTCGTCGATCGTGAGGCGGTAGTCGCGGTCCGACCAGAACTGGTTGATGTCACCGGTCTCGTCGCCGTCGATCGCGTCCAGCGTGGCGCGAACGGGCGCGCACAGGGCGCGTCGGGCCGGGTTGGTGACGGTGTTCGACAGGCTCGACGGGTAGTTGGTGTTGTGCCGGATGCCGCCCGTGCGCGAGTAGCCGTACCAGTCCGAGATCGCCGAGATCGGCACGATCGTGCTGAGGCCCTCGACGCCCGTCGCCGCGACGCCGTTGGCGAGGGTGCCGTCGTACGACTTGCCCATCATCGCGGCCTTGCCGTTGTGCCAGCCCGCGACGGCGGCGGTGCCGTCGGCGTAGTGGCCGGCGACGCGGCCGTTCAGCCAGTCGATGACGACCTTCATGCTCTGGATGTCGCCGGGTCCACCGTGCATCGGGCAGCCGGTGGAGTTCGCGGTGCCGTCCATCTGGGCGAGGATCATCGCGTACCCGCGCGGGACGAAGTAGTTGTCGTAGAACAGCGGCCACTTGTCGTTGAGGCCGTCGCCGTCGATGTCCAGGATGAGCTGCGACTCGTTGCCGCGCCCGAGGGTCGTGTAGTACGGGCTCGTGTCGATGATCGCGGGAACCTTGAGGCCGGCGTCGCTCTCGGCCGGGCGCATGATCTCGATCGCGGTGATGTCGTCGACACCGTCGCGATCCTGGTCGACGCCCGCGACCGGGATGAACACCCGCTCGCGGATCGCCTGGGAGTAGTCGAAGACGGGCGCGGTGACGCCGTCGACGATGCTGAGCGCCGGAGCCTCGTCGGCGACGGCGGCGCTAGCCGGGAACAGGAGTCCGCCGACGAGCGCGGCGGTGAGGCCGGCGACGAGGCCGGCGGCCCCGCGGCGACGCGCGGGGGGCGGAGGAACCGTAGTAAGCGGTGACATGTCACATGTTTACAGGGGACCCCGAGCCCGGCGCTAGGAATGTTGCACAATTTCATGCGCCCGCAACACGGCGGGCGAGCACGGGAGAGCGGCTCAGCGCCGCGGGTCGGCGGCCGCCTGCTCCTCGGCGCCGGCCTCTGCAGCGGGCACCGACTCGGCGGTACCCGCGTACTCCGCGGACAGGATCCGATACGACTTCGTCGTGAAGGCGAGCAGCGCCAGCACGACCATGACGAGGCCGGAGAAGAGGAACACGAGCGCGATCCCGCGGGCGTCGCCGTCGCCGAGCAGCCAGCCCCAGGTCGCCTGCCCCTGGTCGGACTCCATGTACGGGATGATCCAGAACTGCGCGATCGGCGCGATGAGGAACGCCGTGACGGGCGCCGCCGCCGATTCGACGGCCGCGGCGAACCCGAAGACCCGGCCCTGGCGCTGGAACGGCACGACCTTCTGGATCACGGTCTGCTCGGACGCCTCCACCACGGGGATGATCGACATGTAGGCCCAGATGCCGAGGGCGTAGAGCAGCCACCACTCGCGGATCGTGAAGAGCGCGCCGAGCACCCCCATGCCGATCACGACGAGGAGCATCGTGCGGATCGGATTCCTGCCCAGTCCGAACTTCGCGATCACGAGCCCGCCGATGATGAAGCCGGTCGCGGTCACGCCGAGCACGATCCCCCAGACCTCGACGGTGAAGATCGTCAGCCCGTACGGATCCATGAGCGCCATGTAGACGCCGCCGATGAGGTTGTTCAACGTCGAGAAGAGGATGAGCGCGAAGAGGCCGGGCGCGCGCCGCACCGCCGCGACGCTCCCGCGGAAGTCGATCGTCGGCGCGCGCTCCCCCTCGGCCGGCTCGGGCCGCGCCTCGGGCACCTTCAGGAAGAGCAGGTGCACGAGGGCCACGAGCGTGAGGGCGATCGCGATCAGCAGCGTCCACCCCATGCCGAGGAGCCCGATCGCGAGGCCGCTGAACACGCTCGTCACGATGAACGCGACGCCCTGCACGGTGCCGACCAGGCCGTTGGCGTTGGCGTGCCGGTCCTCCGGAACGAGCAGCGTGACGGTCGTCGACAGCGCGATGTTGCGCATGTGCTCGACCACCGAGCCGAACAGGATGATGCCCGAGAAGGCCCAGAACCACGGCCCGCCGAGATCGAGCAGCGCCGACTCGGGCTGCAGCAGGTAGAGCACGCCCGCGATGACGAACGACCCGAGCGTCACGAGGCTCGAGAAGACCATGACCTGGAGCTTGCGGTGCCGGTCGACGATCGTGCCGAACAGCATCGCGAAGAACGCGATGAGCAGCATGTAGGCACCGCCGATGATGCCGGTGGCGAGCACCGATCGCGTCTCGAGGTAGACCCAGAACGTCAGCGCGAACCACAGGAAGCTGGTGGTGACGTTCGCGATCGCGGTGTTGACCAGCACCTGCAGGAACGTGCGCATGCCGTTCGGCGGCGGCTGCGGACCCGCCGCTCGCCCGGTCGCCGTTCCGGCCTCCGGTTCCGCCGCCGCATCCGTCGCTGCTGTCGCCCCCGCCTCGGGCACGTCCGTTCCCTCGGTCACCATGCGAGGGTAACCAGCCCCGCCGACATCGGAAACCCCTTGCCCCGATCGCGGCGCCTCCCCCGCGCGGCGGAGCCCCCGAACCATCCGGCCGACGGATGCCGCGCCGTCGCGGCATCCGTAGCGTGAGGCCATGCTCGAACTCCACGACCTCACGAAGCGCTACGGCGACCGCCTCGCGCTCGACGACGTGAGCTTCGCCGTCGGCGACGGCCGCCTCACCGGATTCGTCGGCGGCAACGGCGCCGGCAAGACCACCGCCATGCGGATCGTGCTCGGCGTGCTCGCCGCCGACTCCGGCACGGTGACGGTCGACGGCGCGCCGGTCACTCCGACCGACCGCCGTCGCTTCGGCTACATGCCCGAGGAGCGCGGCCTCTACCCGAAGATGCGCGTGCTCGAGCAGACGGTCTACCTCGCGCGACTGCACGGCTGGACGCCGGCCGCCGCGCGGCGCAACGCGACCGAGCTGCTCGAGCGGCTGGGCCTCGGCGAGCGCCTCGACGACACCGTCGAGTCCCTCTCGCTCGGCAACCAGCAGCGTGCGCAGATCGCGGCGGCCCTCGTGCACCGCCCAGAGGTGCTCGTGCTCGACGAGCCCTTCTCCGGCCTCGACCCGATGGCCGTCGAGACCGTGCAGTCGGTGCTGGCGGATGCCGCCGCGCAGGGCGCGCCCGTGCTCTTCTCGTCGCACCAGCTCGACGTGGTCGAACGCCTCTGCGACGACCTCGTGATCATCGCCGACGGACGCATCCGGGCCGCCGGCTCGCGCGAGGCGCTGCGGGCGGAGCACGGCTCCGAGCGCTGGGAGCTGCTCACGACGGGCGACGCCGGCTGGGTGCGCGGCATCCCCGGCGTCGAGGTCGTGAGCTTCGACGGCGGCTGGGCGCTGTTCGAGGCGTCGACCGAGTCGGCCCGCCATGCGGTGCTCGCCGAGGCCGTCTCGCGCGGCGATGTCGTGAGCTTCGGTCGCGAGCAGACCACGCTCGCCCAGATCTTCAAGGAGGTCGTGCGATGAGCCGGAACCTGACGGCGGCGCCGCCGCGTCGATCC
Source organism: Agromyces sp. NPDC057865 (assembly GCF_042796995.1). Taxonomy (NCBI): domain Bacteria; kingdom Bacillati; phylum Actinomycetota; class Actinomycetes; order Micrococcales; family Microbacteriaceae; genus Agromyces; species Agromyces sp. NPDC057865. The sequence continues at coordinate 619,487 of NZ_JBHVMJ010000001.1, read as the reverse complement.
ACGGATGCCGCGGACGAGCGCCACGAGCCGCGCTTCACCGAGGCCGCGTGGCTCATCGCCGCACGAGAGGTCTCGTCGCGGCTGCGCAGCAAGGCGTTCGTGATCTCGACGATCGTGCTCATGGCCGCCGTGCTCGCCTCGGTGATCCTGGGGTCGGTGTTCGCGTCGAACAGCGAGCCCACCAAGGTCGCCGTCGTCGGCGCGGCATCCGGCGCCGTCGCCGACGCACCTGCGCTCGAGGCGGTGCCGGCCGACGACCTCGACGCCGCCGAGGCCATGCTCCGCGACGACGAGGTCTCGGCCATCGTGGCGCCGACCGAGCTCGTCGCGGCATCCGGCCTCGAGGCGACCTCGGGGGCGTCGTCGACGGATGCCGCGGCCGCCGGCCTCGACGTCACCGTCATCGGCCTCGACCAGGTCCCCGACGACGTGGCCCGCACGCTCGCCGTCATCCCGCCGATGGTGGTGCTCGACCCGGCCCCGGCGGATCCGCTCCTCGCCTACCTCGTCGCCTTCGGCTTCGGCATCGTGTTCTTCTTCTCGGCGCTCACGTTCGGGCAGACGATCGCGCAGTCGGTCGTCGAGGAGAAGCAGACCCGCATCATCGAGATCCTGCTGTCGACCGTGTCGGCCCGCGCGCTGCTGACCGGCAAGGTGCTCGGCAACAGCGTCATGGCGTTCGGGCAGATCATCGCGATCGGGGCGCTCGCGATCGTCGGCCTCGCCGTGACCGGCCAGCGGGTGCTGCTCGGGGGGCTCGGGGCATCCGTCGTCTGGTTCGTCGTGTTCTTCGTCGTCGGCTTCGTGATGCTCGCGGCCCTCTTCGCCGCGACGGCTGCGACCGTCTCGCGCGCCGAGGACATCGGGTCGGTGACCACGCCCGTGACGATGCTCGTGATGATCCCGTACTTCCTCGTCGTGTTCTTCAACGACAACGAGACGGTGCTCACGATCATGAGCTACGTGCCGTTCTCGGCCCCGGTGGCGATGCCGGTGCGGATCTTCCTCGGCCAGGCGGAGTGGTGGGAGCCCCTGCTGTCGCTCGTGATCCTCATCGCCACGACGGTCGTCGCGGTGCTCGTCGGCGAGCGCATCTACCGCTACTCGCTGCTGCGCACGGGCTCCCGGGTGCCGTTCTCGGAGGCGCTGCGGGGCTAGTCGCGCCCGTCCGCCCGCGCCGGCCCGCGCGTGGCATTCCGCGAACGATACACGAGGAATCCTTCCGCGGGAATGGCTGGACCTGCGCATGCCCGGGCAAGTACGGTCGGGAACAGGCGAGGGGGAGGCCATGACGACAGCGGATGCCGCGCGGCGGATGCCGTGGGTCCGCTACGCCCTCCTCGCAGTCGCCGGCGCCGGGCTCTGGCTCGCGCTCAGCCTCTTCGCGTCCTCGACGAGCGCCACGGCCGACGAGCAGGAGCCGAACGGGCTCCTCGGCGCCATGGGCTCCGTCGTGGGCGGGGTGACCGACGTCACCGGCGCGGCCGGCGACACACTCGGCGGGGTCGTCGACACGGTCGCGGCCCCGGTGCTCCAGCCCGTCGTCGAGCAGGCTCCCGCACCTGTCGCGCAGACGGCTCCCGTGGTCGTCGAGACAGCGACGGATGCCGCGGACTCCGCGGCCTCCGGTGCGAACACGACGGTCGGCACCGTCGTCAACGGACTCACCGGCACGCTCTCCGACGTGGCGGGCGGCGGCACGGTCGGCGCCGTCACGGCGCCCGTCACCGGGCTGCTCGACGGCGTGGTCGGCTCCGTCCCGGTCGTCGGCGGCCTGGTCGGCGACAACGCGATCGGCCGTGTGGTCGCTCCGGTCGCCGGACTCGTCGACGGCACGCTCGGCGCCGTCGTCGGCTCGACGGGCGAACTGCCCACCGACGGCACGGGCATCCTCCCGCAACTTCCCGCGATCCCGCTGTTCCCGGGCGAGGCTTCGGGGCCGGGGACCAACACTCCGGGGCTTCCCGGGCTTCCAGGTGACGGGTCGTCCAGCGCGGTCGTCGCCGTCGGCGGCCCGCCGGGAACCGACCTTCCGCCGCGCACCGCGCGGTCGTCGCTCGCCTCCGAGGCTGCTGCCGTACAGCTCAGCACCACCCTGCCCTCTGGTGGCCTCCCGCTCGGCGGTCGCGACCTCCCCGCCTCGCCCGCCGCGCCCGCAGGCAGCGGCGCAGGTTCGGGCGCAGCCGGCGCCGGCGGTGCCGGCGGGGCATCCGGAACCTCCGACGCGGCCTTCGCCGCGTTCGGCCTCGACGCGCTCGCGTCGCTGGTGCTGAACTCGGTCGACGACGAACTCCCGTCGTCGCCGGTGTTCGACACCGACACCACCCCTGACTGATCGGGGTCCGCTCCGCCTGCCGTTCGGCGGGTGGAAACGACATCGCTCCCTGCCCGGGAGCGACATCCGAATCCAGTCAGGAGGACTGAACAATGAAGCGATTGGCATTGAGGGCGCTGTACGCGACCCTCTTCGCCGGGGGGCTCACGCTCCTCGGAGCCGGCGTGGCGCACGCGTCCGAAACGGGCGGCGACGACGGCATCCTCTCGGGGACCCAACTCGGCATCTCGATCGAGGCCCCGGTCACCGTGAGCGGCAACGCGATCTCGGTCATCGGCGACTCGCAGTCGTCGGATGCCACGACCGCGGTCGCCACGGGTGGCGGATCCGATCCCGTCGCCGTCACCTCGGGTGACGACGGCATCGGCTCGGGCACGCAGGCCCTGATCGACGTCTCGGCGCCGGTCACGATCGCGGGCAACGCGATCTCGGTGATCGGCGACAGCTCGTCGAGCGATGCCTCGACGGCGGTCGTGACGTCGGAGCCGGCATCCGACGGCTGGTCGGCGACGACGAGCGGCGAGGACTCCATCCTCGGCGGCACGCAGGCGCTCATCGACCTGTCGGCTCCGATCACCGTCAGCGGCAACGCCATCTCCGTCATCGGCGACTCCACGTCGAAGGACGCCGAGACCTGGGTCGCCACCGGCGGCACCGGCCACGGCGACGGCGACGGCGGCGCCTGGACGTCCGGCGAGGACTCGATCCTCGGCGGCACCCAGCTGCTCGCGGACCTCGACCTCCCGATCACGGTCGCCGGCAACGCCATCTCCGTCATCGGCGACTCCACGTCGCGCGATGCGACGACGGTGGTCACGACGGGAACCGGGGGCGGTTCCGCCACGACGGACGGATCCGATGGGCTGCTCGGGGGAACACAGCTCATCCCGGACCTGTCCCTGCCCATCACGATCGGCGGCAACGCGATCTCGGTCATCGGCGACAGCACGACCGGCGGGGCGACGACCATCGTCGACCCGCCCGTCGACCCCGTCGACCCGGTCGACCCGGTCGACCCGGTAAACCCGACGGATCCGACCGACCCCTCGAACCCGACGGGCCCAGCCGGTTCACACGGCTCGGACGGCTCGGACGGGTCGACGGTGGCGTCGACGCACGGGACGAGGGTGATCCCGGCCGCCGCGACGCTCGCCTCCACGGGTGCGAACGTCGACCTCGCGGGCGTCGCCGTGCTGGTGCTCATCGCCGGCGCGGGACTGCTCCTCACGAGGCGGTTCTCGCTCCGCCGTTGATCGGATGAGGGCCCGGCGCCGCCCTACCGGCGCCGGGTCTCCTCCCGTCCCACCACGACTCCCGTGCCGCCGTTCGGGTCGGCGGCTCGGTGGGCCGCACCGGGGGCCGTGCAGGTGCCGGTGGCACTTCGGGGCATGCGATCGGCAGACCTCACGTCGGGTGCGGCGGGGTGGGGGGGGCACCGGCGGGGGCCCCCACCCCCAGCCCCCGCCGCGGACGAGGGCGCGGGGGACGCGCACG
>NZ_JBHVMJ010000001.1:0-615648 GCF_042796995.1 Agromyces sp. NPDC057865 | reverse complement strand
GGTGGGGGGGGGGGGGGGGGGGGCCCCCCGGGGGGGGCGGGCGGGGGGGGGCGCGGGCGGGGGCGCCCCCCCCCCCCCCCCCCCGGGGGGGGGGGGGGGGGGGGGGGGCCCCGGGCGGCCCCCCGCCACCCCTTCCCCGGCCCGTTCACGCGGTCGCGGCATCCGCTCGGTTCGGCGGTCGAGTGGCCGGGTGGCAGGATGGTCCGGTGACCGACCAGCTCCACGACCCCGGCTTCCGCGGCTTCGCCTCCGACAACTACTCCGGCGTGCACCCCGAAGTGCTCGACGCGATCGCGGCCGCGAACGGCGGGCATCAGATCGCCTACGGCGAGGACCAGTACACCGAGCGCCTCCAGGAGGTGTTCGCCGGGCACTTCGGCGAGGGCGTCGAGGTGTTCCCGGTGTTCAACGGCACCGGCGCCAACGTCACCGGCCTGCAGTCGATGCTGCCGCGCTGGGGGGCGGTCGTCTCGGCGTCGACGGCCCACATCAACTCCGACGAGGGCGGCGCCCCCGAGCGGGTCGGCGGCATGAAGCTCCTCACCGTGCCGACGCCCGACGGCAGGCTCACGCCCGAGCTCATCGACCGCGAGGCATGGGGCTGGGGCGACGAGCACCGCGCCCAGCCGCTCGTCGTGTCGATCACGCAGACCTCCGAGCTGGGCACCGCGTACACCGCCGAGGAGATCCGTGCGATCGCCGATCACGTGCACGAGCGCGGCATGCGCCTGCACCTCGACGGCGCCCGGCTCTCGAACGCTGCCGCCTCGCTCGGACTGCCGCTCCGCGCCTTCACGCGCGACGCCGGCGTCGACGTGCTGAGCTTCGGCGGCACCAAGAACGGCGCGCTCGGCGCCGAGGCCATCGTGGTGCTGAACCCCGAGGCATCCGAGGGCCTGAAGTACCTGCGCAAGCTCAACATGCAGCTCGCCTCGAAGATGCGGTTCGTCTCGGCGCAGCTCGTCGCGCTGCTCGAGGGCGACCTGTGGATCCGCAGCGCGTCGCACGCGAACGCGATGGCCCGCCGCCTGCGCGACGCACTCGACGCCGGCATCGCGTCGGGCGACCTGCCCGGCCTCGGCTTCACGCAGGAGACCCAGTCGAACGGCGTGTTCGCCACCCTGCCGGCGGGCGTCGCCGACCGGCTGCGCGACCGCGGCTTCAAGTTCTACGACTGGGACGCCTCGCGCAACGAGGTGCGCTGGATGTGTTCGTTCGACACCAGCGAGGCCGACATCGACGACTTCGTGGCTGGCATCCGCGACGAGCTGCACGCCGCGGCCTGACTCGACCCGCAGGCGCAGGCCCGGCCAGGCGGTCTGGCCGTCAGGAGGTCGCGACCCGCGCACCCAGCTCGTCGGCGATGCCGCCCGCCCAGGCCTCGATCGCATCCCACTCGCGATAGTCGCCCTCGGGGAGGATGTCGCGGATGGCCGGCATCCAGGCGATGATCCGGTCGCCGCCGCGCACCTTGTCGCGATCGAAGGCACCCCGGAACACCTGCGTGCCCCGTGGGTGGATGAGGTCCCCGTACAGCGCGAACTGCTTGGGCTCCGCACCCTTCAGCACGTCGTGGCCGTCCTTGTCGACCGTCTCCGTCCCCACGGGGCCGCTGCTGAACAGCCAGGTCGCGTGCGCGGCGAGCTCGTCCGCGTTGCGCTCGACGAGCTTCCTCGCGTCCTTGCGCCAGTTGAACTCGTACACCGCGGACCCGATCACGTACGCGTCGTACCCCGACACCTCGTGCAGGTCTTCGCAGCGCTTCAGGTCGACCTGGAGACCTCGGCGGCGCAGGACCTCGCCGACCCGCTCGGCGATGCCCTTCGTCGCGCCGTACTTGCTGGCATAGGCGACCAACGCCTTCATCGATCCCACCTCCGGCGGTCGCGTCGCGACCTCGATCGAAGGCTACGGCGATGCGCGCTTGCGCAAGGGGGCGAAGGTCCCACGGCGCGCACGACCGATGACGTCGCGGTGCGGCATCCGGAATATCTCCAGCTTGCATGCGTTGGAATGGACTGGGTCGACGGCGCCCCGGCAACCGCTCCATCGCACGAAAGCTGATCGCTCATGACCCTCGTCACCGACCTCACCTCCCGTAAGGCCGACACCACCGCGCCCCTCATCCACCCGCTCGTCGAGCGCTGGAGCCCGCGCGCCTACGACCCGACCGCCGTGGTCTCCACCGATGTGCTCCGCACCATCCTCGAGGCCGCCCGTTGGGCGCCGTCGGCGAACAACACCCAGCCGTGGCGCTTCATCGTCGCCCGCCGCGGCAGCGACGCGTTCACCACCGTGCACGACGCGCTCATGGGCTTCAACCAGGCCTGGGCCGACTCCGCCGCCGTCCTGATCGTGAACATCGCCGAGACCGCCGACGACGAGGGCAAGCCGCGTCCGTGGGCGCGTTACGACCTCGGCCAGGCCGTCGCCCACCTCACCGTGCAGGCACAGCACGAGGGCCTGCACACCCACCAGATGGGCGGCTTCGACGGCGCCCGCATCGCCCAGGCGTTCGGCCTCGGCGAGCACTTCGAGGTCGTCTCGATCACCGCGATCGGCGTGCTCGGCGACCTCGACGCGCTGCCCGAGCCCCTGCGCGAGCGCGAGGTCGCGCCGCGCCTGCGCAAGCCGCTCGACGAGCTGGTCGTCGCGGGCGAGTAGCCCACGCCCACAGCGCCCGGTCGCGTCGAGTGAACCCGAGCGGATGCCGCACTCCCCCCGGTGCGGCATCCGCTCGTTTCGTCGGTGCACGGTCGAGTTGTGTGGCGCGCACCACGACGCGATGCGCTACTGCAGGAAGAACCTGCCGAAACGCCGCGAACGGCATGCGCGCGATCGGCGTGTCGGCCCGATCTTCCTGCATTGCACCGACCGGGCCGGGCCGCTCAGCCCGCGCGCTGCTCCGCCAGGTATGCGCGCAGGTGCTCCACGACGAGGTCGTGGTCGTCCTGCTGCGGCAGGCCCGAGACGCCGACCGCGCCGATGACGGCGCCGCCCTCGAGGCGGATCGGCACGACGCCGCCGTGCGCGGCGTACTCCCGCGGGTCGAGCCGGGCGTGGGTGTCGAAGTCCTCGCCGTTCGCGCGGAACGACTCGCCGACGAGCAGCGACGCCCCGCCGAACCGCTCGACGACGCGGTGCTTGCGGTCGAGCCACCCGTCGTTGTCGGCGCTCGCGCCGGGCAGTGCCGCATGGAACACCCGCTGGGGCCCGAACCAGATCGCGATCGCGACCGGGAGCCCGCGCTCCGCGGCGGCGGCGCGGAGGCGCCCGCCCAGCTCCCACGCGTCGTCGAGCGTGAAGGTCGCGAACCGCAGCTCGGCGTCCTCGGCCACCAGTCGATCCCGGAGCTCGCTCATGGCCGCAGCAGCACCTTGATCGCGCGACGCTCGTCCATCGCCGCGTACGCCTCGGCGGCGTCGCGCAGCGGGAGCTCGAGGTCGAACACCTTGCCCGGCTGGATCGCGCCCGACAGCACGTCGGGCAGCAGCTCCTCGATGTAGCCGCGCACCGGCGCGACGCCGCCGTTGACGCCGATGTTGCGGTTGAACAGCGGCCGCACCGGCAGCTCCGGCCCGCCGTTCGGCGCACCGACGTAGCCGATCATGCCGCCCGGCCGCGTCGACCGGATCGCCTGGTCCATCGACTCCTTGGTGCCCACGCACTCGAGCACCCGGTCGGCGCCGATGCCGTGCGTGAGCTCCTGCACCGCCGTGACGCCCACGTCGCCGCGTTCGGCCACGATGTGGGTCGCCCCGAACTCGCGGGCGAGTGCCTGGCGGTCGGGATGCCGCGACATCGCGATGATCGTCGTCGCCCCGAGCCGGCGCGCGGCGATGATCGCGCAGAGCCCGACCGCACCGTCGCCGACCACCGCGACCGAGTCGCCCGGGCCGACCCCTGCCGACACCGCCGCGTGGTGGCCGGTGCCCATGACGTCGGAGAGCGTGAGGAGGCCGGGCACCTGCTCGTCGGTGATCTCCTCGCGCACCGGCACCAGCGTGCCGTCGGCGAGCGGCACGCGGATCCGCTCGCCCTGGCCGCCGTCGGCGAAGCCGCCGAGGCGGTCGTCGCTCCCCCACCATCCGCCGTGCAGGCACGACGTCGAGACGCCGTTGCGGCAGTTGATGCACGTGTTGTCGCACACGTAGAACGGCGCGATCACGAAGTCGCCGACCCGGATGCGCTCGACGCGGTCGCCGACGGCCTCGACCACGCCGACGAACTCGTGGCCGATGCGGTGCGGCTCGCGGGTGGGCGTGACGCCCCGGTAGGGCCACAGGTCGGAGCCGCAGACGCACGAGGCGACGACCTTCACGATGGCGTCGCCGCCGGTCGAGAGCACGGGGTCGGGCACCGTCTCGACGCGGATGTCGCGGGGCGCGTGGATGAGGGTGGCGAGCATGGTCCGAGCCTACGCGCCTCCCCAGAATGAGGGCTTCTCATGTCCATCCGGTCCGGAGCGCGACTTCTGCGCGGACGTGATCGAGTTCATCGGGTGAGGCGCGCCCCCGCTCACACGTGCGGCACGAACGCCTGCCACGCGAGTCGCTTCTCGCGTCGCGGATCCGACTCCACCCGGTCGACCCGATCGAGCACGAGCGTGCGGCGGGCGGCCTCGTCATAGCGCGGCCACGTGGGCTCGGGTGCGCCGGATGCCGCGAACGCCGTCCAGTGCCGCTGCATCCGCCGCCCGACCTCGCGGTACATGCGGCGACCGCCGAGCAGCGTGAGCCCGGCGCCCGTCCAGGTGTCGAACTTCTCGAACAGCGCGAAGAGGTCGAGGCCGTGCGTCGCGTCGAGGCCGATGAGCCGGGCGATGCGCGGCGCCGCGTCGAAGCGGTAGAAGTACACCGGCGCGTGGCGGGAGTGCCGCTCGCCCACCTTCACGCTCGGGAACCAGAACGTGAAGTCGCCGCCGAAGTCCGCCGCCGGCCGCGGGTCGGGCAGCCCGGGGTACTGGCGCTTGATCGCCTTCCGTGCCTTCTTGCGCGTGTTGGCGAACACCGCCCGGATGCGCGGCTTCGTCGTGGGCAGGATGCCGATCCGGCCCTGGAACAGCGACCCCTCGCGGTCGTTCGTGCCGATGATCAGCGGGATCGGGTGGGCGCTGCCGTCGCGGAACGCGTCGAGCGGGCGCTCGGGGAGGAACTCGCCGTCGATGACGGGCGCGAGGCTGATGGTGCCCGGCCGCTCATCGGGCGTGGCCACGGAGAGCGCCGTCGTGGCCTCGGCGAGCATCGTCGCGTCGGCCGTGCGGAGCAGGTGCGACGCGTGTTCGGGCGAGCCCGCGACCGCGTCGTCGCCGACCATCAGCCCGAGCATCCGCACGTACTCGTCGGCGAAGCGCGCGGCGGTGGCCGCCGTGTACACCGCGTTGGCGGGCGCGCTCTGGGCGATCGCCCGGGCGAACAGCCCCTCGGCCGCCGGCACCGCCATCAGCGTCGTGACCGAGTTCGCGCCCGACGACTCGCCGAAGAGCGTGACGTTGCCCGGGTCGCCACCGAACGCGGCGATGTTGCGCCGCACCCAGTCGAGCGCCAGCACCTGGTCGCGCAGCCCGAGATTGCACTCGAGCGGATGCCGCGCCGACGAGTACCGGCGGAAGTCGAGCCATCCCAGCGCACCGAGCCGGTAGTTGAGGCTGACGTAGACGACGCCGTGGCGCCGGACGAGCAGCTCGCCCTGTCGCGGGTACTCGCCCGACGAGCCCACGCTGTACGCGCCGCCGTGGATGAAGACCATGACCGGGCGGCCCTCGGCGGGCTCGTCGGGCGCGAGCAGGTTGACGCTCAGGCAGTCCTCGCTGCGCGGCAGGCCCGGATGCGCGCCGATGAACTGCCCTCGACGGTTCTGCGGCGCCACGGGCCCGAACTCGGCGGCATCCAGCACGCCGTCCCAGCCCGCAGCCGCCCTGGGCGCACGAAAGCGGTGCTCCCCGCCGGTCGACGCGCCGTAGGGGATTCCCCGCCAGCTGCGCACCCCGCCCCGGCGGACGCCGCGCACGGCGCCCGCGTCGGTCTCGACGAGCCGCGCATCCGCCCCCGTCGCGCGCCCGAGCAACTCCGGCATGCTCCGAGCCTAGGCGCGGACGGGCCATGGGGCGAGGTGCTTGCGGAGGCCGGCTGCGCGATGTCGGCGGCATCCGTCAGGATGTTGCAGTGATCGGCATCAGGACGTTCTGGAGCGCACTCCCCACCGAGGGCCGCTGGCTCCTGTCGACCGTCGCGATCCAGACCCTCGGGCGCGGGCTCACGCTGCCGTTCACGATCATCTACCTGCACGAGGTGCGCGGATTCGAGCTCGACCTCGCCGGCGCGCTGATGAGCCTGATCGCCATCACGGGACTCATCGTGACCGGTCCGGGCGGCTCCCTCATCGACCGGTTCGGCGCCCGAGCCGTGCTGCTCGCCGGCCTCACCGCCATGATCGCCGGGTGCACGCTGCTCGCGTTCGCGACCCACCCCGCGGTCGCGGCGGTGGCCCTCGTGCTCATCGGCGTGAACTTCGGCGTCTCGTGGCCCGGCTTCAACGCGCTCATCGCGTCGGTCGTCGACGGCGACCTGCGGCAGCAGTACTTCGGCGTCAACTTCGCGCTCGTGAACCTCGGCATCGGCGTGGGCGGCATCATCGGGGGGTTCTACGTCGATGTGAGCTCGCCCGGGACGTTCACCGTGATCTTCCTGGTCGACGCGGCCACGAGCCTCATCCCGATGGCGCTGCTCCTCGGGCCGCTCCGTCACGTCCGCACGCAGCACACGCCGTCCGACGACGCGCCGGCGGCCGGCGGCTACCGCGAGATCATCCGGCAGCCGGCGATCCTGTGGCTGAGCCTGCTCACCTTCATCGCGATGTTCATCGGCTACGGGCAGATGGAGGCGGGCTTCCCCGCCTACGCTCGGCAGGTCGCCGAGGTGTCGACGCGCACCGTCGGCCTCGCGTTCGCGGTCAACACCGCGGTCATCGTGCTGCTGCAGTTCACGGTGCTGAAGCGCATCAGCGGCCGGCGCCGCACGCGCGTGATGCTCGTCATGGCGGGCGTGTGGGCGCTGTCCTGGCTCGTCCTCGGCGCCGCCGGGCTGCTGCCCGACACGGTGGCCGCGGCGATCGGCGTGCTCGCCTTCATGGGCGTCTTCGCGTTCGGCGAGACGCTGCTGCAGCCGACGGTGCCGGCCGTCTACAACGACCTCGCCTCCGACCACAATCGAGGCCGCTACAACGCGATCAACGCGGCGGCGTTCCAGGCCGGCGCGATCACCGGACCGATCGCGGCCGGCATCCTGCTCGACCAGGACCTCGACGTCGCCTACATCGCGCTCATGGTCGTGGGATGCCTGGTCATCGGCGTGCTGGCGATGGCGCTCGAGCGCCGCATCCCGCCGAGCGCGAACGGCGTGATCGAACCCGCCGAGGCGACCCCGGCGCCGCAGCCGCCGAGCTGACCCCCCGCCTACTCGACGATCTCCGCGTCGACGATCTCGTCGTCGGGCCCACCGCCCGCCGCCACGGGCCCCTCGGCCCGCGACACGGTGAGCGTCTGACCGTCGGGCGCGAGGGCCACGAGCACCGAGTCGCCGTCGCGGATCTCGCCGGCGAGCAGCGCGCGGGCGAGCCGGTCGTCGATCTCCTTCTGCATGAGCCGTCGCAGCGGGCGCGCACCGTAGAGCGGGTCGTACCCGCGCTCGGCCAGCCAGGCCCGGGCGTCGGGCGTGACGCCGAGCTCGAGCCGGCGCTCGTGCAGGCGCGCCGAGAGTCGGTCGATGTAGAGGTTCACGATCTCGCCGAGCTCCTGCTCGCTGAGCGCCGAGAACACGACGATGTCGTCGAGGCGGTTCACGAACTCGGGCTTGAAGGCCTGCCGCACGGTCTGCAGCACCGCCTGCTCCTTGTCGCTCCACGAGAGCCCCGGGTCGATGAGGTACTGCGAGCCGAGGTTGGAGGTGAGGATGAGGATCACGTTGCGGAAGTCGACCGTGCGGCCCTGCCCGTCGGTGAGTCGGCCGTCGTCGAGCACCTGCAGCAGCACGTCGAACACCTCGGGGTGCGCCTTCTCGACCTCGTCGAGGAGGATCACCGAGTACGGACGCCGCCGCACGGCCTCGGTGAGCTGGCCGCCCTGCTCGTAGCCGACGTACCCCGGAGGCGCGCCGACGAGCCGCGAGACGGAGAACTTCTCGCCGTACTCCGACATGTCGATGCGCACCATGGCGTGCTCGTCGTCGAAGAGGAACTCCGCGAGCGCCTTCGCCAGCTCGGTCTTGCCGACGCCGGTCGGGCCGAGGAACAGGAACGAGCCGGTCGGACGGTTCGGGTCGCTGAGGCCCGCGCGGGAACGGCGCACGGCGTCGGCGACCGCCGCCACCGCGGGCTTCTGCCCGATGAGGCGCTTGCCGAGCTCGGACTCGAGGTGCAGCAGCTTCTCGGTCTCTCCCTGCATGAGCCTGCCGACCGGGATGCCGGTCCACGCCGAGATGACCGCGGCGATGTCCTCCTCGGTCACCTGCTCGTTCACCATGCGGTTCTCACTGCCGGCGTTGCCGGAGGCATCCGCCTGCTCGGCCGCATCGAGGTCGCGCTGCAGGTTCGCGATCGTCTCGTACTCGAGCTTCGACGCCTTCGGGTAGTTGCCCTCGCGCAGCGCGAGGTCGCGCTGGGTGATCGCCTCGTCGAGCTTCTTCTTCAGCTCGCCCACGCGGTTGAGGCCCTGCCGCTCGCGCGCCCAGCGCTCCTCGAGCTCGGCGAGGTGCCGCTCCTTGTCGACGAGGGTCTCGCGCAGCTTCGCCAGGCGCTCCTTCGAGGCGTCGTCCTTCTCCTTCTTGAGGGCGAGCTCCTCGAGCTTCATGCGGTCGACCTCGCGCTTGAGCTGGTCGATCTCGACGGGCGACGAGTCGATCTCCATCTTCAGCCGCGACATCGCCTCGTCGATGAGGTCGATGGCCTTGTCGGGCAGCTGGCGGGCCGTGATGTAGCGGTTCGAGAGGGATGCCGCGGCGACGAGCGCGGCATCCGTGATCGTGACGCCGTGGTGCGCCTCGTACCGGCCCTTGAGCCCGCGGAGGATCGCGACGGTGTCTTCGACCGACGGCTCGCCGACGTACACCTGCTGGAAGCGGCGCTCGAGCGCGGCATCCTTCTCGATGTACTCGCGGTACTCGTCGAGCGTGGTCGCGCCGATGAGGTGCAGCTCGCCGCGCGCGAGCATGGGCTTCAGCATGTTGGATGCCGCGACCGACCCCTCGCCGCCGCCGGCGCCCATGAGCAGGTGCAGCTCGTCGACGAACGTGATGACGCGACCCTCGGACTCGTCGATCTCCTTCAGGACGGCCTTCAGCCGCTCCTCGAACTGGCCGCGGTACATCGCACCGGCGACGAGCGCCGAGATGTCGAGCGCCACGAGCTGCTTGTCCTTCAGCGACTCGGCGACGTCGCCCTCGACGATGCGCTGCGCCAGCCCCTCGACGACGGCGGTCTTGCCGACGCCGGGCTCGCCGATGAGCACGGGGTTGTTCTTCGTGCGCCGAGTGAGCACCTGGCTGACGCGCCGGATCTCGCTGTCGCGCCCGATCACGGGGTCGAGCTTGCCCTGCTTGGCGAGGTCGGTGAGGTTCACGCCGTACTGTTCGAGCGCCGACTGCTGCTCCTCCTGCGAGCTCGGCGCGCCCTGCATGTTGGCCACGTGCGGCCTCCTTCCACAAACTTGAGTCTACTACGCTCAACTTTGACCCGAAGGCGGGTATTCCGGTTCGGTCGCGTGGAACTCGCCCCATCGTTCACGCTAGACCGGATGCTCCGCGGCCCGCCACCGAGACGGCGAACACCACCGCGAACCCGCCGGCGCAACCCGGAATGCGTTCCGCCGCGGCGGGGTTACGGTCGGAGGAGGACGAGAGACCGGGAGGACGCATGCCGCTCGAAGGCGAGTACGCACCCAGCACGTCAGGCTGGGCGAGGAAGCAGGCCGAGGCGTTCGAGGCGAGCGACGGTGCCGAGGCGAACACGTTGCGCGGACGCCCGATCATCGTGCTCACGACGGTCGGCTCGAAGTCGGGCAAGCTCCGCAAGACGGCCCTCATGCGCGTCGAGCATGACGGCGAGTACGCCGTCGTGGGCTCGCAGGGCGGGTCGCACCACGATCCGAAGTGGGTGTCGAACCTGCGGCGGCATCCGCACGTCGAACTGCAGGACAACGCCGAGAAGCACGACTACACCGCGCGCGAGCTCGAGGGCGAGGAGCGCGAGCGCTGGTGGCGCCGTGCGAACGAGACGTGGCCGTCGTACGACGGGTACCAGGAGAAGACGGACCGGCAGATCCCGGTGTTCCTGCTCACGCGCATCGTGCTCTGAGGCAGGAGGTCTCGATTCGCGTCCAGCTGCGCCGGGCGCTACTCGACCACCGGCGGCGCTAGGTCAGAGCCAGCGCATCGTGAACGCGCGGGCGAGCAGCGCCCGGAACGGCGGGATTCCCAGCACGCGCACGGCCGCGTTGCGGGTGCGCAGGCGCAGGCCCGCCGCCGGCGCGCCCATCCGCATGTTGAACGCCGCCTGCCGCAGCGCGCGTGACGCGGCCGACCGCCGCACCCGGTCGTAGGCGTCGAACGCCTCGAACGGCGCTCCCACGGCGAGCGCCGCGGCGAGGTCGTGATCCAGCCGCACGGCGTCGAGCCAGCCGAGGTTCATGCCCTGTCCGCCGATGGGGCTCACTTCGTGAGCGGCGTCGCCGACGAGCGCGACGCGGCCCTGCGACATCCGCGACGCCAGGTGCTGGCGCGCCTCGAAGGCGCTGGGCTCGCCGGCCGCCGCCACGTCGAACGTCCCGCCGCTCCGCGACTGCACGATCGTGGCGAGCTGCCCGGCGGTCGGCTCGGCCGGCGGACGTCGCACCCACGCGACCCAGCGACGCAGGCCGCCCGGCATCGGGAACGACTCGACGACCCCCGCCGGCTCGAAGTGCAGCAGGGCCGTCTCGGGCTCGCCGGTGTCGTCGCGGGTGTCGCCCATCACGTAGTGGGCGCGCCCTCGCCGATCGTGCCAGGCGATCCCCAGCGCGTCGCGGATGCCGCTGCGCACGCCGTCGGCGGCGACCGCGTACCACGCCGTCACGCTGACGGGCTCGCCGCTCCCGGCGGCACCACCGCCTCCGCTCCCACCGGGGGCGTCGCCGTCGCCGGCGCGCTCCACGCCCTCCACCACGACGTGCGTGCCACGGTCGTGCACCATTCCCACCTCGACGCCGCGGCGCAGGCTCCCTGGGCGCAGCCGCTCGAGCCGCGCCTCCAGCAGGTCCTCGGTCTCGAGCTGGGGCAGCGACAGCACGGTGCCGGCCTTCGCGAACGACATCGAGCCGAGTGTGCGTCCCTCGCAGGTGACGCGCCCCGAGTGGATCTGCACGGCCCGGGCCCGCACCTCGTCGCCCACGCCGGCCCGTGCCAGCGCGCGAAGGCCCGGAGGGTGGATGCCGATCGCCCGGGATCGCCCGCCGCGGGCGGTCCGGCGCTCCAGCACCACCACGTCGAGGTGACGACGAGCGAGCAGGCACGCGAGCAGGAGGCCGACCGGCCCGCCGCCGATGATCACCACGTCGTGGCGCGGCTCATGGGGCAGGCGCTCGCGCTCAGGCATCCGCGCCCCACACGACCTCGAGCCGCGACGGGAACCCACGCCGCACGCTCCAGCCCGGCGGCAGCACGCCCGCGAGCTCGCGCGCGGTGTGGCTGCGCCGGATCGAGGTGAGCCCGTCGGGACGGATGTACGAGCCCTTCAGCAGGTTCGGCTGGAACGGCAGCGTGCCGAGCGCGAAGCCCGCGTAGCCGAGCCGCGACCGCTCGATGTCGGCGTGCACCGCGACGCCGCCGCCGCGCGCGAGCCGCTCGGAGTCGGCGAGCAGCGCGCCGAGCGCGGCCCCGTCGAGGTGGTGCAGCACGTGGTTCGAGAGCACCACGTCGAAGCGCTCACCGGCGAGCGCCAGCTCGGTGCTCGAGACGCGTCGCAGCACCAGGCCGGGTTGCGGCGGCTGGCTCAGTGCCCAGTCCAGTGCGCGCGGATCGGGGTCGATCGCGGTCACCTCGAGCCGCAGCCCGTCGGCGTGCGCGCGGTGGAGGAGCGCGCGCGGCAAGTCGGCCCCGCCCGTGCCGACGTCGAGCACGCGCCGCGTCGCGGTCGGCGACAGGGCCGGGCGCACCCAGCGGCGGTACACGGCCCCCACGTTCGACACCACCGCGTTCACCTGCGCGAACCGGACGTACGTGCGCTCGAGCGCATCGAGGTCCGCGTCGGGGTCGTCCATGAGCTCCGTCGCGTCCTCGTCGCGCCGCGCGAGGAACCCGCGATCGACGAACCGGGGCGCGGCCATCGGCTCAGGCGCGCACGGTGAGCAGGGCCGACTCGACGGTCAGGCCCGGCCCGAAGGCCATGGCCGCGACGCGGTCGCCGTCGGCGGCGGCATCCGAGTCGAGGATGTTCCGCAGCACGAACAGCACCGTCGCGCTCGACATGTTGCCGTAGTCGCGCAGCGTCTCGCGCGC
Source organism: Agromyces sp. NPDC057865 (assembly GCF_042796995.1). Lineage (NCBI taxonomy): Bacteria > Bacillati > Actinomycetota > Actinomycetes > Micrococcales > Microbacteriaceae > Agromyces > Agromyces sp. NPDC057865. The sequence continues at coordinate 603,124 of NZ_JBHVMJ010000001.1, read as the reverse complement.
GGGCACGAGCTGCGCCTCGGTGAGTACCAGCCGCGATTCGACCTTGTCGAGGATGCTGCGACCGCCGGGATGGATGGCCCAGTGCTCGATCGCGTCGCTCGAGGCATCCGTCGCCAGCGCCTCGGCGAGCGCCGGATCGTGGTCGAACAGCGGCTCGAGCGCGCCCGTGATGTGGCCGTCGATGATCGCGGGGATCGCGTTCGACAGCACCATCTCGAAGCCGTGGTCGCCGATCTTCCACGCCATGTCGCCCTCGCCGACGGGCGTGATGCGCGTGGCGAAGCGATCGAGGTCGAAGGCGCGCTCCCCGTCCTCGAGGGGGCGGGCCGTGACGATCCCCGCGCCGGCGCCGTCGGCGAAGAGCGACGAGGCCACGATCGTGTCGGGGTCGTTGGAGGAGCGCAGGTGCAGCGTGCAGAGCTCGACCGAGACGACGAGCACGACGGCCGCGGCATCCGCCTCGCACAGCTGCTTCGCGATGCGGAGCGCGGGCACCGAGGCGTAGCAGCCCATGAACCCGAGGTGGTAGCGCTCGACGCCGGCGTCGAGTTCGAGCTCGCGCGCGATCACGAAGTCGGGACCCGGGGCGTAGAAGCCCGTGCACGACACCGTGATGATGTGCGTGACATCGGATGCCTCGATGCCCGGCGTTGCGGCGATCGCCGCGCGGCCCGCCTCGACGTAGAGCTTCGTGGCGAACTCGGCGTAGAGCTCGTTGCGCGCCTTGGTGCCGGGGAACAGCAGCTCGCCGCTGTCGATGTCGAAGAACACGGGTTCGTCGGGATGCGCGTCGCGACTCAGCTCTTCGAGCACGGTGTGCCGCGTCTCGATGCCCGACACGTTGAAGCTCGTCGAGACGATGCGCTGCGCGAGGCGGTTCAGGCCCGGCTGCGTCCCGAAGACGTCCCGCACCTCCTCCTGGATCAGCACGGTGGGCGGTACGACGGTCGAGAGTCCCCTGAGCGCGACGGCCATGCCTCATCGTAGAGGGGCGGGCGGATGCCTCGGCAAGGGGTGCACGGCCGTTCGCAGGCAAGGCACAGGCCGGATGCCGCGAGCGCGCGTTCCGCAGCCGCTCGCCGGACACGACGGAACGGCGGCCGGGTCCCACGTCTCACGAGTGAGGGCCCGGCCGCCGGGTCGTTGCTCAGCCGAGCAGCTTCGCCTTCGCCGCGGCGAACTCGTCGTCGGAGAGGATGCCCTGCTCCTTCAACGTGGCGAGCTTCTGCAGCTCGGCGACGACATCGGTGCCGCCGGCGGGCGCCGCCGGAGCCGCCTGCGCGGCCGCAGCCTGCTGCTGGGCGACGGCCTGCTGCGCGGCGGCGTTCATCGCCTCCTGCTGCTGCATGGCCTCGTACTGCTGCTGCTCGTACTGGTTCTGCGCCTTCTCCTGCTGGTGTCGCTGCACGCTGCCCGACACCGCGGTCGCGGTGCCCGCGACGACAGCGGTGCGGGCGGCCATCCCGACGAGACCAGGACGTCCCATCCTCCTCAGCATGTGCTTCCCCTCACTCCGTAGCGGCGGCCTCGGCCTCTTCGGCCTCGGCCATGATGGCGTTGACGACCGGCGCCGGGATGCGCTCCGATTGCAGGAGCACGCCGCCGGACTCGGCGAACCGCGACGCGAGCCGCTTCGCCCAGACGAGCTCGATGGCGAGCATCGCGCCGGAGGTTCCCGGCGGGATCGCCCCGCCGAGGTCGTTGACGTCCTCCTCGCCGACGAGGCCGTTGGCCTCGAGCTCGATCTCGGTCACGTCGATCTCGTCGCCGAGGTCCTCGATCTCGACGATGTCGAGGTCTCCGTTCTCGGAACGCGACACGACCACCGCGTCGAGCAACCGGATGTCTCCGGCCTCGACGAGGTCTCCGATCGCCTCGAAGGTCGCGGCATCGGGCCGCTCACCAGGGAACCCGACGACCAGGATCTCGACGGGTCCGTACTCGAATTCAGGCATGTTCCCCCTCTCACCTGAGGGCAGCGTACGCCCGGCGCGACGGTTCGGGAAGAGCCGATCCACCCCCGCTTCCCGGGGTCTATCCCCGGGCCCGTCCCCGGCATATCATGCAGACACGATCAGTGGTCGATCGCGGTGGCGCAACGGAACGGGGGTTCCAGTGGGCGTGAGTGTGGATGCGGGATCCGGCGGCCGAGGCATCCGCTCGACGCGGCTCAGGGTGGAGAGCGAGGCGGTCTACGCCGGCACGGCGGCGGCCGTGGTGTGCGGCATCGTCGCCTTCACCCTGTTCATCGGCCGGATGGTCCCGCTGTGGGGCGGCGGCCTGTCCGTCGGAGCGATCGCGGCGATCTCCGCACTCCTCGCCGGCGTCGTCGCGGCGTACCTCGGCTACTGGCGATCCCGGCACCGCCCGGGCCAGGAGTGGCGCCTGCGCATCCGGCCGTGGAAGTTCGTGCTCGACGCGACCACCGTCGCGCTCGTGCACGCGGCCCTCGCGGCGATCTTCACGGCGTCGGTGTTCGTGGTGCTGCAGCGCAGCTTCGACGGACTCGAGGTCGACGTCATCATCGGCACCATCGCCGTGATCGCGGCGACCGGGGCGAGCGGCTACCTCATCTACCTGTCGGTGTCCGACATCACGACACGCAAGATGGCGACGCTGCTCGTCTCGTTCATGGCGCTCTCGACACTGGCGTCGATCGCCGCAGTCGAGGACGAGTACTGGTGGGAGTACCACTTCAGCCAGCTCGGCACGGCCGGCGACTTCTCGGCGTGGATGTTCAACACCACCCTCATCGTCGCGGGCTTCTTCGTCACGACCTTCACGCTCTACCTGCACCGCGACCTCACGACGCTCGTCGACCGCGGCATCCTCGAGCACCGCTGGGCGCCGCGCTTCATGTCGGTGACGTTCGTCATCCTCGGCGTCATGCTCGCCGGCGTCGGGCTCTTCCCCGTCGACGTCAACATGGCCGTGCACAACGGCTGCGCGTCGGGCATGGCCGCGGCGTTCGCCGTCATGGTGCTCGGGTCGCCGTACATCCTGAAGGGCCTGCCGCGCCGCTTCTTCGTCATCTGCTACGTGACATTCGCGATGCTGATCGGCGCGTTCCTGCTGTTCACGCCCATCGCGTACTACAACCTCACGGCGTTCGAACTCATCGCGTTCACGATCATCTTCAGCTGGATCACCGTCTTCATCCGGTTCATCGACGCCGTCGTCGCCTCCACCGCGGATGCCGCGGCGCCGCCGTCGCCGCCGTCCACCGCGGCCGTACCGGAGTCCGTCAACTGAGCGGAGGAGCCGCCATGACCATCGCACTCGACACCCGGACCGACCAGGCCCTCCTGCCCCGCAAGGCGCGACGCGACCTCGGACGCGAGGCGCGCACGAGGCTGCCCGTCGAGGCGCACGGCGAGGTGGCGTCGTCCGACCGCGACCCGATCTCCGTGCTCGAACGCCAGGCCGAATCGCGCGTCCCGAGCCTCATCGCCCTCCGGCACAGCCGCATGGCCTCGTCGCCGTTCGCGTTCTACCGGGGAGCGGCCGCCATCATGGCCGACGACCTCCGCGAGGTCCCCGACTCCGGCATCATCACCCACCTCTGCGGGGACGCGCACCTCTCCAACGTCGGGGTGTTCGCCTCGCCCGAGCGGTCGCTCGTCATCGACCTCAACGACTTCGACGAGACGGCGCCCGGCCCCTTCGAATGGGACGTCAAGCGCATGGCCGCGAGCTTCGAGATCGCAGCCCGCGCACGCGGATTCGACGACGAGACCCGCGCCAGGATCGTCATGCGCGTGGTGCGGGCGTACGGCGCCGCGATGCGGCAGGCCGCGCGCACCCCACTCGTCGAGCTCTTCACGGCGCGGCTCGACATGGAGGACGTGCTCACGGGGCTGAGCAGCGAGCTCGCGACCGAGGCGTCCGAGCGCGCCCACCGCCTCATCGCGAAGTCGCGTCGCCGCGACAGCCGGCAGGCCGCGAATAGCCTGGCCGAGCGGGTCGACGGCGTCTGGCGGTTCAAGTCCGACCCCCCGATCCTCGTCCCGTTCCGGCACCTCGCCGAGGAGAGCGGGCTCGCCATCGACGAGGGCGAGCAACGCCTGCGCGACATCTTCGAGACCTACCGCGAGACGCTCCCGCCCGAGCGCCGGCGCGTGCTCGATCGCTTCCGCATGGTGGACGCCGCGATGAAGGTCGTCGGCGTCGGCAGCGTGGGCACGCGCGCGTGGGTCGTCCTGTTCCAGGGCAACGGCAAGAACGACGTGCTCATGCTGCAGGCCAAGGAGGCGCAGCAGTCGGTGCTGGAGCGGCCCGACGAACCGAGCGCGTACGCGCACCAGGGGCAGCGTGTGGTGCACGGCCAGCGCATCATGCAAGCGCTCGGCGACCTGCTGGTCGGCTGGACCACCGGCACGGGCATCGACGGGCAGGATCGCGACTTCTACGTGCGACAGTTCCGCGACTGGAAGGGCTCGGCCGAGCCCGAGATCATGGAGCCGTCGACCATGCGCCTCTACGCCGAGTACTGCGGCATCATCCTCGCGCGGGCGCACGCCCGCGGCGGCGATCCGGCGGTGATCAGCGGCTACGTCGGCGACGCGAAGGACCTGGCCCGCGCCATCCTCGACTTCTCGGTGGCCTACGCCGAACGCACGGAGGCGGACCACGCGGCGCTGCTCGCCGCGATCGCGGAGGGCCGCGTCGAGGCGTCGGCATCGTGACCCGGGCGACCCCGCCGACCGGCGCTCCAGCGACGGCCGCGGAGAAGGCGTCGCGCGCGGTGATCCCGCTCGCGATCGCCCAGTTCATCATGGTGCTCGACAGCTCGGTGATGAGCGTGTCGATCAGCCAGCTGGTCGAGGAGTTCGACACGACCGTGTCGATGATCCAGCTCGCGATCACGCTCTACGCGCTCGTCATGGCCGCGCTCATGCTGACCGGCGGCAAGATCGGCGACCTGTTCGGGCGCCTGCGGATCTTCCGCATCGGGCTCGTGATCTACGCGATCGGATCGCTGATGACCGCGCTCGCGCCGACCATCGGCATCCTCATCCTCGGCTGGTCGTTCATCGAGGGCGCGGGCGCCGCCCTCGTGCTGCCGGCGCTCGCGGCCCTTGTGGCCGGCAGCTACGAGGGCGCCGCGCGAGCCCGCGCCTACGGCATCATCGGCGGCGTCGCCGGCGCCGGCATCGCGATCGGGCCGCTGCTCGGCGGCTGGCTCACGACCGAGTACTCCTGGCGCTGGGTGTTCGCCGGCGAGGTCGTCTTCGTCATCTTCGTGCTCGCGGTGAGCTCGTGGATCACCGACGACCACGTGCGCGCGAAGTTCCGCCTCGACGTCGTCGGGTCCATCCTGTCGGCGCTCGGACTCGCGCTCGTCGTCGTGGGGGTGCTGCAGAGCGGCACGTGGGGCTGGATCCAGCCCGTGCAGTCGCCGATCACCCCGTTCGGCTTCGCCCTCACGCCGTTCGTCATCGGGACCGGGCTCCTCGTGCTCTGGGCGTTCCTCGCCTGGGAGCGGCACGTCGCGAACCGGGGTCGCGTGCCACTCCTCGACGTGACCAACCTCCGGATCCCCGCACTCCGATCGGGCCTCGCGAGCCTGCTCGCGCAGAACCTCGTGCTGCTCGGCATCTTCTTCGCCGTGCCGCTCTACCTCCAGATCACGCAGGGCATGGACGCGTTCCAGACAGGCCTCCGCCTCCTCCCGACGTCGATCGCCATGCTCGCCGCCGCCGCGATCGGCGCGCGACTCGGCGGCCGCTTCGGCGCACGAGCCCTGGTGCGCGTCGGGCTGCTCACGATCGCCGTCGCCTGCCTCGTCATCATCTCCACGATCGAACCCCAGCTGGCGACGACGCCGTTCGCCATCGGCATGGCCCTCGTCGGCCTCGGCACCGGCCTGCTCGCCTCGCAGCTCGGCAACGTCGTGCAGTCGTCGGTGCCGTCCGACGCCCGCAGCGAGGCCGGCGGCCTGCAGTACACCGCACAGAACCTCGGCTCGTCGCTCGGCACGGCGCTGATCGGCTCGCTCATGGTGGGCGCGCTCGCGGCATCCGTGCTGGGCCTCATCGCCGACGACCCCGACATCGAGTCGGCCGTCGCCGACCAGGTGACCGTGCAGGTCTCCTCGGGCCTCGAGTACATCCCGCCGGCGCAGGCCGAGCAGGCGCTGCTCGAGGCCGGCATCCCGGCCGACCAGGTCGACGACCTCGTGGCGAACTACTCGGCGGCCCAGCTCATGGGCGTCAAGCTGGGCATGCTCGCGTGCGCCGCGGCCGCGCTCCTCGCACTGCCGTTCACGCGGCGCCTGCCCGACCGCAAGGGCACGATCCCGGCCGACTGAGCCGACGGGTCAGCCGCCCCGCCGTGGCATCCGTCGACGGGTCAGCTCGGCGCGGCATCCGTCGCCGCCGCAGCAGCTCCGGGGTCGGCTGCGGCGCTGCCACCGGATGCCGCGGGGTGCCGCCGGAGCTTGCGCTCGGCCTTCGCGGCCGCGTCCTCGGCCTCCATGACCTTCTTCGCCTCGTCGAAGTCGCCGAGCGCGGCGCGTGTCCACGTCATGTTCGGGTTCGAGTCGACGAGCAGCATCCGCACCAGCAGCGTCAGGGGGATGGCGAGGATGGCACCCATCGGGCCGAGTACCACCGCCCAGAACAGGACCGAGAAGAAGGTGATCGACTGGCTCAGCGCCACTGCGTTGCCGACGACGCGAGGCTGCACGAGCGACTGCACCACCGCGTTGATGATGCCGTAGACCACGATGACCGCGAGGACGAGCGGCCAGCCTCCGACGAGCGCGCCGAACACGATCGGCGGGATGATGGCGATGAAGTAGCCGACGTTCGGGATGAAGCTGCAGAGGAACGCGAGCACGCCCCACAGGGCGGCGCCCGGCACGCCGAGCAGCACCAGGGCGATCCAGTTGATCACGCCCTGGGCGATGCCGAGGAACGTGGTCACGACCATGTACCGGCGCACCCCGATCGTGTACGCGAAGGCCGCCGTGGCGAGCAGGGGACGCCGCGGGTACAGCTCGCGTACGAGCGTCCGCACCGGGGACGAGTCCATCGCCATGAGCATGAGCATCGTCAGGAGGATCACGGCCGCGGTCACGAACCCGGCGGCGCTGCCCACGACGCTTCCGATGACGTCGAGGATCTTGCCCGGGTCGAACCACGTCGTGATCTCGTCGATCTGCTGCTGGCCGAGGCCGAGGCTCGACAGCCACGTGCCCACGTTGGACGCCCACGACTGCAACTCGTCGGTGTACTGCGGGAGCAGGGCGAGGAACTGGGCGAACGAGAAGAAGAAGGCGAACGCGAACGCGCCCAGGAGCAGCACGACGGCGAGGATCACCGCGACCGTCGCGACGCCCCGCTTGATGCCATGCCGCTCGAGCCATGACCGGAGCGGGTAGACGCAGATCGTGAGCACCAGCGCGAAGAACGACCAGATGAAGATCTCGGCGATCGCGGCGATGCCGAAGGACACGACGACCGCCCCGGCGAGTCCGAGCATGATGAAGGCGGTGCGATGCGCCGACACCGGCGTGGTGTCGGCCGGTGGCGCGTCGGGTGCGGCCGGTTCGGGCGGCTCGACCTCAGCCTGCTTGCGACGGTTCCACCACATGGTGACTCCCCTCCTGGGCCGGGTTCCCCGACAGGCGTCGGAGCGTTTCAGCACGATCGTCGGGCTCCACGAGCAGCGCTCGCACGAGCAGGGTGAGCGGGATGGACAGGATCGCCCCGATGGGCCCGATGACGAAGGCCCAGAAGACGACCGAGAAGAACGAGAGGGTGAGGCTGAGGTCGACGGCGTCGCTCACGAACTTCGGCTGGATGAGCACCTGCAGCGTCACGTTGATGACGCAGTAGGCCAGCACGACGGCGAGCGCGAGCGGCCAGCCGCCGACGACGAGGGCGAGCACGGCCGGCGGGATGAGTCCGAGCACGAAGCCGATGTTCGGGACGAAGTTCGTGACGAATGCGAGGATCGCCCACACGATCGGGATCGGGATGCCGAGCGCCCAGAGCAGCAGGCCGTCGAGCACGGCCACGATCGCGCCGAAGGTCGCGTTCACGACGTAGTAGCGGCGCACGCCGCTGAAGTACCGGGTGCCGATTCCGTCGGCGCGCGCGCCGCCGAACACGGTGCGCAGGCGGCCGAACCGGGCGGCATCCGCGGCCATGAAGATGACGTAGGCGAGCACGAAGAAGAACGCGGTCGCGAACCCCAGCACTGCATCGGCGACGGATGCCGCGATGCCCACGAGCGTGCCGGGCTCGAGCACCGACGATGCGGCAGCGGATGCCTCGTCGGTGAGCCCCAGCGTCGAGAGCGTGTCGGCGATCGACGCCGCGGTCGCCTGCAGCTCGTCGGCGTAGTCGGGGAGCATCGCCACGAACTGCGCCGAGGCGAAGATGAGCAGGCCCGCGAGGATGCCCAGGATGAGGTACGCGACCACGATCACGAGCGTCGTCGCGGCCCACTTCGGCCAGCCGCGACGCTCGAGCGGGAAGCGCACGGGGTGCGCGATGATCACGACGACCGCCGCGACGGCGACGGGCGCGAGGATCTCGCGTCCGAGCCAGATGCCCGCGAAGGCGACGACCGCGGCGGCGAACGTCAGCAGCACGCGGGTGCCGTGCGCCAACCCGGTCCGGCCCGCGCCTGCCCCCGTGGGGGCATCCGTCGTCGCCGGCCCGGTCATGTCAGAAGCTCCCGATGCCCTTGCCGATGACGACCACGCCGATCACGAGGAGCAGCACGGCCATGACCGTCGCATTGTTGTGCACCAGCCAGGTCCTGAGCGACTCGAGCGGCCCGGCCATGCGGGCGGATGCCACGAGGTAGGCGATCACGGGCACCGCGACCGAGCTCGCGGCGATGAGGGTGAACACCAGGATCGCGATGACGTCCTCGCCGACCGTGAGCCCACCCGTACCGATGGTGATGCCCGCCCCGACCGCCATGATGAGGTTCTTCGGGTTGACCGCCGAGAGGAGGAAGCCGAGCCCGAACCCGCGACCCGCGTTCATGTCGTCGATCGCCGACATCCACTTCGGCAGCGGCGGCTCCTCGCCGGGCTTCGGGCGGCTGCGCCACTGCCGGATCGCGAGCAGCAGGAGCAGCACGCCGAGGACGATCTTGATGACGCCGGAAACGGGCTTCGCGGCGTCGGGGTCCTGCTCGGGCAGGACCGACGACAGCAGCGTGAACACGACGACGGCCACGACGATGCCGATGACCCAGCCCAGCAGGAAGCCGACGCTCGTGCCCTTCGCCTTCGGCGAGAGCAGCATGAGGATCGCCGCGATGATCGGGATCGGACTGATCGCGATCCCGACCGCCAGCGGCAGGATATCTCCGATGACGGATCCCAAGAGTCCCCCTCGTCGACGCCTGCTCAGCGTGCTGATTGCACACTAGCGGTCGGATGCCGCAGGCGGGCGGGAATCCCGCTCAGGGCGTCGGCGCGGCGAGCGCCTGGATCGCCGCGCGGTTCGTGTCGTACACCGGACGGTCTCCGAGCAGGCCGAGCTCGACGAGCCGCCGGCGGGCGTCGGGGCGCACCCGGCTGAAGGCGAGCGCGACGCCCCGCTGCTCGAGCCACGCCAGCAGCGCCTCGAAGCTCTCGGCGCCCGTGACGTCGACGTCGGTCACGGCCTCCATGTCCACCACGAGGTGTCGCACCGGGCCGTTCCCCGCGTGCTCCGCAGCCGTGACCGCGCGCTTCACCGCATCGTCGAACACCGTGCCGTTGGCGAAGAACAGCGGTGCCGCGAGGCGGATCACGATGACGCCCGGTGCCGTCACGGCGCCGCTCGGCGCCTCGTCGAGCAGCGAGTCGGTCGGCTCGCCGCCGGCCTCGAGCACGTCGATCGCCGGGTTCGCGGCCCGCTTCGCGAGGTTGATGAGCGCGAGCACGAACGAGACGAGGATGCCCGGGATCGCGCCGATGAACAGCGTGACGAGGAAGCACGCGGCGCCGACCACGAACTCGAACCGGTCCTGCCGCCAGAGCTGTGCGAAGTCGCGGATGCCGAGCAGCGGCAGGATCGCGACGCCGACGATCGCGCCGATCGCGGGCGAGGGGATGTCGGCGAGCAGCGCCGTGCCGAACAGCAGGAGCAGCAGGGTCCCGGCCGCGAGCACGAGCGAGGGCAGCTGGGTGCGGGAGCCCGCCTGGTCCATGGCGGCGGTGCGCGAGGTCGACGACCCGACGGCGAAGCTGGCGCTCGCCCCGGCGGCGATGTTGCCGAGGCCGAAGGCGAACAGGTCGCGGTTCGGGTCGGTGGCGTACCCGCGCTTCTCGCCGTAGGACCGGGAGACCAGCAGCCCCTCGGCGGTCGTCACGAGCGTCAGCGCGATCGCCGACGGGATGAGCACGAGCCACATCGACCAGTCGATGACCGGCCACGTGATCGCGGGCGGCCCCGCCGGCACCGCGCCGAGCACGTCGACGCCGGCCTGATCGTCGAGGTCGGCGATCACGACGACGATCGTGGCGAGCACGAGCACGACGAGCGCCCACGGCACGACCGGCAGGAAGCGGCGGCCGAGCAGCAGGATCGCGACCGAGACGATCGAGATCGCGAGCGACACGAGGTTGGTCGTGCCGAGCCCGGTCACGAGTCCTGCGACCTTGTCGACGAACTCGCCGCCCGAGTCGATCTGCACCCCGAGCATCTTCGCGATCTGGCTCACGAGGATGTCGAGCGCGAGGCCGCCGACGAAGCCCACGAGGATCGGCTTCGAGAGGAAGTTGGCGAGGAATCCGAGCTTCAGCACCGCGAGCAGCAGGAACAGGATGCCGCAGATGATCGCCTGGGCCATCGCGAGCGTCGCGTAGTCGGCGCTGCCGGCGGTGGCCAGCCCGCCGATCGACGAGGCGACGAGCGCGGCGGCCGCGGCGTCCGGTGACGCGACGAGCTGTCGGCTCGACACGACGAGCGCGTAGACGATCGTCGGCACGATGAGCGCGTAGAGACCGGCCGTGGCGGGCAGGCCGGCGATCTGCGCGTAGCCGATGTTCAGGGGGATGGCGATGGCGAGGAGCGTGACGCCGGCGGTGAGTTCGCGAACCAGGTTCCGGCGGCTCAGGCCCGCCAGCGGCTTCTGCATCGGCCCCCTCCCGGGATCGAATCTAGCCGTTGGCGGCGGGCTTCGGGGCGGCCTCCGTCGGCGGCTCCGGGGGCTGCGGCGGCTCCGCTGCCGGCGGCGCCTTCGGCACGATGCGGAACTCGGGTGCACGCGTGACGAGCAGCCACGCCGGGAGGACGATCACCGTCATCCACGGCAGCACGGCGAGGTCGCCGGTCATCGCGACCGCCACGAAGAGGGAGAGCCACCCGTCGCGGGTCACGACGAGGACGATGCCGAGCACGCCGCACGCGATCCCGAGGCCCATCGACAGCCCGGGGATGAGCGCGACCGCGAGCAGGCCGAATGCCACGCCGATGAACACCGCCGGGAAGACGCGACCGCCGCGGAAGGCCGCACTCGCCGCGACGAGGAGCGCCACGAGCTTCACGGCGACCATGAGCGCGAGGTCGCCCGCCGAGTAGGCCCCCGGATCCTTCAGGAGCTCGCCGATCTGCTCGAGGCCCTTGAACATCGTGATGGGCCCGCCGATGAAGCCGAGGATCCCGAGCACGAGACCGCCGAGGCCCGCGATGAGGATCGGGCTGCGCAACGCGTGGAACGCGCGATGCACCCATGGGAAGGCGTACGCCCCGATCAGGCCGATGACGACGGCCGCGCAGGCGATGAGGATGCCGATCGGCAGGTCGATCGGGTCGACCGTGCCCTCGGGTACGGTGAAGGCCAGCGGCGGCGCGCCGAGCACGTGCATGGTGGTGGCGCCGGCTGCGGCCGACGCGAGGGGCGTGAAGAGCTTGTCCCACAGCGCGCCCCCGCCGCGCACGGCGGCGACGATCCCGGTGAACAGCAGCGCTGCTGCGACCGGTGTGCCGAACAGCGCGCCGATGGTGCCGGCCGCGGCCATGAGCATGGCGAGCTGTGGCGTCACGCGCGGCATGAAGCGCGCCAGCAGGGCGACCGTGAGGCCCACGTTCACCGCGATGATCGGGTTCTCGGGGCCGAGGCTCACGCCGCCCGCGAGGCTGATGAACGTCACGATGAGCAGCCCGGGTATGGCCTTCAGCGGCAGCACGGGCCCGACCAGCTCGGTCGTCGCCGAGTCGGGTCCACCGTGGCCCGGCAGGAACTGCAGCCCGAGTCCGACGAGGAGGCCCACCGTCGTCAGCACGACGATGATCCACCAGCCGTTCGGGTCGACGCCGAGGGCGTCGGGCAGCGTGGTCCAGATCACGTCCTCGAGGGCGCCGGACGCCGTGTCGAGGCTCCACAGCACGAGGGCCGTGATGATGCCGATCAGGAGCGCCGGGATCAGCAGGAGCAGGAGCTGACGTGGCGTGGGAGCCGGCAGCTCGCCCTCGGTCTGCCCGGCGGCGGGCAGCGCCGGTCGCGGCTCGGGTCGGGCGGGCTGGTCGGTCATCGCTCCTCCATCCGCGTCATCGAGGTCGGCAGCTCACTCGTGACGAGCACGTCTGGACCACGATCGGCGAGCGCCGCGGCGAGCGCCTGCACCACCGCTGCGCCGACCGATTGGCTGCGCCCAGGTTCGTGCCACACTTGCACGCGGGCGGTCACGCGTCCAGCACCGATCGTGAGGGCACGCGCCCATGGCGCCTGCTCGACGGGTTCCATGCGCACGCCGTCGACGGATGCCGCGACGCGCTGCAACTCGGCGAGCATCGCCTCGACGCCGAGTCCGCCGAGCGGCGTCCGCACCTCGAGCTCGGTGCGGTTCGCCCCGAACGCGGATCCGTTCACGAACGGGGTGTTCAGGAACGCCGCATTGGGGACGTGCACCGCGCGTCCGTCGAACGACCGCACGATGACGGATCGGCTCGTGAGCTCCTCGACGGTCCCGTCGTAGTCGGGCGTCTCCACCTGGTCGCCGGGTTGCACGGGCTTGCGGGTCTGCAGCACGATGCCCGCCGAGAAGTTGTCGGCGATGCCGCGCAGCACGAGCAGGGCCACGATCGCCACGATGATGACGATCGCGAGCAACGGCTCGAGCGGAGCGCCGAGGAAGCTCAGCGCGACGCCGATGCCGAAGAGCAGCACGACGATGCCCGAGATGCTCGCGATCCGCCGGCCGGTCTCGGCGGAGATCCCCTCCAGCCGGCCCATCAGCGCGAGCACGCCCCTGCGCACGAGCCGCGACAGGATCCAGCCCGCGACGACGGAGAGCAGGGCGAACGTGACATCCCAGGCGCTGAGGGTGGACCAATCGAGGAACTCGCCGCTCACGGGCCCACCATACGGCCTGCGATCCCCGTCGATTCGGCTGACACGACGCGAATTCCCGCTACCCCCGCGGCATCCCTCGCGATATGGTGCCCACGGGAGACACCGAGATCAGGGGGATCGCAGGCTCCAGTCGGGACCAGCGCACCCCGGATGACGGGCGCGACCCGTCGCCGCCCCCAGCGGCGGCATCCGACACTCTGAAAGGGCTCCAATGAGTTTCTGGAACAGCCTGGGCGACATCCTCTGGTGGACCCTGTGGTTCTTCGCGTTCTTCGCCTACCTCTGGGCGGTCATCGCGATCATCACCGACCTCTTCCGCGACCACAAGCTCAACGGCTGGTGGAAGGCCGTCTGGATCATCTTCCTGATCTTCGTGCCGTTCCTCACCGCGCTGGTGTACCTCATCGCCCGCGGCAGCGGCATGGCGGAGCGCGCGCAGAAGGAGGCCCGGCAGGTGCAGGCGGCGACGGACGACTACATCCGCGCGACCGCCGGAGCAGCGAGCCCGTCCGACGAGATCGCCAAGGCGAAGGCACTGCTCGACGCCGGCACGATCTCCCCGGCCGAGTACGACCAGCTCAAGGCCCGGGCGCTCAGCCACGGCGCCTGATCGACGAGCGACGAAGGGGCGGGTGCTTCGGCACCCGCCCCTTCGTCGTCTCGGGCGAACTCAGCTCGCGGCCTTCAGCTCCTTGCCGTGGACGGTGAGCGCGTAGAGGACGAGGATGTCCAGCGTCAGCACGATCAGCGACCACCACGGCTGCACGGGAAGCAGGGCGAGCTGGGAGACGCCGTTGAACGCGACGAGGATGATCGCGACCACCCGCGCCCAGGTGGCGCCGGCGATCAGCGCGAGGCCGACGAGGATGAGCACCACGCCGAACACGAGATGCCACCACCCCCACCCCGCCACATCGAACAGGAGGAGCCCGCCCTCGCCCAGCACGAAGTATGCGCTCCCGGGCATGAGGATGGCGACGAGTCCGTACAGGGCGTCGATCACGCCGGCGATGATGATGACGATCGCCGCGAACCAGCCCCAGCCGACCCATCCGGTCGTTGCAGTGTCTGACATCTGGATCCCCTCTCCGTTCGGCGCGTTCCCCAGTGAACGTGTGCCGATACGCGCATCATCCACCCCGCCGAGCGCGCACGTCAACAGTTTCGTGCTCAGGTGAGCACCGGCGCTCCCGCGGGGTCTCCGACGGCGTCGGGGTCGGGGTCGACGACCGGGCGAGCACCGTCCGCGGGCGTCGCGGAGCGGATCACGCCGGCGTTGCGCAGGAACAGGATGATCCAGCTGAAGATCAGCACGCCGGCCACGAGCTCGACCGCCGTGAGGTTGTAGTAGCCGACCGCGAAGAAGATGCCGAGCAGCACCGTCACGGCGACGTACACGTAGCCGAGGATCACGAACACCTTCGGCATCGAGGGCACCCAGCGCGGCAGCGCGAACACGACGACCGCGTAAACGACGGCCATCCCCGTGGCCACGGTGTTGTGCAGGAGGAAGAACTCGCTCACCGGGAAGATGCCGACGCAGGCGAGGAGCACGCCGATGAGGGCGAGGCTCACGCGCACCAGGTTGCGGTGCCGGAGGTCGAGCGGCGTCGAGGTCGGCAGGCTCGCCGTGCCGTATCGGGCGATGATCGTGACGATCGCGCCCGCGATGATGAGCGTCAGGTTGAACGCGAGCGACGACACGTCGTTGGTGATGCCCAGCGCCGACAGGTTCTTCTGCCACCACTGGGGGTCGCTCGAGCTCAGCATGCTGGCGAGCGCGCCGACGACGAGGAACACCGCCAGCACGAGCGACAGCAGCATCGGGGTGAGCCGCGCCGACGAGAGGAACACCGCGTAGGCGGTCACGGCGAACGCGACGCCCGAGAGCACGGCCGCCGGGAACGTGAAGACGACCGCGCCGATGAAGCTGCGCTCGAGCAGGTCGGCGAGGCCGATCCAGCCGAGGAGCACGATCACGGCGTGCGCCAGCGCGAGCGCCACGATGTCGAACCAGTGCAGGCGGGCGCCCTGCACCTCGAGCCCGTCGTCCACGCGGTCCTGCAGCGACGGTGCCGGCCTGCGGAGCACCACCCGGCCGAGCACGAACGCCACGATGGCCACCACCGCGCCGCCGATCGCGACGAACTGCCCGAGCGAAGCGGGTCCGGCGATCGGGACGTTCCGGCCCCAGAAGAAGATCCAGGCCACGGCCAGGCCGACCAGGAACGCGGCGGCGCCGGCGAGGAGGGCGACGGACTCGAGCGACTCCGCGTTCTCCGCCGGATGCCGCAGCACGCGGCGGATCGAGGTGGACGGCTGCGTGCTGCGCGCGGGGGCGGTGCTGGTCGGAGCGGTCATCGGGGCTTCCCTCCCGCGGCCCCAGGCGGCCGCTGTGGGGATCAGGATGCCAGCCGGATCGCTCGGTGTCACGCATCGGTTGCGGCGATCGTCCGGAATGCCCGGCCCGCGGCATCCGCTCGGTTCGAACCCGCGCGGAGCTCAGGAGTCGGTCGGGTCGAGCACCTCGAGCATCGAGCCCTGCACGAAGCCCGCCCACTCGTAGGCCGCGCGCAGGTAGTCGTCGCGCGTCTCGTCGGCCTCGTCGTCGTCCTCCTCGACGATGCCGACGCGCTCGGCGAGGATGAGCCGCAGGTCGGTGAGGAACGTGAGCCAGCCCCACGCCTCGGACTGGTCGAGCTCGATCTGCACGACGCCCTCGTCGCCGTCGGCCACGGCGGTCGCGTCGCGGACGCGCTGCGCCGCCTGGCGCTTGCCGTCGACGAGGCTCTCGCGCGTGTACCGGCCGAACTCCTGCGACGCCGGCGCGTCCTCGGGGTACGCGTTCGGCAGCAGCCGCCCGAGCGCCGGATCGTCGGCCTCGCCGAGGAGGAGCACCGAGTCGACCTGGTCGGCGAGCTCGGAAAGGAGCATCGCCTCCTCGACCTCGAGCACGATGCGCACGCCCTCGCCGCCGCTGCGCCCGGCGACGATCACGTCTCGGCCCTCGACACCGTGGCCTGCAGGCCGTAGCCGTGCATCGCCTGCACGTGCCGCTCCATGGCCTCGCGATTGCCGGATGCCACGACGGCGCGACCCTCGTGGTGCACCTGCAGCATCAGCTTCTCGGCGACCTCGCGCGGGTACCCGAAGTACGTGCGGAAGACGTACGTCACGTACGTCATGAGGTTGACCGGATCGTCCCAGACGATCGTGCGCCACGGCTGCTCCGACACGTCCTGTGTGGTCGTGTCGGCGTCGAGCTGTTCGAGCGTGGGCGTCACCCGTCCAGCCTTCCACGAGCGCCCGCCCGACGGAACCCGGATGCTGCGACGGCCCGATCGGACGCCGCCGCCGGCGTCCGCGGCGGGTACACGAACGTGACGAGCACCACCGAGATGATCATGAGCAGGAACCACGAGACCAGCTTCGACACCGACACCGGCTGCCATCCGTCGGCCTGGTCGGGGTAGAACCACGCGCCCGCCCAGGTGGCGATGTTCTCGGCGATCCAGATGAAGAGCGCGACCAGCGCGAACGCGAGCAGGAGCGGCATCCGGTACGTGCGACGCCACACGCGGAAGTGCATGACCGTCGGCCACCAGAGCAGCGCGACCGCGGCGAGGAGCACCCAGCGGACGTCGACGATGAAGTGGTGCGTGAAGAAGTTCGCGTAGATCCCGGCCGCGACGACCTCGGTGAGCCAGCGCCGCGGGTAGCGCGTGAAGCCGAGGTCGAACAGCCGGTGCACGCGCACGAGGTAGGAGCCGACGGCGGCGTACATGAACCCCGAGAACAGCGGGACGCCCGCGATGCGCAGCACGCCGCCGTCATCGTAGGCCCACGACCCGACGTCCGTCTTGAAGATCTCCATGACCGTGCCCGTGAGATGGAACAGCACGACGACCCAGAGCTCCCGACCCGTCTCGAGCCGCGTCGCGACCATCACGACCTGGATGAGCACGGCCGCGATCGTGAGCGCGTCGTTCGGCGCGAGGGCCGCGTCGTCGGGGTACCAGAGCCGGGCCGCGACGATCACGGCCAGCAGCGCCGCACCGAAGACGCAGGCCCACGCCTGCTTGGCCCCGAACACGAGGAACTCGATGAGCCCGGCACGTATGCCACGGTGGGACGCGTCGGCGAGCAGGCGGTGCGCCGCGCGATCGATCGCCCGCTCGACCGGGGTGAGCCGCTGCTCGTGCGCGGAGGCCGGGACATCCGCGGCCCGCGCGGGTCGTGCCGGGCGCGTCGCATCGTCGCCCGCGCGGGGGCGCTCGTCGGTGGTCATCCCGGGCGCCGCGAGGCCGTGACGGTGAACTTCGGGTTGCGCGCGACCTGGCGGGTCGACCCCACCGCGCGCTCCAGGAGCGGCCGGTAGCGCAGGTGCGAGTTCCAGACGCACCACAGCTCGCCGCCCGGTGCGAGCACGCGAGCCGCGTCGTCGAACAGGTGCGCTGCGATGCCGGTGTGCAGCGCGGCATCCGAGTGGAACGGCGGGTTGAGCACCACGAGCGCCTCGCTCGCGTCGGGCAGGAGCTCGAGCGCGTCGGCGTGCGTGACGGTCACCCGATCGGCGACGCCGTTCACCTCCGCGGTCTCGCGAGCGGATGCCGCGGCCGCCGCCGAGCGGTCGGTCGCCGTGACGCGCAGTCCTGGGCGCCTGCGGGCGAGCCACGCGGCCACCACGCCCGAGCCGCACGCGAGGTCGACGGCGGACGCGGCATCCGGCACCGCGCCGTCGAGGTGCTCGAGCAGGAACCGCGTGCCGATGTCGATGCCCGTGCCGGCGAACACGCCGCCGTGCGCGACGACCGTGACGCCGACGTCGTCGTGCCGCTCGCCACGCGGCCAGCCCGGCGCCGAGGGCTGCCGCTGGGCCCGCGGGCCGCGCGCCGCGAGCACGCGGGACTTCTGGCGGGCATGCGACACGTCGACGCGCTCGAACCAGGCGCCGAGCACATCGTTCATCGCGAGCGACATGTGCTTGATGCGCCCGCCCGCGACGACGACCACGTCGGATGCCGCGTAGGCGGCCACGAGCCCGGCCAGCTCGTCGAGCCGGTCGAGCGACCGCGGCAGGCGCAGGAGCACGAGGCGCGCGTCGCGGAGCAGGTCGGCGCCGAGCGGAAGCGACCGCACCCGGTCGGCGAGCCCCACGCGCTCGGCGTTGGCGGCGAGCGCCCGCTCCCCGGTGACGAGGTCCTGATGCACGCGGATGCCACGGGCTCCCGCCGCGGCGGCGCCGAGCGCGAGGGCCCCGTAGGCGTCGTCGAGCACCACGACGCCGCCGTCGCCGGCGCCTGCCAGGAGCGGCGTCGACTCGTCGAGGATCAGGCGGTCCGCGGCATCCGACGCCTCGAGCCCATGCCCCTCGACGTCGGGGTGGCGACGCAGCAGGGCGAAGTCCAGGACCATGGTGAAAGGCTACGCGTGGCGGGTCAACCCGAGTGCGGCTCCCGGTTCGGTTTGCTACCCTCGTGCCCGCATGCCAGCAGCAGGGCGACCGGTTCAGGGGGAGCGGCGCGCGGCGAGGATCCACGCCGCGGGCCTCGAGCACCGTGCCCGGATCGGCCGCCGCCTCGCGCCGCTCGCCGCCGCGATCGCCGTGCTCTCGCTCGGGCTGACCTACGCGCTCACGCCCCCGGCGCCCGCGGCCTCGGAGCCGCCCGGCGCGGGGGAGGCGTTCTCTGGCGCGACGCAGACCGTGAGCGTGGCCGGCGACGTCGCCGCTCCCGACGTATCGCACGAGTCCTACGTCACGACGACCGGCCCTGAGACACTCGTCGAGTCGGGCACGAACCACGACTGGGCCGAGCTCGTGCTCATCTACGGCGACTTCCCGATCACGCAGGCGAACATCGACGTGATGCTGCGATGGATGCGGCAGGAGAACGGTCCCGACAACTGGTGGAACCGCAACAACCCGCTGAACAACGGCAACGGCTCGGGGGGCGGATCCGGCCTCGGCAGCTACGCGACCCTCTCGATCGCGGCCGAGTACGCCGCCGACAGCCTGCGGCGGTACTCGTTCTACGACGCGATCGAGGCCTCGCTCGAAGCGGGGAACGACGCGAACGCCACGGCGCAGGCGATCTGGGCGTCGCCGTGGGCGGGGAGCCACTACGGGTACGGCTCGCACTGGTCGACGGCGCCCGTGAAGGTGATCACGGCGCCCGAGTCGGCCTGGGGCTGACCCGAGCGCCGTGACATGACCCGGCTCGGCGCGCTAGGGCACCACGATGTCGAACGACGGATCGCCCTGGTCGAGCACGTCGATCAGCCGACGCAGGATGTCGAGGTCGCCGTCCACCTCGATGCCCTCGGGTGACAGGTCGCCGCCGGCGAGCCGGAGCAGGCGCGGCTTGTCGAGCGTCAGGTGCAGCGCGGCATCCGGCGCCGGTTCGCGCTCGACGTAGACCAGCACACCGTTGCGCAGCGTGAGGTGGAAGCTGCGGCCCAGGTCGGTGAGGGTGAGGTCGAGCGCCAGGTCCAGGTCCCACGCCCGCGGACCGTCGACGCGGATCGCGACCGCGTCGAACAGCTGCTCGGGGGTGAGCTGGGCGAGGATCGCCGGTGCGGCGGTCGAGGTGGGGGTACCGAAGTTGCCCTCGCGGAGCTCGGTCGCACCGGAGAGGAAGAAGTTCCGCCAGGTGCCGTTCTCCGCCCCGTAACCGAGCTGCTCGAGCGTGTCCGCGTAGAGGGCCCGCGCACCCTCGTGCGCGGCATCCGCGAACACCGCATGGTCGAGCAGGGTCGCCGCCCATCGATAGTCGGCCGCGTCGAACGCCGCCTGCGCGAGCTCGACGACGCGGTCGATGCCGCCGATGGCGTCCACGTACCGTTCCGCGAGCGCCTGCGGCGGGTGCGGCCAGAGACGCGCGGGGTTGCCGTCGAACCAGCCCATGTACCGCTGGTAGATCGCCTTCACGTCGTGGTTGACCGAGCCGTAGTAGCCGCGGGCGTTCCAGGCGTTCTCGAGTGCGGGCGGGAGCTCGAACGCCTCGCCGATCTCGGCGCCGGTGAGGCCCTGGTTGAGCATGCGGAGCGTCTGATCGTGCAGGTAGGCGTAGAGGTCGCGCTGCGTGGACAGGAACCGCACGAGCTCGTCGTTGCCCCAGGTCGGCCAGTGGTGGGAGGCGAACACGACCTCGGCGCGGTCGCCATAGCGCTCGATCGCCTCGGTGAGGTACTGCGACCAGACGTGGGGATCGCGCACGAGCGCTCCCCGCAGCGTGAGCAGGTTGTGCAGCGTGTGCGTGGCGTTCTCGGCCATGCACAGCGCCTTGAAGCCCGGAAGGTAGAAGTGCATCTCCGACGGCGCCTCGGTACCGGGCGCCATCTGGAACTCGATCTCCACACCGTCGATCACGTGCGTCTCGCCGGTTTCGCGGATGTCGAGCGTCGGCACGATCATCCCGGGCTGGCCGGTCGAGGTGGTCTGGCCGAGGCCCGCGCCGACCTGGCCCTTGGGTCCGCGGTCGAGCCGCGCGCCGTACATGTACCCGGCACGGCGGCCCATCGCGACGCCGGCGTACACGTTCTCGGCGACCGCGTGCTCGACGAAGCCCTCGGGCGCGATGACCTGTACGTCGCCGGCGTCGACCTGTTCCTGCGTCACCATCCCGAGCACGCCGCCGAAGTGGTCGATGTGGCTGTGCGTGTGGATCACCGCGACGATGGGGAGATCGCCACGGTGCCGGCGATACAGGGCCAGCGCCGCGGCTCCGGTCTCCTTCGAGATGAGCGGATCGACGACGATCACGCCCGTGTCGCCCTCGATGAAGGACGTGACCGACAGGTCGAGCCCGCGGACCTGGTAGAGGCCGGGAACGACCTCGTAGAGGCCGTGCTTCGCGACGAGCTTGGACTGGCGCCACAGGCTCGGATGCACCGACGTCGGCGCGTCCCCGTCGACGAAGTCGAACGACGAGGCATCCCACACGACCGTGCCGCCCTCGTCGCGCACGGCCGGATCGTCGAGCGTGCCGACGAAGCCCCGATCGGCCGCCGCGAAGTCGGCGTCATCGTCGAACGGCAACGCCGCCAGCGCCGCCTGGTTCGCCGCCGTGACGGCCTCGGACGGTTCGCGCTGTTCCATGTGTGCTCCTTCCCCCGGGGAGGTCCCCCGGAGCGAGCCTCGCGCACGACCGTCGGGGGCGCAAGGAAACAGCAGGAGGTCGAGGACTACTCGCGGTCGAGCGGCCGCCACACGACGAGGGCGTTCTCGCGGCGCATCCGAGTGCCGGTGCGGAGCGACACGATGTCGCCCGCGGATCCGGCGGCGAAGACCCGGCGGCCGGGCCGGTTGAGCATCTCGTCGGCGAGCGCGGCCTCGAGCTCGCGCACGCGGGCCCGCAGGCCCTGCACCTCGTCCTCGAGGCCGAGCACGCGACGGATGCCCTCGAGGCTCACGCCCTCGCTCGAGAGCTGCGCGATCTCGCGCAGCTGCATGACGTCGCGCATCGAGTACCGCCGCGACTTGCCCGCCGTGCGGGTCGGCGAGACGAGCCCCATGCGGTCGTACTGCCGCAGCGTCTGCGGGTGCATCCCGGCGAGGTCGGCCGCCACCGAGATCACGAACAGCGGGCTCGACTCGTTCATCGCTGGCTCCTCGCCTTCGCGAGCAGCTCCTCACGCGGGTCCTCGTCGGGCAGGAGCGCCGCGAACTCCTCGAGCTTCTCGCTGGCGTCCTTCGAGAGGTGCGACGGCACGGCCACCTGCACGACGGCGAGCAGGTCGCCCGTGCCCTTCTTCGTCTCGACGCCGCGACCCTTCACGCGCAGCACGCGTCCGCTCGGGGTGCCTGGCGCGACCCGGAGCTTCACGGGTTCGCCGCCGAGCGTGGGCACCTGGATGGTGGCGCCGAGCGTCGCCTCGGCGAACGTGACCGGCACGGTCACGCGCAGGTTGAGGCCGTCGCGCTCGAACACCGGGTGCTTGCGCACGTTCACGGTGAGGATGAGGTCGCCGGACTCGCCGCCGTCGGGCGACGGGTGGCCCTTGCCGGGCAGCTTGATCTTCTGGCCGTCGGCCACGCCCGCGGGGATGCGCACCGTGATCGGCTTGCCCTCGGCGGTCTGCAGCGTGATCTGGTCGCCCTTGGTGGCGGTGATGAAGTCGAGCGTGGTCGACGCGGTGACGTCGCGGCCCTTCGTGGGGCCGCCGAAGCCGCGGTAGCCGCCGCTCGGCGTGCCGAAGCGGCCGCCGCCGAACAGGCCCCCGAGCAGGTCGTCGTAGTCGCCGCCCTGCTGGAACGTGTAGCGCGTGCCGCCGCCGGCGCCCCCCGGGCCGCCGAACATGCCGCCGAACACGTCCTCGAAGCCGCCCGCACCGCCGGCGCCCGGAGCCGTGAACCGCGCGCCCGTGCCCATGGCCCGGATCGCGTCGTACTCCTTGCGCTCCTCGGGATCGGCGAGCACGGAGTGCGCCTCGCTGATCTCCTTGAAGCGCGCCTCGGCCGCGGCGTCGCCCGGGTTCTGGTCGGGGTGGTACTTGCGCGCGAGCTTGCGGTACGCCTTCTTGATGTCGCCGTCGCTCGCGTCCTTGGAGACGCCGAGCACCTGGTAGAAGTCCTTGTCGAACCAATCCTGGCTGGCCATCGGCACCTCCTCTTCTGAGTCTGTCTGATGAACCGGTGGTCGAGGAGCGCCCGGCTGAGCCGGACGCGTATCGAGACCTCTGAGCGTCTCGATACGCGTCGCCTTCGGCGGCGCTACTCGACGACCGGGATCACTCCTGCGGCGTCTTGACGACGACCTTCGCCGCACGCAGCAGCGTGCCGCCGAGCAGGTATCCCGTCTCGACGACGTCGCCGACCGTGTCGGTGTCGACCTCGTCGGACGGCTGCTGGAAGATCGCCTCGTGCCGCGTCGGGTCGAACGGCTCGCCGACCTCGCCGAACGGGGTCAGCCCGAGCTTCTCGACCGCCGCGCGGAGCTTCGCCGCGATGGTCGCGAAGGGCGCGTCGCCCTCGAGGTCGCCGTGCTTCTCGGCCCGGTCGAGGTCGTCGAGCACGGGCAGCAGCACGGACACCGCCGCGCCGACCGCACGCTCCCGCTCGACCTCCCGGTTCGCCTCGGTGCGCTTGCGGTAGTTCGCGTACTCGGCGGTGACGCGCTTGAGGTCGGCGAGGTGCTCGTCGCTCGGCTCCTGCACCTCGGCCTGCGCCGCGTTCAGGATGTCGTCGACCGTGAGCACGTCCTCGTCGTCGGGCTCGGCCGATGCGGCATCCGTCGCCTCGGCCTCACCCTCGCCCTCGGGATGCCGAACCGCACCCGTCTCGGGGTCGATCCGCCGCTTGTCGCGGATGATCGGCTCGTCGTGGTCCTGGTTCTCGTCCGTCATGGCTACTTCTTCTCGTCCTCGTCGTCGATGACCTCGGCGTCGACGACGTCCTCGTCGGAGGAGCTGCCGCCGTCGGTGCCGCTGGCGGAGGCGTCCTCACCGGGGTTGCCCGGATTCGCGCCGGCCGGCTGCTGCTGCGAGGAGGCGTAGATCGCCTCGCCGAGCTTGCCCTGCGACTGCGAGAGCTTGTCGAACGCCGACTTCACGGCCGCGTCGTCGTCGCCGGCGAGCGCCGACTTCAGCGCGTCGACGTCGCCCTGCACCTCGGACTTCACGTCCTCGGGGAGCTTGTCGTCGTTGTCCTTGATGAGCTTCTCGATCTGGTAGACGAGCTGCTCGGCCTGGTTGCGCGTCTCGGCGGACTCGCGGCGCTTCTTGTCGTCGGCCGCGTGCTCCTCGGCGTCGCGCACCATGCGCTCGATGTCGTCCTTGGGGAGGCTCGAGCCGCCCGTGATCGTCATCGACTGCTCCTTGCCGGTGCCCTTGTCCTTGGCGGACACGTGCACGATGCCGTTCGCGTCGATGTCGAAGGTGACCTCGATCTGCGGGATGCCGCGGGGTGCCGGGGCGATGCCGGTCAGCTCGAAGGTGCCGAGCGGCTTGTTGTCGCGCGTGAACTCGCGCTCGCCCTGGAAGACCTGGATCGCGACCGACGGCTGGTTGTCGTCGGCGGTCGTGAAGGTCTCGCTGCGCTTGGTGGGGATCGCCGTGTTGCGCTCGATGAGCTTCGTCATGATGCCGCCCTTGGTCTCGATGCCGAGGCTGAGGGGGGTGACGTCGATGAGCAGCACGTCCTTGCGCTCGCCCTTGAGGACGCCCGCCTGGAGGGCGGCGCCCACGGCGACGACCTCATCGGGGTTCACGCCCTTGTTGGGCTCCTTGCCGGTCTCCTGCTTCACGAGCTCGGAGACGGCGGGCATGCGGGTCGAGCCGCCGACGAGCACGACGTGCGCGATGTCGGACACCTTGATGCCGGCCTCGCGGATGACGTCCTCGAAGGGCTTCTTGGTGCGGTCGAGCAGGTCGCTCGTCATGTTCTCGAACTGGGCGCGCGTGAGCGTCTCGTCGAGGTTCGCCGGACCGTTCTCGGTGAGCGAGAGGTAGGGCAGCTGGATGTTCGTGGACATGGAGCTCGAGAGCTCCTTCTTCGCCTGCTCGGCGGCCTCCTTGAGGCGCTGCAGCGCGATGCGGTCCTTCGAGACGTCGACGCCGGTGGTGTCCTTGAAGCGCTTGATCAGCCACTCGACGATGCGCTGGTCCCAGTCGTCGCCGCCGAGGCGGTTGTCACCTGCGGTCGCACGCACCTGGATGGTCGAGAAGTCGTCGTCCTTGCCCACCTCGAGGAGGGAGACGTCGAACGTGCCGCCACCGAGGTCGAAGACCAGGATGAGCTCGTCCTCCTTGCCCTTGTCGAGGCCGTATGCGAGGGCCGCGGCGGTGGGCTCGTTGATGATGCGGAGCACGTTGAGGCCGGCGATCTCGCCCGCCTCCTTCGTGGCCTGGCGCTCGGCGTCGTTGAAGTACGCGGGCACGGTGACGACGGCGTCGGTGACCGTGTCGCCGAGGTACTGCTCGGCGTCGCGCTTCAGCTTCTGCAGGATGCGCGCCGAGATCTCCTGCGGCGTGTACGTCTTGCCGTCGATCTCCTTCGACCAGTCGGTGCCCATGTGGCGCTTCACCGACGCGATGGTGCGGTCGACGTTGGTGACGGCCTGGCGCTTGGCGGTCTCGCCGACCAGCACCTCGCCGTCCTTCGTGAACGCGACGACCGACGGGGTCGTGCGGAAGCCCTCGGCGTTCGCGATGACCGTGGGCTCACCGCCCTCGAGCACGCTCACGACGGAGTTCGTGGTGCCGAGGTCGATTCCTACTGCTCGTGACATGTGTGTTTCTCCTTCTGCCGCGCCGGTGGTCGAGGAGCGCCGCGGAACGCGACGCGTCTCGAGACCCCTTTGCCGGCGGTCGGCCCGGCCGTCCTGGCCCGCGACCGAAGTCAATGGCGTCGGAACTTGAGTCCCGACGGCTCAAGTGTGTCAAACCGTCCAGATTCGTGTCAAGTCGCGTCGACCAGACTTGAGCGCGTTCGACTCAACTCTCGGCGAGTTCCCAGTCTTCCTGCGGTCCTTGCGGCGGCATCCGCCCTGCGCTAGACACGGATCGGGCCGCGCGCCCGCCCTGCACCGTTCGCACCTGGGGGATCGAGCACTGGGGAGGGACGACCGATGACGACCGCCGCCGAGACGTCGACGACGACCTCGAAGCTCAGCCTGCCGGCCCTGACGGCGATGGTCGTCGGCTCGATGGTCGGCGCCGGGGTGTTCCAGCTCCCTGCGCGTTTCGCGAGCCAGACCGGCGTCTCCGGCGCCCTGATCGCGTGGGCGATCGCCGGGCTGGGCATGCTGACACTGGCGCTCGTGTTCCAGACCCTCGCGGTGCGCAAGCCGAAGCTCGACAACGGCGTGTACGTCTACGCGCGCGAGGGGTTCGGCCTCTACCCCGGCTTCCTGTCGGCCATCGGCTTCTGGGCGTCGGCGTGCGCCGGCAACGCGTTCTACTGGGTCCTCATCATGACGACGCTGAGCCAGCTGTTCCCCGACCTCGAGCCGCTGCTCGGGCAGGGCGACACCTGGCCGGCGTTCTTCATCTCCGTGGCCGCCGTCTGGGGCTTCTTCCTCCTCATCCGGCGCGGCGTGAAGGAGGCCGCGGGGATCAACCTCATCGTGACGCTCGCGAAGCTCGTGCCGCTGGCCCTGTTCCTCGTGCTCGTCGTGTTCTTCCTCGACTGGGACGTGTTCGTCGCGAACCTCGGCGGAGGCGCCGACGCGCCCGGCGGCGAGTCGCTCTTCGAGCAGGTGCAGGGGACCATGCTCATCACGGTCTTCGTGTTCCTCGGCATCGAGGGCGCGAGCGTGTACTCGCGCTACGCGAAGCGCCGCGAGGACGTCGGCCGGGCCACCGTGCTCGGGTTCCTCTCGGTGCTCGCGCTGTTCGCGTCGGTCTCGATCCTGTCGTACGGCATCCTCCCGAAGGCGGAGCTCGCGGACCTGCCGCAGCCGTCGGTCGGCGGCGTGCTCGAGGCTGCCGTGGGCCCATGGGGCGGTGCGTTCATCCGGGTCGGGCTCATCATCTCGGTGCTCGGGGCGTATCTCGCCTGGCAGCTCCTCGCCGCCGACGTCGTATTCGCCGCCGCACGCGACAACGACCTGCCGCGCCACTTCGCCGTGCTCAACAGGCGGGAGGTGCCCGAGCACGCGGTCCTCTGGACGTCGATCTTCGTGACGGCAATCCTCTTCGCGGTGCAGTTCGTGCGGAACGCCCTCGACTTCACGCTCGACCTCACCGCCGCACTCGCCCTGGCGCCCTACGCGCTCGCCAGCGCCTACGCCGTCAAGATCGCCCTGCGACGCGACGGCTACGGCGACGTCGAGCCCGCACGGCGCACGCGCGAGCTCGTCATCGCGGCGATCTCGACGCTCTACACGCTCTTCCTGATGTGGGCGGCCGGGTACGTGTTCCTCTTCCTCGCCTGCATCCTGCTCGCGCCGGCGACGGTGCTCTACATCCTGGCCCGTCGGCAGCAGGGGGCGCGCGTCTTCACCCGGCCGGGCCTGGTGATCTTCATAATCGTCCTGGCCTTCGCGGTGGTCGGCGTCGTGCTGCTCGCGACGGGGGTCGTGCAGGTCTGATCATGTGCGAGCGGATGCCGCGCGCACGACGGAAGGGAGCGTCCATGTCCACCACGTTCGGGGTCCACTCCGAGGTCGGGAAGCTCAACCGGGTGCTCGTGTGCCGGCCCGGACTGGGGCACGAGCGGCTCACGCCGAGCAACAACGACGCCCTGCTGTTCGACGATGTGCTCTGGGTGCACAACGCGAAGCGCGACCACCACGACTTCGTGCTGAAGCTGCAGGACCGCGGGGTCGAGGTGGTCGAGCTCCACGACCTCCTCGCCGAGACGCTGGGCGTGCCGGGCGCGCGGGAGTGGCTGCTCGACCGCAAGATCACCGCGAACGAAGTCGGGTACGGCCTCGTCGGCGACACGCGCGCCTACCTCGACTCCCTCGACGACGCGCTGCTCGCCGAGTTGCTCATCGGCGGGCTCTCCACCCGCGAGCTGCCCGACGAGTTCCGTTCGGACGCCCTCGCGCTCGCACGGGAGTCATCGGGCGTCGACGAGTACCTCATGGCGCCGCTGCCGAACACCATCTACACGCGCGACACCACCTGCTGGATCTACGGCGGCCTCACGCTGAACCCCCTCTACTGGCCGGCGCGGCACGGCGAGACCCTGCTCATGAAGGCGATCTACGAGTTCCACCCCGGATACACGGGCAGCACCGTCTGGTGGGGCGACCCCGAGGAGGACTGGGGCCAGGCCACGCTCGAGGGCGGCGACGTCATGCCGGTCGGCAACGGCGCCGTGCTCATCGGCATGAGCGAGCGCACGTCGCGGCAGGCGATCACACAGGTCGCCGCGAAGCTGTTCGAGGCTGGGGCGGCGACCCGGGTGGTGGTGGCCGGCATGCCGAAGCTGCGTGCCGCGATGCACCTCGACACGGTGTTCACGTTCGCCGATCGCGACCTCGTGACGTACTACCCCGACATCGTCGACGGCATCCACGCGTTCTCGCTGCGTCCGGCCGACGACGGTGGCCTCGAAGTGACCGAGGAGCGCCGGCCGTTCGTCGAAGTCGTCGCCGACGCGCTCGGACTGCCCCGGCTCCGCACGGTCGAACCCGGCGGCGGATGGTACGCGGGCGAGCGCCAGCAATGGGACAGCGGCAACAACGCCGTCGCCGTCGAGCCCGGGGTCGTCTTCACGTACGACCGCAACACGCACACGAACACGCTGCTGCGGAAGGCCGGCGTCGAGGTGATCACCATCGTCGGCGCGGAGCTCGGCCGGGGGCGCGGCGGCGGCCACTGCATGACGTGCCCGCTCTCGCGCGACGCGGTCGAGTACTAGCCGTCCCGGTCGGTGATCGGATGCCGCGGCGCGGTCGCGCGGCGATGCGCGGCGGCATCCGATCACCCGCTGCGCCTCGCTCAGGGTCTATCGGCGCCATGTCACACACCGCTATGGTTTCGCCCAAGTGTGCGTCAGACGGAACGGTGAAGGAGGACAGGTGGACAGGATGCGGAGACGAATGCTCGGCGGTGCGACCGTCGCGCTGGTGGTGGTCGCCGGGATCGGCGTGACGGGCGCGGCCGCCGCGCCGAAGGGGCCCGGACCCCGCTACACGGCGGGCGCCACCGGCGCCGGCGACCCGTACTTCCCGTACGCGGGCAACGGCGGGTACGACGTGCAGCACTACGACCTCGACATCACGTACACGCCGCCGGCCGCGTCGCCGGCGCCGCTGGAGGGCCAGCTCACGGGCGTCGCGACGATCGACCTGGTCGCCACGCAGGACCTCGACCGGTTCAACCTCGACCTGCGCGACATGGACGTGACGGCCCTCACCGTCAACGGCAAGCGTGCCGGCGAGGTGCCCGTGCCGGCCGCCGGCGCCGAGGTCGACGGCGCCGCCTACTGGCAGGTGCAGGACGACGCCACCCGCGTCTGGGAGCTCACGGTGCAGCCTCGCCCGAAGATCAAGGCGGGCCAGCACGTGCAGGTCGTCGTCGAGTACGGCGGCACGACGACTCGCCCGGAGGACATCGAAGAGGCCCTCTACGGCTGGGTCACGACGCGCGACGGCGCGATGGTCGTGAGCGAGCCCGATGGCTCGATGACGTGGTACCCGGTGAGCGACCACCAGACCGACAAGGCCTCGTACAGCTTCGCGATCACGGTGCCCGCGGGCAAGGTCGCGGTCGCCAACGGCGTCCAGCCGAAGCCCGAGGAGACGGCGAACGGCTGGACGACCTGGTTCTGGGACGCGCCCGACCAGCAGGCGAGCTACCTCACGACGGCGTCGGTCGGCGACTTCGACCTCCGCGACACCTACACCTCGACGAGCGGCGTGCCGATCATCGACGCGGTGGACACGAAGCTGACGACCACGCGGCTCAACACGACGAACGCGAGCCTGGCACGTCAGGTCGCCATGATCGACTTCTTCGAGAGCAAGTTCGGCAAGTACCCGTTCAACTCGTTCGGCTCCATCGTCGACAACGACTCGGTCGGCTACGCGCTCGAGACCCAGACCCGCCCGGTGTACTCGTCGTCGGCGAGCGAGGGCACGGTCGCGCACGAGCTCGCCCACCAGTGGTTCGGCGACGCGGTGAGCCCCGAGCGCTGGCAGGACATCTGGCTCAACGAGGGCTGGGCGACCTACGCCACCTGGCTGTGGAACGAGCAGCGAGGCATCCGCACCGCCCAGACGGCGTACAACAACTGGTACAACGTGAACCGCCCGGCCTCCTACTGGCAGCTCCAGGTCGGCAACCCCCAGCCGCTCGGGCTCTTCGCCGGGCAGGTCTACGACCGCGGGGCTGGCACGCTCCACGCCCTGCGGCTCGAGGTCGGCGACACCGCCTTCTTCGCCGGTGCACAGCTCTGGCTGCAGCGCTACGACGACTCGGCGGGCACGGCCGAGGACTTCCAGGCCGTGTACGAGGAGGTCTCGGGCAAGGATCTCGACGCCTTCTTCCAGACCTGGCTGTACGACCAGGTGAAGCCCCCGGCAACCTGGACGCTGCCCTAGGCAGCGGGCGGTCGGCCACCCATCGGCCCTCGCGCGTCGCGGCTCCGGCCCGGCGCGCGGGGGCCGATCCGTGTGCGGGGCGCGGGCGCAGCGGCGCACGCGGCATCCCCCATCGCTGCCCGGAACCTAGCCGAGCATCATCCCCTCGCTCGCGCCCGACGCCTTGGGATCGGGCAGTCGACGCATCCGGAACCCGTTCAGGATGCCGAGCACGCCGGCGAGGATCGGCACGAGGAGCGCGACCTGCAGCGCGATGTTCCGCGAGTCCGTGTTGATGGCCAGTACCTCGGCCTGCACCTCGGGCGTCTCGTCGGCCAGGAGCTCCTCGAGGCCCGTGTTCGACATGATCTCCGCGTCCTCCTCGAGCACCGTCGAGACCTGCTGCTGCTGCTCCGACGAGAGCACCGTGCTCGCGTCGGCCATCGCGGTGAACGTGAAGGCGAGCGTCGCGAGCATGATCGCGCCGGCGAACGCCAGTCCGAACGAGAGGCCGAAGGAACCTGCGGCCGAGTTCACGCCCGCCGCCTCGCTCACCCGCTCGTCGGAGATGGGCGACAGCGTGTAGTTGTTGAGCTGCGACACGAGCAGGCCAAGGCCGCAGCCCGAGATGATGAGGGGGATCGTGAGCCACCAGCCCGAGTCGGCGATCGGCACGATGGGCACGAGGATCGCGAGCCCGGCGACGACGAGCACGAAGCCCCAGAGGATGACGCTCGCCGGACGTCGCTTGAGCCCGCGGCCAGCGAGCAGCGCGATGACGAACATGCTGATCGACAGCGGCGCGATCGAGAGTCCGGCCTGCAGCGCGTTGTACTCGAACACCATCTGCAGGTAGATGGGCAGCACGATCATGGTGCCGCCCAGCGCGACCTGCTGCAGCAGCTGTCCCGATGCCCCGGTGCGGAACATCTTGGACTTGAAGAGGTCGGGATCCAGCAGCGTCGGCTTGCCGCGGGCCTTCCGCCGCCGCAGCCACCACACGAGCGCGCCCAAGGCCATGACGCCGAGGCCGATGATCACGCCGACGTAGCCGCCGCCCTCCTGCCAGACGAGGATGCCGGTGACGACGCCGCCCATGCCGATGATCGAGAGCGCGGCGCCGACGAGGTCGATCGAGCGGTCGCCGTGGTACGGCACGTCCTTCACGAGGCCGATGCCCGCGAGCACCACGGCGATGATCACGGCCTCGAGCAGGAACCCGACCCGCCAGGAGAGGAACGTGGTGATGAAGCCGCCGAGGAGCGGTCCGACGGCCGCGGCGATGGCGGCGGATGCCCCGACGAGGGCGTACACGCGCTTCTGGTGATCTCCCTCGAAGTTGCCGTGGATGAGCGACTGCATGGCGGGCAGCAGCAGCGATGCCCCGATGCCGCCGATGACGGCCCAGAAGAGGATGACGGCGCCGAGGTTCTGCGCGAGCGTCATGGCGATCGCCCCGACGGCGTACCCGAGCAGGCCGAGGATGTAGGCGAGCTTGCGGCCGATGAGGTCGCCGGTCTTGCCGCCGATGAGGATGAAGGCGGCCGAGACGAGCGCTTCGAGCGCGATCGCGCCCTGCACGCCGCTCACCGTGGTGTCCAGGTCGCGCACGACCGCGGAGATCGACACGTTCATGAGCGACGTGTCGACCACGAGCACGAACATCGCCATCGCGAGGAGGAACGCGAGACGGAAGTTGAACGGCGCCCCAGGCGCGCCCTGTCCACTCATGACTGAACACAACCACAGTCCGTCGCGCACGGGTAGACCCGACGCGCAGCGGATTCCATGACCGCGTCCCACCGGGCGCTGGCAGAATGGGGAACCGGATCACGAGCATCGGCGAAGGGAGCCGGCATGGCGGAACCGATCGAGGTCGGACAGGTCTCGTACACCCTCTCGGCGGACTACTACGCGACGGTCGGCGCCGACTTCGACACCGAGGCGGTCGACGACGCCATCCTCGCGAAGCTGAACGAGCTGGTGCCCACGGGCGTCGTCGTGCACCGCAACGGCCAGGCGTTCGCCGACCCCGACGTCGCCGACGTCGCCCGCCGGCTCGACTGGCAGCACCTGCTCTCGCAGATCGACGTCGACCAGATCCTCGCCGACCACGCCCGCTGACGCACGCGGTCGCGCGGCCGGAGTCGGAGCCTCAGCCCACGACGGCGTCGAGCAGGCGCAGCATCGGCTGCGGCATCCGCTCGATCGGCAGCACCTCGACGACGTCGGCGGCGAACCAGGTCTTGCGCCCGGCCGCCGTGCCCGCGAAGCGGCGCAGCTGCGCATCGATCGGCCGGTCGCGCTGGTAGGGCTGGCGCTGGAACGTGCGGAACCGCGAGAGGTCGCGATGCTCGGCGAGCACGCCCTCGATCACGTCGGCGCCCGCGGCGCGGATGAGCTCGTCCTCGAGGTCGAGCGTGCAGGCGAAGAAGCCGAGCGCCTCGAGGTCGTCGACCGAGTCGGCCGGGCCGCGCCCGGCCGCCGTGAGCATGCGCGCGACGTGCGCCTGCTCGCCGACGTCGAACAGGCCGAGCACCCGCGGCGGCGCCTCCCGCGCGTCGAGCTCGGCGAGGTGGTGCCGCAGGTTGGTGATGCCGTCCATGGGCACGACGTCGGCGCCGGATGCCGCGAGATCGTGTCCGAGACGACGTGCGAGCGCCGCGAGCGCGCGCCGGTCGCTCTCGCCCTCGACGAGCACCACGGTCGCGTCCGCGCGCATGGCAGCACCCTACTCGCGCGCACGGACGCGGCATCCGCTCGGCGACCGGGCCCCGAATCGACCGTGGACACGGCGGCGCACAGCGCGTATGCTCGCCTCCGGACCGCGCCACGCGGCATCCGAGCCCGAGAGCGGAAGGAGAGAACGATGACCACCGTCTTCGTCGCGCGCCTCATCGCAGACACCCTTCCCTGCGAGGCCGCCCGCCCGTAGCGCTCAGCGCCGCGTCCGGTGGCCTCCATGATCTCGGAGAACCACCGTGAACTTCCTCTCGTCTCTGGACGATTCCGCCGCGCCGTCCGGCGCGCCCACCTCCCTCGCATTCCAGGCCGCCGAGCCCGGCGAGGGCCAGCGCTGGTCCACGTGGCCGGCGACCATCCCATCCGAGCGCGGCCCCGAGCCGCGCCCCGACTGGCTCGTCACCTCCGCCGCGGCAATCGACACCGAGCTCGGCGTCGTGAAGACCGGCAAGGAGGCGAACCTCCACCTCATCGAGCGGGCGATCCCGGATGCCCCGACGGACGTGCCGGGGAACCGGGTGCTGCTCGCCGCAAAGCGCTACCGCACGAGCGAGCACTCGGACTTCCACCGCTCGACCATCTACACCGAGGGTCGCGGCCTGCGCCGCACCCGCGACGTCCGCGCCGTGGCCAAGGGCACGTCGTTCGGTCGCGCGGTGGCGCGCGTGCAGTGGGCCTACGCCGAGTTCGACGCGCTGACCCGGCTCACCGAGCTCGGGGCATCCGTGCCGTACCCGGTGCAGGTGCACGAGACCGAGGTGCTCATGGAGTTCATCGGCGACGGCCGGGTTGCGGCACCGCGCCTCGCCCAGCAGCGGGCGGATGCCGCGACCCTCCGCGACCTGTTCCAGCAGGTGGCGGACTTCATGCGGCTGCTCGCCCGGGCCGGCCTTGCGCACGGCGACCTCTCGCCGTACAACCTGCTCGTGCACCAAGGCCGGGTCGTGGCGATCGACCTGCCCCAGGTGGTCGACCTCGTGTCGAACCCGCAGGGCTTCGACCTGCTGCACCGCGACTGCGTCAACGTGTGCGACTGGTTCACCCGGCAGCGGCTCGAGTGCGACGCCGAGGAGCTGTTCGGCGAGCTCGTGGGCGAGGTCGGGTTCTAGGGCTGGCCCCGCGGCGCGGATCTTGCGGGCCGCGGGGCCGCCCCGCCGAACGGACGCCAGCTGCGTGAACGACCCTTCGCAGCTCGCATCAGGCGTCCGTTCGGCAGCGCAACGGGGTTCCGGATGCCGCGGGCGCGGCCTACGCTCGCCCGATGCGCTTCGTGACATGGAACGTGCTGTGGCGGTTCGAGCCCGACTGGCGGGCGCGGGAGCGCGGCATCCTCGTGACGCTCGGGCGGCTGCGACCCGACGTCGTGGGCCTGCAGGAGTGCTGGGGAACCGACGGGACCTCGCAGGCGCACGTCGTGGCGGAACGGCTCGGGCTGCACGCGGAGTTCCTCGCGCCGTCGCTGCCGCCCGTGCCGGTGCCGCCCGAGCATCCCGACCAGGCGGGCGTATCCATGGGCGTCGGGCTCGTGAGCCGGTGGCCGATCCACGGCGTCACGCGCCACGTGCTGCCCGTGAGCCACCGGCAGGTCGCGCCCGTGGCGCTCGAGGCCGAGGTGCGGCATCCGGATGCCGCGTTCCGCGTGATCGTCGCGGCGACCGAGTGGGAGCCGGCGTACGCCGCCGACCACCTCGCGCAGACGACGAGGCTCGCCGAGCTCCTCGCTGCGGCGACGAAGGCGGGTCCGGCGTTCCTCCTCGCGGACCTCAACTGCGACGTGACGCAGCCCGAGTTCGCGCCGCTCGCGGCGGTGTCCGACGACACCTGGGAGCTCGGCGGCGGCGGACCCGACACGGTCACGTTGAGCTCGGTGGTGCCGTTCGCGCCGCTCGAGGCCGTGAAGGAGATCGACCGCCGGGTCGACCACGTGCTGGTGCGGCGCGGCGACGGCGTCACGGTGCATGGCGCGTCGGTCGCCGGCGAGCCGGTCGACGGGCTGTTCCCGTCCGACCACTTCGCGGTCGTGGCCGACGTGAGCCTGCCGTGACACGGTGACGCCGCCCTCTCGCGCGCGGGGGATCGGCGGCGTTACAGTGCAGCAGGATCAGCGACGATCCCCCGGCCGATGCGGCGGCGCTCAGCCGCGCGACATCCGCCGTTCACCCGAACGAACGAGGCTCTCCCACATGACCCAGCACTCCGAGTCCGCCGGCGCGACCGAGCACCTCGAACCCGTGACCGGACTCGAGCTCCAGGGCGATCACCGGATCCCGGCGAAGCAGGTCTGGTCGTGGGCGCTGTGGGACTGGGCGACGCAGCCGTTCAACTCGGTGATCCTCACGTTCGTGTTCACGGCGCTGTACCTGACGAGCGACGCCTTCCTGAACCCGTCGGTGGCCGGCCTCGGCGAAGACGACCCGGCGCACGAGCAGGGCCTGGCCGATCTCGCGAGCGGGCTGGGGTGGGCCATCACGATCGCCGGCATCCTCATCGCGCTGCTCGCTCCCGTGCTCGGCCAGCGCGCGGACGTCTCGGGCCGCCGCAAGGTCTGGCTCGGCGGCGCGACCATCGCGCTCATCGTCACGATGTTCGCGCTGTTCTTCGTGCAGGCGAGCCCCGCGTACTTCGTGCTCGGCATCGCGCTCATCGCGGCCGGCACGGTGTTCAGCGAGATCGCGGGCGTGAACTACAACGCGATGCTCGTGCAGGTGTCGACGCCGAAGACGGTCGGCAAGGTGTCGGGCCTCGGCTGGGGGCTCGGCTACATCGGCGGGATCATCGCGCTCGTGCTCGTGGTCGTGGCGACGACGTTCGACTGGTGGGGCATGCCGACCGACAACGGCCTCGCGTACCGCGTCATCGCGGTCGGCTGCGCCATCTGGGCGATCCTGTTCGCCTGGCCGATCTTCGCGTACGTGCCCGAGGCGCCGCCCGCCGCGCACCGCGAGAAGGTCGGGTTCTTCCGCGGCTACGCCGTGCTGGTGCGGGACATCAAGGCGCTCTGGCGCGAGTCGCGGCCCACGTTCTGGTTCCTGCTCGCGAGCGCCGTGTTCCGCGACGGGTTGGCCGGCGTGTTCGCGTTCGGCGCCGTCATCGCGGCGGTCGCCTTCCACTTCACCTCGAACGAGGTGCTGCTGTTCGGCGTCGCCGCGAACCTGCTCGCGGGCCTGTCGACGATCCTCGCGGGCCGGTTCGACGACCGGTTCGGCGCGCGGGCCGTCATCCTCGTCGCCCTCGGCGGACTGGTGGTGTCGGGCCTGCTCGTGTTCTTCCTGCACGACGCGGGCAAGCTCGTGTTCTGGGTCTTCGGGCTCGTGCTCACGCTCTTCGTCGGACCTGCGCAGGCGGCGTCCCGATCGTTCCTCGCGCGCGTCACGCCGGCCGGCCGCGAGAGCGAGATCTTCGGCCTCTACGCCACGACCGGCCGCGCGGCGAGCTTCCTCTCGCCGCTGCTCTGGTCGCTGTTCATCGGCATCGCGGGCGCGACGTACTGGGGCATCCTCGGCATCATCATCGTGCTCGCGGCCGGCTTCGTGATGATGCTGTTCGTGCGCGTGCCCGAGCGGTCGGGGGCGCCGGCTGCGTAGGCGCGCGCCCGCGGCATCCGTGAGCCTGCGGCTCAGCCGCGCTTGAGGCGGTCGACGAGCTCGTCGATCGTGCGGCTGAGGATGCGCGGCATGTCGATGGCCTCGGGCTCGAGCAGCCACTGCACCTGCAGGCCGTCCATGATCGCGATGAGGGCGGATGCCGCGTCCTCGAGCTCCTGCTGGTCGGTGTTGCCCGACACCTCGCCGAGCACGCCCGCGATCTTCGCCCGGAGGACGTGGAAGCGCCCCTGGAAGTAGTCGTGCGCCGGATGCCCGTCGGTGACGGACTCGCCCGAGAGCACGGAGTACGCCTGCACGACGCCGCGCCGGTGCGTGTTCTCCTCGACGGTGTCGACGAGGTGCTGCAGGAACGCCGGACCCTCGGTCTGCGCGCGGGCCGGGACGCCCGCGACCTCCTCGCCGTCGCGGTACTTCAGCATCGCGACGAGCAGGCCCTCCTTGCTCCCGAAGTGGTGCAGCACGCCGGCATGCGTCATGCCCGCCTGCTCGGCCACCTCGACGAGGGCGCCCTTGTTGTATCCGCGCGCGCCGAAGACGTTCATCGCCGCCTTCAGCACCGCCTCGCGGCGCTCGGTCGTGCGCGCCTGCGGGCGCTGCACGCGCTCGGCGGCGGGCCGGCTGCGCGTGTCGTCTCGCGCTGTCTCCACCACGGTGTTCCCTTCCTGTGCGGCTCGCCGCCGCGGCATCCGCTGTTCTGCCGGAGGCCCCGACGAGGCTCGCGAGTCGAGTGCAGCACTCGTGACGCGGCCCCGGAACGGACCCGGGCACGCCGTTACCGAACTGTGACTCTTCCAAACTTACTTACAAGTCAGTAAGTGTGCCAGCATGTCGTTCGTCACTCAACGACGAGCTGTGAATGGAGTATAGGCGTGACCCCAACGACCGCCACCGGCGCCCTCGACGAGAGCGGATCCCTCTCCGGCACCGAGACGATCGCGCAGGGCCGGGGCTTCGACGCCGCGGCCGCCGCCGCCTCGCTCCCCCTCGACGAGAAGGTCGCCCTGCTGACCGGCGCCGCGACCTGGACGCTGCGCGAGATCCCCGCGATCGGCCTGCGCACGATGACGGTGTCCGACGGCCCGATCGGCGTGCGCGGCACGGGCGACGACGGACTGGCCTCGGCCCAGCTGCCGGCGCCGTCGGCCACCGCCGCGACGTGGGACGTCGACCTGCAGGCCCGCCTCGGCGCGCTCATGGCGGCGGAGGCGCGGCGAAAGGCGGTCGACGTGATCCTCGCGCCCGTCGTGAACCTGCAGCGCAGCCCCGTGGGCGGCCGCCACTTCGAGTGCCTCGCCGAGGACCCGCTGCTCACCGCGCGCCTCGCCGTCGCGTTCGTCGGCGCCATCCAGGAGCAGGGCGTCGCCGCGTGCGTGAAGCACTTCGTCGGCAACGAGACCGAGACCGACCGCACCGAGTACCTCTCGCGCATCGACGAGCGCACGTTGCGCGAGGTCTACCTCGCGCCGTTCGAGGCCGTGGTCGACGCCGGCGTCTGGACGATCATGGCCGCCTACAACGGCCTCACCCGCAACGGCGTCGACGCCACCGCGACCGCGCACGGTCCGCTGCTGAACGGCATCCTCAAGGGCGAGTGGGGCTTCGACGGCGTCGTGGTGAGCGACTGGCTCGCCACGAAGACGGCGGTCGAGCCGGCGCTCGGCGGCCTCGACCTCGTGATGCCCGGTCCCGGCGGCCCGTGGGCCGAGGGGCTCCTCGACGCGGTCCGCGACGGACGCGTGCCCGAGTCGGCGATCGACGACAAGGTCGCCCGCATCCTGCGCCTCGCCGAGCGGGTCGGCGCGCTCAGCGGCCTGGCCGGCGAGGTCCTGCCCTACGACGCGAGCGGCGCGACCGAGGACCCCGCGTCCGACGAGGTCGTCGCGCTCCTCACCGAGGCCGCGGCCCGCTCCACCGTCGTGCTGCGCAACGAGGGTGGTCTGCTCCCGGTCGCAACGGGCGCCGACGGCCCCCGCCGCATCGCGCTCATCGGCCACAACGCGGTGGAGCCGTTCACCCAGGGCGGCGGCAGCGCGTTCGTGACGCCACCGCACGTGAGCGCGCCGATCGACGCCCTTCGTGCCGCGTTCCCGGACGCCGAGGTCGCCCTGCATCGCGGCGGCGCGGCGACGGTCGGCGCCCCGCTGGCCCCGGGCGAGCTCCTCACGACACCCGACGGCGAGCCGGGCATCCGCATCGACCTGCTCGATGCCGACGGCGCCGTGCGCGAGTCGCTGCAGGTGCCGGATGCCGCGAGCCTCTGGTTTCCCGTGCACGACGCCGCCGTGGCATCCGCCCGCCTCACCACCGACGTCGAACTGCGCGCGGTCGGCCGGCACGTGATCGAGCTCGCGCCGGTCGGCGCGCACCGCGTCACGGTCGACGGCGTCCTGCAGGGCTCGTCGGACGAGCCCGTCGGCGTCGAGGTCGTGCTGAACTCCAGCTACGCGAATCCGCCCAGCGTCGAGGCCGTGGTCGAAGTCGACGCCCCGCGGCTCGCCCGCGTGGAGGTCGACGCGCAAGTCGTCGACGGGGAGTCGTACGGGCGCTTCGTGCGCGTGCACTTCCGCTACCGTGCACCGGGGCTCACGATCGACGAGGAGCTCGACGCGGCCGTGGCGGCCGCCGCGGCATCCGACCTCGCGGTCGTCGTCGTGGGCACCAACCCCGAGACCGAGTCCGAGGGCTGGGACCGCCCCGACCTCGCGCTGCCCGCCCGGCAGAACGAGCTCGTGCGCCGCGTCGCCGCCGCCAACCCGCGCACGGTCGTGGTCGTGAACGCGGGCGCCCCGGTGATCCTGCCGTGGCTCGACGAGGTGTCCGCGGTGCTCTGGTGGTGGCTGCCCGGACAGGAGGCCGGCACGTCGCTCGCCGCGGTGCTCACGGGCGCGATCGAGCCGAGCGGCCGCCTGCCGTGGACCCTCCCCGCCCGTGAGGAGGACGTGCCCGTGCCGCACGGCATCCCCGTCGACGGCGTGATCGAGTACACCGAGCGCCTCGACGTGGGCCACCGCGGTTGGGACCGGCTCGGTCGCACCCCCGCCCGCGAGTTCGGGTTCGGGCTCGGGTACGCCGAGTGGGAGTACCGCTCGGTCGAGATCATCGACGCGGCATCCGCCGAAGCCGATGTCGCCGCCGTCGTGCGCGTCACGATCGCGAACACGAGCGCCCGCGACGGGCGCGAGGTCGTGCAGCTCTACCTCGCCGCCGACCCGGCCGACGCGGCATCCGACCCCGACCGCCCGTTGCGCTGGCTCGCCGGCTTCGCGGTCGTCGACGTCGTCGCGGGCGGCACCGCCACCGTGGACCTGCCCATCGACCGCCGCGCGTTCGAGACCTGGTCGACGGATGCCGCGCGCTTCACCCTCCGGCCCGGCGCCTACCGCGCGCACGTCGGCCGGTCCTCACGAGACCTCCGCCTCGAGATCGGCGTGCCGATCCGCGGCTGAGCACCACGCAACACCAACGCACCAACTCACACAGAAATGCAAGGAGGCATGGAAATGCGAAAGAGCATCCTGGCCGCCGGCGCCCTCGTGGTCGCCGCCGGCCTGGCGTTCACCGGGTGCAGTGCCGGGGGCGGCGGGGGCGGTGACGCGAGCAACAAGGTGCTGACGATCGGCATGCCGAACGGACCGCAGGCGCCGAACCAGAACCCGCTCGCCACCGGCTCGGCCTCGCTCTCGCTGGGCTACGCGTACGTCGTGTACGAGTCGCTCATGCAGATCAACGAGCTGCACCCCACCGACGACCCCACCCCGTGGCTCGCCGAGTCGGTCGAGTGGAACGACGACTCGACGCAGGCGATCATCACCGCGCGCGACGGCGTGAAGTGGTCGGACGGCGAGGACTTCACCGCCGACGACATCGCGTTCTCGATCCAGCTGCGCAAGGACACCCCCGAGCTGAACATCGACTTCCCCGACCAATACGGCGACATCTCGGTCGACGGCAACCAGGTCACGGTCGACTTCACGACCTCGCAGTACGTCAACCGCGACAAGCTCTACAAGCTGCTCATCGTGCCCGAGCACATCTGGGCCGACGTCGACCCGGTGCAGTTCACCGACGACGAGATGATCGGCACCGGGCCGTACCTGCTCGACCAGTTCACGCCGCAGTCGGTCACCATGAAGCCGAACCCCGACTACTGGGGCGGCCAGCCGAAGGTCGGCACCCTGCGCTACGACACGTTCAACGACAACAACGGCCTGACCACGGCGCTCACCACCGGCGAGGCGCAGTGGGGCTGGACGTTCATCCCCGACTACGAGAACACGTTCATCGCCAAGGATCCCGAGCACTTCCACCAGGTGGCGGGCGGCGGCTTCGGCGTCGACGTGCTCTACCTGAACAACGAGACGAAGCCGTTCGACGACCCCGCGTTCCGCACGGCGCTCAACCTCGTCGTCGACCGCGCCGAGATCTCCGAGAAGGCCGGCTACGGCGTGTGGCCGCAGATCTCGAGCGTCACGGGACTGCCGCAGCCGTCGGGCGACGCGTACATCGCGCCGGAGTTCGACGGGGCCGAGCTCGAGGTCGACGTCGACGGGGCGAAGCAGCTCCTCACCGACGCCGGCTACACCTGGGACTCGTCGGACAAGCTCGTCGATCCCGACGGCACCGCCGTGACCTTCACGCTCACCAACCCCGCGGGCTGGAGCGACTACCTGTCGGCGCTCGACATCATCAAGGCGGGTGCCGAGGAGCTCGGTGCCACCGCGACCGTCGAGCCGGCCGTGCAGGACACGTGGTTCAACGACATCATCCCGTTCGGCAACTTCCAGGCGACCCTGCACTGGACCGACGGCGGCTCGACGCCGTGGAACCTCTACTCGAACATCATGGACGGCGCGTCGTACGTACCGCTCGGCGAGACCGCGAACTGGAACTTCGGCCGCTACCAGAACGACGCGGTCACCCAGGCGCTCGCGGCCTTCAAGGGCGCATCGGATGACGCGACCCGCGCCGAGGCGATGCAGGTGATCCAGGACGCGTTCGTGAACGACGCGCCCGGCCTGGTGATCTGGTCGCGCCCCGCCGTGGCACAGTACTCCACGGTGAACTACACGGGCTTCCCCTCGGAGGACGACCCCTATGCGAACCCGCAGCCCACGGGTCCGCAGGCGGCGCTCATCCTCTCGAAGCTCGAGCCCACGAAGTGACCCGCATCACCGAGTGACCCCCGGTGTGGTGCGGCGGATGCCTCCCCGAATCCGCCGCACCGCACCCGAACCGACCCGAACCCCTGGTGAGTGAGATGAGCAACGAAGCCCACGAACCCGAAACCCCGGTGCTGCAGGCCGTGCGCCTCAGCAAGCACTTCCCGGTCCGCGGCATCCGCTCGAAGGACGTGGTGCACGCCGTCGACGACGTCGACCTCGAGCTCCACCGCGGCCGCGTCGTCGCCCTCGTCGGCGAGTCGGGCTCGGGCAAGTCGACCATCGCCCGGCTCCTCGGGCAGCTCATGCCCGCGACGTCGGGCACGATCCTGCTGCACGGCTCGGATGCCGCCGCCAAGGGTCGCCGCGCGTTCCGCCGCTACGTCGGGCGCGTGCAGATGATCTTCCAGGACCCGTTCGGGTCGCTGAACCCCGTGCACACCGTGCGCTACACGCTCACCCGCAGCCTGCGCATCCACCGCGGAGCCCTCCGCGGCCACGAGCTCGAGGCCGCGCTCGACGAGCTCCTCGACCGGGTGCAGCTGCGGCCGACCGAGCGGTACGTGGACAAGTACCCCCACGAGCTCTCGGGCGGGCAGCGGCAGCGCGTCGCGATCGCCCGCGCCCTCGCCGCGAACCCCGAGGTGCTCCTCGCCGACGAGCCGATCTCGATGCTCGACGTGTCGATCCGGCTCGGCATCCTGAACCTCCTCAAGGACGTCCGCGTCCGGCTGCGCATCGCGATCCTCTACATCACGCATGACATCGCGTCGGCGCGGTACTTCGCGGACCGCACGATGGTGATGTACGCCGGACGCGTCGTCGAGACCGGCGACAGCGAGTCGGTCACGCAGGACCCGAAGCATCCGTACACCCAGCTGCTCGTGCGGTCGGCGCCCGACCCCGACGACCTCGAGGCCCGCGCCCACGGCGCCCGCGGCGAGGCGCCGAGCCTCGTGCGGCCACCGAGCGGATGCCGCTTCAACCCGCGCTGCCCGTTCGCCACCGACCTCTGCCGTGCCGAGGTCCCCCCGCTCGCCGAGGTCGGCGAGGGCCGGCAGGCCGCCTGCTGGGGCTACTCCGACCGCGACGGACGACCCGAGCTCGACTCGGTGCTCGAGGCCTTCGGCGAGCGCCCGACCGTCGAGGAGCCCGTCGCATGAGGTTCATCGGCCGTCGACTCGTCTTCTACGTGATCACCCTCTGGGCCGCGGTCACGATCAACTTCTTCATTCCCCGGCTCATGCCCGGCGATCCGGTCAAAGCACTCATCGCGAAGAACCAGGGCCGCATCTCGACGGACGCGATGGACTCGCTCTACGCGCTCTTCGGCCTCGACCAGCAGGTGCCGCTCTGGCAGCAGTACCTCGACTACTGGAAGACCCTGCTGAGCGGCGACCTCGGCGTCTCGTTCGCCTACTTCCCGACCCCGGTGAGCGACCTCATCAACCAGGCCCTGCCGTGGACCGTCGGCCTCGTGGGCGTCGCGACCATCATCAGCTTCGTCATCGGCACGCTCATCGGCACCGGCATCGGCTGGCGCCGCGGCACGTGGGCCGACTCGCTGCTGCCGATCTCGACCTTCTTCTCGGCGGTGCCGTACTTCTGGCTCGC
Source organism: Agromyces sp. NPDC057865 (assembly GCF_042796995.1). Classification (NCBI taxonomy): domain Bacteria; kingdom Bacillati; phylum Actinomycetota; class Actinomycetes; order Micrococcales; family Microbacteriaceae; genus Agromyces; species Agromyces sp. NPDC057865. The sequence goes on along the minus strand of NZ_JBHVMJ010000001.1, from coordinate 559,723 downwards.
GCTCATCGCGATCTTCGTGTTCTCGGTCACGCTCGGCTGGTTCCCCGCGAGCGGCAGCTACGACCGCTCGCTCGTGCCCGGCTGGTCGTGGGAGTTCGTCGGCTCGGTCATCTACTACGGCACGCTGCCCGCGCTCACGATCGTGATCTCGTCGATCGCGGGCTGGATCCTCGGCATGCGGAACATGGTCGTGACGGTCTCGTCGGAGGACTATGTCACCGTCGCCCAAGCGAAGGGACTCTCGGAGCGGGCCGTGCGCACGGGCTACGCGGCGCGCAACGCGGTGCTGCCGCAGGTGTCGAGCTTCGCGCTGTCGCTCGGGTTCATCGTCGGCGGCACGCTCATCATGGAGATGGTCTTCAGCTACCAGGGCATCGGCTTCATGCTCTTCAACGCCGTGAACGCCAAGGACTACCCGCTCATGCAGGGGTGCTTCCTCGTCATCACGATCGCGGTGCTCGTGGCGAACATCCTCGCCGACTTCGTCTACGCGGCACTCGACCCCCGCACCCGGCAGGAGGGCTGACATGACCGTCGACATCACGCTCATCGAGGAGGACCAGGTCACCGGTCCGTCCGGTGCACCGGTGACCGGCGTCATGCCGTCGGTGCCCCGCCGCCGGCGTCGCCCCGGCCGGTTCGTGTTCCTGCGCAACTCGAAGGCCGTCGCGGGCCTCGTGATCCTCGGGTTCTTCACGCTCATCGCGATCATCGGCCCGTGGATCGCGCCCTACGACCCGAGCGCGCAGAGCGACGACATCCTGCAGCCCCCGTCGTGGGAGCACTGGATGGGAACGACCCACCTCGGGCAGGACGTGCTCTCGCAGCTCATCGTGGGCACCCGCGGGGTCATGGTCGTGGGCTTCGTCGCCGGCATCCTCGCGACGTTCATCGGCGTCGTGGTCGGCGTGACCGCCGGCTTCATCGGCGGTGTGGGCGACGAATCACTGTCGGCGCTGTCGAACATCTTCCTCGTGATCCCGCAGCTGCCGCTCATCATCATCATCGCCGGGCAGCTGCCGAGCGCCGGCGGGCTCACCGTGGCCGTCGTCATCGCCGTGACCGGCTGGGCGTGGGGCGCCCGCGTGCTGCGCGCGCAGACGCTGTCGCTGCGCAAGCGGGACTTCGTCGAGGCGGCCAGGGCCAACGGCGAGCGCACGTGGCGCATCGTCATGGCCGAGATCCTGCCGAATCTCACGGCGATCATCGCGTCGGGCTTCGTCGGCACGGTCATGTTCGCGGTGCTGTCGCTCATCACGCTCGCGTTCATCGGCATCGGATCGGGCGGCGACTGGAACTGGGGCACGATCCTGTTCTGGGCGCAGAGCCAGCTCGCGCTGCAGCGCGGCGCCTGGTGGTGGTTCATCCCCGCCGGGCTCTGCATCGCGCTGCTCGGCATGGCGCTCACGCTCATCAACTTCGGCATCGACGAGTTCGTCAACCCGCGCCTGCGCTCCACGGGCCTGCACGCCCGCACGCTGCGCAAACGCGGCATCCGCCCGCGGATCGGGTTCACGCCGGTCGTGCACCGGGCAGCTGGGGCGGGGGCCGGCACCGCGGCATCCGTTGCTCGCTCGACATCAGCACCGCTCGCGAAGGAGGACCGCGCATGACGCTCACCACCCCCGCCGGACACGGCAGCGCCCTCGTGCCGGTGAAGGACCCGGTGCTCGAGATCCGCAACCTCTCGGTCGACTACGGCTACGACGCCGACCCGGTGCACGTGCTGCGCGACGTGTCGCTGACGCTCGGACGCGGCGAGGTGCTCGGGCTCGCGGGCGAGTCGGGCTGCGGGAAGTCCACGCTCGCGTACGCGGCGACGCGGCTGCTGCCGCCGCCGGGGCTCATCACGGGCGGCGAGGTGCTCTTCACCGACCGCGACGGCACGACCACCGACATCCTGCGCCTCGACGACACGCAGCTGCGGGCGTCGCGCTGGCAGGACCTCGCGATCGTGTTCCAGGGCGCGATGAACTCGCTCAACCCCGTGTTCCGCATCGGGCGGCAGATCGCCGACGGCATCCGTGCCCACCGCCCCGGGGTGTCGCAGCAGGAGGCGCTCGAGCGCTCGGCCGAGCTGCTCGAGCTCGTCGGCATCTCGCCCGACCGGCTGCGGTCATACCCGCACCAGCTCTCAGGCGGCATGCGCCAGCGCGTCATGATCGCGATGGCGCTCGCGCTCGACCCGCAGGTGCTCATCATGGACGAGCCGACGACCGCCCTCGACGTGGTGATGCAGCGGCAGATCGTCGAGCAGATCGCGGACCTGCGCGAGCGCCTCGGATTCTCGGTCGTCTTCATCACGCACGACGTGTCGCTGCTCATCGAGATCGCCGACCGCATCGCGATCATGTACGCCGGCGAGATCGTCGAGGACGCGCCCGCGCTCGACATCTACCACCGCCCGCGGCATCCGTACTCGTCGGCGCTGCTGCACTCGTTCCCGCCGCTGCGCGGACCGCGGCGCGAGCTGTCGGGCATCCCGGGCTCGCCGCCCGACCTCGCGCGCCTCGGCGCCGGATGCCCCTTCCGCGACCGGTGCGCGTTCGCGTTCGACGCCTGCGCGACCGTCGATCCCGGGCTCACGATCCCCGACGTCGCCGGCGACGACCCGCGCCGCGCGGTCGCCTGCCTGCGGCACGACGCGGCCGCCGTGCGCGCCGCCGGGTTCGAGCCGCAGCCCGTGCCCGTGGAGCTGTCGCTGCGCTGACGGGCAGAGCGCGCACGACTCGGCGCGCGGCATCGGCGCGCGGTCAGCCGTGCGTGCGGCCCCACGCCTCCGCGAAGCGCGTGAGGAGGCGGGCGAACTCGGCGCGGTCCTCGTCGGAGAAGTCGGCGAGGGCGCGCTCGATCGACGCCCGACGGTGGTCGAGCACCGATGAGAGCGCGGTGCGTCCGCCGTCGGTGATCACGAGGATGCTGCGGCGCGCGTCGTTCGGGTCGACCTCGCGCCGCACGTAGCCGGCGTCCACCGCGGCCTGCACGAGCCGGCTCGCACGGGGCTGGTCGACGCCGATGGCGGCGGCGACGTCGCCCACCGAACTCGGTCCTCGGTGCGAGAGCACCATGAGGAGGCGCATCGCCGCGTGTCCGCCGCGGCCTCCTGGCCCGCCGTGCCGAACCGGACCGCCGTGGTCGTGGTGCGCGTGCGAGCCGAACGGGCCGTCGTGATCCTCATGCCCGCCCGGCCTGCCGCCCCAGCCGCCGGGACCGCGTCCGAACGGGCCGGGGCCGAAGCCCGGGCCGCCGGGCCCGCCGGGGCCTCCCGGCCCGAAGGGTCCGGGCCCCCAAGGACCGCCGGGTCCGCGCCCACGGAACGCGCCGAGCGCCGCCTCGATCGCCGCGATCGGGTCGGACGCATCGTCGCCGCCCGAGCCGCCCGAGCCGCCGCTCCCGCCTGATCGGCCGCCCCTCGACCCACCCGAGCCGCCCGAACCTGAGGATCCGCCGAGTCCGCCTTGACGACCTGCGCTCATACATGTCATCCTACATATACATGTCACATGACATGCAATATCGAATGGACGCGCATCGCGCGCCGGGCGCCCACACGGCGCACCGAGGAAGGAACACCATGACCACCGATCAGATCAACCCCGATCAGCCCGACCGCCCCGACGAGGAGCCCACCGCGGCATCCGCGGGCACCGACCGCCCCTTCGGCTTCTGGCTGAAGGTCGTCGACCGTCGCCTCTCCGAGGAGATGGAGGCGCTCTTCGCCGCCGACGGCATCACGCGCCGCGACTGGCGGCTGCTCAACCTGCTCGCCGGTTCGGCGACGGACGAGCGGCTCGCCGAGCGGCTCCGCGCCAAGCCCCACGCCCTGCACCACCTGGTGGAGCGCGGCTGGGTCGAGGGCGTCCCGCCCGTGCTCACCGAGTCGGGTCGTGAGGCGCTCGCGCGCCTCGAGGAGCAGGTCTCCACGCTCCGCGAGCGCATCGCCGGCGCGGTGCCCCCCGAGGACTTCGCGACCACGCTGCGGACCCTCGAGGCCGTGGCCCGCGAGCTCGGCTGGGACGAGTCGCAGCCGATGCCGCGCGGCAAGCGCGGCGGACGCCGGCACGGATGGGGCCACCGCCACGGCTTCGGCCGTCGGTTCGGCGCCCCCCACGGGTTCGGCGCCCCCCACGGATTCGACCCCGAGGCCGCTCACGGCTTCGGCCCGCACGGCTTCGGCCGTGAGGGTTTCGGCCCGCGCCCGGGCTTCGGCCCGCGTCCCGGCTTCGCCGGACATCCCCAACAGGACGTCCACGTCCACGTGCACGTGCACGAGGACCGGAAGGGCAAGGGGCGCGGTCACCGTCACCACGGACGGCCGCACCCCGAGGCCTGACGCCGCCGCACGGAGCCGGGAGCACGCCACGCGTGCTCCCGGCTCCGTCGTGTCACCCGCGACGCACCGCGAAGCCCATGTACGACAGGGCGAGCGACTCCACGCGACCGAAGTCGAGGCGGCGGCTGAGCTCGCCGTAGCCGATCCGGCCGCGGCGCGTCGCGCGCAGCGCCCCGACGATCGTCGGCCATGACGCGCGCGGCGCCAGCCCGGCCAGCTCCCCGAGCTCCAGGCCGTGCCGGTCGAGCGTCGCCTCGAGCTCCTCCGGCGTGATGAACATCGACCACTCGTGGATCGACGTGTCCACGATGCGCGTGAGCCGCCACTCCTGCATCGCCCGGATCGCGAGCAGCCGGCTCAGGCGCGTGCGGTTGATCGTGTCGAAGAGGTACAGCCCGCCCGGCCGCAGGACGCGAGCCGTCTCGGCGACCACGCGGTCGAGGTCGCGCACGTGCTCGAGCACGTCGCAGCAGGTGACGAGGTCGAACGCGGCATCCGGGAACGGCAGCTGTTCGCCGACGCCGACCACGTACTCGATCGCCAGCCTACCCTGCGTCGCGTGCGCGCGGGCCGCCTCGATGGCGACCGACGACGGATCGATGCCCGTCGCGGTGAAGCCGAGGCCGGCGAGCTCCTCGGTGATGAAGCCCGCGCCGCATCCGATGTCGAGTGTGCGGCCGCCGGCCGTCCCGCGTCGCCCGAGCACGTCGCGGAAGTACGCCATGCGCCCCGGCGTGCAGCTGCCGTGCAGCATGTTCAGCGGGTTGTCCTCGTCCCACCAGCCCGCCCCGAGCCGGTCGTAGACCTCGTTGTCGATCGGCATGCGATCCCTGCGATCCCCGCCCGAACCCCGATCCGCACCCGCGCCGACGTGAATGCCGCGGCCGCCGCTAGACCCCGCCGGCCCCGCGCGCGTTGTAGACGACGGCGTCCGACGCGCCGAACGCACGGAACACTTCGATCGCCTCGTCGTACCCGACCCCGATCGAGACGCGGATGCCGCGACGCTCGAACTCGCCGATCCAGTCGTCGTGCATCGGCCCCTCGTCGAACCCGGTGAGCTCGTCGACCTCCGACCCCTCGCCGGCGATGGACAGCGAACGGACGCCCGACCACATGGTCGCGCCGTAGCACATGACGCACGGGCGCCAGTTGACCACCAGCTCGAGGTCCGCCCCGTCGGCGCCGAGGTCCCAACGCCCGAGGCGCTGCTGCGCGAGGCTCAGCGCCATGACCTCGGCGTGCAGCGAGCTGAGGCCGGAGGCGAGCACGACGTTGACGCCCACCGACACGAGTTCGCCGGATGCCGCGTCGACGACGACCGCGGCGAACGGCCCGCCGTTACCCGCCCGCCAGTTCTGGTCGGCGAGGCGGTTGGCGAGGGCCATGCGCTCGGCTTCGGTCGCGAGCGGACCCTTCGCAGTGAGGGTCGGCAGCTCCTCCACGAGCCACGCCGGCAGCGTCGCCCGGAACTCACTCGCGAAGCTGTCCATGTCCCGTCACCTCACGGCGCCACGCGGATCGTGACCGTCTGGGTCGTGGCGTTGCCCGAGTCGTCGGTCGCTTGGAACGTTACCGCGTAGGTCGCGCCCTGGCGAGCGAGCACCTCGACCTCGGTGTCGGAGACCTTGCGGATCTCCGCCTTGTGGCCGGTGGCCTGAACGCCCACGACCTCTACCGTGACATCGGCGTCGACGTTGTCGGTCGCCGCGACGTCGAACGTGATCGAGCGCCACTTGGCGTTCGGCGGGAAGACGACCTCGTTGGAGGCGGTGACGGCGAGCTCGGGCGCGACGACGTCGAGGTCGAGTCCCACGACGACGGGATCGTGATCGCTCGAACGCCACTCGTCGGGCGCGAAGAGCGCGTCCTGCGCCGGCTTCTTGAACGTCATGTCGTAGTCGATCAGGCTCGGCTCGTCGGAGTTGATGTGCCACGGCTCGGCTCCGGTGATCCGGTCGACGATGCTCGTGCCGCCGAGCGCGTAGTCGAGGTATCCGAGCTGGCCGTCGAACACGTAGGAGTACGCCTCCTCGCCCTGGAACTCGCGCACGAGGTCCGTGTACCCGGCCGCGCGGAACGCGTCGATCGGATCCTCCTTGTCGTAGGAGTTCAGGTCGCCCATGATGAGCTCGTTGCCGGCTCCCTGGCCCGTCGGGTCCCCGGCCAGCCACTTCGAGAGCGCCTTCGCCGCCTTCGTGCGGGTGACGTTGCAGTTGCCTGCGCCGTCGCCGAGGTCGGGGTCGCCGACGTCGTTGCAGTCGGAGCCCTTCGACTTCAGGTGGTTCACGACGACCGTGACCTCGCCGCCGGCCTGCAGGTCGGTGAAGGTCTGCGCCAGCGCCGGGCGGTTGAAGTCGGTGTCGAAGTCGGCATCGACCGACGAGTCGAGCACGGCGTGGGCGCCGGTGGGCGCCACCTCGCTCGGCTGGTAGATGAGCGCCGTCGTGATGACGTCGGTGCCCAGCACGCCCGTCGAGATGAAGTCGTAGGTGCCCTCGCCGACCTCGTCGTTGAGCGCGTCCACCAGGGTGCCGACCGCGACGTCGCCGTTGTTCTCGATCTCGATGAGGCCGACGATGTCGGCGTCGATCGCGGCGATCGCCGAGACGATCTTCGCCTCCTGGCGCGCGAACTCGGCGGCGTCGTTCGCGCCGCGCGAACCGAGCGTCGTGAAGTAGTTCAGCACGTTGAAGCTCGCCACCTTCGTCGTGCCGCCGACCTCGGGCACCGGGTTCGCGGCGCGCGTGTTCACGGCCTGGTAGTCGGCCCCCTGCGTGGGCTGCACGGCCCACGTGTCGAAGCGGTAGTCGAGCACGCCGGTCGCGTTCGCGACGAGGTCGCCGCCGCGGAACGAGTTCGCGAGCGTGAAGATGTCGCCGTTCGGGTGGATCGCCGGGTCGGGGTTCTCCTCGCTGCGGCCGTCGTCGAGCGTGATCGAGTCGAGCGCGTTCGCCGCCGCCAGGGCCGTCGCCGGCTGCCCCGGCTCGACCACCGCGGTGGGCGTCATGTGGCGCTCGCTGCCGAGCGTGATCGTGCCGAATCGGCCGTACTCGAAGAACTCGAGGATCGAGAGCGACTGCGGCAGGGTGACGCGCATGCCCTCGAGCGACTCGTAGACGTCGGGCGACGCGGCCGGCAGGGTGATCGCGGCGGGCGCGGGAAGCGGAGCCCCCTGGTCGCAGACCGAGTTGGCGGTCGCCGTGACCTCCGTCATGCCGAAGAACTCGCTGACAGTGCCGGCGATGTGCACCACGTCGCCGGCGGCGACGTCGAGGCCGGTCGGCGCGTAGACGAAGACACCGTCGGAGGTCGCGGCGTTCGCGTCACCGCCATCCTGCAGGTAGTAGCCGTCGAAGCCGCCGACCTGGAAGTCGCCGGTGACGACGCCCTCGATCTCGACGGATGCACCCACGACCGGCGACGCGGCGCCGGCACCCTGCACGGAGCCGATCGTCACCACGGGTGCGTCGCAGTCGGCCGGGGGGAGCGGCACGATCACGACCGTGAGCGAGTTGCGGACCCCGGGGGTGTTGGCCGCCTCGCCGCTGACGAGCGTGCCGGCGTTGCCGGGGATGCCGGCCTTGTCGAAGTCGTTGCGCACCCAGTCGGCCGTCGAGTCGGTGTCGGCGCCGTCGGGGATGCGCGAGGCCGCGCCGACCGTGAAGGCGCCGCCGTCGTACGAGGCGGTGAGCACGGTGCCGCCGTAGGCGCGGTCGCTCGGCCCGCCGTCGTGGACGGCGACCGCGTCGACGATGTCGAGGCCGTCGATCTCGTCGATCGCCCCGTCGTCGTTCGCATCGAGGTCATCCCCGAGGGCGCCGGCGAAGCCGGTGACGAGCAGCAGCGACATGGTGCCGTTCTCGAGGGCGTTGGCGGGGAGCCAGGCGAGCGAGCGGCCCTCGTCGTCGGGGGCGCCGAACGAGATCACCTCGTCGACCACGCCGAGCGAGGTGCCGGCGTCGCCCTCGATCTCGAGCACGCGGACGCCGCTGAGGTCGGTGCCGGGCTCGGCGAGCAGTTCCACGTACTCGACGTCGGTGCCGGCCGTGGAGGCCGAGAACTCGTTGATCACCGTCGGCTGCGGACCCGCTTCGCCGCAGGTGTGGGAGCCGAGCCCGTCGAACGTGTTCGACGCGAACCCGATCCACTCCACGGCGGGGTCGAACGCGTCGTTCGGGTTCGTGTCGCCCGTGCACACGGACGCCGCACGACGCAGCGTGTTGTCCATGGTGGAGGTCAGGCCGGTTCCCCACTCGGTGCCCGGGTCGAAGCCGACCTGCCCGAGCGAGTCGACGACGTTCGTGCCCTTCCAGAGGACGATGGCGTCGTCGCCGTTCCACAGGCCGGCCCCGGTCGTCTGGTCGGCGAACGCCGCGAGCAGGTTGTCGGCGAAGACGAACGTGTCGCCGGCGCCGACCGTGCCGTTGAGCACCTGGTTGACGTTCGCGGTCGTGCCGCCGTTGAAGTACACCCGCAGCGTGTAGGCGCCGAGGTCGATCGGGGCATCCGTGGGGTTGTAGATCTCGACGGCCTTGTTCGTCGACGAGCCCTCGACGTACTCGCTGATGAACACGTCGGCCGGGACCGCGGCCTCGGCGGCGGACGCCGGAGCGGCGGCCAGTCCGACGGCGAGCAGCGACGCTGCGACGACCATGGCGGTGACAGGGCGGACGGACCGGATCATCGGAGCTCCCCAGCTTCATCGCGCGGGGGTGCCGACGTGCCCCCCGAGACCTCGTCAGACTAGGGGACCGACGTCGAGCGGTGGAAGGGTCCCGTGGGTGAAGGGTCGGTGAATCGCGCGGATGTGCGCGGCGACGCGGCATCGGTGCACATCTGCGCAGCTCAGCGCCGCTGCTGCTCCGACCCCGACAGCCGTTGCGCGATGTAGATCGGCACGATCGACACGACGACGAGCACGACCGCGATCACCGAGACGATCGGCGCCTGGTTCGGCCGGAACATGTTGTTCAGGATGAAGATCGGCAGCGTCGTCACGCCCGACCCGGCGGTGAACGTCGTCACGATGATCTCGTCGAACGAGAGCGCGAAGGCGAGCAGGCCGCCCGCGAGGAGCGCCGAGCGCAGCTGCGGGAACGTCACGAGCCGGAACGTCGTCCAGACGCCGGCGCCGAGATCGCTCGACGCCTCCTCGAGGTTGGTGCCCTGCCGGCGCAGGCGTGCGATGACGTTGTTGAACACCGTCACGATGCAGAACGTCGCGTGCGCGATGACGACCGTCCAGATCGACAGCGGCACGCCCATGATCGTGCGGAAGAAGTTGTTCAACGCGATACCGGTGATGATGCCGGGCAGCGCGATCGGCAGGATCACCAGCAGGCTGATGGCGTCGCGGCCGAAGAACGAGAACCGCTGCAGGGCGAGCGAGATGAGCGTGCCGAGGATCAGCGAGATCAGCGTCGCGATCGCGGCGATCTGCACGCTGGTCCACACCGCCTCGAGCGCGCCCGCGCTCTGGAACGCGCGGCCCCACCACTCGAGCGTGAAGCCGGGCGGCGGCCAGGTCAGCGACGTCGAGGTCGAGAAGGAGTTCACGAGCACGACGAGCAGGGGCACGTAGACCACGACGAGGATCAACGCCGTGACGATGCCGAGCACCGTGCGGGAGAGCCGTGAGAGTCGCATCCGTCGCCCCTAGAGGTTGTCGAGGGCGCCGGTGCGGCGCACGAGGAAGAGGTAGCCGAAGATGATCACGATCGGGATGAGCGCGATCGCCGATGCGAGCGGCAGGTTGTTCGCCGCGCCCACGTTCGTGTAGACGAGGTTTCCGAGCATCTGGCTCGCCCCGCCGACGATGTTCACCGTGATGTAGTCGCCGAGCGAGAGCGAGAAGCTGAAGATCGTGCCCGCGATGATCGCGGGGAAGATGAGCGGCAGCACCACGAGCCGCAGGGTGGACCAGGTCTTGCCGCCCAGGTCGCCGGACGCCTCGAGCAGCGAGTCGGGCACGCGCTCGAGTCCCGCGTAGATCGGCAGGATCACGTACGGCAGCCAGAGGTACGAGAGCGTGATGACGGTCGCCGGGAGCCCGTACCCGGGAGTGTGCCCGCCGAAGGGCGCGAGGAGCCACTCGAGGATGCCGTCCTGCGACAGCACCGACCGCCACGCGTACGCCTTCACGAGGTACGACGCCCAGAGCGGGGTCAGCACCATGATCACGAGCACGCGCTGCATCCGCGGCGACGCGACCTTCGCCATGAAGAACGCGATGGGCAGCGCGAGCAGCACGTCGATGAGGGTGACGAGCAGCGCGACGCCGAGCGTGCGCAGCGTCACGACCTGGTAGAGCGAGCCGGTGACGACCTCGATGATGTTGTCGAGCGTGAACTCGGTCGTGATCTCGCCGGTGAAGCTGTCGACCGACCAGAACGCGGTGACGAGCAGCAGCGCGAGCGCCACGATGTAGACGACGACGAGCCAGAACAGCGGCGCGGTGAGCAGGAAGGCCAGTCGCGCCCTGGGATGGGTCGCGAGGAAGGCCGACCCCTTCCGCGCGAGCGTGTCGCGGGGGGATCGGATCGGTTGCCTCGTCGGGGCGTTCGTCGTCATGGATTCCTTTCGGATCCCGGTGGTCGAGTAGCGCCGGCCGGAGGCCGACGCGTATCGAGACCCGTCGTGGCGTCTCGATACGCGTCGCCTCCCGCGCCGCTACTCGACGACCGGAATGTCAGCCCTTGATCTCCGACCAGGCCTCGGTCCAGGCCGCGTAGTCGACGCACTTCACATCGGTGCGACCGTCGACGCAGTCCTCGATCGGGGTGGTCCAGTACCAGATCTGCGACGCGTAGTCGGCGTCACCGGCGTGGTACGCCTCGCAGTCGTCGCGGAACTCGCAGGCCTCGTCGCTCGAGGGCGCCTCGCCGAAGTACGAGGTCGCCGTGGCGTTCGCCTCGGGGCTCGCGATGTAGTCGAGCCACGCGTACGCGCAGTTCGGGTTCTTCGCCTGCGACGAGATCATCCACGTGTCCGACCAGCCGGTCGCACCCTCCTCGGGCAGGACGACGTCGGTCGTCGCACCCTCGCCCGCGAGGGCGTTCTGGATGACCTGCCAGGTCGTGCCGACCACCGAGTCGCCGGTCGTGAACGCCTGGATCTCCTTGAGGTAGTCCGACCAGTACTCGCCGACGTGCGCGCGCTGGGCCTTCAGCAGGTCGACGGAGGCCTGGAACTGCTCCTCGTCGAGCGCGTAGGGGTTCTCGATGCCGAGCTCGGGCTGGTGCGCCATCAGGTACACCGCGGCATCCGCGATGTAGATGGGCGAGTCGTACGCGGTGACCTTGCCGCTGTAGTCGCCGGCCTTGTCGAACACCACGTCCCACGAGGTGGGCGCCTCGGGGAAGACCGTCGTGTTGTACATGAGGAGGTTCGCGCCGTAGCCGTGCGGCACGCCGTAGGGCACGCCGTCGACCGAGTTCCACTCCTTCTCCTTGAGGAAGTCGTAGACGTTCGCGTAGTTCGGGATGAGGTCGGTGTTGACGGGAGCCACGTCGCCGGCGGCGATGAGCCGCAGGGTCGCGTCGCCCGAGGCCGACACCACGTCGTACTCGCCGGTCTTCATGAGGTTGACGGCCTCGTCGGAGGTGCCGAACGTCTTGGTCGTGACCTCGCAGCCCGTGTCCTCCTCGAACGGCGTCACCCAGTCGACCTCGGGGTCGTTGGAGCCGTCCTCGACATAGCCGGGCCAGGCGAGGATCGAGACCTGGCCCTCCATCTCGCCGAGCTCCTCGGCGGCCTCGCCGCCTCCGGAGCCGCCGGCCTGGGACGTGCCACAGGCGGTGAGCAGCGCGACCGAGGCGATCGCGAGCCCCACGGTCGCGCCGCGAGCGGCGGTGCGCATTCGCATCATGGTTCTCTCCTTGTTCTGTGCAGTGCAGGTGGTGCAGTGATGTGCAGTTGCAGGTGCGGTGGGCTGGTCCGGTGGGCGGATGCCTCAGCCGGAGATCCCGGGGAGCACGCCCGGTCCCAGGGGCACGACGTCGTCGTCGTGCCATGAGACGACCACCCGGTCGCCGCGCTCGTCGTCATGGACGCGATCGCGGTCGTTCTGTTCGAGCACGCTGACGCGCGTGCCGTCGTCGAGGTCGACGACGAGCCGCACGCCGCTGCCGAGGTAGATGGCCTCGACGACGGTGCCCGCGACGTTCACCACGCCCTCGCCCTGGAGGCCGTCGCGGGTGACGGACATCTTCTCGGGGCGGACCGAGTGGTGGCCGTCGCGACCGAGGATCGTGCGCGACCGCTCGTCGTCGAACAGGTTGGAGGTGCCGACGAAGTCGGCCACGAAGCGCGAGGTGGGCTGCTCGTAGAGCTCGGCCGGCGTGCCGAGCTGCTCGATCCCGCCCGCGTTGAACACCGCGATCCGATCGGAGAGCGTGAGCGCCTCCTCCTGGTCGTGGGTCACGAAGATGAACGTGATGCCGAGGTCGCGCTGGATCTGCTTGAGCTCGACTTGCATCTGCTCGCGGAGCTTGAGGTCGAGCGCGCCGAGCGGCTCGTCGAGCAGCAGCACCTTCGGCTCGACCACAGTGGCGCGGGCGAGCGCGACGCGCTGGCGCTGGCCGCCCGAGAGCTGCGACGGCTTGCGATCCGCCATCTGCTCGAGGCGCACGGAGGCGAGCGCCCGGCGGGCGCGCTCGCTGCGCTCCTTGCGGCCGATGCCGCGCACGCGCAGGCCGTAGGCGACGTTGTCGAGCACGTTCATGTGCGGGAACAGCGCGTAGTCCTGGAACACCGTGTTGACGTCGCGGTCGAACGGGGCGCGCTTGGTCACGTCGGTGCCGAAGAGCTCGATGGTGCCGGCGGTGGGCTGCTCGAACCCCGCGATGAGCCGCAGCACGGTGGTCTTGCCCGAGCCCGACGGCCCGAGCATGGAGAAGAACTCGCCCGCCGCGATCTCGAGGTCGACGTGGTCGACGGCGGTGACGGCGCCGAACTCCTTGGTGAGTCCGGTGAGCCGGATGGCCGGCTGCTGGTCGGTCATGACGCTCTCCCCTTCGATGTGCGTTCGTCTAAATCATATGGATCCAGATGTCTACGTCCAGTCCTGCGTGTTACGGTCTTGTCACGGATTTCCAGACGCCGGGTACGGGAGGAACGGATGCCGCAGGCGACGGGACGCACGGATGCCACGCGCGCGGTCGTCTTCTCCCCGCTCGACGGGGCCGGTCGCGCCGAACTCGTCGAGCAGCGACTGACCGACGCGATCGTCGCCGGCGTGCTCCGCGACGGCGAGCGCCTGCCCAGCGAGTCCGACCTCGCGCGCAGCCTCGGCGTCGCCGTCGTGACGGCGCGCGAGGCGCTCGTGGCCCTGCGCGAGAAGGGCCTCGTGCAGACCCGGCGGGGCCGCGACGGCGGCAGTTTCGTCACGCACGACCGCGACGCGGCCGCCCGCATGGTCGACGACCGCGTGCGCGCCCTCAGCCGCATCGAGCTGCGCGACCTCTCCCTGCACTACGCCGCGATCGCGGGCATGGCGGCCGAGATCGCCGCGGACCGCGCGAGCGAGGACGACCTCGCGAGCCTCGTCGAGGTGGACGCACGCGCCGACCTCACGACCCCCGGCGGAGCCCGCCGCGCGGTCGGCCGCTTCCAGCTCGAGGTGGCCGCCGTGAGCCAGTCGCCGCGGCTCGTGCACGAGGAGCTGCGCCTGCAGGCGGAGGCCGGGCCCTTGCTCTGGCTGTGCCTGAGGGAGCAGTATTCACGTGATCGCAGTCGCACCGCTCGACTCGAGGTCATCCAGGCGATCCGCGACGTGCAACCCGAACGTGCACGGCGCGTGACCACCGACCACATCGCGTCGGCCGTGGAGTGGCTCATCGACGAGAAGGTGCGCCTCGAGCAGGCGCCGACGCCGGACGCCGTCGAGGCTTCCGGGACTGCAACACCGGAAGGAGGGAGGCCATGACCGTCACCGTCGACGTCGCCGCCGAGCACATCGCGCGGCGCATCGCCTCCACGATCGACCCCGTCTTCGCCATGATCGACGGCTGGCGGGACGTGCTCGAGCGCGAGCTCGAGGGCCCGTTCGCGGGTGCCCTGACCGGGGCATCCGAGCCCACCGCCGCCACCCTCGACCCCGTCGTGGCCGCCCTCGTGAGCGCCGAGCTCGAGCGCGACGGCACGCTCATCACGGGCGCCGGCTTCGTCGCCGCACCCGGCTTCCTCGTCGATGCGCCCTGGCACCTGGCCTGGTGGCTCAGCGGATCGAACACGTTCGGCGCCGGACCCGATCCGAAGCTGCGACGATTGGAGGTCGTGAGCGATCCCGATTCCGAACAGTTCCGCGACTACACGACCCTCGAGTGGTGGCGCGTTCCGGCGCGCACCGGGACGCGGCACCTCACCGGTCCCTACGTCGACTACCTCTGCACCGACGACTACACGGTCACGATCACCACGCCCGTGCGCGTGGGCGGCGAGATGGCGGGCCTCGTGGGCACCGACCTCTACGTCGCGCGACTCGAGGGCGTGCTGCTGCCGGTGATCCGCGAGTCGGGGCATCCGTGCACCCTCGTCAATGCCTCGGGACGCATCGTCGCGTCGACCGACGCGCGCCGGGCCACCGGCGCGCTCCTGCGCCTCGACGGCCTCGCCGACGCGCTCACGCCGCTGCGCGACGACGCCACGGCAACGGATGCTGCGAGCCTCCCGGGCGGCGAAGCCGTCGTCCCGTGCGGGGACACCTCGCTCGCGCTCGTGCTCGAAGCGTGACGGCGCTCGGCCGCAACGGACGAGGGGTGGGCTCGGCCGTGACGATCACGATCCGCGAGAAGCGGCGCCGCCGGCAGCGGCAGCGGGCGCTCGCGTACCTCGGCGTCACCGTCGCCTGGGCGCTCTCCATCTGGGTGAGCCAGTTGCTCTCGCCGCCCGACTGGCTGCACCTCATCGCCCTGTTCGGGCACCTCGCCGCCCTCGTCGTGGGGCTCGGCGCGGTGCTCGCGATCGACTGGCACGCGCTGCTCTGGGCCACCGGCTGGAGCTCCGTGCGCGAGCTGCGCCAGGCCGACCGCACGCTCATCCTGCCGATCTGGGTGGGCCTCTTCGGGTTGCTCCTGACGGGTGCGCTGCTCGAGCCGCACCTCGACAACCCGCTCACGATCATCAAGATGGTCGCGGTGCTCGTGCTGTCGCTCAACGGGGTCGCACTGACTCGCTGGACCGCCGACCTGGCCCGGGTCCCCCCGACGGCCAGGTACGGCCAGCTGCCCCGGGCGGCCCGCGTCGGGTTCATGACGAGCGCCATCGTCTCGCAGGTCGCGTGGTGGACCGCGGTCTTCATCGGCATGTTAAATGCCACGACGTGAGCCGCTCGACGCGACGACCTGAACGCCTCCCGAATGCTTGCTGTGTACACGCTCGGCTTCTCCACAGGGTTCTGAGATAGGCTCACGACGATCCCAGTACCCCCGGACTGAAGGATTCTTCGATGCGCCACGCATTGGACGCCCGTTCCGCTCACACTGACCGCCTGCCCTACCCCGGCCCGTGGCGGTACGAGGCGACGCCATGAGCGCGGGCCTGCCATCGCGCAGCAGCGACCGTCGACAGCTCCGGGAGGAGCGCCGGCGGCGCCGTCGGCGCGTCGTCTGGATCTCGGCCGCGGCAGCGGCCGCCCTCGTGCTGCTCGTCGGAGGCGGCGTCACCGCCGCCGTGCTCATGAACCAGGACAACGGCCAGCCCGAGACCACCGCGTCGACGCCGAAGCCGGCCGAGCCCGTCGTCTTCGAGGACGACGTGCCGGCCACCGCGCAGGGCGCCGAGCCCTGCACGCAGGTGAAGGTGCTCGCCTCGCTCGAGAACTCCGAGATGGTGACCAAGCTCGCCGAGGGCTACAACGCGCAGCCCCGCGACATCGACGGCAACTGCGTCAACGTCGTCGTCACGAAGGACAAGTCGGGCCTCGCGGCCGAGGACGCCGCGGCGAACTTCAAGAACCTTGCCGAAGACGAGCGGCCCATCGTCTGGATCCCCGACGCGAGCTCCTGGCTCTCGGTCGCGCGCTACAGCGGCGGCGGCGCGAGCGTGCCGAAGGCGGCCGAGAGCATCGGGTACTCCGACATCGTGCTCGCCATGCCGAAGTCGCTCGCGACCGCCATCGGCTGGGACCAGACGCGCCCCACGTGGGACGACATCTTCTCCTCCGCCGACGACGAGAACCTCTGGACCGACCTCGGCCACCCCGAGTGGGGATCGTTCAAGCTCGGCAAGACCAGCCCGCTGATCGCGAGCTCCGGCGAGGCGGCGCTGCTGGCGTCGTACGGCTCCGCCGCGGGCTCCGTCGCCGACCTCACCGCCGACCAGATCGAAGACGAGAAGATCACCGACGAGGTGCGCCAGCACGAGCTGAGCACGAGCCACTACATGGCGACGCCCGAGCACTTCCTCTGGCACGCCCGCCAGGCCGCCGACAACGGCTCGGTCGCCGACTTCCTCTCCGCGGTCATCGTCGACGAGAAGTCGGTGTGGGACTACAACCGCGGCATCACGAGCCGCGACGGCGTGAACCGCATCGAGAGCACGCCCCCGGCCGAGCCGCTCGTGCCGATCTACCCCAGCGACGGCTACTACATCGCCGACAACCCGGGCGCCGTGCTCTCGGGCCCGTGGGTCGACGAGACCGAGAAGGCCGCCGGCGCCGACTTCATCCGCTTCGCCCGCACCAGCCAGGGCCAGCAGATCGTGCGCGACACGGGCTACCGCGACCTCAACGGCGGGCTCAGCCCGATCGTGCAGTCGGTCGGCCTGCTCGGCGACCCGACCGAGAACGGCGGGCTCCCCTTCCCCAGCCAGCGCGTGGTCATCGCGGCGCACGACGCGTTCCCCGACGTCCGCAAGCGCGCCCAGCTGCTCTTCCTCGTCGACGTCTCCGGCTCGATGGACGAGCCGATCGCGACCGGCGAGACGAAGCTTGCCGCGGCGAAGGACGCCATCACCGAGGCGCTCGGCCACTTCTCGGCCGGCGACAATCTCGGCCTCGCCGCGTTCTCCTCGGTCGACGACGGCCCGATCACGCCGGGAAACGTGAGCCCCGTGCAGGACATCGGCGACACACGCCCCGACTTCCTGCGCGCACTCGGCAGTCTGCAGCCGATCGAGTTCACCCCGCTCTACGCGGCGGTCGACACGTTCGCGCACGAGCAGGCGGCCAACTTCCAGCCCGACCGCATCAACGCCATCGTGCTGCTGAGCGACGG
The DNA here is from genome assembly GCF_042796995.1 of Agromyces sp. NPDC057865. Classification (NCBI taxonomy): domain Bacteria; kingdom Bacillati; phylum Actinomycetota; class Actinomycetes; order Micrococcales; family Microbacteriaceae; genus Agromyces; species Agromyces sp. NPDC057865. The sequence goes on along the minus strand of NZ_JBHVMJ010000001.1, from coordinate 542,173 downwards.
CAAGAACGAGACGATGGGCCCGACCATCGACGCCAACCAGATGATCGAGAACCTCAAGGCGCTGCACCACGACACGCCCGTGCTCATCTTCACGCTGGCGTACGGCGCCGACGCGGACGTGGCGACGCTGCAGTCGATCTCCAGCGCCACGGGCGCGCACTACTACGACGCCACCGACCCGACCAAGGTCAGCGACGTGCTGGGCGACCTCGTCACGAGCTTCTAGCGGGCTCGGGCGGCGGCGCGGCGCACCTGCGCCGCCGGCGCGCGCTCAGGCCGCGAGGTCGTCGACGTCGAGGAATCGGCGCACGACGTCGTCGGGTGCACCGGCCGCCAGGAGGCGCGGCGCGATCGCCCGGCGGGCCAACGCATACGGCGCGGGCGACCCCGACATGACCGACTGCGCGTTCGCCGCGTCGAGGAGGGCGACGAACTCGAACGCCAGCAGCGCGGCATCCGTGCCGGCATCGAGCTCGCCCTGCTCGATCGCGTACCCGACCGAGATGCGCAGGTAGTCGTTCCAGCTCCGGTAGGCGGCGGCGATGGCGTCGCGCACGGGGCCGGGCTTCGCGTCGAAGTCGACGAGGGCCGCGGCGAAGAAGCATCCGCCGGGGAAGACGCGGTCGCGCGAGTACGCGATCCAGGCGTCGAGCAGGGCCGCGATGCGGCGCACGCCGCGCGGTTCGACGCGCGCGGGCTCGAGCACGTGCTCGCGGAACCGCTGCGCCGCCGCCTCGACGGTCGCCAGCTGCAGGCGCTCCTTCGAGCCGAACAGCGTCGCGACGCCGCTCTTGCTCACGTCGGCGGCCGCCGCGAGGCGGCCGATCGAGAGTCCGTCGAGCCCCTCGACCGACGCGAGGTCGGCCGCACGCTCGAGCACGACGCGCCGCGAGGCGTCGCCGCGGAGTCGTCGGCCGTCGACCTGGTCCATGTCTTGTAGTTTACGCACGATCGTACGTATAGTGTACGTACGATCGTTCGTATTGATTGAAGATCGACCCGCGGATGCCGCGAGCCACGACCATCGGAGGCCGTCATGAACCCCGCCACCACCCTCGCCGTCTCGGCGCTTCGCGCCGCCGACCGGGTCTCCCCCTCACTCGCCGGGCGCCTCGCCCTGCCGCTGTTCCGCCAGGTGCGACCCGTGCTGCCCGTACGTCCGAGCGACCGCGCCGTGCATGCGGACGCCGAGGGCGGCACGATAACCGTGCGCGGCCGCGAGGTCGTCACGTACTCGTGGGGCCGCGGGCCCGAGACGGTGCTCGTCGTGCACGGCTGGCGCGGTCGCGCGTCGCAGTTCGGGCCGATCGTGCGGGAGCTGCGCGCCGAGGGCTTCCGCGTCGTCTCGTTCGACGCCCCGGCGAACGGCGCCTCGGCCGGGCGGCACACCGACATCCGGGACTACCTCGCGGGCATCGAGGCGATGCAGCGCCGCCATGGGATGTTCAGCCTCGTGATCGGGCACTCGTTCGGCGCCCTCGCGACGCTCACCGCCGTGCGCGATGGCACGGCGACCGGCGGCGTCGTCGCGATCGCCGGCATGGGCGACGCCCGCTACCTCGTCGACTCGTTCGCCGACCGCGTCGGCATCGGCCACGCGAGCGCCGACGTGCTCGCCCGCGAGTTCTCCCGGCGCGTCCTGCCCGACGTCGCGGAGCCGTTCGTGCGGGTCGACGCCGTGTCGAACCCGCTGCCCGACGCCGTCCCGCTGCTGCTCGTGCACGACCGCGCCGACCGCGAGGTCGCCGTCGCGGAGTCGCTGCGCCTGCACGACGCCCACGGCGGGCGCTCGCGGCTCGTGCTCACCGAGGGTGCGGGCCACGCGCGGGTGCTCGGCGCAGATGCGACGCTCGACGCGGTCACGGCGTTCGCGCTGGGCGGGCTCGCGGGCGTCGACGCGGTCGGCCTCGGCGAACGCTCGGTGCCCGCGGCATCCGCCTGAGTCAGGAGGAGACGAGCCGCGTCAGACCGCCGCGAGCACCGCGTCGACCGTGCGCATGACGCGGAGCGTCGCGGCGTGGCTGCTGAGCTCGTGCTCGATGCGCCCGTCGCGCAGTGCCTCGGCGACCGCCTCGAGCATCGGCACGTAGCCGTTGCCGACCTTCGGGATCAGCACCTCCTCGCGGTCGTGCTCGATGCCGCCCACGGGGCGCTCGAGCACGAAGCCCTCGGTCGCCCAGAACGCGGGCAGGATCCGGATGCGGCCGGCGGTGCCGCCGATCGAGGCGTCGCACGGCAGCAGCGAGCGGAGCGAGGTCGCCAGGGTCGCCTGGCGGCCGTCCTCGTAGCCGAGGAGGACCGCGAGCTCGCCGTCCACGACGGTCGGCGCACCGTCGGGACCGAGGCGGGAGCCGGTCGCCGCGAGCGACGCGTACGGCCCGAACAGCAGGTCGGCGAGCGCGAGGGGGTACACGCCCTGGTCGAGGGCCGACCCGCCACCGTGCTCGGCGTCCCAGAGCCGGTGCGTGGGATCGGGGATCACGAACCCGAACGTGGCGGCGAGGTTGCGCGGCTCGCCGATCGCCCCGTCGGCGAGCAGCTCGGCGACGCGGCGGATCGCGGGGTTGAACCGCATCCACATCGCCTCCATGAGGAAGACCCCGCGCTCGCGCGAGAGCGCGACGAGCTGCTCGGCCTCCGCGGCATCCATCGTGAACGCCTTCTCGAGGAGCACCGGCAGGTCGCGCTCGAGCGCACGCCGCGCGAGCTCGAAGTGGCTGTCGTGCGTCGTCGCGATGTAGAGCAGGTCGAGGTCGTCACGGCCGAGCAGGTCGTCGACCGATCCGGCGTGCGGGATGTCGCGGTCCGCCGCGAACGCGAGCGTGCGCTCGGCATGGCGGCCGGCGACCGCCACGAGCTCGAACGCGTCGAGGGCACGGAAGTCCGGCACGATCATGTCGGACATCCAGCCGGTGCCGATGATGCCGACGCGGATGCGGGGAGGGTTCGCCATGGCGGCAACGCTAGCCGAGGCGGCGGGCGCCGGGTCGAGCCGCCGGCCTGGCGTCGAGCCACCGCTGCGCAGGTGCGAGCATGGACGCATGGCGCAGCGCACCCCCGCCCTCGTGGGCATCTCGCACGGCACCTCGTCGCCCGAGGGGCAGCGCGCCGTGCGCGCGCTGGGCGACGCCGTCGCCGAAGTGGTGGCGCAGCGGCATCCGGATGCCCCGCCCAGCGTGCGCCTCGGACACGTCGACGTCGAGCAGCCCGACGTGCCCGCGACCCTCGCCTCGCTCGAGGCCGGTGAGCCCGCGGTCGTCGTGCCGCTGCTGCTCTCGGCGGGCTACCACGTGTATGTCGATCTGACCGAGGCCGTCGCCGACGAGTCGACCCGCCCGGTCGTGCTCTCGGGCGCCCTCGGACCCGACGACCGGCTCGCGACCGTACTGCTCCGCCGGCTCGAGGAGGCCGGACTCCGCGACGACGATCGCATCGTGCTGGCCGTCGCGGGCTCGAGCGACGTGCGCGCCGTCGAGGACTGCCGCGACCAGGCGGCACGGCTCGCCGCGGCATCCGGCCGGGAAATCGCGCTCGGGTTCCTCTCGGCGGCCGAGCCGAGGCTCCCCGAGGCGGTCGCGGCAGCGCGGACGCAGGGGCAGGCGACCGGGGCCGGGGCAGGCGGACGCGTCGTCGTCGCGAACTACCTGCTCGCGCCGGGCTACTTCGACGACCTCGCGCGAGCCGCCGGCGCCGATGTCACCGCGCAGCCGCTCCTCGTGCCCGACGAGCCGGCCCCGCGGGAGGTCGTCGACGTCGTGCTCGAACGCTACGCCGCGGCATCCGCTCGGCTCGCTTGACCGACTGACCGACGCGCTCCGAAACGGAGGCGATCGTCCATTACCGCCTCCCGGCGGAGCGCAACCCCCTGTGTCGAACAACGACGCCATGTGACGCAATGCGACGGGCCGTGACCGGGCATGACACGTCACCTGTTCGCGGGTCGCCGACTCGCCTACGTTCGACCGGACACCACCGCGCAATCGCGCCGGCCGAGAGGAGGACGCCCGTGACGACACCGCCCACGACGACGGATGCCGCGCCCGCGCGCCCGGCCCGCACCGAGCGTCCGGCCCGGCCCGAGCGCACCGCCGGAGACCGCCCGGTTCGCGGCGACCGACCGGCCCGCCCCGCCTCCCGCCCGCACGGGCAGTGGAAGGTCGACGGCACCGAGCCCCTCAACGGCAACGAGGAGTGGAAGCAGGTCGACAACGGGCTGAGCGTGCGCGGTCGCATCGAGCAGATCTACTCGAAGGGCGGGTTCGCGTCGATCGACCCGACCGACCTGCACGGCCGGTTCCGCGTGTGGGGCCTCTACACGCAGCGCAAGCCCGGCATCGACGGCGGTCGCACCGCCACGCTCGAGCCGCACGAGCTCGAGGACGAGTACTTCATGCTGCGCGTCCGCATCGACGGCGGGCAGCTCACGACCGAGCAGCTCCGCGTCATCGGCGGCATCTCGACCGAGTTCGGACGCGACACGGCCGACCTGACCGACCGCCAGAACATCCAGCTGCACTGGATCCGCGTCGAGGACGTCCCCGAGATCTGGCGCCGGCTCGAGGCGGTCGGCCTCGGCACGACCGAGGCGTGCGGCGACGTGCCGCGCGTGGTGCTCGGCTCGCCGGTCGCCGGCATCGCGGCCGACGAGCTCATCGACCCGACGGCGCAGATCGACGAGATCACGAGCCGCTTCATCGGCGACGAGTCGCTCGCGAACCTGCCCCGCAAGTTCAAGTCCGCCCTCACCGGCCACCCGAGCCAGGACGTCGTGCACGAGATCAACGACGTCGCGTTCGTCGCGGTCGAGCACCCCGAGCTCGGCGTCGGCTACGACCTCTGGGTCGGCGGCGGCCTCTCCACGGCGCCGCGGCTCGCGGAGCGGCTCGGCGTCTTCGTCGCGCCGGAGCGGGTCGCCGACGCGTGGCACGGCGTCGCGCAGATCTTCCGCGACTACGGCTACCGGCGCCTGCGCAACAAGGCCCGCCTGAAGTTCCTGCTCGCCGACTGGGGCGTCGAGAAGTTCCGCGAGGTGCTCGAGACCGAGTACCTCGACGCACCGCTGCCCGACGGCCCCGCGGCGCCGACGCCGACGACCCCCGGCGACCACGTCGGCGTGCACCGCCAGAAGGACGGCCGCTTCTACGTCGGCGCGACCCCGATCGTCGGCCGCGTCTCCGGCCCGGCCCTGACGAAGCTCGCCGACCTCGTCGAGGCGCACGGATCGACCCGGCTGCGCACCACGCCGCACCAGAAGGTCGTCATCCTCGACATCCCCGAGGACCGGGTCGAGTCGCTCATCGCGGGCCTCGACGAGCTCGGGCTCTCGGCCCGGCCGAGCCTCATCCGCCGCGGCACGATCGCGTGCACGGGCATCGAATTCTGCAAGCTCGCCATCGTCGAGACCAAGGCGTACGCGACGGCGGCCGTGCTCGAGCTCGAGGAGCGACTCGCGGACTTCGACCTGCCACACCCGATCAGCCTGCACGTCAACGGCTGCCCCAACTCGTGCGCCCGCATCCAGACGGCCGACATCGGCCTCAAGGGCCAGCTCGTCACGATCGACGGCGAGCAGGTCCCCGGCTACCAGGTGCACCTCGGCGGCGGGCTCGCGTCGCTCGACCGCGACGAGGCCGGCCTCGGCCGCACCGTGCGCGGCCTGAAGGTCACGGCCGACGGCATCGCCGACTACGTCGAGCGCGTGGTCACGCGGTTCCTCGCCGAGCGCGACGGCGCCGCCGACGAGTCGTTCGCACAGTGGGCGCACCGCGCCGACGAGGAGGCGCTGCGATGAGCGCGCGGAACGTGGGTTCCCTCGGTGATCGAGGAGCGCCCGGCGAAGCTGGACGCGTCTCGAGACCCGGTGATGATGCGTCTCGATACGCGTCGCCTCCGGCGCCGCTACTCGACGACCGGAAAAGGCCCGCCGACGAGCTGCGAACGCTGGCCGAGGCGGGAAACCTCGAGCTCGGCAGCCTCACCGACCACGAGGCATCCGCCCGGGCCGTCGTCGCGTGGGTCGCCGAGCACTTCGGCACGGATGCTGCGGCGGTCGCCTGCTCGATGGCCGACGCCGTGCTGCCGCACGTGATCGCCGAGCAGCTCCCCGGCGTCGACGTGCTGTTCCTCGACACGGGCTACCACTTCACCGAGACGTACGTGACGCGCGACGAGGTCGCCCGTGCGCTCGACGTCCGGATCGTCGACGTGCTGCCCGAGCAGACCGTCGCCCAGCAGGACGCCGAGTTCGGCGCCGAGCTCTTCGCGCGCGATCCTGGCCTCTGCTGCGCGCGCCGCAAGGTCGCGCCCCTGCAGCAGGCGCTCGCCGGCTACGAGGTGTGGTTCACGGGCGTGCGCCGCGAGGAGGCGCCGACGCGCACCAACACGCCGCTCGTGTCGTGGGACGAGCGGAACGGGCTCGTGAAGGTGAACCCCCTCGCGGCGTGGACGTTCGACGAGCTGCTCGACTACGCCGGCGCGCACCAGGTTCCCGTGAACCTCCTCATGTCGCACGGCTACCCCTCGATCGGCTGCGAGCCGTGCACGAAGCCCGTCGCGGCGGGCGAGGACCCGAGGTCCGGGCGCTGGGCCGGCCTCGCGAAGACCGAATGCGGGTTGCACCTATGAGCGAGATCACGATCCGCGCCACCGGTCGTCGAGTAGCGCCGCCGGAGGCGACGCGTGTCGAGACGCAGACGCGTGGCGAGACGCAGACGCATACCGAGACCGACTCACCGCGTCTCGATACGCGTCCGGCTGCGCCGGGCGCTACTCGACGACCGGTCCGCGCCCTCTCCACCCTCGACGCGCTCGAGTCCGAGTCGATCCACATCATCCGCGAGGTCGTCGCCGAGTTCGAGCGCCCGGTGCTGCTGTTCTCGGGCGGCAAGGACTCCGTCGTCGTGCTGCACCTCGCCGCGAAGGCGTTCTGGCCGGCGAAGGTGCCCTTCCCGGTGCTGCACGTCGACACGGGCCACAACTTCCCCGAGGTCATCGACTTCCGCGACCGCACCGTCGAGCGTCTCGGACTGCGGCTCCAGGTCGCCGCCGTGCAGGACTACCTCGACGACGGACGCCTCCAGGAACGCGCCGACGGCACGCGCAACCCGCTCCAGACGCAGCCGCTGCTCGACGCGATCGCCGCCGGACGGCACGACGCCGTCTTCGGCGGCGCACGCCGCGACGAGGACAAGGCCCGCGCGAAGGAGCGCATCCTCAGCCTGCGCGACGAGTTCGGGCAGTGGGACCCGCGCAACCAGCGCCCCGAGCTCTGGGACCTCTACAACGGCCGCCACACGGTCGGCCAGCACGTGCGCGCGTTCCCCATCTCGAACTGGACCGAGCTCGACGTCTGGCGCTACATCGAGCGCGAGGGCATCGAGCTCCCGCCGCTGTACTACGCGCACGAGCGCGAGGTCTACCGCCGCGACGGCATGTGGCGGGCCGTGTCCGAGGTGTCGCCGGCCAGCGCGGACGAGGCGATCGAGCGGCGCGTCGTTCGCTACCGCACGGTGGGCGACATGAGCTGCACCGGCGCGGTCGAGTCCGACGCGGCATCCGTCGCCGACGTGGTGCGCGAGGTCGCGACGTCGACCCTCACCGAGCGCGGCGCGACCCGCGCCGACGACCGGATCTCGGAGGCCGCCATGGAGGACCGCAAGAAGGACGGGTACTTCTGATGACGCATGCGACTGCTGGTCGTCGAGTAGCGCCGCCGCAGGCGACGCGTATCGAGACGCTGCCCCGTCACGAGGATCTCGATACGCTCCCGGCTGCGCCGGGCGCTACTCGATCACCGGCCGCCGGCCTGTTCCGCTTCGCGACGGCCGGCTCGGTCGACGACGGCAAGTCGACCCTCGTCGGGCGGCTGCTGCACGACTCGAAGGCGATCCTCGCCGACCAGCTCGAGTCGGTCGCCCGCACGTCCGCCGAGCGCGGCTTCGGCGGCGAACCCGGTGCGATCGACTTCGCGCTGCTCACCGACGGCCTGCGCGCCGAGCGCGAGCAGGGCATCACGATCGACGTCGCCTACCGCTACTTCGCGACGGGCCGTCGGTCGTTCATCCTCGCGGACTGCCCCGGCCACGTGCAGTACACGCGCAACATGGTGACCGGCGCCACCACAGCCGATGCCGTCGTGGTGCTCGTCGACGCGCGCAAGGGCGTGCTCGAGCAGACCCGTCGGCACCTCGCCGTCGTGCAGCTCCTTCGCGTGCCGCACGTCATCGTCGCGGTGAACAAGATCGACCTGCTCGACTACTCCGAGTCCGCGTTCACGCGCGTCGCCGACGAGGTCACCGCGCTCGCGCGCGAGCTCGGCCTGCCCGACGCTCATGTCATCCCCGTCTCCGCCCTCGCGGGCGACAACATCGTCGACCGTTCGGCGAACACGCCCTGGTACTCGGGTCCTGCACTGCTCGAGCTCCTCGAAGCGCTGCCGTCGCTCGACGAGCTCGAGACCGAGCTCGAGGCGCTGCGGATGCCGGTGCAACTCGTCGTGCGCCCCCAGGGCGCGCTGGCGCCCGACGTCGCCGACCCCGAGGGGTTCCGCGACTACCGCGCGTTCGCCGGACGCATCGCGTCGGGGACCGTGCGCGTCGGCGACGCCGTGCAGGTGTTCCCCGGCGGCGCGACGACCACGGTCGTCGGCATCGACGCCGGTCCGGTCGAGCTCGAGTCCGCGTCGGCTCCGCAGTCGGTGTCGCTGCGGCTCGCCGACGAGATCGACGCGGCGCGCGGCGCCGTCATCGCGGCATCCGGCTCGCTGCCCGAGCCGCGCCGAGAGCTGGACGCGTCGGTCTTCCAGCTCGACTCCCGGCCGCTCGTGCCGGGCTCGCGCGTGCTCGTGAAGACCGGCACCTCCACCGTGCAGGCGCTCGTCACGGCCGTGCATGGCCGCCGCGACCTCGGCACGCTCGCCCTCGAACCCGCCGACCGGCTCGAGGCCAACGACATCGGACAGGTCGCCCTGAAGCTCGCCGCCGAGCTCCCGGTCGAACCGTACGCCGACCACCGACGTGCGGGTGCGTTCCTCGTGATCCACCCGCAGGACGGCGCGACCCTCGCGGCCGCGATCGTCACCCCGCCCGTCGCACCCGCGACGGACACCCCCATTCGCACGACCACCACCGAAGGAGCAGCAGCATGAACGCAACGTCCCGCGTCCGATCCCGCCTCGGCCTGGTGGGCGGCATGATGATGGCCGGCGCGATCGTCGCCTCGGCCGTCCTGACCGGATGCAGCGCGCAGTCCGCCTCGGGCGAGACCGCCGCGGCATCCGCCGAGACCGGCACGCCGGCCGAGGAACTCCGCCTCGGCTACTTCGCCAACGTCACGCACGCGCCCGCGCTCGTGGGCCTGCAGGAGGGCCTCTTCGAGGAGGCGCTCGGCGACACGAAGCTGTCGACCCAGGTCTTCAATGCCGGCCCGGCCGCGATCGAGGCGCTCACCGCCGGCGCCATCGACGCCACCTACATCGGGCCGAACCCGTCGATCAACACGTTCATCCAGTCGGCCGGCGAGTCGGCTCGCATCGTCGCGGGCGCCGCGACGGGCGGCGCCGCGCTCGTGGTGCGCGACGACATCGATTCGCCCGAGGACCTCGCGGGCACCACGCTCGCGACCCCGCAGCTCGGCAACACGCAGGACGTGGCGCTGCGCAGCTGGCTCGCCGACGAGGGCTTCACGACCGACACCTCGGGCGGCGGCGACGTGCACATCACGCCGACCGAGAACGCCCAGACCCTGACCCTGTTCCAGCAGGGCCAGCTCGACGGCGCGTGGCTGCCTGAGCCGTGGGTGTCGCGGCTCATCATCGACGCGGGCGCGAAGGTGCTCGTCGACGAGGCCGACCTCTGGGAGGACGGGAACTTCCCGACCACCGTGCTGCTCGTGAACGCCACGTTCCTCGCCGAGCACCCGCAGACGGTCGAGGCGCTGCTCGAGGGCCACCTCGCGTCGATCGCGTGGCTCGACGAGCACCCCGAAGAGGCGCCGACGGTCATCAACGCCGCCCTCGAGGCCGAGACGGGCAAGCCCCTCTCCGACGAGGTCATCACGCGATCGCTCGAGCACGTCACGTTCTCGGCCGACCCGCACGCCGAGACGTTCACGACGCTCGTCGAGAACGGCCTCGAGGCCGGCACGCAGAAGGACGGCTCCATCGAGGGCCTGTTCGACCTGCGCCTGCTGAACGGACTGCTCGCGGATGCCGGCGAGGACCCGGTCTCCGCGGGCGACCTCGGCGAGGAGTAGGGAATCGACCCATGAGCGGGCAGACGGCCATCCGCATCGAGCACCTCGGCAAGCGCTTCGGCGCCGGGCCGCTCGTGCTCGACGACGTGAACCTCTCGATCACGACGGGTGAGTTCGTCTGCCTGCTCGGGGCATCCGGTTGCGGCAAGTCGACGCTGCTGAACCTCATCGCGGGACTCGACCGGCCCACCACGGGCTCGATCGACACGCCCGCCGAGGGCTCCGCGGTGATGTTCCAGGAGTCGGCGCTCATGCCCTGGCTCACGGCCCGCGCGAACGTCGAGCTCGCCCTGCGCCTGCGCGGCGTGCCGCGTACCGCCCGTCGCGGCGAGGCGCTCGAACTGCTCGACGTCGTCAACCTCGCGGATGCCGCGGAGAAGCGTCCGCACGAGCTGTCGGGCGGCATGCGCCAGCGCGTCGCCCTCGCCAGGGCCCTCGCCCAGGACCGGCCCGTCCTGCTCATGGACGAGCCGTTCGCCGCGCTCGACGCCATCACGCGCGACCTCCTGCACGAGGAGCTCGAGCGCGTGTGGCGCCAGACCGGCCGCACCATCGTCTTCGTCACCCACAACGTCCGCGAAGCCGCTCGGCTCGGACAGCGGGTCGTGCTCCTGTCGAGCCGCCCCGGCCGAGTCGCGGGCGAGTGGCGCATCGCCGAGACCGCAGGACGGCGCATCGAGTCGCCCGAGGTCGCGGCGCTCTCCATCGAGATCACCGACCAGCTGCGGAAGGAGATCCGCCGAAATGCCGCGTGACACCCTGCTGGAAGAGGAGTCCGGTCGTCGAGTAGCGCCGCCGGAGGCGACGCGTATCGAGACGCAGACGGAGGAACCCGGTCGTCGAGTAGCGCCGCCGGAGGCGACGCGTATCGAGACGCACACCCACGACGACCTCCGCAGCCTCGAGGCCGGCCTCGACCGGCTGCAGACCACCCCCGAGCGCCGCGCGAGCGCCTGGCGCCGCTTCACGACGAGCGTGCTCCCGCCCATCCTGTTCGTGGTCGTGCTCGTCGCCGCATGGCAGCTCTACATCGTCATCGCGGAGCCCCGCCCCGACATCGTCCCCGGCCCGCTCGACGTGCTCGCCGCGATCACCCAGGCGTGGGAGTCCGGCCGGCTCCAGCTCGCCGTCGCCACGAGCCTCGAGCGCGGCGTCATCGGCTTCCTCATCTCGGTCGCGATCGGGACCCCGCTGGGCCTGCTCCTCGCCGAGGTGCGTCCGCTGCGCCGCGCTATCGGCCCGATCATCTCGGGCCTGCAGGTGCTCCCGTCGGTCGCGTGGGTGCCCGCCGCGATCATCTGGTTCGGCCTCTCGGACGCCACCGTCTACTTCGTCGTGCTGATGGGCGCGATCCCCTCGATCGTGAACGGCCTCATCGCCGGCGTCGACCAGGTGCCGCCGCAGCTGCGCCGGGTCGGCACGGTGCTCGGCGCCCGCCGTTGGCGGCTCGCGACCCTCGTCGTGCTCCCGGCCGCGCTGCCCGGCTACGTCGCGGGCCTGAAGCAGGGCTGGGCGTTCTCGTGGCGCTCGCTCATGGCCGCGGAGATCATCGCCATGGGCGGCACGATCGGCTTCGGTCTCGGCTCGATGCTGCAGCAGACGCGCGAGCTGGCCGACCTCGCGGGGGTGCTCGCGACGATCCTCGTGATCCTCGCGATCGGCATCCTGATCGAGCTCGTGGTCTTCGCCCCGCTCGAGCGACGGATGCTGCGCCGCCGCGGCCTGCTCGTGGAGCGAGACCGATGACCGGACACCCCGGTGGTCGAGTAGCGCCCGGCGAAGCCGGACGCGTATCGAGACCCAGTGCCCCGGCCTCGGAACTCGCCGCGTCTCGATACGCGTCGCCTACGGCGGCGCTACTCGACGACCGGAAGGGTCGCGTCACCCTCGTGGGCGCCGGCCCCGGCGACGCGGGGCTGCTGACCATCCGCGGACTCCGCGCGCTCGAGGCCGCCGACGTGATCGTCGCCGACCGGCTGGGCGCCCGCGGCGTGCTCGACGGGCTCGCCGCCGAGGGCGTGCAGCTGCGCGCCGAGGTCGTCGACGTCGGCAAGCTCCCGGGCCACCACGCGGTGCCGCAGGACGCCATCAACGAGCTGCTCGTCACGCTCGCGCTCGACGGCAGGCAGGTCGTGCGCCTCAAGGGCGGCGACCCCTTCATCTTCGGACGCGGCGGCGAGGAGCTCGCGTACTGCTGCGACCGCGGGATCGACGTCGAGGTCGTGCCCGGCATCACGAGCGCCATCTCGGTGCCCGCGATCGCGGGCATCCCGCTCACGCACCGCGGCCTCGCGACGACGTTCACCGTCGTCACCGGCCACGACCAGATCCAGTCCCTCGGCGGTGGCCGCGACCACACCGTGGTGCTGCTCATGGGCATCGGCACGCTCGCGAACTCCGCGATCACGCTCGCCCGCGGCGAGCGCGGCGGCGACTGCCCCGTCGCGATCATCGAGGACGGCTACGGACCGCGCCAGCGGGTCACCGTCGGCACGCTCGACACGATCGCGCTGCAGGCCGCGCGTCGCGGCATCCGCTCGCCCGCCGTCGTCGTGGTCGGCGATGTCGTGACCTTGAGCCCGTACGCACCCCACCCGCTGGTTGAGCTCGTCGAAACCAGCGGCCCCGACCTGGTTTCGACGAGCTCAACCAGCGGAACCTCGAGCTCGACCACCGGACACCGAAAGGCCACCACCCGATGACCCTCTCCCTTCGCGTCGCGATCGTCGGAGCCGGCCCCGCCGGCATCTACGCGGGCAACATCCTCCATCGCCAGGTCTCCGAGGGCGGCGGCGAGGTCGCGATCGACCTCTTCGAGTCGCTGCCGGCGCCCTACGGCCTGATCCGCTACGGCGTCGCACCCGACCACCCGCGCATCAAGGGCATCGTGAACTCGCTGCACGAGATGCTCGACGCCGGCACCATCCGGCTGATCGGCAACGTCGAGGTCGGCCGCGACGTGACCGTCGAAGAGCTGCGCGAGCGCTACGACGCCGTCGTTTTCGCGACCGGCGCGCTGAAGGACGCCCCGCTGGACATCCCGGGCATCGACCTGCCCGGCTCCTACGGCGCCGCCGATCTCGTGGCCTGGTACGACGGCCACCCCGACGTGCCACGCGAGTGGCCGCTCGAGGCCGAGCAGATCGCGGTGATCGGCAACGGCAACGTCGCGCTCGACGTCGCCCGCGTGCTCGCGAAGCACCCGAAGGACCTGCTCACCACCGACGTGCCTGCCAACGTCGTGGCGGGCCTCGAGGCGTCGCCCGTGACCGACGTGCACGTGTTCGGCCGCCGCGGCCCCGGCCACGTGAAGTTCACGCCCATCGAGCTGCGCGAGCTCGGCGAGGTGCCCGACGTCGACGTGATCGTCTACGACGACGACTTCGAGCGCGCCGCCGGCGACCCGCACGCCGAGCAGCTGCACGCGTCGAACAACCAGGTGAAGGTCATGACGCGGACGCTGAACGGGTGGCGCCCTTCGACGGACACCGTTCGCACCGCGTCGCGGCGCCTGCACCTGCACTTCCTCTACAACCCGGTCGAGGTGCTCGGCGCCGGGCGCGTCGAGGGCGTGCGGTTCGAGCGCACGCGCCCGGTCGGCGACGGCAGCGTCGAGGGCACGGGCGAGTTCGTCGACGTGGCCGTGCAGGCCGTGTACCGCGCGGTCGGCTACGCGAGCTCGCCGGTCCCCGGCGTCCCGTTCGATGAGCGCAGCGCCGTCATCCCGAACGACGGCGGGCGGGTGACGGATGCCGCGGGCGCCCACCTCCCCGGCGTCTACGCGACCGGCTGGATCAAGCGCGGTCCCGTGGGCCTGATCGGCCACACCAAGGGCGACGCGCTCGAGACGATCACGAACCTGCTCGCGGATGCCGCGGCGGGCGCGCTCCCCGCGACGCTCGTCGAGGCCGCCGAGGGAGCCGAGGTGCTCGAGCTGCTCGAGGCCCGCGGCATCCGCTACACGACCTGGGCCGGCTGGCTCGAGCTGGACGCGCACGAGCGCGGACTCGGCGACGCGTTCGAGGGCGTCGAGCGCGAGCGCGTGAAGGTCGTGCCCCGCGACGAGCAGGTGGAGATCTCCCGCGCGGGCGCGCTGGTCGCGTCGTGACCTACGTCATCGCGCTGCCCTGCGTCGACGTCAAGGACCGGGCCTGCATCGACGAGTGCCCCGTCGACTGCATCTACGAGGGCGAGCGCTCGCTCTACATCCACCCCGACGAGTGCGTCGACTGCGGCGCCTGCGAGCCCGTCTGCCCCGTCGAGGCGATCTACTACGAGGACGACCTCCCCGACGTCTGGGCCGACTACTACACGGCCAACGTCGCGTTCTTCGATGAGATCGGCTCACCCGGCGGCGCCGCGAAGGTCGGGGCGTACGCCTTCGACCACCCGCTCGTCGCGGCGCTGCCGCCGCAGGCCGACGGGCACTGAGCCGGCGGAACCGGCCGAGCCGACCCTCAGGCCTGGCGGCGCCCTCGAGGCCGTTCGCCGTCGCCCGTCGCTTCGGGCTCGCCCTCGAGCCCGAAGCGCGCCGCCTCCACGGCCTCTTCGTACGCCGCGGCTTCGGCCTTCGGCATCCCGAAGAGCAGTCCCGCGATCGCCGTGAGCGCGGGGACCTCCTGGCGCGCCATGAGCCGATAGGCGTCGTCGTCCCTGCCCTGCGGGTCGACGATGTCGTCGCGGTCGCCCGTGGCGGGTGCCATGGCACGGTTCTCGGCCAGCTTCGCGACGCGCGCGCGCATCTCCTCCGTCGTCGTCGGGGCGATGGACGTGTCGAGCAAGCTCGCGATGCGCCCGGCCTCGCGGATGGTGAACGTCGACCGGAGCGCTCCGGGGACCAGCCCGAGCACGTCGTCGCGCTGCCGGGCGGACGAGACCAGGACCAGGTCGGCGTTGCGGATGGCTGCCTCGGAGATCTGCCGGGCACGGTGCGCCGATCCGTCGGCGCCCAGCGCCTCGGCGATCGTGCGAGAGCGCCGGCCCATGGTGGACCCCTCGGGCGCGCGGAGACCCGCGCTCGTGATGCTGACCTGACGTGCGGTGTCGGCGGGCAGGTACCAGTCCGACCAGGTGTCGAGCAGCACGTGCCCGAGCGCTGACCGGTTCATATTGCCCGTGCAGACCACCAGCACGGTGAAGTCGCCGTCGGCCTGCGCCGTCACGCGGGTCCCGACGCGCTGCTCACGGTGGAGGCGCTGCTCACGGTGGAGGCGCTGCTCACGGTCGCGGTGCGCCGCACGACGTCGTCGTAGATCGTCTCGTGCGCACGGCGTCCGCGCGTCGCACGACGACGCACGGCCTCGATCACCTCGTTGTAGAACGTCGCGTGGGCCTCGGCGACCTCCGCGTCGTCGAGCAGGCCCGGCGTGGTCGCGGCGCCGACGCCGAGGCGCTCGCGCAGGGCCGGATCCTCGTCGAGCCGGCGGAGCACCGCGGCGAGCCCCTGCACGTCGCGTGCGGGGAACTGCAGCCCGTTGACGCCGTCGCGCACCCACTCGGTGGGCCCGCCCTCGTCGGCGACGACGACGGCGCGTCCTGCGGCGAGGTACTGGAGCACGTTCTGGCCGAGGGGCTCGGGCCGCGTGGAGGCCTGCACGGCGACGTCCCACTCCTCGATGAGCGCGTCGACGTCATCGACGTGACCATGGAAGACGACCTGGTCGGCGACGCCGAGCTCGGCCGCGCGATCCTGCAGCTCGGCGAGGAAGTCCTCGTGGCCGAAGGGCGCCGCACCGGCGAACTCGAGCCGTGCGTCAGTGCCGGCGAACGCCTCCGCGAAGGCGTCGAGCAGCACGCGCTGGCCCTTCCACGGGTCGATCCGGGCGAGCATGCCGACGCGCAGGCCGCCCTGGGTGCGCACGGGCGGCGACTCGCGGAGCCGGATGCCGGACGCGCTCGGGATGACGCTCATGAGCGCGTCGGGCTTGAGATAGGGCCGGGCCGAGTCGAGCGGCGGGTGCGTGTCGCTGATGATGCCGTCGGCGCGGGGCAGGATGACGCGCCGCATCAGGAAGTGCCCGGTACGCCCCAGCGCGTCGCGGTCGGTCATGTCGCGCACGTGCACGACGAAGGGAACTCGCGAGAAGCGCGCCGCGAGCGCGCTGTACGCCGCCGCACGAGCCGTGTTGGCGTCCACGAGGTCGGCCGTGCGGAACTCGCGTTGCATGCGCGTCGCGACGGCCTGGATGGCGAGCCGGACGGTGGCCAGCACCTGCAGGCCGAATCCGCCCCAGCTGACGCCCGCGGGCTGCCGCACGCCGACGACACGGCACGGCACGTCGGCGGGCAGCGCCTCGTACACGCCCAGCCCCGTGTCGTCGGTGGGCGCGAGCATGATCGACGGCGACCACGGAGCGCCGATCTGCAGCATCCGGAGCAGGGCGAACTCGGCACCGCCTGCCACGGTGGTGTGGTCGAGGTGGAGCACCTTCGGGGCATCCGCGACCGTGGGTCGACGGCCGGGGCCGGCCTCGTGGCTCATCGACGAGTCCGATCCTGGGCACGACGGCGCGCTGCGATCGGCCCGGCGGTTCCACCGGGTCTCGCGGCAAGCACAGTGCAGGCGTCGTCGACCACTGTTCTTCCCCCAAGCTTCGGGCCGGCTAGGGCACTCGATCCGTTTGCGGCCGACGATGGGTGGTCGCGTGCACGCACGGATATCTTGTAACTGTCAGAGGCAGTCTACGTGGAGGGGGCGGTGTGCGCGCGCTGAGGGTATCGCACAGCGCCGTCGTCGGCGAGTGGCGCGGCCGGGAGCGGTCCCTCGCGAGCCTCGGGGTCGATGTCTCCCTCCTGAGCGCCCGGACGTGGCCCGAGGGCGGCGCCCTGGTGGACCTGCACCCACGCCCCGGCGAGAACGTCGACGGGGTGGCCACGATCGGGCGCCATCCCGCCCTGTTCCTCTACGACCCCCGCCCGCTCTGGCGCCGCCTCGGCGAGCACTGGGACGTCATCGACGTGCACGAGGAGCCGTTCTCGCTCGCGACCGCGGAACTCCTGCTGCTCCGCGCCCTCCGCGGCAACCACGCGCCCGTCGTGCTCTACACGGCCCAGAACCTGCAGAAGCGCTACCCGATCCCGTTCCGCTGGCTCGAACGGCACGCGCTGCGCACCGCGTCGGGCATCTCGGCCTGCAACACGGATGCCGCGCGCATCGCCGAGGCGAAGGGCTTCGCCGGCCGCGCTCGCGTCATCCCGCTCGGCATCGACTTCGAGCGATTCAGTGCCAGGCCGGCGGATGCCGCGACGGATCCCCCCGACGACGCCGACCGCATCATCGTGGGCTTCGCCGGCCGCCTCGTCGCCGAGAAGGGACTCGGCGTGCTGTTCGACGCGATGGCGCGCGACCGACGGCTGCACGCACGCATCGCCGGCGGGGGCCCGATGGCCGACGACCTGCCCGAGATCCTGACGCGACGCGGTCTCCGCGACCGCGTCGAACTGCTCGGCGCGCTCGCGCCCGAGGACGTGCCCGGCTTCTACCGTTCGATCGACGTGCTCGCCGTGCCCTCGCTCCCGACGCCGACCTGGACGGAGCAGTTCGGTCGCGTCGCGATCGAGGCGATGGCGTGCGGCGTACCCGTCGTCTCCAGCGATGCGGGCGCGCTGCCCGACGTCGTCGGCGGGGCGGGCCTCGTCGTCCCGGTGGGCGACGCCGACGCCCTCGCCACAGCGCTCGCGGAGGCGGCCGGCCCGCGCGCCGACGAGTTGGGGGCGCTCGGACGCGAGCGCGCGGCATCCTGCGACTGGAGCGAGGTGGGCCGCGCCTACCTCGACCTGTACCGGTCGGTGCTGCACGGCTCCGAAGCCGTGGCGCCCGCGGGCTCGCCCGGTGGGCCTGGAGACGCCGAGCGCGGCCTCGAGGTCGTCGTCGTGGCGTACGGCGCACCCGAGCTCCTCCGGCGGGCGCTCGAGCCGCTGGCGGGCCTGCCCGTCACGGTCGTCGACAACTCGTCGCTGCCCGAGATCGCCGCGCTGTGCGCCCAGCTCGGGGTGCGTTACCTCGACCCGGGCCGCAACGCGGGGTTCGCCGCCGGGGTGAACGTCGCGCTTGCCGACCGGCTCCGTCCGGGCGACGACGTGCTGCTCGTCAACCCCGACGCCGTGATCTCCCGCGCCGACACCGACGTACTGCACGCGGCACTGCTGGCCGCGCCCGACCTCGCGAGCGTCGGCCCCTCCCAGGTCGACGAGCAGGGCGCGCCCGCGCAGGTGGAGTGGCGCTACCCGTCGCCGACCGCCACCTGGCTCGAGGCGCTGGGGCTCGCACGGCTCCGCCGTGGGCCGACGTTCGTCATCGGCTCGGTGCTCCTCCTGCGCGCCGAGGCGCTCGACCAGGTCGGCGGACTGGACGAGGGCTTCTTCCTGTACGCCGAGGAGACCGACTGGGCGTACCGCGCCCACCGCCTGGGGTGGCGCCACGCGGAGGTCCCCGCCGCGCGGGCGGTGCACGCCGGCGCCGGCACGAGCAGCGACCCCGCGCGACGAGAGGCGCACTTCCACGCCTCGCTCGAGCGCTACCTCCGCAAGCACCACGGATCGCTCGGCTGGCAGTCCGCCCGCACGGCCCAGTGGATCGGCTCCATGGCCCGGTCGATCGCGCTCCCCGGCGAGCGCGGCCGGGCCGCCCGCAAGCGCGCGGCGCTCTATCGTCTCGGACCCGTCCGCGTGGAGGCCAGGTACCTCGAGCCGGCGGACGGAACCATCGGATGACCCATATCGTGCAGATCGTGCCGTTCATCGGCCCCGGCTCGGGCGTCGCCGGCGTCGCGTTCAACCTCGAGCAGCAGCTCATCGCCCTCGGCGCGACGGTCGAGCGCTACACGTTCGACGACGCGCGGCAGGGGCGACCGCTGCACTGGCCCCGTGCCAAGCTGCTGCGGCGATTCGCGCGCGGCTGGCGGGTGGTCTGGTTCAGCACGTTCGGCACGACACGCGCACGTCGCTTCCTGGCCGAACGGCCCGACGCCGTCTCCATCTGCCACAACGACGTCATGGCGGGCGACGTCTACGTGAACCACGGCGTGATCCTCGGGTCGATGCGGGCACGCGGCAACCCCGCGTGGCTCATGGTGCGCAACCCGTTCCACATCTACATCCACCTGCGCGACCGCGCGCGGTACCGCGGTCGCACCCACCGGGCGGTGGTCGTGCTGTCGCGGCAGGATGTCGCGGAGCTGCGCGACGCGTACGGGCGTGTCCGCCCGCGCCTGGTCGAGATCCCGAACGGGGTCGACCTCGAGCGCTTCCGGCCACCGACCCCCGACGAGCGAGTCGAGGCTCGGAGCGCGCTCGGGCTCGGCACCGAGGAGCGAGTGGCGGTGTTCGTGGGCCACGAGTTCCACCGCAAGGGACTGCGCTACGCCATCGAGGGACTGCGCTTCGCGCCGTCGGTGCTGCTGCTCATCGTGGGCGGCTCCGACGACATCATCGCCGAGGCCAACGCGTCCGCGCAGGAGCTCGGCGTCGGCGACCGCGTGCTGTTCGTCGGGCCCCGACACGACCTCGCGCCGTTCCTCGCGGCATCCGACGTGTTCGTGCTGCCCAGCGCCTACGAGGCGAACGCGCTCGTGGTGCTCGAGGCGCTCGCGAGCGGGCTGCCCGTCGTGACGACCCGGGTCGGCTACGCTCCCGAGATCGTGGTGGACGGCGACAACGGCTACCTCGTCGACCGCGATGCGCGGGCCGTGGGCGAGCGCCTGGAGGAGCTCGCCGGGCTCGAGGAGGAGGAGCTCGCCGCGTTCGGCCGGCGAGCCCGGGCCAGCGTGGAGGGCCACTCGTGGCGCGCGACCGCCGAGCGCTACCTCGCCCTCGCCGAGGAGCTGCTCGCCGAGCGTGCAGCGACGACCGAGCGCGGTGCGCCCGGCAGCGCAGAGGCCAGGGCGGCCGGATGACCCGCATCGTGCAGATCGTCCCCACGATCCGGCCGGGCAGCGGCGTGGCCGGCGTCGCGTATGCGCTCGAACGGGAGTTCGCGGCCGCGGGCGCGACCGTCGAACGGTTCACGCTGCACGAGGCCGGCAAGCGCCCGCGTCGCTCGACCGGGCACACGACGATCGGGAACCACCTCGAGGGCGCCCGCAACGTGGTCTGGTTCAGCACGGTCGGCACGCGGCGGGCGCGCCGATTCCTCGCCCAGCGTCCCGACGCCGTCTCGATCTGCCACAACGACGTCCTGGCGGGCGACGTCTACGTCAACCACGGACTCCTGCAGGCGGCGATGCGGGCGCGCGGCAACTACGCCTGGCGCATGGTGCGCAATCCCGTGCACCTGTTCACGGCGATCCGCGACCGCATCCGGTATCGGGGTCGCACGCACCGCGCGATCGTCGCCCTCACGTCCGCGGAGGCGGAGCTCCTGGTCGAGACCTACGGTCGCGTCCGTGCGCCCATCCACGTCATCCCGAACGGCGTCGACGTGGAGCGGTTCCGCCCGCCCGACGCCGCGGAGCGCTCGCAGGCGCGCACGGCGATCCGGATCGACGACGACCGCACGGTCGCCGTGTTCGTCGGCCACGAGTACGAGCGCAAGGGGCTTCCGCTCGTGATCGAGGGCCTGCCGCGCGCCGTCGGCGTCACGCTCGTGGTCGTCGGCGGCAGCCCCGACATGATCCGCCGCGCCGAGTCGGAGGCGCGCGAGCTCGGCGTCGCCGACCGCGTGCGCTTCGTCGGCACGCACGACGATCCGGTGCCGTTCCTCTGGGCCGCCGACACCCTCGTGCTGCCGAGCGCCTACGAGGCGAATGCGCTCGTGCTGCTCGAGGCGCTCGCCTGCGGCCTGCCGGTCGTGGCGACGCGGGTCGGGTTCGCTCCCGACCTCGTGCGCGACGGCGAGAACGGCCACCTCGTCGACCGGAACGCGGCATCCGTCGGCGATCGACTGGACGAGCTCGACCGGAGCGACCTCACGGCGCTGCGTGCGGCCGCCAGGGCGACCGCCGAGCAGTACTCGTGGCCCGAGATCGCCCGGCGCTACCTCGAGCTCGTGGAGTCCCTCCGAGCCGAGCGCGAGGCGCGCGCGTGAAGGCCCCACTGCGGATCCTGCACGCCGTCCGGTCCGACGGGTTCGCCGGCGTCGAGCAGTTCGTGCTGCGCCTCGCGCTCGCGCAGGCGGCCGACGGCCACGACGTGGCCGTCATCGGCGGCGCGGCCGAGCGGATGCGGCCCGACCTCGACGCAGCGGGCGTCGAACACGTGCCCGCTGCACGCACCGTCGAGGTGCAGCGCGCGGTGCGTCCACGTGCCGCTAAGGTCGACGTCGTGAACACGCACATGACCGCGGCCGATGTCGCCGCCGTCATCGCGCTGACCGGGCGTCGTCGGCCCGCGCTCGTGTCCACGCGCCACTTCGCGCAGCCCCGCGGGCGCCTCGGCCCGGTGCCGATCGACGCGCTCGTGCGCCACCGCATCGACGCCGAGGTCTCGATCAGCGCCGCCGTCGCGGCATCCGTCGACCGGCCCAGCACGGTGGTGCACACCGGCGTCGACCCGCGTCCGCTCGGCGACGGCCGCCCGCGTGACCCCACTGTGCTCATCGCGCAGCGGCTCGAGCCCGAGAAGCACACGCACGTCGGCATCCGCGCCTTCGCCGCATCCGGCCTCGCCGCCGACGGCTGGACGCTCGAGGTGGCCGGCGACGGGTCGGAACGGGATGCGGTGCACGCGCTGGCCCGCGAGCTGGGCCTGGCGGAGGTCGTGCGATTCTCGGGATTCCGGTCCGACCTGCCCGCGGTCATGGACCGGGCGGGCATCCTCATCGCCCCGTGCCCGCTCGAGGGGCTCGGGCTCACGGTGCTCGAGGCCATGGCGGGCGGCCTCCCCGTCGTGGCCGCCGCGGCGGGCGGACACGTGGAGCTGCTCGAGGACCTCGACGAGCGCACCCTGTTCGCGGCCGACGACGCGGACGACGCCGCGCGACGGCTTCGAGCGCTCGCGGGTGACGAGCGGGGGCGCGCCGACCTCGGGGCCGCGGAGCGCGTCCGCCAGCAACAGGCCTTCTCGACCCGCGCGCAGGCCGACGGGACCGAGGCCGTCTACCGGGAGGTGCTGTGACCGAGCTCGTGGTGGCGTCGCTGGAGCGTTGGGACGACGTGTGGCGTCGGAACCAGCACCTCGTCGCCGGACTGCTCGCGGCGGACCCCGAACTCCGCGTGCTGTTCGTCGAGCCGCCGGCCGATCCCACGCACGACCTGCTGTCACGCCGCCGGCCGCGATTCGGGCGGGGCATCCGGGAGGTCGCGGGCGTGGCGCCCGGGCGGCTGCACTCGGTGCGTCCGGTGAAATGGCTTCCGCGGCGGCTCGACCGTCGCGCCGACGACCGGCTCGCCCGGTCGATCATGCGTGCCGCCCGCAGGCTGGGGATGCGGCATCCGCTGCTCTGGATCAACGACCCCGGCATGGCGCCGCTCGCCGAGCGGTCGGGGTGGCCGTCGCTCTACGACGTCACCGACGACTGGCTCGCGGCCGACCGGCCGGCGGCCGAGCTGCAGCGGACGGCGGCGAACGAGGCGACGCTCTTCCGTCTCGCGCGCGAGGTCGTCGTGTGCTCACCCGAGCTGGCCCGGCGCAAGGGCGAGCAGCGGCCCGTCGTGCTCATCCCGAACGCGGTCGACGTCGACGCGTATCGCCGGCCCCGGCCGCGCCCGTCCGACCTTCCGGCGGGGCCGGTCGCGCTCTACCTCGGCACCGTGCACGCCGACCGCATCGACGTCGACCTGTGCGAGGCCACTGCGCGGGCGCTCGGCGCGACGGGGAGGCTCGTGCTCGTCGGCCCGAACCTCCTCGGCGCCGACGATGTGCGGCGGCTCGAGGCCTCCGGCGCGCGCCTGCTCGGCCCGCGCCGCCGCGATGAGGTGATCGGCTACCTCCAGCACGCCGACGTGCTCGTCGTGCCGCATGTGGTCGACGCGTTCACCGACAGCCTCGACCCGATCAAGCTCTACGAGTACCAGGCCGTCGGTCGCCCGGTGGTCTCGACCCCGGTCGCCGGCTTCCGTGACGTGGTCGACCCGCGCATCACGATCGCGGATGGCGCGGGGTTCGCGGCGGCGGTCGCAGCGGCCGTGCCGGCGACGACGACCTTCCCTGCCGGCGCGGACGGGCCCGTGGCCGACTGGGCCGAGCGGGCGCGCGCGATGGGCGAGGTGCTGGCGCGGTTGGGCCGCGCGGAGGACCCCGCAGCGACCTGAACGCGTCCGGGACCTTCACCGTCCGTCAGCAAGCGCCCTGACGCGTCTCAGAGCCTGTCGAGCACGGCCCGCAGGTTCGCCCACGCCCACGACCAGTCGTGCTCGAGGGCGCGCTGCCGCGCCGCCGCCCCGAGCCGCTGCCGGAGGGCCGGGTCGTCCACGAGCTCGGCGATGGCCGCGGCGAGCGCGTCGGGGTCGTCGGGCGACACATAGCGGCCAGCAGAGCCGACGACCTCGGGGATGCCGCCGATGCGGCTCGCCACCACCGCGAGCCCGCTCGCGAGGCCCTCGCCCGCCGTGAGCGGGCACGGGTCCGCCCAGCGTGACGGCACGACGAACACGTCGGCGCCGCGGAAGATCTCGGGGACGGATGCCCGGTCGACGAAGGGCTCGAACGTGACGTTCGGACCGGCGTCCGCGGCGAGGCGGCGGAGCTCGACCTCGTAGGGCGACGCTGCGGCGTTCCGGTCGAACCCCACGCTGCCTACGAACGCGAACTCCAGATCGTCTCGGCCGAGCATGGCCGCCGCACGAAGCAGCACGTCGGGACCCTTGTCGGAGATCATGCGTCCGAGGAAGAGGATCCGGAGCGGACCGACGCTCCTCGGCCCAGGCGCCGGCGTGAAGACCTCGCAGTCCACGCCGTTGCGCACGACATGCAACCGGTCAACGAGAGGGCGCGGCAGGGAACGTGCGAGTTGTGCCGCCAACGAATCGCTGACCGCGACGATCGCAGCCACCCCGCCGAGCATGCGCGCCGCCTCCGACTTCGTGTACGTGCCGAGCAGGTCGTTGTGCGCGTAGAGCACGACGCGATGGGGTGTATCGCGCAGGAGCCACGCCAGGACGGGCGCGTTGTGGGCCAGCACGATCGCGGGCTTCCGCTCGGCGATCGCGTCGGCGGCGGGGCGGAAGTACCGCGCCGCCGCGCGGCGGGGCAGCCCGACGCGCCCCAGCGCGACATCCGCGAGCCGCTCGCGCCGCGACGGGCCGGGTACGCCGTCGTATTCGATGGGCGTAGCGCTGTCGTACCGCGGACGCATCGTCGAGGCATCCAGCACCACGAACGGCCGGTAGCCCCACCCGTCGCGCTGTGCGGCGGCCGAGAGCCCGTGCGCGACCGTCGACGTCGCCGAGCCCGTTCGCGGCGAGTAGTGGTCGCCCGGGGTGATGACGTGGATGAGGTCGGGCACGACCACATGCTACGGGCGACGGGCCGGTAGCATTCGAGGGTCCCTCCGATCGGCGGGTCACCTCTCGAGACGGACCCGCATGCGACCCACGGTGATCACCCCTCCCGGCCGCTTCGCGCTGCCGCATTGGCACGAGCTCTGGGAGGCCCGAGAGGTCGCCCTGCGATTCGGCCAGCGCGACGTGGTGCTGCGTTACCGCCAGACCGCGATCGGCGTCATCTGGGTGTTGATCCAGCCCCTCGCCGCGGCGGGCATCTTCTCGATCATCTTCGGCGGCGTGGCGGGCCTGCCGACCGGGGGCATCCCCTACTTCCTGTTCACGTTCATCAGCATGCTCGCGTGGACCCTCTTCAGCAGCATCGTGAGCCGTTCCGCGCCATCGCTCGTCGCCAACCAGGCGCTCGTGTCTAAGGTCTTCTTCCCACGGATGCTAGTGCCGATCTCGACCGTCATGGCCGCGCTGCTCGACTTCGTCGTCGGCCTCGGGCTCGGCATCGTGCTGCTCATCGTCTTCGGCGTGAATCCCGGATGGGGCGTGCTCCTCATGCCGATCTGGGTGCTGCTCTTCGTGCTGCTCGGACTCGGCATCGGGCTCGCCGCCTCCGCATGGATGGTGCGCTACCGCGACGTCGCCTACGTGCTCCCGTGGATCATCCAGATCGCGCTCTTCGCCACGCCCGTGGCGTACTCGCTCGAGGCGGTGCCCGCGGGCCTCGAGCCGCTGTTCCTCGCGAACCCGCTCTCGTGGCTCATGGAGCTCTGGCGGTTCTCGATGCTCGGCACCGCGATGCCGCCTACGTGGCAGCTCATCGGCGCGGTCGTCGTCAGTCTCGGCGTCTTCCTCGCCGGCTCGATCGTGTTCCAGCGCAACGAGCGCTCGTTCGCCGACCTGATCTGACGGTCGGCGCTCGGGCGTTCCAGCGCATGCAGAAGGCCCGGTCGAGATCGACCGGGCCTTCCGACGCACTGAAGGATCAGGCGGGGCCGCTGCAGTTGGTCGCGCAGTCGGGCGGAGCCGGCAGCGAGATCGTCTGGGTGGGCCCGCCACCGATGGTGTACGAGACGATGAGCGTCGAAGCCGAGCTCTCGGAGTCGAACAGGATCGCGGTGCCGCCGCAGTTCGGGGCGACCGTGACCGGCACGTTGAAGGGGTAGCTGACACCCGGCGTGAGCGGGGTGAGCGGCTTGTTCGAGTTGTTGACGATGCCCGTGATCGTCGCGATGAGCCCGCCCGGAGGAAGCGCGCACTGGTTGCCGACCGTGACGCAGATCTGCAGGATGTAGCCGAACTTGACGCCGGTGGAACCACCGGGGCACTTGCAGCTCTGGCCGCCGAACGACGGGACGGGCGTACAGGGGCTCGCGGCGTAGGCCGGAGCCGGAACGGCGAGGGCGACTGCGGGCACGGACCACGCCATCGCCTTGGCGACCGTGCGTCGGCTGACGCCCGGCTTCTTCTCTTCGAGATCGAGGTCGCTCATGGCGTGCTTCTCCTGGGCTGTGGACTGGAGGCGGCCGCCTGAGCGCGACCGCTATTCGGGTGAATGCTGTGAGTTTGCAACTCTCGGGCTGAGAGTATCGGTTTTCAGGAGCCAACTCTAGAGCAGAAGCAATCCTCAGTCATATCCTCGGCACCCCGTGTTCGGGTGTCATGGCGCGGATGTTAGCGTATGAGTCGCCGTGGCCGGGCAGCCCGGCCACCCACCGAGCACGAGGGATCGTATGGCCAACGGCACCGCGATTTCGGTCTCGAACCTCTCGAAGACCTACCGCATCAGCCACCAGCATCGCAGCAGCCGCGCCACCGAGGCGATGGTCGAGTTCCTCCGCCGACCCTTTCGACGCCCCGAGGTGGAGCTCTTCGACGCTCTCCATGCGCTCGACTTCGAGATCCCGCAGGGCGAGGCCGTCGGCATCATCGGCCGCAACGGCGCCGGCAAGTCCACGCTGCTCAAGCTCCTCACCCGCATCACCGCGCCCACGACCGGACGCATCGTGCTCAACGGCCGCGTCGGCAGCCTGCTCGAGGTCGGCACCGGGTTCCACCCCGAGCTCACCGGACGCGAGAACATCTTCCTCAACGGCACCCTGCTCGGCATGCGCCACCGCGAGATCAAGCGCCGATTCGACGAGATCGTCGAGTTCGCGGGCATCGAGCGGTTCCTCGACACGCCCGTCAAGCGCTACTCCTCGGGCATGTACGTGCGACTGGCCTTCGCCGTCGCGGCGCACCTCGACACCGAGATCCTCGCGATCGACGAGGTGCTGGCGGTCGGCGACGCCGAGTTCCAGCGCAAGTCGATCGCGAAGATGCGCGACGCGGCCGCCGACGGTCGCACGGTCCTGTTCGTCAGCCACCAGATGCACACCGTGATGAACCTGTGCACGTCCGCGCTCTTCCTGCAGGCCGGCGAGCTGGCCTACCAGGGCGATGTCGAGACCGCGATGCAGCGCTACCGCGACACGTTCGACGACCACGCGCAGGCGCAGCTCGAGGCATCCCGCCGCCCCGGTTCGGGGCAGCTGCGCGCCGACGCCGTGACCGTCTCGAAGCCGACGTACGCCTCGGCCGAGCGCAAGCAGGTCACGATCGAGGTCCCGAGCGGACCGTCGGAGATCGGCCAGTATTACGTCTCCTGCCACGTCACCGACGCCAACGGAGTCACAGTCGTGCAGTGCGACTCGCGGCTCGTGGGCACGTGGCTCGACCCCGAGGTGCCGCACGAGCTCGTGCTCGGGATCGAGGACCTCATGCTGCGTCCCGGGCGCTATTCGGTCGACGTTTTCCTGTGCGCCACGGGCGTCATGGACGCCTGGGAGGGTGCTGCGGCATTCGAGGTGCTCCCCACCCTGCCGTACCCCGAGTCGGCGACCGAGGACGCGTGGAGCCACGGCACCGTGCTCTGCGACTTCACGTACCAGGAGACGTGAGCCGCAGGCGGCTCGCGACCGTCTCGAACGCGCCCCGGGCGAAGCCGCTCGGCGAGATGCGAAGGGCGTCCCGGACCTCCGCGACCGCACCCCCGACGTCTCGACCGCGGACCTGCTCGCCGATCCGAGCCGGGGCCCCCGCGGCCATCATCGACCGGTAGCGGCGCAGGTTCCGGCGCAGCAGCTCGACGCTCCGCTCGTCCCCCGCGGTCGTCGCGGCGTCGATGTTCACCCGGATGGCGCGCACGCTCGCCGCGTAGCGGGTGCGCCAATCGGCACGGGTGATGTTGTCGTCGTGCCGCCGGTAGTCGACCACGACGGTCCCCGAGCTCGCCATGGGACCGAGCCGCAGCATCCGCAGGATGAACTCGTCGTCCTCGGCCAGCCGGAACGTCGTGTCGAACGGGCCCGTGCGGGCGAGCGCGTCGCGTCGCACCACCATCGTGGTGATCCGCGGGATCGGCGTCGCGCCGCTGAGGAAGTCCTCGCGCGAGGCGTCCGCCGTCGCCCAGGAGCCGAACGGTCGTCCGTCGGCGTCGACGTAGCGGCCGTCGCCGAAGGCGGCGAGCGCGTCGGGCCTCGCCGCGAGCACGCCGACGAGCTGCTCGAGGCGCCCCGGCGGCCACACATCGTCGTCGTCGAGGAAGGCGACCAGCTCGCCGTCCCCGGCGTCGATCCCCGAGTTCCGGGCGGCAGCCTGGCCGCCGTTCCGCCGGTGCAGCACGATGGCTTCGGGACCCGCCACGCGCTCGACGGCCTCGGGGTCGGCGCAACCGTCGTCGACGACGATGATCCGCCGGTCCAGCCAGGTCTGGTCGCGGACCGACTCCAGGGCGACGGCGAGGAAGGGCAGCAGCCGGTGCGTCGCCACCACCACGTCGACGCTCGGCCCGGCGGTCATCCCGCTGCGCCGCCCGAGGCCCGGCGCAGGCGCGCGACGTCGCGGGCGCTGGCGACCACGCCCGCCGCCGTGCCGACCGTGTCCACGACCGCACGCCAGCCGCCGCCCGCGATCCCACGCGCCTTGGAACGCAGGTCCGGGCGGTCGGGATCCCGCACCGAGCGAACGCCGTCGACGACGTTCCGGCCCACCTGCCGGGCCGCCGTCCGCATCCAGCTCCGGAAGTGCGGGTCGCGGTACCCGAGCGTCGTCGCGAGCAGCACGACGTGGTTCCGTGCGCCGTAGTAGCGGTAGCGGGTGTCGAAGCGACGGCCCTTCGCGTAGACGCCCGCGACGTGCCGCACGACGGCGAACGGCGTGTAGGCGACCCGAAGGCCGGCGCGCCGCATGCGCAGCGCGATGTCGGTCTCCTCGCGGAGGCAGGTGCCGGGGTAGAGATCGCGGATGCCGCCGAGCTCGCGGACCACCGGCATCCGGACGGACATGTTGGCACCGAGCATGTGGTCGACGTCGAGCACGCGTCCGGGATCGGCCGCGAAGAAGCCCGTGAGCCGGCCGTCGGGCAGGAGCAGGCCGATCTGGCCGAGTCCCTCGCGATCCTCGCCGGGCTGGCCGTTGAGGGCCCTGCCGCCGACCGCGGCGACGGCGGGGTCGTCGTACGGCTTCAGGAGCTCCTCGAGCCAGTTCGGCTCCGCGAACGCGTCGTCGTCGAGGAAGGCGACGACGTCCTCCTCCAGGTCGGCGACGCCGATGGCCCGGCTGGTGGCCGTGGTGCCGATGCCGCGCTCGTTCCTGCGGTACTCGACGCCCGGATGCCGCGCCACGACGTCGCGGGTCGCGGTGTCGGGCGAGGCGTCGACGACGACGGTCCGCGCGGGGCGCACCGTCTGGCGCTCCAGGTGCGTGAGGCATTCGTCGACGAACGCGGCGCGCTGGAAGGTCGCGATGACGACGGAAACCGTCGGACGCGTCATCAGGGTCTCCTCGGCTCGGGCACGATGGAGTCTAGCGGCGGCGACGGCGTGTGGCGCGTCGGCCGAGCCCGTCGCGGTAGATCCGCTCGTAGGCGTCGACGACGCGGCGGAGGTCGAATGCGGCCGCGCGGCGGAGTCCGGCCTCCCCGAGGGCCGTCCGGCGCTCGGGGTCCGACAGCACGTCCGCGATGGCGAGTCCGAGCGATTCGGGCGCCACGAGGACACCGGCCCGACCGCCGTCGGTGACGAACCGGGCGCCGATGTTGGGGGTCGCGACGACCGGCACGCCCGCGGCCATCGCCTCCGCGTAGGGGATGCCGAAGCCCTCGTAGGTCGACGGCAGGCAGAACACCCACGCCCGGCCGTACTCCTCTGCGAGTTCGGCGTCGTCGAGCCGCCCGAGTGCGCGCACGGTCGGCGGGAGGTCGGCGGGCGCGTCGCGCGTGACCATCCGCAGCTCGGCGTCGGGCACGCGCGGGACCACGTCGCGCAGGAAGGCCTCGGCCAGCAACGAGCCCCGCTTCCGCGCCCCCCAGGTGCCGACGAACAGGACGGTCGGCCGCTCCGCCTTCGGGACCCGCGTCGCGAGGCGATCGATGTCGACGCCGTTCGGCACGACGGTCGAGACCCAGGGCATCCATCGGCGGGTCCCCGGCGAGACGAGCACGGTGCGATCGGCCACGAGCGTGGCGAGGGTCTCGGTGACGCCGAGCAGCAGCATCCGGAGCCGTTCCTTCGCGCCCCTGATGCGCAACGCCTCCTCGAAGCACGACCCGTGCATGGTGCGCACGTGCACGGGTGCGCGCCGCCGCCAGAGCCAGTAGTCGTCGCCGTGGGCGTGGATCACGTCGAACCCCGAGAAGTCCTGCTCGCGCAGCGCGAGCGCGAACCTGAAGGTGCGCAACGACCCGATGACCGGCACGGCGCGATGGGCGTACTCTGCGCCCTCGACGGCACTGCTCGGGCTGAACATGACGACCTCGTGGCCGCGTCGCGCCAGCTCGGTCGCCATCGCGTGGGCCTGGTAGCCGACGCCCATCTTGCTGTCGCTCGGCAGGTAGTTCGACACCATGGCGATGCGCAGCCGCCGGGCGCCGGCGTCGGGGGCCGTCATCGCACCGTCAGGGTGCCCGGGAGCGCCACCCGCTCGCGATAGAGCCGCTCGTAGGCATCGACTGTGGCCCCCCACGTGAACGCCGCCACGCGTTCGGCACCCGCAGCGCCCAGCCGGTCGGCGAGGCCGGCGTCGCCGAGCACCTCCTCGAGTGCGCGTGCGAGCGCGTCGGGGTGCTCGGGATCGACGAGGTACCCGTCGTGCAGGTGCGCGACGAACTCCGCAGGGCCGCCGTGGTCGGTCGCGATCACGGGCAGCCCGGCGCGCCATCCCTCGAGCACCACGATCCCGAACGCCTCCACCCGGCTCGGCACGACGAGGAGCGACGCCGACGCCATGGCACGGGCCACCTCGGGCGGGTCGAGGCGGCCGAGGAAACGAACGCGGTCGGCCACCCCGAGACGATCCGCGGATGCCTCGAGGGCAGTGCGCTCTGCGCCGTCGCCGCCGACCACCAGGCGCGTGCCGTCGGGGACCGAGGCGCGCGCGAACGCCTCGAGCAGCAGGTCGAAGCCCTTCACGCGGACGAGCCGCCCGACGGCGAACACCGTCGGCTCGGCGCTCGGCGCCGTGCCCGCGGCATCCGCGGGGTCGACACCCGAGGAGGCGGCGACCGAGGGGCCATCGAGCGGATCGACGCCGTTGAGCACGACGTGTCCGCCCTCGAGGCCGAACCGGGCGCGGAGGTCGGCGAGCGTGTACTCGGAGCAGCCGGTCACGAACTCGGACCGCGCGATGGCCGTTCGGAGCCCCGACCGCAGCAGTGCCGACTGCCCGAACACGTCGTCCTCGTCCATGAAGGTCTCGCCGTGCGAGCTGACCGCCATCGGGATCCGGAACCGACGGCTGAGCGCCGCGGCGTACACGCCGTTCGGTCCGAAGCACTGGACGTGCAGGAGGCTCGGCCGGAAGCTCCGGACGGCCTCGGCCCACAGGCCCCACGCCTGCGGAACCCGACGTGCGAAGCCGGCGAGCGCCCCCGCCGATCTGGCCGGGAGCGGGGCGGGCAGCCACCTCACGGGTACGCCGTCGACGAGGTCTCGGCTCGGGACGCCGTCGCGCGCGACGGTCCACACCTCGACCGCGTGACCACGCGCGGTCAGCTCGCGGGCGACGTGCCGGACGTGCTGCTCGACGCCACCCGGATTGGGGTAGGCGGAGGAGGCGACGAGCGCGATCCTCGACGACCGCTCCGGGGTCGTCGTCCGCTCGGGCTCAGGATGTCCCGCGCCGCCCATGTCCGTTCCGCGGGCCACGCGGCTCAGCCGCGACGACCGCGACGACCCGAGTGCGCCGTGGCCTCCTCGACGAGCTCGCTCGCGCTGTCGGGCACGACCGTGCCGGCCGGAACGACGGGCACCTCGGCCGCGCCGGCGTCGTCCTTCGCGTACTCGCGGCGGTACTCGTAGGAGTACGGCGAGGCGTCGACGCCGCGGAGCGGCGCCTTGTTGAGGACGATGCCGAGCGCCCGACCGCGCGCCTTGTAGAGCGTGTCGAGCGCCTTGGTGAGCAGGTCGTGGGTGGTCTTGCCGAGCGTGACCACGACGAGCGCTCCGTCGGCCTGGTGTGTGAGCACGGCGCCGTCGGTGACGGGCAGGAGCGGCGGCGCGTCGATGATGACGGTCGCGTGCTTGGTGAGGTCGGCGATGAGCGTGTGCATGCGCTCGGAGCCGAGCACCTCGCTCGGGTTCGGCGGCGTGCTGCCGGCCGCGAGCACGAGGAGGTTGTTCGACTTGGGCGTGCGCTGCAGCACCTCGGAGAGCGCCGCGCGTCCGGCCAGCACGTCGCTCAGGCCGGCGCCGTCGGGCAGGCCCATGGTCTTGGCGACCGTCGACCGGCGGAGGTCGCCGTCGACGAGCACGACGGTGGTGCCCGCGGCTGCGAGGGTCAGCGCGAGGTTGCACGCGATCGTCGACTTGCCGTCGCCCGGGAGCGGGCTCGTGACGACGATGGTCTTCGGCGGGTGGTCGACGTCCATGAACTGGAGGTTCGTTCGCAGGGCGCGCAGCGCCTCGGTGACGGCGAACGTGCCGCCCTTGCCCCCGCTCGGCGCCGACGGGTCGACGAGCCGCGTCGCGGCGTCGAGGCCGGGCGCCACGGGGATCGTGCCGACGACCGCAACGCCCGTCTTCTGCTCGGCGTCCTCGGCCGTGCGGATGCGACGGTCGGACACGGTGCGGATGAGCGCGAACGCGACACCGAACCCGAAGCCGAGGATGCCGCCCACGAGGAGGGCGGTCTGGAGGTCGGGGAACGTGGGACTGGTGGGCAGCGACGCCGAGTCTCCGGGGATGACCGTCACCGCCGCCGATCCCTCGGAGCCGTCGCCCTCGATCTGGTCGATCTCGATGATCATCGCCCGGATCCACGCCTCGGCGAGGTTGCGAGCATCCTCGGGCGTCGATGCCTCGGCGCTGATCTTCATGATCACCGTGTCGGTCGGATTGGTGACGGTCACGCGGCCCACGAGGGCCTCGGGGGTCGTGTCGAGGCCGAGCTCGTCGATCGCGTTCTCCGCGACGGAACGCCAACCGGCGATATCGAGATACGACTGCACGCGGGAGCGGGCGAGCCCGTCGCCCACCGTCGAGAGGCTCACGTCCTCGCTCTGCTTCGCCGCGACGTAACCGCTGGCTCCGGCGGTGTACACCGGGGTCTGCAACAGCGTCCAGCCATAACCGGCGGCGACGCCGACCATCGTCATGAGGACGATGGCGACCCAGTGCCGGCGCAGGCCACGCAGGTAGTCGCGGAACTCCATGCCACCTCCGTGGTGCGTTCGGCCATTCCGGCCGCGGCGCGGCTGACCGTCTGTGAGTAGGCTCCATGGTATGCCAACTGCCTTTGATGTGCGCGCTCTCTCCTCGACGGTCCGGATCGAGCTCGACGACAGCCTGAGCGCCGACGAGCAGCAGACCATCGCCGCACAGTGGTCCGACCTCATCGTCGACGACGGCGACGCGCCCCTCCGCACCATCAGCGCGGGCGTCTCGGGCATGCTCGCGGAGGACGACGCGCCGACCGTCGTCGCACCGTCCGCCGAGATCCTCGCCGACCTCATCGCCACCGAGATCACGCATCAGGGCATCACGGAGCTCCGCGGCCAGGCGCTCATGCTGCACGCGGCGGGCATCTCGCTCGACGACGGTCGCGTCGTCGGCTTCGTCGGCCCGTCGGGTCGTGGCAAGACGACCGCGTCGCGGGCGCTGGGAACGGCGTTCGGCTACGTCACGGACGAGACCCTCGCGGTGCGCCCCGACGGCACCGTCGTCCCGTACCCCAAGCCGCTGTCACTCGGCCAGCGCCCCGGGCACAAGCGCACCGAGGGGGCGACGGCCCTCGGCCTGAAGCCGGCCGCCGAGGCCCCGCTCCGGCTCGCCGCGATCGCCCTCCTCGACCGTCAGCCCGACGCCGCGGAGCCGACCCTCGAGCACGTCCCGCTGACCGAGGTGCTGGCCGAGCTCGTCCCCCAGACGAGCTTCCTCCCCGAGCTGGAGAATCCGCTCCGCACGCTCGCCGAGCTCGTCGTCTCGACGGGCGGCGTGCGACGGGCCGTCTACGCCGAGGCCGACACGCTCCCGAGCCTCGTCGACCAGATCCTCGCGAACCCGTCCGTCGAGGACGACCCGCGCCTCACCGAGGTCGCCACGCCCGAGCGAGACTGCGACTGCTTCAAGCACCTGCTGCCCGAGCAGTACCCCGATGCCCCGCAGCCGCGCGGCGACGGCCCTGCCGGCACGTTCCGACGGGCCACCCACCGCGACGCGCTGATGGTCGACGACCAGCTCCTCGTGCTCGTGCCGGGCAGCGTGACCGTGCTCGATGGCATCGGCCCGATCGTGTGGCTCGCCGCGAACGACTCGACCGAGGCCGAGATCACGGCGGCCGCGGTGCGGCAGCTGCCCACGCCGCCCGAGGGCGTCGACCCGTCGGCCGTGGTGAGCGCGGCGATCGCCGACCTCGTCGAGGCCGGGCTGCTGGTCGCGTTCTAGCGGGTCGCCTTCCACGAGGTCGCGGCTCGCGACGGCGGGCGCACGGATGCCCCCGGGCGCCGTGACGCCGCGGCATCCGGCTCGCCCGTCATGCTCTGCTCCTCGCGATCCAGCGCGCCGAGGCAGATGCCCGCGATCACGAACGGGATCGAGACCTGGGCCGCGATCCAGAAGAGGTCGAACTGGCCCTGCACGATGCGACTCAGCACGACCGCGACCGCGATCGTGCCGTAGCGCGGATCGACGCGCCAGAGCACCACGAGCACGCCGATCCACATCACGATGAAGCCGATGAGCCCGATGATCCCGGCGGAGGCGAGTACCTCCATCTCCGCCTGCGGCGGCTGGAAGGGCACCGTCGCGTCGTTGTACCAGTACCGGAGGCCGTGGCCGAAGATCGGCGACTCGCGCCAGTAGTGGAAGACCTCGCGGAACCAGTTCAGCCGCTGGAAGACGGAGTTGAACTCGTTCTGCGAGGCGACCTGGTCGGCGATCATGGTCGCGATCAGCCACGCCGCGGGGATGAGCAGGAGCAGCACGAGGCGGGATCGGCCGGTGACCTTGCGCCGGATGACGACCACGACGACGGCGAGGATCAGCCCGACCAGCGCCTGACGCGACTGCGTCATGAGGATGGCCACGACGAGAAGGGCCAGCGTCCACCTGGCGAGCGTGCGGTTCCACCCCACCCAGTCGGGGTTCACGTACACCACCACGGCGGCGAAGGCGAGGGCCGTGCCGATGAAGTTCTTGTGCATCCCGAACGGCCAGGTGATGTAGACGGGACTGAAATTGCCCGTCACGTACTGGAGTCCGCCCTGGATCACCGTGAGCAGGGCGATGGCGCACGCGGTCACCACGAGGAGGGAGAGCGCCAGTCGCGCGTACCCGGCCGCGCCGAGGGCCCACCCCACGATGAGGGCACCCGATACGAGCAGCCAGGCGTGCACCCACTCGAACGTGTTCGCCGCATAGGGGTTCACGATGACGGTGAACAGCGTCGTGAACTGGTAGAAGAGGTTGAACCAGAGCAGCGCTCGGAGCGACCGGCTGTAGGGGCGCTTGCCGAGCAGCACTGCGCACCCGAACGCCGCGGCGAGCGCGAAGTCCGACACCGAGAGGTCGCCCGCACCCAGGCCGACGCGCTGCACGATGAAGAGCGCGGGCATCGACATGAGGGCGATGGCCAGCGGCACCGACGGGGTGAGCACCGCGCCGATGACGAGACCGGCGAGGGCGAAGGCCGTCACCGTCGCGTTCTCGAGACCCTGGTTGAGCACGATGTAGGCCGCGGCCGCGGCGGCTCCGGCGAGCAGCACCCATCGCCAGAGTCCGGCCCACCAGTCGGCGAGCCGCTCGCGCCACAACTCCGCGCGCAAGCTCGTGGAACCCATGGCCGTGCCCTTCCTGAAATCCGCTCCAGTATCGCAGGGTGAGGAGCGCTCGGCATCCGGCGGGGGTGCAACGGCGTCAGGCCGGGGCATCCTCGGGGTCGGCGACGAGAAGCCCTCGTCGCACGAGATCGTCGACGATGCGCTCGACCTCGCCCTGCACCGCCGACAGCGGTGCGCCGGTCAGCTCGGCGACGCGCTCGGCGATCGAGTCCCGCTCGCCGGCGCGGGCGGCGACCCAGATCGCAGCGGCGCCCCCGTCGAGCACCGCGATCTGGCCGTCCGGCACCGGTGCCGCATAGACGACGTCACCCTCCTCGACCACGGCGACGCCCGGCGCGGGACGCAGGCGGCTCATCGCGCCGCCCCCCGCCGTCGCACGCCACGCCACGCCTCGCCGACCGCCCTCGCGGGTCGGGCGACGAACTCGACCACGATCTCGCCCCGGGTGGGCGGCCGGCCGAGCCGGTACTCGAGGTGGTCCACGTTCACGAGCGGCGCCCGCACCACGATGCCCACCGCTTCGGACCACGTGGGCGCGGCGCGAACACGTCCCCACCACTCCTCGGAGCGCGTACCCCCGGAGGAGACGGCCTTCCACAGCCGGAAGTCGCGTTCCCCGCGATACTCGTCGAGGTCGCCGACGGCCGCCGCGAAGCCGACGTGCGCGTCGAGGTCGGCCACGAGCGACTCGATCTCCTCCCGGCGCTCGGGGCTCGCCCGATGCCACGCGGCGTCGAGATCGCCCGGATTAGAGCCGCGAGCGCGGGCCACGTTGAGAATGAGCAGCAGCGATTGCGCCACGGTGCTCGGCACGGGGCATCCGATGCCCGCGATCTCGACAACGCCGCGGTCGGCCCACAACCGCTCGAACGCGGCGTCGGGGCGGAGCCGCACGCCCGGGAAGAAGCGGTGGACGTCGATGTAGCCCCACACGTCGTGCAGGTAGGTCTGCGCATGGCCGAACGGCGACCCCGAGAAGAACGTGGTGTGCAACCGCCATCCGTGAGCCCGCATCGCACGGTCGAGCGCGGCGAAGTGCGCCGGCCGCACGAGCACGTCGACGTCGGTGCCGTGCATCTCGGGCGGGCGCAGCGAGGGATCGACGGCGGCGCCCTTGATGTGGAGCAGGTCGACCCGGATCGAGTCGGCGAGGTGCTGCACGGCCGCGTGTCCGAAGCGCAGGCGCACCGGGAGCGGGACGCTCACCCGCGACTCGCTCACGCCCGCTGCACCACCGCTTCGATCACGTCGGAGAGCCGAGCGACGTGATCGTCGCGCCCGAAGGAGCGACCCCAGGCCCGACACGCGTCGGCATCGAGACGGCGCGCGAGCAGGATCGCCTCCGCGAGGGCCTCGGGCGTCTCGGATGCCGCGTGGAAGCCGTTGATCCCGGGGCTCACGGTCTCGAGGTACCCGCCGGCCGCAACGGTCGCCGCCGGCGTGCCCTCGAGTGCCGCCTCGACGACGGTGAGGCCGAAGTCCTCGCGCCCGGCGCCGATCACGACGGCCGCGTTGCGGTACACCCAGCAGAGCTCGGCGTCGCTGATCCGCCCGAGGCCGAAGACGCCCGACTCGGGCTCGTCGAGCGCGTGCGATCCCGATCCGGCGACCACGATGGGCAGGCCGGCGAGCTGTGCGGCCGCCACCGCGAGGCCGACGTTCTTGTAGCCGCGGTCGCGCGCGACGATCACGGCGAACTCGGCGGGGAGTTCCCGATCCGGCCGGATCGCGACCGGCGCCACGGGCTGGACAGGTGGGTGCACGACGATCGACTCGATGCCGTACCAGGTGCGGATGCGCTCCTGCGTGACCGCCGAGTTCGCGACCACCGCCCCGGCACGATGCATCGCGTCGAGGTCGCCTCGCTTGAGCAGCGGCGTACTGAGCGTCAGGCCCGCCCGTCGCACCGGATTGAGGCGCATCCGGTAGTCGTCGGCCGCGTAGAGCCAGCGCGCCGGGCTGTGCACGTAGACGACGTGCGGGATCTCGAACTGGAACCGGTGCGCCCAGCCGCTGCTCGAGACGAGCGCGACATCGCCCCCGTCGACGGTGGTGCGCGCGGCGATCGACGGCAGTGCCGGAAGCATCCACTCGACCTGGTTCGCGAACGCACCCGGGATGGTGGCACGCACGTCGAGGTCGCGGAACTCGTCGAAGGTCGATGCGGGGGCGTGCGCCAGCGTCACGACGCGCCGCGCGCCGAATCCGGCGGCCCACTCGGCCACGACGCGCTCCGCTCCGCCCACCTGCAGAAGGTAGTCGTGGGCGAGGATCACCTCGGGCACCGTTCCCCCTCCCGCCATGCCCGCGACGACAACGCGGGCATCGTGGTCATCGTACCTTCACGGAGACGAGGGCGCAGACGGCTCGGGACAGTGGGCGCCTGCCGTCAGCGGAGGACGCGGCATCCCTCAGCGACCCGCGGACCCCGCCTCGGTCACCCCGACGTCGGTCCGGTGGAAGTTCTGGAACGATCGCGACGCCGTCGGCCCGCGCTGCCCCTGGTAGCGGCTCGAGTAATCCGCGGAGCCGTAGGGCTTCTCGGCCGGCGACGAGAGCCGGAAGAAGCACATCTGCCCGATCTTCATGCCGGGCCAGAGCTTGATCGGCAGCGTCGCGACGTTGCTCAGCTCGAGCGTGACGTGACCCGTGAACCCGGGGTCGATGAAGCCGGCCGTCGAGTGCGTGAGCAGGCCGAGCCGACCGAGCGAGCTCTTGCCCTCGAGGCGCGCCGCCACGTCGTCGGGCAGCGTGACGGCCTCGAACGTGGACGCCAGCACGAACTCGCCCGGGTGCAGGATGAACGGCTCCTCGGGGCGCACCTCGATGAGGTGGGTCAGCTCGGGCTGGTCCTCGGCGGGGTCGATGAACGGGTACTTGTGGTTGTCGAAGAGCCGGAAGTAGCGGTCGAGTCGCACGTCGATCGACGACGGCTGGATCATCCCGGGCTCGTACGGCTCCAGCCGGATGCGCTCGCGTTCGAGCTCCGCCCTGATGTCACGATCCGAGAGCAGCATGCACGCCAGCCTAGCGAGCCTGGCCGCCTCGTTCCGCCGGTCGCCGAGGGCGCGAGAACGGGGCCCGCACTTGCTACGATGGTCAACGCTGCATCCACGGATGTCGCATGCCGATGTAGTTCAATGGTAGAACTTCTGCTTCCCAAGCAGACAGCGCGGGTTCGATTCCCGTCATCGGCTCTCCGTGAATTCGCCCTGGTCAACCATCTCCCGGTCGTCCCATCGGCGGACTTCCTAGGCCCGCTCGTCTGCCAGGCGGGCGCGGCGCTCCTCTTCGCGTTTCGAGTACGCCGCGGCGCGGATCGCTTCGTCCGACTCCAGGCCCGTGCCCAGGGCACCGCCGAGGGTGGCCACGGACGCGACGAGCCAGGTGAGCACGAACAGGTCGTCGTAGCCGAAGGACGTGCCGAGCGATCCGCCCATCACGGCCGGGTCCAGGACGAACAGCGCCCAGACCAGGTTCACGACGTACAGCGCCAGATAGCAGATGACGACCCCCACCGTCAGCGTCAGCAGTGTCGAGGTGTTGTAGAGACGGGACCGTTCCCGAGCCTGCGCGGAATCGTCGTCGGGCCGGTCCCACAGTTCACCGTCGATCACGATCCAGGCGACGACGATCGCGATGGAGGCGAAGGTCGCGACCCAGAGGCGCCACCACGACAGGGAGGCGGCGAGCAGCCAGAACGTGGGCTCGATGGTCGCCACCGCACCGGTCGCCAGAGCCGCCACGAGCGCGGACTTGAGCCCTGCCGCGAGACGCCACGGACGGTTGGCGAGCACCATGCCCAGCAGCACTCGCGCACGACCACTGAGACCGGGGAGCGGCAGGCGCTGCTCGTCGGGCGAGGCGGGTTCGGCCATGCCGCTGACGAGCCCTTGCACGGCGTGTCGGGCGCGGCTCCGGATACGGTACCCGCCGAGAGCGGGGAGCGACAGCACCGCCGACTGTTGCTGCGGATCGATCGCCGCCAGCAAGTAGCGGCCGTCGTCGTCGCGGAGCGGAAGCTCGGTCACCCCGATCACCAGGTCCCAGTGGCGCTTGTCGCGCAGCGCACGAAGTCGTCCCAACGCGGTGTCGACATCCTCGGACCCCAGCGTGAACGGCTCGCTCACCAGCTCGATGTCCCAGCCACCGCGGTCCTCACTGTCCGGCGGAACGAGATCCGTCATCCGGCGCGCCACCTCGGTCGGCGAAGCCGGGTCCGCCACCAGGCCCACTCGGATCGGCTCCATCTCCGCAACGCTCGCTCAGAACCGGGAGCCACCGGTTTCGAGGTAGTCGTAGACCATCTTGACGACACTCGCGCCCTCGCCGATCGCCGCCGACATGCGCTTCACCGACCCGCTGCGGGCGTCGCCGATGGCGAAGACACCGGGCACGGAGGTCTCGAGGGGCTGACGACGCGCGTCGGGGGATGTCGTGCCGGATCCGGTGATGAGGTAGCCGCGCTCATCTCGTTCGATGCCCGGCCCCAGCCACGAGGTCGCGGGCGTGGACCCGATGAAGACGAAGAGGTGCTCGGCGGCGATCTCCTCCCGGGTGCCCGAGGGCCGATGCTCGACGACGACCGACTCGAGGTGCGTCGTGCCGGTCGCCTCGACCACCTCGGTCCGCCGATGCACGGTGATCCGCGGGTGAGCCTCCACCTGGGCGACCAGGTATCGCGACATGCTCTCCGCCAGGTCGTCTCCGCGCACGATCAGGTGGACGTGGGCAGCGGTCCCGGCCAGGAAGACGGCCGCCTGCCCGGCCGAGTTCCCGCCGCCGACCACGACGACCGGGTCGGTGCCGCACTCGCGCGCCTCGTTGACCGTGGCGGCGTAGTAGACGCTGGTGTACTCGAACCGATCGAGATGCTCGGCTGCGAGGCGGTTGTACTCCATTCCGGATGCGACCACGACCGCGCGTGCGGAGATGCGCGTTCCGTCCTCGAAGTGCACCTCCAACTCGCCGCCGGCGGACGTGAGTCGCTGAGCCGCGGAGGGGGCGAAGAGAGTGGCGCCGAACTTGGCGACCTGGAGCCCGGCACGGTCGGCGAGTTCCGCGCCCGAGATCCCCGAGGGGAATCCGAGGTAGTTCTCGATCCGCGCCGAGCGTGCCGCCTGGCCGCCGGTCGCGACGGCGTCGGAGAGCACCACCGAGAACCCGTCGGAGGCGGCGTAGACGGTGGCAGCGAGGCCGGCCGGCCCCGCGCCGACGACCAGTACATCGCTGGTCGCCGGGGGTCGACTGCTCCGCAGGCCCAGCGCGTCCGAGACCTCGACGATCGAGGGATTCCGCAGGATGCGGGAGCCTCCGATGATGACGACTGGCACGTCGTCGACGCCCACGCGGAGCCGCCGCACGATGGCTTCGGCGGAGGGGTCGCCTTCCAGGTCGAGCAGCCGGTGGGGTATCCGGTTGCGAGCCGCGAAGTCGAGCAGCCGGCGTGTGTCCGGAGAGAAGCGCGATCCCACGATACGCAGCCCGCTGCCGAACCCGATCGCCATCGACCGACGGATGAGATACGCGCGCAGGATGACGTCGCCGAGCAGGGGATCGCCCGTGACGATCCGCTCCAGCGCTGGGATCGGCACGTCGAGCACGCTGCCGCGTT
Organism: Agromyces sp. NPDC057865; assembly: GCF_042796995.1. Classification (NCBI taxonomy): domain Bacteria; kingdom Bacillati; phylum Actinomycetota; class Actinomycetes; order Micrococcales; family Microbacteriaceae; genus Agromyces; species Agromyces sp. NPDC057865. The sequence goes on along the minus strand of NZ_JBHVMJ010000001.1, from coordinate 500,622 downwards.
CCAGTGCGGCGATCGTGGCGAAGGAGGGCTGCCCTTCCAAGAAGCCGATGTCGCCGACGAAGCGGCCGGGACCATGGATCTCGATCCGAGCGTCCCCACCGCCCGAGTCGTCGCGGCCAGGTTCCCGACCACCCTGCTGGAGGCCCGGATCGCCGTCGTAGACCATGACCCGACCCTCGACCACGACGAAGAACGACCCGGGAGGCTCGCCGGCCCGCGCGAGCACTTGGCCTTCGGAGACGGGCCTGGTCGTACCGACCTCGCTCAGCGTCTGCAACTGGAGGGGTGTGAGCCGCGGATATGCACCGAGCGTGTCGGGGGTCTCCGTGGCCAGGTCCTCTGTTCCGGGGTTGCGCGTCACGCGACGTCCTCGTCTCGCCCTACGGACTTCTCGTCCTGCGCGTCCCTCGCCATCGCGTCATCGAACCACCGGCGCAGCACCTCGACGGGCGCAGCGCCCGCCTGCCTTGCGATCACCTTGCCGTGGTGCATGATCAGCAGCGTCGGCACCGCCTGCACCGTGAACCGCGACGAGAGCCGGGGCGCCCGGTCGACATCCACCTTGACCAGCTTCACTTCGCCCGCCCGCTCGGTCGCCAGTTGCTCGAGCACCGGGCTGACCATGCGGCAGGGGCCGCACCAGGTCGCCCACATGTCGACGATCACCGGCGGGTCCGCCTTCTCGGCGATCTCGGCGAAGGTGTCGTCGAGCGCGTTGACGATCCAGGGCAGCGCCCGATGACAGTTCCCGCACCGCGGCCGCCCTTCGGCCACGGAGGGCACGCGGTTCTTGCGTCCGCAATTCGGGCAGCGGATGATCGTGGTCGCCGCGGGCGTCTTCATACCGCGACCTCCTCGTCGACCTCCGACTCAGCCGGCACGTCGACCACGTCGACGACGAGGTCACCGTCGCGCACATCGATGCGCACGGTGGAGCCCTCGGCCACCGCTCCGGAGAGGAGCGCCCGGCCCAGGCGGGTCTCGATGTCGTGCGAGATGTACCGGCGCAGGGGCCGTGCGCCGAACAGCGGATCGTATCCACGCTCGGCGATCAGGTGCCGTGCTTCCGGCGTGAGTTCGAGCGTGATCTGGCGCTCGTCGAGGCGGCGCCGCAGGTCGCCCATCATCAGGTCCACGATCGCCTCGATCTGCTCCAGCCCGAGCGGGGCGAAGATGATGATGTCGTCGACGCGGTTGAGGAACTCCGGGCGGAAGTGGCCGCGCAACTGCCCGAGCACCCGGTTCCGCACGTCTTCGGCGATCCCTCCGCTGCTGTCCCGCGCACCGGTCAGCAGGTCTTCGGCCCCGATGTTGGAGGTCATGATCACGATGGTGTTGCGGAAATCGACGGTGCGACCCTGACTGTCGGTGATGCGGCCGTCGTCGAGCACCTGCAGCAGCGTGTTGAAGACATCCGGATGCGCCTTCTCGATCTCGTCGAAGAGCACGACGCAGTACGGCCGCCGTCGCACCGCCTCGGTGAGCTGGCCGCCCTCGTCGTACCCGATGTACCCCGGAGGGGCTCCGACCAGCCTGCTCACCGTGTGCCGCTCCTGGTACTCGCTCATGTCGAGGCGGATCATCGCGGACTCGCTGTCGAACAGGGCGCCGGCCAGCGCTTTCGCGAGCTCGGTCTTGCCGACGCCCGTCGGCCCCAGGAAGATGAACGACCCGATGGGCCGTCGTGGGTCGCGGATGCCCGATCGGGCGCGGATGATCGCCTCGGTGACGAGTGTCACGGCCTCCTCCTGCCCCACGACACGCTCGCGCAGGACCTCGTCGAGCTTCAGCACCTTCTCGCGTTCGCCTTCCTGGAGTCGTGCGACGGGAATGCCCGTCCAGGCCGCCACGATCTCCGCGATCTCCTCTTCGGTCACGACTTCGCGCAACAGCCGCTGCTGGCCCTGCTTCGAACGGAGTCGCTGCTCCTCGGCGGCGAGGTGGCGTTCGAGTTCCGCGAGCCGGCCGTAGCGCAGCTCGGCGGCACGGTTGAGGTCGTAGCTGCGCTCGGCGTCCTCGGCTTCGCGGCGCACCTTCTCCAGCTCGCCACGCAGTTCCTGCACCTTGCGGATCGCCTGACGCTCGGCCTCCCACTGCGCGCGTTTCGCGTCGGCTTCGGCTCGCAGGTCGGCGAGTTCGCGGCGCAGCTCCTCGAGACGAATCCGGCTCGGCTTGTCCTTCTCCTTCTCCAGCGCGGCCTCCTCGATCTCGAGCCGGGTCACACGCCGTGTGAGCTCGTCGAGCTCCGCCGGCATCGAGTCGATCTCGGTCCTCAGCCGGGCGCAGGCCTCGTCGACGAGGTCGATGGCCTTGTCGGGCAGGAACCGGTCGGTGATGTAGCGGTGCGAGAAGGTCGCCGCCGCCACGAGGGCGTTGTCCTGGATGCGCACTCCGTGGAACACCTCGAGACGTTCGCGCAGTCCGCGAAGGATCGAGATGGCGTCTTCGACACTCGGCTCATCCACCATCACGGTCTGGAAGCGGCGCTCGAGGGCGGCGTCCTTCTCGATGTGCTGGCGGTACTCGTCCAGGGTCGTCGCCCCGATGAGGTGCAGCTCGCCTCGCGCGAGCATCGGCTTCAGCATGTTGCCCGCATCCATCGCGCCCTCGGTCGCGCCGGCACCGACCAGGGTGTGGAGTTCGTCGATGAAGAGGAGGATGCGCCCCTCTGCGGCGACGACCTCGGCCAGCACCGCCTTCATCCGTTCCTCGAACTCGCCGCGGTACTTGGCGCCTGCGACGAGGGCGGCGAGGTCGAGCTGGAAGATCGTCTTGTCCCGGAGCCCCTCGGGGACGTCGGTGCGGACGATCCGCTGTGCAAGGCCCTCGACGATGGCCGTCTTGCCGACACCGGGCTCGCCGATCAGCACCGGGTTGTTCTTCGTCTTGCGCGACAGGATCTGGATGACGCGCCGGATCTCCGTGTCGCGCCCGATGACCGGATCGAGCCGGCCCGCACGCGCGTCGGTCACGAGGTCCCGGCCGTACTTCTCCAGAGCCTCGTACGTCTGCTCGGGAGTCGCGGAGTTCACGTGCTGGTTTCCGCGAACGGCGGTGAGCGCCTTGAGGAAGGACTCTCGGGTGACGCCGTTGTTCCGCAGTTGGCGCGCAGCTGCGCTGCCCGACGGGTCGTCGGCAAGCGCGAGCAGCAGGTGCTCGACCGAGACGTAGGAATCCTTGAGTCGAGTCGCCTCCCGCTCGGCCCGATCGAGGGTCGCGGCCGTGCTCTTCGAGATGAACACCTGACCGGGGGTCGCACCGGGGCCGGTGGTGCTCGGCTTGCGCTCGATCGCGTGCTGCACCTCGTTGAGTAGGACCGTGAGATCGACGCCGGCCGCCTCGAGCAGTCGCGGGATCAGCCCGCCCTCCTGCGTCAGCAACGCGAGCAGCAGGTGCTCGTTCTCGATCTCCGTCTGCCCGTTCCGGCTCGCGATGCTCTGCGCGTCCTGCAGGGCTTCCTGGGACTTCTGGGTCAGCTTGTTCATCTCCATGGCGGAGTCTCCCTTCCGGAGGGGATCACCCACCGCCGGGTCTCGAGTGCATCGATCCGCGCGAGCAGGTCGATGACCAGGGCGACGGCGGCGTAGTTGAGCGACAGGTCGGCGTGCAGTCGCACGATGCGACGTACCAGTTCGGGCGCGGCCGGGGTGAACCACAACCGACCCGACCCGTCCTGCCGGGCGGGGAGGAGCCCGAGCTCGACGAACCGTCGCACCAACTCGGGATGCACGCGGGACGCGGCGGCGACCATCTCGAGGTCCAGGCGGGGCGGGAGTACCGGGAGCAGTGGAGAACTCATGATGACGACCTCGGGTCGTAGGCGGATTCGCGCCTCAGCTGTTCGAAGAGCTCGCGCTCACGGTCGGTCAGGTGCGGCGGAACCATGACCTTGACCTTCGCGAACAGGTCGCCGGGCTTGCCTCCCGGCTGCGGCATCCCCTGGCCCTTCAGTCGTAGCCGCCGGCCACTGGACGAGCCCGGGGGCACCCGCACGGTGACCGGGCCACCGGGCACCCGAGTCGACACGCTTGCGCCGAGGGCGGCCTCCCACGGGGAGACTGGCAGGTCCATCTCGATGTTCTTGCCGTCGAGCCGGAGGCGACGGTCGGGCCGGACTCTGAACGTGACGATGAGATCTCCGGCCCCGCCGTCCTGCCTCCCTGCACTCCCGCCACCGGCGATGCGGAGGCGCTGGCCGTCGAGGACGCCGGGCGGGATCTGGATGTCGAAGGTCTGACGGTCGCCGTCCGGGCCGGAGAGGACGATGGTCCGGGGGCCACCGCGGAAGGCCTCCTCGACGGTCAATTCGAGTTCGACCTGATTGTCCATTCCCCGCATCGAGCCGAAGACGTCGCCGAAGAGGTCTCCCCAGTCGACGGAAGCCCCGCCGGGACCAGCGGCGCCTTGCGCACTCGACCAGCTGAAGCCGGACGGTCCCGGGCGAGTTCTGGTGCGGCCGCCACCGCGACCACCCCGTCCACCGGCGGCCTGCGAGGCGTACTCGCGCTCGGCAGCCGCGTACTGCCGGAACTCCGGCCCGAATCGGTCGTACTGGGCCCGCGACTCCGGGTCCGACAGCACGTGGTACGCCTCGCTGATCTGCTTGAACTTCTCCTCGGCGCCCGCCTTCTTGTTCACGTCGGGGTGGTACTCGCGTGCCAGCTTGCGGTACGCGCGCTGGATCTCCGTGGCGTCCGCCGACCGCGGAACGCCGAGCAGCTGGTAGTAGTCGTCCGCCACGCCGTCACTCCTCCGATGCCGTGACCACGACTCCGGCGGGCCGCAGCAGGCGTTCGGGAGTCCCGAATCCCAGCCGAGCGACTGCGGCGACCGTCCGCGGTGGCAAGTCGCCGCGGTCGACGACCGAGACCACCTCGTGGACGCGGGGATCGAACGGCACCTCCACGTCGTCGATGCGGGGGTAGCCGAGCCGCTCGAGCGCGGCGACGGCGTGCTCCCGGATCGATCCCACGCCTTCGGCGAGTCCTTCGTCGACCTGCTCGGCGTACGTGACCGCATCCTGGAGCCCGTCCACGACGGGGAGGAAGACGGATGCCGCGCGCGCCCGCTCGGCGTCCTGGGCCAGTGCGAGGTCGCGGGCGGCCCGCTTCCGAGCGTTGTCCAGATCCGCGGCCGCACGACGCCAGCGGTCCTCCAACTCCGTGACACGGAGGTTCAGGTCCTCCTGCGGGGCCGGCGACGGGTCCTCCGGAGGGCTGGGCCGCTCGCTGGAAGCACGGCTCTCCTCGGGGTCCGTGTCGCGCTCCTCTGGGTTTCCCATCTCCCACGTTCCCTCAGGCTCGATCGAACTCGGCGTCCACGACATCGTCGGAGTCCTCGGCAGCGCCCGGGCTTTCGGATGACGACGCCTCGGACGAGCGGGCGATGGACAAGCCGGCCTCCACTTGCAGCAGTTCACTGGCGAGTTCTCGGGCCTCGGATGCGGGGACCTGTCGCTCCACCGCCTCCCTCGCCTGCCCGATCAGCATCTCGGCGCGTGAGCGTTCGTGCTCCGGTACGGTTGCGCCGAGCTCGGACAACGCGCGCTCGACCCGGTACGCGGCGGCGTCGAGCTCGTTTCGGGCGTCGATGTCCTCACGCAGGCGCTGATCTTCGGCGCGGTGCTGCTCGGCTTCCTGCACCATGCGCTCGATCTCGGCCTGATCGAGATTCGTGGTACCGCTGATCGTGATGCCCTGCTCGACACCGGTGTCCTTGTCGCGCGCGTTGACGTTGAGGATGCCGTTGGCGTCGATGTCGAACGTGACCTCGACCTGGGGCTCGCCACGCGGCGCCGGCCGGATGCCGGTCAAGGCGAATCTGCCCAGAACCCGGTTGTCGGCGGCGCGCTCGCGCTCGCCCTGCAGCACGACGATCTCCACGGAGTCCTGGTTGTCCTGGGCAGTGGAGAAGACCTCGCTCCGCCGCGCGGGGATGGTGGTGTTGCGTTCGATGATCTTCGTCATCACCCCACCCCGCGTCTCGACGCCCAGCGAGAGCGGTGTGACGTCGAGCAGGAGCACGTCGCTGACTTCGCCCTTCAGCACGCCGGCCTGGGTGGCCGCGCCGAGGGCGACCACCTCGTCCGGATTGACGGTCATGTTCGGGTCCTTGCCGCCGGTCAGCCGCTTGACGAGGTTCTGCACGGCAGGGATCCTCGTCGAACCGCCGACGAGGATGACCTCGTCGATGTCGTTCTCGGAGACCTTGGCATCCTCCATCGCCTGGCGGACCGGGCCGAGGCAGCGCTCGACCAGGTCCGCGGTGATGTTCTCGAACTCGGAGCGCTTGAGCGTGGCCGTCAGGTGCTTCGGACCGGCGGCGTCCGCCGTGATGAACGGCAGGCTGACCTGCGTCTGGCTGACGCTGCTGAGCTCGACCTTCGCCTTCTCGGCCGCCTCGAACAGGCGCTGGAGGGCCTGGGGGTCCTGGCGCAGGTCGATGCCGTTGTCCTTCTGGAACTCGTCGGCGAGGTAGTCGACGATGCGGCGATCGAAGTCGTCGCCGCCGAGGTGGGTGTCACCCGCTGTTGCGCGCACCTCCACCACGCCGTCGCCCACATCGAGCAGGCTCACGTCGAACGTGCCGCCACCGAGGTCGAAGACGAGCACCGTCTCGTGCTCCTTCTTGTCCATCCCGTATGCGAGGGCCGCCGCGGTCGGCTCGTTGATGATGCGGAGCACCTCGAGACCGGCGATGCGGCCGGCGTCCTTCGTCGCAGTGCGCTGCGCGTCGTTGAAGTACGCCGGGACGGTGATGACCGCCTCGGTCACCTTCTCACCGAGGAACTTGCCGGCATCGTCGGCCAGCTTGCGCAGTACGAGCGCGCTGATCTCCTCGGGCGCGTGGAGTTTGCCACGGATGTTGAACCTGGCTTCGCCGTTCGGACCGGGCGCGACGTCGAATCCGACCGCCTTGGCCTCCTCTTCGACCTCGTCGAACTTGCGCCCGATGAATCGCTTGGCTGAAGAGATGGTGCCCTTGGGGTTCAGGATGGCCTGCCGTCGTGCGAGTTGCCCGACGAGTCGCTCGCCGGTGTCCGTGAACGCGACGACGGACGGGGTCGTGCGGGCGCCTTCCGCGTTCGGGATGACCTTCGCCTCTCCCCCCTCCCACACGGCGATCACCGAGTTCGTGGTGCCGAGGTCGATGCCGACTGCTTTGGCCATGAGATTCCCCTTCGTGGTGTCGCGCTCTCCTCGCCCGACGACGGTCTGCCTCGTGCCAAGTGTGCGCCTCCGGCTCGTCCGCTTCTTCGCCCTGCGAGGACGAAAGAATCGTCCGACGCAAGCCCTGCCGGGCCCAACCGGGAAGGGATTAGGTTGGGGCAAGGGAGTGCACCACGATGTGCGCAATGAGCGGTTCGGACCCTGTCGCGCAGGCCCACCTCGATGCTGAGAAGCAGTCGGGCATGTACGACCTCTTCAGGGTGGGATCGAAGATGTTCGAGCGCCCGTCGACGCGAAGGACGCTGCGCCTCGCAGGCGCCTCAGCCAAGGGGATCGCCGGATGCGCCGTACGTGCCGCGTACGTCGCCGACGACGACGACCGGCTCGTCCGCTTCTCGGGGAGGGCGAATCGCAGCCTCGATCTGCTGGTCGAGGCGCGGGAAGGCGAGAGCGGTGTCATCGACGATCGAGGCGTCTGGCGCTACGCCCTGTTCTTCTGGGGAACCGGCAAGATCAGGGGAGCCTTCGTACTCCAGTCGGCGGCGGAGCCGTCGAACGAGGAGATGTTCCTGCTCCACGCGCTCGCGGAGCCGACCGGGGCAGCCTTGGCCACTGCCGACCTCATCGACCGCGAGCGTCGTCACGCCAAAGAACTCCGACGGCTCACGGAGGCGCAGGCGGGCTCGAACCGTACGATGGCGGCCACGATCGCGCGGCTGAACGCGCATCGCAACATCCGTGATCTGATCCTCGCCGCGGCCGGCACCGGCAACGGTGAGGCGCAGATCGTCGAGGCCGTGAGTGTCATCACCCGACGGCCGGTCGTACTGCAGGACTCCTTCGGCGTCGAGCGTGCCTTCGCGGCAGTCGGTGTCTCCGCGGCACCGTTGCGCCTGCTCCAGCCCGACGGCGAGCCTTCGACCACCGCATCGACCGACGACCCCGAATGGTCTGCGACGCCGATCCGCTCGCGGGGGGAGACGCTCGGTGTCATCGGCATCCACGATCCCGACGACAGCCTGAGCGAGGACGATCGATTCGCCGTCGAGTTCGCGAGCGAGATGATCGCCGTCGAGCTCGCCCACCATCGAAACGTCGCGGAGGTCGAGATCCGGCTGGGACGCGACCTCGCGGACGATCTCGTCGCAGGTCCCCGTGCCGTCGACGCCCCGGCGCGCGCTGAGGCGCTCCAGTTCGATCTCAGCGGCGCTCAACGCGTGGTGCTCGTCCGCTGGAAGTCGCCGACCCCCAACGGCGTCGACATCGGCGCTGCGCTGCGGCACGAACTGGCGGCGATGCACGTGCCGGCGCTGATCTCGCGGCGATCGGATGGAATGCTCGCGGTGGTTGCCGGTGGCCAGGATCTTTCCGAGCTCCACCGGAGGTTGTCCACTTCGGTCTCCAGCACGCAGGGCACGATCGGCGTCGGCGGGGCTCACGTCGCCGAAGACCTCGCCGACTCGTTCGCCGAGGCGGGCCGAGCCCTACGTCTCCGCGTGGAGTCGCGTCGGCCGTACGGGGTGTCGAACCACGATGACCTCGGTCTGCTTCGCGTTCTCGACACCTCCGGCGACGGCGTCGAACTCGAACGCTTCGTGAACGAGTGGCTCGGGCGGCTCGTCGAGCACGATCGGGATCACCGCTCCGAACTCGTTCGGACGCTCGGCGCGTACCTCGATTCAGGTGGCAACTACGATCGCACGGCGGATGAATTGATGATCCACCGGAGCACACTGCGGTACCGGCTCGGCCGCATTCGCGAGTTGATCGGCTCCGACTTCAGCGACCCGGACTCCCGGCTCAATCTCCACATCGCCGTTCGGATACAGTCGGCCCTTCGGGACAACCTCCGGTAAGGCCACCGACCCGCATCCCAGCGCGGCGAGGCGAGTTGCGGTTCGCTGCCGACGAGGAGCCCTACGGGTTCTGAGAAGTCGCGCGACAACGGCCTACCGGAACGCCAGGCGCGGGGTTCGACGGAGGAGGACATTCGCTCATTGTCCCGGGTCCCCGGTGCCCCTCGACGACGTGTCTCGTCCGACGTCGCCGTGCTCGACGCCACGACGGAGAAATCCCGGCCCGTGGTCGAGCCCGTGGCTGGTGAAGCCGTAGAAGGCGGGCAGGAGCAAGAAGATCACCGACGCCACCAGGGGGTGGATGAGGATGCCGGCCGTTCCCGCTGCCAGGTACAGCACGACCCCGATGAGCGCCCGCGGGCGCTCGCGCGCGAAGAACGAATCGTCCACCTCCTCCTTCGTGAGGTCGGCATGCCGCGCCAAGTAGGAGAAGAACACCAACCAGGACAGGCACAGCAATGCGCCCACGATCGCGTACAGCCCCACCGCAACCCGCTCGTCCTCGAGATTGCCGGTCCTGGCCGTTTCCGCGATCACCGCGGTGGGCCAGGGCACCAGCGCGAGCGTCGCCAGGATCCCGAGATTCGCCCACTGCAGGCCGCGATCCATCTCACGGATCCGGGAGAAGGCGGCCTTGTGGTTCAGCCAGATCACGGCCAGGTAGATGTAGGAGGCCGCATACGCCAGATAGGTCGGCCACTCGCCGAGCAGGGCGGACAGCAGGCCGCCGGGCTCGGCCTTCGGCGGCCTGAGATCGAGTACGAGGAGCGTGATGACGATCGCGATGACAGCGTCGCTGAAGGCCACCGCTCGGCTGGTGTCCGAACGTGTGGCCGTTCTTCGCCGCTCTCGCATCTCGCCCTTCGGCACGTCGCCATCATGGGCGCGCTCAGAACGATCGGCACAGGGGCTTCACGCTAGGCGATGACCGGAGGAGAATACGGCCGATCGAAGCACGGCGCGGCCGGTCCTTCATGCCATGAGCGCTCGGAGCTCCCATGCCGCGTGCGCACCGGCGAGCCTCGTGATCCCCGCTTGGCCGCAGGCCGGAGCCCCGCGACGATCTCGCCGCCGCTGCCGGCGGCCGGCACCAGGACCAGGTTGGGAGGGATGCTCCGATCCCGCGGCTGCGTTCGATGTGTGGATGAGGGAGCACGCGACTCCGGCGCATACTTTCGATATGCGGGAGACGCTGCTACCGGCACGGCCGCGGGGTGCGTTCGGCATCGACGCACCGGCGGTTCCGTGGATCTGGGTCGCGCTCGCCCTCGGCGGGATCGTCGGCGTGATCGTGTTCGCCACCATGACGCCGTCGTGGTGGTCGATCCTCCTGACCTGCTACTTCGCGGTGCTCGCGGTGGGCGGCATGCTCGGCGCGTGGGTCTACTGGCGCGCGACGCTTCGCGGGAAGTTCGAGGTCTGGGCCGGGTTGCTGAACGGCGTCGCCCTCCGCCCCGGCGACCGGGCACTCGACCTCGGATGCGGGCGTGGCGCGATCGCGATCATGACCGCCCTGCGGTTTCCGGCCGCGGAGGTCACGGGCATCGACCTCTGGCGCTCGATCGACCAGTCGGGCAACTCGATCGACGTCGCGCGGAGGAACGCCGAGCTGAACGGCGTCGCTGATCGCGTGCGTTTCGACACCGGCGACATGACCGAGCTTCCCTACGACGACGGCAGCTTCGAGCTCATCACGGCGAGCGTGTCGATCCACAACGTCCCGACCGCCGACGGTCGGCGACGGGCGCTGCGCGAGGCCGGGCGGGTCCTCGCGCCGGGCGGCGTCATCGTGATCGCGGACATCCAACGTGCGCGCGAGTACGCGGTCGAGCTGACGGGCGCCGGGTTCGAGGTGGTGGGACCTCGACCCCTCGGCTGGCGCTTCTGGTGGTCGGGTCCGTGGATGGCGACGTCGCTGGTCACGGCGCGCCGGCCCGATGCCCGGTAGGGCGCCGGGCATTCACGCCGTGAGACGGAACCTCAGATCCTCGTGGCGAGGTTCGCGGCCGACGTCACGAAGTACACGACCAGCGAGATGATCGGCGCGGCTTACCATGAGCGTGGCTATGCGGAGGTTCTCAGTGGCTCGAGGGCGGCGAGGACGAGGTCGAGGCCGAAGATGAACTGCTCCGCCGGGTCGAAGCCGGCAGCGACGAGCGCCGCGGCGGACTCGTTGAGGTAGGGGAACTCGTCCGGCGGAAGCTGGGGCAGGTAGACGCCCTCGGCCATGCCCGCGAGCTCATCGGCGGTGTCGAACGGCAGGCTTGCCTCCTGCAGGGCGAAGCCGTACACGTAGCTGTCGAGCAACCAGTTGGCGTGCGTCGCCATCACGACCGAGAAGCCGGCCCTCCGCAGGCAGGCGATGACCGCTTCGTGGTGGCGTAGGTTCGCAGGCCCCGGCGAGGTCCGCGACTCCATCAGGCCGACCGCCCACGGGTGGCGCGCGAGAACCTGGCGGGCGGATACCGCCCGCTGGCGGATCGCCGACTGCCAGTCGGTCTCTTGGGGCGGGAGCTCGATCTCCTGGAACACGATGTCGACCATCGCGTCGAGCAACTCCTCCTTGTTCGCCACGTAGTGGTAGAGCGACATCGCGCCCGCGCCGAGCGCCACAGCCAGCCGACGCATGCTGAGCCCGTCGACCCCCTCGCGGTCGGCGAGCCGGATCGCCTCGTCCACCACCCGCTGCTTGCTCAGCCCCGCGTCCGGCGTGACCTGACGTCGTTCACTCGCAGACACGGGTCTCCTCGCTCGCTCGAATCGCTTGACAATGGTACAGCGTACGAGTCATAGTACAGTGTACGAGTACGGTGTACGAGTCGGCGGGAGTCCGCCCTGACGTGAGGAGGATCTTGTGGGAGTCGAACAACGATCGGATGCCGGAGCACCCCGGGTGCCGCGTACGAGTCCGGGAGCGGCGACGATGCGGGCCGTCGTCCAGCACCGCTACGGCCCGCCCTCCGTCCTCGAGGTGTCCGAGGTCGGGCTGCCGCTACCCGGTCGCGGCGAGGTGCTCGTCGAGGTCGGCGCAGCCTCGGTGCATCCCGGTGACTACTTCGTCATGACCGGTCAGCCGTACGTGGTGCGCCTGGCGTTCGGGCTCCGACGGCCACGTCATGGCATCCCGGGCAGGGACCTCGCCGGCGTGGTGGCAGCGGTGGGTACGGATGTCACGGCGCTCCGCCCCGGCGACGAGGTGTTCGGCTGGAGCACCACGGGAACACTCGCGGAGTATGCCTGCGTCCCGGTGGACCACCTCGTGTCCACGCCTGCCGATCTGTCGGTCACGGATGCGGCGGCGGTGCCCACATCGGCCACGACGGCGTTGCAGGCATTACGCGACATCGCGAACGTTCGACCGGGCCAGACGGTGCTGATCACGGGCGCGTCGGGCGGCGTGGGCTCCTTCGCCGTGCAGCTCGCCAAGGCGTTCGGTGCCGAGGTCACCGGTGTGTGCAGCACCCGGAACGTCGACCTGGTCCGGTCGCTCGGTGCCGACCATGTCGTGGACTACACGAGGACCGACTTCACCCGTACCGGGAAGCGCTACGACGTCATCCTCGACAACGTGGAAGCCCAGCCCTTGGCGGATCTCCGCCGCGCGCTCACGCCCACCGGCACCCTCATCCCCAACAGCGGACACGGCGGCCGTTGGCTCGGCCCCCTCGGCCGGATCGTCAAGGCGCGCGTGCTGTCCGGGTTCACCCGACAGCGGCTGAAGCCCTTCACGTCGTTCGCGAAGCGCCAGGACCTGCTCACCCTGGCCGACCTGCTCGCGACCGGGCAGGTCAGGCCCGTCATCGACCGCACCTACGCCCTCGACGAAGCGGCCGACGCCCTCCGCCACGTCGCGGCCGGCCACACCAGAGGGAAGGTCGTCATCACCGTCTGACGACCCGACCGACGAGAACGACCCACCCGTGCGTACGCACGCCCAGACCTGCCGCCACCCCGCGGACGGACCGCTCCACTCAAAGGAAGAACCGATGACCATCCGAACGACAACCCCGAACCTGCTCGACAACCCGCCGATCCCCGTGCAGGCCAAGCTCGCCGCCGCATGGACCAGCTTCATGTTCCTGTACGTCTACGTGGACGTCCTCAACTTCTATAAGCCCGGCGTCGTCGACGGCATCCTCAACGGCCTCGTCTGGAGGTTCGACATCAGTTCGACGTTGTTGACGATCTTCCTCGTCTCCGTGTCGATCCCGGCCCTGATGGTGATCCTCTCCATGACGCTGCCCGCCCGGGTGAACCGCGCCACGAACCTCGTCGTCGCATCGCTTCTCATCCCCTACTCGATCTTCAACGCGGCGGGGGCGACTTGGGACTGGGCCGCCTTCTACGGCATCTCCATCGGAATCGAGGTGCTGCTCCTGGCCTTCGTCCTGCGGTCCGCCTGGACGTGGCCTCGAATCTCCGCCGTCCCATCCGGTCCCGCGACGACCGACCTGCGACAGGGCCTTCGACGGTAGGCCCATGCTCGATCGGCAGACCTACCAGACGGTGCCGCCGCCGGCCGAGATGCCGCCCCACGTGAGCGCGATGAAGATCCCGGCGAACACGACGGGGGCGATGCCCTTGCCGCTGCGCGCGAGCCCCTTCAAGAGGGCGATCACGGCGAGGACCGCGGCGACGATGGAAAGGCCGCCGCCCACAATCAGCCCGATGAACAGTGGAATGGGCATGAGCACGAGCCCAGCGAGTGCGAACCAGAACGCGGCCCAGGCAGTCGGGTTGGAGCGGGGTTCCACGGACGAGGACATTCGTCCATTATCTCGGGTCCCCGGTCCGACCCTGATCAGGCACGCCCGCGTTGGAGCCGTGCACCGAGCTCTCCGCCATCCGCTTGAGACCCATGCGATCCACCTTTCCCGTGGCGGTGGAGGGCATCTCGTCGATCACGACGATCTCCTCGGGTGCCTTGTAGCCGATCTTCGCCCGCGCGAAGCGGATCAGCTCGACATCGGGGGGCCGCTCGCAGCCCTCACGCAGCGTGACGTACGCGCGCACGTTCTCTCCGTGGACCTCGTCATGGATTCCGACGACCCCCACGCTGTCGACGCTGGGGTGCTCCAGCAGGACATCCTCGATCTCCTGCGGGCTGATGTTCGATCCGTCGTGCACGATGATCTGCTTCCGGCGACCGGTGAAGTAGAGGAAGCCATCGGGGTCTGCGCGGAGGACGTCGCCCGTGTCGAGCCAGCCGTCGGCGAACGCGGCATCCGTTGCGGTGGCGTCACCCCAGTAGCCGACGCAGGCGCCCCTGGTCTTGATCCACGCGCGACCCTCGGCACCGACCTCGACCTCGGCGCCGACGTCATCGCGGATCGAGAGCGCGACGCCGGGTGCGGTCAGGCCGACGGATCCGATCCTGATCTCGGCGGGTGGACTCACGCTCACGAGCCCGGTCTCCGACAGCCCGTAGGCCTCGTCGATCGTGGTCCCGCTGAGCGCGATGAACTCGCGTTCGAGTTGCGCGGACACCTTGTCACCAGCCGCCCGACAGAGGCGGAGGGACGAGAAGTCGTCCTGCGTGCGCCGTGGTCACGGGTCAGTGCGAAGAGGGCCGACGGCAGCATCGAGAGCACGGTGGGGCGATCGTCGCGCAGGAGCGCGAGCAGCTCGTCTCCGTCGAAGGTGCGAGCGACGGCGATGCCCGCACCGGCACTCAGCGCCCCGAACGACACGTAGAAGGCGCCGACGTGCGAGAGCGAGGATCCGGCGAGCACGAGGTCTCCGGGGCCGAACTCGAGCGCGGCCGCCGCGGTCGCGAACATCCAGCCGAGCGTCGCATGCGTGTGCGTCACGCCCTTCGGGGGACCTGTGCTGCCCGACGTGAAGAAGATGACCGCGGGCGCGGTGGGCGCCGGAGACTCCAGCGGCTCGGCGGGCGCGGCGCGCTTCAACAACTCCTGGAACGCGGCGCCGCCATCCTCGGCCTCCCGGTAGCCGATCGTGCCCAGCGGGAGTCGCGCCACCCGATCGCTCGCAGCCAGGTCCTCCTCGCGCTCGACGTGGGCGAGGAGCATCCGTGCCTCGCTGATACCGAGCGCGTGGTCGATCTCGGCAGCCGTGTAGCGGTAGTTGAGCGGAGTCGCGACCAGGCCCGCCTTGAAGCAGGCGAGGTAGTGGACGATGAGTTCGTACCGGTTGGGCATGAGCGACGCGACCCGGTCACCCGGCTCCAGGCCGAGCTGCAGGTATCCGGCTGCAAGCCGGTCGGTGAGGTCCTCGAGCGCCTCCCACGACAACCGCGCCCGTGCCGAGACGAGCGCGAGCCCGTTCGGATCGCGGTCGAGACCGGCACGCAGCAGGTCGCTCGGCGTTGCCGGCTGTCGCAGCTCTGCACCGGAGTAGGTCCCCACCAAGATCTCCCGACGGCGTGTGGCAGGAGCCTACGCCCCGGTCCGTCTCGCCACCACAGCGCGTCATCACGACGCGCGAGACCGGACGCTCACATCCGGGTGGCGATGATCACGCTCGAGGTCACGGTGTAGACGATCATCGAGACCACCGGCGCGCAGACGGCCACGGCGATCGCCGCGATGCCGAACGCGCGTCCACGCTTCAGGACCACGGCGAAGATGCCCTGCACCAGCGCCCAGACCCCGATCACGGTGCCGAGCGTGAGCTGCAGCACGATGATCGATCCGAGCTGGACGTCGACGGCTGAAAGGGGCGCCGCCATGTCCTGCTCGAACGTCGCGTACGGATCGGCCGCCTCACCGGCGATCACTCCAGCCGTCACCGACGCCGCGACCGAGAAGACGAACACGACGATCGCGCCGATGCACGCGACGAGGCCGAGCGTCCGGGGCTTCGCCGCCTCCGGCGAAGGGGTGCCGTACGGCAGGACGCCCGCCGTGTCGGGGAGGAAATGACCGGCCGGAGGGTGCACCTCGGCGGGGTGGACGGCGGTGGGGTACGCAGCGGTCGGGTACGCGACTGGAGCGTATTCGCCGTACTGCGGGCGAGGAGAATCGGTCATGGTCACCGGGCTTTCGGGTCGGATCCGCCGGCCCGGATGAAGGGGTGGACCGACGTCAGCGTCGCAACAGTATCCGCACGGCCGCGGTCGTTCCTGACCCCAAAGCGGGGGTGGGCCTACCGCTCGGCCGTCGCCCCGCCCAGCCCCATCAGCGTCAGGAGCTCCCACGCCGTGTGCGCGGCGGCGAGACCCGTGATGCCCGCGTGGTCGTACGCCGGAGCCACTTCCACGACGTCGGCGCCGACGATGGGGAGACCGCGCAACCCGCGGAGCACGGCGAAGAGCTCGCGGGTGGTGATCCCGGCGACTTCGGGAGTCCCTGTACCGGGCGCCTGCGACGGATCGAGCACGTCGATGTCGATCGACACGTACACCGGACCGGAGCCGAGCCGTCCCCGGATCTGTTCCGCGATGCCGTCCGTCGACCGGTGCTGGAACTCCTCGCTCCGGATCATCGCGAACCCGGCGCGGCGGTCGTCGTCGAGCTCGCCGGGGCCGTAGACGCCGCCTCGGATGCCGACGTGCTGGCAGTGCTCGAGATCGAGCAGCCCCTCCTCCGCGGCCCGTCGGAACGGCGATCCGTGCCAGATCGAGGCGCCGTGCAGCACGTCCCAGGTGTCGAGATGCGCATCGAAGTGCAGCACGGCGAGCGGCCCGTGCGCCGCGGCGGCCGCCCGCAGCAGGGGCAGCGCGACGGTGTGATCGCCGCCGAGCGCGAGGATCCGCGAGCCGCCGCGCACCAGCCGATCGGCGTTCGCGTGAATGGTCTCGACGGCCCGCTCGATCCCATACGGCCCGACCCCGATGTCTCCGGCATCCGCCACCTGCTGCTCCCGGAACGGATAGGCCTCGTGGAACTGGTGGTAGGGATGCAGCTGGCGCGAGTGCTCCCGGATGTGGGCCGGCCCGAATCGAGCACCGGGACGGAAGCTCGTGCCCGAGTCGAACGGGACGCCGACGACGGCGATGTCGGCGTGGTCGACCTCCTCGAGCCGCGGCAGCAGCGCAAAGGTCGCGATTCCCGCGTACCGCGGTAGGTCGGGATCGTCGCGCTGGCCGATGATCTCCCGCTCCGTCGTCATCGCCGGCACCTCGCCTTCCGTCCGAGACCGTGATCCTCGACGTACGGTCATCTCGCATCGTGCCACGGTCTCGTACGCTGGAAGGGGCATCGCCACGACACGGAGGAGGCCGACGACCATGGAACACCGGATCTTCGGCCTGAGCTTCGCGAGCATCTACCCGCTCTACGTGCAGAAGGTCGAGCGGAAGAACCACAGCCGGGACGAGGTCGACGAGGTCATCTGCTGGCTCACCGGCTACGACGACGACGGCCTCGAGCGGGCGATCGACGACGGGATCGACCTGCGAACCTTCTTCGCGGATGCCCCGGAGCTGAACCCGAATGCGTCCCTGATCACGGGCGTGATCTGCGGCATGCGCGTCGAGGAGATCGAGGATCCGCTCATGCAGCAGATCCGCTACATGGACACGCTGGTCGACGAGGTCGCTCGCGGCAAGAGGATGACGTCCATCCTCCGCGGCTCATGACGAACGCAACCCCTGCGGTGCACGGCGCCACCGTCGACGACCAGACCCGGTGCATCCACTACCGCACGGAGCTCGACGTGGTCGCGATCAGGTTCGCGTGCTGCGACCGGTACTACCCGTGCCACGCCTGCCACGCCGAGTCGGAGACGCACCCGGCGCGGCAGTGGCCGCGCGACGCGGGCGGCGAGCACGCGATCCTCTGCGGCGTGTGCCGCACCGAGCTCACGATCGACGCCTACCGGGCCACCGACGACTGCCCGGCGTGCGGTGCCGCGTTCAACCCGGGATGCCGCCTGCACGCGCACCTGTACTTCGAGGACTGAGCGGCCGCCTCACGTCACGAGGGCGTGGAACAGCTCGTACACCATGAACGCCGGCCAGAAGATGCCCTGGAAGAACGCCCAGATGAACTCCCAGAACTGATCGGCCTGCTGGAAGAAGAACACCCACGCGCCGATGATCCCGAGCCCGTAGATCGCACCGCCGCCGGCGAAGCACCCGGCGTTCGAACTCCTGTCAGTCATGTCGACCTCCAGGGCTCACGATACGCGCGCTACCGGCCCGATGAGCCCGGCTCGTCAGGCCGAGTCCGGCCGCCCGAATCGCCGGATTCTCCGGATTCCCCGGATTCTCCGGGGTCGCCGTCACCGGCATCGCCCTCACGATCGGACGCACCGGACTCACCGGCCCACTTCGTCCCCTGGAGATCGCCGCGCAGCGTCCCCGTGATCTCGTCGACGGCCGCGCCGACCGTCGGGGCGAAGCGGTCGGGCGTGAACCGGTCGGTCACGCCGTAGGCGCGCAGCACGTCGACGACCGGGTCCTTCATCTCGGCGAGGATGAGCCGGATGCCGTGCGACGCGAGGTACTCGTCGAGTTCGATCAGCTCGTCGATCGCCGTCGTGTCGATGCCCGTGATCGGCTCGGCCGCGAGGATCACGGTGTGCACGCCGGTCCCCGCCGCCCGCACGCGCGAGCGGACGTAGTCGTCGAAGATCCCGCCGTTGGCGAAGAACAGCGGCGCGTCGAAGCGGACGATCACGACGCCCGGGATCCGCTCGCCCTCGGGATACCGCGTCAGGTCGTGGTAGCCACGGAGCCCCTCCACCCGGCCGAGCTCCGC
Organism: Agromyces sp. NPDC057865; assembly: GCF_042796995.1. NCBI lineage: Bacteria > Bacillati > Actinomycetota > Actinomycetes > Micrococcales > Microbacteriaceae > Agromyces > Agromyces sp. NPDC057865. The sequence goes on along the minus strand of NZ_JBHVMJ010000001.1, from coordinate 481,932 downwards.
GCGGTAGGGCCGCCACGACTGGTTCACGAACGCGAGCAGGCTGAGCGCGATCGTGACGGCGATGCCCTCGAGCACGCCGACGGCGAGCACACCGACGAAGGCGGCCAGCGAGAGGAACGCATCCACCCGGTCCATCCGCACCAGCCGCACGAACCCGCGCCAGTCGATGAGGCGCGACGCCGCGGCGATCACGACGGCGCCGAGCGTCGCCTCGGGCAGGAATGCGGTGAGCCCGGGGACCAGCAGCATGAACGCGACGATGAGCAGTGCGCCCACGACCCCGGTGAGTTGGGTCCGGGCGCCGGCCTGCTCGGCGACGGGCGTGCGCGACGAGGAGGCGGAGACCGGGAAGCCGCCGAACAGGCCGCCCGCGACGTTGGCCGCGCCGATCGCCGCCATCTCGCGGCTGCCGTCCACCGACTCGCCGCGGCGGGCCGCGAGCGTGCGCGAGAGCACGACGCTGTCGGTGAACGCCACGAGCGCGATGCCGGCCGCCGGCAGCGCGAGCGCCGCGACATCCGACCACTGCAGGCCGCCGAGCGCGGGTGCGGGAAGCCCCTGCGGCAGGGCGCCCACCATGGGCATCCGCTCGGCGAGCCCGAACATCCAGGTGACGAGGGTCGCCACGACGACGGCGACGAGGACGCCGGGGACGGGCGATCGCAGCCACGTCAGCACGATGATCACGGCGAGCGAGCCGATCCCGAACGCCGCGGCGAGGGGCTCGACCTCGCCGCCGAGGATCCCCTCGACGATGTGGGCGACCTGCGCGAACGGCGAGCCCGACTCGATCGAGAAGCCGAGCAGCTTCGGCAGCTGCGAGATGATCACGAGCAGGGCGACGGCGTTGAGGTAGCCGACGCGGATCGGCTTCGACAGCAGGTCGGTCACGAATCCGAGCCGCAGGAGCCCGCCGAGCACGAGGATGGCGCCCACCATGATCGCGAGCAGGCCCGCGAGGGCGATCGCCCGGTCGTCGTCGCCGAGCGCGAGCGGCAGGATCGCGGCCGCGATGATCGGCGCGAGCGCCGAGTCGGGCCCGAGCACGAGGATCCTCGACGGCCCGAGCACCGCGTAGACCAGCAGCGGCACGATCGTCGCGTAGAGGCCGGCCTCGGGCGGCAGGCCCGCGACCTGGGCGTAGCCCATCCCCGCGGGGATCAGCAGCGCCGTCACGACCACCCCGGCCCGCACGTCGCGCAGCAGCCAGGCGCGCCGGTAGTGGCGGGCCGTGTCGATCCCCGGCAGCCAGGTGAGCCCTCGGTCGCGGGTCATCTCGGGCGCATCGCCCCCTCCACCGCGACCACGGCAGTGACCAGCACCACGGCGATCGCGAGCGCCGCCATCGACGGCACGACCGCGAGCACGGCGACGGATGCCGCGAGCAGCAGCGTCCCGAGGACCCGCACGACCGGCCACCGCCCCTCGACGAGCCGGGCGAACACGGCCGTGGCCGCGACGTACGCGGTGAGCCCCGCGGCGAGCGCGGATGCGCCGAACCACCCGTACGGCTCCGCCTCGGCGATGTGCGCCATCGCGTCCTCGACGCCGAGCGCCGCGAGGACCACCCCGGCGACGATCACGAGGTGCACGTAGGTGTAGGCGTCGATCGCGAGCTGCACGCGCGCGGCATCCGACCGTCGTTCGAGGGCGTGCTCGCCCGCCTCGGCGAGTCGACCGAAGTACGCCCACCAGAGCAGCACCGAGAGCACCACGGCGAGCGCGGCACCCACCGCGATCGCCGGCCCGATCGGCTCGCGCGCGACGCCCACGCCGATCGCGACGATCGACTCGCCGAGCGCCAGGATGACCACGAGTCCGTAGCGTTCCGCCCAGTGCGCGGTCGAGTGGATGCGCCAGCCGCCGACGCGGCGCGAGCTGAGGTACGTGAGGCCGGCGTCGTAGAGCCAGGCAGCGAGCCAGATCCAGGTCTGCCACGGCGAGCCTAGCCACACACCGACGAGCAGCGCGCCGACCGCCGGCACCATGGCGACTGCCTGCGTGACCAGCACCTGGCGACGGAGTCCGGCGTCCTCGCCCGCCGCCGCGAGGTACAGGGTCGCATGGATGACGCGCACGGCCGTGTACGCGAGCACGAGCACGAGCGGGCCGTTCCACCCGCCCGGCAGGTCCTCGTAGGCCTCGGGGATGGTGAGCGCCGCGATGAACACCGCGATCATCGCGGCGGTCATGCCGACGCGCATGCCGGGCTGGTCGGCGGGCGCCTGGTTCGCGAGCCAGCCGAAGGCCGCCCACGTCCACCACATGAGGGCGAGCACGATGAGCGCCTGCAGGATGCCGAACGCGCTGTGCGTGTCGGCCATCAGGCGGCTCACCTGCGTGAACGCGAAGACGTAGACGAGGTCGAAGAACAGCTCGAACGTCGTGACGCGGTTCGACTCGCCGGCGGTGCGGAGGCGTCCCGCGCGTCCGCCCGACGTGCCCGAGGTGCTCGGAACGTCCTGCATCGCACCAGCATGGCGGAATCGGTGCCGCCCGATCCAGAGCGGGTGACGGATGCCGCGACGGATGCCTCGGGCGCCCGTCACGCCGACGGTGCGTCGTGCGGCGGCCTGACCCAGATCGGCGGATGCGGCATCCGATGCTCGCGGTAGAGCCGTTCGGCGAACGGCGCCCAGACGATGACGGCCACGCCGGCCCCCACGAGCATGCCGCCGATCGTGTCGGAGACCCAGTGCGCCCCGAGGTAGGTGCGGCTCAGCATCATCAGCAGGGTGTACACCGCACCCGCGACCCACACCCACGTGCGCAGGAAGATGATGCCGAGCGCGGTCGCGACGACCGCCGCGTTCGCGCTGTGCCCCGACGGGAACGACCCGAAGTCGGGCGTCACGAGGATGTCCTCGGGCCGCGGCCGCGCGACGATCACCTTGATGACGCGGGTGACCGTGGCGCTCGCGAGGGCGGCGGCGACGTAGTACAGCGCACCCCACGGACGGCGCCACAGCAGCAGGCCGGCGACGATGACCCCCGGCACGACGATGGTCGAGATGAGGCCGCCGCCGAGCGCGTTGAACACGAGCGCCGGCACCGTGAGGAGGTCGCTGCGCGCGGCCACCAGCACGCTCATGAACTCGACCTCGAACCCGAACGGCTTGTTGCTCTCGCGGTAGACGATGACGAGCGCGAGGAGCACCACCAGCGCGAGGGCCGCGCCTCCCGAGACCACCCACCAGAGGCGGGACACGCGCACCGGCGCCGGTGCACCCGTCTCGGGCGGAAGGTCGGACGCCGGGTCGGGTCCCGTCGCGTCGCCCGTCGAGCCCGTGACGCGCTCGGTCATCCCAGCCCCTCGTTGCCCGGGCGCTCTGCCGCGGCCTCCGACGCCGCCACCTCCTCGGGCGTGCCAACCCTGACGGTGCGCCATGTGTCGACGGCGATCACGATCCCGAGCACGACGAGCGACAGGCAGATCGAGCCGAGCGCGTCGGTCGCCCAGTGGTAGCCGAGGTAGATGCGGCACGCCGCCGTCAGCGCGATCACCGCGATGGCGACGGTGTACGCGGAGACGGCGATCCGACGGTTGCGGTGCCGCGAGAACACGAGGTAGGTCGTGATGAGCAGGAAGTCCGCGACGCCCATCACGTGGCCCGATGGGAACGACGCCGTCGTGTCGACGTCCATGAGCATGTCCTGGGCCGGCGGCCGCTCGCGGTCGATGAGCGGGGCCATGACCTGCACGACGATCACGCCCAGCAGCATGCCGCCCGCGAGCAGCAGCGGACGCCACGCATGCTTCGCGAGCACGCCCCACACGACGGTGGTGATCACGATGATGATCGGCATCACCACCGGCCCGAACACGACCGCGATGACGCTCATCACGACCGTCAGCCAGTCGCTGCGCGCGGTCTGCAGCCACGCCTCGACCGGGGCGTCGATGCGCGAGAGGTCGTCGGCCTCGGCCACGGAGTCGAACACCACGAGGAAGCCGACGAGCCCGACCACGATCAGCCCGACCGCCGTGAGCTGCAGGCCACGGCGAGCGGCTGCCGGGACCACGCGCTCCTCCACGAGGAACCGCTCGTTGAAGCGGCGGAGCCGTCCCTGTCGCTCGGTCGTCGGTGTGGCCATGGATCCCATCCTGCGACGCGCGGCGCGGTCGAGGACACGGGTTGACGCGCGGCCCTCAGCCCCCCGCTCGCCGCCCCTGCCGCACCCGGTCGACGGTCTCCATCGCGGCCACGACCGCGAGCACCACGGTGGACGCCGCACCGACGGCGAGCGGCGTGAGCACCCCCGACACCGCCGCGACCGCGACGAGCCCGAGCAGGCCGGCCACCTGCGCCGTCGGCCAACGCCGTTCGAGGAGCCGCCGGAACACGAGCGTGCCCGCGAGGAACAGGACCGGTCCGCCGAGCACGGTGACGACCGCGGAGGCGCTCTGATCCTCCGGGTGTCCGAGGAGCTCCTTGTCGCCGACGCTCGCGAGCACGATGCCGCCGATCACGAGCAGGTGCACGAACGTGTACGCCGTTCGTGCAAGACGGCCGGGACTGTCGGAGCCCTCCATGGCCTCGGCTCCGACGCGTTCGCCGTGGTCGAAGTAGATCCACCACATCGCCGCCGCCGACGCGAACGCGAGCACCATGGCGGTCGCCGTCTCGGGCGTGATGTCGAGGTCCACGAACGCGAAGCCGGTGACGAGCAGGCCCTCGCCGAGGGCGATCAGCACGAACAGCGACGACCGCTCGGCGATGTGTGCGCCCGAGAGGTCCCAGCGGCCCATGTCCATCGGCCCCATCATGGGCAGCGGGAAGCCGAGCAGGGCGCCGAGCACCTCGAGGCCGAGCGCCATCGCCCAGAACGGCAGCTGCGCCGGCAACGGCAGCAGCGCGCCGACGATCCAGAGCACGCTCCCCGCGGCGGTCCACGCGAGCACCCGCGAGAAGTCGCGCGCCGCGTGCCGGTCGTGCCGCCAGGTGGCGTAGACGATGAACCCGGTGCGGCCGAGCTGCAGCACGACGTAGGCGATCGCGAACACCCACGCCCGCTCGCCGAAGGCGTCGGAGATCGAGATACTCATGACGAGCGCGACGAACGCAAGCGCGATGACCGCACCCCGCACCGGCAGCTTCACCGGATCGAGCCAGTTCGTCACCCATGTGGTCGCCACCCACGACCACCAGAGCGCGACGACCATGATCGCGCCCTCGACGGCGCCGAGCGGGTCCTGGTGCTGGTAGAGGTACGACGACAGCTGCGTGAGGGCGAAGACGTAGACGAGGTCGAAGAAGAGCTCGACGTAGGTCACCCGGTCGGCGCGCGGCGTGCCCGCGGGCCGGAGCACGTCGCGACGGAGTCCGAAGGGCATGCCACATGATGGCACGGGCGGCAAGGGGCAACCCGTTCGCCGTGCAGCGCCGCAGGCGTCGCTAGCCTTGGGGGAATGGCGGGCGGCACCTCGGAAGCGCGGCGGTACGTCGCGACGGCCGCCGGCTCCGCGCTGCCCGAGGGACGCCAGCTCGCGGTGACGTGGGGCATCCCCGAGCCGTTCGGCGGCATGACCTCGGCGCTGCTGCACCGCTCCCGCGCGTTCGTGCGGCTCGCAGGCCGCGAGGTCGACGTCGTGACGTTCGATCCGAGCGCCGACCTCGATGCCGCGCGCAATCGCCTCGTCGACGCGAGCGAGCTCATCCCGGGCATCCGGCTCCGCAACGTCTGGGAGGACCTGCGCGGCGGCCCGGGCGGGACCGCGATGATCACGCACGGCACCCACGGCGGCCTCCTCGTCGAGCACGTCCGCGCCGACGGCAGCCTCGCCGTGCGCGACGAGCGCTTCCCGGCGAGGGCGGAAGGGCGCGCCCGGCTCATCACCGCGTACGACGGCGAGGGCACGGTCGTGCGGCAGTGGACCCGCGCCTGGGACTGCTACGCCGACTGGCTCGACGGCTTGGTCGGCGACGAGCGCGCGTATGCCATCACCGACAGCAAGACCGCCGCCGAGTTCATGGCGCGGTACCGGCGACCGAACGTGGTGTCGCTGCACCTCGTGCACAACTCCCACCTCGTCGGGCCCGAGCGTCCCTGGGGCGTGCTGCGGCCGTCACGGCGACGGGTGTTCACCCACCTCGAGCGCTTCGACGGCGTCGTGTTCCTGACCGAGCGGCAGCGAGCGGATGCCGCGACCCTCCTCGGCGACCCCGGCAACCTCGCGGCCGTCCCCAACGGCATCGATCCCGTCGCCCGCGAGCCCGATCCCGACGCCCAACGCGATCCCGCGGCGGGGGTCGTGCTCGCCCGCCTGACCACGCGCAAGCGCGTCGACCACGCGATCGAGGTGGTGCGGCGCTGCCGGGCCCGAGGCGTGCCGGCGACGCTCGTGGTCTACGGCGACGGCCCGGATGCCGCGGCCCTCCGCCGCCGGGTCGACGACGAGGGCCTCGGCGACGCCGTGACTTTCGCGGGGCACCGCGCGGGGGCCGCCGACGCGTTCGCCCACGCCTCGTGGACCCTCGTGACGAGCACGTTCGAGGGCTCGCCCCTCACCCTCGCCGAGGCGATGGCGCGCGGATGCCTCCCCGTCGCGTACGACATCCCCTACGGCCCGGCGGACCTCATCGCCGATCGCGTCGACGGCCTGCTCGTGCCCGACGGCGACCTCGACGGGGCGGCCGACGCGCTGGCGCGGATCGTCACGATGCCGTCCGCCGAGCGCGCGCGGATGCGGGAGGCGGCGCGCGCGACCGCCGCGCGGCACGACGACGCGCACGTGGTCGCGGCGTGGGGCCGCGTGCAACGCGACGCCGCCGCCCGGCACGACCGTCCCGCCCCGCCGTTCGAGGTCGAGGTGGAGCGGCTCCGGATGCGGTTCCGGCGCGGCCGCCTACGGGTGTCGGTGAGGTTGCGCGGCGCGCCGCGCGGCGGCTCCGTGGTGATCACGCTGCGCCGGCGCGGGCGCGGCGCGATCGTGCGGGCCCGACGCCCGGCCCGCGACGGCCGCGCGGTGTGGCGGCTCGGTGAGCGGGCGACGAGCTTCGTGGGCGGGCGGCATCCGCTGACCTGCATCGTCGAGGTCGAGGACGACGGCACGCTCGTGGAAGCGGGGCGCGTCACCGCATACCCCGACACGCGGTCGGTCGCGCGACGTGCGGTCCGGCGACTGCGCGGGCGGCTCGGCCGACTCGGCCGGCTCGGCCGGAGTCAGCCCCGCAGCACCGCGTAGCGCAGGTACACCACGCCGGAGTCGAATCGGTGCTCGTCGAGCAGCTGGAGCTCGAGCCGGACGCCGTCGGGCAGCAGGGCCGTGCCCCCGCCGACGATGACGGGGTGGACGAACATGCCCACCTCGTCGACGATGCCCGCGTGGAACGCGTGGGCGGCGAGGTGCGGCCCGGCGATCGACACGTCGTCGGCCGACTCGGCCACGAGCCGTCGAACCTCGTCGGCGTCGAAACGGCGCTCCAGCCGAGTCCGCTCCGTCGTGACCTCGGCGAGCGAGCCCGAGTAGACGACCTTGTCCGTGTCCTTCCAGATGGCGGCGTACTCGCGCTCGGGCTCGGGCAGGTCGGGGAGCTCGTCGGCCGTCTCCCAGAAGCGCATGACCTCGTACATGCGTCGCCCCATGAGCTGGGTGCCGATGCGCCGCTCGAGCCCGTTCACGAACGTGTGCACCGCGGCATCCGGCGTGGCCCAGCTGAAGTCGCCCTCGTCGTCGGTGATGTACCCGTCGAGCGAGGTGAGGCCGGTGACGATGAGCGAGCCCATGGGAGCCTCCGTGTCGAGGTCGTTCCGCCTGCGGCGGCTACGCCTTCGGGCAGACGCCGAGCTCCTGCATCTTCGCCGTGGCCTGGTCGGCCGACCAGGGCAGCTCGATGAGGGGCTGCTCGCCGCCGGCGGCGGGCACCGCCTTCGACGCGAGCGACGCGAGGGCGAATGCCACCTCACGCACGAACGCGGGGCCGGGCGTCGAGTTGTTGAGCGCGACCACGACCGTGAGGCCGCTCGCGGGGTCGGTGAACGCGGCCGTCAGCGCTCCGGCCGTCTCGCCGGCGGTGCCGCGCATCGGCCCGTACTGCAGGCCGCCGACGCCCGCCGACTGCCAGGCCGGTGCGTCGCCGCCGAGCGGCACGGTGTTCCACTGCTCCCGCTCGGTGCGCTCGCTGAGCAGCGCGCCCGTCGCGAACGCCTCGCTCAGGGCGCGGGCGTCCTCGAGTGTCGAGATCGCGCCGGCAGCAGCGCCGCCCATCGAGCTGGAAGCCTCGGTGTCGTCGAGCAGCACGGCGCAGTCGACCGCGCCGGTGGGGGTGATCGACGAGTAGCCGCCCATCACCCCGGCGTGCTCGGTCACCGTCGCGGCCGGCACCGAGGTGTCCTCGAGGCCCAGCGGCCCGAAGACGTACTGCTGGGCGAGCTCGTCCCACGTCTTGCCCGTGCGCCGCTCGAGCGCGAAGGCGAGCAGCAGGATGCCGGTGCGCGACTCGCGCACCTGCTCGCCGGGCGGTCCGATGCGGTTCAGCGCCATGCCGTTCGCGAGTAGCTCGTTCGCGGGCCACACACGTCCGGGATTCGCGCCGAAGCTCGCGCGCAGCACGGGGTAGTAGTCGGCCAGGCCCGAGGTGTGCAGGCACAGCTGCTCGAGCGTGATGCCGTCGAGCTTCGGGATCCAGTCGACGTACGTGGACACCGGGTCGTCGAGCTGGAGCTCGCCCTGGTCGACGAGCCGCAGCAGCACCGTGCACGTGATCTCGGTGGTCAGGGTCGCGAGGCGGAAGCCCGTGCCCTCGGTCATGCGCGGCGGGTTCTCGCCGAAGTCCTGGGTTCCGGATGCCGCGGTCCACTCGCCCGCCCACGGCGCCCACACCCCGGCGACGCCGCCGCTCGAGCCGCTGAGCGCGACCGCCTGGTCGAGCACGCCCTGCAGGCTCTCGGCGAGGTCCTTGGACAGCGGGGCGTCGACGGGCGAGAACTGCGCTGACGGATCGACCGACGTGCCGAAGCATCCGGTCAGTGCCATCGCCAGGGCCGCCGCCATCGCGGCGACAGGTCCAACCCGCCGCCGGGACCTCCCCGGACGGTCTGCCACCGAGCCCCCCTCGCCGTGCGTTCCGGTGCGATTGTAACCCGCCAAGGCGGGTTGGCCGATGTCCCATGACGCAGGAGCTTCGACGGCGTCGCGGCGGGCCGCTGCGGATGCCGCGCCCGGATGCCGCCCGAGGCGTGTCCCCCGACGACCAATCCGTTCCCGGCGGTGCGCCGAACCACCGGCATACCCGGCGATCGCCGGGCTCCATCGAAGGAGGCACCTCATGCGCAACTCCCCGAACCGCATCGTCGCAACCGTGTTCGGCGCGGTCTACGTGCTCGTCGGGTTGCTCGGCTTCGCCGTGACGGGCGGCGTCGGGTTCATCGCCACCGAGGGCGGACTGCTGCTCGGCATCTTCCAGGTGAACCCGCTGCACAACGTCGCCCATCTCCTGATCGGCGCCGCACTGCTCATCGCCGGACTCGTGTCGGCGACGGCCGCCAAGACCGTGAACATCGTCGTCGGCGGGGCCTACCTGCTGCTCGGCATCGTCGGCTTCTTCCTCGCCGGCACCTCGGCGAACATCCTCGCCCTCAACACCGCCGACCACTTCCTGCACCTCGCGAGCGCCATCGTGCTGCTCGGCGTGGGGCTGGCGGCCGAGCGGACCGCACGCGTGGCCACGGCGTAGGGAGCCGGGCCATGACCGCACTGTCGGCGCTCGCGCGCACGTGGCCGATGCTCTGCGCCCTCGGCGCCGGGCTGGTGCTGCTCGCCCTCGCCGCCGGTGCCGGGGGGATCCCGGGAGGCGTCATGGCCGCGGCCGGTGCAGCCGGCCTCGGCTGGGGCGTCCTCTCGCTGCGGGCGGGCCGCGCCCTCGTGCCGGGCCTCGCGCTCGGCACGGGCGCGGCCCTCCTCGTGGGGACGGGCGCGCTCGTCGGCAGCGGCCTCGCCGCGGCGGACGAGGTGCCGGTCGGGCCCCTGCTCGCGGCATCCGTGTTCATCGTCGTCGTTGCCGGCCACTGCGCGGTCGTGCTGCGCAGGCGGGCCCGCCGCGTTCGCGAAGGCCGCGCGGATGCCGCCACGCCACGGACCGCGGCCGTCGACGGGCGGCTCCCGCTGGTCGGCCTCGTCGCCGGGGCGCTGCTCGTCGCGGGACTCGCGACTCCCGCGCTCGCGGCCACCGAGGCGGGTCGGCTGGCGGTCCCGCACGGCGAGCACGGCTCAGTGGTGACCGACGAGGGTCACCACCACTGACCGCGTCCGGGGGTGCGTGGCGACGACATCCCCGGGCGCATCCCGGGGGCGGCGCGCGACGGGGGCCCGTCGCCCCATCTCGCGCGGATCGACGCACAACTCCGCCGTAACCCGACGCGCAGGTTACGGCTCCGAGGTCGGCCCGACCGCGTCCGCGTCGATCTCGCGCATGGCCCCGGCCATGAACCGCTCGACGTCGCGGTCGACCATGATGTCGCTCGGCCGCAATGGCCGGGCGAGGTAGAGCCCGTCGAGTGCGGTGAGGCGGCTCAGCGCGACGTAGGTCTGCCCGGGGCTGAAGGCCCGCGACCCGAGGTCGACGACCGCCGTGTCGTAGCTGGCGCCCTGGGACTTGTGGATCGTGACCGCCCACGCGAGCCGCAGCGGGAACTGCGTGAACTCGGCGACGATCTCGCGCTCGAGCTTCTTCCGCACCGGATCCCACGAGTAGCGGTACTTCTCCCACGTCGCGGGCTCGACCTCGTGCTCCTCGCCGTCGACCTCGACGCGCAGCTCGCGCGTGAGCGACGTGACGGTGCCGATCGTGCCGTTGACCCACCGCGGGCCCTCGCCGCGCAGTGCCACGTCGTTGCGCAGGAACATGACCTGCGCGCCGACCTTGAGCTCGAGCCGCTCGTCGGCCGGGAACGCGCGCCCGCCGAAGTCGCCGTTGACCTCTGCCTCGTTGGCCTGCGAGTGACCGGGCAGCCGGTGCAGCTGCTGCGCGTTGATGCGGTTCACGGTGTCGTTGCGGGTCGCGAGCGTGATCGCGCCGTGCTCGGGCAGCGGGCGGCGCGCGCCCACGTCGTTGAGCACGCCCGCGATCTCGGCCGTGACGCGGCCGTGCCGCACGGCGTTGAGCATGAACTTGAACTCGTCGTCGTGCTGGCGGTGCACCTCGCCGAGCTCGAAGATGCGCAGGTCGGCCTCCCGCCACACCTTCGCGTCGAAGAACCACATCGACTCGTAGGTGTCGGCGAAGTAGCGCCGCTCCTCGCCGTCGCCCGGCACCGGGGCGAGCTGGTACGGGTCGCCGAACAGCACGACCTGGGCGCCGCCGAAGGGCTCGTGCGGCCGCTGCCGCGCCTGGCGCAGCGAACGGTCCATCGCGTCCATGAGGTCGGCGTTGACCATCGACACCTCGTCGATCACGAGCGTGTCCATGGCGTTCAGGAGCTTGCGCACGGCGTCGTTCTGGTCGATGTCGCGGTCGGCGATGACGCCGATGGGCAGCCGGAACAGCGAGTGGATCGTCTGCCCGCCGACGTTGAGCGCGGCGACACCCGTGGGCGCGCAGATGACGATCTGCTTCTGCGTGTGCCAGTTGAGGTGGTTGAGCAGCGTCGACTTGCCGGTGCCCGCGCGCCCGGTCACGAAGACGTGCTCGCGGGTGCCCTCGATGGCCTGGTACACCGCGGCCTGTTCGCGGGTGAGCGTGAGGTTCTGCACTGGTGGCCTTCGGCGAGCGGATGCCGCGGGCCCCTCCCGCGGCGGCGCCCCTCCGGGCGCGTTCCCACTGTAACCACGGCGCGCCCCTCGTCGGCCCAGGCGGCGGACACCTGTGGGTGCTCGCGCACGCCTGTGGATGTCCGGGCGTGCGACCGGCGCCCGCTTAGACTGTGCGGGTGGGGAGCTCGGGCGCGCGACGGGGACCGGTGTCGCCCGCCGCGATCGCCGGCTGGGCGATGCTCGCGGTGCTCGTCGTCGGGGCGTTCCTCGCCGCCCTGGGCTCGCTGAACCAGACCATCTACGGCGCTCCGAGCTTCGTCGAGCGCTACCTCGAGGCGATCGCCGACGACGACATCGCCGCGGCATCCACGACCCCGGGCGTCGCGCTCGACGCCGGGGAGCTGGCCGCTCTCGGCCTGCCCGAGAACGTCTCGACGGCGATGTTCCGCTCGGACGTCGTCAAGAGCGGACCGGAGGACATCCGCATCATCAGCGATGTCGCCCTGCCGGACGGATCGCACACGGTGACGGCGAGCTACCGACTCGACGTGTCGATCGTCGAGACCACGTTCGACGTGCGACCCATCGCTCCGCTCTACGGCGTGCTGAACCGGTGGGAGTTCTCGGTCAGCCCGCTCGCCGTCATCGACGTCACGGCCGCGCACAACCCGCTGTTCACCGTGGGCTCGCTGACACTCGACACCCGCGCGACGAAGTCGGGCGCCGACCTCACCGCGTTCACGCAGACCGCCCCGTACCTCGCCATCGCGCCGGCGGTCTACGAGTTGGGCTACACGTCGACGTTGCTCGAGGCCGTCCCGACCGACCTGCCGGTCCAGCCGTCGTCCCGACCGGCGGTCACGGTCGACTCCGTGCCCACCCCCACGTTCGTCGAGCGCGTGCAGGTGCAGGTGAACGGCTACCTCGACCAGTGCGTGGCCCAGGCGGTGCTGCAGCCGGCCGGATGCCCCTTCGGGATCGAGATCGACGACAAGGTCGTGAGCGACCCGGCGTGGACCATGATCACCTATCCGACGGTGACGCTCACCCCCGGAGAGACCGCGTTCGAGATGCCGCCCACCGAGGGCGTGGCGCACATCTCCGTCGAGGTGCAATCGCTGTTCGACGGCGAGTTCTCCCAGCTCGAGGAGGACCGGCCGTTCATGCTGGCGCTCACGGCGACGATCCGGCCCGACGGGAGCATCGCGATCCAGCTCATGTGAGCGGCCCGCGGCATCCGCTCGCCTGCTATCGGCCGACCGGGCCCTGCGCGTCGTGCTCGGCGATGGCCGCGAGCCGCGCGTTGTACGCCTCGAGCTCGGCGTCGCCCGTGCGGTCGGCGTGCCGGTCGCGGCGCCGCGACTCCTTCTCGTCGCTGCGCGCCCATTGCACGGCGACCGTGATCGCGAGGGCGACCGTCGGGATCTCGCCGACCGACCAGGCGATGCCTCCGCCGAGCTGCTGGTCGGCGAGCGCGTCGGTGCCCCAGCCCATCGCGCCGTACCAGTCGCTCAGGAGCAGCCCGGTGCCCGACATGATCGCCAGGCCGAAGAACGCGTGGAACGCCATGGTGCCGAGCAGCAGCACGAGCCGGAACGGGTAGGGGAGCCGGTAGGGCACCGGGTCGATGCCGATGAGCGACTGCACGAACAGGTACCCCGTGATGAGGAAGTGGGCGATCATCCACTCGTGGCCGATGTGGTCGGTCATCGTCCAGCGGAAGAGCGGCGAGTAGTAGAAGACCCAGAGGGAGCCGACGAAGAGCGCCGCCGCGACGATCGGGTTCGCGATGATCGACGCGAAGCGGGAGTGCACCGCGAGCAGGATCCACTCGCGGCCGCCGCGCGAGCCGTCCTTGCGGAGGTGGATCGCGCGGGCGGCGAGGGTGACCGGCGCGCCCGGCACGAGCAGCACCGGCACCGCCATCGTGAGCGCCATGTGCGCGCCCATGTGCGCCGAGAAGAGGTACTCCTCGTAGACGTTCACGCCGCCGTTCGTGATGTACGCGAGCACCAGCAGGCCCGCGACCCACAGCACCGTGCGGTACACCGGCCAGTGGTCGCCGCGGCGGCGGAGCCGCCACACGCCGGCGAGGTAGAAGAAGATGCCGAAGCCGCAGAGCAGCAGCCAGATGAGGTCGACGTTCCACTCGGTGAAGAAGCGGTACCAGTCGGGCCACGGCGGCAGCGGCACGCCCGTGAGGATCTGCGCCGGCGTGCGCGCGATCGAGCCGACCTCCTCGGTCACGGGCGTCGCCGTGCGCGCGAGGGCCGCCGCGACGCCCGACGCGAGCCCCATGAAGGCGAGCTCGATGACCACGAGGAACCAGAAGTCGCGGGTCGCGGATGCCTCGGCGCGCGCGATCCGGTTGATGAGGTACCGGCGCTGGAGCGCGCCGAAGAGCCCGAGCGCGATGAGCGCGGCGACCTTGGCGAGCACGAGCACGCCGTACTGCGTCGCGAGCTCGTCCCAGGTGCCGATGCGGAGCGCGGCGCTCGCATAGCCCGAGATCGCGACGACGATGAAGCTGATGAGCGCCACGGTCGAGTAGCGGGCCAGCACGACCGGCAGGCGGTCGGCCTCGAGCTGGTTGCGCAGCAGCACGATGGTGAGCAGCCCGCCGAGCCAGGCCGCGGCGAAGACGAGGTGCAGGCCGAGGTCGGCGACGGCCGCGTTGTGCCCGGCGGCGCCCGCCGCGTGGCCCTGCTGCGCCATCGGGACGAGCGAGAACACCGCGAGCGCGGCGACGAACACGAGGGCGGTGTGGTTGCGCACCGCGAAGCACAGCACGGTCACGGCGGCCGCCACGAGCGTCGTGGTCAGCCACGCCTGGCCGAGCTCGATCGACGTGACGAACAGCCCGAGCTTCTGCCCGAACGCCTCGCCGAGGTCGAGCGTCTCGCCCGTCACGACGAGGAAGGTGAGCACGCCCGTCGCGGCGCTCGCGACGGTCATCACGGCAGCGGATGCCGCGGCGATGTCGAGCGCGACGTCGAACTCCTTCTTCGACGGCGCGAGCGCCCACACGGCGAGCACGAGCGAGCCGATCATGCCGGCCGCGCCGAGGTTCACCAGGAGCTTGGCGACGGGGAGGCCCCAGCGCGCGATCGGGCCGGGGTCCTGGATGGGGAAGGGGGCCGCGCCGCCACCGTACGCGAGGGCGCCGAACGTCGCGAGGAGCGCGACGGCGAGGAGCACGGCAGGGCCGAGCACGCGGACGGAGCGGGGCACCGAACCAGCCTAGACGGCGCGACCCGTGCGCTCGCTCGGAGCGGGCCGTCGCGGCATCCGCCCCACTCCCCCACTCCCCCGCCCTCGGGGTGCATGCGCCCTGGCGGCGTTCAGCTCGCGAAACGTCGCAGATGCATGGTCGGACCGTGCATCTGCGACGGCTCGATTCGCGGAGGCCTCGCGTGGCGCCGCGGCCGGGCACGGCGAAGGGGCGCACGGCCACGCCGTACGCCCCTTCGGAGGTCGGATGCTACTTGGCGGCAGCCTTGAGCTTCGAACCCGCCGACACCTTGACCGAGTAGCCGGCCGGGATGTCGATGGTCGCACCCGTCTGCGGGTTGCGGCCGGTGCGCGCGGCACGGTGCGTGCGCTCGACGGCGAGCCAGCCCGGGATGGAGACCTTGGTGCCCGAACCGACGGACTCGGCGAGCGCGTCGAAGAGACCGCCGAGCACGGAGTCGACGGTGGCCTGGCTCTGGCCGGTCGACGCAGCGATCTTCGCGACGAGCTCGGTCTTGTTCAGCGACTTGTCAGCCATTGAATGTCCTCCTCGGACTTTCCGCTGTTTCGGTACAGCTATCGATGAGTACTCGGGAACGATCATCCGACCGCCCCGTGGCCGATCAGGCCGCCTTCAAAGTAGCAGAGAACCGCGGAAACACGCGGATTTCCGGGGCATTCTGCGTCATCGGGGCACGGCGTGTCGCGCCATCGAGTCCGCTGGGCGGCCGAGTGGATGCATCGACATGCTTCCGAGACCGTCCGGGGGACGACGAAAGGGGCGCCCCGTTCGGGACGCCCCTTTCGCTCAAGCGATGCTTACCAGCTCGACTTCGTGATGCCGGGCATCTCGCCGCGGTGGGCCATGTCACGGAAGCGGACGCGCGAGACGCCGAACTTCGTGAGCACGCCACGGGGGCGGCCGTCGATCGCGTCGCGCGAGCGGACGCGGACCGGCGAGGCGTTGCGGGGGAGCTTCTGCAGGCCGACGCGGGCGGCCTCGCGGGTCTCGTCGGTCCCGTTCGGGTCGACGAGCGCCTTCTTCAGTTCGAGGCGCTTGGCCGCGTAGCGGTCCACGACGGCCTTGCGCTGCTCGTTGCGCGCGATCTTGCTCTTCTTCGCCATGTCTTAGCGCTCCTCTCGGAAGTCGACGTGCTTGCGCACCACGGGGTCGTACTTCTTGAGCACGAGACGGTCGGGGTTGTTGCGACGGTTCTTGCGGGTCACGTAGGTGTACCCGGTGCCGGCCGTCGAACGGAGCTTGATGATGGGACGGATGTCCTGCTGCTTCGCCATTAGAGCTTCACCCCACGAGCCTGGATGTCCTTGATGACGGCCTCGATGCCGCGAGCGTCGATCACCTTGATGCCCTTGGCGGACACGTTCAGGGTGACGTTACGACGAAGCGACGGCACGTAGTAGGTCTTCTTCTGCACGTTCGGGTCGAAGCGGCGCTTCGTCCGGCGGTGCGAGTGCGAGATGTTGTGTCCGAAGCCGGGAACGGCTCCGGTCACCTGGCACACTGCTGCCATTGGTCTTTCCTCCAATACCGAGGGGCGGATGCCCCTCCCAAGGTCTCTTGTCTGCTGACGATCCCCATGCCGAAGCCCGCGATCGCTCGCGTTCTCGGTTCGGGATTGTCGCGGTCTGGGCAGTGGAAGTACCCAGCCAAACGTCGAGTCTAACAGACGGGCTGGTCGCGGCCGTAATCGAGCGGATGCCACGGCTTGCGGCCCCCACGGAGGCTGCGGCGCGGCATCCGCCGGCGTAGCCTCATCGCCATGGCGACGTGGGACGACGTGCGCGAGCTGGCACTGGCCCTGCCCGAGGCGAGCGAGCACGTGTCGCGGGGCGGCGCGCAGTGGAAGGTGCACGCGAAGGGCTTCGTGTGGGAGCGCCCGCTGCGCCGCGCCGACCTCGAGTCGCTCGGGATCGCCGAGCAGCAGGGCCCGGTGCTCGGCGCGAAGACCGAGGACGAGGCCGTGAAGCTCGCGCTCATCGCGGAGGATCCGACCGTGTTCTTCACGACCCCGCACTTCGACGGCTACGCGGCCGTGCTCGTGCACCTCGACCGGATCTCGCGACGCCGCCTCGGCGAACTGGTCGCCGAGGCGTGGGCGGCGGTCGCGCCGGCGCGACTCGTCGCCGAGCACTTCTGGCACGAGCCCGACTAGCCCTTCGGGATCGTACGTCGCGAGAGCAGCGCCGCGACGAAGAAGCAGACCGCGCCCAGCGCGGTGCCGGCGTTCGCCCAGAGCTCGTCGAGCAGGCTGCCCGAGTCGGGGATCACGTAGGCGCCGACCGCCGAGATGCCGAAGAAGATCGACCCGAGCAGGTTCAGCCCGGTGCCGTGCCAGGTGCGCGCGTCCCGATCCCAGAGCTTTCCGCGATCCTTCGTGGCGACGACGGCGAGCGAGCTCGCGACGAGGAACGCGATCGAGCCCCACGCGTCGGGGCGCCAGCCGATGCCCACCGCGTCGGGTCGCGCGATGGCCGCGGCGAGCGCGGCGCCCGTCGAGATGTTGAACAGCAGGGTGCCGGCGAACTGGATGGCGGCCGCCCACCAGTCCGCCCGGTCGGCCCGGTTCATCTTCGCGTGCGGCGCGACGCGGCCGCTCAGGCTGAGCTGGATGAACGCGGCGAGCGTGAAGAAGATCGAGCCGACGAAGAACGTGACGTTCGCGCCGACGACGCCGACCCAGTCCGCGTACCACGGCAGCGCGCCGACGAAGAAGCACAGCGAGCCGACCGCGAAGCCCCAGGCCTCGCGACGCAGCCGTCGCACGGTCGTGACCGTGTGCCGCGAGGCGCCGCCCGCGGCATCCGGTGCAGTGGCGCCATCGCGCTCGCCCACCGCGCCTCCGTCGCCCGTCGAGCCCGGATCGCTCATCGAACCTCCGCGATCAGTGGTGGAAGGTCGGACCGATGCCCGGATGCGGCATCGGCTGCTCGAGCGCGTCGAGGTACGCCGTCTCCGTCTTGACGTCGCGCAGGAGGTCCTCGGCGAGGTCCCGGCTGAGGCCGTTCCGGCACACGATGCGCATGACCGTCTGGTCGGCGAGGTCGCCCGACAGCGGATAGGCCGGCACCAGCCAGCCCCGGATCCGCAGCCGCTCGGACAGGTGGTACAGGTTCCACTTGTCGGTGTGGCCGGGCTTCAGCCGCCAGGCGAACACCGGAATGTCGGTGCCGTCGGTGAGCAGCTCGAACGCCTCGATCTCGCCGATGCCGTGCGAGAGGTAACGGGCGACGTTCTGCGAGGCCTGCTGGATCTCGGTGTAGCCGTCGCGGCCGAGTCGCAGGAACCGGTAGTACTGCAGCAGCACCTGGGCACCGGGACGGGAGAAGTTGAGCGCGAAGGTCGGCATCTCGCCGCCGAGGTAGCTCACCCGGAAGATCAGGTCCTCGGGCAGCGCGGCGGTGTTGCGCCAGACGACCCAGCCGACGCCCGGGTAGACGAGCCCGTACTTGTGGCCCGACGTGTTGATGGACTGCACGCGCTTCACCCGGAAGTCCCACTCGAGGTCGGGCTGCAGGAACGGCGCGACCATGGCGCCGGATGCCCCGTCGATGTGCATCGGGATGTCGAGACCGGTCTTCGCCTGGATCTCATCGAGCTTCGCGGCGATCTTCGTGACGGGCTCGTAGGCGCCCGTGTACGTCACGCCCATGAGGACGACGACGCCGATGGTGTTCTCGTCGACCACTTCCTCGAGGCCCGTCCCGTCCATGAGCGGGCGCTCCTCGGTGGTCGGGATGAAGCGCATCTCGACGTCGAAGTAGTTGCAGAACTTCTCCCAGCACACCTGCACGGCCGAGCTCATGATGAGGTTGGGCTTGTCCGTGGGCTTGCCGGCGGCCTTGCGGGAGTGCTGCCACCGCCGCTTCAGGGCGAGGCCGCCGAGCATGCAGGCCTCGGACGAGCCGATGGTCGAAGTGCCGATGACGTCCTCGCGGTCGGGCGCGTTCCACAGGTCGGCCAGGATCCGCCAGCAGTACTCCTCGATCGCGGCGGTCGCGGGGTACTCGTCCTTGTCGATCATGTTCTTGTCGAACGCGTCCTTGTACAGCCGGTCGGCGTGCTCGTCCATCCACGTGCCGACGAAGGTCGCGAGGTTCAACCGGGCGTTGCCGTCGAGCATCGTCTCGTCGCGCACGATGCGGTACGCCGTGTCGGGGAGCATCGAGCCCTCCGGGATCCGGGTGTACCGCGCGGTCGTGGCCTCGCCGATGCGCGAGAACGTCGGCGTGAGCGCGTCATCCTGAATGACCATGTCCCCTCCAGTGGTCGTTCGGCTTCCGGTCCCGCACGCACGCGCGGAACTCGGAAGGCTCTCGACCCCAGGAGGTGCCGGAGCCCCCCGGGCCGGCCACCGTCTACACGGCGACCCTACGCCGCATGGCGGGGGAAGGACATCACTCATTTCGGGTGACGGCGGCACGGGCGTGCGCGGGGCTCGTCGCAGCTGCGCGTCGCGCGTCAGCGCGCTGCGCCGCTGGTCGCGTCAGCGCGCGTCGGCGCCGAGCGCCTTCGTGCAGTTCGCGCAGAGGCCGAACACGTCGACGACGTGGGCGGCACCGGTGAAGCCGTGCTCGGCCGCGACCCGCTTGGCCCACGACTCCACCTCGTCGGCGGCGATCTCGACCGTGAGCCCGCAGTTGCGGCAGATCAGGTGGTGGTGGTGCCCGGTCGTGCTGCACGCGCGGTAGAGCGCCTCGCCCTCGGGCGACTGCAGCGAGTCCGCCTCCCCGTTGGCGGCGAGGTCGCCGAGCGCGCGGTAGACCGTGGCGAGGCCGATGGGCGACCCGTTCGCGTGCAGCGAGGAGTGCAGCGCCTGCGCGCTGATGAAGCCCTCGGTCTCGTCGAGCGCCTCGCGAACGGCTTCGCGTTGCCAGGTGTTGCGTTTCATGCGATGCGTGCGTCCTCTGCGGTCTCCACGGGGATGGCGACTCGGTTCAACGGTAGCCCGCGCAGCTTGGAGATTCCCAGCGCGAGCGCGAAGAAGGCGGTCGCCGCGAGCACGATGCTCGGGCCCGCCGCAACGGCGAACGCCCGCGACGCGAGCACCCCGATGACGCCGGATGCGGCGCCGATGAGCGGCGCCGTCCAGAGGATCGCCCGGTACGTCGGCACCACCATGCGGGCCGCCGCGGCGGGCGCGGCGATGAGCGCGATCGCGAGGATCGCCCCGACGGCCGGCAGCGCGCTCACGACCGTCGCGGCGATGAGCGCGAGCACGAGCAGCTCGATCGGCCATTCGCGGTACCCGGCGGCGCGGAAGCCCGACGGGTCGAACGTCGAGAAGGCGATCTCCTTGCCGAACATCGCGACGAGCGCGACGGCGATGAGGGCCACGGATGCCGCGAGCACGATGTCGGCGTCGGTCACCGTGAGGATCGAGCCCACGAGCAGGGACTCCGCCCGCACGGGCAGCCCGGGGATCACCGCCTGCAGGATCGCGCCGATCGCGAACCCGCCGGTGAGCACGATGCCCGCGGCGACCTGCGCGCCCTGACGTCGTACGCGCGCGATGCCCGCCATCACGGCCACGAGCACCACGGATGCCGCGGCAGCCCCGAGCGGCACGCTCACGCCGAGCGCCGCCGCGGCGACCGCGCCCGGGTACGTGCCGTGCGTCAGGGCCTGCGCGAAGAACGTGCGGCGCCGGAGCACGACGAGGGCGCCGACGAACCCGGCGCCCGCGCCGATCACGATCGCCGCGACGAGGGCGCGCTCGAAGTAGCCCATCAGCGCCCCTCCCCCGTGACGACGGCGCGAGCATCGTCGAGCGGCCGCTCGTCGTCTGGTCGCGGAGCGGTGGTGCGCGTCCGGCCGGCCGCCCAGGCGGCGAGCAGCACGAGCGCGTAGCCCAGGACGAAGACGACGACGATGGTGCTGCCGGCCGGCAGGTCGATGCCCCAGCCGACGGACCCCCAGAATCCGACCGCGAGTCCGAACCACGCGCAGAGGCCGGCGAACACCGCCGCCGCGGGGAACAGCAGCCACAGCCGCTGCGTCGCGAGCCGCGCCACCGCGCCCGGCACGATCAGCAGCGCGAGCACCAGGAGCGTGCCGACCGTGCTCGCCGCCGCGACCACCACGAGCGCGACGGCGCCGTTGAGCACGAGGTCGAGCACGAACGCGGAATTGCCGGCTGCGCGACTTCCACCCGCGTCGAACGCGCGGAACAGCTGCTGCTTCAGGGTGAGGCCCACGGCGAGGAGCGCGACCGCGCCGACCGCGACGAGCGGCAGCACCTGGTCGGGCGGGATCGTGAGCACGCGACCGAAGAGGAGCGCCTCGAGCTCGCCCGCGTAGTCGTCGCTGCGCGACACCACAATCACGCCGACGCTGAACGTCGCCGTGAGCACCACGGCGATCGCCGCGTCCGACGTGACGCCGGCCCGGTCGAGCCACGTCAGCACGAGCGCGGCCGCCAGCGCGGCGATCGCGGCACCCGGGATCAGGCCCGCCGTGCCGCTCACCGCCAGGCCGATGGCGAGGCCGGGGAAGACCGCGTGGGTGAGTCCGTCGCTGATGAACTCGAGGCCGCGCAGGTTGACGAGCACGCCGACCACGCCCGCGACGACGGCGAGCACGAGCATGACGAGCAGCGCCCGCGCCATGAACGGCACCGCGAACGCGCCGAAGAGGGCGTCGAGCAGGCTCATCGACCACTCCCCCGGCCTCGGCGCACGGATGCCGCGAGGGTGCATGCCGCGAGCGGCATCAATGCCCCTCGTGTCCGGGCACGACGAGGGTGTGCTCGTCGATCTCGACCTCGACGCCCTCGAAGCACTCCTGCACGTTGCCCAGGGTCAGCACGTCGTCGACGGGTCCGAATGCGAGCTGCGTGCCGTTCACGAGCACCACGGCGTCGCACACGAGCTTCGCGAGCTCGAGGTCGTGCGTCGAGACGAGCACGGCCACGCCCTGCGCCTTCAGCGCGTGCAGCGTGGCGATGAGCGCGTCGCGGTTCGGCTGGTCGAGGCCGTTGAACGGCTCGTCGAGCAGCAGCAGCGCGGGCTCGGAGGCGAGCGCCCGGGCCAGGAGGCCGCGCTGGCGCTGTCCGCCCGACAGTTCGCCGAACCGGCGCTTCGCGAGGTCGGCCAGGCCGACGGTCTCGAGCGCCCGGCGCACGGCGGCGCGATCCGCGCCTCGGGGCCAGCGGAGCAGGCCCATGCGGCGGTACCTGCCCTGCATCACGACCTGCTCGAGGCTGATCGGGAAGTCGGGGTCGAGGTCGGCCGACTGGGGCAGGAAGCCGATCATGCCGTTGCGGGCATGCGCATCGCCCCGAGCCTCGCTCGCGGCATCCGACCGGCTCAAGCCGACGACCATGCGGCCGGCCGTGAGCGGCACCAGGCCGAGCACGCCCTTCAGCAGCGTCGACTTGCCCGCGCCGTTGGGCCCGATGAGCGCCACCGCCTCGCCCGGCGCGATCTCGAGCTCGAGGTCGGCGACCCCGCCTCCGCCCGGGTGGGTGAAGGCGGCATGCTCGAGCCGCAGCACGGTGGAGTCGATCATGCGGTCATCCTTGCAGCATGGCTGGGAGCGGGGAAGGCGTGACGCCCCACGACTCGAGGATGAGGCTCGCGTTGTGGATCTGGCTGCCGAGGTAGGTCTCACCCGGCGAGCCCGCGACGCCGAGCGAGTCGCCGTAGAGTGCGTCGTCGCCCGAGTAGACGGTCACGTCCGCCTCCGATGCGATCGTCGCTGCCGCCTTCGGCGAGATCGACGCCTCGGAGAACACGGCCTGCACGCCCGTCGCACGGATCTTCGCGACGAGGTCGTCGATCTCGGCCGCACTCGGCTCGGCGTTGTCGTCGAAGCTCGGGATGACGCTGCCCACGAAGGTGAGGTCATAGGCGTCGATGAAGTAGGTGAACGCGTCGTGGTTGGTCACGAGCAGGCGCTGCGCCACCGGGACGGTGTCGACGTTCTCCTCGATCCAGTCGTCGAGCGCCTCGAGCTTGCCGAGGTAACCGTCCTCGTTCGCCGTGACGGCGCCTGCGTCGATGCCCGGCACCGTCTCGAGGCCGTGCGCGATGGTGTGCACCATGTGCTCGGCGAGCTCGGGGTCGGTCCAGATGTGCGGGTTGCCGTCGCCGTGGTCGTGGCCCGAGTGGTCGTCGGATGCCGCGTGGTCGTCGTCGTGCGCGTCGTCGTCGCTGGATGCAGCGTGGTCGTCTTCCGCGGCATCCGCGTCGTCGCCGTGGTCGTGGTCGTGGTCGTGGTCGTCGCTGCCGTAGAGCTCGATGCCGGTGCTGGCGTCGATGAGCACGCCGTCGAAGCCCGAGGCGCTGACCGCGTCGTCGAGCCAGCCTTCGAGGCCCGCGCCGTTGATGACGAGCGCGTCGGCGTCGGCGAGCGCGAGCAGCTGCGCGGCCGAGGGGTCGAAGCTGTGTGCGCTCTGCGCCGGCGCCAGCAGTTGCGTGACCTCGGCCGTGTCGCCGACGAGCTCGCGGGTGAAGTCGCCCACCTGCGTGGTCGTGGCGACGATCGACGGGCCCCGCTCCCCCGCTGCCCCGGATGCCCCGGGGCTCGCGCACGAGGCGAGCGCGAGCACGCCCACCGCCAGCACGGCACCCGTCGCGACGGCGGTGACGGCACGGCGACGCGAAGCGGGCTGGCGTGAGGTCATGGAACGACGGTAGCTGTTATTGATAATGATTGTCAAAACCATCTGGCGTCCCGGCCTTGGCGGGGCGCGTGGCCGGCGATACTCGGCACAACACCGCTGCTGCCAGCGTCATTCCGCGTCATCGTTCACGGCGCGGTTGTGGAGCGTTTCGCCGACTGTCGCACCGGCATGCGAGCATGAAGCACGTGGACCTGACGACGACGCCCCTCACGTTGCACCCGTTCACCGTCGCCGATGCCGAGCGCGTGCTGTCCGGCGAGGTCGACCCGCACGACGGTTGGGAGGGCGGCTACGCCTTCACCGACGAGCCCGAACTCCTCAGCGAGTACGTGCGCGCGGTGCGCGAGACCGGCGACCCCGCGCCCTTCGGGCCCTACCTCGTGCGGCGCGAACGCGACGGGCTGGCCATCGGGGGAGTGAACCTGTTCGGTCCACCCGACGCCGACGGCGTGGTGGAGTTCGCGTTCGGGCTCGTGCCCGCCGTGCGCGGTCAGGGACTCGCGGTCGACACGGTGCTCGAGGTGCTCGAGCTCGCCCGGTCGGCAGGTGCCGCCGCGGTGCGCGCCGAGGCCGAGATTGGCAACCTGCCCGCACGCCGCGCGCTCGAGCGGGCCGGGCTGGTCGAGGCCGAGCGCATCGGCGACGCGATCACCTACCAGGCGCGGCTCTGACGAGCGGCGCTCCGCGCATCACTCCAGCAGGAGCGCCGGCTCCTCGATGATCGACGCCACGTCGGCGAGGAACCGGCTCGCGACGTCCCCGTCGACGACTCGGTGGTCGAACGACGCGCCGATCGTGGTGACGTAGCGCGGACGCACCTCGCCGTCGACGACCCACGGCTTCTGCTTGATCGTGCCGAGCGCCACGATGGCGACCTCGCCCGGGTTGAGGATGGGCGTGCCCGTGTCCATGCCGAAGACGCCGATGTTGGTGACGGTGATCGTGCCGCCCTGCATCTCGGCCGGCTGGGTCTTGCCCTCGCGCGCCGTCAGCGTGAGCTGCTCGAGCGCCGTCGCGAGCTCGACCATCGTCATGCCCTGCGCCTCCTTGACGTTCGGCACGAGCAGGCCGCGCGGGGTCGCGGCGGCGACACCGAGGTTGACGAAGTGCTTGATGATGATCTCGTCGTCGGTCCACTGCGCGTTGACCGACGGGTTGCGGCGCACGGCCCAGATCATGGCCTTCGCCATCATGAGCAGCGGCGAGACCCGCACGCCCGCGTAGTCGGGGGAGGCCTTCAGGCGCTTGACGTACTCCATCGTGCGCGAGGCGTCGACGTCGACGAAGACGCTCACATGCGGCGCGGAGTATGCGCTCTGCACCATGGCGTTCGCGATCGCCTTGCGCACGCCCTTCACCGGCACGCGGGTCTCGCGGTCGGCGGGCAGCTCGGGCGTCTGGATGTTGCGGAACACGCTGACCTGGCTCGCATCGCGGATCACGTCGTCGCGCGTGATCTCGCCCATCGTGCCGGTCGGCGCGACGCGGGAGAGGTCGACGCCGAGGTCCTTCGCGAGCTTGCGGATCGGGGGCTTCGCGATCACGGGCACGCGCGGTTCGGGGCGCACGGGACTGGTCGCGGCCGCGGTCGCAGCCTCGTCGCCGGCAGCGGCTGGGGCGGGCGCGGGGGTCTCGGGCTCGGTGCGCGCCGCGAGGCGCTCGTGGGCGCCACCGGGGATCGGGTGCCGCTTGCGGCGCGTCGGGGCGGGGCCCGACGAACCGTGGCCGACGAGCACGACGCCGCCGCCCTCCGACGCCGCAGGCGCGTGCGACGCGACGGTGCCCGACGGGGGAGCGGGCACGGCGGGCGCCGTCGGCGCGGTGGGCGCTGCGGCCGAGGGGGCAGGCGCCGCGGCATTCGCATCGGGTGCATCGGTCTGGATCACGAGGATCGGGGTGCCGACGTCGACCGTGCGGCCCTCGTCGACGAGCAGCTCGGAGACGACGCCCTCGAACGCGCTCGGCAGCTCGACGAGCGACTTCGCCGTCTCGATCTCGACGAAGACCTGGTCGAGGACGATGCGGTCGCCGGGCGCGACGCGCCACTGCACGATCTCGGCCTCGGTGAGTCCCTCGCCGACATCGGGCAACGGGAATCGGATCTCGCTCATCTCACGCCTCTCTCGGGTCGCGGCCGGAGCCGCGGGTCAGTACGCCAGCGCGCGGTCGACGGCCTCGAGCACCCGGTCGGGGCTCGGCAGGAACTCGGACTCGAGCGCGGCAGGCGGGAACGGGGTGTCGAAGGCCGACACGCGGAGCACCGGAGCCTCGAGCGAGTAGAACGCCCGCTCGGCGACTGTGGCGGCGATCTCGGAGCCGATGCTCACGAAGCCGTACGCCTCCTGCGCGACGACCAGCCGACCGGTGCGCTGCACCGAGTCGAGCAGCGGGCCGTAGTCGATGGGGGAGAGCGAGCGCAGGTCGACGACCTCGATGCTCGTGCCCTCGCCGGCGGCGATGTCGGCGGCCTGCAGCAGCGTCGAGATCATCGCTCCGTGGCCGACGACGGTGATGTCGCTGCCCTGGCGGATGACGCGGCTCGCGTGCAGCGGCATGCCCGAGTGGTCGAGGTCGACCGGTCCCTTCGGCCAGTACCGGCTCTTCGGCTCGAAGAACAGCACGGGGTCGTTCGAGGCGATGGCCTCCTGGATCATCCAGTAGGCGTCGTGCGGGCTCGATGGGCTGACCACGCGCAGGCCCGGGGTGTGCGCGAAGTACGCCTCGGGGCTCTCCTGGTGGTGCTCGATCGAGCCGATGTGGCCGCCGTAGGGCACGCGGATGACGACGGGCATCGAGATCGAGCCGTCGTGGCGCACGGTCTGGCGCGCGAGCTGGGTCGTGATCTGGTCGAAGGCGGGGAAGATGAACCCGTCGAACTGGATCTCGCAGACCGGGCGGTAGCCGCGCATCGCGAGGCCGATCGCGGTGCCGACGATGCCCGACTCGGCGAGCGGCGTGTCGAGCACCCGCTTGTCGCCGAACTCGGCCTGCAGGCCCTCGGTCACGCGGAACACGCCCCCGAGCGGGCCGATGTCCTCGCCCATCAGCAGCACCTTGTCATCGCCGCGAAGCGCCTCGCGCAGTCCCGCCGTGATGGCCTTCGCCATCGAGAGGGTCTGGATGCCGCGCATGCCGCTCTCGGCATGTTCGTCCTGCGACGTCTCGACCACGTCGGTTCCGGGCGTCGGCTCGGCGGATGCCACGACGGTCTGCTGCTCGATCGCGTCGGCCACGGCGCGCTCCTCCTCGGTGCGTGCGCTCATGCCGCGCCTCCCTCGAAGCCCGACTCGTAGGACTCCAGCCAGGCCAGTTCCTCGTCCATGAGCGGATGCGGCTCGCTGTAGACGTGGGCGAAGATCTTCTCGCGTGTGGGCGCGGGCAGGTCGAGTGCACGACGTCGCACGTCGGCGGCGACATCCGCCGCCTCGCCGTCGACCTCGTCGAAGAACGCCGCGGATGCCCCGCGGCCCTCGAGCCACGCGCGGTACCGCGTGATCGGGTCTCGCTCGGCCCAGTACGCCACCTCGGCGTCGGTGCGGTACTTCGTCGGGTCGTCGGCGGTCGTGTGCGCGCCCATGCGATAGGTCTCGGCCTCGATCAGGCTCGGTCCCTCGCCGGCGCGTGCCTCCTCGAGCGACTGGCGGGTGACCGCGTAGCTCACGAGCACGTCGTTCCCGTCGATGCGCACGCCCGGCATGCCGAAGCCGCCGCCGCGGAGCGAGAGCGGGCTGCGCGACTGCCGCGAGACGGGCACCGAGATCGCCCACTGGTTGTTCTGCACGAAGAACACCTGCGGCGTCTGGTAGCTCGCCGCGAACACGAGCGCCTCGCTCGCGTCGCCCTGCGAGGTCGACCCGTCGCCGTAGTAGACGAGCACGGCGGTGTCGGCCTCGGGGTCGCCGGTGCCGGAGAGCCCGTCGAACTGCACGCCCATGGCATAGCCGGTGGCGTGCAGCGTCTGCGACGCGAGCACGAGCGTATAGAGGTGGAAGTTGCCGTTCTCGGCGGGATTCCAGCCGCCGAGGGTCGCGCCGCGCAGCAGCGACAGGATGTTCACGGGATCGAGCCCGCGGATCATGCCGACGATGTGCTCGCGGTACGACGGGAAGATGTGGTCCTGCGCGCGGGCCGCGTGCGCCGAGCCGACCTGCGCGGCCTCCTGCCCGTGGCTCGGGACCCAGAGGGCGAGCTGGCCCTGGCGCTGCAGGTTCGCACCCGCGACGTCGAGGCGACGCGAGACGACCATGTCGCGGTAGAACCGCTCGAGCACGTCGTCGGAAAGCGCCTCGACGAGGGGCAGGTAGGGCTCCGCCTCAGGGGTGGGACGGAGTTCTCCGGTGGGGGTCAGGAGCTGGACCGTCGGCGCGGTGAAGGCTCTCTCGCGGGCTGCCACCGTTCCACGCTACCCGCTAGGCCGGGTGCCCTTCTTGTGAGGCCGGTACAAGCTCACCCAGAATCCGGAGGAGGGTTTCGACAGACTCGGGCTCGCCGACGGAGATGCGGATGCCCTCGGGCGGGAACGCCCTGGTGACGAGTCCTGCGTCGAAGAGCCGCTCGGCGACCTCGACCGTGCGATCACCCGTGGGCAGCCACACGAAGTTGCCGTGCGCCTCGGGGACCGGCCAGCCCTGCTCGAGCAGGGCCGCACGCAGTGCCTCACGCCGGCCCGCGATCGTTTCGACGCGGGCGAGCAGTTCGCGCTCGGCCTCGGGCTCGAGCGAGGCCAGCGCCGCGGCGGCCGACGCCGCCGTCACGCTCAGCGGGATCGCCGTCGAGCGCGCGGCGTCCAGGATGTACGCGGGGCCGATCGCGTAGCCCACGCGCAGGCCGGCCAGCCCGTAGGCCTTCGAGAAGGTGCGCAGGATCACGAGGTTGGGGTACCGGCCGAGCAGGGTGCTCCCGTCGACGGATGCCCCGGGCCCGGTCGGCTCGGTGCGCACGAACTCGATGTACGCCTCGTCGAGCAGCACGAGCATGTCGGCGGGCACGCGGGCCATGAACGCCTCGAACTCGTCGGCGGTGACGATGACGCCCGTCGGGTTGTTGGGGGAGCAGACGATCGCGACCCGGGTGCGCTCGGTGACGGCGTCGGCCATCGCGTCGAGGTCGTGCCCGTGGTCGCCTCGGTTCGACACCTGGATGCTCGTCGCGCCCGAGACCGTGACGAGCCCGGGGTAGGCCTCGAACGACCGCCAGGCGTAGACGACCTCGTCGCCGGGGCCGGCGGCGGCGGCGATGAACTGCGCGAGCAGCGACACCGACCCGGCGCCCACGATCACCTCGTCCGTCGAGACGCCGAACCGCTCGGCGAGCTTCTCGCGCAGGGCGAGCGCGGTCGCGTCGGGGTAGCGGTTGATCTCGTTCGCGGTGGCGGCCACGGCCTCGGCGACGCCGGGCAGCGGCGAGAACGGGTTCTCGTTGCTCGACAGCTTGTAGCCGTCGGCCGGCGCCGGGCGGCCCTGTCGGTACGCGGGGAGGGCGGCGATCTCGGGGCGGAGGCGCACGCCGGCGGGGGTTGGCTCCGTTGCGGTCACGCGTTCCACCGTACCCCTTCGATCGCAGGGCGCCGTCTGCCAGAGTGGGACCCATGCGGTTCATCGTCAAGGTCATCGTCGTCGCCTTCGCGCTCTGGCTGACCACCTTCATCGTCACGGGAATCCGGGTGGTGCCGTACGAGGACACGACCCTCGCCACGGTGCTCACGTACCTGCTCATCGCGCTCATCTTCGGCCTCGTGAACGCCTTCGTCGGCACGTTCGTGAGGATCGTCGCGTTCCCCCTGTACGTGCTCACGCTGGGCCTCATCTCCTTCATCGTGAACGGCCTGCTGCTGCTCCTCGTGGCGTGGATCAGCAGCCTGATGGGATTCGGGCTCGTCATCGACGGGTTCTGGTGGGGCGTGCTCGGCGCCCTCGTACTGGGCCTCATCAGCTGGCTGATCGGGCTCATCGTGCGCCCGTCGCGGGACTGACCTCGCGGGTCGCGACCCAGTCGCTGCGCAGGCCGGCGCCGCCGCCGGTGACCTCGTCGACGAGCGCACGCCACTCGACCAGCCGCTGCTCGTCGGAGTCGTCGACGAGGGCGGCGGTCTGCCGGTAGCGGGCGAGCTCGTGCGCCGGGACCGCCGCCGCGTACTCGCGGTCGGGCTCGAGCACGCTGCGGGTCACCGTGACGCGATCGGGTGACGGATGCCCCGCGCCGCCCGTCGCGGGGACGAGGTCCTCCTCGTGTTCGAGGGAGAGCAGGCCCACGCCCTCGCGGGTCGGCGCGGAGGCGACCGGCCCGCCGAGGTTCAAGGCGCCGACCGCTCCGAGCTCGGGATCGGCGGCGAGCTTCGCGGCGATGATGCCGCCGCCGGAGTAGCCCACCGCGAGCAGCGGGTCGCCCGACTGCGCACCCGCCTCGGTGAGCGCTTCGCGCACCGCGCGCTCGCCCGCCGCCGAGTCGGCGCCCGTGAACCGCAGCCGATCGAGCCGCGTGTCGTCGGCGACGCCGTGCGTGTTGCTCGTCATGTCGGCGGTCTCTGCGCCGGCGATGAGCCCGAAGTCCGCGGTGCCGCCGACGTAGACGATCCAGCGCGGATCGGCCGCGGTGCCGTATCGCTCGATCCGGATCTGCGGCGCCTCGTCGCCCGAGGGCACCCGGTCGGCGAGGCCGCGGACGCCGGCGGGCGGGGCCACGACCTCGCCGAGGCGGGACACGCCCTGGGCCGGATGCCCGGCGGGTGCCGCATCCATGCCGGCTCGATCGGCCGCGGATCCGCGAGCCCCGGCGTCGACGCGCGTCACGCGCACGGGGCCGTCGACCAGCACGCGGCTGCCCACGACGCCGAGCAAGCCGGTGGCAGCCAGCACGATCGACGCGCTCTCGGGCGCACCGATCACCGCCCCGAGTCCGCCGGGCACGGGCAGGTGGAATGCGGCCGAGAACGCCTCGTCGGCGTGGTCGGCGGCCAGGCGCACCAGTCGCACGAACCCGGGATCGGAGAGGAGGTCGCGGTGCTCGTCGAGCCACGCCGCGAGGGGCGTCGGCCCCCAGCCGAGCGCGCTCCGGATCGCCGATCCGGCCCACTGGCCACCGGCGGCGAGCAGGCCGCCGATCAGGAGCACCGGCGCATGAAGCCCGAGCCAGGGCGCCGCCACCGCCGCGCCGAGGTGCCAGAGTCCGTCGACGAGCCGCTCGGTGACGCCGTACCGTTCCGCCGACTCGAGCAGCGACGAGTGCATCGTCAACGCCAGGTCGCGGGACTGCTCGAGGCGAACGCACCCGACGCCGGCGTGCCAGGCCGGCGAGGCGGCATCGACGGCGGCGATCGGATCGTCGATGTCGAGCAGGTCGAGTCCACGCCGCAGCACGCCCGCGCGAGCCAGCCAGCCGTCGACGACCGGCGCCACCGCGCCGAGCCTCGCGGCCACGACGAAGAGCTCGTCGACCGCGACGGCGTACGTTCCGCCGCCGGACACGACCAGCCCGCCCGCGCCCTCGTCGCCCGGACTCGAGAACGCGCTCACCGGAACCCCGCCGCGGCCTCCGCCTGGGCGTCGAGCTGCTGCTCCAGCCGCCGGATGCGCACCTCGAGCGCGGCTTCGGCCTCGGCGAGCGCGCCCGCCGCTCCCGCGAGGAGCACCCGCAACTCGTCGAGCCGTGCCGCATATGCGTCGGCCGCGCCAGATCTCCACGTGCGCGCCGGCTCGGGGAGCAGGCCCGGCCAAGCGCTCCGCACCTCGTCGAGCAGCGAGCGGAGCATGAGGAGGTGCCGGCGCGCGCCCTCGACCTGGTCGGCGGTGACGGCGCGACCGGTGAGCGCCGCGAGGAGCGGGTCATCGTCCATGGCGTCAGCGTCCCAATGGCGCACGCCGTCGCACGCCGTCGGCGCGGCATCCGTGCGCACCTCGAGAGCTCGGCGGCCTGTGGAGGACGAGCGAATGCGGGCGAGCGCGCACCCGGCCGCGGCTCAGTCGAGCTGCACCTGCTCGAGCACGTACGACGCCACCCGTCCGAAGTCGCCCGACGGGCCGGTGCGGTCGACGACCGCGCTCGCGATCACCAACGCCCACCCGCGGGCGCGGTCCCACGTCGCCTCGTCGACGCCGCGGCGCGCCTCCAGCTCGGCGCGGAACACCCGTCGATCGCGGGCGTCGAACGTGAGCCACGCGGTGGCGAGGTCGGTCGCCGGATCGCCCGCCGTGATGTCGCCGAAGTCCACCACCGCGACGAGCGCCCCCGAGGGCGCGAGCAGCAGGTTGTGCGGGTGCAGGTCGCCGTGCAGCCACACGGGCGGGCCCGACCAGGCGGATGCCGCGAGCGCCCGATCCCACACGCGGGCGAGTCCTGCGCCATCGGGGATCCGTCCCCGGGCCAGCCGGGCCCGCACGTCCTCGTCGCGGTGCGCGAGCGGGACGCCGCGGTACGCGTTCGCCGGGGCATCCGCCGGCGCCGGGATCGCCCCGAACTCCGCGACGAATGCGGCCAGCCCGTTCACCGCGACGCCCCGCGTCTCGGCGTCGAACGCGAGTCCGCTCGCGCCGTCGAACCACGGGACGATGCTCCACGGCACGTCGTAGCCGAGCTCGGGAGCGGGTCGTCCGTTCCGCACGGGCGCGGGCACGGCGACCGGCAGGCGCGGGGCCGGGGCGGGCATCCAGCGTTGCTCGTTCCACATGAGCCCGACCGCCTCGCGGCGCCGCGGCATCCGCACCGCCAGCCGTTCGCCGAGGCGGAACATCGCGTTGTCCCAGCCGTTCGCGACGAGGCGCACCTCGCCCGACAGGTCGGGGTGCTGGGCGGCCACGAGCCCTGCGGCGAGCGCCTCGTCGACGTGGAAGTCGGGCGCTGGGGCATCCGTCATGCCGACCCCCTTCTCGCACCGACGACCCGGCGTGACGCGGGCCCCAACTGCCACTGTGCTGCACTGCTGATCTCGTCCACAATGGGAGGCATGACGCGAGCGGAGCCCACGGGGGACGCCGCGCAGCCCTTCCGAGTGTCCTTCGTGTGCACCGGCAACATCTGCCGCTCGCCGATGGCCGAGGTCGTGCTGCGCTCCCTCGCCGAACGCGCGGGGCTCGGCGACCGCATCACCATCGAGTCGGCCGCGACGGGCGACTGGCATGTCGGCGAACAGGCCGACCAGCGCACCATCGACGCCCTCGAGCGCCGCGGCTACGACGGAACCCACCACCGGGCGCGGCAGTTCGACGCGGCGGACTTCCCGGCGCTCGACCTCGTGGTCGCGTTCGACCGCGGGCAGGCCCGGATCCTGCGCAACCAGGCACCCTCGTCGGTCGACCTCGACAAGGTGCGGCTGCTCCTCGAATTCGACCCCGAGCTCGCGCCGCTGCAGGACGTGCCCGACCCCTATTACTCCGACGATGCGACCTTCGATCGGGTTCTTGGGATGATAGAGCGGTCGACGTCGGCGCTCTTCCGGCAACTCGCCCCCGCTCTCAGACAAGGAAACCGATGACTTCGCTGCCTCCCCAGCCGCTCAGCCCGCTCGACGGACGGTACCGCGCCGCCGTCGAAGCGCTCGGCGAGTACCTGTCGGAGGCGGGCCTCAACCGCGCCCGCGTGCAGGTGGAGGTCGAGTGGCTCATCGCGCAGACCGACCGCAGGTTCTTCGGCTCATCGCCGCTGTCGGCCGAGCAGCAGGCCCAGCTGCGCTCGATCGTGACGGAGTTCGGGCAGGCCGACATCGACGAGCTCGCCACGCTCGAGGCGACCACGCGACACGACGTCAAGGCCGTCGAGTACTACGTGCGCCGCCGGCTCGAGCTGCTCGGCCTCGACGACATCGCCGAGCTCACGCACTTCGCCTGCACGAGCGAGGACATCAACAACCTCTCGTACGCGATCACCGTGCGCGACGCGGTCGAGCGCGTCTGGCTGCCGAAGTACCGGGGCGTCATCGACGCACTGAGCGCCCTGTCGGTCGAGCTGCGGGATGCCGCGATGCTCTCGCGCACGCACGGGCAGCCCGCGACGCCC
This sequence comes from Agromyces sp. NPDC057865, assembly GCF_042796995.1. Classification (NCBI taxonomy): domain Bacteria; kingdom Bacillati; phylum Actinomycetota; class Actinomycetes; order Micrococcales; family Microbacteriaceae; genus Agromyces; species Agromyces sp. NPDC057865. The sequence goes on along the minus strand of NZ_JBHVMJ010000001.1, from coordinate 448,377 downwards.
ACCACGATGGGCAAGGAGCTCGCGGTCTTCGCCTACCGCCTCGAGCGCATCGCCCGCCAGGTCGAGGCGACCGAGTACCTCGGCAAGTTCTCGGGCGCGACCGGCACGTTCTCGGCGCACGTGGTCGCGGCGCCGGATGTCGCGTGGCCCGACGTGTCGCGCGAGTTCGTCGAGTCGCTCGGCCTCACGTGGAACCCGCTCACGACCCAGATCGAGTCGCACGACTGGCAGGCGGAGCTCTACGGCAAGGTCTCGCACGCGAACCGGGTGCTGCACAACCTCGCGACCGACATCTGGACCTACATCTCACTCGGTTACTTCCGGCAGATCCCGGCGGCCGGAGCGACGGGCTCGTCGACCATGCCGCACAAGGTGAACCCGATCCGGTTCGAGAATGCCGAGGCCAACCTCGAACTCTCGAGCGCCGTGCTCGACTCGCTCGCGGCGACGCTCGTCACGAGCCGCCTCCAGCGCGACCTCACGGACTCGAGCGCGCAGCGCAACATCGGCGTCGGCTTCGGCCACTCGATGCTCGCCCTCGACAACATCGAGCGCGGCCTCGGCGAGATCGACCTCGACCGCAACCTGCTGCTCGCCGACCTCGACGTGAACTGGGAGGTGCTCGGCGAGGCGATCCAGACGGTCATCCGCGCCGAGGTCGTCGCCGGCCGGTCGACGATCGCCGATCCGTACGCGCTGCTCAAGGACCTCACCCGCGGCAAGCGCGTCGGCGCGGCCGACCTCGCCGCGTTCATCGAGGGCCTCGAGATCGGCGAGGACGCGAAGCGACGCCTGCTCGAGCTCACGCCCGCGACGTACACGGGCATCGCGTCGGGGCTCGTCGACCGGCTCTAGGCCTCGCAGCTGGAGGCGCGCCGCGCAGCGGCCCGATGTGGTCGAGTAGCGCCGCGCAGCGACCTCCGGTGGTCGAGTAGCGCCGCGTAGCGACCTCCGGTGGTCGAGTAGCGCCGCGTAGCGACGCGTATCGAGACCCGGTGCGTGTATGCAATTCAGGTGCGCGCGCGGCATTTCGCCGCGACACGCCGGATCGCCACAACGCGACACGCCTCCCGACCTGAATCGAGCACACGCCGACGTCCGGTGCCCTCGGATGCCGCGGCCGGCGTCCGCCCTTCCGGAGGGCGATGATCCGAGGGAGGATGTCGGCATGGTGACCGTCGAACGGTCGCACTCCCGGCACACCCGACGGCGTGTGCTGGCGTGGTCGGCCATCGGCCTCTCGGCCCTCTGCGCGGCCGGGTACACGGCCCAGCGCGCCGCGTCGAGACGGGATGTGCGTCGATTCCCGCTGCCCGGCCGCCTCGTCGACCTCGGTGGCGTCCGCCTGCATCTCGACATCCGCGGCGTGAGCGCGGGAGCGCCGACGGTGGTGCTCGAAGCCGGGCTCGGGTCGTTCTCGCCGAACTGGCACTGGGTCCAGCTGGCGTTGGCCGACCACGTGCGGGTCGTCGCGTACGATCGCGCCGGACTCGGCTGGAGCGACCCGAGCCCGGCGCCCCGCGACGGGGCCACGATGGCCATGGAGCTGCACGAAGCGCTCCGCACCGCCGGGATCGACGGCCCGTTCGTGCTGGCCGGGCACTCCTTCGGGGGCCTGGTCGTGCGCTCATTCGCCGAGGTCTACCCGCACGAGACGGCCGGCCTCGTGCTCGTCGACGCGTCGCATCCCGACCAGTGGGCGCGTTGGCCGGTGCCGCAGGCGCATCGGCTTCAGGTCGTCTCGCTGACCGTGTCGGCCGCGCTGGCGCGGTTCGGCCTGTTCCGCATCGTCGATGCGTTCGGCGCTGTCTCCGACGGGCTGCCCGAGCGGCAGGTCGCGGAACTGAACGCGGGCTTCGTGCGGCCCTCGACCTCGGCGACCGAGGCGGCGGAGATGCGGGAGTGGGAGGCGACCACTCGACCGTTCCTCCACCGCGCCGCTCCGCTCGGCGACCTGCCCCTCGCCGTCCTCGGAGTCGGCGTCCAGCCCATGGGTGCCGAGACGCTCACCGCCCTGCAGGAGGAGCTTCCCGGTCTCTCCACGAACTCCGCTCGCCGCGTCGTCGCTGACTCGACGCATGAGGCACTCATCTCCCATCGCGACCATGCGGACGCGGTCGCGTCGGCGATCCTCGCGGTGGTCGACGCGACGGGCGGCGAACGGGTCGATGAAGCGTGGGCGGCACGCGAGGGCTGAGCTCCCTGTCATGGAACGGGTTTGCTCGCGGCATCCGACCTCAGCCGGGTCGAGAATGCCCATCCCCCCGGTGTGCAATTCAGGTGCGCGCTCGGCGCGTCACCGGGACACGCCGGAGACCGATCGCGCGACACACCTCCCGACCTGAATTGCGCACAGACGACGAGGTCGGCGCGAGCGGTCAGCAGCGGCATCCGTGCCCGCTGACCCGGCGCAACCGGCGGATCAGTGACCGGGCGGCGGCGCCTGCGGCCCGTCGAGGCCCGGGCCGCCGTCGGCGCCGCCCGGCTCGCGAGGCCCGTCGTGCGCCTCATGCCGGTGCGCCTCGTCGTCGCGCAGCTCGGCCGACTCCGACGCGTCGGGCTTGACGGCCAGCGCGAACAACGCGAGCGCGACGAGCACGACGATGAAGACGCCGCCGGTCGCGATGAGCGCCAGCGTGAGGTCGCGGGTGACCACGAGCGTGATGACGCCCGTGAAGATCGCCGCGATGGCGGAGCCGCCCACGTACTCGACGGGCCGCAGCACGTCTCGCCGGCTGGGCTTGTAGTCGCCGGGACCCTGGGTCACGAGTGCTGCTCCGATCCGGATGCCGCGGCGCCCGGCGCCGCAGCCCACTTCAACGAGAACCCCCCGATGACGAGGTAGACGCCCAGGATCACGAAGTACGCGCCGAGCAGGCCGACCGCCGTGACGGAGTCGGGCGGCAGCAGCAGGAACACGATCGCGGCCACGGCCGTGAACGCGCCGGCGGCGATCCAGTCGCGCGCGGCGGGCGTTCGGCCGCGCGCGCGCAGGCCCGCGTAGAGCTCGACGAAGCCGGTGACGGCCGCCCACACACTCACGAGGTAGAGCAGGTAGGGGAGGCCGCCGGGGATCGTGACGGCGAGCAGGCCGGCTGCGGTCGTCGCGACGGCGTTCACGAGGAACAGCGAGCGGATGCCGCGGTCCTCGACGAGGCGCAGCGACAGTGCGCCGACGACGAGTCCGGACACGATCGCCCAGGCGCCGTATACGAGGAGGCCGAGCTCGGGCGCGTGGTTCTGCGAGAACGTGATCACGGCCGCCGGCACGAGTGCGAGGAGTCCGCGTACGACCGGGACGACCCAGTACTGGGTGCGCTCCGGGGCGGCATCGCGGGCGGTGGCCACGGCGACCTCTTTCACATCGGAGGGGGGTACCGATCCATCCTACGTGGGCTCCACGGCCGTCCCGAATCGGACGGTTTCCCGTCGCGAACGGCCCCTTCGCCGACGCCGCTCAGCCGTCGTTGCGTTCGACGAGCGCGCGCCCGAGCCGCAGGAGCTCCGCGCGCAGCGATGCGGGCTCCTCGACCTCGACGTACTCCGCCCAGCCCGCGAGCCCGCGCGCGAGCAGCTGCTCGGTGGGCGCCGTGATCCGCACCCGCGAACGCATCGCGTCGACGGATGCCTCGTGCACCGCGCGTTGGCCGAACTGCGTCTGCAGCAGCGGCACGATCCCGCTGTCGACGGTGACCGTCGCCGACGCGGCCGCCCGATGCTCCTCGACCTCCGCCGTCACGCGCTCCCAGACCTCGGCCAGGTCGAGGTCGTCGGGTCGCTCGGCCGGCTCGTCGGTCACGGATGCCTCGAGCATCCGATCGACGCGATAGGTGCGCTCGGCGCCGTCGACCGCACCGAGGAGATACCAGCGGTCGCGCTTGCGCACGGTCCCCCACGGGTCGATGAGTCGATCGACGGGATCGCGATTCCACGCGGCGTAGCGCGCCCGCACGCGTCGCCGCTGCACCACCGCCGCCTCGAGCACCGGCAGGAGCTCGGGACGCTCGCCGGCGTCGCGCCCCCACTCGCCGGGGTCGATGACGACCGCGTCGGCGGCGGCCGCGGCATCCGTTCGGAAGTTCTCGGGCAGCGCCCGCACGAGCTTGCGCAGCGCGGCCTTGGCATCGGGGTCGACGGATGCCGCGGGCCCCACGAGCAGGAACAGGGCACGCGCCTCGGGCGCCGTGAGCCCTGACAGGTCGGTGCGCGCGCCGCCGAGCAACTGCCAACCGCCACCGCGTCCCGCTTGCGGATAGACCGGGATGCCGGCCGACGACAGCGCCTCGAGGTCGCGGCGGGCCGTGGCGACCGAGACCTCGAGCTCCTCGGCGAGCTGGGCGGCGGTCACGCGGCCGCGCGCCTGCAGGGTGAGCAGGGTGGCCACGAGACGGTCGGCGCGCATGTTCCGATTCTCCTCGCAAAAGTAGTCAGAGGGTGAGCACTTCTGCGTTCGAGACTGGGATCACCAGCAGGAAGACCGCGAAACCGGATGATCCGGCACGAGAGGAACCGCACATGCTCAGGGGATTCGCCACCGTCAGCTACTACGCCGCCGACCTCGAGGCCGCCGCCGCCTGGTACGCCGAGGTGCTCGGCGTCGAGCCGTACTACCGGCGCCCGGGCTACACCGAGTTCCGCGTCGGCGACACCAGCGACGAGCTCGGGCTCATCGACGCGCAGTATCGGCCGGCGGGTCCGGCCGAGCCCGGCGGCGAGGTCGTGTTCTGGCACGTCGACGACCTTGCCGGCTCGTACGAGCGCCTGCTCGCGCTCGGGGCGACGCCGTACCAGCCGCCGATCGAGCGCGGCCCCGGCTTCGTGACCGCGGTCGTCGTGGATCCGTTCGGCAACCTCCTCGGCGTCATGTACAACCAGCACTACCTCGACGTGCTCGCGGCTGCTCCGGTCGTCGAGCAGCGGGTCCCCGGCGTCGAGTAGCGGGCTCCGGTCGTCGAGTAGCGCCGCCGGAGGCGACGCGTATCGAGACGCGGTCGGGCAACACCCCGGTCGTCGAGTAGCGCCGCCGCAGGCGACGCGTATCGAGACGTGGTCGATGAAGCGTCTCGATACGCGTCCGGCTCCGCCGGGCGCTACTCGACGACCGGCACCCTCCGCCGGGCGCTACTCGACGACCGGCACCCTCCGCCGGGCGCTACTCGACGACCGGCACCCTCTTCCGCCGGTCGCTACTCGACGACCGGACTGACCGGTTACAGCGCCTTCACCGCCGTGAGCACCTTCGCGAGGGAGTCCTTCGCGTCGCCGAACAGCAGCGTGGTCTGCGGTTCGTAGAGCAGCTCGTTCTCGATGCCTGCGAAGCCCGGCCGCATCGACCGCTTGAGGAACACCACCTGGCGCGCGTCCTCGACCTCGAGGATCGGCATGCCGTAGATGGGCGAGCCCGGCGTGGACTTCGCCGCGGGGTTCACGACGTCGTTCGCGCCGACGACGAGCGCGACATCCGCCTGCTTGAACTCGCCGTTGACCTCGCTCATCTCCTTCAGCGACTCGTACGGCACGTTCGCCTCGGCGAGCAGCACGTTCATGTGGCCGGGCATGCGGCCGGCCACCGGGTGGATCGCGAACACCACCTCGGTGCCGCGCGCCTCGAGCGCGGCCTGCAGCTCGGCCACCGTGTGCTGGCCCTGCGCCACCGCGAGGCCGTAGCCCGGCACGATGATCACGCGCTGGGCGTAGCCGAGCAGCACCGCGACGTCCTCGGCGCTCGACGAGCGCACCGGGCGGTCGGAGACGTCGGTCGACCCCGCCGTCGAGCCACCGCGGAACGCACCGAACAGGATGCCCGAGACGCTGCGGCCCATGGCCGACGCCATCGCGCGGGTCAGGATCGTTCCGGAGGCGCCGACCAGCGTGCCCGCCACGACGAGCAGCACGTTGCCGAGTACGAGGCCCGACGCCGCGACCGCGAGTCCGGTGAAGGCGTTGAGCAGCGAGATCACGATCGGCACGTCGGCGCCGCCCACCGGCAGCACGAGCAGCACACCTGTGACGAGGCCGAGCACGAGCAGCACGACCGCGAGCCAGCCCTCGCCGGTGATCACCACGAAGACGGATGCCGCGACGGCCGCCAGGATCGACAGCCCCATGACCACCGGCAGGCCCGGGAACACGACCGGCCGGGTCGTCATCAGCTCCTGCAGCTTCGCGAAGGTCACGAGCGATCCCGAGAAGGAGACGGCACCCACGAAGAGGGTGAACACGATCGCGACCCGCACCCACGCGTTCACGGTCGTCAGTTCGTAGAGACCCGTGGTCTCGCCCTCGGGTACGACCGTGTGTCCGAGCTCGAGCAGCGCCACGAGCGCCGCCGCACCGCCGCCGACGCCGTTGAAGAGCGCGACGAGCTGGGGCATCTGCGTCATCTGCACGCGCCGCGCGACCGGCGCCGCGATCGCCGCGCCCACGGCGATGGCCGCGAGGATCCACGGGATGTTGTCGAGCTTCGTCGAGAGGAACACCGTGATCACGGCCACGAGCGCACCGGCCGCGCCGATGAGGTTGCCGCGGCGCGCGGTCTTCGGCGAGCTCAGCCCCTTCAGGGCGAGGATGAAGCAGACGGCGGCGACGAGGTAGAGGATGGCGGTCCAAGTGGGGGAGAGGATCGTCATCGACCGGACTCCTTCGGGTCGGTGGAGGCGGCGGGTGAAGTCGTGCGGCGTGCTCGCTTCGTCGAGCTCGGCAAGCGTCCGGTCCCTGAGCCCGTCGAAGGGCGGCCGCGGAACATCTCGAGCATGCGGTCGGTGACGACGAAGCCGCCGACGAGGTTGGCGGTCGCGAGCACGACGGCGACGAGGGCGAGCACGAGCGTCCAGCCGTCGGCCGCCTGGCCGGCGACGATGATCGCGCCCACGAGGATGATGCCGTGAATCGCGTTCGCGCCCGACATCAGCGGGGTGTGCAGGGTGCTCGAGACCTTCGAGACCACCTCGAAGCCCACGAACACCGCGAGCACGGTGATGGTGAGCAGTGCGACGCCGTCCATCAGCGTGCTCCTTCCTGTGCGTCCGGTGCGTCGGCGGCCAGCGCCTCCGCGGTCGCCGGATGTCGCACCTCGCCGTCGCGGGTGAGGCACGCGTCCATCACCACCACGTCGCCGAAGTCGGGCTCGACCGAGCCGTCGTGCGTCATGAGCGCGAGCAGGTTGGCGACGTTCTTCGCGTAGAGGCGGGAGGCGTCGGCGGGCATCGTCGACGCGGCATCCTTCATGCCGACGACCGTGACCGTGCCGGTGCCGTCGGCCGTCGGCACCGCGACATCCGACCCGGCGACCGACCCCTCGACGTTGCCGCCCGACTCGGCCGCGAGGTCGACGACCACCGAGCCGGGGCGCATCGCCCGCACCATGTCGGCCGTGACGAGCAGCGGCGCCGGGCGTCCCGGGATCGCAGCGGTCGTGATGAGCACGTCGGCCTCGGCGATGTACGGCGCGAGCAACTGGCGCTGGCGGGCGGCCCGGTCGGCGCCGAGCTCCTTCGCGTAGCCGCCGCTCGCGTCCGCGGCGTCGAGGTCGAGGTTGATGAACGTGCCGCCGAGCGACTGCACCTCGTCGGCGGATGCCGCGCGCACGTCGTTCGCCGAGACGCGGGCGCCGAGGCGCTTCGCCGTGCCGATCGCCTGCAGGCCGGCGACACCCGCGCCGAGCACGAGCACCCGGGCCGGCGGGATCGTGCCCGCGGCCGTCATGTAGAGGGGGAAGAACCGCGGCAGGCGCATCGCGGCCTCGAGCACGCAGCGGTAGCCGGCGACGAGCGCCTGGCTCGTGAGGGCGTCCATCGACTGCGCCCGGGAGATGCGCGGCACGAGCTCGAGCGCGAAGGACGTGACGCCCGCGTCGGTGAGCGCACGCACCGTCGGCAGCTCGCTCGACGGCGAGGCGAGGCCGATCGTGATGGCGCCGCGGCGCAGCCGTGCGGGCGTCGCAGGGTCGAGCGGGCGCACGTGCAGCAGCACGTCGAGGTCGCCGAGCTCGAGCACCTCCTCGACGGTCGCGCCGGCCTCCTCGTAGGCCGAGTCGGCGTGACCGGATGCCTCGCCGGCGCCGTGCTCGACGAGCACCTCCAGTCCCAGTCCGACCAGCTGGCGCACGGTCTCGGGCGTGGCGGCGACCCGGCGTTCGCCCGCTCGTCGCTCTCTCGCGATGCCGACCCTCACGGGCCCTCCTCTCACACGGGAGTGCAGCGGAACCGGGCGTGGGGAGACCCATGCGGCGGCACTGCTGCACGTGTCGTCCACAGTACGTGTCGACGCGGCATCCGAGCCATGGTTCGCCTGTTTCAGGGGCGAAAGTTCGCAGGATCTTTCACGCTGCGGAACTGCCGGCGTCCACGGATGCCGCGGCGACGCCCTCCACCCGACGGAACGGGATCGAGCTCGCGAGGCACAGCACCACCGGGCACGATGCCGCGAGGATCGCGACCCACGCACCGCGGGGCTGGTCGAGCGCCAGGCGGAGTCCGCCGATGGCCGGGACGGTCGCGACGATCCCGCCGATCACCGCCAGCGCGAGGACGCCGCACGTGATGCGGCCCCAGAGCGGGCCCCTGCCCGCCACCGCGAACCCGCCGGCAATGGCCGTCAGGGCGACAGCGACCGCGCCGCCGCCGAGGCCCTGTGTGAAGAGTGCGACGAGTGCACCGGGCATCGTCATCGGCAACACGGCGAACGTGAGCGGCGCGACGGCGAGCCAGCGCCAGTGGCGACGTCCGCCCGTACGCCGGACGTACTCGGCGAGGCCCAGCAGCGCGCCGGTGATCGCGCCCGCGCCGATGATCGCCACGAACGTGCCGTACCAGTCGACCCGTGAGGCGCCGCCGACGATCTCCGACATGTAGGCCCGGAACGCGGCCCCCCAGGCGACGCCGCACACGGCGCCGATCAGCACGAACACGGTTGCCGCCGGCTTTCTCCTCTTCGATGTCGTGCCACGCGTCGGGTCGACCTGCTCGACGACCATGTCGGCACCTCCGTCCGTCGTGCCGTTGCGGCGAGCGTACGGCTTCGGCGGCTCGCCAGCATGGGTGCCAGCCCCCATCGCGGTCACGGCCTGCCCCGGTGGTGTGCCGCGCACGGATGCCGCGGGCTTTGGCGTGCACGTGCGGCTCACCGAACGGCGGTCCTGATCACTCGGAGGGCTGGAGGTCCATCGGCGCGAGGTCGTAGCCGACCGTGTACTTCCGCTTCGGGTCGAGGGCGTCGATGAGGGCGACCAGCGCGTGCTGGATCTCGATGAGCCGGCGGTGGTCGCCGCGGGCGACGAGTTCCATGCCGCTGTCGACGGGCGTGAACCAGCCACGGAAGTCCGGGTCGTCGCGGAAGCGCTTCGTGAACGAGGCGTAGCCCATGACGTGCGGGATGCGCGTGCCCGTGTCGGTCACCGTCTCCCACGTGAGCATGAGCTCGCCGATCGCCCGCTGCTCGGTCGTGAAGAAGAGGAACCCCTCGCTGTGCACGCTGCGCCGCAGCGTCTGCAACACGGTGTCGATCAGCCGCTGCACCGCGATGTCTCGACCGCCCTCGCCGCTGGAGGAGAGCACGGCCTGCCGGCGGGCCTCGATCCAGCCGAAGTAGTTCGCGAACAGGTAGGCCGTGCTCGTGACCGCGTAGTCGCCGTGGCTCTTGTAGCGCTGCACGAGCGGCACCCAGCCCGACTCGACGATGTTCACGATGCGGGACTGGAGCTCGGCCGCGGCCTGGGCGAGCGGTTCGTAGACGCGCTCGGCGGCCTTGATGGCCGACTGGGTCTCCATCCGCTCCTCGCGCTCGGCGTCGAGCTCTGAGGCGAGCCGTGCGGTGCGGATCGAGAACAGCCCGGTGATGACGACGCTCGCCGCGCTCAGCACGAGCGCGACGATCGTGAGGATGGCGTCCATGCCCATGTCGCCGATGGTACGGGCGGGTGCGCTCGTACCGGCCGGGGCTCGCGGCGGCGCGCAGAGCGGCCTCGAGAGCGTCGGGCGTCGCGTCGCGTAGACTCACGAGTTCGCCGGGCGTCGGACCGCGGAGCCGCGCCCCGTCTCCGAGGAGGAGGAGCGTGCACTCGACCGGCTTCACCCCGACTGGGATCGCCTATGACGTGGCCTCGGGACCCGGCCTCCCCGTCGTGCTGATCCACGCCGGCATCGCCGACCGCCGGATGTGGGACGCCCAGTGGCCGGCGCTCACCGCGTCGCAACCGGCCGTGCGGCTCGACCTGCGCGGGTTCGGGGACTCGACGGCCCAGCCCGACGGCGAGCTGTCGCACGTCGACGACGTGCTCGAGGCGCTCGACCACCTTGGCATCCCGAAGTGCCACCTCGTCGGCGCCTCCTTTCGAACCACCCGCGCTCGAGCGGCTGTCGGAGGTCGCAGTGCGCACGCTGGTGCTGGTCGGCGGTCACGATCTCGATACGACCCACGACGCCGCCGCTCGAGTGGTCACGGGTATCCCGGGGGCACGGCGCATCGACTGGCCCGACGTCGCGCACCTGCCGTCGGTGGAGCGGCCTCAGGAGTTCATCGACCTCGTGCTCGAGTGGACGGCGTAGCGACTCACGCGGCCGCCACGACCTCGGGCTTGAGGTCGCGGATGGAGTCGAGCACGACGTCGGCGAGGGCGAGCGCGTCGGCGGCGGGCGGGTACGCCCGGTTGGGCACGGCGACCACCCGCATGCCCGCGGCGTGCGCCGAGCGGAGCCCGTTCGAGGAGTCCTCCACGGCGGTGCAGGCCTCGGGCGCGACGCCGAGTCGCGACGCCGCCTCGAGATAGACGTCGGGAGCGGGCTTGCCGCGATCGACCTCCTCGCTCGAGACGATCGCCCCGAACAGGTCGGCCAGTCCGGCGAGGTCGAGCGCGAGCTCGATCAGCTCACGGTTCGATGATGAGGCGACCGCGAGCCGATAGCGCTCCGCGAGCGCCCGGACGGTGGCGTCGACACCGTCGATCAGGGGCAGGTCGGCGCGGTACGACGCCTCGATCTGCGCGACGACCCGGCGGCCGATCTCGGTCGGCGTGCCGGGGACGCCGAGCTCATCGTGCAGGTACGCCTCCCACTCGGGAGCGCTCATGCCCTGCATCCGGCGCGTCGCCTCCTCGGGGTAGGGCCGGCCGGCGTCGAGGACGAGCTGTCGGCGGACGGCCTCCCAGCGCTCCTCGCTGTCGACGATCACGCCGTCCATGTCGAAGACGACCGCTTCGATCATCACGTTCCTCACTCGGTCTCGCGAACGCGCCGGTAGCGCTCGTAGATCGTGCGCGAGCCGAACGCGCGGGTCTCGACCAGGTCGAGCGGGAGCTCGGTGGCCACCGGCGGCAGGAGCGGCGTGCCGCCCCCGACGATGATCGGATTGCGGAAGAGGCGAAGCTCGTCGACGAGGTCGAGCTCGAACGCCGCCGCGGCGAGGCCGGCGCCACCGATCGAGACGTCCTTGTCGCTGGCGACGAGCGCCGCCGCGATCTCCTCGGCCACCGACCCCCCGGCGAGCCGGGCGTTGCCCTCGACCCGGTCGAGGGTGCGGCTGAAGACGACCTTGGGCAGTGCGGACCAGATGTCGGCGAAGGCGGCCAGCGCGTCGGTGCTGCGCATCGACGGGTCGGTCTCCCAGGGCAGCATGTCCTCGTAGAGCCGCCGGCCGCACAGGTAGACGCCCAGCTCGCCCACCTGTTCGGTGCGGAAGAGGAACTGCTCGTCGTCGGGCGCCGTCCATTCGAACCCGCCCCGGCGGTCGGTGATGTAGCCGTCGACCGAGACGCTCATCGAGAAGATCAGCACGGCGAGACCTCCGCCTACACCTGCACCATGTCGGTGAACCGCGAGAAGTGCCCGTGGAACGCGACCGTGATGGTGCGCGTGGGGCCGTTGCGGTGCTTGGCCACGATGAGGTCGGCCTCGCCCGCGCGGGGGCTGTCGCGCTCGTAGGCGGACTCGCGGTGCAGCAGGATCACCATGTCGGCGTCCTGCTCGATCGAGCCCGACTCGCGCAGGTCGGAGAGGGCGGGCATCTTGTCGGCACGCTGCTCGGGGCCACGGTTGAGCTGCGACAGCGCGATGACCGGCACCTGGAGCTCCTTCGCGAGCAGCTTCAGTGCACGCGAGAACTCCGAGACCTCCTGCTGGCGGCTCTCGACGCGCTTGCCGCTCGTCATGAGCTGCAGGTAGTCGATGACGACCATCTTCAGCCCGACGCGCTGCTTGAGGCGCCGGCACTTGGCGCGGATCTCGACGAGCGTCATGTTGGGCGAGTCGTCGATGTAGAGCGGTGCGTCGTTGATGCGGCCGCGCGTCGCGGCGATCGTGGTCCAGTCGCGCGAGTCGACCGTGCCCTTGCGCATCATCTGCAGCGGCACGGATGCTTCGGCCGAGAGCAGGCGCATGGCGATCTCGCTCTTGCCCATCTCGAGCGAGAAGAAGATGGACGGGAGGTCGTTGCCGATGGCCGCCGCGCGTGCGAAGTCGAGCGCGAGCGTCGACTTGCCCATCGCGGGCCGCGCGGCGACGATGATCATCTGCCCGGGGTGGAAGCCGTTCGTCAGCTCGTCGAGGTCGGCGAATCCGGTCGGCACGCCCGTGAACTTGCCGTCGGTGTGCTTGGCCGCCTCGATCTCGTCGATCGCCGCGGTGACCGCCTCGGTGAGCGGGACGTAGTCCTCGCTCTCGGTCGAGCCCGTGACCGAGTAGATCTCGGCCTGCGCATGGTTCACGAGCTCGGTGACCTCGCCCTCGCCCGCGTAGCCCATCTGCACGATGCGCGTGCCGGCCTCGACGAGTCGGCGGAGCAGCGCGCGCTCGGCGACGATCGACGCGTAGAACCCGGCGTTCGCCGCGGTGGGCACGAGGCTCGTGAGCGTGTGAAGGTACTCGACACCGCCGGCGCGCTGCAGCTCGCCGGTCTTCGTCAGTTCGTCGGTGACGGCGATCACGTCGGTGGGCTCGCCGTGCGAATAAAGGGACAGGATCGCGTTGAAGACGACCTCGTGCTTCGGCACGTAGAAGTCGATGCCGCGCACGGTCTCGATCACGTCGGCGACCGCGTCTTTGGAGAGCATCATGCCGCCGAGCGCGCTCTGCTCGGCGAGCAGGTCGTGCGGCGGAGTGCGCTCTCCGCGCCGGGCGTCGTCGTCGACCGGTTCGGCGAGTCCGATGTGCGCGATCGACAACTCAATGACCTCCGATTCGGCCTTCGCCGGCAGCGTGCTGGCGCCCGCACTTCAGTGTGGCCGGAGCCTCTGACATGACAGCCCGACCGGGGGACACCCGCTGATCGAAGGACGCTGCTTCACGATATGGAAGCCTCGTCCACAGCACAAGCCAGCCTGTGGATAACTCTGGGGACAAACTGCGCGAAACGCCGTGGAAGGTGTGCACATCTCCTGTGGAAAACTGTGGAAATCTGGGGAATTACACGGGTTGAATTTCAGAACGATCAGGCACTTCGCGTTTCCACACCTGTGGGGGAAAACTTCTTCGAGGTTCCACGGATGCCGCGTGCTTACCTGTGCACAACCATCACAGGAAGTCCACAACCTCCACTTGCGGGCGCGTCGATCACGGTGTAGACCTGTGCAATCGAAACGGGGGGATCCCGGCCGGCGAGGGGGACGGCTGGGCCGATGGAACACGCCCGCTGCAGCGCGCCGCCGAGACGACGGAACGGCGGCCCGGGCCGGAGCCCGAACCGCCGTTCTCGTGTGCGCGCGAACTACTTCGCGGCGACCACCTGGAGGGTGATCGTGGCCGAGACCTCGTCGCGGAGGCGAACGGTCGCCTCGTGCTCGCCGACCGCCTTGATGGGGGTCGGGATCTCGATCTTGCGCTTGTCGAGCTCGCCGAGGCCGGCGGCCTCGACGGCCGATGCGACATCCGCCGTCTTGACCGAGCCGAAGAGGCGACCACCGAGGCCGGCCTTGACGGCCAGCTTCACCTTGGTCGACTCGAGCTTGGCCTTGAGGGCCTGTGCGTCCTCGAGCGAGTGGAGCTCGCGAGCCGCGCGGGCGGCCTTGATCTGCTCGACCTGCTTCTCGCCACCGCGGGTCCACGGCGTCGCGAAGCCCTGCGGGACCAGGTAGTTGCGCGCGTAGCCGTTCTTGACCTCGACCACGTCGCCGGCGGCGCCGAGGCCGGTGACCTCGTGCGTGAGAATAACCTTTGCCATTGTCGTGCTCCTTAGCGGCCGGAGCCCGAGTAGGGCAGGAGCGCCATCTCGCGCGCGTTCTTCACGGCACGGGCGATGAGGCGCTGCTCCTGCACGGAGACACCGGTGATACGGCGGGCGCGGATCTTGCCGCGCTCCGAGATGAACTTGCGCAGGGTGGCGACATCCTTGTAGTCGATGACGCCGACCTTGATGGACTTCGCCGGGGCGGCGTTCTTCGCGCCCTTCCCGCGGCTCGGCTTGCGGCGGTCGCCGCTGCTCTTTCCAGCCATTGTTGATCCTTTGATGAGTGCTCGCCGGTCGTGGGACCGGCGTGAATGTTAGAAGGGGGTCTCGTCGCCGTAGTTGGTGCCCGGCGTGTTCCAGACGTCGCCGCCGGCGGCCGCGCCCGACTGGGCGGCAGGCGCGCTCGGAGCCCATGCGTCGTCGGACTGGCCGCCCCCGAAGGAGCCACCGCCCACGCCGCGGTTGGACTGCGCACGGGTGACCTGGGCGGTCGCGTACCGGAGCGAGGGGCCGATCTCGTCGACCTCCAGCTCGATGGTGGTGCGCTTCTCGCCTTCCTTGGTCTCGTAGGAACGCTGCTTGAGACGCCCGGAAGCGATGACCCGGGAACCCTTGGTGAGTGAACCCGCGACGTGCTCGGCGAACTCGCGCCAGCAGCTCGCGCGCAGGAACAGCGCTTCACCGTCCTTCCACTCGTTCGCCTGACGGTCGAACGTGCGGGGCGTGGACGCGATGGTGAAGTTGGCAACCGCCAGCCCGTTCTGCGTGTAGCGCAGCTCGGGGTCTGCAGTGAGGTTGCCCACCACGGTGATGATGGTCTCGCCGGCCATGGGGACTAGGCGTCCTTCTTGACGGGGGCCTTCGCGGCGGCGGCGGCCTTCTTCGCGGCGCGCTCCTCCTGGGCCTTGGCAGCGGCGGCCACCTGGGCGATGGCCTCCTCGGCACGGAGCACCTTGGTGCGCATGACGGCCTCGCTGAGGTTCAGCTGGCGGTCGAGCTCCTTGGTGGTCGCAGGCTCGGCGGTGAAGTCGACGACGGCGTAGATGCCCTCGCTCTTCTTCTTGATCTCGTAGGCCAGGCGACGACGTCCCCAGATGTCGACCTTGTCGACCGTGCCGCCATCGTTGCGGATGACGTTGAGGAACTTGTCGAGGCTGGGAGCAACGGTGCGCTCGTCGATCTCGGGATCGAGGATGACCATCAGCTCGTACTGGTGCATGACAGACCCACCTCCTTCGGACTCAGGCGGTCACAGACGGTCTGTGACAGGAGGGTGTACATGCGTCACGCCGAGGAGGCCGCGAATGCGGCGCTCGGGCAACCTGTCAATGGTAACGGATGCCGCGTCGCCGCGCCATTCGACGCTGAGGATGCCTCGTGGTCGATCGTCGGCCCTCGGCGCCCAGCACGCGGTCACGCCCGCTCGCGCGCCGCCCACCACTCGAGCAGGCGCTCCTTCGCGGCATCCGCGCCGATGGGCCCCTCGTCGAGCCGCACCTCGAGGAGGTACCGGTACGCCTCGCCGACCACCGGACCGGGCTTCACGTCGAGCAGTTGCATGATCTGCTGCCCGTCGAGCTCCGGGCGCACGGCGGCGAGCTCCTCCTCCTCGGCGAGCACGGCGATGCGCTCCTCGAGGTCGTCGTACGCGAAGCCCAGCCGATCGGCCTTGCGGCGGTTGCGGGTGGTGACGTCGGCCCGCGTCAGGATGTGCAGGCGCTCGAGCTGGTCGCCCGCGTCGCGCACGTAGCGACGTACGGCGGAGTCGGTCCACGCGGCATCCGCGTAGCCGAAGAAGCGCAGGTGCAGCTCGATGAGCCGGGAGACGGCCGCGATCGTGTCGTTGTCGTAGCGCAGTGCGCGCAGGCGCTTGCGGGCGAGCTTCGCGCCGACGAGGTCGTGGTGGTGGAAGGACACCGCGCCGCCCGGCTCGAGTCGCCGCGTGGCCGGCTTGCCGATGTCGTGCAGCAGCGCCGCGAGCCGGACCACGAGGTCGGGGGAGTCGAGGACGCCCCGCGAGACCTCGTAGTCGATCGCCTGGTCGAGCACGGTGAGCGAGTGCTCGTACACGTCCTTGTGGTGGTGGTGCTCGTCGACCTCGAGGCGCAGGGCCGGGATCTCGGGCAGCACACGCTCGGCGAGTCCGGAGTCGACGAGCAGGCGGATGCCGCCGCGAGGCGCCGAGGTCAGGAGGAGCTTCGACAGCTCATCGCGCACCCGCTCGGCCGAGATCCGGTCGATCTCGGGGGCGAGCTCGGCCATGGCTGCGCGCGTGCCGGCCTCGACCGCGAATCCGAGCTGGGCCGAGAACCGGGCGGCCCGCAGCATCCGGAGCGGGTCGTCGCCGAACGACTGCTCGGGCGCGGCCGGGGTGCGCAGCGTACGGGAGAGGAGGTCCTCGACGCCGCCCGACGGATCGACGAGCGCGAGCTGGGGGAGTCGCAGTGCGAGCGCGTTCACGGTGAAGTCGCGGCGCGTGAGGTCGTCCTCGAGGCTCGAGCCGAAGACCACCTCGGGCTTGCGGGATGCCCCGTCGTAGGCGTCGGCCCGATAGGTGGTGATCTCCACGGTCTCGCCGGCGATCTTCGCGCCGATGGTGCCGAACGCGCGGCCGATGTCCCAGTGCGCCTCGGCGATCGGCTTCACGATCGCGAGGATGCGGTCGGGCGTGGCATCCGTCGTGAAGTCGAGGTCGTTCGTGGGGCGGCCGAGGAACGCGTCGCGCACCGGGCCGCCGACGAGCGCGAGCTCGTGGCCCGCGGCCGAGAACGCCTCGGCGAGCTTCGCGACGGTCGGCGAAGCGGCCAGCTCGCCCAGTCGGTCGAGGGCCGCCGCGACACTCTGCATGCCCCCTATGTTAAGCGGGACGCGGCCGGCGACCCGCTTACGGCGGGCCTCCTTCGGGGGGTCTGGAGGCGCTGTGGACGTCGAGCGGGCGCTCGGACCCCAACCCGTAGAATCGCCTGCATGGTGCCCGAGTCGAACCCCGCGCTTCAGCGTGCCGACTCCACCGACTCCACCCCCCGCCGCACCCCCCGACGCTCCCGGCTCGTCTTCGCGGGCCTCGCCCTCGCCGCCCTCACCGGCGCCGTCGCCGCCCCGCTCGCAGCCAACGCGGGGGTCGACCCGGCGTCGAGCCTCCAGGCGATGCTCGGCCTCGGCGACCCGGCTCCGGCGACCGAGACGAGCCTGACCACGTCCGCCCCGGCGCAGGCCGTCGGCGACGAGACGGCGGGCCTGCGGCTGCGCGTCTCGCCCACGATCTCGACGACCATCTCGCCCGGCGAGCCCGTCGCCCTCTCGGTCGAGATCGAGAACGCGACCGGGGAGGCACTCGCCCCCGGCACCGTGCGTCTCGTGCGCGCCGACGGCGCCATCGACGACGAGACCGAGCTCGACGAGTGGCTCGCCGCCGACGCCCAGGACAGCACCGGCATCGCCGGCGACGCGGTGACGCTGGGCGAGGCCGAATCGCGCGGCCTGGCCGCCGGCGGTGCGACGCTCGTGTCGTTCACGGTCCCCGGCGAGGCGTTCGGCGAGCTCGCCGGCTCGCCCGTGCTCGGCCTGGGCGCCGAGCTCCGAGTGGGCGACACGGTCGTGGCGGCGGGCACCGCCGCCTATGCCAACGCGGATGTCCCGGCCTCGGGCTCGGTGGCGGTGGCACTCGCAGCGCCGCTGACGACGCCCACCGGCACGGTCCCGCTCGGGCTCATCCCCGCCGACCAGCTGGCGAACTGGACCTCCCCGACGGGGCTGCTCACCCGACAGCTCGACGCCCTCGCGGGCCGCCGCGTCGCGATCGGCCTCGACCCGCGCATCGTGGCGTCGATCCGCGTGCTCGGCACGGGTGCGCCGCCCTCCGCGACCGCCTGGCTGCAGCGCCTCGCGAATGTGCCGAACGAAGTATTCCCGCTCGCGTATGCAGACGCCGACGTCGCGGCTCAGGCCCAGCTCGACTTGCCCGGCCTCCTCGCGCCGACCTCCTTCGGTGACGTGCTCGATCCCGCGAACTTCGCCACGACGCCCGAGGCGGCCGATGAGAACGACAGCTCGGCGGTCGGCACTCCGGCGACCGACGAGCCCGTCGAGCCCGAGCCGACGCCCGGCGGGGTGCCGACCACCGACGAGCTGCTCGCCTGGCCGTACACGCGCGTGGACCTCGCGTGGCCCGCCGACGACACCGTGGCCGCGGGCAACCTCGGCTACCTCGATGCGGCGGGCCTCACCACCACGATCCTCGCGCCCGGCAACGTCGAGCCGGTCGACGGGCCGGCGTCGTCGTCGGCCAACGTCGACGGCTCGACCGCACTCGTCGCCGATGCCGAGCTCACGGAGCCCCTGCGCGCGGCATCCGACGCCTCGACCGACACCGAGTGGCGCGAGGCGACCGGGCGCCTGCTCGCCGAGCTCGCGCTCGACGCCGGCACCGCGCGCACGACCGTGCTCGCGACGTTCGATCGTGGCGACGCGTCGCAGTCCGCACGCGTCTCGGCGGTCATCGACGAGATCGCCGGCTCCGGATGGTCGTCGCTCGCGGGCCTCTCCGACGCGATCGGTGCACCGCCCGAGTCGCGCATGCTCGTCGACGAACCCGAGTCGGAGGGCCGCCTCTCCGCGATCGGCCGGATGGTCGAGACCGAGGCGCGCCTCGCCGAGTTCGCGACCGTGCTGACGGATGAGAGCCTCATCACCGGCCCGACTCGTCGCCAGCTCCTCTCGCTCCTCGACGTCGCCTGGCTCGACGACACCGACGCCTGGGAGTCCGAGGTCGGCGACTGGCTCGCCGAGCAGCGCGCCACGCTCGGATCCGTGTCGGTGGTGCCGAGCAGCACCATCAACGTCGTGTCCACCGAGACGGGCGTCCCGACCACGATCGAGAACACGCTGCCCTATCCCGTCACGGTCGTCGTCGACGTGGCGCCGTCCAACGGGCGGCTCATCGTCGAGGACCAGGTCGAGGCCACCGTCGAGCCGCAGTCCCGCTCCACCGTGCGCGTGCCGGTCGCCGCGGGCGTCGGCAACGGCGAGGTGTCGCTCGCCGTGTCGCTCACCTCGACCGCCGGGGTGCCGATCGGCACCACCGTGACGATCCCGGCCAACGTGCAGGCCGACTGGGAGGGCCTCGGCGCCGCCATCCTCGCCGTGATCGTCGTGCTCGTCTTCGGCATCGGCCTCTGGCGCAACATCCGCCGTCGCCGTCGGGCGCGCCTTGCGGCCGCAGAGGGTGCTGCCGCGGGTGATGCGGATGCCGCGACCGACGCGGATGCCGCGACCGACGCGGATGCCGCTGATGATCGCGATGCGGCCGCGGACGCTCCCGATACCACCGCGACCGAAACCGCAGATCCGACAGGACCCGAGCGTGGCTGACACCGACCGGATCGGCCGCGCGAGCGCCTTCCTCGCCTCCGGCACGATCGTCTCCCGCGTCCTCGGCTTCGTGAAGGCCATCGTGCTGGCCGCGGCCATCGGCGTCGTCGGATCGAGCTCCGCCGACGCGTTCGCCGTCGCCAACGGCCTGCCCAACACCGTCTACGTGATCGTCGCGGGCGGCGTACTCTCGGCGGTGCTCGTGCCGCAGATCGTGCGTGCCAGCACCCACACCGACGGCGGCAGCGCCTACATCAACAAGCTCCTGACGCTGGCGCTCACGGTCATCGGCGCCGCCACGATCCTCGCGACGGCGCTGGCCCCAGTGCTCACCTGGATCTACGCGGGCTCGAACTCCGAGATCCTCCCGCTCGCCGCCGCGTTCGCCTGGTGGTGCCTGCCGCAGATCTTCTTCTACGGGCTCTACACGCTGCTCGGCGAGGTGCTGAACGCCCGCCGGAGCTTCGGCCCGTTCACGTGGGTGCCGGTGCTCAACAACGTCGTCGCGCTCATCGGCCTGGTGATCTTCGGGATCCTCTTCGGGTTCGACCCCGACGGCACGCGCGCGATCGACGACTGGACACCCGGCATGGTCGCGGTCCTGGCCGGATCCGCAACGCTCGGCATCGTCGTCCAGGCCGTCGTGCTGTTCTGGTTCTGGCGTCGCATCGGCCTGCGATATCGTCCCGACTTCCGCTGGCGCGGCGTCGGCCTCGGAGCCGCCGGGCGCATGGCCGGATGGACGTTCGGAATGCTGCTGCTCACGACGTTCGCTGGCATCGTGCAGACCCAGGTCGTGCTGCAGGCATCGGGTGCGGGGGCATCCGTCGCGGCGATCGACAACGCCTGGCTCGTGTTCATGCTGCCGCACTCGGTCATCACGGTCTCGATCGCGACCGCGTACTTCACGCGCATGAGCGAGCACGCGCACGCCGGGAACCTCGACCGCGTCCGCGACGACCTCTCCAGCGCCGTCCGGGGTGTCAGCGTCATCCTCGTGCTCGCTGCCGTCGTGCTCATGGTCGTCGCCTACCCGTTCGGCGCGGTGTTCCAGCCCGGCCTCGCGCTGGCGTCCGCACTCGGCAACGTCATCATCGCGTTCGCGATCGGCCTCGTCGGATTCAGCATCCTCTTCGTCGTGCAACGCACGTTCTACGCCCTGGGCGACACCCGCACGCCGTTCTTCTTCACGCTCTTCCAGGTGATCGTCTTCACGGTCGCCGCCCTCTCCTGCATCCCACTGCCGCTCGAGTGGACCGCGGTGGGCATCGCCCTGTCGACGACGCTCGCGAGCACCGCGCAGCTCGTGCTCGCGCTCGTCCTGCTTCGCCGTCAGCTCGGCCGACTCGACGGACGACGCATCGCCGTGAGCCTCGGGCGCGACCTCGCGGCCGCGGTGCTTCCCGTGATCGCCGGCGTCGTGCTTCTCGTGGTCCTCGGCGGCACCACCGAGGGCGGATTCGCCGTCACCAACAGGGTCGGCGCGATCCTCTCGATGGCGATCATCGGCGCCGTGATGGCCGTGCTCTACTTCGGGGTGCTCTGGGCGCTGCGATCGCCCGAGCTGCGTGGATTCGCGGAGCCGCTCGTGGCGCGGGTGCGCCGACGCTGAGGCA
Source organism: Agromyces sp. NPDC057865 (assembly GCF_042796995.1). Taxonomy (NCBI): domain Bacteria; kingdom Bacillati; phylum Actinomycetota; class Actinomycetes; order Micrococcales; family Microbacteriaceae; genus Agromyces; species Agromyces sp. NPDC057865. The sequence continues at coordinate 427,237 of NZ_JBHVMJ010000001.1, read as the reverse complement.
TCCGACGCGCGAGCGCCCGGTCGGCGGCGGAATACGCGCCGCCTAGACTGTGTTCACCATGACGTGCCCATCGCGAACGTCGAGGGCGCCGAAACACCAGCCACCACAGGAGTGAAGTTGCGCGACATCATCATCATCGGCTCGGGCCCGGCCGGATTCACCGCCGCGATCTACGCCGCACGCGCGGAGCTCAAGCCCCTGCTCATCGCCAGCTCGGTCGAGATCGGCGGCGAGTTGATGAACACCACCGAGGTCGAGAACTACCCGGGCTTCCCCGAGGGCATCATGGGCCCCGACCTGATGGCGAAGTTCCAGGCGCAGGCCGAGCGGTTCGGCACCGAGGTCGTGTACGACGACGTCGTGGAGCTCGAGCTCGACGGCCCCGTCAAGCGCGTGAAGCTCGGCAGCGGGGAGGTGCACGAGGCATCCGCGCTGATCTACGCCACCGGCTCGGCCTACCGCAAGCTCGGCCTGCCCGAGGAGGAGATCCTCTCGGGTCATGGCCTCTCATGGTGCGCCACCTGCGACGGCTTCTTCTTCCGCCAAAAGACCATCGCGGTCGTCGGCGGCGGCGACTCGGCGATGGAGGAGGCCACCTTCCTCACGCGATTCGCCGACAAGGTCTACGTCATCCACCGCCGCGACTCGCTCAAGGCGTCCAAGATCATGCAGCAGCGTGCCTTCGACAACGAGAAGATCGAGTTCATCTGGAACGCCGAGGTCACGCAGATCCACGGCACCGAGCAGGTCTCGGGCGTGACGCTGCGCGACACGGTGACCGGTGAGCTCCGCGCGCTCGACCTCGACGGCCTGTTCGTCGCGATCGGCAACGACCCGCGCACGCACCTCGTGCACGGCAAACTCGAGCTCACGCGCGAGGGCACCATCCACGTCGAGGGCCGCTCGTCGCGCACGTCGGTTCCCGGCGTGTTCGCCGCCGGCGACGTGATCGACCCGTTCTACCGCCAGGCCGTCACGGCCGCCGGGACGGGCACGGTCGCCGCACTCGACGCCGAGCACTACCTGGCCGCCCTGGCCGAAGCACCGTCGCCCGAGATCGCCGAGATCGAGGCCGAGGCCATCGAAGAGGCCGAGGCCGTCGAGAACTTCGCCCGCACGCGCTGATCCGCCGATCACGCCGAGCGAGACATCCGCTTCACCAAAGGAGAAACACATGACTGCACGTACCGTGAACGAGGCCACCTGGGAGCAGGAGGTCCTGAACAACGAGAAGGCCGTCCTGGTCGACTTCTGGGCCGAGTGGTGCGGCCCGTGTCGCATGGTCAGCCCGATCCTCGACCAGATCGCGACTGAGCACGCCGAGAAGCTCGACATCGTCAAGCTCAACGTCGACGAGAACCCGAACCTCGCGATGAAGTACCAGATCACCGCGATCCCCGCGTTCAAGGTCTTCGAGAAGGGCGAGGTCGTCAAGACCGTCGTCGGCGCCAAGCCGAAGCCCGCACTCGAGGCCGACCTCGCCGCCTACATCTCGTAGTCGGCCGCCTCGCACACGCAGAGACCCGTCCGGCAGACGCCGGGCGGGTCTTTCGCGTATCCGCGGGGTCGACTCGCCTACCCGCCCGCTCGCCGCTCTCCGGTGCGTCACGGTCGCGGTCGCGGTCGGCCGAGCGGATGCCCCGGGCGTGACGTCACGCGAACGGACCGCCTGAACCAGATGACTAGCATGGAAATCCTGAGCAGAAACGGAAGCGACGTGACCTCTGACGTCCCCCAGCGGACCGGCAACAACCTCGACCCTTGGTACGCGAACTACGCCGAGCGAGCCTCCGGCCTCGCCGCCTCCGAGGTCCGAGCCCTGTTCGCCGTCGCGTCGCGCCCCGAGGTGGTGTCGCTCGCGGGTGGCATGCCGTACGTCTCGGCGCTTCCGCAGGAACTCATCGTCTCCTCGATGGAGCGCGTCATGCGCACGCAGGGTCCCACCGCGCTGCAGTACGGCTCGGGGCAGGGCATCCCGCAGTTGCGCGAGCACATCCTCGACGTGATGGCCCTCGAGGGCATCCGCGGCTCGGTCGACAACGTCGTGACAGCCACCGGATCGCAGCAGGCCCTCGACCTCGTGGCGAAGCTCTTCATCGATCCGGGCGACGTGATCCTCGCTGAATCGCCGAGCTACGTCGGCGCGCTCGGGGTGTTCCGGTCGTACCAGGCGAGCGTCGTGCACGTCGCCATGGACGACGACGGACTCATACCCGAGGCGCTGCGGCAGACGATCGCGCACCTTCGCGGCCAGGGACGACGCATCAAGTTCCTGTACACGATCCCGAACTTCCACAACCCGGCCGGCGTGACCCTCGCCGCCTCGAGGCGGCCCGAGATCCTCGAGATCTGTCGGGAGAACGAGATCCTCGTGCTCGAGGACAACCCCTACGGCCTGCTCCACTTCGACGAGCCGGCGCCGAACGCCCTGCGCTCGCTCGACGAGGAGCACGTCATCTACCTCGGCTCCTTCTCGAAGACGCTCGCCCCCGGATTCCGGGTCGGCTGGGCGCTCGCACCGCACGCCATCCGCGAGAAGCTCATCCTCGCCGCGGAGTCCGCGATCCTCTCGCCGAGCTCGTTCAGCCAGCTCGTCGTCTCGGAGTACCTCTCGAGCACCGACTGGCGCGCCCAGATCGACACGTTCCGCGGCGTCTACCGCGAACGCAAGGACGCGATGATCGAGGCGCTGGGGGAGTACCTTCCGCAACTGCGGTGGACGAACCCCAACGGCGGGTTCTACGTCTGGGTCACCATGCCCGACGTGCTCGACTCCAAGCAGATGCTGCCGCGCGCGGTCAAGGAACTCGTCGCGTACACGCCCGGCACGGCGTTCTTCGCCGACGGACGCGGACGCCACGCGATGCGCCTGTCGTTCTGCTATCCCACGCCAGACGCCATCCGGGTCGGCATCCGTCGTCTCGCCACGGTCGTGAACGGCGAGCTCGACCTGCTCGACACGTTCGCCGGCACCGGCCCGCTGCAGCTGCCGCCGAGCGCCGACTACGACTCCGCCCCACCGTCCGACCTCAAGTGACCACGCATCACAGTTTGGAGAAAGCCCTGATCATGAGCGATTCCAGTGGTCTGTACGTGGTCGTCCTGGCCGGCGGCATCTCGCATGAGCGCGATGTGTCGCTGCGTTCGGGTCGTCGAGTCGCCGATGCCCTCGCCGAGGCGGGCCATCGGGTCGTGCTGCTCGATCCCGACGCGGGACTCCTCCCCTTCCTCGCGAAGGAACGACCCGACGTGGTGTTCCCGGCGCTGCACGGGTCGAGCGGCGAAGACGGGTCACTGCTCGACCTCCTCAACGCGCTCGGCGTGCCGACGGTCGGCTCGACCGGCGCCGCCGCTCGGCGTGCGTGGTCGAAGCCGGTCGCCAGCTCACTCGCTTCGCACGCGGGCCTGGCCGTGCCGCGCTCGATCGTGCTGTCGAACGAGGCCTTCCGTGAACTCGGCGCCTCGAGCGTGCTGCGCGTGGTGCGCGAGTCGCTCGAGGGCGATCTGGTCGTGAAGCCCGGATCGGGTGGATCCGCCCAGGGCGTGACCATCGTCGATGAGCCCAATGAGCTGCCGCGCGCGATGGTCGAGGCGTTCACGTACGACGACGTCGCCGTGGTCGAGCACCGAGTGCACGGCACCGAGATCGCGGTCGCCGTGGTCGACACCGGCGACGGACCACGTGCCCTCACCCCGGTCGAGATCGAGCCGAGGACCGGCGTCTACGGATTCCAGGCCCGGTACAACGCGGGGGAGACCACGTTCTACGCGCCGTCGCGGCTCAGCGATGCGGTCAGCAGTTCGGTGGCGGATGCCGCGGTGCACGCGCATCGCACGCTCGGGCTGCGCGACCTCTCGCGCGTCGACTTCATCGTCGACGCGGAGGGCACGCCGTGGTTCCTCGAGGCGAACGTGATCCCGGGCCTCACCGAGACGTCGCTCGTGCCGCTCGCGATCGAGGCCTCGGGCACGGATGCCGCGACGATCTACAGCGGCCTGGTCCAGGCCGCTGCGGCTCGCGCCGCCGTCTGACCGCGGCGTCGGCGTCGAGCGAGTGACCCTCGTCGTCGACGCCTCTGCCGGGTCGGTCGGGAGCTCCTCGAAACAGGGTGGTTCAGTTCACCAGGAGCGATTCTCCGGGCGCCGCAGGTTCACACGCCTTCGAGTTCCTCGCCGAGGTCGCTGAGAATGCGGCGGAGATCCTGAACCGTCGCGAAATCAATGCTGATCTGGCCTTTCCGCGCGCCGATTGCGATCTTCACGCGGGTGTTCAGCCGGTCGCCGAGGCGCGTGGCCAGATCGTCGAGGAAGTCCTGTCGCTTGCCGGCCGCCGGCTTCGCGCGTGACGGCTTCGGGCTGCTTGCCGCGAGTGCTTCGGCGGCGCGGACCGACAGTTCCTCGTTCACGATCTTGTCGGCGAACCGCTGCATCTCCTCGGGGTCGTCGCTCACGGCGAGGATCGCCCGGGCGTGGCCCGCGCTCAGCACACCGGCCGCGACCCGGAGCTGGACCGCCTCGGGCAGCTTGAGCAGGCGGAGCGTGTTCGAGATCTGCGGACGCGATCGGCCGATGCGGGACGCGAGCTCCTCCTGGGTGATCCCGAAGTCGGCGAGGAGTTGCTGGTAGGCGGACGCCTCCTCGAGCGGGTTGAGCTGCGAGCGGTGCAGGTTCTCGAGGAGCGCATCGCGAAGCATGTCCTCGTTGGCGGTGTCCTTCACGACCGCCGGTATGGTGTCGAGGCCAGCGGCCTTCGTCGCGCGCAGTCGACGCTCGCCCATGACCAACTCGTACTTGCCGGGCTCACCGGGGTGGGGGCGGACGACGATCGGCTGCAGCACTCCGAACTCGCGAACGCTGTGGACGAGCTCCTCGAGGTCCTCGGCGTCGAAGACCGTGCGCGGCTGCTGAGCGTTGGGGACGATGTCGTCGGGGCTCAACCGCGCCAGCCGCGCACCGGGTACCGTCAACAGGCCCTCGGTCGCGGCGGCCTGCTCGACGGCGGCGATCGCCGTGGCGGGCGTCGAGTCGACGTCGGGGAAGAAGACATCGACCGGACGAGTCGCCCGGTTGGCGTCGTCGGCGGTGGGGATCAGGGCGCCGATTCCACGGCCGAGGCCGGTGCGCTTCGTGGCCATCTGGGGTGTCCTTACTGGGTGTTCTGGGTCGCGAGACCCCGTCGTGCGATCTCCGCCGCAGCTTCGCGATAGGAGAGCGATCCGGTCGAGGCGAAGTCGTAGCTGATCACGCTCTGCCCATAGCTGGGAGCCTCCGAGACCCGGACGGAGCGGGGGATGATCGTCCCGAGCGTCTGCGTCGGGAAATGATCCCGCACTTCTTGCGCGACCTGCTGCGCGAGGTTCGTGCGCGAATCGTACATCGTGAGGAGGATCGTCGACAGTCGGAGGTCGGGGTTGAGGTGCTTCTCGATCAGCTCGATGTTGCTGAGTAGTTGGGAGAGGCCCTCGAGCGCGTAGTACTCGCACTGGATGGGGATGAGCACTTCGCGCGCCGCGACGAAGGCGTTGATCGTGAGCAGGCCGAGCGACGGCGGGCAGTCGATGAACACGTAGTCGTACGGACGATCCATCGCCGCGAGGTGAGCGTCGAGCGCACGACGGAGGCGTTGTTCGCGCGCGACCAGCGACACCAGTTCGATCTCCGCGCCGGCAAGGTGAATGGTCGCGGGAACGCAGTCGAGGCGCTCGTGCTCGGTCGACGGTTGCACCACCTCGGAGAGAGACAGGTCGGCGACGAGTACCTCGTAGACGCTCTGCTGCTCCGAACGGTGATCGACGCCGAGAGCGGTGGACGCGTTGCCCTGAGGGTCGAGGTCGATGACGAGGACGTGCGCGCCCGTGCGCGCCAGCGCGGCGGCGAGGTTGACGGCCGTCGTCGTCTTGCCGACGCCACCCTTCTGGTTCGAGATCGTCATGATGCGCGTGCGCGCCGGGAGCGGGAGGATCTCTCCCTCGAGCGCCTGGCGCCGTCGCGTCTCGTCGGCGAGTTGATCGGCCAGGGGAGTTCCTCCGTACTGAGTGGACGTTTCACGTGAAACGGCGGTCGCGAGCTCCTGCGCGGTGGTTTCACGTGAAACGGACGCCGGAATGTCGATCGTGGGAAGGCTCGGCGGGTCCGTCTGGATCCGATCCAGCGGCGGTTCGTCGGGCGATTCCCGAGGATCAAGCGTACCGGGCACGACCGTCGACGATGTCGTCGGTGGCGAGGCCGGCGCTAGTTCGATCGTCAGAGCCTCGCCAGGTGTCTCGTCGGTGGGCGGCGTGGGCGGGATGTCTGGGATGAACGAGGTGTGTGCTGCCGATTCGGGGACCGCAGAGCTCCACTGCTGGGCATCACCCTGAGTCATCGAATTCGTTTCGGTGGCGAACTCGGGAACGGAGTATCCCGGTTCCAGGTCGTGCTCGATCGAAGCGCCCGCGATGGCGGTGCTGTCCCCGTCACGCTCCGGTGAGACGGGCGGGGACGCGGTCTTGACAGGTTCTTCCACACGGATCGCGGGCTCGCTCGTCTCCCGCGACGGCGGCTCGGCGCTCGACGGAGTGGGCGACGCGCTCGCGTCCGTGCGCGGCGTCTGGAGCGACGAGACCGTGTCAGCCGCGGCGTCGCCGACGATCTCCCGGATGAGGTCCTCGAGGAGTCGATCGGGTGAGGTCTTCGGCAGCGAGTGCGGCAGCGCGGTCTCGGTCGCGCCCTCTTCGTCCGTGAGCGCCGCGGCCGTCGCGACGTCCCAGTCGATGCTCGTCGTCGGGGATGGAGATGGCGGGGTGGGTGCTGGCTCTGCGGCGGGCGCGGAGAACGAACTCGCTGCCGACGTCATCGGAGGCGTGGAAGAAGTAGGGGAGGAGTGGCCGTCGGGGTTGGGAAGACTCCCACTCCCGGTCGCCGACGCAGTCCGTGGTGTCTCCCGTGCCGACGCGTCAGAAATCACAGCTGCGGATCCTGCAGGCGTCGACGCCGCGGGTTGCGAAGGAGCCCACTCCTGAGTTGCTGGCCGCTGGTCGGGCGTGGGGTTTGATCCCACGGTCGCGGCGGGAGCAACCCCGGGCGATGGGGTTGTTGTCGGAACCGGCGAGGCCTCGGGTCGGACCTGTGTGGCATTGCGCGCTTCGGGGCTCCACTGCGCGTTGTCGTTGGACACCGCAACGGATGCCTGGGTCGGAAGCGTGCCTGGATTCCACGACGAACCGAGGTTCGACGCCTCGCCCGACGCTCCGCCAGGGACGCGGCTGGAGTCGGGGGTCGCGGGCCGGAGCGTACTGGCGTGCGTTGTGCCGTTGTCGGCCTCAGGCTCGGGCTGCGGTCGCTTTCGGTGGAACCATCCGCGACCTCCACCCTGTGCCATACGCGCTGCTCCCCGTCGTTCCGCGGTGGCCGGTCGTCGTGCGATCGGCTCAAGAATCCAGCCTAACCGCCTCGCGCGCCGACGCCATGGTCGGATTCGAGTGTCCGACGGATGCGTGGAATCTATCCCCTGTTGAGGACACGTCGTGGCGGAGTTCCGCGACTTCCACATGACGCGAAGAGCCTGGCCTGGGGCGCACCGGGCGGGTTCGGCGCTCGGGAGACTCAAGCGTGTGACTTGGGGTCGGCGTGGTCGCGTTGACGGACCGACTGTCTGTATCACTCGGGTTGGCGCGGAGGTCGGGCGACAAGCCAGCGATGGCCGACGGGGTCTCGATGGCGCTCGATCTATGCCTTCGAAGTGCATCGCGTCAAGTAGTCAACACAGTCCGGCCACGTCGCCGTTGCCGTATCCCTCGCCGACAATGCGGAATCGGGGCGAACGTTGAGTCTTAAGGTTTGCCGTTTCACGTGAAACCTTCACGACCGTTTGCGGCGAGTGAAGCGTTCGCTCCGAAGCCGCCCCGTCGCCTGACGACGGTCGATGTTTCACGTGAAACGTCCAGTTGGGAGAGGCGGGGCGTGGTTGTCCGGGCCGCTGGCTGGCTTGCCAGTCGGCAACGGTCCGGCTTCCGACTTGATCTTTTGCGGTCGTGGTGGTCAGGGGAAGCAAGAGCTTTGGATAATGAAACGATGGTCGGTGTGATCTGACGAACGGCGTCCGATGGCGATACTCCTTCCTCAGCGGACCATGCCGCACATGTGACTGCACGCCCTGGGGTGCTCCTCGTCTCAATCCGAAGTTGCGACCCACATCACGGACGGGGTCGATCGTCACTCGCAGCGAATCGACGATGACGGCTTCGATGGACTCGATCGAGAGGAAGTGTCCGAGCCACGCGTCGAGCCGCCGCACCAGGGCCAGGACCAGGACCAAGACCAGGACCAGGACCAGGACCAGGACCAGGGGGTGAGTACACCCGCGGTCGCTCCGGCCGCGACGGGATCCTGATCGCACGCGAAAACCACCGGCGCAGCGAACTTCGGCCTCTGCCTTCCATTGCGAAGCACCGCGCCTGTCCACGCCGACCCACCATGTGTTGGTGCATGCCGGTGCACCGTGTCGGCCGTCGGATCACCGTGTTCGTCCATGCCGACGCAGTGCAGGTGGCGGTCCACGTCGGAACACCAGCGTCGGCCCACGTCGGAACACCAGCGTTGGTCCACGTCGGAACACCAGCGTTGGTCCACGTCGGAAGACCAGCGTTGGTCCACGTCAGGGCTCCATGGCGGTCCGCGCGCCGGAGCATCGTCGGTCGCTGCCGGAGGAAGGAGTCGGTCCGCGTCGAGGCAACATTTCCGGTGTCTGACCGAGCAACAGCGACGCTCTCTACCGAGCAACCGTGCGCGTTCTCCGGAGGCTCGAATCGACGACGGCGATCCGACCGGTGCTCTTAGTCGGCACTGAATGTGGGTTGATCTCGAGGCTGACTTTAGCGCCGTCGTCGCTAACAAAGGGGAAGAGTCGGCTCATCGCGGAATTCGGCGGACGCCCTCGCCCCAGGCGACCAACGAGCGGGAACATCGTTGGTCACGAGTTCCAAGTGCAGCCTCACCCTTGTCTGTGTACGGCCCGGCGCGTTCGCGCCGATCGGTCGAAGGGGTGGGCGGGGGCGCGGAATGGAAGGGTCGGGGATGCGAGATCCCTGTCCGCTCGCCGGCCGCTGCCTGGAGCGATGGAGAGGAATCGCAGCTCGGTTCAACCGAAGAGCCAGGGGAGTGCGGCAAACCACAACGCCTCGGAAAAGCACACACATCCCGACGACCCGAACCCACTGCATCCGTGGAGCGGTCTCATCATGGGCGCCTTCAACACGGTGCGCTCAGCTCGTTGGTGGAATGACTGCCCCAGTCCGGACGGCATGTTTCACGTGAAACGTGGCCCGGAAATCGACGCACTGCGCACGAGTCGGCTGGCGGAATCCCGCCGTTGAACCCGGGGTCGCCGATCCTCAGCAGTCCGCCCGCAACGCACGGTCCGCGATAAGTCCTTCCAGACGCAGACGCAGACGCCGAGGAAGCTCCTAGCGAGCAAGCGCATCCAACGAGCGGCACACAAGCGCGTCCAACGAGCGGCACACCACAAGGACCGACCCGAATGGACTCAGCCCACCGTCGCCCGGAACACCCGCGTGACCTCGCTCACGACGCCCTCGCCGAGAATGAGCACCTCGGGATCGTGCACCTTGTACTTGCGGATCGCCTTCTCCGCGGCGCCGACCTCGCCATCGACGCCGGCGCCCTTCATCAGGACGAGTTCTCCACCCGGGCGGAGCAGGGGAGCGGTGATCGGAATGAGCGTCCGCAGCGCGCTCACGGCTCGAGCGGTCACCTGATCGAGTACGCCCTTGAGCTTCGCCTCTTCGGCGCGGGCTCGAACGACCTCGACGTTGGAGAGCTCCAACTCAGCCGCCTGGCTCTCGAGCCACGCGACGCGTCGCTCCATCGGCTCGATGAGGACGAAGGAGACGTCGGGGCGCATGATCCCGAGCACCAGCCCCGGGAGGCCGGCGCCCGATCCGACATCGCCGACTCGACCCGGACGCAGCAGGGGCGCAACGAGGGCGCTATTCAGCACGTGGCGCGTCCAGAGGCGGGGAAGTTCCAGTGGCCCGATGAGCCCGAGTTCCTCGCCATGGCGGGCAAGTGCCTCGGTGAACTGGCGCCCCTTGGCGAGGTGCTCACCGAACAGTTCGGCCGCGGCCGCAGGCTCCGACTCGAGACCGTCGATCATCGTTTCACGTGAAACGTCGTCGTCGGAATCAGGCACTACGTGTGATGACCGTGTGCCGGTCGGCGCCCTCGCCGCGAGATTCCGAGTAGAAGCCGCGCTCACTCACGAGGTCGTGCACGAGCTTGCGCTCGTACGACGACATCGGGGGGAGGGCTGCCTCGGCGGCACCGCCCTCGATGCGCTCGACTGCGCGGGACACGAGACCGGCGAGCTCATCGCGACGCGCGTCACGGGAGCCACCGATGTCGAGGATGAGGCGTGAGAATGCGCCGGTCTTCGTCTGCACCGCGAGGCGCGTCAGCTCCTGCAGCGCGCTCACCGTCTCGGGCTTCGAGAGCAGGCGAAGGTTCGCGGTCTCGCCGGCATTCACGGAGACGTAGGCGCGGCCGTTCCGAGCGTCGATGTCGATGTCACCGTCGAGGTCGCAGATGTCGAGGAGCTCCTCGATGTAGTCCGCGGCGATGTCGCCTTCCTCCTCGAGCTGGGCGATCGAGCGGTTCTCGGCCTCGTGTTGCACGTTCGTCATGGTCTACTTCCCGCCCTGCTTCTTCGCGCGGGCCTTGCTGATGGGCTGCTGACGCTGCGTGGTCGTCGGCTTCTTCGGCTCCGCGACGTCGTTCTCGTGCTTCTCCTCCACGACGAGCTTGCCCTTCTTCGCCAGGCGAGCCTCGCGGGCGCGGGCCGCCTCGGACCCAGGCGTCGGCATGTTCCGGATGACGAGGAACTGCTGTCCCATGGTCCAGAAGTTCGACGTGAGCCAGTAGAACATCACGCCGAGCGGGAAGGCGACACCCGACACCGCGAAGACCAGCGGGAGCAGGTACAGCAGGATGCGCTGCTGACGGAACATCGGGCTCGCCTTGGTCTCGGGCGACATGTTCTTCGAGACGATCTGCAGCTGCGTGATGAACTGCGACGCCGTCATCAGCACGATCATCGTCAGCGCGATGATGAGCGTCGATGCGCTGAACGGCTGGCCGGCGATCATGAGGTTCCACTCGCCGATGAAGGTCGACTTGAGCGGGGCGCCGAGGAACTCAGAGTTCGCGAACGAGTTCGCGAGCTCCTGCGTCATGGGGCCGACACCGGGCTTGTCGTGCTGGGCGTCGTTGAGCACCGAGAAGAGGCCGAAGAAGATCGGCATCTGGAGCAGCAGCGGGAGGCACGAGGAGAGCGGGTTGGTACCGGTCTTCTTGTAGAGCTCCATCGTCTCGCGCGACATCGCCTCGCGAGAGAACTGGTCCTTCTTGCCCTTGTACTTGTCCTGGATCTTCTTGAGCTGCGGCGCGACCTCGAGCATGCGGCGCTGGTTCTTGATCTGGCGCACGAAGATCGGGATGAGCGCGGCACGCACCACGAGGACGAGGCCCACGATGGAGAGCACCCAGGTGACGCCCGCGTTGGGGTCGAGGCCGAAGAAGTCCCACATGGTGTGGAACGCGACGAGGATCAACTCGATGGCCCACTTGATGGGCCAGAGGATCAGTCCGATGAAGTCCATTGGAGCGGGTCAGTCCTTCCGGGACAGGTTGGGGGAGGAGTTCGCGAGCACCGGCTCGGCGGTGGGGGATTCGGTGGCTCGGTGCTCGAGCTCATGCGCGAGGCGGGCGGCCGCGGCATCCGCTTCGGCCTTCGGGAACATGCCGGCCGGCACGACCCACCCGAATCGGGTGATGCGATAGCGGTCATGGCGCGCGGCGCGCACCTCGTCGATGCCGCCGGCCGTCCACGGGTTGCATCGGACGATGCGCCAGGCGGCCAATGCGGAGCCGACGACCAGTCCGCGCTGCTGTACGGAACCGAGTCCGTAGGCGGAGCACGAGGGGTAGTACCGGCAGACGTCGCCGTAGAGGGGGGAGATGACGGCGCGGTACCCGCGAAGCAGCAGGACGCCGAGGTTCCGCGGGATCAGAAGGATGAAGAGGGCCAGGTCGCGCATGTCAGCCGCCCTTCGCGGCCGAAGCCGACACGGACGCCGACGCCACGGCACTCACCGACCGACCTGCCGAGCGCCCCGAGCGGCGGGTGAGCGCATCGAGCACCTCTTCGCGGAGCTCGGGCCACTGCACCTCGGCCGCGCCGGGCAGTGCTCGGACCACCACGTCGACGCCCCGGACGCCATCGCCCAGGGCTTCGTGGCAGACGGCCTTGAGCCTGCGGCGCAGGAGGTTGCGTCGCACCGCCGTGCCGACCTTCTTGGAGACGATGAAGCCGAAGCGTGCATCGGTGCCCGACTCCCGTGAGCGCAGATAGCTCACGGTGTGGGCACCGGCGACCTTCGCACCCCGGCGCACGACGGCTCGGTAGTCGTCGGCGCTCGTGATGCGATTGGCTTTGGCGAGCACCGAGGGACTTACGCGGAGAGTTCGGTGCGACCCTTGGCGCGGCGTGCCGACAGGATGGCGCGGCCCGCGCGGGTGCGCATGCGAAGGCGGAAGCCGTGCTTCTTGGCCCGGCGACGGTTGTTCGGCTGGAACGTACGCTTGCTCATTCTTCTTCTCCGGCTGTCGGAATCTCCGCGCCGCGCAGCGAGTGCGATGCTCCGGAGGGAAACTGGGTGCCCGAAAGGGCTGGGGTCAACCTATTAAAACTACGGCCTCCGGGACCCGTGGTCAAACCAGGCGAAGTCCGGAGCCGGAATGGTGCGAACGGAAGAGTATCCCGCATACCTCGGGATACCCTGTGGATCGACACGCGCGGGCCGTCGAATCCCTCCTCCGGCATTTGTTCCGAGGGGCGAGTTTCGCTAGCGTGTGAGACCAGTTATCCCCAGCCTCGCACGCGGAATCCCGGGCGTCGCACCCAATCTGCACACAGCCGGTGGATAACCTTGAACACTTCGCCTCGCGCCGCTCGTTCCATCGATCGGGGGATCGATGAGCGGCACACGACGGCACCGAGGGATTGCGGGGAACGATGACAGAGCAGCCCATCTCCGATACATGGGCCACCGTCCTCGACCGACTGAACGACGACGACGCGATCACCCCGATGCTGCAGGGGTTCCTCAACCTGGTCGAGCCCAAGGGCATCGCCGCCGGTACGTTCTACCTCGAGGTCCCGAACGACTTCACGGCGAGCATGCTGAACCAGCGGATGCGCGTCTCCCTCCTCTCGGCGATGAGCGCCATCGAGTCCCCGTCGTCGGTGACCTCCTTCTACGTGGTCGTGAACCCCGAGCTCGAGGAGACCAGGGCGCCCGAGCCGCAGCCCGCGGCGTTCGACGACTACCCGAATCCGGTCGAGCTCCCGGCATCCCCGCAGTCGGTGTTCGAGAACACGAGCCCCGACCGTCCGCGCGACGCACGGCTCAACCCGAAGTACTCGTTCGACAGCTTCGTCATCGGCCAGTCCAACCGCTTCGCCCATGCGGCCGCGGTCGCAGTGGCCGAGGCGCCGGCGAAGGCGTACAACCCGCTCTTCATCTACGGCGACTCCGGCCTGGGCAAGACGCACCTCCTGCACGCGATCGGGCACTACGCGCAGAGCCTGTATCCCGGCATCCGCGTCCGGTACGTCTCCTCGGAGGAGTTCACGAACGACTTCATCAACTCGATCGCGAACAACCGCGGCTCGCTCTTCCAGCAGCGCTACCGAAACATCGACATCCTGCTCATCGACGACATCCAGTTCCTGCAGGGCAAGGCGGAGACGCAGGAGGCGTTCTTCCACACCTTCAACACCCTGCACGACCACAACAAGCAGGTCGTGATCACGAGCGACGTGCCGCCGAAGCACCTCACGGGCTTCGAGGACCGCATGCGCAGCCGCTTCGAGTGGGGCCTCATCACCGACGTGCAGGCGCCCGACCTCGAGACCCGCATCGCGATCCTCCGCAAGAAGGCTCAGTCCGAGCGCCTCCAGGTGCCCGACGAGATCCTCGAGTACATGGCGTCGAAGGTGTCGTCGAACATCCGGGAGCTCGAGGGCACCCTCATCCGCGTCACCGCATTCGCGAGCCTCAACCGCACACCCGTCGACATGCCGCTCGTGCAGACCGTGCTGAAGGACCTCATCACGGACGACACCGACAACGTCGTTGCGCCGGTCGACATCATCACGGCTACGGCCGACTACTTCAAGCTGACGGTCGACGACCTCTACGGGTCGAGCCGTTCGCAGGCCGTCGCCATCGCCAGGCAGATCGCGATGTACCTGTGCCGTGAACTCACGAACCTGTCACTGCCGAAGATCGGGCAGCTCTTCGGCAACCGCGACCACACCACCGTGATGTACGCCAACAAGAAGATCTCGGAACTCATGAAAGAGCGCCGCTCGATCTACAACCAGGTCACCGAGTTGACCGCCCGCATCAAGCAGAACGCCCGCTACCGCTGACGGATGCCGCGATCCGTCGTCGAGCAGAGGTGCTCGCGTCGGCATCGAACGGATGCCACGCCTCCGCGCTGCACCTCCCGGTGCCACTCGGTCGCGGGGCTTCCGCGACCCTTCAGAGGCCCTCCGTGCCCCCAGAACGGGAGATTCCCACAACTGTGGAAAAGTTGTGGATTGTTAAGGGGACGGCCCGCAATCCCTGTTGAGACGGCGGGGGAGCCTGTGCAATACGCCGCACCGCGCATCGCCCCGGCCGCTCGGTTTCCGATCGAATCGCACACGCTGTGCACAGCTCCGATGGGGCTGCTTCGGCGTCGTTCCGCGGATCGCAGCACACCATCCACAGTTTCCACAGCGGTTAACACCGTTAAGAGAAATATGGATTAAGCAGGGGCTCCACAACATCGAGTGGTCGAGCTCGGCGGCGCGGTGCTCGCAGTGCCACGCCGATCCCCTGTGGATGGTCTCGGGGTGCGGAGCACTCCGTCGCTGCAGTTCGGTCGCGCGGAGGGGCGAGCGAGCCGCAGCGCTCACCTCCACGCGGGTCGAATCGGAGCGCACTCGATGCGCCCGTGGTCGACCTCACGCTCACCACCCCTGCGGCAGCGCCCGTGCGCACACGGAATGTCCCGACACCGGGCGGAACAGTCCGGATAGCATGGGTGAGCCAGCCAGCACACGACGACGGGAGAACCGTGAAGTTCCAGGTCAATCGCGACGTCTTCAGTGAGGCCGTGTCCTTCGCCGTCAAGCTCCTCCCGCAGCGCACGACGCTCCCGATCCTCTCCGGCGTGCTGATCCAGGCGAACGACGACGGCCTCGTCCTCTCCTCCTTCGACTACGAGGTCTCGTCGCAGACCGAGATCCAGGCCGACGTCGAGGAGTCGGGCACCGTGCTGGTCTCCGGCCGCCTCCTCGCCGAGATCGCCGGCCGCCTGCCGAACGCCCCCGTCCACGTCGCGACCGAGGAGTCCCGCATCTCCGTCACGTGCGGCTCCGCCAGCTTCACACTGCTCTCGATGCCCGTCGAGGAATACCCATCGATCCCCGAGGTGGGCACCGAGTCGGGCGTCGTCCCGGCCGAGGAGTTCGCAACGGCCGTCGCACAGGTTGCGGTCGCGGCCTCCCGCGACGACGTCACCCCGGTGATCACGGGCGTCCAGCTGGAGGTGCGCGAGAACAACCTCAGCCTCGTCGCGACCGACCGCTACCGCGTCGCCATCCGCGAGATCGAGTGGGACGGCGGGGGCGTCGCATCCGAGGAGTCGCTCACCGCGCTCGTGCCGGCCCGCACGCTCCAAGAGGTCGGCAAGACGTTCGGGCACTCGGGCACCATCTCGGTCGCGATCACCAGCCGCGACGACCGCGAGCTCATCGCCTTCAGCGCCGACCGCAAGACCGTGACCTCGCTCCTCATCAAGGGCAACTTCCCGCCCGTGCGCCGGCTCTTCCCCGACACGGTCGACAACTACGCGGTCATGAACACCGCCGAGTTGATCGAGGCGACCCGTCGTGTGGCGCTGGTGCTCGAGCGCGAAGCCGCCCTGCGCTACAGCTTCACCGCCGATGGCCTCACCCTCGAGGCGATCGGCAGCGAGCAGGCGCAGGCCTCCGAGACGATCGACGCGATCCTCTCCGGAGACGACACGGTCGTGTCGCTCAAGCCGCAGTTCCTGCTCGACGGCCTCGGCGCCGTGCACTCCGAGTTCGTGCGCATCTCGTTCACCAAGACGGAGAACCCCAACAAGCCCGGCCCCGTGCTCATCACGAGCCAGACCTCGCGCGAGCAGGCCGGCGCCGACACGTATCGCTACCTGCTGCAGCCGAACCTGCTGCTTCGTTGATCGAGTAGCGCGTCGCGGAGCGGCGCCGGGTATCGAGATCGTCTGCGGGTCTCGATACGCGTCCGACTTCGTCGGGCGCTACTCGACCACCGGAGTCGGTCGCCGCGGGTAGCGTTGAGGCGTCCGGCCGTCGAAGGGAGCCAGCGTGCACGTCGCCCGCCTCTCCCTCACCGACTACCGCAATTACGAGCGCGCCGAGCTCACGCTCGGCCCCGGTGCGACCGTGTTCGTCGGGCGCAACGGGCAGGGCAAGACGAACCTCGTCGAGTCCATCGGCTACCTCGCGACCCTCGGCTCGCACCGCGTCTCGGGTGACCAGGCCCTCATCCGGGCCGGGGCGGATGCCGCGATCGTGCGCGCCCTCCTCGTGCACGGCGACCGCGAGCTGCTCATCGAACTGCAGCTGAATCGGCAGGGCGCGAACCGCGCGCAGCTCAACCGCTCCCCGGTGAAGACCCGCGAGCTCCCGCGCTACGCGCACAGCGTGCTATTCGCACCCGAGGACCTGGCGATCGTGCGTGGCGAGCCCTCGGTGCGGCGCCGCATGCTCGACGAGCTCCTCGTGCAGCGCACCCCACGCCTCGCCGGCGTGATGGCCGACTACGAGCGCGTGCTGAAGCAGCGCAACTCGCTCCTCAAGAGCGCCCGGGCCCGGGGACTCGCCGCGGCGCAGCTCCCGACGCTCGACATCTGGGACGAGCGGCTCGTGCAGCTGGGCTCCGAGCTGATCGACCAGCGCGTCGCCCTCATCCGAGAGCTCGCCGCGCCCCTGGCCGAGGCCTATCACTCGATCGTCGACGCCGATCACGCACCCGAGCTGCGTCCGCTCCTCTCGATCGACGGGGCCGACCCCGAGGCCGAGATCCCAGCGGATGCCGCGCCGAGATCGGCTGCGGCAGCGGATCTCGTCGCCGCCATCGCCGGCGACGAGGCATCCGCCACGGCCGTCCGCTTCGCCGATGCGGTCCGGGTCCTGCGCCCGAAGGAGCTCGAGCGGGGGATCACGCTGGTCGGGCCCCACCGCGACGACGTGGTGCTGCTCCTCAACGGCCTGCCCGCGAAGGGGTACGCGAGCCACGGGGAGTCGTGGTCGTTCGCGCTCGCGCTGCGACTGGCATCCGCCGAGCTGCTGCGCCGGGACTCGACGACCGGCGACCCGGTGCTCGTGCTCGACGACGTGTTCGCCGAGCTCGACCGGCTCCGCCGGGAGCGCCTGGCGGCCGCGATCGGCGGATTCGAGCAGGTCCTCGTGACCGCGGCCGTGCTCGAGGACGTGCCTGAGCCGCTCACCGCGCGGATCGTGCACATCGACGCCGGCCACATCGTGGAGGAGGCGACGACGGATGCCTGACGTCCCGCAGCGGTCCGAGGCTGCACGTGTGTACCAGCACTTCCGCGAGATCTTCGGCGACACCCGGTCCCGCCCCGGCCGTGCGCGCAGTCGCACCCGGGAGGTCACGGGGAGTGAGCCGTTCACGCCCGGCCGCGACCCGAAGCCGCTCGCCGACGCCATCGACGGGCTCACCACGCAGCTCGGCTGGACCGCGCCGCTCTCGCAGCACGAGGTGCTCGCGTCCTGGTCCGAGGTGGTCGGCGAGGAGATAGCGCATCACTCCGAGGCGATCACGATCGACAACGGCGTGCTGCAGGTGCGCTGCGAGTCGACGGCGTGGGCGACGCAACTCCGGCTCATGCGCACCGAACTCGTCACGCGCATCCTCGACCGGTACCCCGGTGCGGGGGTCGAGACCATCCGCTTCCAAGGGCCGGATGCCCCCACCTGGAAAAGGGGTCCCAGATCGGTTCCAGGGCGTGGTCCACGCGATACCTACGGCTGAGTCGGCAAATTCGGTCACTTCCCCTGAGTCATCGCCTCAGATCGGCGCTTCCGGGCCGGTGGCGACCCTCCGTTTGATAGGATTGAGAGTCGCCAGAACGACGGTCAGGAGCCCGATCCACCCATGACAGCGGAACCGACGAAGGCCCAGCAGACGCCTGAATACGGTGCAGACGCGATCCAGGTTCTCGAGGGCCTCGAAGCGGTTCGCAAGCGCCCCGGTATGTACATCGGTTCGACCGGGCCACGGGGTCTCCACCACCTCGTCTACGAGATCGTCGACAACTCGGTCGACGAGGCGCTCGCGGGCTTCGCCGACGACATTGACGTGACGATCCTGACCGACGGCGCCATCCGAGTGATCGACAACGGCCGCGGCATCCCCGTCGACGTCCACAAGACCGAGGGCCGCTCCACGGTCGAGGTCGTGCTCACCGTGCTGCACGCCGGCGGCAAGTTCGGCGGCGGCGGCTACGCCGTGTCCGGCGGACTGCACGGCGTCGGGTCATCCGTCGTCAACGCGCTCTCGTCGCGCCTCGAGGTCGAGGTCATGCGACAGGGCCACGTGTGGCGCCAGTCCTACACGGTCGGCGTCCCCGACGCCCCGCTCTCGCAGGACGAGGCATCCGACGCCACCGGCACGACGATCACCTTCTGGCCGAGCCCCGACATCTTCGAGACCGTCGAGTTCGACTACGAGACGCTGCGCACCCGCTTCCAGCAGTACGCGTTCCTCAACAAGGGCCTGCGCATCACGCTCACCGACCTCCGCGTCGGGCACATCGAGATCGACCCCGAAGACACGGCGGAGACCGAGGCGGATGCCCCGGAGCCGCGTTCCGACACCTTCCTCTACGAGCGCGGCCTCGTCGACTACGTCGAGTACCTCAACCGCTCGAAGAAGGCCGACCTCGTGAACGACGAGATCATCTCGTTCGAGTCCGAGGACACCGAGCGCAAGATCGCACTCGAGGTCGCGATGCAGTGGACGACCGCCTACACGGAGTCAGTGCACACCTACGCGAACACGATCAACACGCACGAGGGCGGTACGCACGAGGAGGGGTTCCGCGCGGCGCTGACCACGCTCATCAACCGCTACGCCCGCGAGAAGGGCATCCTCAAGGAGAAGGACGACAACCTCTCGGGCGACGACGTGCGCGAGGGCCTCACCGCGGTCATCTCGGTGAAGCTCTCCGAGCCGCAGTTCGAGGGCCAGACGAAGACGAAGCTCGGCAACACCGAGGCCAAGTCGTTCGTGCAGAAGGTCACGGGCGACCAGCTCGGCGACTGGTTCGAGCGCAACCCCAACCAGGCGCGCGACATCATCCGCAAGGCGATCCAGGCGGCCACCGCCCGCATCGCGGCGCGCAAGGCGCGTGAGGCGACCCGTCGCAAGGGCTTCCTCGAGTCGAGCGGCATGCCGGGCAAGCTCTCCGACTGCACGAGCAAGGACCCGACGATCTCCGAGATCTTCCTCGTCGAGGGCGACTCGGCCGGCGGCTCGGCCAAGACCGGTCGCAACCCCGAGACGCAGGCGATCCTGCCGCTGCGCGGCAAGATCCTCAACGTCGAGAAGGCGCGTCTCGACCGCGCGCTCGGCAACGCCGAGATCCAGGCGATGATCACGGCCTTCGGCACGGGCATCGGCGAGGACTTCAACTCCGAGAAGGCGAGGTACCACAAGATCGTGCTCATGGCCGACGCCGACGTCGACGGCCAGCACATCACGACCCTGTTGCTCACGCTGCTGTTCCGCTACATGCGGCCGCTCATCGAGATGGGCTACGTCTACCTCGCGCAGCCCCCGCTCTACCGACTGAAGTGGACGAACGCCGAGCACGAGTACGTCTACTCCGACCGCGAGCGCGACGCGCTGCTCACGGCCGGCCAGGCGGAGGGCAAGCGCATCGCCAAGGAGAACGGCGTCCAGCGCTACAAGGGCCTCGGCGAGATGAACCACCAGGAGCTGTGGGACACCACGATGAACCCCGAGACCCGCACGCTGCTGCAGGTCACGGTCGACGATGCGGCCGCCGCCGACGAGATCTTCTCCACGCTGATGGGCGACGACGTCGAGAGCCGCCGCAGCTTCATCCAGAAGAACGCGAAGGACGTGCGTTTCCTTGACATCTGACGTGATCAACCCCGGCGGCGACGACGAGGGCTTCGGCATCCACGGCAGGATCGACCAGGTCGACCTGCAGCTCGAGATGCAGCGGTCGTACCTCGACTACGCGATGAGCGTGATCATCGGCCGCGCGCTGCCCGACGTGCGCGACGGCCTGAAGCCCGTGCACCGCCGGGTCATCTACACGATGTACGACGGCGGATACCGTCCCGACCGGGCGTTCTCGAAGTGCACCCGCATCATCGGCGACGTGATGGGCCAGTTCCACCCGCACGGCGACAGCGCGGTGTACGACTCGCTCGTGCGCCTCGTGCAGCCGTGGAGCCTGCGCTACCCGCTCGCGCTCGGCCAGGGCAACTTCGGCTCGCCCGGCAACGACGGCGCCGCCGCCCACCGGTACACCGAGACGAAGATGGCCCCGCTCGCCATGGAGATGGTGCGGGACATCGACGAGGACACCGTCGACTTCCAGGACAACTACGACGGCCGCACGCAGGAGCCGACCGTCCTGCCGAGCCGGTTCCCCAACCTGCTCGTCAACGGGTCCGTCGGCATCGCGGTCGGCATGGCCACGAACATCCCGCCGCACAACCTCCGCGAGGTCGCGTCGGGCGCGCAGTGGTTCCTCGAGCACCCCGAGGCTTCGCGCGAGGAGCTCCAGGAGGCGCTGATCCAGCGCATCAAGGGCCCCGACTTCCCGACAGGTGCCCAGATCCTCGGCGTCAAGGGCATCAACGACGCCTACCGCACCGGTCGCGGGTCGATCACCATGCGCGCCGTCGTGAACGTCGAGGAGATCCAGGGCCGCACCTGCCTCGTCGTCACCGAGCTGCCTTACCAGGTCAACCCCGACAACCTCGCGATCAAGATCGCCGACCTCGTGAAGGACGGCAAGATCGCGGGCATCGCCGACATCCGCGACGAGACGTCGGGCCGCACGGGCCAGCGCCTCGTGATCGTGCTGAAGCGCGACGCGGTCGCCAAGGTCGTGCTGAACAACCTGTACAAGCACACGCAGCTGCAGGACAACTTCGGCGCGAACATGCTCGCGATCGTCGACGGCGTGCCGCGCACCCTCTCGATCGACGGCTTCATCGCGCACTGGGTCGACCACCAGATCGACGTCATCGTGCGTCGCACGCAGTTCCGCCTCCGCCAGGCCGAGGAGCGGATGCACATCCTGCGCGGCTACCTCAAGGCGCTCGACGCGCTCGACGAGGTCATCGCGCTCATCCGCCGCTCGCCGACGGTCGAGGAGGCCCGCGACGGCCTCATCGAGCTGCTCGACGTCGACGAGGTGCAGGCCCGCGCGATCCTCGACCTGCAGCTCCGTCGCCTGGCGGCGCTCGAGCGCCAGAAGATCGTCGACGAGGCCACCGAGCTCGAGGCGAAGATCGCCGACTACAACGCGATCCTCGCGAGCCCGACCCGCCAGCGAAGCATCATCTCCGACGAGCTCGCGGAGATCACCGCGAAGTACGGCGACGAGCGGCGCACGCACATCCTCCCCGGCTTCGACGGCGACATGTCGGTGGAAGACCTGATCCCCGAGGAGGAGATGGTCGTCACCGTCACGCGCGGCGGCTACGTGAAGCGCACCCGCAGCGACAACTACCGCTCGCAGCATCGCGGCGGCAAGGGCGTGAAGGGCGCGCAGCTGCGCGCCGACGACGTGGTCGAGCACTTCTTCGTCACGACCACGCACCACTGGCTCCTCTTCTTCACGAACATGGGCCGCGTCTACCGCGCCAAGGCGTACGAGATCCAGGAGGGCGGCCGCGACGCCAAGGGCCAGCACGTCGCCAACCTGCTCGAGATGCAGCCCGACGAGCAGATCGCCGAGATCCTCGACATCCACGACTACGAGGTGGCCACGTACCTCGTGCTCGCCACCCGTGACGGGCTCGTGAAGAAGACCGATCTCACCGCCTACGACACCAACCGCTCGCGCGGCATCATCGCGATCAACCTCCGCGAGGGCGACGAGCTCGTCTCGGCGATGCTCGTCGACGAGCACGACGAGATCCTGCTCGTGTCGCGCAAGGGCATGTCCCTCCGATTCGAGGCGACGGATGACGCGCTGCGCCCCATGGGCCGGTCGACGTCGGGCGTGAAGGGCATGTCGTTCCGGTCGGGCGACAGCCTGCTCGAGGCATCCGTCGTGCCTGGATCGAACGGCAACGAGGCGGAGCTCGAGGCCGTCGACGCAGCCACCGACGACAACGGCCAGAAGCTCAGCCCGACCGACACCTACGTGTTCGTCGTGACCGAGGGCGGGTACGCGAAGCGCACCCGAGTCGAGGACTACCGCAAGCAGCAGCGCGCCGGACTCGGCATCAAGGTGGCCAAGCTGAGCGAGGATCGCGGCGACCTCGCCGGTGCGCTCATCGCCTCCGGGGGCGACGAGGTCCTTGTGGTTCTTGCCAGCGGCAAGGTGGTACGCTCTGACGTCGCCGAGGTTCCCGCCAAGGGCAGGGACACGATGGGCGTCGTGTTCGCGAAGTTCGCGGACGACGACCGGATCATCGCCATCGCGAGGAATTCCGAACGGAATCTCGTGGAGGAGGCCGCAGAGTCCGAAGCGGCCGAGCCCGCGCGAGAGGAGTAACCGTCAATGAGTAGCGTCGCCGAGAAGCTGGCCCGCAAGTCGAACCGCCGGCCCCCGGCCAAGCAGGTGCGCCTGCGTCTCGTCTACATCGACTTCTGGTCGGCTGTGAAGCTGTCCTTCCTCGTGGCCGTGTGCTTCGCGGTCATCAGCATCGTCGTCACCTTCCTGATCCACACGGTGCTCAGCTCGACCGGCATCTTCGAGCAGGTCAACTCGCTCGTCCAAGACGTCGCCGGCTCGAGCGGTGACCTCACCGCCGTGCTCTCGCTCGGCAACGTCATGGGCTTCGCCGTCGTCGCGGCGCTGCTCAACCTGGTCGTGACCACTGCACTCGGTGCGATCGTGGCGGTGCTGTACAACCTCAGCGTCAAGATCACGGGCGGCCTGCTGGTCGGCTTCACGAACAACTGATCCGCGCTGGACGCGCAGCGTTCAGCGGGATCAGATCGAGTGGCGGCCCCTTCCGAGCCGCCGTATCGAGATCTCAACGTCGAGATCGCCGGTCGATTCGGAGATTCCCGCCCTGTCGGGTAGTCTTTCCTTCGGCCGAAATTCGGGGATATAGCTCAGGCGGTTAGAGCGCTTCGCTGATAACGAAGAGGTCCGAGGTTCAAGTCCTCGTATCCCCACTCCACAACTCCACACCCGCGGATGCCGCGACATCCGCTCGGGGGCCTTAGCTCAGTTGGTAGAGCGCCTGCTTTGCAAGCAGGATGTCAGGAGTTCGAATCTCCTAGGCTCCACCCAGTGTTCATCGGCTCGCCTGCCTCGTCAGGCGGGCCGCTGTCGTTTCCGGGAACGGCGATCGACCCCAGCCGCCGAACCCTCAGCCGCCCGCCCGAGCGACCCTCGCCGATCGGGGGCAACAGTGCGAGGATGGCGTCGGAAGAGGGGGACCGACGCGGATCGACCGCACGTGCTCGCGTCCCGCACGCCGACGGCGCACGGGATACCTCGTTGCGGCCACGGCCGCCGTGGTCGCCTACACGTTCGTGGCCTCACTGGCCATCGTCGGGGCATCCGGCGCCCCACCAGCCACGCCGGCCGCCGCAGCCGAGCAGTCGGCTGAGCCGGGCGTCACCGACGACGCGAACATCGTCGCAGCGTGGAGCCGGCTGCGCGTCGGGTGGATCTACGTGTACGGGGATGGGCGCGTCGTGCTGCGGCACGACAACGGGCGGCTCCTCACGTCCGAGGGCAGCGTCTCCTTCGGGGTCATCCAGCGTCGCCTGAGCCCGTTCGGCCTGCAGCTCGTGCGCACGGGAACCGTCAACTTCGCCGCCGTCCTGGGGCAGCCCGACGACGTCGAGTCCGGGTTCTGGTCGCCGGCCGCACCGGCGCTCTACCAACCGTCGTCGTATGCGCTCTGCCTGGTCAACACGGCACCGAATCCGCCCCGCGATCAACTCCTGCTCGACATGCCCGACATCATCGACCGGGTCAACGGGCCGGCCGCGGAGGTGCTGCGCGACGGCGTCGTGCGCAGCTTCACCGACGACTTCCTCGACGAGGACGGGAACTTCGCCGGCCTGGACGGGTTCCACAGCGCGCCGGGCCCCGGGGTCGAATGCATCGTCCTCGACAAGGCGGGCATGCTCGAACTGTGGGCGCAGACGCGGCTTCCGCTGAGCGGACCCGACGATCGCGGCGTGCTGCGGCTCAGCGACGCGACGTTCGGCGTGCTCACCGATGTCGACGGGGTGGAGCAGTACCTCGTCGCGGCGATCCCGATCCTGCCGCACGGCGGGTGGGTGGTCTGGGCGGGGTGAGGCGCGTCTCGATACGCGTCCGACTGCGTCGGGCGCTACTCGACGACCGGTGGCCGAATCCGTCGGGCGCTCCTCGACGACCGGGTGTTCCGATCACCCTGTCGTACAGTGGCCGGATGGACATCCGCATCGCAGCGTATGGCGTGATCATCCGCGACGGGCAGATCCTGCTCTCGCACTGGAACGAGCACGGCCGGTCCGGATGGACGCTGCCGGGCGGTGGGATCGAGGGCTCGGAGCATCCGGTCGCTGCTGCGCGGCGCGAGATCTTCGAGGAGACGGGCTACGAGGCATCCGTCGACCGTCTGCTCGGCATCGACACGATGGTCGTGCCCACCGAGAAGCGCCACTCGGGCGATGTGCCCCTCTACGCCATGCGAGTGGTCTACCGCGCGACGGTGACCGGCGGTGAACTGCGCAACGAGGTCGACGGGTCGAGCGACGAGGCGCGGTGGTTCCCGCTCGACGAGGTGGCCGGACTCAAGCGGGTGAGCCTCCTCGACATCGCGCTGCGGCTGAACGCCCAGGAGCCGGCGGACGGATTCCCGCCCGCAGCGACCTGAACGTCCAGCGCCAGCTCTGGCCTTGGCTCGGCCTCGGCGAACGCGACGACGACGACGACGACAGCGCAGCGGCCACGGCGGCCGATGCCCTCTCGACGTCGCCGTCGTGCGTTGCCGAGACCCCCGCGGATCGCATCCCCGCCGGGCGGGATGGCGTCCCGAGGTGCGGATGGTTCCGCGGGGGCTCGGTGTGTACGGTGCCCATGATCAGATGAGGCCGGCACCGCCGAGCGCGAGGCGACGGTACTGCTCGTCGCGCGCGCGGGTGGCGTCCTGCTCGGTCTGGCGGCGCAGGGTCACGGCGTCGGTGGTCCGACCCTCCTCCTGGCGACGGCTCCACGCGAGCAGCGCGAGGCCGGCGCGGCGGGCCAGTCGCTCGCGCAGCTGGCGTGCCTGGGCACGGATGGCGGTGGCTTGGCTCTGCTGAGCCGAACCGGCGGTGAGTGATGTCGTGTTCACGATCATTCCTTCTGGTGGTGGGTTCCCGACCGGGCGATCGCCGGTCGGGGGTGATGCGATCCGTGGTGGTGCGTACAGCAGCAGGCGTGCCCTCGGACGGATCGGCGCGAGGGCGCGCCAGTAGGACGTTCCGGGCGCGCGAGGGCGCGCCGGTGAGGCGGGAAGCCTGGCGGCTCCGGGCTGCTGTCCGGCGTGGCATCCGAGGGTCGAGGTGATCGTTGCGATCGGGTCGACGGATGCTGCAGGGATGCCGCTGGTCACGCCCGAGTGGGCTGCGCTCGAGTGAACGCGGTGACGGTCAGGCGCCGAGGCGCCGGGTGTCGGTGCGGGCTAGCAGGCCGGGTACGCGAGGAGGACTCCCGTGTGCGGCTCCGTGAACGAAATGATGTGCATCATCGGGTATCAACTCCTCTCCGGATTCGTGTTGCCAGGACCGAGAGTTGACACTAGCGGGATTCTCAAGTGGAACGCAAGGCGATTTCCCAGATTCGTCGGAATCGGCTCGAAAATCAGTGCCGGCCCTGAGCTCGGCGCCCTCCAGGACGACGAAGGGCCCGTCCTGATCGGATCAGGACGGGCCCTTCGTGGAAGACCTGGTTCAGGCGGCCGGCGTGCCGCCGGCCGGTGTGCCGGGCTCGTCGTCGGCGACCCAGAGCTCGTCGTCGGCACGGAACGTCTGCCAGACGGCGTAGGCCACGCCGACGGCGGCGACGATGCCGGCCCCGATCGCGAGGTACGTGCCGACGCCCGGGCCCTTCTTCTGCTGGACCACCGCGGCCGCGCGCGGCGAGACGCGCGCGACGGCGCGGCGCACGCGCGCGTCGTTGGCGATGTCGCCGATCGCGAGCAGCGACCCGAGTGCGTTGCCCAGGCCCAACTGCGCGGCGTCGCCCGCGGAGCGGGCGTAGTCGCGCGCGGAGTCCATGCCGGGCCGGACGTAACTCTCGTAGCCCGAGCGCATGCGCGGAACGACCTCTTCACGGGTGACGTGGCCGAGCTGGCGGCTGGCCTCCCGTGCGACCGAGTTGGCGTGCGCGAGCACCTGCTGCTGGTTCCCCCAGAGTTCTTCCGCATTGCTGCGCAGTCGCTTGAGTTCCTTGCGGCGCTTGCGTGACAGGCTCATCTCGACCTCCATCGATATGCAGCGAACCACTCCATCTTGCCACCGAAACCGCTGGAAACGGGGTGGGAGTCGCAATCATCCATGCCGGTTGACGAATCCGCGCGTGACAGAATAATGGCCATGGCGAATCCCACCGCAGTCGCGACGATCAACACGAACCACGGCCCCATCAAGGTCGACCTCTACGGCCACCAGGCCCCGAAGACCGTGAAGAACTTCGTCGGCCTCGCGACCGGCGAGATCGAGTGGACCCACCCCGGCACCGGCGCGAAGTCGAACGACCCGCTGTACGACGGCGTCATCTTCCACCGCATCATCCCGGGCTTCATGATCCAGGGCGGCGACCCGCTCGGCCAGGGCGTCGGCGGCCCGGGCTACCAGTTCGACGACGAGATCAGCCCCGAGCTCGACTTCACCGAGCCCTACGTGCTCGCGATGGCCAACGCCGGCCGCGACCGCATGACCGGCGGCGGCACGAACGGCTCGCAGTTCTTCATCACCGTCGGCCCGACCACCTGGCTGCAGGGCAAGCACACCATCTTCGGCAAGGTGACGGATGCCGCGAGCCAGTCCGTCGTCGAGAAGCTGGCCTCGGTGCCGACCGACGGCCGCGACAAGCCGCTCGAGGACGTCGTCATCGAGAGCATCACGATCGAAGAGGCCTGACGCCCAGGTGACCACAGTGCCTGCTGGCGACGGTGGCGCCGCCGATCGGCCCGACGTCTGCTACCGGCATCCCGATCGGCCGAGCTACATCCTGTGCCAGCGGTGCGGGCGAACGATCTGCCCCGAATGCCAGACGCAGGCGCCCGTCGGCGTCATCTGCCCCGAGTGCATGCGCGAGCAGCGCGCGTCGGCACCGCGGACGAAGCCCGCGGTGCTCACACGCGCCCGCTCGGCTGCCGGGCGGGGCGCACCGGTGGTGACGTATGCGCTCATCGGCATCACGCTGGCGGTCTTCCTGCTGCAGCTCATCCCCGGGCTCGCGGTCACCGACCGCCTGCTCTACGCCGGCGTCTACTCGATCCCCGGCAACTTCGAGCCGTGGCGCATGCTCACGTCGGTGTTCGTGCACTCGACCGGCCTGATCTTCCACGTGCTGCTCAACATGTACACGCTGTGGATCTTCGGGCAACTGCTCGAGGGACTGCTCGGCCGGTGGCGATTCCTCACCCTCTACCTGATCTCGGGGCTGGCGGGTTCGGTCGGCGTGCTCTGGCTGGGCGATCCGCGCACCGGCGTCGTCGGGGCATCCGGTGCCATCTTCGGCCTGATGGGCGCGTTCCTCGTCATCCAGCGGCGACTGGGCGGAAATGCCACGCAGTTGTTCATCCTGCTCGGCGTCAACCTGGTGATCGGATTCGTGCCCGGCTTCAACATCGCCTGGCAGGCGCATCTCGGCGGCCTCGTCGGCGGAGCGCTCGTGGGGCTCATCTTCACCGAGACACGCAAGCGCTCGCAGCTGGGATTGCAGGTCGGATTGCTGGTCGGCCTCGTCGTGCTGTTGCTCGTGCTGAGCCTGCGGTACTTCTACTTTCCGATCGTCTGAGGGTTATCCACATCCCCGTCCACAGGTGGGGAGAGTTACACGCGTGTAATTGTGGCCAGTTCAGGGGACACGGGGTATCCGCATGGGTATCCCCCCTGTGGACAACATGTGGAGAACTCGGGCGTCGCGGCATCCGTGGGCGCACGAAAGGGGCGGATGCTGCAGCATCCGCCCGCTCGGGTCGTGTGGAAGCCGGCTAGCGCCAGCGCGTCGTCATCAGGAAGCCGACGAAGGCGATGCCGAAGCCGATGAGGATGTTCCAGGAGCCGAGGTCGGCGATGGGCAGCCGGCCCTGGCTCACGTAGAAGACGATGATCCAGGCGAGTCCGAGCAGCATGAAGCCGAACATCACGGGCTTGAACCAGACCGGGTTCGGCGCCTCGTCGCCGCTCGCCTGCTCCGCGCGCGCGGGCTTCGATGATTTCGTACGTGCCATGCGGGCGATTCTATCCGAGCCGGATGCGTACTCCCAGCCGAGGGGCTCCCAGGCGGGAATAGAATCGCTCCCATGTCCGTTGCGCAGCCCGAATCCGGTGCTGCGCCGGGCGCTCCAGGGCCCGATCGCAGGCGTCGTCGCACCGGCGTCGTCGGCGTGATCGGGGAGCTGCTCCTCACCGCGGGCGTGCTCGTGCTGTTGTTCCTCGGCTGGCAGCTGTGGTGGAACGACGCGATCATGGCGGGGCAGCAGTCGACCGCGGCATCCGATCTCAGCACCCGGTGGCTCGAGGAGGGCCGGGCCGCCCGTGGCGACGCCGAGCCGCCCGCGCCGGCCGACTACGGCGAACCCGTCGTCGACACGGCGGACCACGCGAACGGCGAGGCGTTCGCCGTCATGTACGTGCCCCGCTTCGGGGCGGACTCGCAACGGAACATCGCAGAGGGAACCGGACTCGACGTCCTGAACAGCACCGAGCTCGGAGTCGGCCACTATCCCGGCACGCAGATGCCGGGCGAGGTCGGCAACTTCGCGATCGCCTCGCACCGCAGCGCCTACGGCGGCGGGATGCACGAGATCGAGCAGTTGCAGCTCGGCGACGCCATCTACATCCAGACGCGCGACGGCTGGTACACGTACCGCTTCCGCGACCTCGAGTACGTCAGGCCCGAGACCGTCGAGGTGCTGGCGCCCGTGCCCCACCATCCCGACCTCCAGGCCGCCGACCGCCTCGTCACGCTGACGAGCTGCAACCCGCTGTACTCGACGGCGGAGCGCATCGTGGCCTACGGCGTGCTCGAGTCGTGGCAGCCGACGGCGACCGGTCCGCCCGCCGAGATCGCCGACGTCGTCGCGACCTGGGAGGCCTGACATGTACGCTGCTCTGTGGCGGATCCTGCCCGGCCCGGCCTGGGTTCGGATCATCCTGCTCCTGCTGCTCCTCGCAGCGGTGGTCTTCGCCCTCTTCACCTGGGTGTTCCCCTGGGTGGACGGCATCATCAACCCGATCGAAGTCACGGTGGACTCATGACCCGCGTTCTCGTCATCGACAACTACGACAGCTTCGTCTACACGCTCAACGGCTACCTCCAGGAGCTCGGCGCCGAGACGGAGGTGATCCGCAACGACGACATCGAGGTCGCCGACGTGCCCGCGCGCATCGCGGAGTACGACGCCGTGCTCATCTCGCCCGGACCCGGCAAGCCCGGCGATGCCGGCGTCTCGATCCCCGTCGTCGAGGCGGCGCTCGCGTCGGGGCAGCCGTTGCTCGGCGTGTGCCTCGGGCACCAGGCGATCGCCGAGGCGTTCGGCGCCACCGTCACGAACGCCGAGGAGCTCATGCACGGCAAGACGTCGCGGATCACGCACGACGACAGCGACTTCTACGACGGCGTGCCGCAGCCGTTCACGGCGACGCGGTATCACTCGCTCGCCGTGGTCGACGGCACCGTGCCCTCGGAGCTCGTCGTGACGAGTCGCACCCAGGGCGGCGTCATCATGGGGCTGCGCCACGAGTCGGCGCCGATCTACGGCGTGCAGTTCCACCCCGAGTCCGTGCTCACCGAGGGCGGCTACCGGATGCTCGGCAACTGGCTCGCCGTCGCCGGGCTGCCCGAGGCGCGCGAGAAGGCCCTGCACCTGAATCCGCTGGTGCGGGCGGACTGAGGGTCAGCCCGCGCAATAGGTCAGCTCGACCTCGGAACGCTGGGGCACGTCGCCCGGCGGCAGTGACTGCTGCGTGACCGGGGAGCCGGGCTGCGACTTGCACGATCCGTCGGGCTTCGGCAGCGGAGTGAGCTGCAGGTTCTCGGCCGACAGGTACGAGGACGCCGCCGCCAGCGTCTGGCCCGTCAGGTCGGTGAGCGTCACCAGTCCGCTCGAGATGCGGAAGTCGACCGAGGATCCGGCCTCGACCGAGGACCCGGCCTCTGGCGTCGTGCCCATGATGGTGTCGGCGGGCACCGTGGGCGAGTTCTCCCTCGTCTCGGTGCCGGGCACGAGCCCGGCCGCCTGCACGTCGGCCTTCGCCTGTTCGAGCGTCTTGTTGCGCACGTCGGGCACGGTCACGGGTTCTCGACCGGAGGAGACGTACACGGTGACCGCGGTGCCGTTGTCGACGATCTCACCCTCGGGCGGATCGGTGCGGATCACCGCGCCGGCGGCCACGGTGTCGTTCGTCTCGTCGATGCGGGTGGCGGGCAGCCCGAGCTCCTGGAGCTGGGAGACCGCGTCCTCGTAGGTGACGCCGGCCAGCGCCGGGATCTCGCGCGCGTTCGACGGCAGGTCGTCGGTGGGCTGCAGGTTGAACGCCCAGTACATGACCGCGATGACGATGACGACGACGCCGATGATGCCCGACCAGATCCAGATGGCCGGAGGACGCCGCTGCGTGCGCGACATCGTCTCGTCTTCCGTGAGCTGGCGCAGCGCGAGCTCCGAGCTGGACAGCGAGCTCGTGGGCGCGCCGAACAGCAGCGTGGCCTCGTCGGGCTGGCGGTGCACGGGCACGCGACCGGATGCCGCGGTGTCGACGTCGGCCCGGAACTCGGCAGCGGTCTGGTACCGCTCGTCGCGGTTCTTCGTGAGGGCGTGCAGCACCACGGCGTCGAGTGCGGGGGAGACCTTGGGGTTGATGATGCTCGGCTTCACGGGGCGCTCGCTGACGTGCTGGTACGCGACCGCGACCGGGGTGTCGCCGCGGAACGGCGGCCGGCCGGTGAGCATCTCGAACAGCACGACGCCGGTCGAATAGAGGTCGGTGCGCGCGTCGACGGTCTCGCCCTTGGCCTGCTCGGGGGAGAAGTACGACGCCGTGCCGAGGATCGCGGTGGTCTGCGCAACTGTCGTCGACGAGTCGGACACCGCGCGGGCGATGCCGAAGTCCATCACCTTCACCTGGCCGGTGGTGGTGATCATGATGTTGCCGGGCTTGATGTCGCGGTGCACGACCCCCGCCCGGTGGGAGTACTCCAGTGCGGTGAGCACGCCGTCGATCACGCGCACGGCGGCGACCGGCTCGAGCGGGCCGTCGTGGATGATGTCCTTGAGCAGGCGACCTTCGACGAACTCCATCACGATGAACGGCAGTTGCACTTCGTGCCCGGCGGAGTCGACGACGGTCTCCTCGCCGGCGTCGAAGACGCGGACGATCGTGGGATGCGCCATGCGCGCCGCGGACTGCGCCTCCTGCCGGAACCGCATGCGGAACGCCGGGTCGGTCGCGAGCTGCGGCTTCAGGAGCTTGATCGCGACCTTTCGGCCGAGCCGCGTGTCGGAGCCGACGTGGACGTCGGACATGCCGCCGCGACCGATGAGCGCGCCCACGCGATACCGCCCCGCGAGCACTCGTCCCTCATCGGTCACCCTGCAGCTCCGTCCTTCGTCGTCCTGATCGTCTCAGTCAGTTCTCGATGTCCACCGTGAGGGCAGGCGAGAAGGGCGAGTCGAGCTGGCCGCAGAAGTAGCGGAACGTGACGTCGAACGAACCACCGGGGGTGTTGTTCACGTTGACCTGGGCGCTCGTCGTTCCCGGTCCGAACACGGGGTTGTTCGGAACCGACGCGTCGCCCGTCACCGCGACCTCGTAGCCGCTCAGGGTCTGGCCAGCGGGGCAGCTCTGGGCTGTCCAGTTGACCGTGATCTGGCCGACGTTCGCCTTGACCGGGTTCGTGTTCGTGGTGGGCGGCGACGTGGGCGCGCTGGGTGCCACGGGGTCGGTGAGGTACGTGAGCGTGATCGTCGTGCCGGGCTGCACCGGACCGCTGGGGTTCACCTCGGACACCGTGTTGGCGAGTCCGGGCTCGGTCGCCGCGCCGCCGGCCTCACGGACCACGGGCAGGCCGAGCGCCTCGATCTGCGCGGCCGCCTCGTCGACGTTCATGCCGATGAAGGCGTTGCGGTCGATCTGGATCGTCTGCGGCGCCTCGGTGGTGGGCGGCGGGGTCTGCGTCGTCGGCGGGGCGCTCGTGGACGTGGGCCTCCCGGTCGTCGACGCCGGCGGCTTGTCGTTGCCCTGGTTGAGCGCGAGGGCGATGAGCGTGCCGATGAGCACGATCGCGAGGATCGCGATGAGCACGATGAGCGGCCAGGTCCAGGGGCTGCGTTTCTTGGGCGCAGTCTCCTCTTCGACCACCTGCTCGTCGCTGATGCCGGCCGCGCCCGCGCCCGCCGAGGGCAGCACGGTCGTGGCCGCCGTGGCACCAGCGGCGGCCGGCATGAGCATGGTCGCGGCGGTCGCGCCGGCGGCGCCGAGCACCGCGGGCACCGCTGCGGCCGCGCCCTGCACGTCGCCCCGGCGCAGCGCCTGCGCGGCACGTGCGAGGTGCGCTGCCGACTGCGGACGGTCGGCCGGGTTCTTCGCGATGCACGCGTAGACGAGGTTGCGCACCGGCTCGGACACCGTGACCGGCAGGTCGGGCGGCGTCTCGTTGATCTGCGCCATGGCGATGGCGACCTGCGACTCGCCAGTGAACGGACGGCGTCCGGCGAGGGCCTCGTACGCGACGATGCCGAGGGAGTAGATGTCGGTCGTGGGCGACGCGGGGTGCCCCGACGCCTGCTCGGGCGAGAGGTACTGGACCGTGCCCATGACCTGGCCCGTCGCGGTGAGCGGCACCTGGTCGGCGATGCGCGCGATGCCGAAGTCGGTGATCTTCACGCGCCCGTCGGGCGTGATGAGCAGGTTGCCCGGCTTGATGTCGCGGTGCACGAGGCCGGCCGCGTGGGCGGCCTGGAGCGCGGCGGCGGTCTGGGCGACGATGTCGAGCACCTTGTCGGTGGAGAGCACGTGCTCTCGCTCGAGGATCGTCGAGAGCGCCTCGCCGGGGACGAGCTCCATCACGAGGTAGGCGCTGCCCTCCTCCTCGCCGTAGTCGAAGACGTTGGCGATGCCCTCGTGGTTGACGAGCGCAGCGTGACGGGCCTCGGCGCGGAACCGCTCGAGGAAGCCGGGGTCGCCGAGGTACTCGTCCTTCAGGATCTTGATCGCGACCTGACGCCCGATGACGAGGTCGGTGGCCTGCCACACCTCGCCCATGCCGCCGATGGCGATCCGGGACTGCAGTTCGTAGCGCCCTCCGAAGGTGAGCCCTGCGCTCGGTCTCATTTGTTCAGCACCGCCTCTAGTACCTGCTTTGCGACGGGTGCGGCGATGAGATTGCCGTACCCCTCCTGACCAAGTCCCCCGCCATCCTCCACGAGTACCGTGATCGCATACTGAGGGTTGTCGGCGGGGGCAAAACCTGTGAACCAGAGAGTGTAGGGGTCACTCTCTCCGTTCTCCGCTGTACCGGTCTTACCGGCCACGCTGACGCCGTCTATTCTTGCATTACTCGCGGCCCCGTTCTCGACGCCGTTCACCATCATCTGCACCATGGTGTTCGCCGTCTCCTCGCTGATCGCACGGCCGAATTCCGAGGGCTCGAACTCCTGCAGCGGGGTGAAGTCGGGGGCCGTGATGGCGTCGACGAGGTTGGGGTTCATCACGATGCCGCCGTTGGCGATCGCCGCGGAGACCATCGCCATCTGCATCGGCGTCGCCCGCACGTCGCCCTGCCCGAACGCGGTCAGGGCGGTCTGCGGCTCGTCGAGCACGCGCGGGTAGGTGCTCACCTCGGTGAGGGTCGGGATGTCGAACTCGGAGTTGAAGCCGAACTTCTCGGCCTGGTCGCGGATCGCGGCGTCGCCGAGCTCCATGCCGAGCTCCGCCATCGGGATGTTGCACGAGAGGCGGAGCGCGTCGGCCAGCGTGACCTCGGCGCCGGGGCCGCAGGTGCCGCCGCCCGAGTTCCGCACCACGGCGTCGGTGCCGGGCAACGTGAGGGTCGCCGGGTTCGGGAACGTCGACTCGGGCGTGTAGCGCCCCGACTCGAGGGCCGCCGCGGTGACCACGAGCTTGAACGTCGATCCGGGCGGGTTCATGTCGCCGCCCGTCGCGCGGTTGAACAGCGGGTCGCTCGGGTCGGCGAGCAGGCCGTCGTACGTCGCCTGCACCTGCTCGCTGTCGTGCACCGCGAGTGCGTTGGGGTCGTACGTCGGCTTCGTCACCATGGCGAGGATGCGTCCGGTGGACGGTTCGGTGAGGATGACCGCGCCCGTGTAGTCGCCGAGCGCGTCCCACGCCGCCTGCTGCGCAACCGGGTCGATGGCGACCTCGACGGACGCGCCCATCGGGTCCTGCCCGGAGATGATGCGGTTGAGCGAGTCGAAGAACTGGCTCGAGCTCTGCCCGCTGAGGTAGGAGTTGAGCGAACGCTCCAGGCCGGTCGCCTCGCCGTTGACGGGGATGTACCCGGTCACGGGAGCGTAGAGCGGCCCGTTCGCGTAGACGCGCTGGAACCGGTAGACGTCGTCGGACGGCTGGGAGTACGCGATCGGATCGCCGCCGACGAGGATCGGGCCGCGCTCCACGGAGTAGCTCTCGTAGAGCGTTCGCGAATTGCGGGGGTCGGCGGCGAGCGTGTCCGCCTGCGCGTACTGGATGATCGTCGACGAGACGAACAGCGTGAGGAACATGAGCAGTACGACGATCGTGACGCGCTTGAGTTCGCGGTTCATCCGTCGATCACCAGCCTCGGATGGTTGCGCACGGTGTCGGACAGCCTGAGCAGCAGCGCGACGATGATCCAGTTCGCCACGAGCGATGAACCACCCGCGGCCAGGAACGGCGTGGTCAGTCCGGTCAGCGGGATGACGCGGGTGACCCCGCCGACGACGATGAAGACCTGCAGCGCGATGACGAATGCGAGGCCGACGCCGAGCAGCTTGCCGAAGTCGTCCTGCCCGGCGAAGCCGATGCGGAAGCCGCGGGCCACGAGCAGCACGTAGAGCGCGAGGATCGCGAAGATGCCCGCGAGGCCGAGCTCCTCGCCGAGGCTCGCGATGATGTAGTCGCTCTGCGGGACGGGCGTGATGTCGGGCCGGCCCTGGCCCCATCCGGTGCCGATGAGCCCGCCGTTGGCGAGGCCGAAGAGCCCCTGCACGAGCTGGTAGCTGCCGCCGAACTCCTGGTCGAAGCGCTCGGGGCTGAACGGGTCGAGCCAGTTCGCGAAGCGGTTGCTGACGTAGTCGAGGGTCTGGCTCGCCACGAGCGCGCCGCCGATGAACAGCGTGAGTCCGAGCACGACCCAGGAGATGCGGCTGGTGGCGACGTACAGCATGACGAGGAACAGCCCGAAGTAGAGGAGGGCCGTGCCGAGGTCGCGCTGGAACACGATGACGGCCATCGACAGCGCCCACACCACGAGCAGCGGACCGAGGTCGCGGGCGCGCGGGAACTGCATGCCGAGGAACTTCGTGCCGACCATCGACAGCGAGTCCCGGTTGCGCACGAGGTAGCCGGCGAAGAACACCGCCAGTGCGATCTTCGCGATCTCACCGGGCTGGAAGGTGGCGAAGTCGCCCACGCCGATCCACACCCGCGCGCCGCTCACCTCGCGGCCGATGCCCGGTACGAGGGGCAGCAGGAGCAGCACGATGGCGATGAGGCCCGAGAGGTACGTGTAGCGGAACAGGACGCGGTGGTTTCGGATCAGCAGGATCGTCGCGATGGCGGCGACGATCGCGATCGCGCTCCACACGATCTGGCGCACCGAGGCGCTCTCCCATCCGCTCTCGCCGTCGGCGATGTCGATCCGGTAGATCATCGCGATGCCGAGTCCGTTGAGCACGGTGGCGATCGGCAGCAGGAACGGATCGGCGTCGCGAGCCACGAACCGCATCGCGATGTGCAGGCCGAACACCAGCGCCGAGAGGCCGGCGCCGAGGAGCACGAGCTGCGTGTCGATGCGGCCCATCGCGCCGAGCTGCACGAGCACGATCGCGGCCGAGTTGATGATGCACGCGACGATGAGGAGCCAGAGCTCCATGTTCCGCAGCTTCTGCGGCAGTCGGATGCGACGCACCGAAGCCGTGGGCGGGGAGGTGGGTCTCGATACGCCCCCGGCTTCGCCGGGGGCTGCTCGACCGCCGGGAACGTCAGTCAACGGAGTCCTCCAGTCGCTGCACGATGCGGTAGGCCTCCGAGAACGAGCTCGCGCTGATGGTCTGCTCCACGCGCTGCTGGTCGTAGGTGCGCAGGTCGGCCACGTCGATGGTGGTCTCGGTGTGCAGCTCGTGCAGCGAGATCGGGCCGAGGTCCTGCTGGATGCCCTGGTAGATGGCCACCCGGCCGTTGTACTCGCCGACGTAGTAGCGCGTCTGCGTCCACTGGTAGCCGAGCACGAACGTCGTCACGATCGCCGCGACGAGCAGCACGATCCAGAAGCCCCACATCCAGCGGCGCCGACGCCGGCGACGGGCGTCCTCCTCGATCAGCTCGTCGAAGTAGTCCTCCGAGTCGGGCTCGAAGTGCGTCTCCTGCACCGGGTGGGGTCGCAGGGTGGGCAGGCGGATGCCGCGACCGCGCACCGGCTCGGCCGCCGCGCCGAACGCGAGCGGGGCCGCCGCCGACCCGACGACGAGGGCAGGCGTCTCGGGGGCCGGTGGTTCCCCCACGTCGATGACCACCACCGTGACGTTGTCGGGGGCACCGCCGTCCAGCGAGGCCTTCACGAGCCGGTCGGCGACCTGCTTCGCGCCGGCGTCGGCGGAGAGCACCTCCTGGATCTCGTCGAACGACACGACGCCCGAGAGGCCGTCGGAGCAGAGCATCCATCGGTCGCCCGGGCGCGTGTCGAGCACCATCGAGTCGATCTCGGGCGAGCTCTCGACGTCGCCGAGCACGCGCATGAGCACCGAGCGACGGGGGTGCACCATGGCCTCCTCGGCCGTGATGCGGCCGGCGTCGACGAGGCGCTGCACGAACGTGTGGTCGGTCGTGATCTGGCTGAGCTCGCCGGACCGCAGCAGGTAGATGCGGGAGTCGCCGATGTGGGCGATGACGACCCGGTCGTCCTGCATCAGCAGCGAGCTGACCGTGGTGCCCATGCCGGTGAGCTCGGAGTGCTCGGCGACCGTCTCGGCGAGCTGGCGGTTCGCGGCGACGAGCGCGCCCTCCAGGGCGGCGGCGGCCTCGGGCCCGGTGCCGTAGTCGGCGTCTGCCTCGGCGATGCGGCGCGTCGCGATGGCGCTCGCGATGTCGCCGCCGGCGTGCCCGCCCATGCCGTCGGCGACGAGGAAGAGGCGCCGCCCGGCGTAGCCGGAGTCCTGGTTGTTCGAGCGGATCCGGCCGACGTGCGAGACGGCCGCGCTCGCCTTGACGTTCGCCATGGGCTACCGCCGCAGCTCGAACGTCGTCGCTCCGACCTTGACGGTGGCTCCGAGCGGGATGGGCGTCGGCACGGTCACTCGGGAGCCGTTGAGGAACGTGCCGTTCGTGGAGTCGAGGTCCTGGATCATCCAGCGGCCGTTCCACAGCATGAGGCGGGCGTGGTGGGTGGAGGTGTAGTCGTCGCGGATGATGATCGCGGAGTCGCTGGACCGGCCGATCGTGATCTCGTCGCGGCCGAGCGGGAACTCCGCGCCGGCCTTCTGGCCGCTCGTGATGACGAGGCGGGTCGCGTTCTCGGTCGAGGCGGTCTCGCCGCCCGGGCCGGAGGCGGGCGCGGCGGGGTGCGCCGAGGTGACGGCGGATGCGGAGGCGGGCGCTGCGACGGGGAACGCGGCCGCAGGCGCCGGTGCGGCTGCTGCGGCATCCGGTTGCAGCTTGCGGACGCGCTGGCCGAACAGATCGCTGCGCAGCGAATAGACGATCGCGAAGATGAAGACCCAGAGCAGGACGAGGAAACCGAGCTGGAGGACCAGGAGGGTGAGTTCGCTCATTCGCCGGGCCCCCAGAACCCGCCCATGTCGTGGCGCTGCGTAGCGGGGTCGGCGCCACGGCCGGCGGGCGCGGAGGCCTGGGCCAACACGCGGAAGACGATCCGGGAGCGGCCGATGGTGATCACGGAGTCGGGCTCGAGCACGGCCTCGCGCACGGGCGCGCCGTTGAGCTGGGTGCCGTTCGTCGAGCCGAGGTCGCGCACGCGCGCGCGGGTGCCGTCCCACTGCACCTCGGCGTGGCGGCGCGACGCGCCGGAGTCGTCGAGCGTGAGGTCGGCGTCGCTGCCGCGGCCGATGACCGTGCGGCCCTTGAGGATCGGGTACCGCTTGCCGCCCACGTCCAGCACGGGCGTCCAGGCGACCTGGCCCTTCACGTTGCGGGAGTCGACCTGCACCATGCCCTCGGAGAGGCCGGGGTCGGGCTGGAGGGTGATCGAGATGCCGCCGGCGAACTGGAAGCGCTGGCTCGCGGCGTGCTTCTGCACGAGGTCGGTGAGCTCGTCGATCAGCGCCGGTCCGAGGCCCGCCATGCGGTCATGATCGGTCGGCGCCATGCGCACCGTGAACGTGTTCGGCACGAGCACGCGGTCGCGCGAGACGACCGCCGCCTTCGTGTCGATCTCGCGCTTCAGCGCCGCCGTGATCTCCACGGGCTGCAGCCCCGAGCGGAAGGTCTTCGCGAAGGCGCCGTTCACGGCGCGTTCGAGACCCTTCTCGAAGTTGTCCAGTAGGCCCACAGGTCTCCCGATCCCGTTCGTCGATGGTGTCATGGTAGCCGCAGCGGCTGTGAACGACCGCCGTCAGTCCACGCGAATCGCGGTTTCGCCGGCGTCGACGTCGAGCGACAGCCCGTCAGCTGTCGCACCCGAGCATGAACCGACCTCCTAGGGTGGTCGCATGCCTGCCAGCGTGCGCCGAGGCGTCGGGGCTCCCGCGAGGTCCGGTCGGTCGCTCATCGTCGGGATCGGCGTCGGACTCGCCGTGTTCGGCGCACTGCTCGGCGCGCAGTTCGTCGGCGCC
This sequence comes from Agromyces sp. NPDC057865, assembly GCF_042796995.1. Taxonomy (NCBI): domain Bacteria; kingdom Bacillati; phylum Actinomycetota; class Actinomycetes; order Micrococcales; family Microbacteriaceae; genus Agromyces; species Agromyces sp. NPDC057865. The sequence continues at coordinate 387,651 of NZ_JBHVMJ010000001.1, read as the reverse complement.
CTCGGCGGGTGGCCCCTCGCGGCGATCTGGTTGGTTGCGGCGATGGCCCTTCCGACGTCCCGAGAGGCATCGAGGCGGGTGCTCTTCGTGGGGTGCCTCATCCTGGGGTGGCTGCCACTGACCTGGGTCTTGCCCTTCGAGCTCGGTTCCGTGAGTCGTCTGGGCGTCGTCGCCGGCGCCACAGTCGGCGTCATCGCGGGGCTCGCCGTCTCGGGCACGGTCCCGCTGCGAAGCCTCCTCCCTCGGTTCCGGGCAGTCGACGGGCTCGTGGCCGCTTCCGGCGCCTTCACCGCCTGGCTGATCGCACCCCTGTTCGCCGTCTCGAACGGAGAGGCCGCACTCAATGTCCTTTCACACGGGTGGGACCACGCCGCGCATTTCAACATGGCCGAGATGCTCCGCCGGACGGGCTCGATGACCGGACTCGCCGACGACGGCCCGTTCGGTTCCTGGATGTACGCGGACTACCCGAAGGGCTTCCACGCACTCGCCGCGACCGTCATGGACACGACCGTCGGCCTCGAGGTCCGCGACCCCTCGGCGGAACTCGTCGCCTACACGCATGCGATGGCGATCATCGCGATCGCCTCGGTGATCTCGGTCGTCGCCGGGCTCGCTTCGTTGCCTCAGTTGCGGCGCCGGCCCATCCTCGCCTCGCCGTTGGTCGCGTTGGCGACGATCGGCTTCACAACCGGTCCCGGGGCAGCCGGGAGCCTGGTCCTGTACGGGTTCCCCAACTTCCTGCAGGCTGCTTCGCTGCTGGCCTGCATACCGCTGATCGTGATTCCCCTGCGAACGATCGGGCCGCTCGCGCCCCTTCTCGCGCTGTCCGGAGCGATGCTCGGTATCGCGCACAACTGGGCGCTTCTCCTGCCCGTCGCCGTCGCTGCGGTCCTCGTCGCCGTCGTTCCGCTGCGCCGTCGCCGTTGGCCTTCGGCGTCGCGACCCTGGATCCTGATGGCGGGGCTCGTCGCAGCCACAGTGATCGGGGGTCTGGTCGCATTCAAGATCCTCATCGACGAATCCGTCGAGGCTGCGACGGTCTCGCGCCTGGTCGTCGACGGTGGATTCATCAGCGGCTCGCGAGTGGAGATGTTGTCGCCGCCTGTCGTCGCCGTCATCCTGTGCATCCTGGCCGGATGGACGGTGGCCCGACGTCATGTGCACGATCCCGGCGGTGATCGTGCTCGGACCGCGGGCGAGGTGGTACTTCCCTTCGTCGGTCTCGTCCTGCTCGCGATCGTGGCGGCGGTGCAGATCGCGGCGACCGGCACATTCGGGTACTACTTCGTGAAACTCGGAACAGCCGTGCAGCTGGCGTCGATCGTGCTGGCGGTTGCGACCGTGGCGGTCCTCTCGACCGACGGCTCGAGGGCCGCGTCCGAGATGACCGCACCGACCGGGCGACGGGGCGTCCTGAAACGGCCGGCCCTGTACGCCGCCACCGCGATCGCCGCGGTCATCGTGCTCCTGGTGTACTCGGGCGTCGTCAGCGTCAGCACGACGGGTGTCTCCCTGCGCCGATCGCCGGGATACGAAGCACGGGCGGCCTGGCTGCGTGAGATCCACGCGCCGGCCGCGGACGCATCGGACGCTGCACGTGAACTCCTGCTGGCGGCGTCGGTCGTCGACCCTCAGACCCAGCACTTCCTGGTGCCCTCGGGGCTCGACACGTCGACGCGGGCGCGATTGCAGAACCAATGGCTGTTCTCGCTCACGGGGCAGTGGTCGAACTCGGCGTACCGCGTGGTCGACGAGATCTGGGGCGATGCCGTTCCGATCGTGGACCGCCCGCGCAGTGAGGCTGAGGCGGTGCGACGCCTGGCCGCCGCGGCACCGGATGCCGTGATCGTCGTCGCGCCGGAAGTGGAGCAACAGCTCGGTCGCACCCGGGAGGCGCCCGAGGCAGCGCTCACCACTTGGTGAGCGCCTGCCGTCAGTCCACGGGGATCGCCGTTTCCTCCGCGTCGACGTCGAGCGACAGCGTGGGGATCGAGGCGGTGAGCAGCGTGCCGTCCGCGCGGCGCGATCCGGTGACGTCGCGCATGGTCGGCGCGCCGTAGAGCCGGGGGCCCTGGCCGTCGAGCGGCACGGTCACCGGGGCATCCGCCGTGACGACCACGTCGACGCCGCGCACCTTGACCCGCACCTCGTCGCCGACCTCGGCGACGAAGGTGATCGACTCGGGCTCGAGCTCGACCCGCACGCGCGTGCCGCGCAGCGTGAGCCGGTAGGTGAGCTTGCGCCAGTCGTCGGGCAGTCGCGGATCGAAGGAGAAGACGCCGTTGTGGTCGCGGAAGCCGCCGAAGCCCGACACGAGCGCGGCCCACACACCGCCGGTCGAGGCGACGTGCACGCCGTCGGCCGCGTTGTGGTGCAGGTCGGCGAGGTCGACGAACAGCGCAGAGCGGAAGTACCGCATGGCGAGCTCGTGGTAGCCGACCTCCGCCGCGATGATCGACTGCACGACCGCCGACAGCGTCGAATCGCCCGTGGTCAGCGGGTCGTAGTACTCGAAGTTCGCGCGCTTCGCCTCGGTCGAGAACCGGTCGCCCTGCAGGTAGAGGGCGAGCACCACGTCGGCCTGCTTCAGCACCTGGAACCGGTAGATGACGAGCGGGTGGTAGTGCAGCAGCAGCGGGCGGCGATCCTCGGGGGTGTTCTCGAGGTCCCACAGCTCCTTCTGGAGGAACGCGGAGTCCTGCGGGTGGATGCCGAGCTGCTCGTCGAACGGGATGTGCATGTGCGCGGCCGCCCGGCGCCAGCTCGCGACCTCGGCCGGCGTGACCTCGAGGCGGGCGACGAGCTTGTGGTACGCGACCGGGTCGTTCACCTGCAGGTTGTCGACGGCGGATGCCGCCGCGGCGAGGTTCGCCCGGGCCATGACGTTCGTGTAGAGGTTGTCGTTCACGACCGTCGTGTACTCGTCGGGCCCGGTGACGCCGTGGATGTGGAACACGTCGTCGGCGCCGGTGCGCCAGAACCCGAGGTCCTCCCACATGCGCGCCGTCTCGACGAGGATGTCGATCGCGCCGCGGGCGAGGAAGTCGACGTCACCCGTCGCCGCGACGTACTGGCAGAGCGCGAAGGCGATGTCCGCGTCGATGTGGTACTGCGCGGTGCCGGCCGCGTAGTACGCGCTCGACTCGAGGCCGTTGATGGTGCGCCAGGGGAAGAGGGCCCCGCGCTGGTTGAGCTCGAGCGCACGGCCGCGGGCGGCGTCGAGCATCCGCTGCCGGAACCGCAGGACGTTGCGCGCGACGACGGGGGCCGTGTAGCTGAGGAACGGCAGGACGTAGATCTCGCTGTCCCAGAAGTAGTGGCCGCCGTAGCCCGAGCCCGAGACGCCCTTCGCGGCGACGCCGTCGCCGTCGGTGCGGGCGGTGGCCTGCGCGAGTTGGAACAGGTTCCACCGAATGGCCTGCTGGAGCGACGGGTGGCCCTCGATCTCGACGTCCGAGCGCGCCCAGTAGTCGTCGAGCCACGAGTGCTGCTGGTCGAAGATCTCGGCGACGCCGAGCTCGGCCGCCCGGTCGAGCGTGCGGTCGGCGCGGTCGACGAGCTCGCGCGCCGGCACGGTGCGAGCCGTGTGGTAGCTGATCGCCTTGGTGATGCGGATCGGCTGGCCCTGCTTCGCGTGCACCCGGTAGATGTGCTTGGCGAGGTCGTCGCCGATGGTGCCCGACTCGGTGAACTCGTTCTCGGTCTCGATCGAGTGCTCGGCGCCGATCGCGAGGGTCATGCCCGAGTTCGTGCACTGGTAGCCGAGCATGTAGCGCGAGCCCTCCGCGCGCTTCACGCGCGGCTGCAGCACGCGCTCGGTGAACTGCTCCGCCTTGCGCGGGTCGAAGGCGCCCTGCGGCTCCTGCACGCCCGAGCGGTACTCGTCGCGGCCGTCCTGGCGGTTCAGGATCTGGCTCGAGATGGTCACCGCGGCATCCGCGTCGAGCAGTTCGACCTCGTAGTCGATGAGCGCGAGGTGCCGGTCGGTGAACGACACCATGCGCCGGCTCGTGATGAGCACGCGCTTGCCCGACGGGGTGCGCCACTCGATCGAGCGGGAGAGCGAGCCCAGGCGGAAGTCGAGCCGACGCTCGTAGGCGAGGATCTCGGCGACGGTGATGACGAGCGGCTCGTCGTCGACGTAGAGGCGGATGACCTTCGCGTCGGGCGCGTTCACGATCGTCTGGCCCACGCGGGCGAATCCGAACGCCTCCTCGGCGTGGCGGATGGGCCACGTCTCGTGGAAGCCGTTCACGAACGTGCCGTGCATGTGGCCGTCGCGGCCCTCCTCGACGTTGCCGCGCAGGCCGAGGTAGCCGTTGCCCACGGCGAACAGGGTCTCGGTGCGGCCCATGTCATCGACGCCGAACTCGGTCTCGGTGAGCGCCCACTCGTCGATGGGGAACCGGCTGCGGTTCAGCGGGTCGTGGTCGGCGAACCTCATGCAGGTTCCTCTCGGGTGCTGGGGGTGGGGGAGGGGGCGGCGGTGGCGTTCGTGGGGGCGTCGTCCGATGCGGCGCCGGATGCCGCGGCCGCGCGTTCGACGGCGGGGATGAGCTCGTCGAGCTCGTCGACGATCACGTCGGCCCCGAGCTCCCGGAGGGCCTCGCGGCCGACGCCGCGGTCGACCCCGATGACGATACCGAATTCCCCGGCCGCGCCGGCTTTCACGCCGGATTCCGCATCCTCGACGACGGCGCACTCGGCGGTGTCGAGGCCGAGCAGCTCTGCGGCGCGCTCGAACGTGTCGGGCTCGGGCTTGCCGGGCAGGCCGTCGCGTGCGGCCACGGCGCCGTCGACGACGATCTCGAACCGGTCGGCGAGGCCGGCCGCGGCGAGCACCGAGGGCGCGTTCTTCGAGCTCGAGACCACGGCGACCTTCGCGCCTGCGCGGGTGACCGCGTCGAGGAACACGACGCTCGCCGGATAGGGCTCGACGCCCTCCTCGGCGAGGGTGGCGTTGAAGGCGTCGTTCTTGCGGTTGCCGAGGCCGTGCACCGTGTCGGCGGTCGCGGCATCCGTCACCTCGCCCTCGTCGACGACGATGCCCCGGCTCGCGAGCAGCGACCGGACCCCGTCGTAGCGCGGCTTGCCGTCGATGTAGGCGAAGTAGTCGTCGTCGGAGTAGGGCTTCGCGCCATGCGACTCGAGGAAGGGCGTGAACAGCCGCGACCACGCGTGCATGTGCACGACCGCGGTGGGCGTGAGCACCCCGTCGAGGTCGAACAGGTAGCCGCGGATGCCGCTGAGGTCGGCCGCCTCGGGGGCGATGGGGGAATGGGTCACGGGGGCGATCCTTTCGTCTCGTCGCGTCGTGGGGGGGAACGTCTCGTCGCTTCGGTCGGTGCGGGCGCCAGAACCTCTGTCGATGCTAGGGCCGCATCGAGGGTCAGCGCGAGGGCCTGGTGCCACGTTGCCGGGGTGGTTGCGGGTCGGGATCGGGTCTGGGAGCATGGGCGGCCCTCCGCCGGGGGGCAGGGGCTTCTGCAGGAAGTTCCGGCCCGGGTGCGGCGTGTCGAGCTCCTGCGGCCGGCGTGTCGGGCGATTCTTCCTGCATTCGGGAGGGTGCTGCCGGCGCGGTGGCGCCGAATGGCGATCGCCGCGACGAGATGTTAGTCTCGGTTGGCTGGTTCGCACCTGTGTGCGTCGCAGCATGCGCAAGTGGCGGAATAGGCAGACGCGCACGGTTCAGGTCCGTGTGCCCGAAAGGGCGTGGGGGTTCAACTCCCCCCTTGCGCACCAGAAGCGAAACGGCCCGGGTCATCGACCCGGGCCGTTTTCCCCACCTCGGTGGCGGAGCCGCGGTGGCCGACACGCGCCGACTAGGCTGCGGGCATGCACCGGGTCCTCCGCTCGTTTCGTCCTCCCGGGGCTCGGAGCGATCGCCGTCCTCGCTGCGGCCGGTCGTGTCGCACGGCTGGTCGGCGGCGACGATCCCCTCGAGGACCGGCCCGTGCGCGCGTTGCAGGCGGCGTTGGGCCACGGACCAGTCGACGACGGCGCGCCGATCGATCCGACCGAGTCGCGCGAGCTGCTCGATCGGGTCACCGCTCCGCTCTCCTGGTACTCGGGGGTGCCGCAGACGATCGCGAACGGGGCGCTCTGGTGCGGCGTGGCATGGTGGCTCACGCGCGACTGGCGCTCCGCCGCCGCCCCCGCTGCTGCGCTCGCGCTCGAGACGACCTGCTTCGTCGGCTCAGCGGCGCTCGTGGGCCGGCCGCGACCCCAGGGCGTGTGGCGGCCGGAGCACCCACACGCGACGTCGTCGTTCCCCTCGGGGCACACGGCGGCGGCCGTCGCGCTGCACACCACGCTCGCCGACCTGCTCGACCGCCACGGCGTCCGGGGCAGCCGAGTCCTCGGGCCGCTGCTGCGCTACGGGATCCCGGGGGCCATCGCGCTCTCGCGGATCTACCGCGGCCAGCACCACGTCTCGGACACCGTGGCCGGTGTGCTGCTCGGGCGTTGGAGTGCCGGAGTGGTCCGGCGGGAACTGCTGTCGTCGTAGGCGGCGGGCGGGGCGGCCCGGCGTCCCATGCGCTCGGCTAGAGGCCGATGCCGCCCCACATGTGGGTGGCGGCAGAGCCGGCGGCATTCATCGTCAGGATCTTGATCGTGTACGAGTTGCCCGCTCCGCAGGCGATCGGGACTCCCGCGACACCTGAGGGGCCCTGCACGGAGGCCACCAGTGTGTAGCCGTCGGTCGCCTGCGCGTCCCGGTTCGTGATCGCGACGTAGAGTTCCACGGTCGTCGCGTGGGGGGCGGTCCAGTAGAAGTCCTTCACCACGACCTGGTCACCCGTCATGTCGGGGCATTGAACGTAGTCGCCCCCTCCGACCCATCCGAACTCGGTGGCGCCGCGGGGCGGCGGCCATGCGGCGGGCTCGGGGGCAGGTGCCGGGGCAGGTTCGGGCGCCGCGTCCTCCGGTACGGGCCCCGGGGCCGGGGCCGGCGGCGCCTCGACGACGCCCGCAGCCGGCGTGGGTGCGGGCGTCGGGGTCGGCGTCGCACGCGGCTTCGGTGTCGGGGAGGCCTCGGTCGAGGTCGGGATGGAGGTCGGCTCGAGCGCAGATGAGGCGCCCCCGCCGAGGGTGACGACGAGCGTCGTCGCGACCGCCAGCAGGATGAACGCGGCAACCGCGACGAGCAGGATGGGGCGCGTTCGCGCCGCGGTCCAGATCGACCTCACATGCGTCCCTTCACTGGACCGACGTCGAGATTCTCGGGGCACGCGGGCGGTCCGCGCGTGGCGGAGCGACCGCTCGAGCATCCCTCTGGCATCGTCGGTGGTGACCCGTGATGCAGGTTACGAGCGCGTCCGACCTCGCGCTCGAGACTCGGAGGGGCGATGCCGTGAGCTCACCGACGTACCGCAAGAACGCTGTCGCGCACCTCTCGAGTCCTGAGCAGCTGGACACCGCGGTGCGCGTCACCCGGCCCCGCAGCTGGATCGCCCTCGCCGCGGTGGGGCTCCTGCTCGTCGCCTTCGTGGTGTGGTGCCTGGTCGGCAGCGTGCAGACCACGTTCCCCGGCGCCGGCGTGCTGCTCACGCAGTACGGCACCTTCGACAGCGTGTCACCGCAGGCGGGCCAGGTCACGGCGGTGTTCGTCGCACCGGGCGACGACGTGGCGGCGGGCGATCCGCTGGCGGCCGTCGAGACGGCGGATGCCGGCGAGACGACGGTCACGGCCGCGAACGACGGCCGCGTGGTGGAGATGCTGGCGTTCCCGAGCGACCGGATCGAGGCGGGTGCACCGATCGTGACGATCCAGCCCGACGACGACGACCTGCACTGCTTCATCTACGTACCCGTCAGCGGTCGCCAGCCGATCAGGGAGGGCATGCCGGTGCAGATCTCGGTGACCACCATCCCATCGGAGCAGTACGGGCTGCTGCTCGGCACGGTGGAACGGGTCGGGAGCTATCCGGCGACGAGGGAGGGCGTCAACGCCCTGCTGAACAACCGCGACATCACCGAGATCGTCGTCGGCGGCGCACCGGTCATCCAGGTCGAGGTCACGCTCACCCCGGCGTCGACGCCGTCGGGCTACGCGTGGACGTCGGGGGAGGGTCCGCCGGAACCGCTGATCCCCGGCACGCTCATCAACGCCTCGGTGATCACGGCCGTCGAACCACCCATCTCGCTGCTGTTCCCCTCGGATCGGCAGGCGGGATGAACGACGAGGGTGGGGCGACCACCGGGCGGGTGCTCGAGCCACCTCGCCGACGTCGGGTGCGCACGTCGACCGTGCTGCAGATGGACGCGACGGAATGCGGTGCCGCGTCGCTCCGGATGGTCCTCGCGTACCACGGCAGATGGGTGCCGCTCACCGAGCTGCGCCAGGCGAGCGGCGTCTCGCGCGACGGGGTCACGGTGGCCAACGTCCTGCAGGCCGCGCGCGCCTACGGCATGGAGGCGGTGGAGGTCGACGAGGAGGTCGACGAGCTGCGCGCCGAGGACCTTCCGGTGATCGTCTTCTGGGGGTTCAACACCTTCGTCGTGGTCGAGGGGTACGCCCCGGGGCGCTGGTTCCTCAACGATCCGGCGCACGGCACGCGGACCGTCACCGACGAGGAGTTCGATCGGTCGTTCACCGGCGTCGTGCTGCGGATGCGCCCGGGCGACGGGTTCCGGACCGGCGGGACGCCGCCGCGCGTGCTCGCCGCCCTCGCCCGCCGCGTGCGGCACTCGATGGGCGGACTCCTGTTCGCGGTGCTCGCGGGCCTGCTCCTCGTCATCCCCGGCCTCGCCGCAGCCGTGGCCACGAAGGCGTTCGTCGACCAGGTGCTCGTCGAGGAGCAGCCGGGTGCGATCTGGCCACTCCTGGGCCTGCTCACGGGGGCCGCCCTGGTCATCCTCGTGCTGAGCGTGCTGCGCCAGCACTACCTGCTGCGACTCGAGACGAAGCTCGCACTGCACAGCTCGGGCGTGTTCCTCTGGCACGTCCTCCGCCTTCCAGTGTCGTTCTATGCCCAGCGATCGCCGGGCGAGGTCTCGGGCAGGGTCTCCCGGAACGACCGCGTCGCCGTCCTGCTGTCGAGCGAGGTCGCCGCCGTGCTCATCGACTCGGTCGTGGTGGTCTTCTACTTCATCGTGATGGCGGGCTACAGTCCCGGACTCACGCTCGTCGGCGTGGCCGCCGCCGTCGTCAACGTGCTACTGCTGCGGGCGGTCGGACGTCGTCGACGCGACGAGAACCTCCGCGTGCTCCAGGACCGGGGCGCCCTGCTCGGCAGCGCGATGAGCGGCATCCGGTCGATCGAGTCGGTGAAGGCCGCCGGGCGCGAGTCCGACCTGTTCGCCAGGATCGCCGGGCTGCACGCGAAGACCGTCAGCGGCGCGCAGCATCTCGGCATGGCGTCGCTCCCGCTGTTCGTGGTGCCGCCGCTGCTGGCCGCGCTGACCACGGCGGCCATCCTGGGCTGGGGCGGGCTCACGGTCGTTACGGGGGCGATGAGCCTCGGCACCCTGATCGCGTTCCAGCTGCTGATGACCCGCGCGACCGAGCCGATCGGCCGGTTCGTCCAGCTCGGCGGCACGCTGCAGGAGATCAGCGGCGACCTCGAACGGCTCGACGACGTGCTCACGAACCCGGTGGACGACCTCGCCGACCCGCCGTCGCCTCCGAGCTCGACCGGGGCCGCGACGCATCCCGTGCGCCTGACGGGGTGGCTCGAGCTCCGCGACCTGACCTTCGGCTACAGCCCGCTCGAGGCGCCGCTGCTCGACGGCGTGAGCCTCGTGGTGAGGCCCGGGAGCCGCGTCGCGATCGTCGGCGGCTCGGGCAGCGGCAAGTCCACGATCACCCGACTGGTGTCGGGCCTCTTCCGCCCGTGGAGCGGGCAGGTCCTCCTCGACGGCGTGCCGCGCGACGAGTGGCCGCGCGACACAGTGACGACGTCCCTGGCCCTCGTCGACCAGAACATCACGCTCTTCAGTGGCACGGTGCGCGACAACCTCACCCTGTGGGACACGTCGATCCCCGAGCACCGCGTGGTGCAGGCGGCGCACGATGCCTGCATCCACGACCAGATCGCCCGCCGGCCCGACGGCTACCTCACGACGGTACGCGAGAGCGGATCGAACTTCAGCGGCGGCGAGGCGCAACGGCTCGAGATCGCGCGCGCCCTGGTGGGCGAGCCGCGGATCCTCATCCTGGACGAGGCGACGAGCGCGCTCGATCCCACCACCGAGGAGCAGATCGACCGCAACATCCGACGACGCGGCTGCACGACCCTCATCGTGGCCCACCGGCTCAGCACGATCCGGGACTGCGACGAGATCGTCGTCATGGATCGCGGACGCATCGCCGAGCGGGGGACCCACGACGAGATGATCGGCCGCGGCGGCGCCTACGCCAGCCTGTTCGCGGCGGACGGCACGGTGCCGACATGACGGGGGTCGAGGAGACCGCTCGCACGCCCGACGGCGGCGACGTCCTCGAGCTGGGCGCCAACCGGCCGCTCGCGCTGTCGGAACCCGAGGCGTCGTGGCAGGTCGTCCGCGGCACCATCGAGATGTTCGCCGTCGGCCGCGAGGGCGACGGGCCGCGGCTGCACGTCGGCACGGCGATGACCGGGACGACGATGTTCGGCGTCGACGAGACGCGGGCGGGCGGCATCCGCCTCATCGCCGTCGGCGGAGCCGACTCGGCCGTGCGTCGCGATGCGATCGCCGCCCAGGCGGACCGGGATCGCCGCCGGCGGTGGCTCGGCGAGCTCGCCGACGCCCTCGCACCGGCCGACGCGCCCCAGGGGGCCGCGGAACCGGGCGAGCGGGAAGGCGCAGACGAGCGGCTGGGCAGCGCGGTCTCGCTGGTCCGGGAGCGCCGGTTCCGCGACGACGCCGAGCGGGTCCAGTTGCAGCGGAGGAACCACCAGGGCGCCATGGCCGACGGGCTCGAGACCCTCGGCGCGCTCGTGGGGCAGGACGAGGGGTCGCTGCGACGACCCACGGGCGAGGACCCGCTGCTCGGCGCGTTCCGCGTCGTCGCGAGGGCACAGGGCGTGGCGAGCGTGCCCACCCCACCGAGCACGCCCGGCGAGGATCCGCTCCAGGGGCTCGCGCGCGCCTCCGGCGTGCGGACCCGACGGGTGGCGCTCAGCGCGGGATGGTGGCGGGAGGACTCCGGTCCCATGCTCGGCTTCCTCGCCGACGGACATCGTCCGGTCGCGATCCTGCCCGTCGGGTCGGGACGGTACGAGCTCGTGGACACGGCGGCCGGGACGCGGGTGGCCGTCGACGAGCGGCGTGCGGCGGGGGTCGAGCCCGGCGCCTTCGCCGTGTACCGCCCGCTGCCCGACGGCCCGCTGTCCATCGGCCGACTCGTCACGAGCGCGCTCGCCGAGTCGAGGGGCGACCTCGCGCGCCTCGTGGCCACCTCGCTCGCGACCGCCCTGCTCGCGCTGGCCGTCCCGATCGTGACCGGGCTGATCGTGGGCAGCGTCATCCCCGAGGCGGACCTGTCGGAGCTGCTGCAGCTGACGCTGGCGCTGATCGTCGCCGCGCTGGCCGGCGCCGCGTTCCAGCTCACGACGGCGATCGCGGTGCTCCGCATCCAGGGCAGGGTCGACCGCTACCTGGGCCCGGCGATCTGGAGCCGCCTGCTCTCGCTGCCGACCACGTTCTTCCGTCGCTTCACCGCCGGCGATCTCGCCTTCCGCGTGACCTCGGTGGGCACCGTGGTGCAGTTGATCAGCGGCACGGCGGTCACGTCGCTGCTCGGCGGGGTGTTCTCCCTCGTCAGCCTCGGACTCATCTGGTACTACAGCGTCACGTTCGGGATCATCGCCACGGTCCTGATCGGGGCCCTGGTGCTGACGATGCTCCTGGCCGGCCGGCTGCAGCTCCGGCGCATGCGCGCGGTCGAGCGCGTCTCCGGTCGGCTGAGCGGGATGCTGCTCGAGTTCGTGAGCGGCATCGGGAAGCTCCGCGTCGCGGGCGCCCAGGAGCAGGCCTTCCAGTCGTGGGCGTCGTCGTTCAGCCAGAAGCGGGAGCGCTGGAACGGCGTGCGGACCGTCGAGAACCTCGTGGCGGTCGTCAGCGCGGTGTTCCCGGTGGTGTCGTCGATCGTGCTGTTCGCGGTCGTCGGGCTGAGCCAGGCCCAGCCCGTGGCGCCCGACGTGTTCCTCGCGGTCAACGCGGCATACGGCCAGGTCGTCGTCGCCGTGCTCGCGATGGCCCAGTCGACCACCCTGGTCCTGCGGACGGTCCCCGGCCTGCAGCGGGTGCTGCCGGTGATCACCGAGCCGCCCGAGCACGACCTCGCGAAATCCGATCCCGGTCGCCTCCGCGGCACGGTCGAGGTCAGCCGGATCTCGTTCCGCTACCAGGAGGACGGGCCGCTGGTGCTCGACGACGTGTCGATCCGGATCCCGGCGGGCGGCTCGATCGCCCTCGTCGGGCCGTCGGGTTCGGGCAAGTCGACGCTCGGTCGGCTCCTGCTCGGCTTCGAGGAGCCCGACGAGGGACGCGTGTTCTACGACGACCAGGACCTCGCGGGCATCGACGTCCGAGCCGTGCGGCGGCAGCTCGGAGTGGTGCTGCAGGCGGTGGAGCTCCTGCCCGGCACCATCGGCTCGAACATCATCGGCTCCGCGGTCGACCTCACGGTCGACGACGCGTGGCGAGCGGCCGCGGCAGCCGGGCTGGCCGCCGACATCGAGGCGATGCCGATGGGCATGGACACGTCGATCTCGGAGGGCGGCTCGACGCTGTCGGGCGGGCAGCGCCAGCGACTGCTCATCGCGAGGGCGCTGGCGGGCGACCCGCGGATCCTGCTCTTCGACGAGGCGACGAGCGCCCTCGACAACGCGACCCAGTCGATCGTGGCCGAGAGCCTCGCGGGACTGGCCGCGACCCGCATCGTCATCGCACACCGGCTCAGCACGGTGGTCGACGCCGACCGCATCTACTACCTGGAGCGCGGGCGCGTGATGGAGTCGGGCACGTACGAGGAGCTCATGGCGCTGGACGGTCGGTTCGCCGCACAGGCGCGGCGGCAGCTGGCCTGACGTCGTGCAGCGACAGGGGCCTGCCAGTCGGCGAGCCTCATCCACGCCTGAGGTCATCGGCTGCGACGGATGCCGCGACGGCGGCCTCGAGCGCCGCGAGCCGCCGAGCGGGGGAGCCGGAGACCTCCACGACGGTCGTGTGCTCGCCGATGAGGCCGGCGTCGTCGACGAGCTCGAGCAGGAGGTCGTTCATCGCCTCGCGGAGCGCGGGATCCTCGGACCCGTCGACGTCGATGCGATCGGGGCCGGACCCGAGGGGGAGCACGACGAGCAGGTCGACGTGGCGCATTCCTGCCGCCGCCAGCGGCTCGGCCCGTGCGGTGAGGCCGGCCGACCGGCCGCTGCGTCCGAGCTCGTCGAGGGCCATGAGATAGGCGAGGAAGTCGAGCGGCGATCGCTCGGCGATCACTCGCGCGCCCGGAGGGTGTTCGCCCGAACTCCGCACCGCGAGCTGCAGTTGGCGGAAGAAACTGCCCGCGTCGGGCGCCTCGAGGTTCTCGTCGAGCCACTCGTACGGCTCGGGCTCGTGCTCGTACTCGGGATGGGCCGCCAGGAAGTCGGCGATGAGCGTGCTCTTGCCGCTCGCGTGCGTGCCCGCGACCGTGATCCGCATCAGATGAGCGGCGCGTGCGTGGTCGACGCGATGAGCGCGTCGTGACGGCGACGGGCCTCGGTGGCCTCGCCGGCGAGGCGGATCGCCTCGAGGTGCTGCGCGCGACGGCGCACGGCGTGTGCTCGACCCCAGGCCTCGAGCGCGCGGCCGGCGCGGATGGCGGCGGCGGCGATCCCCGTGGCGGGGGAGGCGGGGCGGGTCAGGGTGGCACTCATGACGGGTCCTCCGTTCGTGCGTCGTGTTCGGTTCGTGCGTCGATCTCGGTCGGCGCGTCGTCGTCGGATGCCGCGCCCCGTACGAGCGGGAACGCATTGAGGTGCAGCTGCACCGGGCGAGCGCCCGGTGAGGGGTTGCCGCGGAAGCGGTCGATGTAGCCCTGCACCACGACCTCGACGTCGCGCGCGACCGCGCGCAGCTCGTCGGCCGTGAGGCGGAGGTTCACCGTGTCGCTCGTCGCGGCGTCGATCCACTCGCGGCCGAACGCCTCCTCGCCCTCGGCGAGGAACTCGTGGTAGTTCTGCTGGCGTCCGCGCTCCCACTCGTTGGTGATGAGCTGGGTCGCGAGACGCTCGGCGCTGCCCGGTGCGAAGACGCGGGCGTCGGGAGTGGCGATGCCGCCGGGCCGGCGCTCCCACCAGCGCTCGCGCGCGGTCCCGCGGCCCTTCACCTCCCGCACGAGGCCGTGCTTCTCGAGCTGGCGGAGGTGGTAGCTGGTGGCGCCGCTCGACTCGCCCAGCCGATCGGCGAGGCCGGTCGCGGTGAGCGGGCCATAGGCCGAGAGCTCGTCGAGGATGCGGATGCGGAGCGGGTGCGCCAGCGCCCGCAGGGCCGCCGCATCGAGCACCGCCTCATGCAGTCTCGGGGTCTCGTCGTGCTCGCTCATGATGCAAAGATATCGCTGCAAAGGAGTATTTGCAAGCGTTTCTTTGGAAGCTTGGATGCATCGCGAGGGTCGTCGTCGTGGCATCCGCAACCCTCTGCTGCTCGCGCGCCCCTCGCCGTAGCGTGGCGACGGAGAGTGAGGAGAGACCATGCCCACCTACCGCGTCGGCTACTTCGTCGGGAGCCTGTCGTCGACCTCGATCAACCGCGTGCTGTCGAAGGCGCTCATCCGCGTGGCGCCGTCGGACCTCGAGTTCACCGAGATCCCGATCGGGCGCCTGCCCCTCTACAGCCAGGACTACGACGACGACTACCCGCCCGAGGCCATGGACCTGAAGGCGGCGATCGGACGGTCGGATGCCGTGCTGTTCGTCACGCCCGAGTACAACCGGTCGATCCCAGGTGCCCTGAAGAACGCCATCGACTGGGCCTCACGACCATGGGGCCAGAACTCGTTCGACCACATCCCGGCGGCCGTCATCGGGGCATCCGTCGGTTCGATCGGCACGGCCGTCGCGCAGCAGAGCCTGCGCGCGGTGCTGAGCTTCTGCAACGCGCGGCAGATGACCGCGCCCGAGGCCTACATCCAGTTCTCGCCCGAGGTGTTCACCGACGACGGCGGCATCGCGAAGGAGAGCACCGAGGCGTTCCTGACCGAGTTCATGCGGGAGTTCCGCGTGCACATCGAGCGCGTCCTGACGGTCCTGCCCAGGCAGTGAGGCGACTCCGCCCGCGGTCGTCGGTCGCGCGGGCTCAGAGCAGCACGACGACGCCGGCGATCGCGGATGCCGCGGCGAGCACGAGCGCGATCACGATGAGCACGACGTGCACCGTGTAGAAGCGGGTGCGACGTCCGTCGGCGTCGCGGGCGCGCGGATCGTTCGCGATGCGCGGATAGAACCGCGGCCAGGCGACGACGTTGAAGAGCGCGTTGGCGAACAGCAGGACGGCGGCGAGCACGGGAGCGGACACCCTGCGATCGTAGGCGCCGCGTCGGTGTGTGAAGCCCGAAAGGCCGCCGGCCGCGGCCGAGGGGGAGAATGGCCGACATGATCGACGCGATCCCCGCCCTCACCGAGATGCCGTCGCCGCAGTACGTGATGTGCGCCGACGGACACCGCCTCGCGACGTACCTCTGGGGCGAGGAGGATGCGCCGACCGTGCTCGCCGTGCACGGGTTCGCGTCGAGCTGCCGCGACAACTGGGTGAGCACGGGGTGGGTGCGCGACCTCACCCGCGCGGGCTTCCGGGTGCTCGGCGTCGATCAGCGGGGACACGGCGCGAGCGACAAGCCGCACGACCCCGCGGAGTACACGATGGACGCCCTCGTCGGCGACATCGTGAACGTGCTCGACACGTACCTGCTCGACACCGTGCTCTACGCCGGCTACTCGCTCGGCGCGCGGGTGGGCTGGCAGGTCGCCGTGCAGGTGCCGCACCACGTCGAGCGCGCGGTGCTCGGCGGCATCCCCGACGGGCGTCCGCTCGCGCGCCTGCAGATCGACCAGGCCCGCGCCTATGCCGAGCACGGCACCCCGGTCGACGACAAGGTCACCCAGAACTACGTGACGCTCGCCGAGCGCGTGGCGGGCAACGACCTGCGCGCGCTCATCGCACTCGCCGAGGGGATGCGGCTCGGCGACGCCGATCCCGACCCGTCGAACCCGCCCGAGCAGCGGATCCTGTTCGCCACGGGCTCGGAGGACGCGATCCTCGAGCGGTCGCGGGCGCTCGCCGCGGCCACGCCGAACGGCACGTTCGTCGAGCTGCCCGACCGGCACCACTTCAACGCGCCGGGGTCGCGGGTGTTCCGGAAGGCCGCGATCGAGTTCTTCGACGAGCGCGACTGATCACGTCGCGACGTTCGGCTTCGCCCGGTCCGCGAGCTCGGCGATCAGCACGATGATCGCCAGCACGCCGACGGCGCAGAGGATCACGAGCCCGGATTCGAGCACGAGCGACGCGAGCACGAGCGCGAGGGTCAGCACCAGCGCCGGCACCGCCCAGCGCAGCACCACGCCGAGCGGCCGTCCGAAGCGCAGCGAGATGATCGCGTTCGTCGCGTAGAAGATCGCGATGCCGCCGCAGAGCGAGATGGCGGATGCCGCGGGCAGCGGCGCGCCCGGATCGTGGATCGCGCTCACGAGCGCGCCCGAGATCGCGGTGACGCCGACCACGATGAGGAACGGCAGGAAGCCGACGGTGTCGCGGATCGCCCGGTAGTCGCCCGCCTCCCGCAGGTGCTCGAGCCCCGAGCGCATCGCATCCGTGCCGTACATGAAGAAGGACCAGGCGAGCAGCGAGATGACGCCCAAACCGAGGAGGGCGGTGAGCCCGGAGGCGACCGTGAACGCGTCGTCGAGTGCCGTGACGCTCGACAGCACCGACTCGCCGAGCACGATGACGACGAGCAGCCCGAAGCGCTCCGAGAGGTGTTCCACGTTCATGTTGGGGAGCACGCGGTCGGCCCAGCTCTGGCTGCTCGTGACGAGGAGCGTCACCTCGATGACGATGACGAGCCCCCAGAGCACGAAGTTCCACGGGCTCGGCACCCAGATCGACACCAGCCAGATCAGCGCGGTCACGCCGTTGTAGACGAGCAGGCGGATCCGCGACGCCGTGCCGGCGCCCCACGACTGCGAGATCCAGAGCCCGAGCAGCACGAACCGCAGCGCCGCGTTGCCGGCGGCGAAGAGCCAGGCCCGGTCGCCGGTCGCCTCGGGCGCGGCGACCGCGATCGCCCCCACCGCGAACATCGCCGCGAGCATGACGACGGCGAGCTGCTTGCGCGTGAGCCACGGCATGACGTTCACCGTGAACGTCAGGTTCACCCACGACCACCACACCGACGCGAAGAGCGCCGTGAAGAGCAGCAGCGTCTCGAGGCTCGGATGCTCGTGGAGTCCGAGCGCGAGCTGGCCGACGAGCGCGACGAAGATGAGGTCGAAGAACAGCTCCATCCAGTGCGCGCGCGACGGATCGCGATCGACGGCCCCCTCGAACCGTGCTGCCTCGCTGGTCACGTGGTCCCCCTCCCGTCGCGCGGGATCGCGGTGATGGACACACTAGCCGCGCCATCCGCTCGCTTGACAGTGCCGATGCGTTTGTGGCAAAACTGTTTGCACCATGGAGCAAGGAGGCCCCCAGTGCGCATCGTCATCGTCGGAGCGGGGATCGGCGGACTCGTCGCCGCCCTCAGCCTGCACGCCGCCGGACAACGGGACATCCAGGTCGTCGAGCGGGTGCGCGAGCTGCGGCCCCTCGGCGTCGGCATCAACCTGCTGCCGCACGCGGTGCGCGAGCTCAGCGAGCTCGGCATGGGGGAGCAGGTGGCGGGCATCGGCGTCGCACCCGGCCGGCTCGCGTACTTCAACCGCCACGGCCAGCCGATCTGGAGCGAGCCGCGCGGCCTCGAGGCCGGCTATCGCTGGCCGCAGCTGTCGGTGCATCGCGGCGAGTTCCAGCTGCTCCTCGTCGAGGAGGTCGAGCGACGACTCGGCGCCGGCACGGTACGCCAGGGCCTGCGACTGATCGCGGTCGACCATGGCGCCGGCGACGGCCGCACCGATGTGGCGCGCTTCGTCGACGCATCCGGTGCGACGGTCTCGATGGAGGCCGACGTGATCGTCGCGGCCGACGGCATCCACTCCGCGCTCCGCCGGCAGCACCATCCCGACGAGGGCGACCCCGTGTGGAACGGGCTCGTGCTCTGGCGCGGCACGGCGGTCGTGCCCGCCTACCTCGACGGCCGCACGATGATCATGGCGGGCGACGGCGAGCAGAAGTTCGTCGCGTACCCGCTGGCGGCACCGGATGCCCCGGCCGGGAGGTCGCGGGTCAACTTCATCGCCGAACGCCGCGCCGCCGAGGGCGCCGAGGCGCAGTCCGACTGGAACCGCCCGGTCGACCCCGCGCCCATCGTCGACCTGTTCGCCGACTGGCGGTTCGACTGGCTCGACGTGCCGTCGGTCATCGCCTCGGCGGAGCGCATCCTCGAGTACCCGATGGTCGACCGCGACCCGATCCCGCGGTGGACGTTCGGGCGCACCGTGCTGCACGGCGACGCGGCGCACGCGATGTACCCGAACGGGTCGAACGGCGCCTCGCAGGCGATCCTCGACGCGCGCACCCTCGCGCACCGGTTGGCGACCGAGCCGACCGTCGAGGGCGCGCTCGCCGCCTACGAGGACGAGCGCCGCCCGGCCACGGCACGCCTGCTCGAGATGACCCGGCGCCTCGGACCCGAGCAGGTCATGCAGCTCGCCTACGAACGTGCGCCGGGCGGCTTCGCCGACATCCACGACGTGATCCCGCAGGTGCAGCTCGAGCACATCGCTCGCGACTACAAGGTCGCCGCGGGCTTCGACCCGACGCGCCTCAACGAGCGATCCTCGCTCAGCGCGTCGGCGACGTCCTCGCAGGGGGTGTGACGGATGCCGCACACCGCCGCCAGGCTCGGCAGCCTCATCTCACCGCTCCGACGTTCGCTGCTGCGGGTCGCCAGGTCGGCCGAGCACCTGCCCGAGATCCCCGACGCGCAGATCGAGGTCCTCCGGGCACTTCCCGCCGGGCGCGAGTCCTCTCCGGGGGAACTCGCCGACGAGCTGGGCCTCAGCCGCCCGACGATCAGCAACCTGCTGCGCGACATGGAGCGCGCGAAGCTCGTGACGCGGCGGGGCGCGACCGACGACCGCCGCCGCGTGGTCGTCGCGGCATCCGATCGGGCCCTCGACCTGCTCGCGCGATTCGACCGGGCCAGCGCCGACGTGCTCGCCGAGGTGCTCGGACGGCTCAGCGACGACGACCGGCGCGCCCTCGACGCCGCCCTGCCCGCACTCGAGCGACTGCGCGACGCCGTCGAGGACGCGTCGCACCACCGCGCCGAAGGAGGCCCCCGATGATCCCGGAACCGCCGCCCACCGGGCTCGACCGGGTGTTCCGCGCCGAGGTCGTCGCCGGCGAGGTCGAGGACCACGGCGTCACGCGCGCCGGCCACCGCCGCGTGATCCCCATCCTCGGCGGGCGCCTCTTGCACGGCGTCGAGGCCGAACTCCTGCCCGTTGGCGCCGACTGGCAGGTGGTGCACGACGACGGCGTGCTCGAGATCGACACGAGGTACTCGGCGCGCACCGCCGACGGCGGCCTGCTGCACCTGCGCACGCGCGGCGTCCGCTCGGGCCCGCCCGACGTGCTCGAAGCGCTGCTGCGCAGAGCGCCGGTCGCGGCATCCGATTACTACTTCCGCATCGTCGTCACCGTCGAGACCTCGATCCCCGAGTTGCGTCATCTGCAGGACTCGCTGCTCGTCGCGGCCGCCGCGCGCAGCGCGGACCGCGTGGTCTACGACGCGTACCGCGTGCGATGATGCGTCGGGCCGGCCTCAGCCCACGGATGCCCCGGTGGCGACGACGAGCCGGTCGATCGTGTCCGTCCAGCCCTCGCGCACGCCGCGGGCGAGCCATGCCTGCAGCCGTTCGGTGTCGACGTCCGCCGGGAACTCGAGGCGGAACACGAGCTCGGTGCGCTCGCCGAGGTCGTTGAGCAGCACGGTCGCGAGCGGCGCCTCGGCGGCCTCGGGGTCGGCCGGGTCGAGCTCGGGCCATCCGCCCACGGCACCCCAGGTGAACACGAGCCGCCGAGGTGGGTCGATCACGCGGTAGACGCCGCCCGTGACGTAGGACGTGTCGTCGCTGATCACCATCCGCTGCCGCCAGGCGCCGCCGACCCGGAGGTCGACCGCGACCGGATCGGCGCCCGGGTCGTGGTCGGGGTTGAAGAACCAGCCGAGGTGCGCGGGATCCGTCCAGGCGCGCCAGACCGCCTCGCGTCGGGCGCCGAGCAGTCGGGTGATCGTGAAGCCCCGGTCGGTGGTCGTCATCGTTCCTCCTCCAGTTGCGCGGCGAGGCGGTCGAACCGGTCCTCGAAGAACTCGCGGAACGGCGCCATCCACGCGTCGGCGGCGCGCAGCCCGTCGACGTCGAGGCGGCACGGTCGCCAGGTGCCGGTGCGGCCCTTGGTGATGAGCCCGGCCGACTCGAGCACGCGCAGGTGCCGGGAGATCGCAGGAGCGCTCACCGCATGCGGCGCCGACAGCTCGCCCACCGTCGCCTCGCCCTGCGCGAGCCGCGAGAGCATCGCGCGGCGGATCGGGTCGGAGAGCGCCCCGAAGACCCGGCTGATCCGGTCGTCCTCGGCGGCGAGCTCCTTAGTTAACATTATGGTTAACTATCGTCGAGGGGGTCGCCGCTGTCAAGGCCCGGTGTCAGGATCGACGCATGAGCACCTGGACGAGCGACGAGCTCGACCGCATCGGGGGAGCGGAGGAGCTGCGCGTCTCCTCCCGACGCCGGGACGGCAGCTTCAGCAAGCCGATCATCATCTGGGTTGCGCGCGTCGGCGACGACCTCTTCGTGCGGAGCGCGTACGGGCCCGACAACCCCTGGTACGTCAACGCGCTGGCCCGTGGTCGCGGCCGGATCTCCGCCGGTGGCGTCGAACGCGAGGTCGACTTCGCGGATGCCTCGGGCACCGACCCCGAGACGATCGACGACGAGTACCACGCGAAGTACGACCCGATCAGCAGCCCGCGCATCGTCGCGACGGTCGTGGGCGAGCGGGTGCATCCGCTCACGCTGCGGCTCGACGCGCGCGACTGACGAGACGTACGGCGTTCGCGGCGCCGCGCGCCCCTCAGTCGAGTGGCTCGATGAGCGTCGCGTCGTCGGGGTTCGCGGTGCGCGAGTTGTTGACCTTGCGGTCGACCTCGTAGCTCGAGATCGACGACGCGACCTTGTCGGACTCGCCCGTGAGCAGCGCGACCATGTCCGCCTTGCCGGCGTCGTCGAGCTTCACCGGAGCGAGGTACTCGTCCCACACGTCGGGCTCGAGGAACACCGGCATGCGGTCGTGGATCTCGCCCGAGGCATCCTTCGCCTCGCGGGTGATGATCGACATCGAGACCTCCCACTCGTCGTCGACCTTGCGCGCCGTGTAGATGCCGGCGGCGGCGAGGAGGGGGGCATCGCCGTGCAGGAACCACGCCTGCTTGCTCCCCGGCTCGCCCGTCCACTCGTAGTAGCCGCGCATCGGCACGAGGCAGCGGGAGGAGGCGAAGGCGCCCTTCCACAGTCCGTTCGTGGCGACCGTCTCGATGCGCGTGTTGAACTGCGGCCGCTTCGAGTCCTTCATGAAGGAGGGATGGAAGTTCCACACCGCGGCGTCGACCGAGCGCGTGACCTCGCCCGTGTCGGAGTTCTTGCGCTCGCGCACGATCGGCACGACCTGCGTGGGCGCGATCGAGTAGGAGGGCCTCCAGTCGCGGTAGTCGCCGCCCTCGGCGACGAACTCCTGGATCATCTCGTCGACCTTGGCGTCGTTCGCGAAGCGTCCGCACATGCTGCCAGTCTGCACCCGGCCGCCGACACGGGGTACCCGTGGGGGAAGGTCCTAGGCGCCCTGCGCCAGCACGAGCACCCGGGCGTTGGGCAGCGCCGCGAGGAACGCCCCCGGCACGAGCAGCTTCGACCCGCGGATGCCGCTGCCGATGATGAGCCGCTCGTGCGTCGCGACCGACTCGTCGATGAGGAGCGGCCAGTCGGCGGGCAGCCCGATCGGCGTGATCCCGCCGTACTCCATGGCGGTCTGGGCGACGGCGTCGTCCATCGACGCGAACGAGAGCTTGCGTGCGTCGAGGTGGCGCCGCACGACGCCGTTCACGTCGGCCCGGTCGGAGCCGCGCACGAGGCACGCGGCGTACCAGGTGCGCTCGCCGCGGCGGGCCTGCACGACGACGCAGTTGGCGCCGTCGGCCATCGAGATCTCGTAGTGCTCGCAGAAGGCGGCCGTGTCGGCGAGGCCCGGGTCGATCTCCGCGACGAGGGCGCCCCCGGCATCCGTCGTCGACTCGGCGTCGGTCGCGGCGAGGGCCTCGGCCGTCGAGGCGGCGAGCAGGTCGGGACGGGCGAGAGCGGGCACGAAGTCGAGCGTTCCGAAGCGCATGCAGCGAGCCTACGCGTCGACGGTCAGCGTGGTCCCGGCGGATCGGGCTCCCCGGGCCGCGTCTGGGCGTCCTCCGCGATGTCGATGCGCGTGACGCCGTCGTGCTCCGAGACCTCGACCTGTGCCGGCAGGTCCGCCGGGTCCACGATCTCGCCGACCTCGTCGTCGCGGTCGTTCCGCTCACTCATCGGCGTCGTCTCGCGCGGGTTCGGGTGCACCCCCCGAGGCGGTGTCCGCGGCGACGGTCTCGTCTCCGGCGGGGACCTCCTCGGGCAGCGGGATCTCGTCGCCGCTCGGCCGGCCTTCGTCGGGACGCCTGCCGTCGTCGGGGTTCTCGCCCGGGCCGTCCTCGGGCCGGGTGGGGGTGATCTCGGGGTCGGACATGGGACTCCTCTCGCACGGATGCGTCGACGCTAGGTCGCCTGCCGCCGCGGCGTCGAGGGCCTTGCCGGGCGCGGGTCGGCGGGGTATGCAGCACGCGCGTCGGCCCAGCGCGACTCCGCTCGGCGACCTCTTGCGGCGCACCGACGCCCCGAGGAGGATGCGAACATGCCCGAGAGCCTTCGGGATCCGCACCCGCCTGAGCGGCACCACGAGCCCGAGCCCGGACCGCCGCCGATGATCGTCGGGGTCGACGGTTCCGAGTCCTCGGTCGCAGCCCTGCGCTACGCGGTCGGACTCGCGCCGCGTCTCGACCTGCGCGTACGGGCGCTCGCCGTGTGGAACTACCCGTCGTTCATGTACGGCGGCTACTACCCCACACCCGACTGGACGCCCGAGGAGGACGCCGAGAAGATCGTGAAGCGGGCCGCCGAGGAGGTCTTCGAGGGGGAGGCGCCCGACTGGTTCGGCATCCGCACGCGTCGCGGGCGAGCGGCCGAGGTGCTCATCGACGAGTCGACCTCGGCCGAGATGCTCGTGCTCGGCAGCCGCGGGCACGGCGGCTTCGCCGGACTCCTGCTCGGGTCGGTCAGCTCGGCGTGCGCCGAGCACGCGCACTGCCCGGTCCTCGTCGTGCACGGCCGGTGAGCGGATGCCGCGGCCGGCTGTCAGCGCGGTGGTGCACACTGGACGCGTGATCGCCGAGCACGAGCTGACCTGGAGCCCGCGGCATCCGACCGACCTGCTGCAGACGATCGGCACCCTGCGTCGCGGGCCGGCCGACCCCACGTATCACCGTGACGGCTCGGGCGTGGTCTGGCGAACGACGCGCACCGACGAGGGCGTCGCGACGCTGCGCTTCACGCAGCCCGCCGCCGACGTGCTGCGCTGCGAGGCGTGGGGACCGGGCGCGAAGGCCGCGGTCGCGACGGCGCCCGACGTGCTCGGGGAACGCGACGACCCCGCGACCTTCACGCCGCGGATCGGGTTGCTCGACGACGCGCACCGGCGCAACCCCGGCCTGCGCATCCCGCGCACCGGTCGGGTGTTCGAGTCGCTCGTGCCCGCGATCCTGGAGCAGAAGGTGATCACGCTGCAGGCGCACGAGTCGTGGCGCACGCTCGTCTGGCGATTCGGCGACGAGGCGCCCGGTCCGACGCCGCGCCGCATGCGGGTGGCGCCGTCGCCGTCCCGCTGGGCATCCATCCCGTCCTGGGAGTGGCACCGGGCCGGCGTCGACCCGCGGCGGTCTCGCACGATCGTGAACGCCGCCCGGTACGCGTCGCGCCTCGAGGAGGCGGCGGGCATGAGCACCACGGATGCCGCGGCTCGCCTGACCCTCATGCCCGGCGTGGGCGCGTGGACCGCGGCCGAGGTCGCCCAGCGCGCGTTCGGCGACGCCGACGCGCTCTCGGTGGGCGACTACCACCTCTCGAACTACCTCGGCCACGCGCTCTGGGGCCGCGACATGACCGACGACGAGATGCTCGAGGCGATGACGCCCTGGGCCGGTCACCGCTACCGCGTGGTGCGCCTGCTCGAGGAGGCCGGCGTCCGCGGCCGCCCGAGACGCGGGCCGCGGATGTCGTTCGTCGACCACCGGGCGATCTGACCGCCGTACCCCCGCCGCACCCTCGCCGACCCGCCTCACCCCGACACGATCGGAGCACGATGCACTACGGACACGAGCTGCAGTTCGGCACCTTCGTCACGCCCCGCAACGATCCGCCCGACTTCGCGGTGCGGCTCGCAGTGCTCGCCGAGGCGTCGGGCTACGACCTCGTGACGTTCCAGGATCATCCGTACCAGCCGCGGTTCCACGACACGTCGACCCTGCTCGCGTGGGTGGCGGCGAGGACCGAACGGGTGCACCTCGCCGCGAACGTCGCCAACCTGCCGCTGCGCCAGCCCGCCGTGCTCGCCCGGGCGACCGCGAGCCTCGACCTGCTCTCGGAAGGCCGATTCGAGCTCGCCCTCGGCGCCGGCGCCTTCTGGGACGCGATCGAGGCGATGGGCGGACGCCGCCTTTCACCCGGACAGGCCGTCGACGCGCTCTCGGAGGCGATCGACATCATCCGCGGCATCTGGGACCCCGCGGATCGCACGCGCCTCGAGGTCGACGGCGCGTACCACCACGTGAGCGGAGCCAAGCGCGGACCCGCTCCGGCGCACGACATCCCGATCTGGATCGGTGCGGTGAAGCCGCGGATGCTGCGCCTCACCGGCCGCAAGGGCGACGGCTGGGTGCCGTCGCTCGCCCGCCTCGAGCCAGGCGCGCTCGCCGACGGGAACGCGCGCATCGACGACGCGGCGGCCGACGCCGGACGCGATCCGAGCGAGATCCGGCGCCTGCTCAACGTGGGCGGGCGATTCTCCGACGGGGGCGCCGGCGGGTTCCTCGACGGGCCGCCCGCGCAGTGGGTCGACGACCTGCTGCCCTACGCGATCGACGACGGCATCGCGACCTTCATCCTCGCGAGCGATGACGCGGCGACGATCGAGCGCTTCGCCGCCGAGGTCGCGCCGGCGCTGCGCGAGGCGGTCGCGAGCGAGCTGCGCCGCTGACAAGCCGGCCGAGAATCGGCGACGCGGACAGGAGTCTTCCTCTGGCGACGACCGTGGCGTTGTGGCGTTGTGGCGTTGTGGCGCCGGAGCCCGAGACCGGACCTCAGTCACGGCGCAGCGTGACCGTCGCCTGCGGCCGAGATCGGCCGACCGACGCGGCTTCAGCCGAGCACCGCGTCGAGGCTCGGGTGCAGGTGCCGGGTCGTGAGCACGGATGCCGCGTGTCGGGCGCCGGCGCGCAGCGCGTCGGGGATGTCAGCACCGCTGAGCGTCGCATCGAGCACGGCTGCCATGAACGCGTCGCCGGCGCCGTTCGTGTCGAGCACGTCGACCGGCTCCGCAGGGACGCGGTGCCGCCGCATCCGCGCGTCGACCGCGACAGCGCCCCCGGCACCGAGCGTACAGACCACTAGCGAGGCTCCGCCGGCGATGCACCGTTCCATGAACGGGAGGGGATCGCCGCCGATGCGGTCGGCGTTCATGAAGATCGCGTCGGCAGCCGCGATGAAGGGGCGATGGAACTCCGCGCCGCCGTCGTAGTCGTGGATGTCGGTCCAGATCGGGCGGCCTGCGGCCCGCGCTGCCGGGATCAGGCCGAGCGAGAGCGGTGCGAGGTCGAGCACGATGGCCGCGGCATCCGACATCGCGACGATCGCCTCGGGGGAGGGTGCATCATCGCGGGGCTGGGGCGTCGCGAGGTACAGCGAGACCCGGCCGCCGTGGCGCGTCATGAGGTTCAGGTGACGCTCGGTCGTGACGCCGTCGCCCACGAGCAGGTCGATGCCCGCGGCCGTCAGCGCGTCACGCACGCGATCACCCTCGACGTCGCCGCCGAGCAGCGCGTGCAGCGTGACGGGTCGGCCGAGCGCTGCCAGGCTCAACGCCTTGCCGGCCGAGGTGCCCCCGACCGTCTCCCAGTCGCCGAGCACGAACTGCATGTGCGGCACGGGCTCGGGCAGGCGGTCGAGCTCGACGATTCGGTTCCAGGAGGCGGGCCCGGCGATGAGGACGTGGTCGGTCACCCGTCCATTCTGGGGTGCCTACTCCAGCCACTCCGTCTCGAAGGTCGGGTTCGCGTGGATGTTCGTCGAGACGAACGGCTCCGACCCGATCGACGCGAACTTGTGCGGCGTGAACGCGGGCACCACGAGCACCTGGCCGCCGACGGCCTCGAGCCGCTCGTCGCCGACCGTGAAGAGCGCGCGGCCGTGCCGCACGACGAACGTCTCGGTGTACGGATGCCGGTGCAGCCGCGGTCCGGCCCCCTCACGGGTCGAGTAGACCATGATGATCGACACCTGCGAGCCGATCGTCTCGCCCTCGATGGACTCGTTCCAGCCCACGTCGTCGGTCGCGGCATCCGGTCGCTCATGCACGAGCACCACCGGCACCACCTCCTCCTCGAGTCGAATGCGCGGCCACGATAGCGCCGCAGGCCGGATGCCGCCACCGCACCGCGCACGCGCCGAACCTGTCGCTCGGGCCGCCCGGTGTGGTGGGATGACTGCGTGGGGGCGATCGTCGCGAGTGCAACGGGCCTGAGTTCCGCGGAGGTCGCGGAGCGCATCGCGCGCGGCGAGACCAACGCGTTCGAGAGCCCCACGAGTCGCAGCGCGTGGAGCATCATCCGCGCCAACGTGTTCACGCTCTTCAACGGCATCGTGTTCGCGTGCTTCCTCGTGCTGCTGCTCATCGGCCGCTGGCAGGACGCGCTCTTCGGCTTCAGCGCCATCGCGAACACGATCATCGGCTCGGTGCAGGAGTTCCGCGCCAAGCGCTCGCTCGACAAGCTCGCGCTGCTGCACGCACCGAGCGCGCGGGTCGTGCGCGACGGCACCGAGGCCGAGATCGCGATCGCCGACGTCGTGCTCGGCGACGTCATTGTGCTGCGCGCCGGCGACCAGGTGCCCGCGGATGCCGCGGTGGCGACCTCCGAGCGCCTGCAGCTCGACGAGTCCATGCTCACGGGCGAGTCCGACGCCGTCGACAAGCAGCCCGGCGATGCCGTGCTCTCGGGCTCGATCGTGATCGGCGGCGGGGGCACCGCGGTCGTCGACAAGGTCGGCGCCGACTCGTTCGCGAACAAGCTCTCGAGCGAGGCCAAGCAGTTCTCGCTCGTGGCATCCGAGCTGCGCAATTCGATCAACAAGGTACTGCGCTGGGTCGCGTGGATCATCGGGCCGGTCTTCCTGCTCGTGCTCAACGCGCAGATGATCGTCGCGGGCGGCTGGGTCGAGGCGATCGAGCAGGGCGGCTGGCAGGATGCCGCGGTCGGCACGATCGCCGCGATCGTCGCGATGGTCCCGCTCGGCCTCGTGCTCATGACGAGCATCGCGTTCGCCGTCGGGGCCGTGAAGCTCGCGAACCGCAAGGTGCTCGTGCAGGAGCTGCCGGCCGTCGAGGGGCTCGCGCGCGTCGACCTCATCTGCCTCGACAAGACGGGCACGCTCACCGAGGGCGACATCGTGTTCGACGCGTCGCATCCGCTCGCCGCGACGCCGCCCGACGGGTGGACCGACGTGCTCGCCTGGTACGGCGCCGAGCCCGAGGCGAACGCCACCGCACGGTGCCTGGTCGAGCCGTATCCGGTGCAGCGCGTGCTCGATCCGGGCGCCCGCATCGCGTTCTCGTCGGCGCGCAAGTGGAGCGCGGTCGGGTTCCCCGGCCGGGGCACCTGGGTGCTCGGCGGGCCGGAGATGGTGTTCGCGGCATCCGGTGACGACGCCGGCGCGGATGCCGCGGGCCGCGCCGACCTGCGCAACCGGGCCGCCGAGCTCGCCGCCACCGGCCGGCGCACGCTCGTGCTGGCGCACAGCGTCGAGGAGCTCACCGAGGAGCGTGCCGACGCGGAGCGGTTGCCCGGCGCACTGACGCCGGTGACCCTGCTGACCTTCCGCGAGTCGGTGCGACCCGACGCGAAGGAGACGCTCGAGTTCTTCGCCGAGCAGGGCGTCGCCGTGCGGATCATCTCGGGCGACAACCCGCAGACCGTCGCCGCCATCGCCCGCGAGGTCGGCGTCGACGCGCCGCAGGGCTACGACGCGCGCGACCTCCCGGCCGACCTCGACGAACTCGGCGAGGTGCTCGAGCTGCACAACGTGTTCGGCCGGGTCACCCCGTCGCAGAAGAAGGACATCGTGCTGGCGCTGCAGCAGCGCGGCCACACCGTCGCGATGACCGGCGACGGCGTGAACGACGCGCTCGCGATCAAGGAGGCCGACATCGGGATCGCGATGGAGTCGGGGTCGGCGGCGACCAAGGCCGTGGCCCGACTCGTGCTGCTCGACGGGCGGTTCTCGCGGCTGCCGGGCGTCGTGGCCGAGGGCCGTCAGGTCATCGCGAACATCGAGCGCGTGTCGATGCTGTTCCTCACCAAGACCGCATACGCCACGGGGCTCGCCCTGCTCTTCGGCGTGATGCTGCTGCCGTTCCCGTTCCTGCCGCGCCAGCTCTCGGTCGTCGACGGACTCACGATCGGGATCCCGGCCTTCTTCCTCGCCCTCATGCCGAACAAGCGCCGGTACATCCCGGGCTTCCTCCGCCGATCGCTGAGCTTCGCGCTGCCCGCGGGGGCGGTCATCGCGCTCACGCTCGCGCTCTACAGCCAGATGGCGACCGACGCGGGCATCCCCGTCACCGAGCTGCGCACCGGCTCCACGCTCATCCTCGCGATCGTCGGCCTCTGGGTGCTCATCGTGCTGTCCCGACCGATCGACGGCTGGAAGATCCTCATCATCGGCGCGATGATGATCGGCGTCGTGCTCGTCTACGCGATTCCGTTCATCAACGACTTCCTGCAGTTCGACGACCCGTCGCTCACGACCGCGCTGCTGGTGATCGCGTCCTCCGGCATCGCGATCCTCGGCGTCGAGGTGGTGCGGTTCGTGCACCGCAGGGCGGTCGCGCGCATGGAGGTCGTGTCGGCGCCGGCCCTGGTCGCGGCGATCAGGCAGCAGGAAGCGCGCGCGAGCGGCGGAAGAACTCCGCCGACCGCCCCGCCCACAGCGCGAGGATGACGAGGGCCGAGAGCAGCCCGCCGATGCCGAGCGACCACCAGCTCGAGACATCCGTGGGGCTCACGACGACGTCGACGACGGAGAGCACCAGCGAGATCGACAGCAGCACGGTCACGAAGATGCGCGCCGAGTTGCGGCCGCGCGTGAGGCCCGACGCCATCGCGATCGTGAGCAGGCCGAGCAGGATCATCGCGGCGCCCCACAGCGTGATCCAGTAGGACTCGCCGTCGGCCTGCACGACGTCGTCGTAGCGCAGCAGGATCAGCAGGACCCCGGCGATGATGTCGAGGATGCCCGCGATGTAGGTGAGCACCACGACCACGATGACGCGCTTCGGCGGACGCGGTCGCTCGATGCCGTCCTCGTCGCGCATGTCGCCCCCTCCCGGCGCCGCCTGCGGTTCGGGACCAGCATAGGAGCGACGGCCCGTGCCGCGGCAGCCCCGCCGATAGCATGACGCCATGCTCACGGGAACGGATGGCGCGGGCGACGTCCGGCTCGACGGGGCGCTCGCGATCGACGCGGGCCAGTCGGGCATCAAGGTGCGCCACGCGGATGCCGCGGGCGCGAGCGAATGGGCCGGACCCGGCATCCGTACCGACCTGCCGCTGCTGCCGCAGCTCGCGCGCGTGATCGAGCAGTCGCTCGAGCTGGATCGCGCCGCCACGACCGTCGGCCTCGGCGTCTCGGGCCTCACCGACGACGTCGCCGACGCGGGCTACCTCTTGGCGGCCGCCGCCGCGTTCGGCGTGCGCAACGTGCACCTCGCGCACGACTCGATCACCGCCTACCTCGGCGCCCTCGGCGACGAGCGCGGTGCAGTGGTGGCGTCGGGCACGGGCGTCGTGACGCTCGCGGTCGGTGTCGACGAGGTGGCTCGCGTCGACGGCTGGGGCTACCTCATCGGCGACGCGGGCAGCGGCTACTGGCTCGGACGCGCCGCGCTCGACGCGGTCATGCGCGCGCACGACGGACGCGGGGCGCCGACGGCGCTGGCCGATGTCGTGCGCGAGGAGTTTCCCGACGTGGAGTCTGCGTACATCGAACTCCAGACCGATCCCGAGCGTGTGCAGCGCATCGCGAGGTACGCGCGCCCGGTCGCGGAGGCCGCCGCGGCGGGGGACGCGGTCGCCGCGGCGATCGTCGAGGCGGCGGGGCGCGAGCTCGCGGCATCCGTGGTCGCCGGCCTTCGCCGTGTGGGCGAGGCAGATGCCGCGGCGCCACGTGTGCGGGGGATCGGCGGGGTGTTCGGGGGCACCGTGCTCGCCCGCGCCTTCACGGCCGCGGTGCTCGAGCAGGTGCCGACGGCCGACGTGCGGATCGGCGAGGCGCATCCCCTCGACGGCGCGGCCGCGCTCGCCGGGGTGGACCCGACGAGCGCCCTGGCCGCGCGCATCGCGTCGGCGTCATCCGCTCGTTGAGGAGCGCACGAGGAACGCCTCGATGCGATCGAACGCGCCGATCCACACCATGGTCGAGAAGAAGTCGCGCACCTCGGGCGTCGGGAAGCCGGTCTGCTCGACCGTGACGAGCGTGCCCGATTCGATGGCCTCGAACGTCACGACGATGTGCGTGGTCATGGTCTGCCCGCTCGGATCGCTGCCCGACGACTCGGTGACGAGCCGGTGCGGGCGGTCGATCTCGAGGAACACCTGCTCCTCGCGGAACAGGGTGTCGCGGTTCGGCCCCCACACGGCGACCTGCTTGCCGCCGACGCGGAGGTCGACCTCGATCTCGACGATGCCCGGCTCCTTGTCGAGGATCGAGAACCAGATCTTCTGCTGCTCGGCGTCGGTGTAGGCGTCGAAGACCTCCTCGGGCATGGCCGGGAGCTCGCGGGTCAGGCGGAGCCCAATGGTCTCGCTCGTGTCGATGTCGCTCATGATTCCGTTCCCTTCCTGAGGGTGAAGTAGACCTGGAGGCCGTCCAGGCGGCGCTCCCAGAGTCGCTGGTAGAAGCTGATCCATGCCATGGCGTCGTCCAAGCGCTCGGTGCCGAGCTGGACCTGCCGAACGCGGCCGACCTTCTCGGTGGTGACGAGGCCGGCGGCCTCGAGCACGTCGACGTGCTTGCGGATGCCGGTGAGCGTCATGCCCGCCGGCTCGGCCAGCTCGGTGATCGTCGCCGGGCCGTCGCCGAGGCGCGTCAGGATGTTGCGCCGCGTCTCGTCGGAGAGGGCGGCGAACGCCCGATCGAGTATCTGTTGCTGAACCATGTGGTTCAGTGTAGAACACTGAACCGAATAGTTCAATATGGGTGCTCAAAATCCCGAGACCGCTTCGCCCGCACGGGAGGAGGTTTCCCCTGCAGAACCGGTCGATCTGTTTACTTGTGCGCTCGGCGAACTGTAAGGGAGTCGATTGGTCGAGTAGTCGATTTGTCGAGAAGACGATTTGTTGAGAAATCGATTGGTAAACAAATCGACCGGTTCTGCGGAGGAAAGGTCACTCCAAGTCGAGTCGCGCCGCACGGGCCCGCGGTGCTTGCACGTTTATCGCGCGCCGTGGAGGCATGCGGGTCACCGGGAGATGCCGGTGAGCGCCTCGCTCACCTCCCAGAGGTGCTTCGCCGTCGTCTCGTCGCGCGACCGCGGTGACGAGCGCTTCGGGCGCCGATCGTGGAAGTAGCCGCCCGTGACGCCCTCGAGCTCCGGCGCTGAGGCGGCCCAGACGACGGTGTCCGCACCGCGCTCGGGCGAGCGCATGAACGGGCGGCCGATCCCGCTCATCGCGTACCACGTTGCCTGGTCCTCGGCGCCGAACGCCGTGCGGGTGACGCCCGGATGCACGAGGTTCGCGGTGACCCCCGTGTCGCCCAGTCGTCGCACGAGCTCGTAGGTGAAGAGCACGTTGCCGAGCTTCGACTGGTTGTAGGCGCGCTGGCCCGAGTACCGCTCCGATTGGAGGTCGTCGAAGTCGATGCGGCCGAACGCCTCCGCGCTCGACGTGACGGTGACGATGCGGGCGTGCCCGAGTGCCACCAACCGATCGACGAGGAGGCGCGTGAGCAGGAACGGGGCGAGGTGGTTCAGCGCGAAGGTCAGCTCGATGCCGTCCTCGGTGACGTGGCGGTGCGCCCAGAACCCGCCGACGTTGTTGACGAGGACGTCCAGCCGGAGAAGGCGCTCCTGCAGCTCGGCCGCGAGTCGACGCACCTGCGCCTGCGACGAGAGGTCGGCCTCGAACACGTCGACCTCACCGGCCGAGGGTATCCGGCGGAGGTCCGCGGCAGCGGACTCGGCGCGTGCCCGATCGCGGCCGACGATGGCGACGCGAGCGCCGAGGGCCGCGAGTCCCTGCGCCGTGGCTCGGCCGATCCCGCCGGTACCGCCGGTGACCACGACGGTCCGGTCTGCGAGGAGTCGTGTGTCGCTCATCTCGCGTCCCGCGTCCGGACGGCGTCCCGACAGGCGTCTGGGCGGGCACCTCCGTTCCACTCCAAGGCTCCTCGCGGATCGGGGGGAGATGCAAGTCGGGTGGTCTCAGTCGCGCCCCTCCGCGTTCGTCCGCCACGCCTGAATAGACTGCGCGAATGACCACGCCGTGGACCGCGCTCGCGGTGAGGTACCTGCAGGAGACCGCCCTCTGCCCGCGCTGCGACGCCGAGCTCCTCGGCGCAGCGACCTGTCCCCAGTGCCACGCGGTGCTGGGAGGCGCGGCGGGCGCCGAGGTCTGGGCTGCCTCTCGACGCGCGGCCGACGCGATCCTCGAGCGGGATCGCCTAGCGACGGCCCTGCCGACGCTGAGCCCGCGGACCGATGCCGTGCCGACGGCCGTCGCCTCGACGCCCGTTGTGGCGGACGAAACGACGTCGACGACACCGCCGACCGATGAGCGCAGCACGATCGCCGCCGTGACGGCGACTGCCGAGGCTCCGGCCTCGCAGGTCAGCGTGCAGTCCGTGCTCGCCGTGGCCGGTGCCGGACTCATCGCGGTCGCCGCGATCGTGTTCGCGCTCCTCAACCCGGATGTCGGCTTCGGCGTGCGCACTGCGGTCATCGCGACGGTGACGGTGGTGTTCGTCGCCGGCTCGTGGCTGCTCCGTCGGCGCGGGGTGACGTTCTCGGCGGAGGCGATCGGCGCGCTGGCCCTGGTGTTCCTCGCTCTCGACGCCCAGGCGGCTTCCGAACTCGTCCCATTCGGCGATCCCTGGGTGTTCGCGGCGCTGGGCACGCTGGCCGGGTCGGCTGTCCTGCTCGGGCTGGCCTGGCTCGCCCGCATCCGGGTCTGGCTCTGGGCCTCCGTCGTCGGGCTCGCCCTGGTGCCCGCGTTCCTCGGCTACTCGGTGGGCGGCGACGGTGCCGTGATGGGACACGTGGGCGTGGTGGCGGTCACGCTGTTCGCCCACGAGCTCCTCGATCGCGTGTCGACGCGGTTCGCGAGCGCCCTCCGGCCCGAGCACCTGACCCTCAGCTCGCTGCAGGTCGTCGTGACGCTCGTCGCGACCGTCCAACTGGCCTTCGTCGGGTCCACCGACGTTGTGGGCACGATGTTCCGCGTCTCCGTGCTGCTCGCGCTCGCGTCCGGTGCCGTCCTCGGCGCGCAGCACGGCGCGACCCGCGCCTGGGGCTTCGCGGCCGGAGCGCTCGCCGCGGGAGCGCTCGCGGTGCTGCCCCTTGCGTTCACGGCGGTCGACCCGGTGTGGCTCGCCGCCCTGATCCCCGCGGGTGCAGCCGCGACGGTCGCCGTGTCGGGCCTCCTCGGGAACGGGCCGCGCGGCTGGCTCGGCCCGCGGCCCGTGCAGCTCGGCGCCCTCGCCGTGCTGCTCGTCCTGCTCCTCCCGGCGGTGTATGTCGGCTTCGTGGCGTCGCTCCAGCCGCTGGACCAGGTGCTGAGGGCGTTCGCGCTCGGTCGCGACTCGATCACGACGGGTGCGACGAGTGCCTTCGGCCCGCTTCAGGAGGTGGTCGCCGCGGTCGCGCTCGCCGTCGCGGCTGTCGGCTGCATCGTCCTCGCCGGAGCGACCCGACGAGCAACCGGCGGCGCATCGAGCCGGTTCCCGATCGGCGTCCTCGACCTGGCGCTGTGGCTGGGCGTGGCCGCCGCGACGACGTTGGTCGCGTGGCAGGGATTCGTCCCGCTGGGCGCTTCAATGCTGGGGATCGGCATCGCCGTCGTGGCGGCGCTCATCGTCGTGCTGCGACGCTCGAGGTTCTCGCTCGCGCGTCCGGCGCTGCGCGCCCCCTTCGTCGTGCTCGCGCACCTGGCACTCGTCGAGGCCGCGCTCATCTCGTGGACCGACAGCGCCGTCACCGTTCCGATCGGCGCGCTGGCGGTGGCATCCGTCGTCGTCATCGCCCGCACCGCGCGCCGGACTGCACGCCCGGCGTACGTCGGCGTCGCGTACGCCTACTCGCTCGTGCTCGTGGCGACGGCGCTCCACCTGGCGGGACTCGAATCGATCCCGGTGCTGTGCCTCACCACGACGACGGCCGCGCTCGCCGCCCTCGCCGCGACGCTCGTTCGCCGCATCGAACCGCCCGAGTGGTACGCGATCCTCGTCGTGACGGCGGTGCCGTTCCTGATCGGCGTGGCGGTGGTGATCTGGGAACGGAGCGGCTGGACCGCGCTCTCGACCGGCGTCGCGTTCCTGCTGGCGCTCACGCTGGTGCTCACCCGTAGGCCGGGCCTCAACGCCGTCGTGCGCGCGGCTGCGGCAGCGCTCCTCGTCCCGTCACTGGCGGTGGTCGTGGTCTGCCTCGGCGCCGAGTTCCTGGAGGTCAGCGGCTCGCCGGTGACGCTCCCGATCATCGCCGGGATCGTGGCCGTCGCGCTCCCGAGCACGGCCGCCATCGGATCGATGCTCGTGCGCCGCGGGCTCGGCGAAGGGCCGGCCGTCGCGGTACGCCTCGCGATCGAGACGTCGACCCTCCTGACCGGAGCCATCGCGGTGCTGCTCGCCCTCGTCCGTGAGGCGGCCGGATTCGGCACGGCGATCGCGGTGCTGGTGGCGATCGGCATCGGCGCGGCGGCGACGAGCATGCTCGCCGGTCGTCGGTACGGATGGTGGCTCGCCGGAGCGAGCTGGACGGGCGCGCTCTGGTGCGTCTGGGCGATGCTCGGCGTCGACGTGATCGAGCCCTACACGCTCCCACCCGCGATCGCCGGTGTCGTGGTCGCCGCCGTGCTCGTCGCCTCCGGGCGTCGAGGCGTCACCCTCTTCGCGTGCGCGATCGCGTGCGGTCTCCTCCCGTCGCTCATCGCCCTGACCTGGGTCGGGAACGGCGTCGGCGATTCGGCCTGGCGCGTGGTCGGGCTCCTCGCGGCATCCGTGGCGCTGCTCGGCAGCGGCGCCTGGCTGCGCCCGCGTCCGGACGGCACGCGCCGTCGGCTCGACGAGCTCCGCCTCCCGTTGCTCGCGTCGGCGCTCGTCGCTGCTGCAGCCGGCCCGATCCAGGCGGTCCGATTGGGCGCCGGCCTCGATGCAGCCCCAGGCGTCGTCGTGGTGATGGTGCCGGCGCTCGCGCTCTCCGCAGCGGGCGCCGCGATCGCCGTCGCCGCTGCCGCACTGGCGCGGCTCGGTGCCCGACGGATCGAGCCGACGAATCGTGCGGAGCGCGCGGCCCGCGACACTCGGTGGCTGTACGCGCCGGCGCTCGCCTACCTCGTGGCCGGCCCGGTCACGGCGATCCGGCCCGAATGGTTCGCGATCTGGGTGCTCTGGGCGCTCATGGTGGCGCTGCTGGCCGTTGGGTTGACGACGGTGATGGTCGCGCTGCGCCGACGACCGGCGCTTCCGCCGTTCTGGTTCGTCTACGGGCTCGCCTGGCTCACGGGCGTGGCCGGGTGGAGCATGCGCGACCTCCGCGTCGAGTTCTTCTCGCTGCCGCTCGGGCTCGCCGTGCTGGCCGCGGGCATCATCGGCATGCGGCCCGCCGACCGGGAGGTGCGGCCGACCCTCGACTCGTGGCCCGTGGGGTTCCGCGGTTCCTGGCGACTGCTCGCCCCCGGCATCGTGCTCACGCTGCTCCCGTCGGTGCTCGCGACGGGAACGGATCCGCAGCTGTACCGCCCGATCATGGTCATCGCGTTCGCGCTCGTCGCGATCCTGGTCGGGTCCATGCGCAAGCTCGCGGCGCCGTTCATCCTCGGGATCGCGGTGCTTCCGATCGAGAACGTCGTCGTGTTCGCGGCGCAGCTCGACCGCACCGTGGGGGCGATGCCGTGGTGGATAACGCTCGCCACCGCCGGCGCGGTGCTGCTCACGATCGCGGTCGGCTACGAGCGTCGCAGCGCGCAGGGGCTCGGAGTGGCGGCCCGGCTGCGCGAGCTCGAGTAGCTGGAGCGCGATCGAGAGCCCCGCGGCATCCGCGGATCGGACGGCCGGGGCGCCCCGCCGATCAGGCCATCGTGTCGAGGATCGCGACCAGCTGATCGATCGTCGTGGTCGGATTCACGATCGCGAAGCGCGTGTTCGTGCGGCCCGCGTGCGAGCTCGGCGTGACGAACGCGCGCTGCTCGTCGAGCAGGCGGGCCGACCAGCGGTCGTAGTCGGCCTTCGTCCAGCCGTCGCGCTCGAACACGACGACCGAGAGCTGCGGGTCGCGCACGAGGCGGAAGCCCTCGCGCGACGAGATCTCGTCGGCGATGTCGCGGGCGAGCCGGATCGAGTTCGTGATCGCCTCGCGGTAGGCCGCCGCGCCGTGCGTCGCGAGCGAGAACCACAGCGGGAGTCCGCGGGGCCGGCGCGTGAGGTGCGCGGCGTAGTCGGACGGGCTCCACTCGCTCGTCTCGGTGAGGGTGTCGAGGTACTCGGCGTGCTGCGTGTGCGCGCGGCGGCCGGTCTCGGGGTCGCGGTAGATGAGCGCGCACGCGTCGAACGGCGCGAAGAGCCACTTGTGCGGGTCGACGATCACGGAATCGGCGCGCTCCACGCCGGTGAACCGGTCGCGCGCGAGCGGAGAGAGCATCGCGGCGAGGCCGTAGGCGCCGTCGACGTGCAGCCAGAAGTCGTGCTGGTCCTTGAGCGCGGCGATCGAGGCGAGGTCGTCGACGATGCCGAAGTTCGTCGATCCGGCGGTGGCCACGACGGCGAACACGGATGCCCCGTGCTCCTCGAGCGCGGCACGCACGGCGTCGCCCCGCAGCATGCCGTCCTCCCCGGGGGCGACGGGCACGACGTCCACGTCCATGACGCGCGCCGCGGACGCGATCGAGGAGTGCGCCTCGGCGCTGCACACGATCTTCCAGCGGCCCGGGGCATCCGTGCCGGCCTCTGCCAGCGTCGACCGGGCGTGGTCGCGGGCCGCGACGAGCGCGGAGAGGTTGCCGAGCGTGCCGCCCTGCACGAACACGCCGCCGGCGGTGGCGGGCAGGCCGAACTCGCTCGCGAGCCAGGCGAGCACCTCATTCTCGGCATAGACGGCGCCGGCGCCCTCGAGCCACGAGCCGCCGTAGAGGGCGCTCGCCGACACGACGAGGTCGAACGCGATCGCGGCCTTGGTGGGCGCGGTCGGGATGAACGACAGGTACTGCGGGTGGTCGGTCGTGATGCAGGCGGGCGCGAGCACGTGCTCGAACAGCGAGAGGGCGCGGGTCGCGCCGATGCCGCGCTCGTCGATCGTGCGTCCGGCGAGGCGCGCCAGTTCCGACTGGGTGCTCGGCTTGTCGAGCGGCGTGTCGCCCGAGAGCATGCGGCGGCGCGAGTAGTCGAGCACGAGGTCGACGAGTCGGGTCGTCTCGCTCGAGACCTCGTGCATGCGGGTCGGGTTCGACGTCAGGGGCTCGGCGTGCACGCGGCATCCTCTCGCTCGGAGCGGGTGGGGTTCTGGGGGCAGCCAGCAGCGTGACACACGCGGACGCGTCCGCAAAATTCACGAGCGATCGCTGCGCGGGGCGCAGGGAACGGGCGAGCGAGACCCGGTCAGCGCAACGAACCGAGGCATGCGTGGCGATTCCGCGCGAGGGCCCTGCAGACCGCCCGGCCGGCGTTCGCGAGCCCGGATTCCGTGCAACCCCTGATGCCGGTTTCACGCGAGGGGCGTAGACCTGTGCTGAGGAACCCTCAGAGTCGTGGGCCCGGTGCGGCCCGGAATACGGAGGCACATCATGGACACCGACGAGCGCTCGCCACAGGCCCTCGCGGACGTGACCGGAGCACCGGACGTCCCCCCCGACGCCGCGACGGAGGAGTCCGCCGGCTTCGACCCCGGATTCCTGGGCGTACCGGCGACGATGCCGACCATGCCCGACCCGCAGGCCGCGGCATCCGTCGAGCTCGTCTACGAGCACTTCACGGTGATGCTCGACACGACCCGCCGGTTCGCGGGCGTGACGGGCGTCAACATCGACGGCGCCCGGCTCGTGCAGGTGCCGCGCGACGACCGCTGGGTGTTCGACGACCGGGTGCCCGAGGAGTTGCAGGCCGGGCCCGAGGTCTACGCCGACAACGACCTCGACCGCGGGCACCTCGTGCGCCGCAACGACCCGGTCTGGGGCGAGCCCGACGAGGCGGCACGCGCGAACACCGACACGTTCATGTTCACGAATGCGGCGCCGCAGGCGTCGGGGTTCAACCAGTCGCGCGAGCTGTGGCTCGGCCTCGAGGACCACGTCCTCGAGCATGCGCGCGTCAACGAGCTGAAGCTCAGCGTGTTCACGGGCCCCGTGCTCGCCGACGACGACCCGCCCTATCGCGGCATCCGGATCCCGCTGCGGTTCTGGAAGGTCGCCGCCTGGCACGACGGCACCGGCCTCGCCACGACCGGGTTCGTCGTCGACCAGTCGCCGCTCGTCGACGTCGACAAGCTGCCGCGCGAACTCGGCGCCGTGCCGCCCCTCGGGCCGTTCCGCACGTTCCAGGTGCGCATCGCCGACATCGTCGCGCTGACCGGCCTCAGCATGCCCGACCTCGTGGCCGCCGAGCACCTGCCCCGCGGGGTCGAGGGCTGGCGTGCCATCGAGTCGCCCGAGGACATCCTCGTCTGAGGGCTCGGACCGACCGCCGACATCCGGCGGACCGGGGGGACCGGTCGGGTGTCGGCGGTTCTCCGTCGACGTGTCGGCGGTTCGTGGTCGAGTTGGCGCATGGGCTTCGACGCGCGCTTCCTGGGGGTGGTCGCGGCGATGCCGCGAGTCGACGAGGCGGATGCCGCGACCGCGGTCGAGCTCGACTACGTGCACTTCACCGTGGTGCTCGACACCGTGCGGCGCCTCGCGCGTGTGACCGGCGTCAACGTCGACGGCGCCGAGCTCGTCGAGCTCGAGCGCGGAGACCAATGGCGCTTCGACGACCGGATCCCGATCGACTGGCAGGCCGGTCCCGCGATCTACGCCGACAACGACCTCGACCGCGGCCATCTCGTGCGTCGTCGCGATCCGGTGTGGGGCCAGCCCGACGTCGCGGCCCGCGCCAACGCCGACACGTTCCGCTACACGAACGCCGCCCCGCAGGCGTCGGGGTTCAACCAGTCGAAGGAGCTGTGGCTCGGCCTCGAGGACCACGTGCTCGAGCACGCGCGGGCGCACCGGTTGCGGCTGAGCGTGTTCACGGGGCCGGTGCTCGCGGCGGGCGATCCGCCGTACCGCGGCATCCGGGTGCCGTTGCGGTTCTGGAAGATCGCGGCATGGAACACCGGCGTCGACGACACCCTCGCCGCGGTCGGGTTCGTGGTCGACCAGGCGCCGCTCATCGAGACGTCCGAGCTCCGCGAGGCCGTGCCAGGCGAGGCGCCGCCACTCGGGCCGTTCCGCACGTTCCAGGTGCCGATCGCCGACATCGGCGCGCTCACCCGGCTCGCCATGCCCGAACTCGTCGCCGCCGACCGCACGCCCGCGACCGTGGCGGCGGCCGGCTGGCGGCAGGTCGAGGCGCTCGACGAGATCCTGCTGTAGGCGTCGGGGCCGCCGAGCGCTCGGCGTATCGTCGACTGGTGACCCGACCCGACCACGACACGGATGCCGCGCTCCGCCGCCGCCGCTTCGTGGCTGCGGGCACCGCGATCGCGACCCAGCGCGATCGACCCAAGAGCGACCTCGAGCGAACGGCGGTGGGCATGGCGTGACGAGCTGATCCGAGCTGCCCGTCGGTCCGGCCAGTGTGCAGGAATGCACACCCACTGTGCGGGATACGCGATTGCCGCTCACCCGTGCACATGGTGAGAATCGCCTGCAGCGCGTCCCCCGATCCGCGTCGCCAACTACAAGGAGGTAGTCGACCATGGCCGTCGGCAATTCGACCCAGGGCACGTCCCAACAATCCCCGCCGTCCGCGGCATCCGGTTCCCGAGCACCCAGCGGCCTGCGCAAGGTCGTCGCGGCCTCGATGGCCGGCACGATCGTCGAGTGGTACGAGTTCTTCCTCTACGCCACCGCCGCCACGCTCGTCTTCAACGTGATCTTCTTCCCGCCGAGCGAGAA
This sequence comes from Agromyces sp. NPDC057865, assembly GCF_042796995.1. Lineage (NCBI taxonomy): Bacteria > Bacillati > Actinomycetota > Actinomycetes > Micrococcales > Microbacteriaceae > Agromyces > Agromyces sp. NPDC057865. The sequence goes on along the minus strand of NZ_JBHVMJ010000001.1, from coordinate 346,820 downwards.
CCCGCTCGACAACATCATCAAGGCGTTCCTCACCTACGCCGTGGGCTTCATCGCCCGTCCGCTGGGCGGCATCGTGTTCGGCCACTTCGGCGACAAGTACGGCCGCAAGCGTCTGCTCCAGCTCGCGATCATCCTCGTGGGCGTCAGCACGTTCCTCATGGGCTGCCTGCCGACGTTCGACGCGATCGGCTATGCCGCGCCGATCCTGCTCGTCGTGCTCCGCTTCTTCCAGGGCTTCGCGGTCGGCGGCGAGTGGGGCGGCGCGGTGCTCCTCGTCGCCGAGCACTCGCCCGACAAGCAGCGCGGCTTCTGGGCGAGCTGGCCGCAGGCCGCCGTGCCCGCCGGCAACCTGATCGCCACCGTCGTGCTGCTCGTGCTCTCGTGGACGCTCTCGGACGAGGCGTTCCTCAGCTGGGGCTGGCGCGTCGCGTTCTGGCTCTCGGTCGTGATCGTCGCGGTCGGGTACTACATCCGCACCAAGGTCACCGACGCGCCGATCTTCATCGAGGCGCAGGCCGAGGCCGAGCAGGACAAGCGCACCCGCTACGGCGTGCTCGAGGTGCTCAAGCGCTACCCGCGCGGCGTCTTCACCGCCATGGGCCTCCGCTTCGGCGAGAACATCATGTACTACCTCGTCGTGACGTTCTCGATCACCTACATGTCGGCCCACCTCGGCATGGACACGTCGACGATCCTGACGCTCATCCTGTTCGCGCACGTCGTGCACTTCGCCGTGATCCCGGTCGTCGGGCGATTCAGCGACAAGCTCGGCCGCAAGCCGGTCTACGCGGCCGGAGCCGTGCTCGCCGCGGTCTGGGGCTTCATCGCCTTCCCGCTGTTCGACACCGAGAACGACTGGCTCATCGTCGGCGTGCTCATCCTCGGCCTCATGATCCACGCGCTCATGTACGCCGGCCAGCCCGCGATCATGGCCGAGATGTTCCCGACGCGCATGCGCTACTCGGGCGTCTCGCTCGGCTACCAGGTCACCTCGATCATCGCGGGCTCGCTCGCGCCGATCATCGCGACCCTGCTGCTCTCGACGTACGGTTCGTGGGTGCCCGTGGCGATCTACCTCGCGCTCGCCGCGGCCGTGACGCTCGTCGCGGTCATCGCGCTCCGCGAGACGGTGGGCATCTCGCTCCGCTCGATCGACGCGGCCGACCGCGAGAAGCTCGCCGAGCGGGTCGAGGCGTAAGGGCCAAGCGGATGCCGCGGGCGGCCGGCTCTCCGGAGTCGGTCGTGCCGCGGCATCCGTGCGTCTGCGTCGGCCCGACGCGTCAGCACTTCTCCTTCGACCCGCGGGTCCTCCCTCGCGGATCCTTCCTCCCGCGAGTGGGCGATGTTGGCGCGTTACCGGCGTTCAGATTCGCCAAGATCGCCCACTCGCGTCCTTCGGCGCACGCCACTCGTCGTGTCCTTCGATTCAGGAGTCACCATGACCGAATCCGCGACCACCGCGGCGACCCGCACGCGCAACGGCACCCGGACGATCACCGGCGCCGTGCTCGAGGAGCTCGGGCGCGAGCGCCCGTACGCCGCTTCGATGCCGATCACCGTCTCCCAGCTGCAGCTCGACGCGCCGGGACCCGACGAGCTGCTCGTGCGCATCGAGGCGGCGGGCGTCTGCCACTCGGACCTCTCGGTGGTCGACGGCAACCGGCCGCGCCCGGTGCCGATGCTGCTCGGCCACGAGGCCGCGGGCATCGTCGAGGAGGTCGGCACGGCGGCATCCGCTGCCGGCTTCGCGGTCGGCGACCGGGTGGTCACGGCGTTCCTGCCGCGCTGCGGCGACTGCGACGGATGCCGCACCGGCGGTGTCATGCCGTGCGTGCCGGGCACCGCGGCGAACGCGGCGGGGACGCTGTTCGACGGCGGGATCCGCCTGCACCGCGACGGCGAGCCCGTGCACCACCACCTCGGCGTCTCGGGGTTCGCGACGCACGCGGCGGTCGATCGCCGCTCGGCGGTCGTCGTCGGGCGCGATGTACCGGCGGATGTCGCGGCGGTCCTCGGCTGCGCGGTGCTCACCGGCGGCGGGGCGGTCGTGAACGCCGGCGCGGTGCAGCCCGGGCAGGACGTGGTGATCGTCGGCCTCGGCGGCGTCGGCATGGCGGCGCTCATCACCGCGGTGTCGCTGCGCCACGGGCTGGTGATCGGCGTGGACGCCGTCCCGGCGAAGCTCGCCCGTGCGCGCGAACTCGGCGCGACCGCCGCGATGACGCCCGACGAGGCGGTCGCGGCCGGGCTGCGCGCGCCGCTCGTGGTGGAGGCGGCGGGGCATCCGCGGGCCTTCGAGACGGCGTTCGCGCTGACCGCGCCGGGCGGGCGAACCGTGACCGTCGGGCTGCCCTCGCCCACCGCGCTCGCGCAGGTGTCGCCGCTCACGATCACCGCCGAGGCGCGCACCATCGTCGGGAGCTACCTGGGGTCGGCCGTGCCGTCGCGCGACATCCCGCGTTATGCGGAGCTCTGGCGCGAGGGCCGGCTCCCGGTCGAGGCGCTCATCTCGTCCCACATCGCGCTCGACGACATCGACCACGCGATGGACACGCTCGCCGAGGGCCGGGCGATCCGCCAGGTGATCCGGTTCTGAAGGTCGGCGGCGCCCCGCGGCATCCGTTGCCCGGCGGATGCCGCGAACGTATCGTGGGGAACGCGGGCACCCTGTGGTGCGACACCTGCCGCACTCCGCGTCGATGAAGTCGGGAGGGGCCATGGCGACGATCGCCTGGATCGGTCTGGGGCACATGGGAAGCCCGATGTCGGGCAACCTCGTCGCCGCGGGGCACGACGTGCGCGGAGTCGATCCCGATCCGGCGTGCCGGTCCGCGGCGGCCGAGCGCGGGGTGCAGGTGGTCGACTCCATCGCCGAGGCGGTGGAGGGCGCCGACGCCGTCTTCACGTCGCTGCCCCGCGGTGAACACGTGCGCGAGGTGCTCGGCGGCGCCGGCGGCGTATGGGAGACGGCGCCGACGACGGCGCTGCTGCTCGACACCTCGACCGTCGACGTCGAGACGTCACGGTGGTCGCACGACGAGTCCGCGGCGCGCGGCTTCCGCTTCGTCGACTCGCCCGTGTCGGGCGGCATCGCGGGCGCCCACGCGGGCACGCTCACGTTCATGCTCGGCGGCGAGGAGGCGGCCGTCGCCGAGGCGGCCGAGCTCGTCGAGCCGATGGCAGGGCACGTCTTCCGCGTCGGCGGACCCACCATGGGCATCGCGGCGAAGCTCGCGAACAACCTCATGCTCTTCGTCTCGCTGCTCGGCGTCGCCGAGGGGTCGCAGCTCGCGGCCGAGCTCGGACTCGACGCCGAGACGTTCTTCCGGGTCGCGTCGGTGTCATCGGGCGACTCCTGGCCGCTGCGCACCTGGTATCCGGTCCCGGGCGTCGTGCCGACGAGTCCCGCCAACCGCAACTTCGACGCCACGTTCACGACCGTGCTCGCGCAGAAGGACCTCTCGTTCGCGGTCGCCGCGGGGGACGTCGCCGGGTTGCACCTGCCGGCGTCTCGGATCGCGCTCGACCAGTTCGACCGGCTCATCGACGAGGGCTACGGCGGCAAGGACTGCAGCCTCATCGTGAAGTACGCCTCCGCCGAAGGACGCATCGAGGGGTTCGATCCCGAGGCGTGAGCGCGCCCGGCGCGCCGGCGCGGATCAGCCGTGCTGCACCGCGGCGATCACCTCGGTGAGGCGGTCGCGCAGCGAGCTCAGCTCGTCGAGGCTCATCCCGAGCCGGTCGACGACCTGCGGCGGGATCCCGAGCGCCCGCTCGCGGAGGGCGCGCCCGGCATCCGTCAGCGCGACGTCGAGCGCGCGCTCGTCGCGGGCACTGCGCTCGCGGGTCACGTAGCCCTGCGCCTCGAGGCGCTTGAGCAGCGGCGAGAGCGTCGCCGGTTCGAGCTGCAGCGCCTCGCCGAGGTCGCGCACCGTTCGCGGACTGCTGCCCCAGAGCGCGAGCATCACGAGGTACTGCGGGTGCGTGAGCCCGAACGGTTCGAGGATCGGCCGGTAGACGCCGATCACGCCCCGCGCGGCGACCGCCAGGGCGAAGCAGACCTGGTTCTCGAGGGCGAGCAGGTCGTCGGATGCCGCGACGCCCGCGCCGTCGGCAAGGTCGGTCGCCGCGCGGTCGCTCGCCGCCTCGATCGGCGTCGCGGGTGCGCCCGTCGTCGTCGCTGCTCGGTCGTCCATGGCTCCAGTATGCATCGTGTGCAAATAGTTAGTACACTAATGATTATGACACGACCCTCCGGTGACGACCGCTCGCGCCCGCGCGGCTACGCGGGCTTCATCGAACGCCTCAACGCCCGGCTGCTCCCGTACATCGGGCCGCCGCCGCTCGGCCCGTACGACGAGGAGCCCGTCCCGGTGCGTCCGGCGGCCTGCCCGCTCTGCGGTGCGCCCATGTCGGAGCACGACATCGACCGCTCGTTCGAGCGCACCCAGCTCCGCTGCCCGTGACGCCGGCTCGAGGCATCCGCCGGTGTCGACCTGCTCGACCCCGAATGCAGGAAGACCTCGCCGACACACCGGGGTGAGCGGCCGCCCGAACGGCGTTTCGTCTGAAAGTTCCTGCAGTCGCGATCGCGACTGCGACTGCAGTTGCGACTCCGGCTGCGGCTGCGGCGCGGCTGCGACAGCACCCGCGGCATCCGCCCTCACGACGTGCGCAGCGCCACCCGCCGCAGCACCCACCGCTCGTACTCGCGCCACGGATCGTCGACGCCCGCCGAGACCTCCGCGATGTGCGCGAGCAGCGCGTCGTGCACCGCGAACCACTCCGTGCCGGCGAAGCGGTGCGCCGCGAACTGCACGTGCCGTCGCTGCTCGACCGCACGACCGCCGCGCTCGAACGCGAGCACCTCGTCGTGGGGCAGGCTCGCGAGGCGCAGCCGTGGGTTGACCGACGTGCCGATCTTGATCTGATCGCGGTAGCGGATGTAGTAGACCACCTCGACGCGCGGCCGATCGAGGTCGTCGTCGGGCACCTCGCCGACGCGCCACTCGCACTCGGCGCAGACCCATCCCGAGGGGTAGCGCACCCCGACGCGCGAGCCGCACGCCATGCATGGCGAGGGGAGCAGGTCGGTCGTGCCGACCTCTCGAGCGACCCAGTCGTGCGCCTCCAACAGGTGTCGGGTGCACAGGTTCAGGGGTGCGCCGGGCTCGACGGGCTCGCCGCACGCGCGCCCGTCGGCGAGGACGATCCCGCACGTCATGCGAGCAGGCTACGCGCGACCGCCGACACCCGACGGGCGTTCACCCGGCCGCGATAGGCTCGTTCTCCGACCGCCGACCGGCGGGGTGGACGTGGGGGTTCGGAGGCGAAGGGCAGCACGATGCGGTTCTGGCAGCGGCGGAAGCGGAAGCGGTTCGCGCCGTTCGACCGCAAGGCCCTGCCCGAGGTCGAGCCGCTCACGTTCGAGGAGTCCTTCACCGAAGGCCTGCTCGTCGCCGAGGCCGCGGGGCGCATGGCCCTGAAGAACCGCATCATCGTCGAGGCGCTCCGGGGCGAGGAGCCGTGGGACTCGGACCGGGCCGCCGCGGCCGCGCGCGAGGTGCTGCACGAGCTCATCGTCGAACTCGACCAGGTCGCCGAGTGGTCGGCGGCCGAGCGCGAGTCGGCTGCGCAGCGCGAGGGCCGCTCCGAGCACCAGCACGACTATCACCGCGCTGATTCCTGGAACCTCCGCCTGCGCGAGCGCATCAACGTCGCCGTGGCGAAGCGACTCACCGAGCTCCGCAACGACGACGCCTACCTCGCCGCCTTCGCCGAGCGCGCCCGCCTCGAGGCGTGGGACGAGATCGCCGGGGTCATCGACCAGCGGCTCGCCCGCGAGTGGACGGGCTACGAGGTCGACGACGACTACGAGCGGGAGCGCGACGACCGCCTCGAGGGACTCTCGCTCGACCTCGCACGCGACCTCGAGGCGGCTCGCCGCAAGCGCGAGGAGCGCGACGAGCTCGACGACGCCTTCGGCGCCTGGGGCTGATACCGCGCACGCGGCCGACGCCGCACTAGCGTTGGACCATGGAGCGACGACGGGTGGAGTGGGCGGCCGGACGGTGGACGCGGGAGCCGGTGTCGGCCCGGCAGGAGGGTGACGCCCTCGTGGTCGGCGCCGCCGAGGGCAGCGACTACTGGCGCACGACCCACTACGGGTTCATCCATGACGACGGCCATGGCCTGCTCGCCGAGTGGCCGGCGGATGCCGCGGTCGAGGTGACCTTCGACGCGTCGGCGCTCACCGCACTCTACGACCAGGCGGGCCTCCTGCTCTGGGTCGGCGACCAGCAGTGGGTCAAGGCCGGACTCGAGGTCTCCGACGGCGTGCTGCACCTCGGCGCCGTCGTCACGAACGGGGTGTCCGACTGGTCGATGGCTCCCGTGCCGGAGTGGGCCGGGCAGCTCGTCACGATCCGGGCGAGCCGGAGCGGCGAGCTCGGCGACGACATCACGCTGCGCGCCCGCACGGCTTCGAGCGGCTGGCGCACGTTGCGCGTCGCGCCGTTCCCGGCCGCCGCGGCATCCGCGGGGCCCATGGTGTGCGCGCCCATGCGGGGCGACCTCGAGGTGCGGTTCACGAGCTGGGTCCTCGCGCCCGCCGACGAGGAGCTGCACGAGGACCCGCCCCTGGAATGATCCGAGGGCGGCGCGCTCCTTACGCCGGCGTGATGTGGTGCGCCGGCCGGAACACGTCTCCCGGATCGACGGCGGCCTTGACCCGCTTGAGGCGCGCGAGCGTCTCGGGCGGGTAGATGATCGCGGTGACGTCGTCGCCGAACTCCTGCGTGAAGTTGGAGTAGTGCCCGACCGTGTACGAGAGCGGCTCGTCGACGACGAGGCGCACGGCGGCCACGTCGGCTTCGGGCGCGTCGAGCGGCAGCAGACTGTTGACCATGAAGAAGGCCTGGGCGTCGCGGTAGGCGACCGCGGTCGCGTCGGGTGCGACGCGTGCGTACGCGCCCCCGAGCGCGCGCAGCATGACCATGGTCGGCGCGGGTCCGCCGTAGGCGCGCTCGGCCGCGGCGAGGAGCTCGTCGGAGAGGTCGGCGACGAACCCGTTGCCGCCGACGAACTGGAACGGCGGACGACCCGGCGGCGCCGCTTCGAGCAGCTCGGCATACGCGACGGGGCCGAGCGACACGTCGGTGATCGACGGCAGCGAGAGCAGCGGCTCGAGCATGCTGCGGAGCTCCTCCTCCGTGCCGCGGAGCGCCACGGCGAGCTGCGGACCGGCGGGGAACTCGGGCATGATCGCGGGCATCACGATCAGCGTGGAGTTGAGCTCGTCGGGGGAGGCGATGGTCACGTCGCGCCAGGCGCGCAGCACCTCGCCGACCTGCGACTGGTCGAAGTGCAGGTGGCCGCCGACGAGCTCGCCGACGGGCGAGGCCTGCAGCACGAAGCGGGTGGCGATGCCGAAGTTGCCGCCGCCGCCGCGGAGCGCCCAGAACAGGTCGGGGTGCGACTCCGCCGTGACCGTGAGCACCGCACCGGCGGCCGTGACGAACTCGATCTCGCGCACGAGGTCGATCGTGAGGCCGTGCGTGCGCACCAGCCACCCGATGCCGCCGCCCAGCGCGAGCCCGCCGACGCCGACGTCGAGCGTGTCGCCCGACGTGATCGCGAGGCCGTGTGGCGCGATCGCGGCGGCGACGTCGCCCCAGTGCGCGCCGCAGCCGACCCGGACGAGGTCGCCGTCGAGCAGTTCGACGTCGGAGAACTCCGCGAGGTCGATGACCGCGCCGCCGGTCGCGGGCATGCTCCCGTGGCCGCCGCTGCGGACGGCGATGGAGAGGTTCGCGTCGACCGCCGCGCGCACGGCGGCCGCGACCTCCTCGGCGGTGGTGGGGCGGAAGACGACCTCGGGGTCTCCGGGGCCGTAGAAGACGGTGCGTCCCTCGTCGTACTCGGTGGAGCCGGGCCCGAATGCCCGGCCGGGAAGGCGTTCGCTCAACTCTGAGAGGATCGACATGAGGGGCAGTCTGGCAGCGGCCCCCGACATCCGTCACCCGTGCTCGCTGCCCGCGAACGGCGGATTCCTGCCATCGGAAGCCGGCCGCGCGCCCGCCGGGCACCGCCGCGCACCGCGCCGCAGGCCGCCCCTACTCGCCCGTCGGGTGGGCCTTCGCCCGGTCGATGACCCACGCGTACGCGAACGCGCGCTCGCGCCACGCCGAGTACCGCCCCGACACGCCGCCGTGCCCGGCCGCCATCTCGGTCTTCAGCAGCGGGTCGGCGCCCGCGTCGCGGAGTCGCGCGACCCACTTGGCGGGCTCGACGTAGAGCACGCGGGTGTCGTTGAGCGAGGTGACCGCGAGGATCGGCGGGTAGTGCCCACCCCCATTGGTGTTGCCGTGCACGTTCTCGTACGGCGAGTACGACTTCATGTACGCGTAGACCTCGGCGTCGTCGAGCGGGTTGCCCCACTCGTCCCACTCGATCACGGTGAGCGGCAGCGACGGGTCGAGGATCGACGTCAGCGGGTCGACGAACGGCACCTCGGCGAGGATGCCGGAGAAGAATCGCGGTCCCATGTTCGCGACCGCGCCCATGAGGAGGCCGCCCGCGCTGCCGCCCTGGGCCACGAGGCGGTCGGGCGCGGTGACGTCCTCATCGATGAGGTGCCTGGCCACCGCGACGAAGTCGGTGAAGGTGTTGCGCTTGTCGAACTTCTTGCCGTGCTCGTACCAGAGCCGGCCCATCTCGCCGCCGCCGCGCACGTGCGCCACCGCGAAGATCATGCCGCGGTCGAGCAGCGACAGGCGCGGGATGCCGAACGCCGGGTCGATCGAGTGCTCGTAGGAGCCGTAGCCGTAGAGCAGCGTCGGCGCGGGCACGCCGAGGTCGACGAGGTCGTCGCGGTACACGAGCGAGATCGGGATCCGCGTGCCGTCGTCGGCCACCGCCCACTCGCGGCGCTGCGAGTACCGCGTGGGATCGTAGCCGCCGAGCACGGGCTGCTGCTTGCGCAGGCGTCGCTCGCCGGTCGCGATCACGACGTCGTACACCGTGGTCGGCGTCACGAAGCTCGAGAACCCGATCCGCAGGCTCGGCTGCACCCAGTCGGCGTTGCTCCCGATGCCGACCGAGAACAGCTCCTCGTCGAACGACAGCTCGTGCAGGGTGTCGTCGGGCGTGGCATCCGCCGGCAGCCCGGCCGCCGGGACCTTCGCCACCGCGACCCGGGGGAGCCCCTCGCGCCGGTACTCGACGGCCACGAAGTCGCGGAACGCGTCGACGCCCTCGAGGCGCACGGCGGGGTTGTGCGGCAGCAGCATCCGTCGCGGGCCCTGCGGGTCGGATGCCGCGACGCTCACGAGCTCGAAGTTCACCGCGCCGTCGTTGTGCACGACGAGCAGGCGGTCCTTGCCGCCCGCGACGACGTGCTCGACGTCGTACTCCACGCCGTCCTTGCGCGGCCAGACCACGCGGAACTCGCCCGCCGGCTCGTCGGCGTCGAGCAGCCAGGTCTCGCTCGTGACGTTCGAGCCGGCCTCGATCATGAGGAACTTCCGGCTGCGCGTGACGCCCACCCCGAGCCAGAACCGCTCGTCGGGCTCGGTGAAGACCGAGACGTCGTCGGATGCCGCGGTGCCGACCTCGTGCCGCCAGATCGTGTCGGGGCGCCACGACTCGTCGACCGTCGCGTAGAAGAGGTAGCGCCCGCTCGGGTCGAACACCGCGCCCGCGGCCGTGCCCTCGATGACGTCGTCGAACTCGCGGCCGGAGCCGTCGAGCGAGCGCAGGCGGATCGTGTACCGCTCGTCGCCCTCGACGTCGATGCCGTAGAGCAGCGTCGACCCGTCGCCGGTCACGTCGAAGCTCCCGAGCGCGTAGTACTCGTGGCCCTCGGCCTCGACGTTGTCGTCGAGGAGCACCTGCTCGCCGGGGAGGCGCTCGAACGAGGCATCCACCAGCTCGTCGCCCGTGGTCTCAGGAAGCACGGGCGGCTCCCAGTCATCGCCCGTCGCCGGCACGCGGCAGTGGATGCCGTACTGCGCACCCTCGACCGTGCGCGTGAAGTACCACCAGTCGCCCTCGCGTGTCGGAACGCTCAGGTCGGTCTCCTTGGTGCGCGCCCGGATCTCCTCGAAGAGCTGCTCCTGCAGCAGCGAGAGGTGCTCGGTGCGGGCCTTCGTGTAGGCGTTCTCCTCGTGCAGGTGGGCGAGCACGGCCGGATCGTCCTTGGCGCGCAGCCACTCGTACTCGTCGACCACCACGTCGCCGTGGTGCTCTCGTTCGATCGGTCGCTTCTCGGTCTTCGGAGGAGTGAGCACGAGTCCACGCTACGCCCATGCGCCGACCCGGTTCGAGGGCGTGGGCGGATGCTGCGGGTGCGGCCTGAAGCATCTGAGGCACCTCAGGCGGCCCCAGGCGATCCGGTCCGCGGTGGAGCGGGCGAAATAGGGCGATCGTCCGATGGGTGACGGATGCCTCAGCGCGCACGCTGGGGTCACCAGCCACCACAGGAGAATCCCATGCAGCTCTCGGCCGACTTCACGTCGCTCCACGGCCACCGCGCCGACGCCGCGCGCGGCGAGCGGGAGCTCGAATTCCGCCGCATCGCCGAGGAGCGCCGAGCGCTCGAGGCGCAGTCCGCTCCCGAGGCGCCGGCCGCGCCCCTTTCGCACCACCGCCGCGCTCGCCGCACCGCGCGGCTGGCGCTGCGATGACGGAGACCGGAGCCCGCCCGGCCTCAGTCGGGCAGCTCGCGGATCTCCCACCGGTCGCCGTCGACGGGTTCCAGCACGCCGCGCACACGCTCGCCGTCGCGGATCGCCTGCCACCCGATCGGCGGCAGCTCGCCGCCGACCACGTCGGTGGTGCCCGAGAAGGTCGGCGACTCGTACCCGGCGCCGACGAGCGCCTCCTCGCGGGCGCTCGCGTCCCAGAGGCCGGACATCGACCAGGTCATCCACGCGGCCGCGAGTCCGCCGATCACGAACAGCGCGTAGCCCGACTCGCGCATGGTCTTCGAGCGGTAGTGGCCGCCGACCGCTGACGCCATGATGGCCACGACGAGCGCGATGCCCGGGAACACCAGGGGCCACGGATTCCACGGCGTGATGGTCACGACCTCGCTCAGGACCACGGCGTCACCCCGTCTTCGTCCAGTCGAGGTTGATGAGATCGCCGATGTAGACCGTGTCGCCGTAGTCGTGGATCTGCGGGTTCATGCGGAGCAGCTGCTGCTGCGGCAGTTCGAAGCGCTGCGCGATGTCGAAGAAGCTGTCGCCCTCGACGACGGTGTAGCTGAAGGGGACGCCGTTCCCGTCGAGCACGGGAGTGGCGGTGGCACCGGGTCGGGGACCGGTGTCGTACGCCGGACCCCACTCGACGACCGGCGCGGGCGCATTGGGCACGGGCTCGGGAGCGACGGGCTCGGGCTCGGCCGCGGGCGGGGCCGTCGTGGCCGGCGGCGGCGTAGGGGTGGCCGTGACGGTCGCGAAGACGGTGACCGGGGGCGGGGTCGCGGCGGGCTGCGCGACGCAGCCGCTCAGTCCGACGATCACGGCGATCGCGCCGATCACGCCGCCACCGACCAGCGCCGACCTGCCGAGTCCTCTCCCCACCGAGCCTCCCCATCGACGTGCCGAACGGCGCGTCAGCATCGGGCGCGCCGCTCGCGCCAGCCTATCGACCGTCCCGGGAAGCGCAATCCCTGGGGCGACGGATCCGCCCGCGCCGGGAGCCGTTCAGCCCGCGGCGAGGACCGCCGCGCGGATGCGCTGCAGCCCCTCGACCAGCTGCGTATCGGAGACGCCCGCGTAGCCGATCACGATGCCCGGCTCCTCCTGGCCCGGCACCGCCGAGTAGTCGGCGAGCGGCGCGACGGCGACCCCCTCGGCCTCGAGCCGCGCGAGCACGGCAGCGGATGCCGCGTGGTCGGGCAGTCGCACCACGGCGTGCAGCCCGCCGTCGAGCCCGCTCAGCGGTGCGCCGGGCAGCCCGTCGAGGGCGTCGAGCACGAGCTTGCGCCGGTGGGCGTAGTCGCGCCGGGTGCCCGCGATGTGCCGGCGCACCGAGCCGCTCGCGAGCATGGCGGCCATGGCGTCCTGCTCGACGCCGGGCACCGGGCACCGGTCGTCGGCGCGCATGGTCGCGTACGCGTCGCGCAGCTCGGCGTTGTCGGGCAGCACGAGGTAGCCGAGGCGGAGCCACGGCGTGAGCACCTTCGAGAAGCTCCCCACGAGCACCGCGCGGCCCGCCTCGTCGAGCGACGCCAGCGCGGGCAGCGGCGGGCCGAGGTGCCGGTACTCGCTGTCGTAGTCGTCCTCGAGCACGATGGCACCGGTCTCGCGGGCCCATTCGAGCAGCTCGAGGCGGGCCGCGACCGGCAGTCGCCCGCCGAGCGGGTACTGGTGGCTCGGCGTGACCATGACCGCGTCGGGCGGGCGGGGCATCCGTCGCAGCGCCTCGACGACGACGCCGTCGCCGTCGACCGGAACGGGCACCGTGCTCGCGCCGTGCAGCTCGAGCGTGCGCCGCGCCGACGGGTAGCCGGGGTGCTCGACCGCGATGACCGGCGGGCGACCGAGTGCGACGGCCAGGGCGGACGCGCTGAGCGAGAGCGCCTCGCTCGTGCCGGCGGTGACGACGATGTCGTCGGCCTCGCACGCGACGCCGCGCGCCATGCGCAGGTGGTCGGCGATCTCCTCGCGCAGGCGTGGCATGCCGAAGGGCCGCGGCGACTCCGACGGGATGTCGCGGGCGGCCGCCTCGCGCCACGCCGAACGCCAGGCGCGGGTGTCGATGCGGGACGTCGAGGGCCGGCCCGGCAGCAGGTCGATGCGGGGTGCGACCCGCTCGCCCACGGGCCGCGCGAGGCGCTCCGTCACGCGCGACACGCGTCGGACATCAGGCCGACCCTCCTGCGGCCGGACGCCCGGCGTGACCGCCGTGCCGACGGCCGCAGTGGCGACGGATGCGGCGGCGTCGTGCGGCGCGAGATCGGCCACGCGCGTGGGCGCGCCCTGCCGCATCTCGAGGTAGCCCTCGCCCGCGAGCTGCTCGTAGGCGCCCACGACGGCGCTGCGCGAGACACCGAGCTCCGACGCGAGCCCACGCGTGGAGGGCATCTGGTCGCCCGCCCGGAGTGCGCCGCCGAGGATGCCGCGGCGCAGCCCGTCGACGAGCTGCACGCCGATCGGCAGGCCGCCGCCGCGATCGATCACGAGGATGGGTCCGTCCACGGCGCCCTCCGATCCGCTCGACTGGACTGCCGGATGCTGCGAGAACTGGTCTGCACGGCGAACCAGTATGGTCGCGAGACTAGCAGCGTGACCATGACGAACACCACCGCCCCCCGCCGCATCCGCCGCCTGGCCGAGCGCCAGACCACCGATCGCGACGAGCTCTTCGAGCTGCTCGACACCGAGCTGGTCGGGCACCTCGTGGCCGTGGCCGACGGCACGCCGATCGTCGTGCCGATGGGCTTCGCACGGGTGGGGGAGCACGTCTACGTGCACGGCTCGACGGGCGGCGGCTTCGCGCTCCGCGCGGCGGCCGAGCGCTCGACGGTCGCCTTCTCGGTGACCGCCCTCGACGGGCTCGTGTTCGCGCGGTCGCTGTTCGACAGCTCCATGAACTACCGCAGCGCCGTGGTCTACGGCGTGCTCGAGCCGGTCGACGACGAGCAGGCGGATGCCGCGCTCCTCGCGCTCTCCGAGCGGCTCATGCCCGGCCGGTCCGCCGAGGTGCGCGCGATGACGCGCAAGGAGACGGCGGCCACGCGCGTGCTGCGGCTCGCCCTGGACGACGTCGTCATGAAGCGGCGCGCGGCCGGGGCATCCGAGGACCCCGACGACGGCGAGGACCACGCGGTCTGGGCCGGCGTCGTGCCCCTCGGACGCGCTTGGGGTGCGCCCGAGCCGTCCCCGCTCACGCCAGAGGGGACCCCGATCCCGGATTCCGTGCTCGCCCTGACGACCGGGCGGGGACGGGTCGACAGACTGCTCTGATGGAAAGGAGGTGCGCGATGTTCGCGACCTTGCTCGTGCTGGGCCTGCTCGCCGCTGCGGCGATCACGACCTCGCTCGTGCAGTTCCGGCGTGACGGCTACCACCGTACGCCGACGCTGCTGCACTGAGCCGACACGACCCGACGAACGACCGCGCCTCGCCGATCGACCCCGTCGACCGGCACGCCCGGGCCCCCTGCCGCCCGGGCGCCGCAGGCACCTCAGGTGCCCTGCGTCCCACGCTGCCCGGAAATAGGGCGATCGCCCGATGGGCCCCGGGTGCCTTAGCGCGCACGCTGAAGGCATCCGATCGGAAGCATCGGACCGACTCAGGAGGAATCATGCAGTTCTCGGCAGACTTCGTCGTCATCGGCTCGCACCGCGCCGACGTGCTCGCGGCCGAGCGCGAGATCAGCCGCCGCATGGCCGCCGACGAGCGCGGCTCGGATGACGCGGGGGCGTCGCCCGCGCCGGTCGCCCACCGCGTCCACCGCCGCCGTCGCGCGCACCGCCGTGCGCCGCAGCTCGCCCTCCTGTGAGCCTCGCAGCCGCCATGCGCGGCGATGACGTCCTTCGCGGCGCCGTCGGATCCGTTCCCGGTCCCGACGGCGCCGCGCGCGGTGTCGGCGGTGAGTGGCACCATGAGAGGGTGACCACGTCAGCGCCGGCCATGATCGGCCGCGATGCCGACCTCGCGATCCTGAACGAACGCCTCGCCGAGGTGCGCGCGGGCGCGCCCTTCACCGTGATCATCGGCGGCGAGGCGGGCATCGGCAAGACACGGCTGATCCGCGAGTTCGAGGCCGGCCTCCCCGACGACGTCCGCCTCCTCGCGGGCCAGTCCGTCGACCTCGGCAGCGTCGCGGCGCCCTATGCGCCGGTCAAGACCGCACTGCGCACGCTCCTCGCCGAGGTGGGGGCCCAGCGCATGCTCGACGCCGTCGGCCCCGGCCGTGCGGCGCTCATCGCGCTGCTGCCCGAGCTCGTGTCCGACGCGGCATCGGTCGCCACCATCGTGCCGCCCGTCTCGCCGGTCGCCGCCGGCTCCGCCACGGGCCAGCTGCACGAGGCCATCGCGGTGCTGCTCGAGACGTTCTCGCGCGACCACCCCATCGTCTTCGTCATCGAAGACCTCCACTGGATCGACGCGGCCAGCCTGGCGCTGCTCCGCTTCCTCATGCGCGCCCTCGGTTCCAGCCGCGTGCTCACGGTGCTGAGCTACCGCACCGAAGACGTGACGCGGGGGCATCCGGTGCGCGACTTCCTCTCCGAGGCCGAGCGCGACCGCTGGGTCGAGCGCCGCGAGCTCGGCCGGCTCACCAAGGCGCAGGTCAAGAAGCTCACGCGGTCGCTCATCGTCGACGAGGTGCCGAGCGAACTCGTGCTCGACACCGTGTTCCGCCGCAGCGACGGCGTGCCGTTCTTCGTCGAAGAGCTGGTGGGCATCGACGGATGCCGCGAGGAGGGCCTCGTTCCCGACACGCTGCGCGAGCTGCTGCTCGCCCGCTACGAGCGACTGCCCGAGCCGGCGCAGGGGCTGCTGCGACTCATCTCCACGGGCGGCGTGCGCATCTCGCACACGATGCTCGAGGCGGTCTACACGGGCACGGCCGACGAGCTCGACGCCGCCGCCCGCCAGTGCGTGCTCTTCGGCGTGCTCACCATCGAGGGCGACGACTACGCGTTCCGGCACGCGCTCGTGCGGGAGGCCATCCTCTCCGACCTGCTGCCCGGCGAGCGTGCGCGGTTCCACGCGCGGTACGCCGAGGCCTACGAAGCTGCCGCTGCGGCCGGCGCTCGCCGGCTCGCCGCCGAGATCTCGTACCACTGGCTCGGCGCCCACGACGCCGCGAAGGCGTTCCCGGCCACGATGCAGGCCATGCGCGAGGCGCGCGCCGCCGCCGCCTACGGCACCGCCGCCCAGCTCGGCGAGCGGGCGCTCGGGCTGTGGGATGTCGTGCCCGACGCGGCCGCGCTCGCGGGAATGAGCAAGCTCGAGCTCATGGGCCGCACGGCCTCGCACCTGCGCAATGCGGGCGAGGGCGACCGCAGCCTCGCGCTCGTGAAGGCGGCGCTCGCCGAGTGCCCACGCGACGATCCCAACTACCCGCGGCTGCTGCGCGACAAGGGGCTCTACCTCGCCAACGTCGGCAAGCCCGGCTCGGTCGCCGTGCTCGAGGAGGCGCTGGCCGCCCTCGACGCCCGCGGCGACACCGGGCCCACCGAGCTCCGCGCGACCACCCTCACCGCGCTCGCCGGCCGGCTGATGATCGACGGGCGACTCGACGACGCCGTCGAGACCGCCGATCGCGCCCTGGCCGTCGCGACCGAGATCGGCTCGGCGCGCTACGCCTCCATCGCCACGAACATCGCCGGCATCAGCCGCGCCGACCGGGGCGACGTCGACGAGGGGCTCGCGCTCCTCGAGCGCGCCCGCGAGCTCGCCGACGGCGACGGCGCAGCCCTGCTCCGCTACTGGGTGAACGCGTCCGACCAGCACTACCTCGTCGGGCACTACCACGAGGCCGTGCGGCTGGCCGAAGAGGGGCTCGCGCAGGCGCGCGCGCAGGGCGTCGAGCGCAGCTCGGGCGTCATCCTCGCGTCGAACGCCGTCGACCCGCTGTTCGCGCTCGGGGAGTGGGAGCGCGCCGAGGAGCTCATCGACCGTGCCCTCGCGCTCGACCCGCCGACGCCGTTCACGGTGTACCTGCTGCGCGCCCGCATCTGGGCCCTGCTCTGGCGCGGCGAGACCGAGCGCGCCACTCGGCTCTGGCACAGCTCTCGCCCGTCGATGGCGGCCGTCATGGAGGTCGAGATGCAGACGCGCCTCGGCGTCGGTCGAGTCGCCGCCGAGATCGCCCTCGCCAACGACGACCTTCCGGCCGCGTGGCGCGAGGTGCGCCCGCTGCTCCACGAGCGGCACGCGCCACTGGCGGGCTACGCGCTGCCGTTCCTCTGGGTCGCCGCACGCGTGGTCGCCGCGGTCCGCGCGCGGCCCCACGCCGTGAGCGAGGCCGTCGCCGCCGAGGTCGCCGACGCCGTGCCCGAGTTCCGCGCGCTGCTCGAGCAGCTCTCGTACTGGCCGACGCAGCCGGTGTGGGCCGCCGTGTTCGACGCCGAGCTCGCCGAGGCATCCGAGGGTGCCGGAGCGGGTGACGCGGGCACCGACGTCGCGGCCTGGCGTGCCGCCGTCGAAGCAGCGGCCGCTCCCGAGGCGCCCGGATTCCTCATCGCCTACGCGCTGCTGCGCCAGGGCGAGGCCGAGCTGGCGGGCGCCGACCGCGCGGCCGCGCGCACCTCCCTGCAGGCGGCGCTCGACGTCGCCGAATCCGGTGGGGTCATCGCCGTGCACGATCGGGTCGTGCGGGTCGCCGCGGCGGCCGGTATCGCGCTCGACGGCGTGGGCGGCGGCGCGGGGCTGGTCGCGCCCGAGACCGGGGTCGCCGGAACGCCGTCCGACGCCGACGTGCTCGCCGCGGCGGAGCTCACCGCTCGCGAGCGGCAGGTGCTCGAGCTCATCGCCGAAGGCCTCAGCAATCGCCAGATCGGCGAGCGGCTCTTCATCAGCGGCAAGACCGCGAGCGTGCACGTCTCCGCGATCCTGCGCAAGCTCGGCGCCGCCACGCGCACCGAGGCCGCCTACCGCGCGGGCGCCCTGCGCTGAGGCGCCGCTCGCCCGCAGGGCGAGCCCCGCGGCATCCGTGCGCACCTCGCCTCGTACGCAATTCAGGTTCGGAGGTGTGTCGTCGCCCGGATCATCGGCGTGTCGCCACGACACGCCGATGGGACACCTGAATTGCGCACATCAGACCAGAGCCGAGCGCGTCGCGCCCGTGCGCAGCGATCAGGCGGCCGCTACTTCCACTCCCAGTACTCCGACGTGGTCGTGCCGTCGGCGCCGACGCCGTACTCGAACAGCACCAGCACGTCGGCCAGCCGGGCCCATTCGTCGGGCACCGTCTGGTAGCACAGCGACCCGCGGTGACTGGCGGCGCCGCCCTGGTCCGACCGGCCGAGGCCGTGGCCGGTCCACGTCGCGGTCCGCCCGTCCTCGGTCGTCATGATGCCGCGGCCCTCGCTGTACTGGGTCCCGTCGGGACGGACGACCGTCAGGTAGGTCCCGACGTCTCGGACGCTCACCCCGAGGAACGTCCCGGTCGCCTGGAACGACGTCTCCAGCTTCATATGTCCGTCGTCGTCGCGGAGCACGCGCTGGTACGTGACGCTCCCCGTGATCTCGCCCAACCGGTCACCGAGCATGATGTCCCCCTTCTCGTTCGTCCCCGCTACTTCGCCGGCTGGAAGCCGCGCGCCACCTCGATGAGCAGGCGCGCGCCGAATCCCGTCGCGCCCTTCGACCGCCAGGAGTCGTCGGCCTCGGACTGCATCGTGCTCGCGATGTCGAGGTGCGCCCACGGCGTCTCGCCGACGAACTCCGCGAGGAAGAGCGCCGCCGTGGTCGCCCCGGCGTACGGACCGCCGATGTTCGCGAGGTCCGCGACATCCGAGTCGAGCTGCTTGCGGTACTTCTGCTCGAGGGGCAGCTCCCAGACGCGTTCGTCGGTGGTCGTCGCGGCATCCTTCACGAGCCGGATCATCGTCGCGTCGTTGCCGATCACGGCCGCGAGCGCCGGGCCGAGCGCCATCAGCGACGTGCCGGTGAGCGTGGCGATGTCGACGATGGCGTCGACCCCTTCCTCGTTCGCGAGCACGAGCGCGTCCATCATCACGAGGCGGCCCTCGGCGTCGGTGTTCTTCACCTCGACGGTCGTGCCGCCGTGGGCGGTGAGCACGTCGCCGAGCTTGTAGGCCGACCCCGACGGCATGTTGTCGGTGCACATGAGCCAGCCGGTCACGGTCGCGGTCGCCCGCAACGCGCGCAGCGCCGTGAACACCGCGAGCACGGATGCCGCGCCGCCCATGTCCATCTTCATGAGCAGGTGCATGGGATCCGACGGCTTGAGGCTGATGCCGCCGGAGTCGTACATGATGCCCTTGCCGACGAGCCCGAGGTGACCCGAGGACGCGCCGGGCGGGGTGTAGCGGAGCTTGATCATGCGCGGCTCCTCCGCGCTGCCCGCGTTGACGCCGAGCAGCCCGCCGCAGCCGAGGTCGATGAGCTGCTGCCGGTCGAACACCTCGACGTCGAACCCGAACCGGCGGCCGAGCTCGACGGCCACATCGCCGAGGTCGGTCGCCGTCAGGTGCCCGGGCGGCGTGTTCGCGAGGTCGCGTGCGATGGCGGCGGCACGCGCGGTCACGACCCCGGTCGTCACCCCGGCGGATGCCGCGGTGCGGTCGACGCCGTCGAGCAGCAGCTCCACGCGCTCGAGCGGCGTGTCCTTCGGCTTCCGCTGCAGCGCGGAGTACCGGTACCGGGCGAGGATCGCGCCCTCGGCCAGCGCCTGGGCGGCGGCCGCGGCATCCGTCGACCCGATGGTCGGCACCCGGAGCCCGATTCGTGCGTACCGCGAGGTGGCGCGCGTGAAGGCGGCCGCCGCGTCGCGGAGCGCCGCCGCGCCGAGCTCGGCCGACGCGCCGGCGCCCACGAGGACGATGAGCGGCGTGCCCGGACCGGGGAGCGCCAGCACCGTGCCGGGCTTGGCCTCGAACCCGGCGCGCGCCTGCGCCTCCCGGTCGATCGGCACGCCGGCGGGCAGGTCGCCGTCGCTCGACACCAGGACGCCGATCGCGTCGAGCTGCTGCTCGTCGAGTTCGTCGACCACCGCGACCGCCGGGACGGCGTCGAGCGAGGGGACCGCCGTGTAATCGTCGGGGATGAGCTTGGCGGGGTTGCGCGTCATGAGCGCCTCCTACGTGGATGCGACGGTGCAGACGGGTCTCACTGTATTGCGCATGGGTCCGGCGGGGAACGGGCCGGCGGGTCATCCGACATCATGAGGAGATGGCCGGAACGAACTCGGAGCACGCAGGGGAGCGGCGTGAGGAGCAACCGGCGCGACGTCGGCCGAGCATCCGCGCTGTCGCTGCAGTCGCCGGCGTCTCGCCGACGACGGTCTCGCACGCGCTCAGCGGCACCCGGCCGGTGCGGGCCGAGACGCGGGAGCGCGTCGTCCGTGCCGCGGCGATGCTCGGCTACACGCCGGATCGCGTCGCGAGCGGGCTGCGGCGCCGGCGCACCGGCGTGATCGGCCTCGCCAGCGATCGCATCGCCACGACGCCCTTCGCCGGCCGCATCGTGCAGGGCGCGCAGGAGGTCGCCCGCGAGCGGGACATGGTGCTCATGGTCGTCGACTCCGAGGGGGACGCCGGA
Source organism: Agromyces sp. NPDC057865 (assembly GCF_042796995.1). Taxonomy (NCBI): domain Bacteria; kingdom Bacillati; phylum Actinomycetota; class Actinomycetes; order Micrococcales; family Microbacteriaceae; genus Agromyces; species Agromyces sp. NPDC057865. Next base: position 326,574 of record NZ_JBHVMJ010000001.1, on the reverse strand, counting down.
CTCGAGGACGTGCAGTTGCGCACCCTGCTCGACCACCGCGTCGACGGCATCCTGTTCGCCCGGATGTCGCACCAGGAGGTCGAACGACCGGCGGCACTCGGCGACACGCCCGCGGCGCTCGTCGACGGGGTTCCGGCGGGCGGCTGGCGGGTGCCCGCCGTCGCGCCCGACGAGTCGGGGATCGCCGCGACCGCCGTCGCCCGCCTCGTCGCCGCGGGCCACCGCCGCATCGCCATGGTCACGACGATGGACGCCGGACCGGCGAGCCGCGGCCGGGAGGCCGGCTTCCAGGCCGCGCTCCAAGCCGCCGGGCTCGAGTCGTCGCGTGCACCGATCGAGCGGGGCGGCTCCGATGCGTCGGGGGGACGTGCCGCCGGACGCCGGCTGCTCGACCGCACGCCCGAGGAGCGGCCGACCGCGGTGTTCTGCTTCAACGACCAGATGGCGATGGGGGTGTTCCAGGCGGCATCCGACCTCGGCCTCGACGTGCCGCGAGACTGCTCGGTGGTCGGCGTCGACGACCTCGAGATCGTGGCCGCGGCGCTCGAGCCCGGGCTCACGACGATCGCGCTGCCGCACCGTGAGATGGGTCGCTGGGGCATGGCGACGCTGCTCGATCGCATCGACGGCTCGACGACGGATGAGCCGGAGCCGGTCCTGCTCGCGTGCCCCCTCGTCGAGCGCGGTTCGGTCGCCCCGCCGCCCTTCGCTGGTTGAGGAGCGCCCGGCGGAGCCGGACGCGTCTCGACACCCGATGTTCGGGCAATCGGGTTTCGAGACGCCCGCTGCGCGGGCTCCTCAACCCGCGGAGCCGAGCCGTTCCACCGGCGCGACGGCGAACGGGGCGAGCCGGAGCGAGCGCAGCTCGGTGGCGCCGCCCACCGACTCCACCGCGAGGCCGTTCGCGCCCGGCGCCCCGAACACGAGGCTCGAGAGCACCTGCTCGCCTCCGTTCACGAACACCTCCACCGACGACGCGTCCACGATGACGTCGAGGGTCACGACCCCGTCTCGCAGGGGTGCGGAGGCGGTGCGCACGGCGCGGTACGCCTCGGGCATGGTTGCCGCCGCGGCATCCGCGTCGCGCGCGACGAACGCGACGCCCGACGCGAAGTCGACTCCCACCGTGGCGAATGCGCCGGATCCGTCCTTCACGCGGAACCGCACCTCCGACGCCGGGTCGGCCGGGTCGGGCGCGACGTCGACGCGGAGCCGGTAGGCATCGGACGACGGCTGCGGCAGCGAGGTGCCTGCGTCATCCGTCACCCGCTCGTCGTCGACGGTGCGTGCGCCCCCCTCGAGGTCGGACAGTCTCGCGACGGGTGCGGAGACGAGCGTCGGTCGCCCGTCGACCGTGCGCAGCGCGAGCTCGCGCACGACCGAGTCGCTGCCGCCGTGCCAGTCGTCGGTCGGCAGGTCGCCGGCATAGGCCCAGTTGTTGAGCCAGCCGATCGCATACCGGGAGGCGAGCCGCTCGGGCTCCGGCAGGCGCGGGTCGTCCCAGGTGACCGCTGCGTAGAAGTCCGCGCCACGGTCGAGCCACGACGGGTCGGCGGATGCCGCCGTGAACCGCTCGCCGTCCCACTCGCCGGTCCAGTACGCCGTTCCCGTGGTCATGCCGTGCTCGGCGCCGTTGACGCCGGCCACGAGCACCCACGTGGTCTTCGACGGGTCGCCGTCGAGCGACATCCGGAACAGGTCGGGGCATTCGAGCACCCCGAGGTCGTCGCGCTCGAAGCCGGACCGGAAGGTCCAGTGCTTCAGGTCGGGCGACGTGTAGAAGCCGAGCTTGTGGCCTTCGGCGAGCACCATGAGCCATTCGCTGCGGGCCTCGTCCCAGACGATCTTCGGGTCGCGCCAGTGCGGCGCGCCGGGGTTGTCCATGACGGGGTTCCCGTCGTACGGCTCGAAGCGGAAGCCCCCGTCGGTCGAGACGAACAGCGACTGCCGCTGCACGCCCTCGTGCTGCTGGGTCATGATCGCGATCACGGCACCGGCTCCGAAGCCCGCGGAGTTCGCGGTGTCGACGACGGCGCTGCCCGTCTCGATGTCGCCCAGGCCGTTCGCGTACTTCTCGATCGCGACGCCCTCCTCGCGCCAGTGCACGAGGTCGGTCGAGGTCGCGTGGTACCACTCTGTGCCGTTCCCGTCGGGGAAGTCGGCGTTGTACAGGTAGTAGTAGTGCCATTGACCGTCGAGCCAGAACGGCCGTTGCGGGTCGTTCATCCACCGATCGGCCGGCGTGAGGTGCACGGCGGGCCGGTAGGTCGACCAGTCGGCCGGTCGATCGAAGCGGCCGGCGTCGGGGCTGCCGGATGCCCCGGGGCGCGCGTCGGGCGCGCGGCCGGCCGGCGGCGCCAACGCGACGACCATCAGCACGGCGACGGTCGCGACGACGGCCGCTCCGGCCGCGATTGCCCACATCATGGGCCGCCGCCACCCGGGCGTCGGCGCGGATGTGCCCGTATCCGGCCGGGGGCCGGGTCGGTGTGTTCGGTTCATGATCCTCCGTCGTGGTTCGCGCACCGCATCGACCAGGGCTTCGCCGGAGGGCGGTCCGAGGAACGGGCGGCGCGCCTTCGCAGCGGTTCTGTTCTGGGAGGAGCGCAAGCGCCACTCGAGGAATCGCTGGCCACGCTAGCGAGACACAAATCGATTTGCAAACTCCCGCTTCGTGTTCCGATCCGTGGAAGCGCGACCATCCGCGACGGGCCGCCGATCCAGAGATTTCGATGCGAATACATCAGGGAATCGCGGCGGAAGTCCGCCTTGACATCGTTGTCAGTCTGCGCATAGGTTCCTGTGCCGGGGGAAGTGCAACGCCACGTTCTCGAGGACCGACCGGGCCAGAGGCCACCGGTTCCGACGAAAGCGAAGAACGTGAATCCATCAGACCGTGCACCGCGCATGCTTCGAGCACGCGGTCACGCCATCCGCGGAGGCGCCCGAAGGTTCCGGGCCGCCGCACCGCGCCAGGACTCCCGACCGCTCGGCTGATGCCGACGGCTCGGGCCCGGCACGGATGGCGCGACCGCACGTGAGCGACCGCAGATCCGCGACCGCGGATCCGCGACCGCGCACGCCGCACCGCGGCATCCGTGCCGACCTCGCCGCCGCATCGGCGGCGCGGCAGCACCCACCGGAACGGACCCGCCGCACGGCGGCGTCCAACTACCATCGAAAGGCGACGAACATGTCGACAACGACCCGGCGCACGAATTGCCCGATCATCGGAGGGATCGTCACGGCCGGCGCCGTGGTCGCGACCCTCTTCACCGGCACGGCGGCCGCGCAGGCCGCGCCCGACGAGCTGCAGCCCGGCCCCGAGCCGACCGTGCACACGCAGGAGGCGTACGCGCCCGATGCCGATTTCACGGCGAAGTGGACGCGAGCGGACGCCCGCCAGCTGCAGCGGCTGAGCGACCCCGACGCCCCGTCGCGGGAGAACTCCATGCCCGCCGCGCTCACCATGCCGGAGGTCCCGCAGGACTTCCCCGACATGTCGAACGGGCAGGTCTGGGTCTGGGACACCTGGCCCCTGACCGACGAGGACGGCAACCAGTACAGCGTGAACGGCCAGGAGATCATCTTCTCGCTCGTGGCCGACCGCAGCCTCGGCTTCGACGACCGGCACGTCTTCGCGAAGATCGGCTACTTCTTCCGGCCCGCCGGAATCCCGGCCGACGAGCGCCCTGAGAACGGCGGCTGGACCTACGGTGGACTCGTCTTCAAGGAGGGCGTGACCGGCAAGATCTTCGACGACCAGTCGTACAGCCACCAGACCCAGTGGTCGGGCTCTGCGCGCATCTTCAAGGGCGGCGAGATCAAGCTGTTCTTCACGGATGTCGCGTTCTACCGTGACGCGGCCGGCAACAACATCAAGCCGTACGACCCGCGCATCGCGCTCTCGGTCGGCAAGGTGCACGCCAACAAGCAGGGCGTGAAGCTCACGGGCTTCGACACCGTCACCGACCTGCTGCAGGCCGACGGCACGTACTACCAGAACGGCGAGCAGAACGAGTTCTTCAACTTCCGCGACCCGTTCACCTTCGAGGACCCGGCGCACCCGGGTGAGACCTACATGGTCTTCGAGGGCAACTCGGGCATGCCCCGCGAGTCGGCGCAGTGCACGGCCGACGACCTCGGCTACCGCGAGGGCGACCCGCACGCCGAGACCGTCGAGCAGGTCAACGCCTCGGGCGCGACCTACCAGATCGGCAACATCGGCCTCGCGAAGGCGAAGAACGACGAGCTGACCGAGTGGGAGTTCCTCCCGCCGATCCTCTCGGCCAACTGCGTGACCGACCAGACCGAGCGTCCGCAGTTCATCTTCAAGGACGGCAAGTCGTACCTCTTCACCATCAGCCACCGCGGCACGTTCGCGAACGGCCTCGACGGTCCCGAGGGCGTGTACGGCTTCGTCGGCGACGGCATCCGCAGCGACTTCCAGCCGCTGAACGGCGGCTCGGGCCTCGCGCTCGGCAACCCGACGAACCTCAACTTCCTCGGCGGCCAGCCGTTCGCGCCGGACTACAACCAGCACCCTGGCCACTTCCAGGCCTACTCCCACTACGTGATGCCCGGCGGCCTGGTGCAGTCCTTCATCGACACCATCGGCACGCACGACGACTTCGTGCGTGGCGGCACGCTCGCGCCGACCGTGAAGATGGACATCGGCGTGGGCGGCGACCCGACGAGCACGGCCGTGGACTACTCCTACGGCAACGGCGGGCTCGGCGGCTGGGCCGACATCCCGGCGAACCTGAACGTCAACAACGGCGGCAAGCTGAAGTAGGCGATCGAACGACGGATGCCCCGGGGTACCGCTCCCCGGGGCATCCGCTCGCCCGCCCTCAGGCGCTCACGGTCGTCTCGGCCTCGACCGACCCGAACGCGTAGCGCAGCGCTTCCCGTCGCGACATCCCGCGTCCGCGCTCGCGCGCGGCCTCGAACACGCCCGCGTACTCGGAGGCGAGTACGCGTTCGACGATGGGGCCCGACGTGGCGTAGGTGCGCTGGTCGACGCTGCCCGTGCGGGTGCGCATCGTGTCGACGGCGCCGAGGAGCATCCCCGCGCGTTCGAGATCGCCGAGCACCACGGCGCAGGCGGCGAGCCCCTCGACGGCGTGGCCGACGCCCTCCTCGTTGCCGAGCTCGAGGGTCAGTTCGAGGTGACGGGCGAAGAGCTCGGGGCGGACCTCGCCCATCGCGAGCTTGGCCCACCCGGCATTCGTGTACTCGATCATCTCGACGAAGCGGTCGCCGATGCGTTCCGCGATGGTGATGACCTGGTGGAAGATCTCGAGCGCCTCGACCGGGCGGCCTCGCATGAGCTCGATGCTGCCGAGCTGACCGCGGAACAGGGCGTTGAACGTCGAGTCGTCGTCGGGACCGACGAGATCGAGGGCCTTGCGCTGGAGCTCCTCCGCGCCTTCGAGGTCGGGACTCGAGGCCGTGGCGCACGCGATGCCCTGCACCGTCAGCGCAGCGCCCTCGCCGAACCGGTCGCCCGCCGCGCGGAACAGCTCGGCCGCCTCCTGCAGTGGCCGGCGGTCCACCTCGGTGCCGCGATGCGACAGCGCGACCCACGACGAGAAGGTGATCGCGATCGCACGGCTGCGGTCGGTCAGCGGCACGCCCGTGTCGAGCAGCCGGTCCATCCAGGTCTTCGCGACCGGCAGCTGGTTGCGGATCCACCAGTAGAGGAGCACGCGCCAGATCGCGTCGGCGACGATGTCGACCTCGCCGACGGCGATGAGGTGCTTGTAGCCCGCGCGCACGTTGTCGCGCTCGGCCTGCAGCCGCTCGACCGTGGCCTGCTGGGTGAAGCCGCGCAGGAGCGGCTCGGCCTCGGCGGCGAGGCGGACGTAGTACGTCGCATGGGCCATGCGGACCGCGTCGGCATCGGGCTCGCGCCCGAAGCGCAGGGCAGCGAGCTCGCGCACCGGCACGAGCATCGAGAAGAACGAGACGCCGGCGACATCGTGCTGCCGCAGCAGGCTGCCGTCGACGAGCTCGAGCAGCGTTCCCGGCAGGTCGACCGCCCACGGCTCCTCGCCTGCGACGGCCTCGACGGCCTCGAGGCTGAAGTCGCCGGCGAACACGCCGAGCCGCACGAACAGGGCGCGCGCGAACGGCCCGAGCAGGTCGATGCTCCACTCCACGGTCGCCCGGATCGTGCGCTGGCGCTCGGGCATGTCCCGGTCGGACGTGGTCAGGATGGGGAGGACGTTGTGGAGCTTCTCCAGCATCGCCGTGGGCGTGAGCACGCGGATGCACGCCGCCGCGAGCTCGATCGCGAGCGGCACGCCGTCGAGCGCGTCGCAGATGCGCGCGATGTCCTGCGCGTTCTCGTCGGTGAGGTCGAACCTCGAGTCGGCGGCGTGCGCGCGATCGACGAACAGGCGCACCGCCGGCGCGTCGCCGATCTCGCCGAGCGTCCCGCCCTCGGGGTCGTCGGGCAGCCCGAGGGGCTCGACGTCGAACACCTGCTCCCCGTGGACGCGCAGCCGAGTCCGGCTGGTGACGAGCACGGTGGCGCCCTGCAGTTCGGTGAGCAGCGCAGTGACCTCGGGTGCCGCGGCGACGACCTGCTCGAAGTTGTCGAGCACGATGAGGTCGCGCCGACCGCGCCGTGCGACGGCCAGCCGCTCGATCGTGGGCGCCGTGCCGTCGTCGCGCACCCCGAGCTCACGGGCGACGGCGGGCAGCACGCCCGCGCCGTCGCGAACGTTCGCGAGCGGAACGAACGTGACCCGGTCGAACCGCTCGCGGGCCTGCCGTCCGGCCTCGATGGCGAGCCGCGTCTTGCCGATGCCGCCCGGGCCGACGAGGGTGACGAGCCGGCGGGGCTCGTCGCCGCCGAGCCACTCGTGCAGCGTCATGAGGTCCGTCTCGCGGCCGAGCACCTCGTCGGGCGAGACGGGCAGGTGATCGGCGGCGTCGTCTGATGTGCCCGAGTCGACCGCCGTCGGGTCCACGGCGTCGTCCGTCGCCGGCGCCCGCGATGCGTCGAATCGCTCGGCGAGCAGCGTCGCGAGGTCGCCCTCGATGAGCTCGGTGAGCTCCTCGGCCGTCTCGAAGGTCTTGTACGAGGTCGAGTCGTCGCCACGGATCTCCTCGACGAGCTTCGCGAGCCGTTCCTCGCGCTCGGCCGGCTGCTTCAGGTAGATGAGCTTCGGCATGTCGCGGGGCGCCAGGCGGTACTCGTCCTCGAGGCCCGAGAACTCCTCGTCGGGTGCGATCCAGCCGTACTCCTGCCAGTAGAGGCCGACGAAGACATCGCTCTGGTCGAGGTAGGCGCGGTAGAGCTCGCGCGGCGGATGCGGCCGCGCCCCCAGCTCGAACATCACCGGGGCGAGGTGCAGCCGCTCGATCGCCGTGCGAGCGGCCCGGCGTTCGGGGTGCAGCTCCTTCAGCGTCGAGCTCACGAAGACCCGCAGGCGCTGGTCGGGCGTGCGGATGCCGCGCACGTCCGCAGCACCGCTCACCATGACGGCTCCCTCGACCACTGGGTGCATCCGCAGCGACGCCCCATGCTGCCATTGTCCGCGCGCCGGTGGCCGCCGTCCAGCACCCGGACGGGTGGCGCGCTACGCCCAGGCCTCGGCGGCGAGCTCGGGGCCGAGCGCGAGATCGAGCACGGCGCGGCGCGGCATCCGTCGACCGCTCGTTCGCGCCGCCTCGAACTCGGCCGCCCGATCGGACGCCAGCACCGCATCGACGAACGGCTGGTAGGTGATGTAAGAGCGCTGCTCGCTGAGGCCGGTGCGTGCGCGGAGCGCCTCGGACGCGCCGAGGAAGAGGCCGGCGCGGGCGAGGTCGCCGGTCGCGCCGTCGGTCGCCGCGAGGCCCTCGAGGGCGTACGCCATGCCGTCGTCGTTGCGGAGCCGCGCCGCGAGGTCGAGGTTCCGCAGGAAGGAGGCGCGATCGGGCTCGCCGAGGGCGAGATGCGCGTACCCGATCTGCGTCAGCGCGATGCTCTCGACGAAGAGGTCGCCGATGCGCGCCGCGTCGTCCCTCGCCTCCTCGAAGAACGGCAGGGACTCGGCGAATCGGCCTCGGGCGAGGTAGATCCGGCCGAGCGCGCCGCGGAAGAGCGCGTCGAAGGAGGGCTCCCCGCGGACGCCGTCGAGCTCGAGCGCAGTGCGCTGCCGTTCCTCGGCGAGCGCGAGGTCGGGCGGCTCCGCGGACATGTAGGCCAGCGCGAGCACCGTGAGCGCGAGACCCTCGCTGAACTCGTCCCCGAGGCCGCGGAAGATCGCCGCGCTCTCCTCGAGCGGCTCGGCCCGCACCTCGCCGTCGGTCTGCCAGAGCGGCACCCACGCCGTGAAGGCGAGGGCGATCGCGCGCGTGCGCGGGGAGAGCGGCTGCCCGGAATCGAGCATGAGGTCCATCCACGCCTTGGCCTCGGGCAGGAACCCGCGGATCCACCAGTAGAGGAGGAGGCGCCAGACCGCGTCGGCGACGGGATCCACCTCGCCGATCGCGATGAGGTGGCGGTAGGCCGCGCGCAGGTTGTCGCGTTCGGCCTCCAGCCGTCCGAGGGCATCGATCTGGGTGCGGCCGCGCAGCAGGGGCTCGGTCTCGGCGGCGAGCCGCACGTAGTGGTCGGCGTGCGCCCGGCGGACCGCCGCGGCATCCGGCTCGTTCGCGAATCGCGCCGTCGCGATCTCGCGCACCGGGGCGAGCATCGAGAAGAGCGGCATGCCCGCGTCGGCGTGCTGGCGCAGGAGGCTGCTGTCGACGAGCGTGAGCAGCGTGCCGAGCAGGTCGGTCGCGAAGGGCGCGCCGACCGTGACCGCCTCCACCGCGTCGAGGCCGAAGTCGCCGGCGAACACCCCGAGCCGGGCGAAGAGCTCGCGGGGTTCGGGCTCGAGCAGGTCGATGCTCCACTCGACCGTGGCCTGGATGGTGCGCTGCCGCTCGGGCACGTCGCGCGCCGCGTTCACGAGCAGCGGCAGCATCTGGTCGAGCTTCGCGAGCATGGCCGCCGGGGTGAGCGCCCGGATGCACGCGGCCGCGAGCTCGATCGCGAGCGGCACGCCCTCGAGCGCGCGGCAGATGCGCGCGACGTCGGCCGCGTTCGCCGGCGTGACCTCGAAGCGCGGATCGGCTGACTGCGCCCGATCGCGGAACAGCTGCACGGCCGGCGACGCGAGCACGTCCTCCACGGTCGCCTGGGCGTACTCGTCGGGCAGCGCGAGCGGCTCGACGTCGAACACGCGCTCGCCGCGGACGCGCAGCCGCGAGCGGCTCGTCACGAGCAAGGTCGCGCCGGGCACGTCGTTGAGCAGCGACACGACGTCGGTCGCGGCGTCGAGCACCTGCTCGAAGTTGTCGAGCACGATGAGGTCGCGCCTCCCCGCCCGCGCGACGCCGAGCTGCTCCGAGAGCGGACGGTCGCCCGTGTCGCGCACGCCGAGGGCGCGAGCGATGGCCGGCAGCACCTCCCCGGCGTCGCGGAGGTGCTCGAGCGTCACGAACGTCACCCGGTCGAAGCCGGCGCCGACGCCGTGCGCGATCTCGATCGCGAGGCGGCTCTTGCCGATGCCGCCCGGGCCGGCGAGGGTCACGAGCCGCGTGGCGTCATCGCCCACCCAGTCGAGCAGCGTCGCGAGCTCCCGATCGCGGCCGACCGCGTCGGTGAACGGCGCGGGTAGGCGGCTCGGCGTCTCCTGGGCCGGCGCCTGGGCGGAGGCAGGCGCCGCGGTCGCGGGAGCGCGCGAGGCGTCGAAGCGCTCGGCGAGGAGGGTCGCGAGGTCGGCCTCGACGAGCTCGGCGAGCTCGGCGGCATCCGCGAAGGGCTTGTAGGACGCGCGGTCGTCGTCCCGGATGCGCGCGAGGAGGCCGTTCAAGCGCGCCTCGCGCTTGGGCGCCTGCTTCACGTAGATGAGCCGGGGCATGTCGCGCGGCGCGAGGCGCCACTCGTCCTCGAGGCCCGAGATCTCCTCGCCGGGGGCGACCCATCCGTACTCGCGCCAGTACACGCCGACGAAGACGTCGCTCTGGTCGAGGTAGGCGCGGTAGAGCTCGCGCGGCGGGTGCGGCCGTGCGCCGAGCTCGAACATGACCGGCGCGAGCCGGAGCCGCTCGATCGCGGCGCGCGCTGCCCGGCGCTCGGGCTCCAGCTCCTTCAGCGTGGAGCTGACGAACACCCGCAGGCGCTGGTCGGGCGTGCGGATCGGGGCGTCCGAGGGCGGGCTCATGCCGGCGGCTCCTGGCCGAGCGCGAGCGCGACGGCGGCCCGCCGCGGCATCCGACGGCCCCGTGCTCGGCCCGTCTCGAAGGCGTCGGAGTGGTCACCCTCGAGCACCTGGGCGATGATCTGCTGGTAGGTCACGATCGAGCGCTGGTCGCTGAGGCCCGTGCGTGCGCGCATGGCGTCGGCGATGCCGAGCATGACGCCCGCGCGCTCGAAGTCGCCGAGGGCCGCGGATGCCGCAGCGAGCCCCTCGAGGCCGTACGCGCCGCCGTCCTCGCTGTTGAGCCCGTACGCGAGCTCGAGGCTGCGCGCGAACGCGTCGGGCCTCGGATCCCCGAGCACGAGATGCGCCCAGCCGAACTGGTTCACCGCGATGCTCTCGATGAACGGATCGCCGATGCGTGCCGCGTCGTCCCACGCCGCCTCGAGGATCCGCGCGGCGTCCGCGGCATCGCCGCGCATGAGCCGGATGCGCCCGAGCGAGGCCCGGAAGAGTGCGTCGTACGGCCCGTCGCGGCGGATCGCCTCGAGCTCGAGGGCCGAACGCACCCGCGCCTCCGCGCGTTCGAGGTCGGGCGGCAGGACGGACAGGTACACGAGCGAGAGGATGGCGAGGGAGAGCCCCTCGCTGAGCTCGTCGCCGTCCTCCCGGAACAGGGCGACGCTCTCCTCCATCGGCTCGGCGCGCAGCTCGCCGTCGGCCTGCCACAGCGACACCCACGAGGAGAAGGTCATCGCGATCGCACGCGTGCGTCCCGAGAGGGGCACGTCGGACTCGAGGATCGCCGTCATCCACGCCTTCGCCTCGGGGAGCATGTTGCGGATCCACCAGTAGAACAGGAGCCGCCAGACCGCGTCGGCGACCGGCTCGACGTCGCCGATCGCGATGAGATGCCGGTACCCCGCGCGCACGTCGTCCTGCTCGGCCTCCAGGCGCTCGAGGGCCGCGGCCTGCGTCGCGCCGCGCAGTCGCGGCTCGATGGCGGCGGCGAGCCGGACGTAGTGGTCGGCGTGCGCGCGGCGCACCGCCGCGGCATCCGGGTCGAGCTCGAAGCGGGCCGCGGCGACCTCTCGCACGGGCACGAGCATCGTGAAGAGCGAGGTGCCCGCGTCGTCGTGCTGGCGGAGCAGGCTCCCGTCGACGAGCTCGAGCAGCGTGCCCAGCAGGTCGGTCGCCCACGGCTCGCCCTCGGTGACCGACTCGACGGCGTCGAGGCTGAAGTCGCCGGCGAACACGCCGAGGCGCGCGAACAGCGTCTCCGCCTCGGGGCCGAGCAGGTCGACGCTCCACTCGACCGTGGCGCGGATCGTGCGCTGGCGCTCGGGCACGTCGCGTGCCGAGGTGACGAGCAGCGGCAGCATCCGGTCGAGTCGCGCGAGCATCGCGGCCGGCGTGAGGGCCCGGATGCGGGCGGACGCGAGCTCGATCGCGAGCGGCACGCCCTCGAGCGCGCGGCAGATCCGCGCGACGTCGCCGGCGTTCTCGGCGGTGACCTCGAATCGCGCGTCGGCGGCCTGCGCGCGGTCGAGGAAGAGCTGCACGGCGGGCGCCTCGAGGATCGCGTCCACGTCGTCGAGCACCGGGTCGGGCGGAAGCCCGAGCGGGTCGACGTCGAACACCTGCTCGCCGCGGATGCGAAGGCGGGCGCGGCTCGTCACGAGGAACAACGCGTCGGGCAGGTCGGTGAGGAGGGCGGCGACGTCGGGGGCGGCGTCGAGCACCTGCTCGAAGTTGTCGAGCACGACGAGGTCGTGCCGGCCCGCACGCGCGACGCCGAGCTGCTCGCTCAGCGGCCGCTCGTCGGTGTCGCGCAGCCCGAGTGCCCGGGCGACGGTCGGCAGCACGTCGGCGGGGTCGCGCACCTGGGCGAGCGGCACGAACGTGACCCGGTCGAAGGGGGCGCCGACGCTGCGCGCAACCTCGATCGCGAGCCGGCTCTTGCCGATGCCGCCGGGCCCGACGAGGGTCACCAGGCGGTGCGCGTCGTCGCCGAGCCATTCGAGCAGCGTCGCGACCTCGCGTTCGCGACCGACCGCCTCGGTGTAGGGCGCGGGCAGGCGAGTCGTGGGTGCGGGCTCCGCCGCGGTCTCGGTCGCCGGTGCCGTCGCATCCTGACCCGATGACGGATGCCGCGACGCGTCGAAGCGCTCGGCGAGCAGCGTCGCGAGGTCGGCCTCGATGAGCTCGGTGAGCTCCGCGGCATCCGTGAAGGGCGTGTACGAGGTCGAGCCGGCGTCGCGGATGCGGGTCATGAGCTCGGCCAGTCGCGGCTCGCGCTCTGCCGGCTGCTTCACGTAGACGAGCCGGGGCATGTCGCGCGGCGCCAACCGCCACTCGTCCTCGAGGCCGGAGACCTCCTCGCCGGGCGCGACCCAGCCGTATTCCTGCCAGTAGAGGCCGACGAAGACGTCGCTCTGCTCCAGGTACGCGCGATAGAGCTCGCGCGGCGGGTGCGGCCGCGCGCCGAGCTCGAACATCACGGGCGCGAGGCGCAGCCGCTCGATCGCGGCGCGCGCGGCCCGCCGCTCGGGCTCGAGCTCCTTCAGCGTCGAGCTCACGAACACCCGCAGCCGCTGGTCGGGTGTGCGGATCGGCACGTCGGCGGGGCCGCTCACACCCGCACCTCCGTCGTCACGACGACGCCTCCGACGGCCGCGGGATTTCCGAGTCGGCCGACACCGGCTCACGGTCGAGCGCGATCTCGAGCACGGTCCGACGCGGCATCCGGCGACCCACGACCCGCGCGGCCTCGAACTCGGCGGCTCGATCGGTGGCGAGCATGGCATCGATGAACGGCTGGTACGTGCTGTACGAGCGTTGCTCGTGGAGGCCGGTGCGCGCGCGCAACGCTTCGGCCGCGCCGAACAGGAAGCCGGCGCGCTGGAAGTCGCCGACGACGGCGGCCGAGCCGGCCAGCCCTTCGAGCGCGTACGCATCGCCATCCTCATTGCGCAGTCGCATCGAGAGCTCCAAGGCGCGCCGGAACAGCTCGGGTTGCGGCTCGCCGGCCGCGATGCGCGACCAGCCGATCTGATTGAGCGCGATGCGCTCGGCGAACTCATCGCCCGCGCGCCCCGCGAGCTCCCGCGCTCGCTCGTAGCACTCGACGGCTCCGGCGGAGTCGCCACGGAGGTGCAGGATGCGCCCGAGCACGCTCTCGAACAGCGAGTGGAAGGTCGCATCGTGTCGAACCGCATCCAGCGCGAGCGCCGAGCGCTGCCGCTCCTCCGCACGGTCGAGGTCGGCGGGCATGGCCGACGTGTAGGAGAGCGACGCGATGGCGAGGGCCAACCCGACGCTGAACTCGTCGCCCACCGCGCGGAAGAGCGCGACGGCCTCGTCGATACGCTCGGTCCTGATCTCGGAATCGGGCTGCCAGAGGGCGACCCATGACGAGAACGCGAGCGCGATCGCCCTCGTCCGGGGTGAGAGCGGCCGGCCGGATTCGAGCACGGCCTCCATCCACGCCTTCACCTCCGGCAGCAGGCTGCGGACCCACCAGTACAGGAACAGGCGCCACACCACGTCGGCGACGACGTCGACCTCGCCGACCGCGATCAGGTGCCGGCATCCGGCGCGGAGGTCGTCGCGTTCCGCCTCCAGCCGATCGAGCGCGGTGGACTGCATCGCGCCGCGAAGGAGCATTTCGGTCTCGGCGGCCAGGCGGACGTAGTACTCGGCGTGCGTGCGTCGTACCGCGGCGGCATCCGGGTCGAGCTCGAAGCGCGCGGTCGCGAGCTCACGCACGGGCACGAGCATCGAGTAGAGCGGCAGGCCGTGGTGGTCGTGCTGTCGTAGGAGGCTGCCGTCGATGAGCTCGAGCAGCGTGCCGAGCAGGTCGGCGGCCCACGGCTCACCGGCCGTTACGGCCTCGACCGCATCGAGGCTGAAGGCGCCGGTGAACACGCCGAGCCGATCGAACAGCATCCGCGCATCGGCCCCGAGCAGGTCGATGCTCCACTCGATCGTCGCTCGGATCGTGCGCTGGCGCTCGGGCAGGTCCCTCGCCGCGGTGACGAGCAGCGGCAGCACCCGGTCGAGCCTGCCGAGCATGGCCGTGGGCGTGAGGGCCCGGATGCGGGCGGCTGCGAGCTCGATCGCCAGGGGCACGCCCTCGAGCGCGCGGCAGATGCGGACGACGTCCGCGGCGTTGTCGTCGGTCACCGCGAACCTCGGATCCGCGGCGTTCGCGCGATCCCGGAACAGCCGCACCGCCGCCGCCTCGAGGACGTCGTGGACGCCGGCCTCGTCGGGGTCGGGCGGCAGGCCGAGGGGTTCGACATCGAAGACCTGCTCGCCTCGCACCCGCAGCCGCTCCCGGCTCGTCACGATGAACGTCGCGCCCGGAAGGTCGGGGAGCAACGACACGACATCGGTGGCGGCGTCGATGATCTGCTCGAAGTTGTCGAGCACGATGAGGTCGCGCCGCCCCGCCCGCGCGACGCCGAGCTGCTCGCTGATGGGGCGGTCGTCCGTGTCGCGGACGCCGAGCTCCCGTGCGATCGCGGGAAGCAGCTCACCGGGGTCGCGCACCTGGGCGAGCGCCACGAACGTCACCCGGTCGAAGCGGGCATCGGCGTTGCGGGCCACCTCGATCGCGAGCCGGCTCTTGCCGATGCCGCCGGGTCCGACGAGGGTGACGAGGCGCTGCGCGTCCCGGCCGATCCAGCCGAGCAGCGTCGCGAGCTCGTGCTCGCGGCCGACGGCATCGGAGAAGGGCACGGGGACGCGGCCGACCGGTGCGGTCTCGGAGGTCGGTGCGACGGTTGCGGGTGCGCGTGAGGCGTCGAAGCGTTCGGCGAGGAGGGTCGCGAGGTCGGCTTCGACGAGTTCGGCGAGTTCGGCGGCGTCCGTGAAGGGCTTGTAGGAGGCGCGGTCGTCGTCGCGGATGCGGGTGAGGAGGGCGTTGAGGCGTTGTTCGCGGTCGTGTGCGTGCTTCACGTAGATGAGTCGGGGCATGTCGCGGGGCGCGAGGCGCCACTCGTCCTCGAGTCCCGAGATCTCCTCGCCCGGTGCGACCCACCCGTACTCCTGCCAGTACACGGCGACGAACACGTCGCTCTGCTCGAGGTACGCGCGATACAGCTGGCGTGGCGGATGCGGACGCGCGCCGAGCTCGAACATCACGGGCGCGAGCTTCAGCCGCTCGATCGCGGCACGCGCGGCCCGGCGCTCGGGCTCGAGCTCCTTGAGCGTGGAACTGACGAACACGCGCAGGCGCTGGTCGGGCGTGCGGATCCGCGGCCCGGAGCCCCCGTCGGTCACGGCACCACCGTCTCCGCCGGATCGAGCACGAGGTCGAGCACCGCGCGCCGCGGCATCCGTCGACCGCGCGCACGTGCCGACTCGAACTCGTCGGCTCGATCGGACGCGAGGACCCGGTCGACGATCGGCCGGTAGGTGAGGTCGGGTCGCTGGTCGACGAGGCCGGTGCGCAGGCGCACGGTCTCGCTCGCACCGAGGAGCAGGCCGGCGCGCTCGATCTCGCCGACCGCCGCCGCGCAGGCGGCGAGCCCCTCGAGCGCGAAGCCCACGCCGTCCTCGTTCCCGAGCTGCAGCGACAGGTCGAGGTGCCGGGCGAAGAGGTCGGGGCGGGGCTCGCCGTGACCGAGGCGCGCCCAGCCGCCGTTCGCGAGCGCGAGGCTCTCGACGAACACGTCGCCCATGCGCCGTGCGTCGTCGAGCACCGTGTCGAAGAGCTCGATCGCCCCCTCGGGGTCGCCGCGCAGGGTGGTGAGGGCGCCCAGGTTGAGGCGGAACATCGCCTCGAACACGGGCTGCTCGGCCTCGGTGACGAGCTCGAGCGCCCGGCGCTGGAGCTTCTCGGCCCGCTCGAGGTCGGGCGGCGACAGCTTCGTCGAGGCGATGCTCAGCACCGTGAGTGCGCAACCCTCGCCGACCGCATCGCTCACGGAGTGGAACAGCGCGACGCTCCACTCGATCGGGCCGAGGTCGACCTTCGACCCCGGCTGCGACAGCGAGACCCACGACGAGAGCCCGAGCGCGATGGCCCGGGTGCGCGTGCGCAGCGGGGCGCCCGTCGCGAGGATCTCGTCCATCCACACCTTCGCCTCGGGCAGCTGGCTGCGGATCCACCAGTAGAGGAAGAGCCGCCACACCGCGTCGGCGACCTGGTCGACCGCGCCGATCCCGATGAGGTAGTGCGCCGCCGCACGCAGGTTGTCGCGCTCGGCCTCGATGCGCGCGAGGCCGCCGGCCTGTGCGGAGCCCTGCAGCTGCGGCCCGATCTCGGCCGCCAGCCGGAGGTAGTGGTCGCCGAAGGCCCGTCGCGCCTTCGTGGCGCCCGGCTCGCGTTCGAACCGCCCGGCGGCGATCTCGCGCACCGGCACCAGCATCGAGAACAGGGGCACGCCGTGGTCGTCGTGCTGGCGCACGAGACTGCCGTCGACGAGTTCGAGCAGCGTGCCGAGGAGGTCCTCGGCCCAGACCTCGCCCCGCGTCACCGCCTCGATCGCGTCGAGGCTGAAGTCGCCCGCGAACACGCCGAGCCGCGCGAAGAGCCGCTGCGCCTCGTCGCTGAGCAGGTCGAGGCTCCAGGCGACGGTCGCCTCGATCGTGCGCTGCCGCTCGGGGATGTCGCGCGCGCCCGTGACGAGGAGCGGCAGCATCCGGTCGAGGCGGCCGAGCATCGCCGAGGGCGTGAGCGCACGGATGCGGGCGGCGGCGAGCTCGATCGCGAGGGGGACGCCCTCGAGCGCCCGGCAGATCCGCGCGATGCCCTCGGCGTTGTCGGGTGTGAGCTCGAACCGCGGATCCGCCGCGCGGGCGCGGTCGACGAACAGCCGGACCGCCGAGGCATCCCGGATCGCCTCGAACGACGCGCGCATCGGATCGGGCGGCACGACCAGCGGCGCCACGTCGAAGACGCGCTCGCCGCGGACACGGAGCCGCGCGCGGCTCGTGACGAGGAACGACGCGTCGGGCAGGTCGTTGAGGAGCTGCACCACCTCGGGCGCGGCGCCGAGCACCTGTTCGAAGCTGTCGAGCACGATGAGGTCGCGGCGACCCGCGCGGGCGACGCCGAGCTGCTCGCTCAGCGGCCGGTCGGAGGTGTCGCGCACGCCGAGCTCGCGCGCGATCGCGGGAACGACGTCGCTCGGCTCGCGGAGGTGCTCGAGCAGCACGAAGGTCACGCGGTCGAACGGGTCGCCCGCGCTGCGCGCGACCTCGATCGCGAGTCGGCTCTTGCCGATGCCGCCGGGTCCGACAAGCGTGATGATTCGGCGGGCGTCGTCGGTGAGCCAGTCGAGCAGGGTCGCGACGTCCTGCTCGCGGCCGACGGCGTCGGTGTACGGCACCGGCAGGTGCTCCGCGGCGTCGACGGCCTCGAGCGGCTCGTGCGCGGCGACGGGCCCGCGCGACGCGTCGAAGCGCTCGGCGAGGAGGGTCGCGAGGTCGGCCTCCACGAGGTCGGCGAGCTCCTCGACGGTCGAGAACGGCGTGTACGACGCGGTGTCGTCGTCGCGGATCCGGCCGAGGAGCTCCGCGAGGCGCTCATCGCGCTCGGCCGGCTGCTTGATGTAGATGAGCTTCGGCATGTCGCGCGGCGCGAGCCGGTACTCGTCCTCGAGACCCGAGATCTCCTCGTCGGGCGCGATCCAGCCGTAGTGCTGCCAGTAGATGCCCACGAAGACATCGCTCTGCTCGAGGTACGCGCGGTAGAGCTGCTGCGGCGGGTGCGGCCGCGCGCCGAGCTCGAACATCACCGGCGCGAGCCGCAGCCGCTCGATCGCGGTCCGTGCGACCCTGCGCTCGGGCTCCAGCTCCTTCAGCGTCGAGCTCACGAAGACCCGCAGCCGCTGGTCGGGCGTGCGGATCTGGGCTTCGGGCGCGCTGCCGCTCATGGCGAGACCCTCGGCCTCACCGGGGTGCATCCGCCTCGGCGCCCCATTCACACATTGTGGGGCGCGCCGGGGCCGTCGTCCACCACCCGAGCTGGGGATGTCGCGCACGGGCCGGTGGGTGGTCACACGGCCTTGCACGCGAGACCACTGCGAGCGGGGTGCGACGGTCAGCAGCGCGCACCCCGCCCGCGTGGCTCAGCCGGCGACGCGCACGACGAGGGTCCCCCCGTCGGTGGTGCCGGCCGAGTTCTCCAGCTCGACCGTGTACCGGTGCTCGCCCGGCACTGCGTCCGTGATCGGGAACGCGACGACCCGATCCGAGGACGCCGAGCGGTACACCCGGCCGATGACCGAGCCGTGCTCGACGAGCCGCACCACGGTCGTGGGCGCGGCACCCTTGCCGACCTTCACCTTGATGACGTAGTCGCCGTCGGCGTCGGGCCCGCGCCTCGGTCCGGTGAGCGCGGTGACCTCGGCGGCGGGTGGCGCCGCCTTCGCGCCGTCGATCCCGGCCTCCCGGTACATCGCCCCGTGCAGCGGCGTCACGGTGAGCGATTCGACCGAGGCGCCAGCACCCTCGGCCCAGAGCCCGATCGCGTCCGCGCCGGCGTTCGGGAACGCCTGGTCGGTGATCGTCGTGCGTCCGTCGGCGGTGAACACCTCCACCGAGGCGCGATCCACGAACGCGGTGATCGCGATCCGGCCGTCGACGAGCGGCACCGGGGCGTCGTCGAGCGAGGCGAACGACGGGTGGAACGCAGTCGATCCCGAGTCGCGACGGTCGACGAACAGGCGACCGGATGCCGCGTCGTACCCGATGCGCGTTGCGGCGGCGTCGTCGCCGAGCACGCTGATCCCCACCGCGTCCGCGTCGCCCGGCCGGAGCACGGCGTCGATGCGCACCACGTCGCCCGTCACGGGCAGCGTCTCCGAGCCCGGCGCGATCGGCCGCGCGACATCCGACCAGGCCAGGTCGCGCTGCTCGAGCTGCGCGAACTCGGGCACGACGTGCTGTGCGAGTCGCGGCCCCTTCGACGTGGTCACGAGCGAGACGTCGCGGGGCAGGGCCATGGCGCTCCGCCACGTGCCCGTCGGGATGTCGTTCGCGTAGTCCCAGTCGTTCATCCAGCCGAGCATGACGCGGCGGCCGTCGGGCGCGTTCGCGAACGACACCGTGGCGTAGTAGTCGCGGCCCCAGTCGAGCCAGTCGTAGCCCTCGATGCGCGGTGCGGCCGGGGCATCCGCGAACATCACCTGGTCGACGAGCACGTGACCCCAGCCGAACCGGTTGTTGTCGACGATGCGCACGGATGCCTCGCGCCCGGCGTACTCCACGACGTCCCAGCTCACCCAGTCGAGGTTCTCGCTGTTGCGCCCGGTCGCCGTTCGCACGACCTCGCCGTCGACGACGAGGCTCACGCTGGTCTCCTCGGAACGCGCCTGCGCGGGCTCGGCGCCGAGCACCAGGTGGTCGACCGTGAGGTGCCCCCAGCCGCCGGTCGCGTCGTCGTGCACCTGGAAGCGGGCATCGCGGCCGGCGAACTCCGACACATCCCACGACTGCCAGTTGAGCTGGCCCGCCTCGGGGCCGGTGGCCGTGCGCACGACCTCGCCGTCGACCAGGAGCCGCACCTCGAGCGTGCCGTTGAACCGCTTGCCGCCGCCGACGAGGAAGCTCAGGTGGTCCTCACCGGACCGGATCGTGAACGACGGTGACGTGAGGTCGCCGAGGTTGTCGTCGCCCTTCGGGCCGCCCTCCCACGTGTTCACGCGCTTCCGCCCCAGGTAGTAGTCGCCGCCGGCGGTCGACGGGTTGCGCCACGGCTCGGTCGCGAAGTCGCCCGTGATCGCCCACCCCGCATCGGCGAGGGTGGTGCCGTCGGGCAGTTCGAAGCCGTCGAAGAGCAGTCGACCGGCTGGGGCCTCGTTGCCGAGCTGCGTGCCGTCGACGTGCGGATGGTTGCCGCCGCCGACGAGCAGGTTCAGGTACGGCCGTCCGATCGTGAACGTGGCCGATTCCATCGAGCCGACCGGCCAGTCGCCGTCGGTGAAGCCGTTGACGAGACCGGCGCCGACGAAGCCCGAGACCGGGTTCTGGCCGGCGAGCGTGCCGGCCGCCGGGGCATCCGTCCACGGGCCGTTCAGCCGGTTGCCCGGCTCGTTGGCGACGGACCAGCCACCGTACGTGCCGTCGTCGAAGCCGGCGAAGACGTCGCCGGCCGGCAGCGCGTCGTCCGCCACCGTGCTCTCGGACGTGAACGTCGTGCCGTCGAAGTCGCCGACGAAGTACTGGCCGCCCGAGCCCCCGGCGACCGATCCCGGGTTGAGGTTCACCACGAGCACCCACTTGGTGTTCGCCGGGTCACCGTCGACCGCGAGGGGGAACAGGTCGGGGCACTCCCAGATGCCGCCCGTCGCGTTGGCCGGGCCGAAGTCGCTGAGGTGAGTCCACGTCTTCAGGTCGTCGCTACGGTAGAGCACGACCTGGTACTGCAGCGCCTCGACCGCGACCATGACCCAGTACGACTCGCCCGTCGCGGGGTTCGTGTAGCGGAACACCTTCGGGTCGCGGAAGTTCGCTGACCCTCGATCGAGGACAGGGTTGCCGGCGTACTTCGTCCACGTGGTGCCGCCATCGGTGCTGTAGGCGAGGGACTGCGCCTGCTTCCCCGCGAGCGTCGGATGTGCGGGCGTGTAGGCGCTCGTGTAGATCGCGACCATCGGCGGGTTCTCCGCTGTGCCGAAGCCGCTCGTGTTCTGCTCGTCGACCACGACGGAGCCCGAGAAGATGTCCTCGACCGCGCGGCCCTCGTCGTCGAACCCCTGCCGGATCGCGATCGGCTGCTCCTCCCAGTGCACGAGGTCGGTGCTCGTCGCGTGGCCCCAGCTCATGTTGCCCCAGCGGGTGCCGGAGGGGTTGTGCTGGAAGAACAGGTGCCACGTGCCGTCGTCGTACACGAGGCCGTTCGGATCGTTCATCCAGTTCCGCTCCGGCGAGAAGTGCAGGTACGGCCGGTACTGCTCGCTCGCCGGATCAGGTCCGTCGTCGGCCATGGCGGGCATGGTACCCGCAACGCCCATCGCGAGCACGGCAACGGCCGCCGCCGCGACCGTCGCGCGCCATCGTGATTTCGTGGTCATCGTCTGCTTCGCCCTTCATCGCGCGAGTCACGTGTCTCCCGTGACATCGTTGTCAGTCAACGGGCGCGATGCTACGCAGTGTCCGCCGGACATTGCAAGGGGCACCGGTGCCGTAGCCTCGACGCATGGACGCGGTCATCCGCCGGGCGCAGGTCGCGGATGCCCCGGGCATCGCGCGCGTGCACTGGGACAGCCACCAGACGACCTACGTGCTGCCCGGGCGGGTCGCGCGCGACCGGGTCGAGGCGTGGACGATGCGCATCCGCATCTCGTCGTGGACCGCCAACCTGGCGATCGCCAACGACGTGTACCCGGTGCCCGAAGGCTTCCACCGCATGGAGATCTGGGTGGCCGAGGTCGGCGGCGCGATCGTCGGCTGGGCGAACACGAGCCTCGGGCACGAGACGGATGCCCCGCGCGAGCTGCAACTCGAGGGGATCTACGTGCTCGAGGAGCACCACGGCACGGGAGTCGGCCAGGCGCTCCTCGACGCCGCGATCGGCGACCGGCCCGCCTACCTGTGGGCGCTCGACGACAACCCGCGCGCCCACGCGTTCTACCGGCGCAACGGGTTCGCGCTCGACGGCGCCGACCAGTTCGACGACCTCTGGCAGGTCACCGAGGTGCGCTTCGTGCGCTGACGGATGCCGCTTCCGACGCGCCGCGCTCAGCTGGGATAGACGGTCTCGTGGTTCGGCACGCGCAGCAGCGCCCCCTCGTGGCGCACCGTGGCGGCGGCGATCGTCATCGCCTCGCCCAGGGTCGCAGCCCAGGCATCCGCCTTCTGCGGCACGCCCTGCGTCGCGATGTGGTGCACGATCGCCGA
The DNA here is from genome assembly GCF_042796995.1 of Agromyces sp. NPDC057865. Classification (NCBI taxonomy): domain Bacteria; kingdom Bacillati; phylum Actinomycetota; class Actinomycetes; order Micrococcales; family Microbacteriaceae; genus Agromyces; species Agromyces sp. NPDC057865. Next base: position 304,537 of record NZ_JBHVMJ010000001.1, on the reverse strand, counting down.
CAGCGTCGCGTCGCCGGCGCCCATGGTGTCGATGACCGCACCGGGCAGCGCCACGATGTCGGCGTGCACGACGTCGTCGCCGGCGTGCACGGTCGCGCCGTGCCGGCCTGCGGTTGCGAGGACCGCGCGGCCGCGGTCGGCTCCGCGGAGGCGCTCCACGAACGCATCGAGCGTGTCGCCGAGGAGGAGGTCGGCGTCCTCGTCGCCGACCTTCACCAGCAGCGACCGTGCCGCGAAGTCCTCGAAGTTCGCAAGGAACCGCTCGCGGTCCGCCATCATGCCCGACCGCGGGTTGCCGTCGACGATGAGCCGCTCGCCCGGACGCTCGATCGCCGCGACGAGCGACGCGACCTCCCCGTCGTCGTCGAACGGGTAGCAGCTCACGACCACGAGGTCGGCCTCGTCGAGCGCGGCACGGGTGGCGTCGTCGAAGCGCAGGGCACGACGCTTCGCCGCCTCGTTGAACTCGTAGCGCGGCTCGCCGCCCTCGCTGCGGTCCGAGACGGCTCGGGAGGTGCCGAAGGGCGACGGGCTCTCGACCAGCCGCACGCCGTAGTCGTGCAGGTAGGCACGGATGCGCTCGGCGGGCTCGTCGTCGCCGAGCATCGCCACGAGCGTCACGTCCTCTCCGAGCAGGGCGAGGCCGACCGCCACGTTGAGGGCGGCGCCACCGACGAACTCGCGGGAGCCGTGCTCGTCGCGGAGCTCGTCGATGAGCGCGTCGCCGACGACGGCGACCCGCCTGGGCGAAGGTGTCGGGTCGGTCATACGATCAGCCTTCCTGGCGCGGCGGGAGCTCGCCCGAGCCGCGCTCGATCAGTCGGGTCGGCACGATCGTACGCGACGCCGGGGAGTGGTCGCCGTCGAGCCGGGCGAACACCCGCTCGGCCGCGATCCGCCCGATCGCCTGCGGGTCCTGCGCGACCACGGTGACGCCGGGCTCGAGCAGGTCGCCGAGCGGCACGTCGTCGAAGCCGACGAGCGCGGTGTCGTGGTGCCGGCCGAGTTCGCGCAGTGCGCGGATGACGCCGATCGTGACGAGGTTCTGGGCGCTGAAGATCGCGGTGGGCGGCGTCGGGGAGTCGAACAACGCGATCGTCGCCGCGCGAGCGGACTCCTCGTCGTGGAGTCCTTCTACGACGGGCACGTCGCGGGTCGCGACGCCGGCGTGGCCGAGCTCCTCGAGGAAGCCGCGGCGGCGCTCCCGCGCCGTCTGGATCACGTGCCGGTCGCCGAGGTAGGCGAGGCGCCGGTGACCCCGCTCGAGCAGGTGGCGGATGGCGAGCGCCGCACCCTCGGCGTTGTCACTGACGACGGCATCGGACGTGATGCCGGCGGGCTCCCGGTCGACGAACACGACCGGGGTGCCGCGGCGCAGCTCTGGCGCGAGGTAGGCCTGGCTCTCGGAGACGGTGGTGAGGATGAGGCCGTCCACGCGCCTGCGCAGGAACGCATTGACCGCCTCCTGCTCGCGGTCGGGATCGTCGTCGAGGCTCGACGCGAAGACCGCCACGCCGTGCTCGAGCGCGGCATCCTCGACGGCGCGGTGCACGGCGCCGGCGAACGGGTTGTCGACGCTGCCGACCAGCAGGCCGAGCGTTCGGGTGCGCCCGTCGGCCCGTCGCAGGTTCCCGGCGTGCAGGTCGGGCTGGTAGTCGAGGGTGCGCGCGGCCGCGGTGACCTTCGCGATCGTGGCGGCGGACACGTTCGGCTCACCGTTGATCACGCGCGAGACGGTCTTGACGCCCACGCCGGCGAGCGCGGCGACGTGCCGCATGGTCGGGCGGGAGCGCGGGTTCCCGGCGTCCGAGGGCGGCGCATCTGACAACGATGTCACGATCTGATCTCCAATTGGCAAGTTCGACTTGACTATACACACGGGCATGGATTAGACCTAACGTGACATCGTTGTCAGGGTGACAACGGTCGCCCCAACACCCGGAGGAGATTCACCGATGAATCGCACAGCACCTGCGGCGTTCCGTCGCCGCATGATCATGGCCGGCTCGCTCGCCGCGGCCGCCGCACTCGCCTTCACCGGATGCGCCTCAGGCGGATCCGCCGGCTCGACCGATGCCGGAGGCGACGAGACCATCGGCGTCTCGCTCATCGTCAAGACCACCACCAACCCGTTCTTCATCGCGATGCAGGAGGGCGCGGAGGCGGCTGCCGAAGACCTCGGCGTCGAGCTCACCATGGCGGCGGGCAAGGAGGACGGCGACGAGGACACGCAGATCCAGGCGATCGAGAACGCGATCTCGAAGGGCGACGCGGGCATCCTCATCACCCCCAACGGCCCCGCCGTGGAGGACGCGCTCGTGAAGGCCCGCGACGCCGGCCTGTACGTGATCGCGCTCGACACGCCGCCCACCGACCCCGAGTCGGTGGACATCACGTTCGCCACCGACAACTTCCAGGCCGGCCAGGAGATCGGCGAGTGGACGGCGGCGAAGCTCGGCGGCGAGAAGGCGACGATCGCGCTGATCGACCTGTTCGACGACAAGGTCGTCACGGTCGACTACAACCGCGACCAGGGCTTCCTCGACGGCATGGGCATCGACACCGCCGACGCCGAGGCGAACGGCGACGAGGCACCCACCGGTACCTACAGCGGCGGCGACTACGAGATCGTCGGCAACGAGGCCTCGCAGGGCGCCGAGGACGGCGGGCGCACCGCGGCCGAGACGCTGCTGTCGAAGAACCCCGACATCAACGTCGTGTACACGATCAACGAGCCGGCCGCCTACGGTGCGTACGAGGCGTTCAAGGCCGCCGGCAAGACCGACGGGCTCATCGTCGTCTCGGTCGACGGCGGCTGCGCCGGCATCGACGCCGTGAAGGACGGCATCATCGGCGCCACCAGCCAGCAGTACCCGGTGAAGATGGCGGAGCTCGGCGTGCAGGCGATCCACGACCTGGTGGAGACCGGCAAGGCGCCCGAGGTCAGCGAGGGCCTCGACTTCTACAACACGGGTGTCGCCCTCGTCACCGACGACCCGCAGGACGGCGTCGAATCGATCGACACCGCCGAGGGCGGCGAGATCTGCTGGGGCTGAGTCCCGGCACCCGACCGTGAGGCGGTACGGGTCGGTGGCGGATGTCGCGTGCGGGCGCAGCCCCGCGGCATCCGTCGACTCCCCGCCCGACCCGCGCCGCCTCACTTCACCGCCTTTCCACACACAACGGGAGTAATCACGTGAGTCAGCACACGACCGAGCCGGCGGCATCCGGCAGCACTCCGCAGGGCGAGCCGCCGACGTCGGCGCTCGACCTGGCCGAGGAGTTCCTCGACCGCACAACCCCCCTCAGCCGCATCCGCAGCACGCTGCACCGCTACCCGGCCCTCAGCCCGGCCATCGTGCTGGTGCTCGCCGTGATCGTGTTCGGCCTGCTCAACGATCGCTTCCTCAACCCGGCGAACCTGTCGCTCATCACGCAGCAGGTCGCGGTGGTCGGCACGCTCGCGATCGCCCAGACGCTCATCATCCTCACCGCGGGCATCGACCTCTCGGTCGGCGCGGTCATGGTGCTGAGCTCGATGGTGATGGCGCAGACCACCGCGCAGCTGGGCCTGCCCGCGGTGCTCGGCCTCTTCCTGGGCCTCGTCGTCGGACTCGGCGCCGGCGCCCTCAACGGCTTCCTCGTCACGAGGCTGAAGCTGCCGCCGTTCATCGTGACGCTCGGCACGCTCAACATCTTCGTCGCGCTGACGCTGCTCTACTCGGGCGGTGCCACCGTGCGCGGCGCCGAGATGCCCGAGCTGCTCACCTGGACGGGTGCGACCTTCAACGTGCTGGGCGTGAACTTCACGGTCGGCGTGGTGATGATGCTGCTCCTCTACGTGGTGGTCGCCTTCATCCTGGCCAAGACCGCGTGGGGTCGCCATGTCTACGCCGTGGGCGACGACCCCGAGTCGGCGCGGCTCGCGGGCATCCGGGTGAACCGCGTGCTCCTGAGCGTCTACCTCGCCGCTGGAGCCATCCTCGCGATCGGCGCGTGGATCCAGATCGGCCGCACCAACGCCGCCTCGCCGAACGCCGGCGTCGACCTCAATCTCGACTCCATCACCGCCGTCGTCATCGGTGGCACGAGCCTCTTCGGCGGCCGTGGCACGGTGTGGGGCACCCTCCTCGGCGCGCTCATCGTCGGCGTCTTCCGCAACGGCCTCTCGCTCGCCGGGCTCGACGTGCTCTGGCAGACCTTCGCGGTGGGCGTGCTCATCATCGTCGCCGTCTCCGTCGACCAGTGGATCCGAAAGGTACGCAAATGACCGACACCATCGCAGCGGATGCCGCGGGCGCCGCGCCCGGCGAGAGCCGCACCCCCATCCTCCGCGCCCGCCGGCTCGTCAAGACGTTCGGCCGCGTCGTCGGCCTCGACGGGGTCAGCCTCGAGCTGTACCCGGGCGAGGTGCTCGCCGTGATCGGCGACAACGGCGCGGGCAAGTCGACGCTGATCAAGTGCCTGACGGGCGCCGAGGTGCCCGACGAGGGCGAGATCTTCCTCGACGGCCGGCAGGTGCACTTCAAGCGCCCGCAGGACGCGCGGGCCGCCGGGATCGAGACGGTCTACCAGAACCTCGCGGTGTCGCCGGCGCTCGACGTGGCGTCGAACCTCTTCCTCGGTCGGGAGGAGCGCAGGAAGGGGCTGCTCGGCTCGGTCTTCCGCATGGTCGACCAGAAGGGGATGCGGCACAAGGCGAAGGCCGAGCTGACCACGCTCGGCATCTCGACGCTGCAGGACGTGACGGTCCCCGTCGAGAACCTGTCGGGCGGGCAACGCCAGGCCGTCGCGGTCGCCCGCGCCGCCGCCTTCGGCTCGAAGGTCGTGGTGCTCGACGAGCCCACGGCCGCGCTCGGCGTGCGCGAGTCCAACCAGGTGCTCGAGCTCATCCGGAACCTGCGCGACCGCGGGATCCCCGTGATCCTCATCTCGCACAACATGCCGCACGTGTTCGACGTGGCCGATCGCATCCACGTGCAGCGGCTCGGCAAGCGCGCGGCGACGATCACGCCGCAGACCCACTCGATGACCGACGCCGTCGCGATCATGACGGGTGCGGCGCGCGCATGAGCTGGTCGAGCGAGGAGGACCGCGTCGAGCTCATCGCACGGTTCACAGCGCGGCCCGGGAGCGAGGAGGAGGTCGCCGGGCTCCTCCTCGCCCTCACCGCGAAGGTGCGCGAGGAACCCGGATGCCTCGCCTTCGAGCCGTACCGGGCGACTCTTCCGCCCGCCGGCGCAGCGGTGACGGCCGGACCCGAGCGAGCCGGCGCGGCCTTCACGGTGCTCGAGGCGTATCGCGACGAGGCGGCGTTCGCCGAACACCTCGCCGCGCCGTACGGCGCCGAGTTCAATGCGGCGCTCGGACCGCTGATCGTCGAAGACGGGTCCATCCTCACGTTCATCGCGCCGCTCTCCTGACCAGTCGTCGCGACCTCGGGGTCCGACCCGAGCGGGTACGGTGGGGAGGACCCCGAGGAGCACCATGAGACCCGGACCCCGGCGCAGCATCAGCCAGGCCGACATCGTCGACGCCGCGTTCGAGCTCCTCGAGCAGAAGGGCATGGCGGCCGTGTCGGTGCGCGGCGTCGCCGCCTCGCTCGGGCTCACGCCCACCGCGATGTACACGTACTTCCCGTCGAAGAACGCGCTGCTGCGCGCGATGGTCGAGCAGCTCCTGTCGACGATCGACCTCGCCGCGGCATCCGACGCCGATGTCGCCTGGCGCGACCGGGTGCACGCGCTCGCCGCGGCCCTGCTCGACCGGCTGGCCGAGCACTCGGGATCGCTCGTGCTCGTCACGAGCGGACCGCTCGACGGCAAGCACGCGCTCGGCCTCAACGAGGCGCTCATCTCGGGCTTCGCCGGCGACGGGATGCCGCACGCCGAGGCCGCTCGCGCCGCTGTCGCCGTGCGCGCCTACGTGCTCGGCGTCGCCGCACTCGAGGCCGCGGAGCGGGCGGGCCGCGAGACGCCCGACGATTCGGTCTCCGAGACCCTGTGGTCGGATGCCGCCGCGTTCCCGCTCACCGAGGCGACGACGGATGCCCCGGGCGACGGCTTCGCGTGGGGGCTCGACCGGCTGCTCGACGGGTTCGGCCGCCGCGCCGCCTGAGGACCCCCTGCCGGCGATCGAGTAGCGCCCGGCGTAGCCGGACGCGTATCGAGATCCTCGCTCCCCGTCCGATACGGGTTCGCGTCTCGATACGCGTCGCCTGCGGCGGCGCTACTCGACGACCGGAAACGCGGCGAGGCGCCGACCCCGAAGGGCCGACGCCTCGCCGGTGCATCCGGTCAGCTCACTCCGCGCTCGGCGGGGTGACGCTGATCAGGGCGGCGCGGTTGTCGTCCATGGACTTCTTGACCTGGATGACGGTGCCGTAGCCGACACCCGAGTCCGCCGGGTTGCCCGAGCCGAACGGCCCGAGTCCGATGTCGAGGCCGTCGTAGGCCGGCAGGCGGTTGCCCTGCAGGTCGTACAGCGGCGTCGTGTACAGCGCGTTGCCGACCGACGGCACGACGGTCGACGCGTCGCGGTCGCGGTAGAACAGCGCACCGTCGGACTCGCGCAGCGCGAATCCGGGCACCCAGCCCTGGTCGTCGGTGAAGGTGCTCACCGGGTCGAGGGCCGTGATGTCGGTGCAGAACTCCGTGAGCGCCGCGTTGGTGAAGCACTCCCGGAAGGGGTGCGTCTTCGTGAGCCCGAACGCCGCGTTCGACGACTGCGCACGCGAGGGCATCACGTTGAGCGTCGACGGGTCGGCGTCGGCCGCTGCGCCCGTGCGCTGCAGCGGGTTGAAGTGGCTGTCGACGATCAGCAGGCCGCCCTTGGCGCCGTAGCCGGGCAGCGCCGTCTCGTTGGCCGTGATCTGGTTCGCGCTGCCGTAGGTGGTGTCGCGGTACCAGATCAGCGCGCCGGGCGCGTTGTAGGCCAGCTTCTCCACCTTCCACGCGTCGACGCTGTACGTCGAGTTGTAGGCGTACTTCAGGCCCTCGTCGAACCCGTCGAAGTTGCGCCACTCGACCAGGTAGTACTGCGCCTTGATCGAGGTGCCGGTGTCGACGCGCCAGCCGGGGCCGGTCGTCGTCGTGAACGAGGCGACCTGGGGCGTCCAGCCGTTGTCGCCGTTCTCGACGTCGTCGCTCCACACCGTGGTGGCGCCGCTGGTCAGCGCGAAGTCGTCGCTGAACCAGCCGCGGTCCTGGTACGCCGCGTCGGTGGCGAGGCGCAGGCGGAGCTGGACGTTCTGGCCGGCGTAGGCCGAGAGGTCGACGTACTGGTGGGCCCAGCCGTGCGAGTCACCCGTGAGGCCGTACTTCTTGTTGCCGTAGTCCGCCATCCGACCGTTCGGGTCGGCGTAGCCGTCGGGCGTCGAGACCTCCGTGCCGTCCTCGCCGCGAACCTTCAGCTCGGTCCAATCGGCACCGCCGTTGGTCGAGACCTCGACGAAGCCGTAGTCCCAGTCGGACTCGATGACGAAGTTGTTCCACATCCAGAACTTGGCGTCGGCGGGGACGTTCGAGATCGAGCGGCCAAGGCGCAGGTCGGCCCAGTCCTGGTCGGCGCCGGTGTACCACATCTTCTCGCCGCTGTGCGGCGCGGCCAGGGTCACCACCTTGTCGGGCAGGTTGACCTTGATGCCGTCCTGCGTGCCCTTCTTCGGGCGCGAGGTCTGGCCGACCTTGACGGTGGAGGGAGCGTCGCCCGGGTCCACCTCGACGGGGTCGACCCAGCCGAGCACCCACTTGTCCCAGAGGCCCATGTGGGTCGGCATCGACTGGAAGATCGGGCCCGAGTGCGAGCCGGAGCTCATGAGGTCCCAGAAGTCGACGTCCGAGCTCGCCGCGTTCGACGTGTCGTACAGGTCGGGCAGGCCGAGGTCGTGGCCGTACTCGTGCGCGAACACGCCGACGCCCGAGTCCTCGGGCTGCACGATGTAGTTCGACAGCTTGAGGTTCGTGCCGGGGATGTCGGCGCCGCCGGCCACGGCCGACGAGTGCGCCCAGATGGCGTAGGTGCTCTCCGCGCCGCCGCCGCCGGACTTGTCCTCACCGGCGTGCACGAGCACCACGTGGTCGATCACGCCGTCGGGCTCGAGCACGTTGCCGTCGCCGTCTCGGTCGCCCTGGTCCTCGATGTCGTAGTCGGCCCACGGGAAGTTCGGCTGCGCCTTCGCGAGCGCCGCCACCGCGTCGATGGGCAGCTGGCCGGGACCGAGCGGGTTGTCGGGGTGGCCCTGCATGTCCTGGATCGCGCCGGCCTGGTACTGGCCCTGCTCGTTCTTGAAGCAGAGGCTCGCGCCGTAGTACGCCTCGGAGTGCGGGACGGTCACCCACGGGGTGGCCGAGCCGTGCACCGTGTAGGCGTTGCGCGACATCTCCTCGTACATGTTCTTCATGGTGTAGCCCGAGATGTCGAAGCCGGGCTTGCCGTCGGGACCGGTGAGGTCGGTGCGCACGCGCTCCGTGATGCCCTCGTCGGTGAAGAGCATCTTGTTGTAGTGCTCGGAGGAGAAGTCCGGCACCCACATCGAGTTGTTGTCCTCGAGGTCGTAGCTGGCCGGGTCGGGGATGTTGTTGTGGAGCGGGCCGTTCTGCACCGATCCGGGCTTGCACTCCGTCGAGCCGAACGCCGTCGGCACGTAGGAGTTCGTGAAGTCGTCGTTCGCGTTCTCGTCGAACTCCACGAGGATGGTCAGCAGCTTCGCCTCCTGCGTCGTCTTCGACTGCTTGAGCTGCTTCTGCTTGATCTGCTTCGGGCTCTTGCCCGTCTCGACCGACTTCGCCTCGAGCTTCGCGAGCCCGCCGGCCGCGACCGGGTTGCCCTGGCCGAACTTGCGGTCGAGCGCGTCCGCCTTCTCGATGGCGGCCTGCGTCGCCTCAGTGCTCTGAGCGGATGCCCCGGCCTTGATGGACCCGGCGACGGCTTCCTGGTCGGCGCCGAAGGCCTCCTCCGCGCGCGGCGCGACGTAGTTCATGTAGTACTCGTCGTCGCCGATCACCGGCGCCGAGATGTGCGATGGCGCGGCGGTGGCCGTAGACGTGCCCAGGGTCGCCAGACCGGCGGCCGCGAGCGCGAGCACGGGGATCGTCGCCACCGCACGCCTCCGGGCGCGAGTGGTGTTTCCGAACATGCTTCTCCCTCCAGGTGCCCCGGGGGATGACCCTCGAGACACGAAACAACGTCCGCCGGGTAGACGGACGTAAGCGGAATCCTGCACTGCCACACCGTCCTATGGAAGGGCCTTCCGAAATCTGTGGAGAGCCTGCGCAGTTCCATTGCGCGAGCGAGCATGAATCCGGCGAATCACCCTCGAACGAGGCACGGATTCGCAGTAGCCGAGGGGTCCTCAAGACCGCCTGCGTTGGCGACGCCGGAGGCGGGGGCATAGCCTTGGCGCGATGGGGAGACGGATTCGGATCAACGCCTACGTACTGGCCGCGGATCCGTGGTGGCTCGAGGCGAGCGTGCGGGCCTACTATCCCGTCGTCGACCGCATCGTCGTGTCCTACGACCAGGATTCGACGTCGTGGACGGGCACCCCGATCCCCGTCGAGGAGTGCCTGTCCCGGCTCCGCACGATCGATGTCGAGGGCAAGTGCGACTTCCGCCCCGGACACTATGCGCGGCTCGATGAGCACCCGCTCGAGAACGACACCTTCCAGCGCACCGAGGCGCTCGCCGCGGCATCCGACGGCGCAGACTGGGTGCTGCAACTCGACACCGACGAGGTGATCGCCGACCTCGCCGAGTTCGTCTCGTGCCTCGAGGAGGCCGACGAGCGCGGCGCCACCGGGCTCGAATACCCGTCACGCTACCTCTACACCCGCACTCGCTCGGGCCGGTTCCTCGAGATGTCGTCGCGACTCTGGGGGACCATCGGCAACTACCCCGGTCCGGTGGCCGTGGTGGCGGGGACGGTTCCGCGCCACGCCCGCCAGGCCGACATCAGCCCGTTCCGGGTGGACTTCGCAGCGAACAACACCGACCCACGGCATCCGTCGGACGCCATCGTGCAGCGCGTCATCCGGCCGCAGTCCGGGATCCTGCACTACTACTGGGTGCGCAGCGAGGAGCACATGCGTCGCAAGGCGGAGTGGTCGGGCCACGCCGACACCTACTCCGAGCCGGCCCGCATGCGCGCCTGGCGGTGGCGCACACGGCATCCGCTGCTCACCACCCTGGGCGCGCCCTTCCAGCCGTTGGACAACCGGTTCCGCCTGACCACGCTGCCGCCGAGTCGCCGGCAGTGGGTGGGGGAGTCGTGAGCGCGTCGCCCGCCCGCCGGACCGTCGCGTTCGTGAACAACAGCCGCGAGACGTTCACGCCGACGGTGAGCGGGGCGATCGCGACCTGCGTCCTCGAGGTCGGTCGGGTCGCACTCGCCGAAGGGTTCGACTGCCCGGTCATCACGCGTCCGGCGGATGCCGCGCCCCACGACTGGCCCGACCTGCGGCTGCTGGATCCGATCCGGCAGCACGGTGCGACGAGCGCGAAGGCCCTCCGGGCGCGCCGGCGGCTCAACGGCTGGGCGCGTCCCGACCAGTGGGTGTTCGCGCGCGAGGCGCTCGCGGAGCTCGAGCAGCTTCGGCCGCGGGCCGTCGTCGTGAACAACGACCCCGAGGTCGCCGTCTTCCTGAGCCGGAAGCTGCCCGGAGTGCGGATCGTGCACTGGTTCCACAACCTCGAGATGTCGAGCGACCGGTTCCGTCGCCGGTTCGCCGCCGATCGCGGCATCCGCTCGGTCGCGGTCAGCGGCTACCTCGCCCGCGCGGTCGAGCAGGTCTACCAGCTCACGCCGCTCACGGTCACGGCGGCGCTCAACGGCGTTGCGGCCGATCGATTCGGCACGGAGCGCACGTCGCCGCTCGTCACCGTGGGGTACCTCGGCAGGCTCGCGGTGGAGAAGGCGCCCGACACGCTCGTCGCGGCCTGCATCCGCGTCGCGGAGCGCGGGACGCGCTTCCGGCTGCAGCTCGTCGGCGACACCAACTTCGGGTTCTCGGGCCGCAACCCGTTCATCGACGGGGTCTCCGCGCTCGTCGCCGAACTCGAGGGCCTCGGCATCGAGGTGGTCCGCACGGGGCATCTCGAGCGCGCGGGGATCCCCGGCGCGCTCGCCGGCAGCGACATCCACGTCACCCCCTCCCGGTGGGACGAGCCGTGCGGTCTCACGACGCTCGAAGGCCTCGCGAGCGGGCAGGCCGTGGTCGGCAGCGCGACCGGGGGAACGCCCGAGCTGCTCGACGGCGCGGGACTGCTGTTCCCGCGCGACGACATCGATGCTCTCGCGGACGTGCTGGACGGACTCATCCGCGATCCCGGGGCGCGCGCGTCCTGGGGTGCCCGTGCGCGAGCCCGCGCGGAATCGCTCACGTGGGAGCGGACCTGGGACGGGCTGGTCCGGGCGGCGGGGCTCCGCGCCGACGGCGGGAACTGAGACGCCCATGCACCTCGTGTTCGTACTGCCGATCGGTGAGTACTACAGCCAGGCCTGGACGGGTGCCATCGCCACCATCACCCGGCACCTCGCGGGAGAGTTGACGGCGGAGGGCCATTCCGTCACCGTCATCACGCCCGACGACGGCGGCGCGCCGTTCACCGAGGGCCGGGTCGTCCGGCTCCGTCACGGGTCGGCCCATCCCGTGCCGCCTTTGCGACGCAAGGCGGAGGCAGGTCGGGCTCGCCTCCGCGGGTGGACCTGGCCCGAGTACGGTCCGTACCTCCGCGAGGTGCGGCGCGCGCTCGGTTCGCTCGACGCCCCGATCGACGCCGTGGTCGTGGCGAACGACCCGGGCACGGCGGGACGGCTGGCTGAGGACGGCGTTGCGGATCAGACCGTGCTCTGGCTGCACAACCGTCTGGAAGGGCCCGAGACCCGGCCGTTCGCGACCCTGCCCGACCGGGTCTCGGTCGTCGCCGTGAGCCGGGCGGTCGCCGACTGGACGCGCGAGCGTTACCTGCCGGCGACCGAGATCCCTGTCGTCTACAGCGGCGTCGACCACGAGGTCTTCCATCCGCGGGGCGACTGGCTCGAGCCGCTCGACCCGGTCCGCGTGATCTGCCACGGGCGCATCGATCCCAACAAGGGACACGAGGTGGCCGCGGCCGCGGTCGCGCGCGTGCGCTCCGACGGCCTTCCCGTCGAGATCACCCTCATCGGCCAGGTGCGCACGTTCGGCTTCAGTGCGGAGGAGGAGGCCGCGTACGGGCGCCGGGTGACGGCCGCGATGGAGGACGCCGGCGGAACCGTGCTGGGCTGGATGCCGCATGCCGAGCTGGCCGAGCAGCTGCGACGCCACGACGTGGCCTGCGTGCTCTCGCGCGTCGACGAGCCCTTCGGGCTCGTGAACCTCGAGGCCATGGCGTCGGGCTGCGCGATCATCGCGACACGCCGAGGCGGCATCCCGGAGGCGGTGGGGTCGGCGGGCGCATACGTCGACGCGGACTCGCCCGACCAGGTCGCCGACGTGATCGCCTCGTGGGTTCGAGACCGGACGCAGCTCGCCGCAATGAAACGCGCGGCGGTCGAGCGTGCGAGCAGCTTCACGTGGTCGGCGACAGCGGCCGGGCTGCTGCGGCTGCTGGGCTGAGTCCCCGCACCGGCTCCGATCGGTTCGGGTCGGTCCCATTCGTGCGACGGATCTCACGACGTGAACACGGCGTAACAGAATCCGGCGGGTGCTGGCCGATGTCGCCGGGCGGACGTAGCCTGAGCCGGTGCCGCAGAGGCGGCCGACAGGTGGGGAGGCAGCGATGAGCGACGACACGGGTCCGACCCTGGCGGACTGGGAGCTGGCCGAGATCGAGCGCGCGAACGCGTCCGATCTCACGCCCGTGGTGTTCGTGCACGGGCTGTGGCTGCTTTCCAGCAGCTGGCAGCCGTGGCGCGACCTGTTCGAGGACAACGGCTTCGTCACGCTGGCCCCCGGCTGGCCCGACGACCCGGCCACCGTCGCCGAGGCTCGCGAGCATCCCGAGGTGTTCGCCCGCAAGATGGTGCAGCAGGTCACCGACCACTACCTCGACGCCATCTCCCGGCTCGACCAGGCGCCCGTCGTCATCGGCCACTCCTTCGGCGGCCTCATCGCCCAGAAGATCGCGGGCGAGGGCGCCGCGGCCGCGACGGTGGCGATCGACAACGCGCCGTTCAAGGGCGTACTGCCGCTGCCCGCCTCGTCCCTCAAGTCGGCGGCCCCGGTGCTGTCCAACCCCGCGAACGCCAAACGCGGCGTCGCGCTGACGTTCGAGCAGTTCCAGTACGGCTGGGCGAACGCGCTCGACGAGGCCGAGGCCCGGCACCTCTACGACACGTTCCACGTGCCGGCGGCCGGCGCCCCGCTGTTCCAGGCCGCGTTCGCGAACTTCAACCCGTTCGGCGGCGAGACCGCCGTCGACTCGAAGAACCCCGAGCGCGGGCCGATGCTCATCATCGGCGGCGAGGAGGACCACACCGTGGCGCCCGCGATCTCGCACGCGAGCTACCGGATCCAGTCGAGGAACCCCGGCACGACCGAGGAGATCGTCATGCCGGGGCGCGGACACTCGCTCACGATCGACTCGGGGTGGCGGGCGGTCGCCGACGAGGCGCTGGCGTTCGTGCAGCGGTTCATCCAGTAGCCGCACCCGCTGCCGCGTACGATCGGTCGCGGGGGTGGTTCGCGATGTCGGGAATCAGGGGTTCGGCGATGCGGGGCCGCGTGGCGGCATCCGTCGCAGTGATGCTCGGCGTGGCCCTGGGCGGCTTCGGCCTGACGGGATGCACGGCGTCGGGCGGCTCGAGCGGCGGGGATTCGTCGGCGCTGCCGCCGGTGATCGTCGACCTCGGCGATGTCGACGGCACGACCGTCGAGGTGCCCGAGGGCGGATCCGTCGACCTGACCGGCGACGACGAGACCTACACCGACTGGACGGCCGACATCGCCGATCCGTCGGTGGTGGAGTTCGTGCCCGGCCGCGACGACGGGAGCGCGCAGTTCAACCCGGGACTCACCGCGAAGTCGGTGGGGACCACCGAGGTGACGCTCGACAACAGCGAGAGCGGCGACTCCGTCACGTTCACCGTCGACGTCGTGCCGAAGTCCGACGACTACTGACGGCTGACGCCCGTCTCCGGGCGTCGCGGCGGAGTCAGCCCAGCAGCAGGTTGCGCAGCTGGTCGGTCGAGTGAACGACCGCGATCGTGTCGGCGGCCTCGGCGGGGGACCCGTAGCCCCACTCGACGAGGATCGTCGGCACGCCGTTCGCGGCGGCGCCGAGCGTGTCGTAGCCGCGATCGCCGACCATGACGGCGTTCGAGGTGTCGATGCCCTTGGCCTGCAGGCGGCGCAGGGCCTCGCGCACGACGTCGGCCTTGGTGCTCAGCTCCTCGTCGTCGCTCGCGCCGGTGATCTCGGTGAAGTACTGCGACAGCCCGGCGTGGTCGAGCACCTGGCGGGCCATCGACTCGGGCTTGGAGGTCGCGAGGGCGATGGGGATGCCGGCGGCGTGCAGCCGCTCGAGCAGCCCGGCGACGCCGGGGAAGACGGGGGAGCGCAGGAAGTGCTCGCCGTAGTGGTCGCGGTAGACGTTCAGGGCCTCCCACGCTTCGGCGTCGTCGAAGCCGGCGGTGAGGCGGAGGCTGTCGAGCAGCGGGGGGCCGACGTAGGAGCGCAGCACCTCGTCGGAGGGGACGTCGAGTCCGAGCTCGGTGAACATGTGCGCGAGCGACGCCGTGATATCGGCGGCCGAGTCGACGATCGTGCCGTCGAGGTCGAACAGCACCGTCGACCAGGTGCGCGTGGGCGCCAGGGTCTGGGTGGGCATCGTGGAAGTCACCGTGTCATCCTACGGGTGCAAACCCTGAGTCATTCTCAGGTACGGAGCCTCGTTCGGCGATCGTGATGTATGCGAGTGCATGGGATCCGCGTGTTTCCGCGCCTTGTGCACCACCCTGCGAATCCGCTGAAACGTCTCAGAACAATCTCGCGTGCCCGCTGTCGATACCGCGCATGGCGTCGTAGTCGAGCACGACGCAGCGGATGCCGCGGTCCTCGGCGAGCGTGCGCGCCTGGGGCTTGATCTCCTGCGCGGCGAACACCCCGCTGACGGGCGCGAGCCGGGGGTCGCGGTTCATGAGCTCGAGGTAGCGGGTGAGCTGCTCGACACCGTCGATGTCGCCGCGGCGCTTGAGCTCGACGGCGACCGAGGCGCCCGTGGCATCCGTCGCGAGGATGTCGACGGGACCGATCGCGGTCATGTACTCGCGGCGCACGAGCCGGTGGCCCTCGCCGAGGAGCTCGATCTGCTCGGCGAGCAGCTGCTGCAGGTGGGCCTCGACGCCGTCCTTCTGCAGGCCCGGGTCGATGCCGAGCTCGTGCGCGGAGTCGTGCAGCACCTCGTGGATCGACACGACGAGCTGGTCGGCGGTCTTCTTGTGCGTGACCCTCCAGACCTCGACGATGCCGGCCTCCTGCTGCTCGTCGTCGGGCGCGACGGCCTCGAGCGTGCACGGCGGGCTCATCCAGTTGAGCGGCTTGTAACTGCCGCCGTCGGAGTGGACGAGCAGGCTGCCGTCGCCCTTCACCATGAGCAGTCGCGTCGCGAGCGGCAGGTGGGCGGAGAGCCGCCCCGCGTAGTCGACGGAGCAGCGGGCGATGACGAGGCGCACCTGTCGAGTGTACGGCGGGGCGCCGACCCGCTCAGCCCTGCGCGCGGCTCGGGCCCGCGGCATCCGTGACCGCGCCCCGATCATGTGCGCAATTCAGGTGCGGAGGCGTGTCACGCCATCGCTCGCCGGCGTGTCGTCGCGACGCGCCGGGTGCGCACCTGAATTGCGCACGTCGTCCCGGTCGGGAGGCGCGAGACGAGCGGCGGACGCTGCGGGGCAGCGGTCGGCGACGGATGCCACGCGCATCAGTTCCGAGCCGGCGCGGATGCCGCGGTGGGTCGCCCGCGCCTCAGCCCTTGACGCGCGCCCGCGGCCCCGACTGCTCGCGCGCTGCCGGCGCCGCGATGCCTGCGAGCACCATGAGCCCGAGCAGCACGAGGAGCGCATTGAGGATGCCGAAGTGCTCACCGAGGAAGCCGAGGAACGGCGGGCCCGCGAGGAACGCGCAGTAGCCGATGATCGCCACGGCGCTCACGCGCGAGGCGGCGAGCCGACGGTCGGGCACGTCGGCCGCCGCGGACATGCCGACCGGGAAGCCGAGCGAGCAGCCGATGCCCCAGAGCACGGTGCCGAGGATGAGCGTCCACGGCTCGGTGCTGAAGATGAAGAGGGAGAGGCCGACGACGCCGATCGCGGCGAGGGCCTGCAGCATCCGCACGCGCCCGAAGCGGTCGATGAGCGGGCCGCCGACGATGCGCGCGCCGGTGATGGCGATCGTGAAGACGGTGAACACGGCCGCGCCGATCGTCGCGTCGTAGCCGTGGCCGTCGACGACCGCGAGGGCCAGCCAGTCGTTGGCGCCGCCCTCGGCGAACGACATGCCGAGCATGACCACGCCGATGAGGAGCAGGCGCACGTCGGCCCAGACCGCGAGGCTCTCGCGCAGGCGCTGCGACAGCGGCACCTTTGGCGCGTCGGGGTGCGGGCCGTCGCCGAGCTCCTCGCGTACGGGCACGTAGCGCACCGCGACGATGACGCCGCCGACGATGAGCAGTGCGATGACGCCGAGGTGCGCGGCGACCGCGATGCCGAGGGCGGATGCCGCGGCGGCGAGTCCGGCGCCGGCGACCGTGCCGAAGCTGAAGAACGCGTGCATGAGCGGCATCAGCGTCTTGCCGATCTCACGCTCGGCCTCGGCGCCCTCGACGTTCATCATCACGTCGACCGCGCCGTTGCCGAAGCCGAAGAGGAAGAGCCCGATCACGACGAGCGGTACGGACGGCAGCAGCGAGCCGCCGATGCCGACCGACACGAGGCCGACCGACACGGTCACGAGCACGCCGATCATGCCGGCGCGCGCGCCGACGCGGGCCATCAGCCACGGGGCGGCGATGAGGCCGAGCACGGCGCCGATCGATCCGCCCATGATGACGAGCCCGACGCCCTGCGTGCTGAGCTCGGTGAAGTCGCGCACGGCGGGGAGGCGCGCGACCCAGCTCGCCATGCTGAGGCCCGACAGGAAGAAGACCGCGAAGACCGCGTTGCGCCAGGCCGTGAGCTCGCGGCGGGGGCGGGGGGCGTCGGTGCCGTCGTTCGAGCCGGTGCCGTCGGTCGAGCCGGTGCCGTCTGGGCGCGTGGTGGCGCGCTCGTCGTCGGCGGGCACGGATGCCTCGGGGCGCTCGGCCAGCACGGATTCGTCGTCACGGTGTTGCGACATCACTGCCTCGTCGTCGAAGGGGCCTCGTCGGGCCGGATGCGGGAAGGAGTTCGACCAGTCTAGTCGAATCGATTCGATTTGCCAATACCAAATTGCGTTCGGATTTGAGGAGCGGTCGATCGGGGGTGATTGGCGCGCAGGATGCCGCGAGTCACCCCGAATCGCGGAGCGTCCGCGTTCGGGCGGCGAAACCGCGTGACTCGGCGCTCGATGCGGCGCGACATGCATCGAGTCACGTGTTTCCGTCGCTCGCTGCCGGGCCAGGCGACGACTTCTCGTGACTCGACGATGCCGGATGCCGCGAGCGCCGCGCCGCCGCATCCCCTCGCCATTCGCCAGCACCACCGGCCACACCCGCACGGGCCACGACCCCGCCCCGGCGTCATCGACTCGCGCCCGCGATTACGATGAACGGGTCACCTCGACGTGCGTCGTGACCCTCGGCGCACGAGCCCGGCGCCGGCCCACCCCGCAGGCGCCCGTACGAAGAAGGCATCGCCGATGAAGGCCCTGTA
Source organism: Agromyces sp. NPDC057865 (assembly GCF_042796995.1). NCBI lineage: Bacteria > Bacillati > Actinomycetota > Actinomycetes > Micrococcales > Microbacteriaceae > Agromyces > Agromyces sp. NPDC057865. The sequence continues at coordinate 286,713 of NZ_JBHVMJ010000001.1, read as the reverse complement.
CAAGCCCGCGCCCGCAGCGGGACTCGAACTCGTCGATCGACCCGAGCCCGAGACCGGGCCCGAGGAGGTCAAGATCCGGGTGCTCCGCACGGGCATCTGCGGCACCGACCTGCACATCGAGCAGTGGGACGACTGGGCCGCGTCCGAGATCCGCACGCCGCTGATCCCCGGCCACGAGTTCTACGGCGAGGTCGTCGAGGTGGGCGACCTCGTCCACGACGTCTCGGTCGGAGACCGCGTCTCGGGGGAGGGCCACATCGTGTGCGGCATGTGCCGCAACTGCCGCGCCGGGCGCCGCCAGATGTGCATCCGCACCAAGGGCCTGGGCCTGCACCGCGACGGGGCGTTCGCCGAGTACGTCGTGATCCCGGGCGAGAACGTCTGGGTGCACCACGCCGACGTCGACCCCGAGGTCGGCGCCATCTTCGACCCGTTCGGCAACGCGGTGCACACCGCCCTGGCGTTCTCGGTCGTCGGCGAGGACGTGCTCGTCACGGGCTGCGGGCCCATCGGCCTCATGTCCATCGCGGTCGCGCGCCACGTCGGCGCCCGCTTCATCGTCGCGAGCGACGTGAGCGCGGCGCGGCTTGAGCTGGCGCTCGCGATGGGGGCGGATGCCGCGGTCGACGTGTCGCGCGAGCGCATCCGCGACGTGCAGCCGCGCCTCGGCATGCGCGAGGGCTTCGACGTGGGCTTCGAGATGTCGGGCTCGGCGAAGGCGCTGCCCGAGATGATCGAGAACATGAACCACGGCGGACGCATCGCGCTGCTCGGCCTGCCGAGCGAGCCCTACGCGATCGACTGGGGCAAGGTCGTGACCCACATGCTCACGCTCAAGGGCATCTACGGGCGCGAGATGTTCGAGACGTGGAACTCCATGAGCGCGATGCTGCAGACGAGCGCCGAGCTGCGTTCGCGCGTGGCATCCATCATCAGCGACCGCTACCCGGCGCACGAGTGGCGGGCGGCGTTCGACGCGGCCGCGTCCGGCGGCGTCGGCAAGGTCATCCTCGACTGGACGGAGGTCTGAGCGTGTACGGATCGGTGAAGGAGCAGCTCCGGGCGGAGCTCGACGAGATCGAGGCCGCCGGGCTCACCAAGCGCGAGCGCGGCATCCACGGACCGCAGTCCTCGGAGATCGAGGTCGCCGGCCGCGACGTGCTGAACTTCTGCGCGAACAACTACCTCGGCCTCGCGAACGACGAGCGCATCAAGGATGCCGCGCGCCGCGGCCTCGACGACTGGGGCTACGGGCTCGCGAGCGTGCGGTTCATCTGCGGCACGCAGGAGCTGCACCTCGAGCTCGAGCGCAAGGTCTCGGGCTTCCTGGGCTACGACGACACGATCCTCTTCTCGTCGTGCTTCGACGCGAACGGCGGCGTCTTCGAAGTGCTCTTCGGACCGGATGACGCGATCATCTCCGACGAGCTCAACCACGCGTCGATCATCGATGGGATCCGCCTGTCGAAGGCGCAGCGGTTCCGCTACCGCAACCGCGACATGGCCGACCTCGAGGCGAAGCTGCAGGAGGCATCCGGCGCGCGCCGCCGCGTGATCGTCACCGACGGCGTCTTCTCGATGGACGGATACATCGCGCCGCTCCAGGAGATCTGCGACCTCGCCGAGCGGTACGACGCGCTCGTCTTCGTCGACGACTCCCACGCCGTCGGGTTCGTCGGCGAGCACGGCCGCGGAACGCCCGAGTACTGCGGCGTCGAGGGCCGGGTCGACATCGCGACCGGCACGTTCGGCAAGGCGCTCGGCGGAGCATCCGGCGGCTACGTCGCGGCCCGCCAGGAGATCGTCGACCTGCTGCGCCAGCGCGCGCGGCCGTACCTCTTCTCGAACACGCTCGCGCCCGCGATCGTGTCGGGCACGCTGCAGGCGATCGACCTGCTCGAGTCGTCGGGCGAGTTGCGCGAGCGGCTGAAGGCGAACGCGGCGCTGTTCCGGTCGCTGATGACGGATGCCGGTTTCGACCTGCTGCCCGGCGAGCACGCGATCGTGCCCGTCATGTTCGGCGACGCCGCGCTCACCGCCCGCATCGCCGCCGCGCTGCAGGAGCGCGGCGTGTACGTCACGGCGTTCAGCTTCCCCGTGGTGCCGCGGGGGCTCGCTCGCATCCGCGTGCAGCTCTCGGCGGCGCACTCCGAGGACGAGATCCGCCGCTGCGTCGAGGCGTTCGCCGCGGCGCGCGACGAGGTGATGGCCGCCGCCTCGTGATGGTGACGGATGCCGCGACGCGACGTCGTGGCATCCGATGGGGCCGATCGAAGGGAGCCGACCATGTCCGAGGGATTCGTCGCGACGTCGACGATCACGATCGATGCGCCGCGCGAGCGCGTCTGGGCGGTGCTGACCGACCCGGTCGCCACGCGCGAGTTCATGTTCGGGACGACGCTCGAGACCGACTGGACGGTCGGCGGGCCGATCCGCTGGCACGGCGTCTGGGAGGGGCGCGAGTACTCGGACCACGGCGTGATCGTCGAGTGCGAGCCCGGGCGGCGGCTCGTGAACACCCACTTCAGCCCGCTGAGCGGCGACGCGGACGTGCCCGAGAACCACCACACGCTCGCGTGGACGCTCGAGGACGCCGGCGACGGCACGGTGCTGACGCTCTCGCAGGACGGCAACCGCACCACCGAGGCGCGCGACCACGCCCAGGGCATGTGGGACTCGGCGCTCGCGAAGCTGAAGGAGCTCGCCGAGCGCGAGTGAGCATGCGGGCGGAGGGCGCCCGCGAGTCGAGAACGGCGGAGATACGATCCGACACCCCGGCCGGGGCCTCACTCCACCGGCGCGCCGGATCGTATCTCCGCAGGATTCGACGCTTCGCCGCGCCCGAGCCGCGCCTTCCAGCCGGGATCGAATCGATTCGGCCTACAATCAGGGGCGAAGGCCGGTTCCGCCGGCCGCCGAGGAGCGACCAGACCCATGACCGAGACCGCAACGCGTCCCACCCTCGCTGACGTCGCGGCGAAGGCCGGCGTCTCCGCGTCGACCGCGTCGCTCGCCTTCAGCGGTTCCGGCCCGGTGTCGGATGCCACGAAGGAGCGCGTGCTCGCCGCCGCCGCCGAGCTCGGCTATGCCGGCCCCGACCCGCGGGCGCGCTCGCTGCGCCGCGGCCGCTCGGGCATCGTCGGCGTCGTGCTCGAGGAACGCGTCCGCGCGGCCTTCCTCGACCCCGTGAAGATCCAGATGCTCGACGGCATCACCGAGGGCATCGCGCCGCTCGGCGCCGGCTTGCTCCTGCTCACCGACACGGGCGAGGCGGGCGGCAACGCCGTCGGCATCGAGTCCGCGCCGGTCGACGCGGTCGTGCTGATCGGCTGCAGCCCGCGCCTCGGGCACTCCGTCGACGCGCTCCGCCGTCGCGGCATCCCGGCGGTCGCCATCGAGGGCGACCCCGGCGAGGACGTGCCGCAGATCTCCATCGACAACCGCGCCGCCACGCGTCGCGGCGCCGAGCACCTGCGAGAGCTCGGGCACACGGATGTCGCGCTCGTCACGCTCCCGTTCGACGCCGCCCGCACGCGTGGCCCGCTCACCTCGACGCTGGTGGACTCGAGCACGGCCGACACCGCCACGGAGCGACTCCGCGGTGCGCGCGAGGTGTTCCCCGACGCGACGGGCCGCGTCACCGCAGCGAGCTCGATCGAGGAGGGCCTCGAGGCCGGACGCGCCCTGCTCGCCGACCCGTCGCATCGCCCGACGGCGATCCTCGCGCAGAGCGACCTGCTCGCCGCGGGCGTGATCTGGGCGGCCGAGGAACTCGGTATCGCGGTGCCCGCCGAGCTCAGCGTCGTGGGCTTCGACGGCATCCGCGTCGACGGACTGCAGCACGACCTCACGACGCTCGTCCAGCCGTCGGTCGCCAAGGGCCGCGCCGCGGGCGAGGCCATCGTGCGCCTGCTCGACGGCGAGCCCGGCCAACCCGCCGAATCGGTGCAGTTCACGAGCACGCTCCACGTCGGCAGCACGACGGCGCCGCCGCGCACCTGAGCCCGGACCGGGCAGGCGCGGGAGTCGCCGCACAGCCGCGTCAGCGGTGGCGCCGCGTCGTACCAGGGCCACGGCGCGCGATCGAACGGACGCCGGCACGCGTTTGCATGAGAATCGGCCCACTGGGTCCGTATACGGGCGCATGACCCGGAATCTCATGCATTTCGCGAAGGCCCCGCACGGGGACGTCCGCCTGCCGGGCACACGGAAGGCGCTACATTCGGCACATGCTCGAAGGCTTCCTCGGCTGGCACCTCGTGATCGTGGGCGCCGTCGTGCTCGTGCCCGTCGCGATCGTGACGCTCGCCGTCGTGCTGCTGCGCCGATTCAGCCGCAACTGACGCGGACGGTTCGTAACTCAGGGGAATCCGCGAACTGTGCCTCCGTGCGGGACCCACATCCCCGAATCGCCTGAGTTGCACAGTGCCCGCAGGCGCCGCGCCGCGCCTCAGGCCGTGGCGCCGACGACCATCCAGCGCGTGCCGCGTGCCCGCAGCGACAGCGTCACCGCGCGCGCCGCGAGGTACCCGATCGCGAACGACGCAGTGAGCCACGCGAGCGAGGCCGCGCCGGGGAGGCCCGCGGCATCCGCCCACCAGACCGTGCCGAGCGCCAGCGGCACGAACGCGGCGAGGTTCACGAGGCCGGTCCAGGCGAGGTAGCGGGCGTCGCCCGCGCCGATGAGCACCCCGTCGAGCACGAAGACGAGCCCCCCGAGCGGCGCCGACAGCCCGAGCACGACGAGCGACGGCGGCAGGAGCGCCGCCACCTCGGGCGACGACGTGAACAGCGCCGGCAGCACCCACGCCGTCGCGATCACCACGGCGCCGAGCACGACGCCCGAGCCGATGCCCCACTGCACGCAGCGACGCAGGACCGCGCGCACCTGCTCGACGTCGCCCGAGCCGAGGCCCTTGCCGATGAGCGCCTGCGCCGCGATCGCGAGGGCGTCGAGCGCGAACCCGAGCGTGAAGTAGATCGTGATCGCCACCTGGTAGGCCGCGAGCTCGTCGGACCCGAGTGAGGTCGCCGCCCACGTCGCGAGCAGCAGCGCCACGCGCAGGCTCGCCGTGCGCAGGAAGAGCCAGCCGCCCGACACCGCTCCGCGCAGCACGCCGGCGTGATGCGGCCACGGACTCGCGCCCACGCGGCCGACGTGCCGCGCGACGACCACGAGGTACACCGCGACCATGCCCCACTGCGCCACGACCGTGCCGATGGCGGACCCGGCGATGCCCCAACCGAACCCGTAGATGAAGAGGGCGTTGAGCGCGATGTTCACGGCGAAGCCGATGCCGGCGACCCAGAGTGGCGTGCGCGTGTCCTGCAGGCCGCGCAGCAGGCCGGTGGCCGCGAACACCACGAGCATGGCCGGCAGCCCGGCCATCGAGATCGAGAGGTACGTGGATGCCGCGGCCGTGACCTCGGCGGATGCCCCGAACACCTCGACGAGCCACGGCGTCGCCGCCCAGCCGGCCAGCGCGAGCACCGCGCCGAGCCCGAGCGCGAGCCAGAGCCCGTCCACTCCGGATGCCACGGCACCGCGCTCATCGCCGGCGCCCAGTCGGCGCGCCACCGACGGCGTCGTCGCGTAGGCGAGGAACACCATCAGCCCGATGATGGTCTGCAGCACGGCGCTCGCCAGGCCGAGCCCGGCCAGCGGGGTCGCGCCGAGGTGTCCGACCATCGCGGTGTCGGCGAGGAGGAACAGGGGCTCGGCGATCAGGGCGCCGAGCGCGGGAACGGCGAGTCGGAGGATGTCGCGGTCGACCGCGCGGCGGGAGAGGGTGGTGCTCATGTGCTCTCGAGCCTAGGCGTCGGCGCCGACAGCCGGGCGGGGCGTCGGGCGACAGGCGGATGTCGAGGACGAGACGCTCCACCGACCGCGTGACGGCGACCGACGCCGAGCTCTGCGCTCGAATCGTGCGCCGACGACGAAATCCTGCGTGGGGAAACGCAATCATCTGAAAACGGATGCATTGGAACCGCTTTCCTCGATACGTTGATGCGAGGTCGGCCTTCGGGCCGCGAGCGGCACGACGAGGTGCCGCTCGCTCGTCTGCGGGCGTCGATCGCTGCGAACAAGATACGAAACGCACGAGTACAGAGAGGGCACCACCGATGAGTACATCACCCACACCCGTCCGATGGCGCAGACGAGCGCTTGCGGCGGCCGGAGCACTCGTGCTCGGGACGTCGCTGTTCGCCGCCACGAGCGCGAGCGCCGAAGAGGACGACCCACGCGAGGGCCTTGCGCCGGGGTATCACGACGCGGGAGAAGCGATCAGCAACCTCGATGTGCTGGCGAAGCTGCCTCGCGTGGCGCCGTTCGACGCGGCCCCCGGCAACTTCGGCTTCGTGAACTCCGACCTAGCGTTCACGGGCGACCACGCGATCGTCGGCAACTTCAACGGGTTCCAGGTCTACGACATCTCGGACCCCGCGGAGCCGACCCTGCAGTCGTCGTTCGTGTGTCCGGGCGGCCAGGGCGACGTCTCCGTCTACGGCGACCTGCTCTTCATGTCGGTCGAGGAGACGCGCGGCCGCATCGACTGCGGCTCGCAGGGCGCCACCGGCACGGTCAATCCCGATCGGTTCCGCGGCGTGCGCATCTTCGACATCAGCGACATCTCCAACCCGGTGCAGCTGCCGGGTGTGCAGACCTGTCGCGGATCGCACACGCACACGCTCGTGACCGACCCCGACGACCCGAACAACGTGTACATCTACAACTCGGGCACCTCGGGAGTTCGGCCGGCCGCGGAGCTCGCGGGCTGCGAGAACGCCAACACGAACACGCAGACGCCGGTCACGTCGGGCAACCCGACCCAGTGGCGCATCGACGTCATCAAGGTGCCGCTCGCGGCGCCCCAGACGGCGGCGATCGTGAGCCAGCCCCGCATCTTCACCAACCCGGCGACGGGCGCCTTCAACGGGCTGCAGAACACGCCGACCGGCACGCTGCACCCGAGCGGCACGGCGTACAGCCCGTTACCGAACACCAACACGTGCCACGACGTGACGGCGTTCCCCGAGATCGGGCTCCTCGCGGGCGCGTGCCAGGGCAACGGCATCCTCGTCGACATCTCCGATCCGGTGAACCCGGTGCGCCTCGACGCGGTCGCCGATCCGAACTTCTCGTACTGGCACTCGGCGACGTTCAACAACGACGGCACCAAGGTCATCTTCACCGACGAGTGGGGCGGCGGCACGTCGGCTCGCTGCCGGGCGACCGACCGTCCGGAGTGGGGCGCCGACGCGCTGTTCGACATCGTCGACGGCAAGATGGTGTTCCAGAGCTACTACAAGCTCCCGGCGGTGCAGACCGTCCAGGAGAACTGCGTGGCGCACAACGGCTCGATCGTGCCGGTGCCGGGTCGCGACATCATGGTGCAGGCCTGGTACCAGGGCGGCGTGTCGGTGATCGACTTCACCGACACCGCCGAGCCGGTCGAGATCGCATACTTCGACCGCGGGCCGATCGACGAGCCGAACCCGAGCGGGATCAACCTCGGCGGGTATTGGTCGACGTACTGGTACAACGGCAACGTGCTCGGCAGCGAGATCGCGCGAGGCTTCGAGAGCCTGGCGTTCACGCCGAGCGAGCACCTGTCGGCCAACGAGATCACCGCTGCGGGGGAGATCCAGCTCGACGAGTTCAACGCCCAGCTGCAGTCGAAGCTCGTGCACGACCCGAGCTTCGCGGTGGTGCGGTCGTTCGTCGACCAGGCCGAGCGTGACGGCAGCCTGAGCGGCAACGCGCTCAAGCAGGTGCGCAAGTCGATCGACCAGGCCGAGAAGCTGTCGGCCGGCGGATCGGCGAGCGCCAACGCGGTCGCGACGCACCTCGGCAACGCGGCTCGAACGTCGGGCCAGCCCGCCGATTCGAACCTCGTGCAGGCGCTCGACGCGCTCGCTGCCGCGGCGAGCTGATGACCGGGTCCGACTGATCGGATGAGGGGAGGCCGGGCTTCGTGCCCGGCCTCCTTTCACGTGTCGCCGTGACTCAGGACGCGCGCTCCGCGAGCATCGACTGCATGCGGGCGATCTCGATGCCCTGGTCGCCCTCGACGTGCGACGCGAACTGGCCGATCGAGGCCTCTTGGCCGCCACCCGCCTTGTAGAGGTCCTGCACCATCTGCAGGGCGCCCTCGTGGTGCTGGATCATGTACTCGAGGAACAGCGTGTCGAACGCGTCGCCCTTCGCCGCCTCGAGCTTCGCGAGCTGCTCCTCGGTGAGCATGCCCGGCATCTCGTGCCCCGCGCCGTGACCGTCGTGGCCGTTCTCGCGCAGCGGCTGCGCGCGGTCCTGGAGCCAGCGCGCCATCTGGTCGATCTCGTCCTCCTGGCTGACCTCCATGCGCTCGGCGAGCAGCCGGATGTCACGGTCGTCGGTGCGCGCCTTCACGTAGCCGGTCATCACGAGTGCCTGGGAGTGGTGGTCGATCATGTCGAGCATGAACGTCACGTCGGCGTCGACGTGCTCCGGAACCTCGAGCTCCGCGGCCTCCTCGGGCGTGAGCGTGCGGTTCGGCTGGCCGGGAGCCCCCAGCTGCACGACCGGATCGGTCGATGCGGGCTCGCCGCCCACCGTGCACGCGGTCAGGCCGAGTGCGAGCACGACCACCAATCCAAGCCGCAGTGGTCGCCCCGTCGCCGTCATCCCGCTCCCTCGTTCGATGCGCCGGACCGCCGCCGAGCGCCGGTCCGGCGTCGACCCGCGGCCATGCGGATGCACCCCAGTCAACCCGAATTCGGGCGAGATGTCGAAGCCCGCGGCAAACGCATACCGAGCGGCATCCGACGACCCGCTCGCCCGACGGGCACGGCGGCAACCTGCTGCCGAACGTCCGCCCGCGGGCGTATGGTGTGCCCGTGGCCACCCGCAGGCGGGCCGAAGAAGGCCCGGCAGAGCAACTGCGCCGTCGATTCAGACTGCACCCGGCGCAGGTGGTGGTCGTCGGGTTCCTGGGCGCCATCACCGCGGGCACGCTGCTGCTGCTCCTGCCGGGGATGACGATGCGCGGCCGCTCCACGACGTTCGTCGACGCGCTGTTCACCGCGGCATCCGCCGTGACGACCACCGGGCTCAACTCGGTCGACACCGCGACGCACTGGACCTTCCTCGGCCAGCTCACCATCATCGTGCTGACCCAGCTCGGCGGCCTCGGCATCCTCGTGTCGGCGGCGCTCGTCGGCGTGCTGCTCGCGCGCCGTCTCTCGCTGCGCACGCGGCTGAACGCCGCCGGCGAGTTCCGGGCCGAGGGGTTCACCGACCTGCGGCACCTGGTGCGATCGGTCATCGGCATCACGCTGCTCATCGAGGCGGTCGTCGCCGCGCTGCTGTTCCTCCGCTTCGTCACCTACTACGACTGGGACGTCGGCGAGGCCGTCTGGAACGCCTCGTTCACGTCGATCTCGGCGTTCACGAACCTGGGCTTCACCCTGCAGTCCGACAGCATGATGGGCTTCGTGGGCGACCCGTTCGTCTGCCTGCCGGTCTGCGCCGCGGTCATCTTGGGCGGCCTGGGCTTCCCCGTCATCGTGCAGCTCTGGAAGGACTGGCGACGTCCGCTGCGCTGGAGCATGAACACGAACCTCGTGGTCGTGGGCACGATCCTGCTGCTCGTCGGCGGGTGGGCCTACTTCACGGCGGTGGAGTGGTCGAATCCCGGCACCCTGGGCCCGCTCGATCCGGGGACGAAGCTGCTCGCAGGGTTCTTCGCGTCGGTCATGACGAGGTCGGCCGGGTTCAACACGGTGGACATCAACGCCATGACGGGCGAGAGCTGGTTCGCGACCGACGTGCTGATGTTCATCGGCACGGGGCCCGCGAGCGTCGGCGGCGGCATCCGCATCACCACCTTCCTCGTGCTGTTCTTCGTCATGATCGCCGAGTTCCGCGGCGAGGCGCAGGTGAACATCTTCGGCAAGCGGCTGTCGCGCGCGGTGCACCGCCAGGCCATCACGGTCGTGCTCGTCGCCGTCGCCGCGGTCGTCGGGCCCACGCTCCTGCTGCTCCAGCTCACCGAGATCTCGCTCGACCGCATCCTGTTCGAGGTGATCTCGGCGTTCAGCACGACCGGGATGTCGACCGGGATCACGCCCGAGCTGCCCGATTCCGCCAAGGTGCTGCTCGTCCTGCTCATGCTCCTCGGCCGCGTCGGTCCGCTCACGCTCGGCAGCGCGCTCATCCTGCGCGACCGCCGCATCCTGTACGAGTTCCCGAGAGAGAGGCCCGTCGTTGGCTAGACGATCGTTGTTCGGCGACCAGGGGTACACGCGACGCATCGCCGAGGCCGACTCGGTCGCGGTGATCGGGCTCGGCCGGTTCGGCCGGTCGCTCGCGCTCGAGCTCATGGCGGGCGGCACCGAGGTGCTCGGCGTCGACATCCGCGAGGACAACGTGCAGAGCCTCAACGGCCAGCTCACGCAGGTGGTGCGCGCCGATCCGACCAAGCCCGAGGTGCTGCGCCAGCTTTCGATCGACCAATTCGACCGGGTCGTGGTGGCGATCGGCGGCAACCTCGAGGCGTCGATCCTCACGTCGTCGGCCCTGCTCTCGATGGGCCTGCCGTCGATCTGGGCGAAGGCCGACAGCGCGGAGCACGCCGTCATCCTCGAGCAGATCGGCGTGCACCACGTGGTGCAGCCCGAGAGCGACATGGGCCGCAAGGTCGCGCACCTCGTGCGCGGCGCCGCGCTCGACTACATCGAGATCGAGCGCGGGTACGCGATCGTGAAGTCCGCGCCGCCCGAGCGCCTGTGGGGCATCCCGCTCGGCAAGACCGGCCTGCGCAAGGAGTTCGGCGTGACCATCGCGGCCTACAAGAAGCCGGGCGCCGACTGGACGAACGCCGACGCCGAGACCGTGCTCGGTGCCGACGACACGATCCTCATCGTGGGGCCGACGCGCAAGGCCGAGGGGTTCGCGCAGCTGCGCTGAGCGAGTGGATGCCGCGAGGCTGATGCTGGGCGGCGCGTATACGGGTTTCGAGACGCGTCCGGCTCCGCCGGGCGCTCCTCAACCACCGGATCCGGCTCCGCCGGGCGCTCCTCAACCACCGGATCCGGCTCCGCCGGGCGCTCCTCGACCACCGGGTGAGCCCGAGGCTGCGAGTGCGCCGAGAGACGCGCCGTCGGGGCATCCGCCGGGCACCGAGGCCACCGTAGGCTGTGGGGATGACGAAGCTCCCCTCAGGCATCGCGAAGGACGAACTCGACGACGAGGTGCGCCCGCAGGACGACCTCTTCCGGCACGTCAACGGCAAGTGGATCGAACGCACGGAGATCCCGGCCGACAAGGCCCGCTACGGCTCGTTCCTCGTGCTGCACGAGGAGGCCGAGAAGGCCGTGCGCGAGATCATCGAGGAGGCGCAGCAGGCCGAGTCGGGCACCGAGGCCCGCAAGGTCGGCGACCTCTACGCGAGCTTCATGAACGAGCAGCGCGCCGACCTGCTGGGCGCCACGCCCATCGCCGCGCAGCTCGTCGAGGTCTCGCTCGTGAACTCGGTCGAGTCGTTCCTCGACACGCTGGGCCGGCTCGAGCGCCAGGGCGTGGCCGGGCTCGTGCAGCTCTACGTCGACAACGACCCGGGCGACCCCGAGCGCTACCTCGTCTTCGTCGAGCAGGGCGGCATCGGCCTGCCCGACGAGAGCTACTTCCGCGAGGAGCGCTTCGCCGCCGTGCGCACGGCCTACGGCGCGCACCTCGAGCGCATGTTCGCGCTGGCGAAGCTCCCCGACGCCGCCGACCGCGCGGTCCGCGTGTTCGACCTCGAGACCGACCTCGCGAAGGCGCACTGGAACAACGTCGACACGCGCGACAGCGAGAAGACCTACAACCTCTACGCGTGGGCGGATGCCGCGGCCGCGTCGTTGCTCGACCTGCAGGTGTGGCGCGACGCCATGGGCGTGCCCGAGGGCGCGTTCGCCGAGCTCGTGCTGCGCGAGCCGTCGTTCGTGGAAGCGCTCGGCGGCCTGCTCACCGAGGAGCGGCTCGAGGCGTGGAAGGACTGGCTGGCCTGGCAGGTCATCCGCTCGACGGCGGCCTACCTGTCGAACGACTTCGTCGAGGCGAACTTCGACTTCTACGGCCGCACGCTGACCGGCACGCCGCAGATGCGCGAGCGGTGGAAGCGCGGCGTCTCGCTCGTCGAGGGCGCCATGGGCGAGGCCGTCGGCCGCATCTACGTCGAGCGCCACTTCCCGCCCGCGGCGAAGGAGGCCATGGACGACCTCGTCGCCAACCTCGTCGAGGCCTACCGCGAGTCGATCGCGGCGCTCGACTGGATGGGCGACGAGACCCGCGCCAAGGCGCTCGAGAAGCTCGGGAAGTTCACGCCGAAGATCGGCTTCCCCGTGAAGTGGCGCGACTACTCGACGCTCGAGATCGACGCCGACGACCTCGTGGGCAACGTGCGCGCGACCGCGGAGTTCGAGTTCAACCGCGAGCTCGGCAAGATCGGCAAGCCGATCGACCGCGACGAGTGGTTCATGACGCCGCAGACGATCAATGCGTACTACAACCCGGGCTTCAACGAGATCGTGTTCCCGGCGGCCATCCTGCAGTACCCGTTCTTCGACGCCGACCGCGACGCCGCCGCCAATTACGGCGCGATCGGCGCGGTCATCGGCCACGAGATCGGGCACGGGTTCGACGACCAGGGCTCGAAGTACGACGGCGACGGCCGGCTCACCGACTGGTGGAGCGAGGCCGACCGGGCCGCGTTCGAGGACCGCACGAAGGCGCTCATCGCGCAGTACGACGCGCTGACGCCGGCACAGCTCGACGGCGAGGGCGGCGACGATCACCACGTGAACGGCGCCCTCACCATCGGCGAGAACATCGGCGACCTCGGGGGGCTCGCCATCGCTTGGAAGGCCTACCTGCTGTCGCTGGACGGCAAGAAGCCGGCTGCCGTCGAGGGCCTCTCGGGGGCCCAGCGGTTCTTCCTCTCGTGGGCGCAGGCGTGGCAGATGAAGGGTCGCGACGAGGAGGTCATCCGCCTCCTCGCGATCGATCCGCACTCGCCGAACGAGTTCCGGTGCAACCAGATCGTGAGGAACATCGACGAGTTCTACACTGGCTTCGGTGTGACTGACGACGACGCCCTCTGGCTCGATCCGGCCGAGCGGGTGACCATCTGGTAGGCCACCCGGAAGAACCAACCCATCCGACCTTCTCGAGCGCGCCGCTGACCGCGGTGGGGGAGCGCCGACCGTCCGAGGAAGAGCGTGCAATCACCGTGGTGACGTCGTCGCAGAACTCCGAGCGGCGAGCGCGCCACGCGAACATCCGGAGGGGACGACACCGCACGGACGAGCACAACGAGGACTTCACCCGCGGGTTCAACGCGCTTGGCGAACTCGCGCTCGCGGGCGTGCAGGTCTCGGCGCGCGCGACCGACCTCGCCACCGGCAAGGTGCTCTTCTCGGTCGACGACCACGTCGTGATGCCGACCGCGTCGATCGGCAAGGTCCTGCTGCTCGTCGAGGTCGCCTCGCGGCTGGCAGGTGCCACGGCCGAGGCGTTCACGGTGCTCGACCGCGCACCGCGTGACGCGGTCGGCGACTCGGGCATCTGGCAGCACATGCAGTCGCCCTCGCTGCCCCTCGCCGACCTCGCTGCGCTCATCGGCGCCTCGAGCGACAACCTCGCCACCAACGTCCTGATCCGCCACGTCGGCCTCGAGGCGGTGCGCGCCCGCACCGAGGCGCTCGGACTCACCCGAACGGCGCTCCTCGACCTCGTGCGCGACCACCGCGGCCCCGACGACGCCCCGCAGCTCTCGATCGGCTCGGCGAAGGAGCTCACGTGGCTCTTCGCGTCGCTCGCCCGCGGGGAGGTCGTGAGCCCCGAGGTGTCGCAGCGGGTCGTCGGCTGGCTGTCGCTCAACGCCGACCTCTCGATGGTCGCGTCGGCGTTCGGCCTCGACCCGCTCGCGCACCGCATGCCCGACCACGGCGTGCTGCTCATGAACAAGACGGGCACCGACGGCGGCGTGCGCAGCGAGGTCGGCGTGCTCCGCGGCCCGCGTGCGAGCGTCGCCTACGCGGTGTCGATGTACTTCGCCGACACGATGCTCACCTCGCGTCTCGCCGTGCTCGACGGCATGCGCCAGGTCGGGCTCGACCTGCTCGAGTACGTGCACTGAGCCGTCGCGTCACCGCGACGACGACGGGCCCGCTGCCGCGTCCGCGCGCGTCGGGTCCTGCGTGAGCAACGCGATCCCCTCGCGCACCGCCTCCAGTGTCTCGGGCGCCGCGAGCACGCGGAAGTGGCCCGCGACCGGCACCCGCACGTTCGTCGCGCCCTCGAGCGCGCTGCCGTCGGGCACGTGCGGGTCGAACGTGCCGAACACCGAGACGATGCGCGCGTTCACGGATGCCGCGTCCCCGAGCATCACGATCGTCTCGTCGCTGGGCAGCAGCCCCCGGATGCTCGGGTCGGCGAAGAGCCGCGCACGCCGAGCGCCCGCGAACGGCGTGCAGATCGCCACGACCCCGCGCACGCCGAGCGCCTCGCCTTCGTCGTCGATGAGCACGTGCTTGCCGATGAGCCCGCCCTTGCTGTGCGCCACGATCACGCGTCCGGCGGGCGGTGGGGCCGACCTCGCGAGCGCCTTCGCGACCCGCGCGGCGGTCTCGGCGATCGGTCGCCGGTTCGCGCGCATGCCGTGCACGACGACGACGCGATGCCCCGCGGCGTGGAGGGCGTCGCCGAGGGGACGCATGAAGGACCAGTGCTCGTACACGCCCGGCAGCAGCACGATCTGGGGCTTGCCGGGGTCGCCGTGGCGCCATCCGGCCGGCTCGTGCCCGGCGCCGAACACCGCGAGCTGATGCCATCCCGCGAACGCGTAGTCGCGGGCCATCACGCCGAGCGCGGCCGGCACGCCGAGGTGCGGCGCCTCGTCGGCGGGCGCGTCGACCAGCGAGACGGGACGCCCGGCCGGCAGTCCCTGCGCGTGCCGCACGATGAGCTCGCCGACGCGCCGTCCGGCCCGGATCATGGTCTCGTGCCCGCGGCCCGGCACCTCCGCGTAGCGGCCGTCGGGCACGAGCCGCGCGACCTCCTCCGCCCACTCCCGCGGCACGATGCGGTCATGCTCGCCGCGGATGACGAGGGTCGGCGCCACGATCTCGGGCAGGATCAGCTCGATCCTGTGGTCGAGCATCGGCCGCAGGTTCGCCGCGTACCAGCGCGGGCCCGCCTTCGCGTAGAGCGCGATGCCGTAGCCGAGGGCCTTCGGACGCACCAGGGCGATGTCCTGCAGGAACCGCATGGTCTGCTTGCCGAGCGTGCGCTCCCGCGGGTTCACGGTCGGCGCGATGAGCACCAGTCGGTCGACGAGCTCCGGATGCCGCGCCGCCGTCTCCGCGGCGACCTGAGCGCCCGTCGAATGCCCGACGAGCACCGGCCGGTCGATGCCCTCGGCGACGAGCAGCTCCGCGAGGAGCTCGCCCGCGGCCGGCATGCTCAACGGCTCGCGGGGCTCGGGCGCGTCGCCGAAGCCGGGCAGGTCGAGCGCGTGCACCGTGCCCGTCGGTTCGAGCACCCCGGCGAGCTCCGACCAGTAGTCGTGCGCCATGCCGAGTCCGTGCACGAGCACGTAGTCGGGTCCGTCGGGCCGGCCCGACTCGTGGATCACGACGACGTCCTCGCCGCGGCGGAACTCGCGGGTCGGCGACATGACCGCAGTCTAGGCGCGCGTCAGTCGATGACGTCGGATGCCGCGAGCCGACGCAGCACCTCGGCGCCCGCGGGCGGGCAGCGGTCGACATCGGCGGTCGTGACCCAGTGCAGCTCGCCGACCTCCGCCGACGCGGCGGGCGCGGCATCCGTCTCGGCCTGGAACACCCGCATGCGCACGAGCCGGCCCTCGGGCTCGCCGTGCGCCTGCACGACCACCTCGAAGAGCTCGACGAGCGCGTCGGGATCGAGTTCGAGCGCCACCTCCTCGAACGCCTCGCGGGCGGCCGCCTCGGCGGCCGTCTCGCCGGGGTCGATCTTGCCGCCCGGCATGTAGTGCACGTCGCGGTCGCGCGCCGTGACCATGAGCACGCGACGGTCGCGCACGAGCGCGATCGCGGCGACGAGCAGGTCGGGCAGCTGGGACATCCACTCCACCCTAGGCGGCGGCTACGCTGGCTCGCAGTCCGGTCGCGACGGGGCGACTGGGTGTCGGAGCGGAGGAGCCGGACGATGGGCGATGCGCAGCGCGGGTACGCACGGGTCGTGCAGTCGGAGGTGTACCGCGCGGGCGTGGGCGGCACGAAGCCGGCCGTGCCGGTCGATAACACCGCGCTCGAGCAGGCCGCGCGCAAGGCCGTCTCGGCCGAGGCGTTCGCGTACCTTGCGGGCGGCGCGGGCGGCGAGGCGACCATGGCGGCGAACCGTGCCGCCTTCTCACGCTGGCAGGTGTGGCCGCGGGTCCTCCGCGACGTCGCGGAGCGCGACCTGTCGATCGAGCTGCTCGGCAAGCGCCGCGCGACCCCGTTCATCCTGTCGCCCATTGGCGTCGCCGAGCTCGCGCACGCCGGCGCCGACGTGGCCGTCGGGCGCGCGGCATCCGAGCTCGACGTACCCTACGTGCTCTCGAACCAGGGGTCGCGGCCCATGGAGGAGGTCGCCGCCGCGATGGGGGAGGGCTCGCGGTGGTTCCAGCTCTACTGGAGCGCGTCCGACGAGCTCAACGCCTCGTTCCTGCGCCGTGCGGAGGCGGCCGGCTGCGAAGCGATCGTCGTGTGACGCTCGACACGCACCTGCTCGGCTGGCGCACGCGCGACCTGGATGCCGCGTTCCTGCCGTTCACGCGTGGCCAGGGCATCGCGCAGTACACGAGCGACCCCGTCTTCGCCGAGCTCGTGCGCCAACGCGTCGCCCGCACCACCGGGCCGGGGGAGCGGCCGCGCGTCACGCCGACGCTGCTCCGCTCCGCGTTCTCGATCGCGCGCTCGGCCGTCGGCACGAAGCTCGTCGACGGCGGCGTGCGCGACGCCCTGCGCTCGCCGCTGCCGCGCGCCGCGGTGGAGACGTTCCTCGACGTGTTCTCCGACCCGAGCCTCACCTGGGACGACCTCGCCCGCCTGCGCGAGTGGACGTCGCTGCCCGTGCTCCTCAAGGGCGTGCTCCATCCCGACGACGCGAGCCGGGCGCTCGACCACGGCGTCGACGGCGTCGTCGTGTCCAACCACGGCGGGCGCCAGGTCGACCGCTCGGTCGCCACGCTCGACGCGCTGCCCGACATCGTCGAGCGCGTCGCCGGCCGCGTGCCGATCGTGCTCGACAGCGGCATCCGCGGCGGCGCCGACGCCGCCATCGCGCTGGCGCTCGGCGCGACGGCCGTCGGCATCGGACGCCCGTACGCCTACGGGCTCGCCGTCGCCGGACAGGTCGGCGTGCGCGAGGTCGTGCGCAACCACATCGCCGAGCTCGACCTCACGCTGGGGCTCGCCGGCCACCGCTCGGTCGCCGAGCTCGGACCCGAGATGCTGCGGGCGGCGGGCTGAGCGGGCGGCGGGCTGACGCGGACGCCCGCGGCCCCGCGCCGATCACGGGTGGTACTGGCTCGAGAACACGTCGTTCAGCGTCACCGTCGTCAGCCCGCGGTCGACGATGATGGAGCGGAGCTGGTCGAACACTGTCGTCACGGGCTTCCAGTTCAGGTGCCCGATGATGATGTGCTGCGGCAGGAACCACTGGTTCGCGAGCTCGACGATCTTCTCGGGCGGGAGCTCGGCCGAGTCCGACAGCGAGCCGTACCAGAGCGTCGGCACGGTGTAGCCGAGGCCGGCGGCGACCGCGTCGACCCGCTCGTCGTGGAAGCCGAACGGCGGCCGGAAGTACGGCCGCGCGTCGACGCCGAAGGACTCGCCGATGAAGTCGTGCGTCCGCTGCAGCTCGTCGGCGATGCCCGCGTCGTCGAGGGTCGTGAGGTCGGGGTGCGACCACGTGTGGTTCGCGAGCTGCACCTGCCCCGACGCGATGAGCGGCGCGAGCGTGCCGACGTTCTCGTCCCACGCGAAGTAGGTGCCGGTCACGAACATCGTCAGCCGGATGCCGGTGGCGGCCGCGAACGCGGCGTACGCGGCGATGACCGCGGCGTCGGTGCCGTCGTCGATCGTCCAGGCGAGCAGCGAGCCCTCGCCCGGGAGTCGATCGATCGTCCCGGACGGCGCGGGGACCTTCGCGATCGACGGTGCGCCCTGCGGCGGCACCGCGGGCGGCGGTCCGGCCTCGACCGCGATCGGCGGCGGGGCATCCGGCATCGTGGGCTGCGGCGCGGGCCCGGTCGACGTGGTCGTCTCGCCGACGGCGACGGGCGTCGCGCACGCCGACAGGGCGGCGAGCGCCGCGGATGCGCCCACGGCCAGCGCCGCGCGTCGTGTCAGGTCTCCCATGCGTCCTCCCAGGCGTCCGTGGGCTACTTCGTCAGCGTCCGCACGAGTGCGACCGCCTCCTTCGGCGAGACCTCGGGCAGGTACGCCCGGCCGATCGCGACGCCGATGGTCGGCAGTGCGAGCGGATCGGGGTAGGCCATCGAGATGGTCTCGTAGTCGGGATTGAACTTGGCCTTGAACCGGAACAGCGACGAGAACCCGTAGGCGGGCTCGAGCGTGCGTCCCAGGAACTCGAGCAGGCGCGTCATCGCCGTCGGCTCGGGCGGCTCATCGCCGGCGGCGAGCGGCTTCGTCGCGAGCGGCGCACCCGACAGGCTCAGGACCTCGTGGCCCTCCTCCTTCATGTGCAGGGCGGCCGACGCGATGAGGAACTCCATGATGCCGTTCATGCTGTGGTCGGTGCGCCGCATGAAGTCGATCGTCCAGCCGACCACGTCGCCATCGCGATACACCGGCAGCCAGCTCGTGATCGCCTGGATGCGGCCGTCGGGCCCGACCGCGAGCATGAGCCGCACGTCGGGATCCTTCAGCTCGTCCATGCCGCCGAGCGTGAAGCCGATCTCGGGGAGCTCCTTCTCGGAGACCCACTCCTCGGAGATCGCGGTGATCTCGGCGACCGTCGGCCGTGGGAGCCCGTCCCACGTCGTCCACACCGTGGTCATGCCCTCCTTGATGCCGCGGTTCAGCGCCTGGCGCACCTTCTGCCACGGCTTGCCCGTGAGCTCGAGGCCGGTCGTCCGCACGAGCGTCTCCTCGCCCACCGACGTGTGCTGCCAGCCGAGCTCCTCGAACACGGGCAGGTACTGCGGGTGCACGCTGTAGAACACGGGCAGCCAGCTGTTCGCGTCGCAGAACGCGGCGAACTCGCGGATGACCCGGCCGGCCTCCTCCGGGCGGCAGATCGGGTCCGACATCGTGATCGCGATCCCGGTGATGACGCGGTACGCCACCGCCGACTCGCCGTCGGCACTGAACCAGGGCACGTTGCCCGGCCAGGTGCCCATGAACCCGAGGGTGCCGCCGCCGTTGCGCCGGATGATCGCGCGCAGCTTCAGGCGGTCGGCGAAGCCGAGCTCGGCCTTCGTGTGCCGCATCAGCCGGATCGCCGCGACGATGAAGATCGCCCAGAACAGCGGCCCGACCACCTGGTAGGCGATGCTCGTGAGGTCGTGCGCCGGGATCACGATCGGGTCGACCACTGCGAGGAAGTGCGGCGGCACGAACCGCTTGAGCGTGTCGACGAGCAGGTCGACGGGGCTCGCCGCGGGCCAGTACTCGCCGATCGTCGCGAACCCGATCGCGTAGTACGCCGCCGCGAGCACGACGAACGAGACGACGACCGTCGTGACGAACCGCGCGAAGGAGCCGCGCGGCGAACGGACCTGGAAATGCCGCCGGGTCACCGTGAGCATCACGATGATGCCGATCGGCAGCGCGAGCACGGCCAGCGCCCAGACGATCAGCTCGCCGATGTCGAACACCGTCCAATCGCCGCTCTCCACGTCGGCCGTCGTGACCGTGACGTCGAACGCCGTGCGGGCGAACAGCAGGATCGCCACGTTCACCGAGATCGCGAGCCAGCGGGCGAAGCGGCGGCCGGCGCGCAGTCCCCACGCCGCGAGCAGGAGCAGCAGCACGGGCACGAACGAAAGCAGGAACATCCCGAAGCCCTGCGAGCTCAGCACCGCGAGCTGCTTCAGGCACTCTTCGGTGACGGCGGATGCCGCGGCCCCGCACTGCGAGATGACCACGTCGATGTCGACCGGGTCGTCGTCGTAGAGGTAGGAGCCGAACCCGAACGGCGTGAGCTCGGTGCGATTCACGAACGCGACGATCGGACCGATCGCGGTCACCGCGACGACGGCCGCGACGAGCGTTCGGGTCTCGGCGTGCGAACTGCGGCGGGCCCGGAGCGTGGAGGCGTCGCGCGTGAGGAGCGCCCCGAGGAACAGGCCGACGATCGCAGCGATGAGCCGGTAGACGTTCGACGAGTCACCGTCGTAGAGCACGAACACGAGGATGAACGCGAACGTCACGATCCGGATGCGGCGTCGCCACAGGACGCCCATGAACGCCGTCGAGGTGATGAGCGCGCCGACGATGCCCGCGAGCGGATCGAGCGTGAGGTCGGCGGACGTGCCCGTCGCCCACCACTCGCCGTACAGCGACCCGAACCACTGCAGCCACGTGCCGAGCGCGACCCCGAGGATGCCGGTCACGAGGAACGCGACGATCGCGCGCCACGTGCCCATGCGGCGCTCGGCGATGCCGAGCAGCAGGAACGACAGCACGACGCCGAACACGAGCTGGAACGGGTCGAACGGGATGAACAGGGCCGTGACGACGGTCCACCACTGCGCCCCGTCGATCGTCGTGACGACCCCGGCGGCCCAGGCGTTCGCCGTGGCATCCGATGCCTCGCCGACGATCGTGCCGGTGACGATGGAGGTGACGAGCAGCAGCACCGCGAACGCGATGCTGAAGGGCACGCGCCGCGCGAAGCCCGCCAGCGTCTCGCCGGTCGTGCGCAGTCGCCCCTTCGGCTCGACGTCGGTGATCGTGGGGTCGGTCTCGGTCACGGGGCCGCCAATCCGAGTCGTGGGTAGAGGACCTCGAATCCCTTGTCGAGTCCGCCGAGCAGGCCGCTCACGCCGTGGTCGGCGTCGGGCACCAGGTAGAACGTCGTCTGCATGCCGGCCTGCAGCGCGGCATCCGACAGCCGTTGCGCGCCGGGAGCGAACGTGCCGTCGTTCGCGCCGACGGTGAAGATCGCCACCGTGTTCGGATACGGCGCCTTCTGCGCCATGATCGTCGACGGCTTCACGGCGTCGTAGGCCGCCTGGTCGCCGTTGAACACGGAGGCCAGCACGTCGGCGGGCTGCTCGGCGCCCTGGTACTCCGTGGGCGACACGGCGAGGAGGTTTCCGAACACCTCGGGGTACTTCGCCCCGAAGTACGCGGCGCATTGCCCGCCGTTCGAGTAGCCGGCGACGGTGGTGAACTGCGGGCCCTGCAGCACGTTCAGGTGCGACTTCGCCCACGGCACCACGTCCTGCATGAGGTACGTCTCCACGTGGCCCATGCTCGTGTCGAGGCAGAGCGGATCGACGTTGGGATCGCCGAGCTGGTCGACGACGAGCGCGATCGGCGCGAGGCCCTGGTTGCGCGACGCGAAGTCGTCGAGCACCTGGGCGATGAACGATGCGTCGGGATCGCCCGGCTGGCCCATCATCATGATCACGAGCGGCAGGCGCGGCGGGTCGTCGACGAGCGCTGCGGGCGGCAGGTACAGCTCGGCGTCGCGCGCGGCGAACCCGGACTGCGTGTTCGGCACGCCGCCCTCGGGCGTGCCGACGCGCCCCTGCTCGGGCATCCCGGCGGGCGGCGTCCAGGTGAGGTAGAGCGGCTCGGTCGGGTCGGCCGACGGGCTCGCGTTCGGGTCGTCGAGGTCGATCGTGCCCGCCGTCGAGATGCCGAGCAGGGCGCCGAGCGTGCGGTCGAGGCCGTAGGCGGCGTTGATGCCGAACAGGGCCGCGAGCGAGAAGATCGGCACCGCGAGGATCGCGATCAGCTTGCGCCACCAGCGGGAGTACCAGAGGTTCCAGATGGCGAGCGCGCAGCCTGCGAAGGCGCCGGCCACCCAGAACCAGACCTCGGGCAGGATCGGCCCGGGGATCGCGCCGAGCACGTTGACGCTGACCCAGAGGATGCCCGCGCCCACGAGGGCGCCGACGATGAGCACGACGATGGCGGTGAGCACCCACGACCAGCCGGGGCCGCGGCCGAGCAGGTAGATGAACACGGCTGCCGCGATGGCGTACACCGTGTACAGGAACGGTCCGTCGACGATGTTGACGTCAAGCAGGAAGTTCCACACCGTCGCCCCCCTCGGACACCGGACGTGATGGGGCACAGCGTAGCGCCCGTAGGATGGTGGAACCGTGTCGTCTCCGGGCAATTCGCCCGATCCCCGCACCATTGGAGCCACCGTGGCCGCACCCAGCCGTCTCGAGTCCGTCATCGCCCTCGCCCAGCACCGGGGCTTCGTCTTCCAGGCCGGCGAGATCTACGGCGGTTCCCGGTCCGCGTGGGACTACGGACCCCTCGGCGTCGAGCTGAAGGAGAACATCAAGCGCCAGTGGTGGCGCACGATGGTCACGAGCCGCGCCGACGTCGTCGGCCTCGACTCGAGCGTCATCCTGCCCAAGCAGGTGTGGGTGGCATCCGGTCACGTCGGCGTCTTCACCGACCCCCTCGTCGAGTGCCTGCACTGCCACAAGCGCTTCCGCGAGGACCACCTCATCGAGGCCTACGAGGCGAAGAAGGGCCGCGAGCCCGAGAACGGCATGGCCGACATCGTGTGCCCGAACTGCGGCACCCGCGGCCAGTGGACGCCGCCGCGCGACTTCAACATGATGCTGCAGACGTTCCTCGGGCCCGTTCAGGACGAGTCCGGCCTGCACTACCTGCGCCCCGAGACCGCGCAGGGCATCTTCACGAACTTCGCGAACGTGCTGCAGGCGTCGCGCATGAAGCCGCCGTTCGGCATCGGCCAGATCGGCAAGTCGTTCCGCAACGAGATCACGCCTGGCAACTTCATCTTCCGCACGCGCGAGTTCGAGCAGATGGAGATGGAGTTCTTCGTCGAGCCCGGCACCGACGACGAGTGGTTCCAGTACTGGGTCGACCAGCGCTGGAACTGGTACGTCGACCTCGGCATCGACCCCGAGAACCTGCGGCTCTTCGAGCACCCGAAGGAGAAGCTGTCGCACTACTCGAAGCGCACGATCGACATCGAGTACCGCTTCGGCTTCCAGGGCGGCGACTGGGGCGAGCTCGAGGGCGTCGCGAACCGCACCGACTTCGACCTCTCGACGCACTCCGAGCACTCCGGCAAAGACCTCTCGTACTTCGACCAGTCGAAGAACGAGCGCTGGGTCCCCTACGTCATCGAGCCCGCGGCGGGCCTCACCCGCTCGCTCATGGCGTTCCTCGTCGACGCGTACCACGTCGAGGAGGTGCCGAACGCGAAGGGCGGCACCGACAGCCGCACCGTGCTCCGCCTCGACCCGCGTCTCGCGCCCGTCAAGGCCGCCGTGCTCCCGCTGAGCCGCAACGAGCGTCTCTCGCCTTTGGCCCGCGACATCGCCGCCTCGCTGCGCAAGCACTGGAACGTGGACTTCGACGACGCCGGCGCGATCGGCCGTCGCTATCGCCGCCAGGACGAGATCGGCACCCCGTTCTGCGTCACGGTCGACTTCGACTCGCTCGACGACGACGCGGTGACCGTGCGCGAGCGCGACACCATGGGCCAGGACCGCGTGCCGATCGCGGAGCTCGAGGGGTACCTCGCGGCGCGCCTGCTCGGCGCGTAGCGGGGCGGCGCGTCTTTTCGTTCCGCCCCGGCGGCGTCGCACCGAGGTGCTCGGCGGCGGAGTTCCTCTTCGCGGAACCGGTTGATCGGTCGATCCGGCCACAAGTCGACAAATCGACTCCTCGACACGTCGACTTGCTGACAAGTCGACTGATCGACAAGTCGACGTGTTTACCGGTTCTGCGGACGGATACTCCCGCGCGAATCAGGCGATCTAACGAGATTCAGGCAGCAAGCATCGGTTTCTGCCTGATCGCGGACGTTTGCCTGAATCGGGAACTGGGTCCACGCCCAACGCCGCGCTCCACGCGCACAACGTCGGTCAAGGACGCCCAAGCGGAGCCGCGGCGCGCGGGCTCCGCGGCTGCGGCTCCGCGCCAAGCTACGCGCGCAGCGCCGCCCACTCGCGGCGGAGGATCCCGTAGACCGCGGTGTCCTGCCACTCGCCGTCGTTGAACTCCTCCTCGAGGAGGGTCGCCTCGCGACGCATCCCGAGACGCTCGCAGAGGGCAGCGGATGCCGCGTTCCGCGCGTCGAGGAAGGCCTGCACGCGGTGCGGGTTCAGGTGCTCGAACGCGAAGTCGCGCACCGCGGTCGCCGCCTCGCGGGCGTAGCCGCGGCCCTGGAAGTCGGGATGCAGCACCCATCCGAGCTCGAGCTGCGCGTGCTGCACGCTCGAGACGCGGATCATGAAGTCGCCGATCAGGCGGTCACGGTCGGCCGGCACCGGTCCGTCGGCGGCGGCAGCCGGCAGGATCGCGGCGAGGAAGACGAAGTCCCCGTCGGCGGCGAGCATCCGGCCGGCGGCGCGGCGCGCGGTGTGGGCGTAGGCCTCGGCCCGCTCGCGCATCGGCCACGGCAGGTAGCGGAGCACCTCGGGGATGCGCTGGTACTCGTACACCTCGGCCGCGTCGGATGCCTCGAGCGGCCGCAGCACGAGCCGCTCGGTCCGGAGTGGCTGCTCGGTCAGCGTCGCGGCGTCGAACGGGAACCGGAGGGCGGGCGGTCCGTCGGCGGCCGCCGCGGCGGGGCGCTCGGGATCGGCGAGCAGGTCGGAGGTGGACTTCGCTCCGGTCACGAGGCGTCGGCCTGCTCGGCCCGCCCCGCGGCATCCGTCGATGCGGCACCAGCCGAACCGGGCGTCGACGAAGGCGTCGCCGAAGCATCCGCCCGCACCGCCTGCGCGCCCGCGTCGGGCTTCACGCCGAAGAGCGCCTCGAGCCCGTCGATCCAGGCGGCCTGCTCGCCGGCCCGGGCGAGCTCGCGGGAGCGCACCATCGGCGTGTGCAACAGCACGCCGGCCATGTGGCGCAGGGCGGCCTCGGTGCGTCCGTCGTCGTCGCCGCGGGACTTCGCGCGCTCGATCTCGGCGTCCATGAGGTCGAAGACGTGGCGGCGCAGGGCGACGACGGCCGGCGCGAGGTCGCGCTCCTCGCCGGTGTCGCCGAACGCGCGGGCGTCGTGGTCCACGATCGCGCGCGCGGCATCCGTGGCACCCAGCTCCTCGAGCGGCGCATGGATCTTGATCGTCTCGAGGTCGAGCAGCTCGACGCCCGGCATGTCGACGACGTCGGGGGCGACGTTGCGGGGGAGCCCGAGGTCGATCACGAGCTGGCGCGACTCGGCGGCCGAGGCGGGGTCGGCGGCCGAGGCCACACCGGGCAGTGTTGCCACGGTGCCGGCGGATGCCGCGAGCTCCTCGCGTCCGACGGCGATGAGCGCGCGGTCGACGACGTGGTGCTCGGCCGTGGTGCAGGTCACGATGATGTCGGCGTCGGCGGCCGCCGCGGCGAACTCGCCACCCGGAACAGCGGCGATGCCGTGGTTGGCCGCGAACTTCGCGCCGCGACCCGAGGGCGAGTGCACGCGCACGTCGGTGACGCCGCGGTCGCGGAGGGCTGCGAGCGAGGCACCGGCGAACCGGCCCGTGCCGACGAGCAGCACGCGGGTCTGCGCCCAGTCGGAGACGCGGCTCTCGGCGAGGTCGAGGGCAAGGCGCACGAGCGAGCGGCCCTCGCCGCCGATGCCGGTCTCGTTCTTCACGCGGCGGGAGGTCTGCGAGGCGCGCTGGAAGAGGCGCTCGAGCTCGGGGGTCGTGGTGCCCTCGGCGCGCGCCTGCTCGAGCGAGCGGCGCACCTGGCCGGCGATCTCGCCCTCGCCGACGACGACCGACTCGAGCCCGGAGGCGACGGAGAACAGGTGCCCGGCCACAGCGTTGCCGTGCACGAAGCCGAAGGTGGTGCGCAGCTCCTCGGCCTCGAGCCCCGCGACCGTGCCCACCGCGCGGATCGCCTCGTGCACCGCGGCGACGGGCGAGGCGCCCTCGGGGGTGTCGAGGTCGAGGTAGGCCTCGAATCGGTTGCACGTCGCGACGACGACCGCGCCCTGGAGCGAATCGTGGCCGCCGAGGATGCGGGGTGCGGCGTGCTCCGCGTTCGCCGAAAGACGCTCGAGCATGTCGAACCCGGCGTTCTTGTGACTCGCGGTGAGGCAGATGAGCACGAAGGGGATTCTACCCGCCGTCGAACGGGGGTTCGAATCAGGGTGGACGCTGAACGACTCGGAAGCCGAGGACTCCTCAGCGGCGATTCGCGGACGCGGCGGCCTGCATGGCCGGCGTGATGATCGGGATCGGCGCCGTGAGCGGCGGAAGCTCGAGCCCCTCGGACGCGAGGGCCGTTCGGTGCATGGCCTTCCAGCTCCGGACGGTCGCGTAGAACGGCGCGTCGGCGAGCGCGTACCGGCCCACCCGGTCGGACGCGAGGATGATCGGGAGCTCGATGCTGTGCCCGTGGTGGCGGATGCGGAGCGCCGCGACCTGCACCTTCGAGCCGCCGACGACCATCGTGTCGGCGCGGATCGTGCGCACCTCGCGCCACGGGAAGTGCGCGGCCCGGCGCGGACGGCGACCGCCGTTCCAGAACGCGATGCCGAGCTCGTCGACCACGATCGAGTAGCGCGCGCCGAGCCGCACGCGCTCGTCGGCCAGCTCGTTGAGGCGCTGCCCGAGCAGCCGGCTCCGGATGCCGCAGCTGAGCTCGCCGCGGACGGACGACTCGAGCGCGGTGCGACGGGCCCGGGTGCGGGTCGCCCGGCCGAGGTGGGCGATCGCCCAGGTGACGACCACGATCGCGCCGATCCCGACGAGGATCATGGCGACCCGGGTGGTGGGAACGGGCGGCATGCTCGGCACCTGCTGCTCGAGCATCGGGGTGCCGGCCACGATGCCGGCGACCACCGCGACGGCGGCGAGCGCGACGAGGACGGTGAGGCTGACACGGTGGGCGGCCGGGTTCATCGGCCCCCTCCGCCCCCCGCCGTCAGGTGCCTTCGCCGCATCCAGGCAGCGCGACGAATGGTGGACCTGGTGTTCGAAACGATCGGGGACACGTCGTTCTTCTTCTCCGTGGGGGGCGGAGGCGCGCCTGCGACGGCACGTCGTCGTGCGGGGAGACACGACGTGACCGACTGTATCGTGCGAGCGCTCTCATGCAACAGGGGGGAATCGCGTGTCATGGTGCCGGTCGACGCGCGAATCCGTTCTTGACGAGGAAGCCTCAGTCTCGTTCCGCCGCGAAGCGGAAGCGGCCCGGCGAGGGTTCAGAGCGCCTTCGAGAACGCCACCCGATGCTCGCCAGGCCCGTCGTAGTCCCGCCACGCGCGCACGCCGTCGAAGTCGGTGTCGCCGGATGCCGCGAACCCGAGTGCGGCATGGAACGCCTGCGATCGGCGGTTCGGCACGCCCGTGATGGCGTCGACGCGGTGGCATCCGTCGGCGCGCGCTTCGGCGAAGAACACCTCGTAGAGCGTTCGGGCGAGGCCGTTCCCGCGCAGGTCGGGACGCACCCCGACGAAGTGGACGTACGCGACGCCGGGCTGCGCGTGGGAGCGGAACCCGATGAGGAAGGCGGCGAGCCCCGCGGCATCCTCGGCCAGCAGGCTCGTATCGCTGAAGTGCTGGAAGAACAGCGGCGGCAGGAGCAGGGGCAGCGGCGTACCGGGCATGCCCCACCACTCGGGGATCGCGTCGACGACAGCGGCGTGGTCGGCGACGCGCGGCCGGCGCAGCACGGTGCCGGGCGGAAGCGCGGCATCCGCCGGGAGCTCGATGGGCGGCTGCAGCATCCGTGGTTCGCGGGCCATGCTCGATCCTCCCAGCGAGCGGCCGCGGATCACAGCCCGACCGACCGCCGATCACAGCCCGACCGGCCGCAGGGCGGGACGCCCAGCCCGATACGCGACAATGTCACGCGTGATCCTCTCGCCGCAGCATCCCCTGTCCGCCGGCCTCACGGGCGACTCGCGCCTCGTGCGTGCCTACCGAGGGGAGCGCAGCGACACCACGCCCGTGTGGTTCATGCGCCAGGCCGGGCGCTCGCTGCCCGAGTACCGCGACCTGCGCGTCGGCACGCGCATGCTCGACGCCTGCCTCGACCCGGCCATGGCGAGCGAGATCACCCTCCAGCCGGTGCGCCGGCACAGGGTCGACGCGGGCATCTTCTTCAGCGACATCGTGGTGCCGCTGAAGCTCGTCGGCGTCGACGTCGAGATCCAGCCCGGCCGCGGCCCGGTCTTCGGGCGCGGGTACGCGGATGCCGCGGGCGTCGCCGAGCTGACGGCGGTCGACCCCGCACGCCTCGACGAGGCATCCGGCCCCATCACCGAGGCGGTCGCGCGCACGGTCGCGGAGCTGAACCGCACGCCCCCTGAGCCCGTCGAAGGGGGTGGGTCCGCTTCGACGGGCTCAGCGACCGCGACCGCGACCCCGCTCATCGGCTTCGCGGGCGCGCCCTTCACGCTCGCGGCGTACCTGGCCGAGGGCGGCCCGTCGAAGGATCACCTCGCCGCCCGCACGCTCATGCACGCCGATCCGGGCGCCTGGCGCGCCCTCATGGACTGGACCGCCGAGCTCACCGGCCGCTTCCTGCGCACCCAGGTGCTCGCGGGCGCCTCGGCCGCGCAGCTCTTCGACTCCTGGGCGGGCGCGCTCTCGCTCGCCGACTACGAGACCCACGTGGCCCCCGCGTCGGCGAAGGCGCTCGCCCACGTGCACGACCTCGAGTACCAGACTGCGGATGCCGCTGGCGCCGCCGTGACCCGCGCCGTGCCCGTCGTGCACTTCGGCGTCGGCACCGGTGAGCTGCTCGGCGCCATGCACGGCATCGGCGTGGACACCGTCGGCGTGGACTACCGCGTGCCGCTCGACGTGGCCTCCCAGCGCGTCGGCGGCGACGTGCCGCTCCAGGGCAACCTCGACCCGGCGCTGCTCGCGGCCCCGTGGCCCGTGCTCGAGGCCGCGGTGCGCGACGTGCTCGCCCGTGGTCGCGTGGCGCCGGCGCACGTCTTCAACCTCGGCCACGGCGTGCCGCCCGAGACCGACCCCACGGTGCTCACGCGGGTCGTGGAGCTCGTGCACGAGGCGGGCGCATGACGGACCCCGAGAGTCGCGACGCCACCGGGGGTCGAGTCGCGCCCGGCGAAGGATCCGGTGGTCGAGTAGCGCCCGGCGAAGCATCCGGTGGTCGAGTAGCGCCCGGCGAAGCCGGACGCGTATCGAGACCCGACGCCGACGTCACCGCCGACGTCATCGTCGTCGGCGCCGGCATCGCGGGCCTCGTCGCCGCGCTCGAGTGCGCGAAGGTCGGCCTCCGGGTCACCGTGCTCGAGCGGCGCGCGTCGATCGGCGGATGCGTCGGCCGCATCGAGCTCGACGGGCTCTCGCTCGACAGCGGGGCCGAGTCGTTCGCGACCCGCGGCGGCACGGTCGCCGAGCTCGTCGAGTCGCTCGGACTGTCCGACGCGGTCGAGTCGCCGAACGCCGCCGGCGCCTGGCTCGTGTGGCCCGGATCGGGCCGCCGCCTGGACGCCGCGCCGCTGCCGCGCACGGGCATGCTCGGCATCCCCGCGAACCCGCTCGGCGACGACGTGCGCCGCATCATCGGGTGGCGCGGCGCCTGGCGCGCGTATGCCGACCGCCTCATGCCGATCCTCACGATCGGCCGGGCGCACAGCCTCGGGAAGCTCGTCCGCAGCCGCATGGGCGACGCCGTGCTCGAGCGGCTCGTCACCCCGATCTCGGCGGGCGTGTACTCGACGAACCCCGACGACCTCGACCTGGACGTCGTCGCGCCGGGCCTCAACGAGGCGATGACGCGCACCGGTTCCCTGTCGGGCGGCGTCGGCCAGCTCGTCGAGGAACGCCGCGCCGGAGGCGCCGTGCAGGGCCTCCGCGGCGGGATGCACACGCTCGTCGACGCGCTCGCCGCGCAGCTCGAGCGCTTCGGCGTCGACGTGCGCACCGGCCCGGAGGCGACCGACCTCGAACGACTGGGCGGAGGAGGGGCCGCGTCGACCGGATGGCGCGTGCGCGCGACCGCGCTCGCCGCACCGGCGGAGCCCTCGGCGACGGGCGAGGTCCTCGTCGCGGGCGAGCCCGTCGACGCGGAGCCGCGAGAGCTCGTGCTGGACGCGCCGTACGTGATCCTCGCGGCGCCGGCCGACGCCTCGCGCCGGCTGCTCGATCAAGCTGCGCTGGGGTGGTCGGACGCCGCGGACTGGCCGCGCGCGGCATCCGTCGAGCTCGTGACGCTCGTGCTCGACGCGCCCGCGCTCGACGCGGCACCGCGCGGAACCGGCGTGCTCGTCGCCGCCGGCACGCCCGGCGTGACCGCGAAGGCCCTCACCCACTCGACCGCGAAGTGGTCGTGGCTCGCGGAACTCGCCGCCGGGCGCCACGTCGTCCGCCTGTCGTATGGGCGCGCCGGCGAGGCGAACCCGCTCGACGGCCGCACCGACGACGAGGTCGCGGAGCTCGCGCTCGCCGATGCGGGCGCCCTGCTCGGCACGCCGCTCGACGCCTCGATGCTCCTGGCGTCCGGCCGCAGCGCGTGGCGCGACGCGCTCTCGCAGGCGACGATCGGCCAACGCGATCGCGTGCGGGCGCTCGAGGACGTCCTCGCCGCCGAGCCCGGCATCGAGGCGACCGGCTCGTGGGTCGCCGGCACGGGCCTGGCGTCAGTGATCCCGCACGCGCTCGAGGCGGCACGCCGCATCCGCCACCTCGCCGTGAACCCCGGCGACGCGCCGGACACGGCCCGGGAGACGCCGAGGGACCGCTCGACGGGCGACGCATAGCCGGAACGGCATACTTTCTCCGCAACCCCCTTGCGCCACTTCGCTCGGGGTCTACGCTGGAGGGGTCGCTGTGGTCATCCAACGGCCGGCCGCAGGGGGAGATGGGGTGCATATGAAGGGCAAGGTCCTCTTCGTCGTCGGGCTCGGCGTGGGCTACGTGCTTGGCACGCGCGCCGGACGCGAACGCTACGAGCAGATCAAGCGCGCGGCCGAGAACGTCTGGAACGCGCCGACGGTGCAGCAGGGCGTGGGCACCGTGAAGGAGTTCGCGATGAGCCGCGTCGGCGACCTCAGCGACACGGTGCTCGACAACGTGAAGGGGCTCATCGGCAACGCCACGAAGAGCTCCGGAGCGAGCAAGGCCGACGTGAACCGTGCAGCACGCAGCGCGAAGGAGAACATCTCGAAGGCCGCGACCGCCGCACGCTCGGCGGTCGACGACGCCGCCTCGAAGCTCGAGGACGCCGTCGACGGCGCCGCCGAGGTGGCATCGAAGTCCGCTGCGTCGGGCACCTCGACGTCGGGCTCGTCGAGCTCGAAGTCGACCGGGAAGGGCGACTCCTCGTCGCGCGGCTCGACCACGTCCGGCTCCTGACCCCCGGAGGCGATCATGTCAGCACCGTCGAACGACGATCGTTCGCTGTTCACCCTCGTCGGCGAGCTGCCCGACCGGGTCTCCGACCTCGTCCGCGCCGAGCTCGACCAGATCAAGGCCGAGATCAGCTACAAGCTCAAGCACTTCGGCATCGGGTCGGGCCTCTTCGCCGCCGCGGCGGTCGTCGGCATCTTCCTGCTCTTCACGCTCATCGTGGCGGCGATCTTCGCGCTCGCGCTCGTGATGCCGGCCTGGGCCGCCGCGCTGACGGTCTCGGGCATCCTGGTGCTGATCATCGCGATCCTCGTCTGGATCGGCGTCGTCAACTTCAAGCGCGGCAGCGAGCCGCTCGAGTCCATCGAGAGCCTGCGCAAGGACCTCGACGTGGTGAAGGGAACGGGCGAGTATGACCGCGACTGACGCCGGCAAGGTCAAGGGGCGCGACGCCAAGACGCGCCAGCGCAACCTCACGCGCCTCGAGGCGCGCGCCAACTCCGAGCGCGCCCGCAAGGAGTTCGCCGGCACGCTCGACGCGCTCGAAGACAAGCTGAACGTGCCCAAGCAGGTGCGCATCAAGACCGCGCGGGCGAAGGTCGAGTTCCGCCGCTTCGCGAAGGAGCAGCCGGGTGCGGCGATCGCCACCGGCGTGACCGTCGCCGCGGTCGTCGGCGTGGCGGTCTGGCTGATCGTGCGCGCCGTCGTCTCCGACAATTGATCCCGACGAGCGGATGCCGCGATGTCGCCGCTCGACGCCACGGGCGCTGAAGCCGTGCATCCCGCGCCGACGGCCGTCGAGCGCGTGGCCGACGCGGTGCGCGCCGAGATCCTGAGCGGCGAGCTCCCGGCCGACGCTCCGCTGCGCGAGGAGGCCGCCGCCGCCCGCTACGGCGTCTCGCGGCACACCGTGCGCGCCGCGTTCCAACGGCTCGTGGCCGAGCGGCTCGCCGTGGCCCTGCCCTACCGCGGGGTGCGCGTGGCCAGTTTCGACCGCGACACGATCGTGGCGCTCCAGCAGCTCCGCGCCGCGCTCGAGGTCGAGGCGGTGCGCATCGCGCGGCAGCGCTACGGCAGCGACTGGCCGGAT
This sequence comes from Agromyces sp. NPDC057865, assembly GCF_042796995.1. NCBI lineage: Bacteria > Bacillati > Actinomycetota > Actinomycetes > Micrococcales > Microbacteriaceae > Agromyces > Agromyces sp. NPDC057865. Next base: position 254,118 of record NZ_JBHVMJ010000001.1, on the reverse strand, counting down.
GCCGTGCTGGCGCCCGCCCGCGACGCGCTCGAGCGGCTCGGGGCATCCGCCGACTGGCTCGAGGCCGAGCGGGTGCACGCGGACTTCCACCGGGCGCTCGTCGCGGCATCCGGGAGCCCCCGCATCATCGAGGCGCACGCCGCGCTCGGCAGCGAGCTGCTGCTGTTCCTGCTGCACGTGCGACCGCACTACACGATCGAGTCGCTCGTGGTCGAGCACCGCGACCTGCTCGACGCGGTGCAGTCCGAGGGCCCCGAGTCGGTGCGGGAGCACCTCGAGCACTCCACGCGCCTGCTCGTCGAGGACTGACGCCGCGCCCGGGCGTCCCGATCGAAGGAGATCGACATGACCGACGATTCCGCTGCGGCATCCGGCGGGGCCGCACCCGGCCGCCCTGACGAAGCCGCGACCCAGGCGTTCGCCGACCGGGTCTTCGGCTCGGTGCTCGGCGCGATCGAGCTGCTGAGCATCCACCTCGGCGATCGGCTCGGCTGGTACCGCGCGCTCGACCAGTCGGGGCCGCTGTCGTCGACCGAGCTGGCCGAGCGCACGGGCACCGTCGAGCGGTACGCCCGCGAGTGGCTCGAGCAGCAGGCCGTGAACGGCATCCTCACCGTCGACGACGCGGATGCCGCGGCGCCCGCGTCCGAGCGCCGGTTCGCGCTGCCCGCCGCCCACGCCGAGGTGCTCACCGACGCCGCGTCGCTCGACTACCTGGCGCCCGTCGCGCGCATGATCACGGCGGCCGGGATGCGGGCCGCGTCGCTCGTCGAGGCGTACCGCGGCGGTGGCGGCGTCACGTGGGAGCAGTTCGGCGACGACGCCCACGAGTCGCAGGCCGACGTCAACCGGCCCTGGTTCGAGCGGCGCCTCGGCGACGCCGTCGCGTCGGTCGCCGAGCTCGACGCCGTGCTGTCCCGACCCGGCGCTCGCATCGCCGACGTCGGCTGCGGGCACGGCTGGTCGACGCTCGCGCTCGCCCGTGCGTACCCGTCGGCGCGTGTGGTCGGCATCGACGTGGACGAGCCCTCGATCGCCGCCGCGCGCGAGAACGCGGAGGCCGCGGGGCTCGCCGATCGGGTCGAGTTCCGGCTGGCGGGCGGCGAGGAGCTCAGCGAACCGGGCGCGTTCGACGCCGCCTTCGTGTTCGAGGCGCTGCACGACATGCCGCGGCCCGTCGAGGTGCTGGACGCGATGCGTCGGGCCGTGCGCGACGATGGCGCGGTCGTGATCATGGACGAGGCGGTCGCACCCGGGTTCGCCCCCGACGGCGACGACGTCGAGCGGCTCATGTACGGGTACAGCATCCTCATGTGCCTGCCCGACAGCCTCGCGACGCCGGGCTCGGTCGGCACCGGCACGGTCATGCGCCAGTCCACGCTCGAGCGGTACGCGACCGGGGCCGGGTTCTCGCGCATCGAGGAGCTGCCGATCGAGGGCTTCGCCCTGTTCCGATTCACGCGGCTCGTGCACTGACGGGCGGCCGCGGCATCCGCTGCGCCATTTCGACGTGGTCTGCGCCCGTACAGGTGGCGCGATGCGCGTGGACGTGGCGCGGCGGCGGCCCGGACACCGCCGGAGTAGGCTCCGGCGCGTGGGGAGCGAGGCGGCGGAACGCATCTCGCCGATCGACGCGGCGACGCTGGGCATCAGCGTGCACGGCGGCCAGCCGTACTTCATCACGCTGGCGGGCGTCCTCGGTCCGGGCGAGCACGTCGACGTGGCCGGGCGACCGGATGCCGCGGCGATCCGTCGGCTGCTGGCCGGCCGCATCGGGGCGGTTCGGGGGCTCGCGCAGCGTGCGGCGCTCCGCGACGGCGCGTGGTGGTGGGAGCCGCGCGATCCCGACCTCGCGGCGCACGTGCGGGTCGAGGAGCCCGGGCCGGGAGCTCGCGGATTCGAGGCGGTGTGCGGGCGCCTCCTGATGCGGCCGCTGCCGCCCGATCGCCCACTCTGGGAGATCGTGCTCGTGCCCGGCGCCCGCCCCGGCGGCTGCGGCATCGTGATCCGCTTCCACCACGTGATCGCCGACGGCGCGCACGCGGTGGCGCTCGTCGAGGGGCTCTTCGACCCCGCCGAGGACGACTCTGCGAAGCCGCCCGGCGGACCGGCGGCGAGCCCGACGGCCGCCCCAGCCGCAGCTCCGGCCGCCGCCCCGAGCACGGCCCCGACCGCGCCTCCGTCCCGCCGGCCGTCCCGCACCGCCGTGCTCGCCTATCGGATCCACCAGTTCGTGCGCCCGTGGATCCGCTCGCGGACGCTGCTCGGCCCGCTCGGGCCGCGCCGCGACGCGGCCGGGGCATCCGTCGACCTGGAGCGACTGCATCACGCGGCGCACGCCGCCGGCGGCACGATCGGCGACGCGTTCCTCGCCGCGGTCGGACGCGGACTCGCGCACGCGATGCGCGCGGCGGGGGAGCGCGTGCCGGCGACGATCACGGTCTCGCAACCCGTGCGCCTGGCCTCGCGCGACGGACAGCTCAATTCGGTCGGCGTGATGATCGTGCCGGTGCCGCTCGGCGGCACGATGCCCGACGCGATGCGGCGGATCGCGCGCACGACGACCGCGGCCAAGCCGGTCGCGCGCGCCGCGGGCACGGTCATCCGCTCCCCGAGGGCCGCGCGCGGGTTCGACGCGTTCGCGCGGCACCAGCACCTCATCGCCGCCGTGGTGTCGAACGTGCCCGGCCCGAGCCGCCGGCTCGCGCTCGCGGGCTCGCCGCTCGTGGAGCTGCTGCCGCTCGGCCCCCTCGCGGGGAACGTGCGCATCGGCGTGACGGCCGCGTCGTACGACGGGCGCTTCTGGCTCGCCGTCGTGACGGACGCCGACCACGTGATCGGGGCCGCCGAGGTCGCCGACCGGATTGCCGGCGCGCTCGACGAGCTCGGCGCCTGACGCCGGCCCCCTTTTGGCCGATGGGGCCGGAAGGGGGAGACTGGAGGCATGTCTTCCCCCGCTGCCGAAGCGGCAGCCGACGCGCTCCAGACCGATTCCACCGCCGAGCAGTCTCCCGAGGGCTACACGGTGTTCGTCGTGCTCCGCAAGGACCCCGCACGACCCGACGACCTCGACGGACACGACGTTCCCCGATTCGTCGAAGAGCTCGACGGGGTCATCGCCCTCGTCGAGGACGAGGACGTCACCGTGCGCGGCATCTACGACGTGTCGGGACTCCGCGCCGATGCCGACGTGATGCTGTGGCTGCACGGGCCCACCGCGGAGGGCCTGCAATGGGGCATCCGCCAGCTGCGCCGCTCGCGCCTGTTCCGCGCGCTCCTGCCGACGTGGAACGCCATGGGCGTGCACCGCGACGCCGAGTTCAACAAGGCGCACGTGCCCGGCTTCCTGCGCGGCCTCGAGCCGAAGCAGTGGCTGACGGTGTACCCGTTCGTGCGCAGCTACGAGTGGTACCTCCTGGCGCCCGAGGAGCGCGGCCGCATGCTCGCCGAGCACGGCCGCAAGGGCGCCGCCTTCCGGGGCGTCATCGCCAACACCGTCGCGTCGTTCTCGCTCGGCGACTACGAGTGGCTCCTGCCGCTCGAAGCCGACGAGCTCACCGACCTGGTCGACCTCATGCGCGACCTGCGCGCCACCGACGCCCGCCGGCACGTGCGCGAGGAGGTCCCGTTCTACACGGGCCGTCGCGTCACCACGGCCGAGCTCGTCGAGGTGCTGCAGTAATGGCGGCGGTCAACCTCGGCTCCACGGGCGCAGCGGATGCGGCGAGCACCGCGCATCGCGGTCGCAAGCCCGCCCCCGCGGCATCCGCACCCTGTGCACCCGGAGCGATCGTGCCGGGCGCGACGCCCGCCGCACAGGGCGGCGCCGAGCACGTGACGGAGCCCGTCGCCTACGACGCGATCCTCCTCGCCGGCTTCGGCGGGCCCGAGGGCCAGGACGACGTCATCCCGTTCCTGCGCAACGTCACGAGCGGCCGCGGCATCCCCGACGAGCGGCTCGAGGAGGTGGCGCACCACTACCGTCACTTCGGCGGCGTCAGCCCGATCAACGAGCAGAACCGACAGCTGAAGGCGGCGCTCGAGGCGGAGCTCGCGCAGCGCGGCGTCGACCTGCCGGTCCTCTGGGGCAACCGCAACTGGGACCCGTACCTCAACGACGCCCTCGCCGAGGCGAGGGAGCGCGGCTTCGCGAAGCTCATCGCCATCGCGACGAGCGCCTACAGCTCGTACTCGAGTTGCCGCCAGTACCGCGAGGACTTCGCCGACGCGCTGGCCGACACCGGTGCCGGCGACGAGATCCAGATCGACAAGGTGCGCCAGTTCTTCGACCACCCCGGCTTCGTGCAGCCGTTCATCGAGGGCGTGCGCGACGGCATCGCCGGCCTCGTGGCCGAGCACCCGGGTCTCGACCGCACGACCGAGGTCGAGGTGCTGTTCGCCACGCACTCGATCCCGTCGACGGATGCCGCGAAGTCGGGTCCCGCCGAGCGCGGGTTCGGCGAGGGCGGCGCCTACGCGGCCCAGCACCGCGCCGTGGCCGAGGTGGTCATGCGCGAGGCCGGCGCAACCGACGTGCCCTGGCAGCTCGTCTACCAGTCGCGGTCGGGGCCGCCCTCGATGCCGTGGCTCGAGCCCGACATCAACGACGCCATCGAGCAGCTTCCCGCCGAGGGGCGCAAGGCGGTCGTGATCGTGCCGCTCGGGTTCGTGAGCGACCACATGGAGGTGCTCTGGGACCTCGACAACGAGGCGCTCGAGACCGCGGGGGAGCACGGCCTCGCCGCCGTGCGCGTGCCGACGCCGGGCACCCACCCGGCGTACGTCGCCGGGCTCGTCGACCTCGTGCTCGAGCGCGTGCAGGGCACGCCCGTCGCCGACCGTCCAGCCATGACCGAGCTCGGTCCCTGGTACGACGTGTGCCGCCCCGGGTGCTGCGAGAACGTGCGCCTCGGCTTCCGTCCGGCGCTGGCGGGGATCGCGCCGTGAGCGGCTCGAACGTGATCCGTGTCGGCACCCGCGCGAGCGCGCTCGCCATGGCGCAGACGACCCAGATCGCCGAGCGCATCGCGAAGGCCGCCACGGCCGACATCGAGCTCGTGCCCGTGACGACCGAGGGCGACACCTCCCGCGCCTCGCTCGCGTCGCTCGGCGGCACCGGCGTGTTCGCCGCGGCCCTGCGGGAGGCGCTGCTGCGCGGCGAGGTCGACATGGTCGTGCACTCGCTGAAGGACCTTCCGACGGCCGACCACCCCGGCCTGCGCATCGGGGCGATCCCGAAGCGCGCCGACGCCCGCGACGCGCTCTGCGCCCGCGACGGCCTCGTGCTCGCCGACCTGCCAGAGGGCGCCCGCGTCGGCACCGGGTCGCCGCGCCGCATCGCGCAGCTCGCCGCCGCCCGCCCCGACGTCGTCGCCGTCGACATCCGCGGCAACGTCGACACGCGGCTCGGCAAGGTCGCCTCGGGCGAACTCGACGCCGTCCTGCTCGCGGCCGCGGGCCTCGGCCGGCTCGGGCGATCGGATGCCGCGACCGAGCTGCTCCCGCTCGGCTCGTGGCCCACGGCACCCGGCCAGGGCGCCCTCGCGATCGAGGTCCGGCGCGAGCGCGGCGACCGCGCGCTGGAGCGCGGGCTCGAGGCCGTCGACCACGCCACGACGCGCGCCACGGTGCTCGCCGAGCGGCTCGTGCTCGCGGGCCTCGAGGCGGGTTGCGCGGCCCCCGTGGGTGCAAGCGCGTTCATCGAGGACGAACTTCTGTTCCTGTCCGCGAGCGTGTACAGTGCCGACGGGACGCGGCAGCTGACCAGTTCGCATGCCGCCACCCCCGACAGCCGCTCGGCCGCCGATCTGGCGGACGCGGCCCGTGACGTCGCCGATCGCGTCGTCGCAGAACTCCTCGGCAACGGCGCCGCCGATCTTGCACCTCGTGAGGAGTCGCCGTGAGCGAATTCGAATGGACCGGCGCGATCGGACTGCCGTTCCACGACGGCAAGCCGCTCGCCGGATGGCGCGTGCTCGTGCCCAGGGGCGGACCCTGGGGCGACGGCGTCGCCGCTGCGCTGCGCGCGCGCGGCGCGACCCCGATCGTGGCGCCGATGATCAACTTCGCGCCCACCGACGACCAGCCCGCCCTCGAGGCGGCCCTGGCCAAGCTCGCCGGCGGCGGATTCGATTGGGTCACCGTCACGAGCGCCACCACGGTCGACGTGCTGGCGTCGTACGGCGCGGTCATTCCGGCCTCGACGAAGGTCGCCGCGGTCGGCGAGACCACCGCGGCCGCCCTCGTCGCGGCCGGCTACCACGCCGACATCGTCCCCTCCGAAGACAACTCCGCCCGCGGCCTGCTCGAGGAGTGGGAGGCGGCGACCGAGGGCGAGAAGGGTCTGCGCGTGCTCGCGCTGCGCTCCGCGATCGCGAAGCAGGTGCTCTCGATCGGGCTCGCCCGCATCGGCCACCACGTCGAGGCCGTCGTCGCCTACCGCACGATCGGCGTGCCGGTCGCGGCGAAGGTGATCGACGACGTGCGTGCGGGCAACGTGCACGCCGTGCTCGTCACGTCGGGCAGCGTCGCCGAGCAGGTGCAGCAGCAGCTCGGCCCCATTCCCGAGTCGATCCTCGTCGCGGCCATCGGCCCGCAGACGCAGCGGGATGCCGCGCAGATCGGCCTCCGCGTCGACGTCATTGCCCGCGAGCGCAGCGCCGAGTCCCTCATCGACGCGCTCGTCGAGGCGGCCACCGCGCGAGCCTGACGCTCCGCCCCGTCCCCTCTGGGTGACTCCCGCCACGCGCGTTCCCGTGGTGCGCAATTCAGGTCGGCGCACGGCGCGTCGCGCCGACGCGCCGGCATCCGGGCCTGCGACACGCCTCCGCACCTGAATTGCGTACAACCCGAGCGGATGCCGCGACGGCCCCGCCCCCGTCGGGCGAGCGCCCAGCCGGCGCAACGTAGGCTGTTCGGGTGACTTCCACGCCCCTTCCCCGAGTTCGTCCGCGCCGTCTTCGCGGGACGCCGGCGCTGCGGCGGCTCGTGTCGGAGACCCGCCTGCACCCGTCCGAGCTCGTGCTGCCGCTGTTCGTGCGCGAGGGCGTCACCGCCCCGATGCCGATCGCGTCGATGCCCGGCGTGGTGCAGCACTCGCTCGAGAGCCTGCCCGACGCGATCGACGAGGCTGCAGCGGCCGGCGTCGGCGGGGTGATGCTGTTCGGCGTGCCCGAGGTGCGCGACGCCCGCGGCTCAGGGGCGACCGATCCCGAGGGCATCCTCAACGTGGCCACGCGCGTCGCCGTCGAGGCATCCGCGGGCCGGCTCGTCGTGCAGACCGACCTGTGCCTCGACGAGTTCACCGACCACGGACACTGCGGGGTGCTCAGCCCTTCGACGAGCTCAGGGACCGGGTTTGTCGTCGATAACGACGCCACGCTCGAGCGCTACCGGGCGATGGGCCTCGAGCAGGCCCGCGCCGGCTCGCAGTTGCTCGGCCTCTCGGGCATGATGGACGGCCAGGTCGCCGCCGTGCGCGACGCGCTCGACGACCAGGGGCACACGGACGTCGCGATCCTCGCCTACTCGGCCAAGTACGCGTCGGCCTACTACGGGCCGTTCCGCGACGCGGTCGAATCGACGCTCGAGGGCGACCGCCGCACCTACCAGCTCGATCCCGGCAACCGTCGCGAGGGCCTCCGCGAAGCGATGATCGACATCGAGGAGGGGGCCGACGTCGTCATGGTGAAGCCCGCGGGCAGCTACCTCGACGTGCTCGCCGACGTCGCCGCGGCATCCGAGGTGCCGGTCTGGGCGTACCAGGTGTCGGGCGAGTACTCGATGATCGAGGCCGCCGCCGCGCACGGCTGGATCGACCGCAAGCGCGCCGTGATCGAGTCCGTGCGGGGCATCCGCCGCGCCGGTGCCGACGTGGTGCTCACGTACTGGGCGACCGAGCTCGCCGGCTGGATCCGGAACGGGGACACGGAATGACGACGAACGCCGACCTGTTCGCCCGCGCGCGGGCCGCGATCCCGGGCGGCGTGAACTCGCCCGTGCGCGCGTTCCGCTCGGTCGGCGGCACGCCGCGCTTCCTCGTGTCGGCGCGCGGCCCGTACGTGACCGACGCCGAGGGCCGCGAGTACGTCGACCTCGTCGCCGGCTGGGGTCCCGCGATCCTCGGTCACGCCGACCCGCGCGTCATCGAGGCGGTGACGGATGCCGCACGCCGCGGCCTCTCGTTCGGATCCTCGACGCCCGCCGAGACCGAGCTCGCCGAGCTCGTCGAGCAGCGGGTGGCGCCCGTCGAGCAGCTCCGCCTCGTGTCGACCGGCACGGAGGCGACGATGAGCGCCATCCGGCTCGCGCGCGGCTTCACCGGTCGCGACCTGCTCGTGAAGTTCGCGGGGCACTACCACGGCCACTCCGACGGCTTGCTCGCCGAGGCGGGCTCCGGCCTCGCGACGTTCGCGCTCCCCGGCTCGGCCGGCGTGCCCGCCGACATCGCCGCGCTCACGCTCGTGCTGCCCTACAACGACCTCGACGCGCTGCGCGCCGCGTTCGCCGAGTACGGCGACCGCATCGCGGCGGTCATCGTCGAGGCCGCCGCCGCGAACATGGGCGTCGTGCCGCCCCAGCCCGGCTTCAACCGCGCGCTCGTCGACCTCGCGCACGCGAACGGCTCGCTCGTCATCTCCGACGAGGTGCTCACGGGCTTCCGCGTCTCGGAGGCCGGCTGGTGGGGCGTCGAGCGCGGCACCGCCGGCGAGTACACGCCCGACCTGCTCACCTTCGGCAAGGTGATCGGCGGAGGCATGCCCGTGGCCGCGCTCGGCGGTCGCGCCGAGATCATGCAGCAGCTCGCGCCCGTCGGTCCGGTGTACCAGGCCGGTACGCTCTCGGGGAACCCCGTCGCCGTCGCCGCCGGCGTCGCGACCCTGCGAGCAGCGGATGCCGCGGTCTACGCGCACCTCGACGAGACCGCCGCGACAATCGGCTCCGCCGTCTCCGACGCGCTCGCCGCCGAGGGCGTCCCGCATGCCGTGCAGCGGGCGGGGAACCTCTTCAGCTTCGTGTTCGGCGAGGACATGGCATCCGGCGTCACCGACTACGCGGGCGTGCAGCGGCAGGAGGGATGGCGCTACGCACCGTTCTTCCACGCGATGCTGGACGCGGGCGTCTCGCTGCCGCCGTCGGTGTACGAGGCGTGGTTCGTCACGGCCGCGCACGACGACGCGGCTATCGGTCGCATCGTGGATGCGCTGCCCGCGGCCGCACGCGCCGCGGCATCCGCTCGGCCCGGGTAACCGGCTCACCCGGTCGTCGAGTAGCGCCGCCGCAGGCGACGCGTATCGAGACGCCGACGCAGGTCTCGATACGCGTCCGGCTTCGCCGGGCGCTACTCGACCACCGGAGGCTCCTTGCCAGCGAAACCGTTACGCCTTTGTGGGGTGGCGACACGGCGCGCGTCGGCCGCCTCGGGCAGGATGGAAGCATGGCCCAGCTTCGCGTGCACAGCGACCGGATCGAGGTCCACCTCACTCCGGCCGAGAAGACGCTCGCGCTGCGCTCGGACGACCTGGTGGTGCAGCGCGACGACATCCGGTCGGCGACCATCACCGACGATCCCTGGGTGTGGATCCGCGGCATCCGTCGACGGGGGACCGAGATCCCGCTCGTCGTGGCGGTCGGCGTGTGGAAGTACCACGGCGGCACCGACTTCGTGATCATCAAGGGCAAGCGGCAGGCGGTCGTGCTCGAGCTCGCCGCGGGCGAGTTCACCCGCATCATCCTGAGCACGAACCAGTCGGCGAACCTGATCGACAAGCTGAAGCTCTCCGAGCCCCCGACCGAGGCCGACTCGCCGCGCGACTGAGGCGCGTCAGGCGAAGACGAACAGCACGAAGCCGATGAGCGGCAGCGTGCCCTGGATGAGCGCCGGCCGGATGTAGCCCCGCCCGGTCGTCGTGAGCACGGCGGCGGCGAGCACCATGCAGGCCATCGTGAACAGGACGAGCGTCTTGCCGGGCGCGATGGCGCCCGCCCAGTAGAGCACGAGGCCGAGCGTCGCGCCGATGCCGAGGAACAGGTTGTAGAAGCCCTGGTTGTAGGCCATCGGCTTCGTCGTGTCGGCGGCCGCCTGGTCGGCGACGCCGAAGCGCTTCCACGTCGAGGGGCGCGTCCACCACACGCTCTCCATGAGGAAGATGTAGCCGTGCAGCAGCGCGGCGAGGGCGACGAAGATGCTCGCGATGACGGCCATGGCGCGATCGTAGCGGGCGCGTGCCGCGCGTGCGGGTTTCGAGACGGCGCTGCGCGCCTCCTCAACCCGCGGGATGTTCTCGCACGCCGTCGCGTTCCCCGATCGCACGTGTGAAGTCCGCCTCATGTGAGGCGGATCCGACATGAGGCCTGGGGAAGGTCTGACCCAACGCTTGCCAGCGCGGGTCCGGGGGGTCAGAGGGACGGGATCGGCTCGCGCTCGACCGTGACCGGCAGCCCGAGGAACCGCTCGACCTCGGCGACGGATGCCGCGAGCCCGCGCTCTTCGGCACGCGTGAACTCGCGCCACGGCACGATCCGCACCCGGGCGCGCTTCGCCTCGACGACCGGGGCCCAGCGCCCGGCCATGGTGCCGTCGATCACGAGGGCGTGCAGCGGGAACTCGGGGTGCACGGGGTCCGAGCGACCGGACGGCAGCAGGTACGAGCGCGGGGGCGCGTAGCCCATGATGTACTCGTCGTACGCCTGCAGCAGGTCGACGACGGGCCCGCGCTCCGCGGCATCCGACACCGGCTCGACCGGTTCCAGCGAGGCCACGGATGCCGCGTCGACCACGTGCACCGCACCGTCGACGTCGAGCTCCTCGACGCGTCCGCCGCCCAGGCCCTGCGGATCGGCCGCGTCGGCGAACGCGCGACGCGCGTCGCCGAGCGTGAAGCCCGACCACGCGGCGAAGTCGCGCTCGGTCACCGGACCCCGCGACGCGATGAACCGCGCGGCGAGCTCGGCCAGCGCCTCCTCGCGCGGCCGCGGCGCCGACGCCGGCACCCGCTCGTCGAACGCGGCGTACGTGCGCTGCTTGCCGGCGTTCGCACCGCTGATCGCGACGCGCTCCAACTCGGCGAGCATGAGCAGGTACGTGAACGCGAGGCCGGTGAGGGGCATGCCGCCCGCCTCGAGGGCCGTGCTCAGTTCGGCGCGGGTGCGATGCCCGCCGTCGAGCGAGGCGGCCACGATCGCGAGGCCGCGAGCGCCCGTCTCGCCCTCGAGTCCGGTGCGGCGGATGTAGGTGCGGCTTGCGCCGTAGACCCGCTCGGCCGAGACCTCCATGATCCAGCGCGCATCGTCGGGGTGCAGGAAGTGCCACGTGGGCCGGAGCACGTGCGTGCGGAGGATCTCACCGTCGTCGAGCGACGCGGCGAGGGTCGCGGCATCCGGACGCCGCTCATCGGGAACCCGAGCCGCGAGCCCCCACTGCGCGGGCAGGAACTCCTGCGCCTGCACGGCCGCGAACCGGCGCACGACCTCGGGGCCCGAGGCGTCGAACGGCGCCCGGAGTCCCTGGACACGGAGCCGGAGCGTCCGCAGCTCGGCGAGGTCCACCGTCAGGTCACGTCCCGCCGCCACGTGGTCGCGCCGCCGATGATCGTCGCGACGGCGCCGATCGCGAGGAGCACGAGGCCGCCCTGCCACCAGTCGAGCGTCTCCGACGACCCGACCGAGGCGATCGTGTAGAACGAGGCGCCGACGAGCGCGTCGCTCGCCGCGCCCGGCAGGTACTGCCCGATCTGCGCGGTCACGTCGTTGAGGGATGCCCCGAGCCGGAGGATCGGCTCGACGAACTGCGTGAACGCCAGCACGATCACGATCGCGGCGACCTGGTTGGGCACGAGCGCTCCGAGCCCGACGCCGATCGTGGCCCAGAGCGCCATCGCGAGCACGCCGCGGCCGATGAGCGCCCACGTGTCGGAATCGTCGAGGCCCGTCTCGAGGCCGAACGCCGAGAGGGCCGCGGCCCCGCCGGCGACCGAGGTGGCGAACGCGATGACGCCGAGGCCCGCGCCGAGCACGAGCTCCGACACGTACTTCGAGCCGAGCACGACCGAGCGGTGCGGCACGGCGAGGAACGTGGGCGTCAGCGTCTTGTGCCGGAACTCGCCCGTGACGGCGAGCGCACCGAGCAGCACCGGGAAGACGTAGCCGATCGACGAGGCGAAGCTGTAGAGCAGCGGGCCGAGCTGGATGCCGGGCGGCAGCTGCGTGTTGCCCACGTTCTCCGCGGCGTCGGGGTTCTCGACGGCCCACCCGAGGAAGGCGCCGAAGCCGCCCGCGAGGAACAGGACGTACACGACGAGCAGGATCGCGAGCAGCCACCACATGCGCGTGGTGAAGACCTTCTGGAACTCGGCGGCGATCGAACGGAACACGGTCATCGCTCCTCTCCGCCGACGCGCACGGGTTCGATGTCGGGCGTGCCCTCGCTCCCGCCGTCGCCGACGAGCGAGAGGAACGAGTCCTCCAGCCCTTCCGCCACTTGGCGCAGGCCGCTGAGCTCGACGCCGCCGACGAACGCGGCGTGCCCGACCCGGCCCGGATCCGGCTCCTCAACGAGGAACCCGGCGCCCTCCTCCGCGTACTCGAGGCCGGCCTGGTCGAGCGCGGCGGCGAGACGGAGCAGGTCGGGCGACTCGACGACGGTGCGCGGCGCGGCGCCGATCTGGAGGGTCGAGAGCGGCCCGCTGCGCACGAGCCGGCCGCGCGAGATGATCACGACGTCGTCGACGCTCTGCTGCACCTCGCTGAGCAGGTGCGAGCTCACGAGCACCGTGCGCCCCTCCTTGGCGAGGCTCTGCAGGAAGCCGCGGATCCACTTGATGCCCTCGGGGTCGAGCCCGTTGATCGGCTCGTCGAGCACGAGCACGCCCGGGTCGCCGAGCAGCGTGTACGCGAGCGACAGGCGCTGGCGCATGCCGAGCGAGAACCCGCCGACGCGCCGGCCGGCGAACTCCGAGAGCCCGACCATCGTGAGCACGGCCGGCACGCGCGACTTCGGGATGCCGGCGGCGGTCGCGTAGACGGCGAGGTGCTGCTTCGCCGTCCGTCCGGGGTGGAAGTTCGCATCGAGCGCCGCACCCACCGTCTCGAGCGGGCGGGGCAGGTCGCGGTAGCGGGTGCCGCCGAACGTCGCCGTGCCGGAGCTCGCACGCACCAGGCCGAGCAGCACCCGCAGGGTGGTGGTCTTGCCGGCCCCGTTGGGTCCGAGGAACCCGGTGACCCGCCCCGGTCGAACCGTGAAGCTGAGATCGTCGACCGCGGTCACCGGTCCGAATCGTTTGCTGAGCCCCGTGACCTCGATGGGGATACCCGCCGCCATGATCGCCACCCTAGCGAGGGTCGCGGGCGCGGGGCATCCGTCGCGCGGCGGAGACCCGAAGGTCGCCTCCGCCGAGCGGGCGAGTGTGGCGCGAGCGACCGGTCGAATCGGGCCCGAACAGCGGGCGGATGCCGCGGGCCTCAGCCTCGCGGACGGGGTGCGAGCGGCAGGGTGCCGCCGTCGTAGAGGTAGCTCGCGAGGTCCTGCAGCTCGGCGAGCACGACGCGCTGCGGGAGGGGTCCGTACGACACGCGGGCGACGCCGAGCTCCTGCAGGCGCGCGGGCGCGGGGATGTCGGGCAGCCCGATGAGGCTCACCCGCTGCTCGCCGAGTCCGGCGACGAGCTCGACGACGACGTCCTCGCCGAAGTTCCCGGGCACGAACACCGTGGTCGCGCCCGCGTCGAGGTAGGCGCGCCCGCGCTCGACCGCGTCGGCGATCCATGCGTCGCGTCCGCGATCGCGTCCGTGCACGAACGCGTCGGTGCGCGCGTTGAGCGCGAACGGCACGCCCTCCGCCTCCGCGGCGGCGATGGCGGCCTCGACCGCGGCGACGGACTCGGCGATCGGCTTGAGCTCGTCCTCGAGGTTGGCGCCGACGATGCCCTCGCCGACGGCGCGGCGGATCGTCTCGCCCGCGTCGCCGTACCCCGCCTCGAGGTCGGCGGTCACGGGCACGTCCACCGCCCGCGCGATGCGCCCGGCCATGTCGAGCATCAGGTCGACCGGGATCTGCTCGCCGTCCGGATACCCGAACGCGGCCGCGATCGAGTGGCTCGCGGTCGCGATCGCGCGCGTGCCCGGCAGCGCGGCGACGGCCCTTGCGGTCGCCACGTCCCAGACGTTGACGACCTGCAGCAACTCGGGGTCGGCGTGCAGTCGGCGGAGTTCTCGGGCGGTGTCGGCGAGGGTCATCCGCATAGCCTAGGCGGCGCCTCCGACGACGGCGCCGTCGGCGCCGTCAGCGCAGCGCGCCGGCGAGCCCCTCGAGCAGCCGGTCGACGTCGGACTCGTCGGTATACGGGGCGAGGCCCATGCGCAGCCCGCCCTCGTCGCCGAGTCCGAGGTGCCGCGACACCTCGAGCGCGTAGAAGTTGCCGGAGGGTGCGAGCACCTTCCCCGCCGCGAGCGAGCTGGTGACCTCGGATGCCGCGCGGCCCTCGAACGTGACGAGCAGGGTGGGCGTCCGCCGCCCCGCGCGCGAGCGGATGTCGACGCCGGGCAGCTCGCGCAGGCCGGCCTCGAGCCGTGCCCGCAGGATCTCCTCGTGCTCGTGCAGCGACGCGTACGACGCCGCCAGGCGTTCCCGCCGCGACTCCGCCGCCTCGGCGGCCTCGGGGTCGAGGCCCGCGAGCACGTCGACCGCGGCGGTGACGCCCGCGAGCAGCTCGTACGGCAGCGTGCCGTACTCGAACCGCTCGGGCACGACGTTCGTGGCGGGCAGCAGCTTGTCGGGCATGATGCCCTCGAGCAGCTCGGGGCGCGCCGCGAGCACGCCGCAGTGCGGCCCGAGGAACTTGTACGGCGAGCACACGAAGAAGTCCGCGCCGAACTCCTCCACGTCGGGCAGCTCGTGCGCGGTCAGGTGCACGCCGTCGACGAACACGAGCGCGCCCGCCTGATGTGCTGCCGCGGCGATCGCGGGGATGTCGGGCATCGTCCCGATCAGGTTCGAGGCGCCCGTGACGGCGACCGCACGCGTCCGATCCGAGAGCAGGGAGGCGACGGCATCCGTCGGCAGCTCGCCCGTGGCCGGGTCGAACTCCGCCCAGCGCACGGTGGCGCCGCGGTGGTCGGCCGCCTGCACCCACGGCCGCACGTT
The DNA here is from genome assembly GCF_042796995.1 of Agromyces sp. NPDC057865. Taxonomy (NCBI): domain Bacteria; kingdom Bacillati; phylum Actinomycetota; class Actinomycetes; order Micrococcales; family Microbacteriaceae; genus Agromyces; species Agromyces sp. NPDC057865. The sequence continues at coordinate 238,979 of NZ_JBHVMJ010000001.1, read as the reverse complement.
CGCGTCATGGTCGAGCCGGGTGACGATCACCTCGTCGCCCTCGCGCCAGTCGCGCGCGAGGTTCCGCGAGAAGTCGTAGATCAGCTGGGTCGCGCTGCGACCGTGCACGATGCCGCGGGGGTGCGCGTCGAGCAGGTCGGCCATCGCGAGCCGGAAGCCGTGCACGGCGGCCTCGGCGCGCTCCTCGGACTCGCCCACGGTGCCGCGGTTCGAGAGCGGCCCGGTGAGCACGGATGCCACGGCGTCGCCCACCGGCCGCGGTGTCTGGGTGCCGCCCGGCCCGTCGAAGTGAGCCCAGCCGCTCTCGAGCGACGGGAACATGGATCGGATGCGCGCGACGTCGTAGGCCATGAGCGAGAGCCTACGACGACCCCCGGCTCACGCCCCGACTGGGGCTACGATGCAGGCATGGGCGGGGCGGGCGCCGAGGGGAACGGCGCGACGGTCGAACCGGCGCGGCGGCGTCGGTTCTCGTTCAACGCGATGCTCGACGGCTTCTTCTTCGTGTTCGCCGGGCTCGCGTCGCTGTGGCTCGCCTACCTGCTGCTCAGCGAGTCGTTCGCGTTCGGCTGGTGGGGCATCCTCGTCTTCCTCGCGTTCTGGCTCGTGCTCGCCTACCTCGTGCTGCCGCGCATCCACCGGATCCTCACGACGATCTACGTGCCCGACTACTTCATGGGCCGCACGCGCACGAGCGACGGGCTGCTCGGCGACCCCGTGAACCTCGCGCTGCTCGGGGACGACGCGCAACTGCTGGCCGCGATGGACGCGGCGAAGTGGACGCGCGCCGACGACGTGACCCTGAGGTCGAGTTGGCGCATCGTCATGTCCACGATCACGCGGCGCAGCTACGACGAGGCTCCCGTCAGCCCGCTCTTCCTGTTCGGGCGCAAGCAGGACTACGCGTTCCAGCAGGAGGTCGAGGGCAATCCCGCCAAGCGCCACCACGTGCGCTTCTGGCGGTGCCCCGATGGCTGGCTCCTTCCCGGAGGCGCGCGCGTCGACTGGCTCGCCGCCGGAACGTTCGACCGGGCCGTCGGCCTCTCGCTGTTCACGCTGCAGGTGACGCACAAGATCGACGCCGACACCGACGTCGAACGCGACCACATCATGGCCACGCTCGGCGCGGCGGATCCGGCCGTCGCGGTCACCGTGCTGAAGGACTTCTCGTCGGGCTACCACTCGCGCAACGGCGGCGGCGACACGATCCGCACCGACGGCGACCTGCCCGTCATCGACCTCCGCGAGGTCGGGGTGATGGATGCCGCTGGCGTGGGCGAGCCCGCCGAGGCATCCGTCGCCGGGGGCGCCCCGTGAGCCGCGACACGACCAAGCGACCGGCCTTCGAGCCGGCGTCGGAGCTCGCGCAGGCCGGGCCTCGCGACCCGCGGATGCGTCGACCGGTCCCCACGACCATGGGCGCCGCGCTCGTGCTGCTGCGCGTGCTCGCGGGCATCGCCTGGCTGATCGCGCTCGCCGCGCAGTGGAACGACCTCATCGCCGAGCAGTTCGTGGAGGTGCCGATCGACCCCGACGACCCGGCTGTGGGCGCCGCGCTGTGGTTCGTCCTCGCGTTCGGCGGCGTGCTGCTGCTGTTCGACCTCGTCATGGCGGTGCTGATCTACCTGGGCTTCAACTGGCCGCGCATCGTCGTGATGGTGTTCTCGACGCTGAGCATCACCGGCGTGTTCGCGGCCTGGTGGGCCGGCGACCAGAACATCGCGCTCGACCAGACGCTGTTCACCCTCGCGCTCGACATCCTCATCATGCTGGCGCTCTCGAGCCGCGCCGCACGCGACTACGCCCGGCGCAATGATCGGCGGCTGGCTCGGGCGACGGCGTCGGCCTGACCATTTCGCGCTCAGGCGGGCCGGTCGGCTGTGATCTTCGGTGCAGGGACTCTGATTGATCGGATGTCTGGCAGACTCGACCCGACGAACGGAGACGACGATGACGACGCCCTCGACCACCGCGTGGCCGGCGGGAGCCGAGCTCCTGCCCGTCGACGGCTCCGCCGGCACGCTCGTGGGGCGTGCGTGGGTGCCGGATGCCGCAGGCCCGAGCGTCGTCGTCGTGCGGGAGTCCGGCGTGGTCGACGTGTCGGCGACGTTCCCGACCATGCGGAGCCTCACCGAGCACCCGGATCCGTCGGCCGCGGTGCGCGCGGCCGACGGCCCGGTGCTCGGCTCGCTCGACGAGCTCGCGGCGAACACGCCGCCCGAGCTGCGGCGGCCCGACCGGCCCTGGCTCCTGTCGCCCATCGACCTGCACGTCGTGAAGGCGGCGGGCGTGACGTTCCCGGTCTCGATGCTCGAGCGCGTGATCGAGGAGCGCGCCCGCGGCGACCAGGATGCGGCGGCCGCGATCCGCGAGGAGATCGGTGCGACGATCGGCGGGTCGCTCGACGCGCTGCGACCCGGGTCCCCCGAGGCGGCCCAGCTCAAGGCGTTCCTCGTCGATCGCGGCTGGTGGAGCCAGTACCTCGAGGTCGGGATCGGTCCCGACGCGGAGGTGTTCACGAAGGCGCCCGTGCTCTCCACGGTAGGTGCGCACGTCGACGTCGGCGTGCACTCGGTGTCGGAGTGGAACAATCCCGAGCCCGAGGTCGTGCTCGTCGTGGCATCCGATGGCCGCATCGTCGGCGCGACGCTCGGCAACGACGTGAACCTGCGCGACATCGAAGGGCGCAGCGCGCTGCTGCTCGGCCAGGCGAAGGACAACAACGCGTCCGCGGCCGTCGGGCCGTTCGTCCGGCTCTTCGACGAGTCCTACGACCTCGATGCGCTCCGCGAGTCCGTCGTGCGACTCGAGATCGAGGGGGATGACGGCTTCCGTCTCGAGGGGGTCAGCGAGCTCGCCCGGATCAGCCGCGATCCCGCCGACCTGGCGCGACACGTGATCGGTGCGCACCACCAGTACCCCGACGGGTTCGTGCTCTACCTCGGCACGATGTTCGCGCCCGTCGACGACCGCGACGCGCCCGGCCGCGGCTTCACCCACCACGACGGCGACCTCGTGCGCATCTCGGAGCCGAGGCTCGGCACGCTGGTCAACCGTGTCCGGTCGAGCGAGGCCGCGGCACCGTGGACGTTCGGCATCGACGCGCTGTACCGGAACCTCGCCGCCAGGGGGCTGCTGACCTGAGCGGGCGGATGCCGCGAGCGCATGCCGCGCTCACGCGAGTCCCACCGCCCGGCCGCCGACCTCCAGCCCGAGCCATCCGGCCAGCGAGTCGAGCTCCTCGAACACCGCCTCGACGAGGTCACGAGTGAACGGCTCGTCCTCGTGGATCGCGTCGACCCGCAGCATCCCGGCGGCCCGGTCGGCGGTCGCGTCGACCTTGCCGATGAGCCGGTCGCCGTGCAGGATCGGCATCGCCCAGTACCCCCATCTGCGCTGGTCGCGCGGCTTGTACATCTCGAGCACGTACTCGTAGCCGAAGAGCTCCTCGAGCCGCTTGCGGTCGAACACGAGCCGATCGAGCGGCGAGAGCAGCGCGGTGCGCTCGGCGAGCGGCTCGTCGACGTGCTCGAGTGCGCCGGGATCGACCCGCCAGGTGCCGCGGAGGCCCTCGACGTGCGCCGGCTCGCCGATGCCGCGCGTGTCGATGGGCTCGGCCGGAGATCCGCCCGCCTTGCGCTCGCGCAGGATGCCGAGGGACGCGAGCCGTCGCTCGTTCCGCTGCACGTACGCGTCGGATGCCTCGAGCTCGGGCACCTCGGGGTAGACGCGCTCGGCGAGATCCCACAGTCGCTGCCCGTCGCGACGGGCCGACATCGCGAGGTCCCCGCGCATCATGAGGCACTCGAGCATGATCGTGACGTTGCGGTCGTTCGTCCATCCCGTCGACGACCACGGCACGGCCGCGGTGTCGGGGATCTCGGTCGCGGGCAGCGGGCCCGAGCCGTTCAGCCGCACGAGGATGTCGCGGCGGAACGCGTCGTTCGCCTCGATCCAGTTCCGCGTGCGCTCGTGCTTCGGCCAGCGGCGCATCATCGGGCGGAAGAGGCGCAGGTCGTCCATCGGCCGGACCATGAGGTCCAGCTCGAACAGCGTGCGGTCGACCTCCAGTCCTGCGGTCACGTCGGCGGGGTCGTAGGCCTCGCCGAGCCGGCTCCAGAGCACGACGTCGGCGCTGGGTGCGACGGCCGACACGGGATCGACCTTCACGAACGTGAGTCGATCGATGGCGTCGAGCACGCCCGCCGGACGTTTCGCCTCGAGCGCCTGCGCGCGCACGGCGATGCGTCGCGCCTGCTCGAGGGTCAGCTCGACGACCATGCGGGCGATGTTACCGACGACGACCGTCGCTCTCCGCGGCATCCGAACGCTGGCGGCCCGGGCCGCACGATGTCACTCGTTCGCGTGCTGACGGGCCTACGGGGTGCGGGAGTAGCATCCGGCGCATGGGCACGTCTCGTGCCGATCGGATCCGGCGCACCGCGGCAGCCGCGGTGCTGGTGGCGGGGGCGTTCGCGCTCACGGGCTGCGTCGCGTCGCCGGCCGAACCCGTCGCCCAGTCCTCGCCCCCGGCCTCCGACGCCGAATCGGAGTTCGAGCGCGACGTGCGCACCCAATACGACGGCTTCGAGTGGCGGGAGGCGGCGGCCGCCGTCATCAACGAGGACGGCGTCGAGCGGGCGTTCGTCGGGGCCGACGAGGAGACCGTCTTCGAGATCGGCTCCATCACGAAGACGATGACCGGTCAACTGCTCGCCGAGGCGATCGATCGCGGCGAAGTGACCCTCGACGACCGGCTCGGCGACCACCTGCCGCTGGGTGACGCCCCCGCCGCCGGCGTCACGCTCCGCTCGCTCGCCACGCACTCGAGCGGTCTTCCCACCGACCCCACCGATCCTGTGACGACCGCGGCGCTCACGGAGGCGGAGGTCAGCGGCGCGAATCCCTTCGAGTACTCCCTCGATGAGTTGCTGGCGCTCGCGCGGACGGAGACCCTTACGCCGTCCGACGAGCCGGTCTACAGCAACTTCGCCGCCGCGCTCCTCGGGCAGGCGCTCGCCGCAGCCGCAGGGACCGATTACGACACCCTGCTGCAGGAGCGGTTCCTCGACCCGGTCGGCTTGGACGACGCCGTCCTGGTCCAGGCGCCCGACGACGTTCCCGGGATGCATGCCGGCGGTCACCGGCAGGACGGCCGACCCGTGGAGGCGTGGGCGATCGGTGCCTACAGCCCGGCTGGCGGAATCGACGCGACGCTCGACGACCTCGTGACCTACGCACAGGCCGTGCTCGACGGGCCATTGAGCGACAGTGCGGCGCTCGAGCCGATCGCGCCCGGCTGGAACAAGAACTGGCAGTTCGGCTACTTCTGGTGGATCGAGGACGGACCGGCCCGCGTCCTCACCGTCCACGAGGGCCAGACGGGCGGATTCTCGAGCGCGCTGCTCATCGACCGCGAGGCCGGGACCGCCTCGATCCTGCTGGTGAACCAGATCACGGATCCGATCGAGCCAGCGCTGCGGTACCTGGTCCGCTACGCGGAGGACTGAGGGCGCATGGGCACGTTCGGCACTGATCGATTCCGTCGCATCGCGACCGCCGGTGTGCTGGTGGCCGGGATGCTCGCGTTGGCAGGCTGCTTCGCGTCGCCGGCCGATCCGGTTGCCGAGTCGTCAGCCGCCGCGACCGACGCGGAATCGGGTCTGGAGCGCGACGTCCGGACGACCTTCGATCAGCCGTGGGAACGCGCGGCCGTCGCCGTGATCGATGGCGACGGCACCGAGGCGATCTTCGTCGAGGCCGACGAGACGACGGTCTACGAGATCGGCAACATCAGCATGGCGCTGACGGGCGAGCTGTTCGCGATCGCGGTCGAGCGTGGGGAGGTCGCCCCCGACGACCCGCTCGGCGCCTACCTGCCGCTCGGCGACACGCCGGCCTCGGGCGTGACGCTGCGATCGCTCGCGACCCACTCGAGCGGGCTCCCGCGCCACCCCACGGATGCCGCGACGGAAGCGGCGATCGACGAGGCAGCCGCCACGCACGGCAATCCGTTCTCGTACACCCTCGACCAGTTGATCGAGCTGGCGCGACTCGAGACCGTGACGGATCCCGGCCAATCGCTGTACAGCGAGTTCGGCGCCGCCCTGCTGGGCCACGCGCTCGCCGCAGCGGCCCGCACGGACTACGAGTCCCTGCTGCAGGAGCGCGTGCTGAGCCCGCTCGGAATGGAGGGCGCGATCGTGGTCGAAACCGACGACGAGGTGCCGAGTGAGCACGCAGGTGGACACTACGTCGATGGGGCGGAAGTCGAGCCGACCGTCGTCGGCGCCTACGGCCCGGCACTCGGCGTCACCGCGACCCTGCCCGACCTGATCGCGCTGGCGGAGGCAGTGCTCGACGGCGCCATGAGCGACAGCGCGGCGATAGATCCCGCCTCGGAGACCGGTGGCCAGTGGCCCACGAGCGTCGGCTACCTCTGGGAGGTGCAGGAGGAGCCGGCACGCACCATCACGTACACGCTGGGCTTCACGAACGGCTTCTCGGCCGCCCTGTTGATCGACCGCGATGCCGGTCATGCGTCCATCGTGTTGGTGAACTCCGACACCGATGTCTCGGAGTATGCGCTGCGCTACCTGAATGCGTTCGCCGATGGCTGAGGGACAGGCCGCGAGCAGGCATCCGGCGGATCGGCACGGCCCGCGCCCATCCGCTCGTGAACCGGCCGTATACCGTCGATCGCACCGACGCGCTCCGGTTCCTCGAGCTCAGCCGGGGATCAGGCCGTGGCGCCGACGATCGAGCCCGCGTGCTCGTGGCAGGCGACCGTGTCGCACGACGCGCACACGACGAACTGGCGGCGGCACGCGGCATCCGGGCAGTTGGCCGTGCGGTTCGTCGGCTCGTCGCAGCCCACGCAGCGGCCGATCACCGCGGCGTCGTCGCTGAAGTCGACCGAGCCGCGGCCATCGAACACGTAGAGCGAGCCCTCCCAGAGGCCGCGGTCGCCGAAGCGCTCGCCGTAGGTCACGATGCCGCCCTCGAGCTGGTACACCTCGCCGAAGCCGCGGTTCGCCATGAGGCTCGAGAGCACTTCGCAGCGGATGCCGCCGGTGCAGTAGGTGACGACCGGCCGCCCCTTGAGGTGATCGTACGCGCCGGCGTCGAGCAAGCCGACGAAGTCGCGCGTCGTCTCGGAGGGCGGCACGATCGCGTCGCGGAACCGGCCGATCTGCGCCTCGAGTGCGTTGCGCCCGTCGAAGAACACGACCTCGTCGCCGCGCGTCGCGACGAGTTCGTGCAGATCGTCGGGCGACAGGCGTGCGCCGCCGCCGACCACGCCGTCGTCGTCGACCTGCAGCTCGCCTGGCGCGCCGAACGAGACGATCTCGTCGCGCACCTTCACGCTGAGCTTCGGGAAGTCGAGGCTCGCGCCCGACTCGTCGAGGCCCGTGCCCTCGCTCCACTTGAAGTCGACGTGCTTGAACGCGGGGTAGTCGCGGGTCTTGCGCACGTAGCGCTTGAGTGCGCCCAGCTCGCCGCCGAGGGTGCCGTTGAGGCCGTCCTTCGAGACGAGGATGCGCCCGCGCAGCCCGAGCGACTCGGCGAGGTCGCGCTGCCACAGCCGCACGGCGTCGGGGTCGGCGAGCGGCGTGAAGGCGTAGTACAGCAGGATCTTCGCGACGGGCATCCCGCGATCATACGAGCGGATGCCGCGAGCCGGCCGAGTGCGAGCGGGTGCGAGCGGGTGCGTGGGTGCGATCCCGCGGCGAATCCGCCGACCCGCGGCGCCCGCCTCCCGGACGCGGAGCCTGCGACGTAGGCTGGCGACGACGGCACCCGCCCATCCGATGAGGAGGCTCGCGATGCTCGACGTCCACCCCTACGAGGCACTCCAGCGACTGCGACCGGTCGAGTCGTTCACCGTGACGAGCACCGATGTCGCGGAAGGCGAACCCCTCGCCCGCCCGCAGTGGAGCACCGCCGCCGGCGGCGTCGACCGCGCGCCGCAGCTCTCGTGGTCGGGGTTCCCCGAGCGCACCCGCAGCTTCGCGATCACGTGCCTCGACCCCGATGCACCGAGCGGCTCGGGATGGTGGCACTGGGCCGTCGCGAACATCCCCGTGTCGGTCACGAGCCTCGAGTCGGGTGCCGGGTCCGCCGGCGGGCCGGCCCTCCCCGACGGCGTCATCGTGCTGCGGAATGAGGACGGCACCCGCGGCTTCATCGGCGCAGCGCCGCCGCGCGGCACGGGCGTCCACCGCTATCACTTCGTCGTGCACGCGCTCGACGTGCCGAGCCTCGACCTCGATCCCGAGGCCACCTCGGCCCAGCTCGGGTCGCGGTGCTTCTTCCACGGGATCGCGCGCGGCATCCTCACGCCCACCGCCACGCGCGACTGACCCGCTAGCGTGGCAGCATCATGCGCCCGATGCCGCTGGAACCGAACACCCGCCGGGTGGCGATCGGATCGCGCCTGCGCGCGGCGCGGAAGACGCAGCAGCTGACGATCGACGAGGTCGCCCGCATCACCGGGCTCACCAAGGGGTTCCTCTCTCGGGTCGAGCGCGACATGACCTCGCCGAGCGTCTCGTCGCTCATCACGCTGTGCGACGTGCTCTCGATCTCCGTCGGGTCGCTCTTCGAGGCGCCCGACGTGCAGTTCGTGCCGGCCGGCACGGGTCCACGCATCAACCTCGGCGGCGTCGACACCGAGGAGCGCCTGCTCTCGCCGCGCTCCGAGTCGCGGGTGCAGGTCATCCGCTCGGTGATCGAACCCGGCGGGCACGGCGGTGAGGAGCTCTACGCGGTCGCCGCCGACGTCGACGTGCTGCACGTGCTCTCGGGCCGCATCGAGGTGCGCTTCTCGGACCAGGACTGGGAGCTGGGACCCGGCGACAGCCTCACGTTCAACGGGCACGAGCCGCACAGCTGGCGCGTCGCCGACGGCGGCGGCGCCGAGGTCATCTGGGTGCTCGTGCCCGCACTCTGGAGCTCATGACGGTCGTCGAGATGCGCCGCCGAAGGCGACGCGTTCACCGGTCGTCGAGTAGCGCCGCCGAAGGCGACGCGCACCCGGTCGTCGAGTAGCGCCGCCGGAGGCGACGCGTATCGAGACGTGATGACGGTCCGGTCGAGCCAGCGGGTCTCGATACGCGTCCGGCTCCGCCGGGCGCTACTCGACCACCGGTGCGCTCCTCGACCACCGGTCGTTCAGCGCTTCGCGCGACGCTTGCGCCGCTGCGCGGCGCGATCGGGCAGCCGTCCGAAGATGAAGTAGGAGACCGGCCCCACGAAGTTGATCGTGATGGCGAGCGCCCACAGGGGCTTCGGCCCGCGCACGTACTTCGCGGGCCGCCGCGCGAGGTCCGTCCACGCGATCGCCGCGAGCGTGAGCTGGATCAGTCCCGTGAGGATGGAGCCGGTCCGCTCCTGCGGCGTGAGGTCCTTCCAGGTCCGCTTCGGCGGGCGCCCGGGCTTCTTCACGCCGGGTGCCACGTCCTGCGGTTCGGTGTCGGTCATGACCGCTCCCTCCGGTGGTGGGTCAGTGCTTGTTCCCGCTGAGGGCGAGCACGCCGCCGAGCCCGATCATCATGACGCCGCCGGTCGCGGCGAGGTGGGCGGCGCGCTTCGGCGACCGCGCGAACCAGTCGCGTGCGGCGCTCGCCGCGATGGCCCAGATCGAGTCGCAGAGCAGGGCGAGCACGACGAACACGACGCCGAGCTCGAACAGCTGCAGCGGGATCGACCCCGCGGAGAAGTCCACGAACTGCGGCAGCACCGCGACGAAGAACGCGATGGTCTTCGGGTTGGTGATGCCCACGACGAATCCCTCGCCGAGCTGGCGCCAGTGCGAGCGGGTCGGGACCTCGCCGTTGACGGCGGCCGCGGCATCCGCTCGGTGCCGGATGGCCTGGATGCCGAGGTAGACGAGGTAGAGCGCGCCGGCGAACTTGATGACCGTGAAGATCACGACCGACTGCGCGACGATGGCGCCCACGCCGAGGGCGACGGCCGCCACGAGGGGCAGCATGCCGAGGGCGTTGCCCAGCACGCTGAGCAGGCCGCCGAGTCGCCCGAGCGCGAGGGAGCGCCCGATCACGAACAGCACGCTCGGACCGGGGATGACGATGAGCACGATCGACGCGAGGACGAACGCACCCAGGTTCTCGAGGGGGACCACCGAAGCATGGTATCTCCGCGCCCTTGCATTCACATAACAGGTTATATAACGTGTTATGCAGTAACCGATCGAGCAGGGAGGCGAGATGGTCGACGACGTCGTGGAGCAGCTGGGCCACCTCGCGCTCGGCACCCGCCTCAAGCGCATCGGCGAGCGGCTGCAGGGCGAGACCACGCGGTTCATCGCCGCCGACGGCCTGGCGGTGCCCGCGAGCGCATTCCCGCTCCTGGCCGCGCTCGATCGTCCCGGCGGCCTCACCGTGGGGGAGCTCGCCGACGCCATCGGCGTGAGCCAGCCCGCCGTCACCCGCACGGTGACGCGGCTCGCGCACGACGGACTCGTGACCGTGGCGAGCGAGGCATCCGATCGTCGGCGCCGATCGGTGCAGCTCACCGAGGCCGGTGAGGACGTGGTGTCCCGGGCCCGCACGGCCGTGTGGCCGCACGTCGAGGCAGCGGTCGCCGAGGCCTGCGCCGGGCTCGAGGGTCCGCTGCTCGCGCAGCTCGCCGAGCTCGAGGCCCGGCTCGATGCCGAGCCCGTCGACCGCCGCGCGGCACGGCTCGCGAAGGGTGCGCCGCTCGCGGGGGAGGTGGCGCGGTGACGCGGCATCCGCTCGACCGGCCGATCTGGAGCGCGCTCGCGACGCGGCAGCGTGGCTTCTCCATCGGCGACGGCCTCGCCCGCCGCTTCGTCGGCGAGGTCGGTCCGTTCGCCGCGATCGGCGACGACGACGCGGCGCACCTCGATGCGCTGTCGGCGCTGGTCGACGCGCACGGGCCGGTCGTGCTGCTGCAGCGCGGCGAGGTCCCGCGCCCGCCCGGCACGCGCACCACCCTCGACGCCCCCGGCGTGCAGCTCGTGCTCGACCGCCTGGCGCCCGTCGCGGCATCCGTCGACCTCGTGCCGCTGGGCGCAGCCGACGCCCCCGAGATGCTCGCGCTCGCGACGCTCACCGAGCCCGGGCCGTTCGGCCCGCGCACGCACGAGCTCGGCGGCTTCCTCGGCGTGAAGCTCGACGGGCGGCTCGTCGCCATGGCCGGCGAGCGCATGAAGCCCGAGGGGTTCACCGAGGTGAGCGGCGTCTGCACGCACCCCGACCATCGCGGGCACGGCTACGCGGCCATGCTCTCGACGGCGGTCGCCGAGCGCATCCTCGCCCGCGGCGAGACGCCGTTCCTGCACGCGTACGCGTCGAACGCCGCAGCCATCGGCCTGTACGAGCGGCTCGGCTTCCGCCTGCGCACCGACGTCGGCGTCGTGCGGCTGGTCCCCGGCGCCGGCGTCTGAGCCGACGGGCCGCGAACTTCGCCTACTCCTCCTCGGGCGGCGGCGAGATCGCTGCGCCCAGCCGGATGCGCGTGCCGAACGGGTCAGTCACGAGCGAGGTGCGCTCGCCCCACGGCTGGTCGACGGGCTCCTCGACGACGGATGCCCCGGCCGCGGCGAGCTCGCGCGTCATCCGATCGACGTCGTCGACGTAGAACCAGAGCAGCACGTTGCCCGGCGGGGGCGGCTGCTCGGCGAGGCCGATCCCCAGCGACGAGGAGCCCACCGCGAGCGAGACGTAGACCGGTGTGCCGTCGTCGCCCGGGAACTCGTAGGTCACCACGCCGCCGAACGTGTCGCGGTAGAACGCGAGGGCCGCCGGAACGTCGGACACCTCGAGGATCGGGAACGCCGATTCGATCATGACTCCTCCTCCAGAACTGGAGGCTACGCGACCGGCGGGGATGCGGCTACGGTGGCACCGTGAGCGACCAGATCTCGGTGACGGTGGCCGACGGGGTCGGGCACGTCACCCTCGACCGCCCCCAGGCGCTCAACGCCCTGAGCTACGAGATGATCCACGAGCTCACCGACGTGTTCGAGTCGTGGGTCGACGACTCGGAGGTCGGGATCGTGGTGCTGGACGGCGCGGGGGAGCGGGGCTTCTCGGCCGGCGGCGACATCCGCGAGCTCTACGGCTACGCCGTCGACGGCAACGCGGGCGAGGCGCGCGACTTCTTCCGGTCGGAGTACCGCCTCGATGCGCTCATCGCGCGGTACCCGAAGCCCGTCGTCGCGATCATGGACGGCATCACCATGGGCGGCGGCATCGGCCTCGCCGGGCACGCCGCGATCCGCATCGTCACCGAGCGTTCCCGCGTGGCGATGCCCGAGACGCGCATCGGCTTCACGCCCGACGTCGGCGGCTCGTGGCTCCTGGCCAGGGCGCCGGGCGAGCTCGGCGTGCACCTCGCGCTCAACTCGCGCACCATGGACGCCGCCGATGCACTGCACGCCGGCTTCGCCGACGCCTTCGTGCCGTCGGAGCGGCTGCCGCACCTGCTGCAGGCGCTCGCCGAGCGCGCCGACCCCGGCAGCCCCGCCGAGATCGTGATGCTCTTCGACGAGACCCCCGGCCCGTCGGCGCTCGCGCTCGCGCGCGACTGGGTCGACGCCTGCTACTCCGCGCCCACCGTGCGCGAGATCATCACGCGGCTGCGCGCATTCGCCGAGGGCACGCCGGATGCTGCGTCGAGCTCGTTCCCGGCGCATCCGCTCGACCCCGCGGCATCCGCGTACGCCGGCGCGGCCGCCGACGAGCTCGAGACCCTGTCGCCCACGGCGCTGACCGTCACGCTCGAGTCCGTGCGCCGCGCCCGCACGCTGCCGCGGCTCGAGGACGCGCTCGAGCAGGAGTTCCGCCTCGTGTCGTGGTTCATCGAGCAGCACGACCTGCGCGAGGGCATCCGCGCGCAGGTGATCGACAAGGACCGCTCGCCCAAGTGGAGCCCGTCGACGCTCGAGGGCGTCGACCCGCACCTCGCGTCCGACGTCATCACGGCGCAGGTGCACGAGCCGGTCTGGCCCGACCGGACACCCCCGGTGGTCGAGTAGCGCACGGCGGAGCCGGACCCCCGGTGGTCGAGTAGCGCCCGGCGGAGCCGGACCTCGGTGGTCGAGTAGCGCCCGGCGGAGCCGGACCCCCGGTGGTCGAGTAGCGCCCGGCGAAGCCGGACGCGTATCGAGACCCAGTGACCCGGCCCCGGAACTCGCCGCGTCTCGATACGCGTCGCCTCCGGCGGCGCTACTCGACGACCGGGGGGTGCGTCGCCTGCGGCGGCGCTACTCGACGACCGGGGGGTGCGTCGCCTCCGGCGGCGCTACTCGACGACCGGGACCACGGGATACGGTTGTGGGCGTGAAGAACCATCACCTGCGCACCCACCGGAGTGACGAGCACCTCGCCCGCGATGGCCAGCTCGCCTGGCAGCTCGCCGGGGTCGCCACCGATCCCGTCGAGCTCGACGACGAGGTCGTCGACATGGTCGTCAACCGGGTGATCGACAACGCGGCCGTCGCGGCCGCCTCGCTCGCCCGCAAGCCCGTGGTCTCGGCCCGCAGCCAGGCGCTCGCGCACCCGGTCTCGATCGGCGGCGACGGCGCCACGGTCTTCGGCGCGGATGCCGCGCGCCGCACGTCGCCCGAGTGGGCTGCCTGGGCGAACGGCGTCGCCGTGCGCGAGCTCGACTTCCACGACACGTTCCTCGCCGCGGACTACTCGCACCCGGGCGACAACATCCCGCCGATCGTGGCCGTGGCGCAGCACCTCGCCGCCGGGCGCGGCCTCACCGGCCGCGACGTCGTGCGCGCCATCGCCACGGGCTACGAGGTGCAGATCGACCTCGTGAAGGCGATCTCGCTGCACAAGCACAAGATCGACCACGTGGCGCACCTCGGACCGTCGGCCGCGGCCGGCATCGGCACGCTCCTCGGCCTCGACCAGGAGACGATCTTCCAGGCCATCGGCCAGGCCCTGCACACCACCACTGCCACGCGTCAGTCGCGCAAGGGCGAGATCTCCACCTGGAAGGCGCACGCCCCGGCGTTCGCGGGCAAGATGGCGGTCGAGGCGGTCGACCGCGCGATGCGCGGCGAGACGAGCCCCGTGCCGATCTACGAGGGCGAGGACGGCGTGATCGCCTGGCTCCTCGGCGGGCCCGAGGCGACCTACGAGGTGCCGCTGCCCGAGGCCGGCGAGGCGAAGCGCGCGATCCTCGACTCCTACACGAAGGAGCACTCGGCCGAGTACCAGGCCCAGGCGTGGATCGACCTCGCGCGCAAGCTGCACGAGGAGTACCCGCTCATCCTCGACGACCCCGATCGCATCGAGTCGATCACGCTGCACACGTCGCACCACACGCACCACGTGATCGGCTCGGGCGCGAACGACCCGCAGAAGTACGACCCCGACGCGTCGCGCGAGACGCTCGACCACTCGATCCCGTACATCTTCGCGGTCGCCCTGCAGGACGGCACCTGGCACCACCACGACTCGTACACGCCCGAGCGGGCGCACCGGGCCGACACCGTCGACATGTGGAAGAAGGTGTCGACCGTCGAGGACCCCGAGTGGACGCGTCGCTACCACTCGAACGACATCGAGGAGAAGGCGTTCGGCGGCAAGGTCGTCATCACGCTCGCCGACGGTGGCGAGATCGTCGACGAGATCGCCGTCGCCGACGCGCATCCGCTCGGAGCTCGTCCGTTCGCGCGCGAGCAGTACGTGCAGAAGTTCCGCACGCTCGCGGAATGGGTGCTCGAGGAGGCCGAGATCGAGCGCTTCCTCGACCTGGCACAGCGCCTGCCCGAGCTGGGCCCCGACGAGCTCGGTGGCCTCACCTTCACCGCGGCACCCGGCGCCCTCGTCGGCGTCGACATCCCGACCGGCCTGTTCTAGCCATGACCGAGGGCCGCGTCGCGCTGATCACCGGGGCATCCTCGGGCATCGGCGAGGCGACGGCGCTCGAGCTCGCAGCGCGCGGCTTCACCGTCTACGGGGTCGCGCGGCGGATCGACCGCATGGCCGGCCTGACCGCGCACGGCGTGCACGTGTTCGAGATGGACGTCACGGATGACGCGTCGATGGCGTCGGGCGTCGAGCGGATCCTCCGCGAGCAGGGCCGCATCGACGTGCTCGTCAACAACGCCGGGTACGGATCGTACGGCGCACTGGAGGACGTGCCGATCGAGGAGGCGCGCCGCCAGTTCGAGGTGAACGTGTTCGGGCCGGCGCGGCTCGCCCAGCTCGTCCTGCCGCACCTGCGCGCGCAGCGGAGCGGCCGGATCATCAACGTCTCGTCGATCGGCGGCAAGTTCTACGAGCCGCTCGGCGCCTGGTACCACGCCACGAAGTTCGCGGTCGAAGGGCTGAGCGACTCGCTCCGGCTCGAGCTGCGCCCGTTCGGCGTGCACGTCGTGATCATCGAGCCCGGCACGATCCGCACCGAGTGGGGCGGGATCGCGGCCGACAGTGCGACCGCCAGGTCGGGCGGCACCGCCTATGCGCGGCAGGCGAAGCGGCTCGCGCAGGTGTACGAGCTCGCCGACCGCCCGGGCGTCGGCGCCTCGCCGCGGGTCGTCGCCCTGGCGATCGCGCGGGCCGCGACCGACCGCCGACCGCGGATCCGCTACGCGGTGCCGTTCGGCGCGAAGGCGCTCCTCGCGCTGCGCTGGCTCATGACCGACCGGGCGTTCGACTGGGCGATCATGCGGGCCTACGGTCCGCGCTGAGGCGCAGCATCCGGATGTCGCGGACGCCGTTCTCGTCGACCTGCGCGGTGCCGTCGGCGACGAACCCGCGCCTGCGGTAGAACGCCTGCGCGCGCGGGTTCGGGTCGGCCACCCAGAGCGCGACGTCCTCGTCGGGACGGACGACGGCGTCGAGCAGCGCGAGTCCCGCGCCCGACCCGTGCTCGGCCGCCACGACGTAGAGCACGTAGAGGTGGTGGTCCCACTCGAGCGCGGGGTCGTCCACGGGGCCCGACATGGCAACGCCGATCACCTCGCCGCCGCGCTCGGCCACCGCGATGCGGTTCCGGCGGTACTGCTCGTCGGTGAGCGCCGCCGTCCAGAACCGCTCGCGCGCGGACTCGAAGCTCGGGTCGTCGAGCACGTGGTCGGGGACGAGCCCCCGGTAGGTCTCGCGCCAGGAGCGCACGATCACCCGCGCCATCTCCGTCGCGTCCTCGGGGCGCGCGCGGCGTACCGTCACCGGAGGCCTCATGTGCGAACCCTACCGAGCCGGCCGGTCGTCGCCCGCACGCGATTAGGGTGGATCGGAGGAGGCCCAACCATGCTCTACGCCCAGAAGTCCCCTTCCGAGAAGCGCCGCCTCTTCCGAGAGCGGCTCGACACGGGGCGGATCATGCGCTTCCCCGGCGCGTTCAACCCGCTGTCGGCCCGCCTCATCGAGCGGAAGGGCTTCGAGGGCGTCTACATCTCGGGTGCCGTGCTGTCTGCCGACCTCGGCCTGCCCGACATCGGCCTCACGACGCTCACCGAGGTCGCCGGCCGTGCGAAGCAGATCACGCGGATGACCGAGCTTCCGGCCATCGTCGACGCCGACACGGGCTTCGGCGAGCCGATGAACGTGGCCCGCACCGTGCAGGAGATGGAGGACGCCGGGCTCGTCGGGCTGCACATCGAGGACCAGGTCAACCCGAAGCGCTGCGGGCACCTCGACGGCAAGCAGGTCGTCGACGAGCACACCGCGCTGCAGCGCGTGCGCGCCGCGGTCGACGCGCGACGCGACCCGAACTTCCTCATCATGGCGCGCACCGACGTGCGCGCCGTCGACGGGCTGCAGGCCGCGGTCGACCGCGCGAAGCGGCTCGCCGACGCCGGTGCCGACGCGATCTTCCCCGAGGCGATGGCCTCGCTCGAGGAGTTCGCCGCGATCCGCGCGGCCGTCGACGTGCCGCTGCTCGCCAACATGACCGAGTTCGGCAAGAGCGACCTCTTCACGGTGCAGCAGCTCGCCGACATCGGCATGAACATCGTGATCTGGCCGGTGTCGTTGCTCCGGCTCGCGATGGGCGCCTCCGTGCGTGCCCTCGACGAACTCCAGGCGACGGGTTCGCTCGACGCGAAGCTCGAGGAGATGCAGCACCGGGCCGACCTCTACGAGCTCATCGACTACGAGGGCTACAACCGGTTCGACACCTCGATCTTCAACTTCGACGTCGCCCGCTGACCCCGACATGACCGGCGCCGCTCCGCTCCCGCAGACCGCCGGTGCGCTCGCGTCGGCGTACGCGACGGGCTCGACGAGTCCGGTCGAGGTCGCCGAGGAGGTGCTCGCCCGCGTCGCCGCCCGCGAGCACGAGGTGAACGCGTTCGCCGACTTCGACGCGGCATCCGTGCGTGCCGCTGCACGCGCCAGCGCCGCCCGGTGGCGTCGGGGCGAGACGCTCGGCCCGCTCGACGGCGTGCCGGTCACCGTGAAGGAGAACATGCACCGGGCCGGCGTCCCGGCGCGCGGCGGCACCGCGGGCTCGAGCCCGGTGGTGCCCGAGGCGGATTCGCCGATCGTCGCGCGCCTGCTCGAGGGCGGCGCCGTGATCGTCGGGTCGACGACGATGCCCGACTGGGGCATGCTGTCATCGGGCGTCTCGAGCCTGCACGGCGTCACCCGGAGCCCGCTCGACCGCGACCTCACCGTGGGTGGATCGTCGAGCGGCGCCGGTGCGGCCGCGGCGGCCGGGTTCGGCGTGGTGAACATGGGCACCGACATCGGCGGGTCGGTGCGGTTCCCGGCGGCCTGGCTCGGGCTCGCGGCGCTGAAGCCGAGCGCAGGACGCATCCCGATCGACACGCCCTACCTCGGCCGCGCGGCCGGGCCGATCGCGCGCACGGTCGCCGACCTCGCCGCCGGGATGGCGGTCGTCTCGCGACCCGACGTGCGCGACTACACCTCGCTGCCGCCCGCCGACATCGACTGGGACGACCTCGCGATCGACCCGGCCGGCCTGCGGATCGCGCTGCACCTCGACGCCGGCGCCGGAATGCCGGTCGACCCCGCGATCCGCTCCGCCGTGGTCGCGGCCGCCGACCGGTTCGCCGACGCGGGCGCCGAGATCGTCGAGCTGCCCGGCTTCATCGACGAGGGCGTGCTCGACGACGTCGACACGTTCTGGCGGGTGCGGTTCTGGCGCACCTACGCCGAGCTCGGCGCCGCGCGGCGGGCGCTCGTGCTCCCGTACATCGTCGAGTGGGTGGCGAAGGGCGCCGACGTCAGCGGCACCCGCGCGCTCGAGGCGTACGAGGCGATCGGCGAGCTGCGGCGCCGCACGGTGCTCGCGACGGCGCCGTTCGACGCGGTGCTCTCGCCGGTCGCGCCGATGCTCGCCTTCCCCGCCGACTGGCCGATGCCGTGGGGCCACGACGACCGCGGCATGGCGCACATCGCGTTCACCATGCCGTACAACATGTCGGGCCAGCCGGCCTCGAGCATCAACGCGGGGTTCGCGCCCGACGGGCGGGCGATCGCGCTGCAGGTCGCGGGTCCGCGGTTCGCCGACCGGCAGGTGCTCGCCCTCACGTCGTGGTGGGAGCAGGCGCGCCCCGAGTCGGCCGTGCCGTCGTTCCCGTGAACCGAGCCGGCGTCGAGGCGCACGTCCGTCGTTGACGCTGCCCGCGCCCGCGTCGATCATGAACCCATGAGCGACGCGAACGTGACGACGTACCTGCTCGACCGCCTCGCCGCCGCCGGGGTGGATCGCATCTTCGGCGTCCCGGGCGACTTCACGCTCGCGATGCTCGACGACATCGACGCGCACGCGACGGTCGCCTGGGTGGGCTGCGCGAACGAGCTCGGCGCCGGCTACGCCGCCGACGGCTACGCGCGCGTCCGGGGGCTCGGCGTGGTCTGCACCACGTTCGGCGTCGGGGAGCTCAGCGCGATCAACGCCGTCGCCGGCGCCTTCGCCGAGCACGTGCCGGTCCTGCACGTGGTCGGTTCGCCGGCCACCGCGACCCAGGCCGCCGCCCGGGCGACCCACCACACGCTCGGCGACGGCGACTTCGGCCACTTCGCGCGCATGGCCGCCGAGGTCACGCACGCGCAGGCGGTGCTGACCGTCGAGAACGCCGCCGAGGAGATCGACCGGGTCATCCGCGAAACCCTGGCCGCTCGCCGCCCCGGCTACCTCCTCATCCCGGCCGACGTCGCTGCGGCGCCGCTCGCCGCGCCCTCGGCGGACCTCGCCGCCGTCGAGGAGGAGGCCGCCGACGCCGAGGTGCTCGCCGACCTCCGCGACGCCGTCGCGGCCGCGCTCGAGGGTGCGTCGTCGGTGGCCGTGCTCGCCGACATCCTCGTGCAGCGCGTGGGCGCCGAGCGCGCCCTGCACGACCTGCTCGCGCTCGGGGTGCCGCACGCGGTCTCCCTCTGGGGCCGGCGGGTCGTCGACGAGAGCGTGCCGCACTACGCGGGCCCCTACGTCGGAGCGGTGAGCGAACCTGCCGCGAGGTCCGTCGTCGAGGACGCCGACGTGCTCGTCATGGCCGGCGTGCAGTTCACCGACCTCATGTCCGGGTTCTTCTCCCAGCACCTGCCCGAGACCACGATCGACATCGGCCCGCGGCGGACCCGGATCGGCGACCGCGAGTTCGGACCCGTCCCGATGGCCGAGGCGCTCGGCGTCGTCGCCGACGCGATCGACGACGCCCGGGCGGCCGGGCGGCTCGTGCTGCCAAGCGCGGCGACGTCGGCGTCGGCGGCTTCGACGACGACGGCAGCGGATGCCGCGACTGCTCCGGTCACTGCAGGCACCGGCCCCGCAGCATCCGACGAACCGGATGCCCCACTCACCCAGGCCGCGCTCTGGGACGCCGTCTCGGCGCAGCTGCGCGCCGGCGACGTGGTGATCGCCGACCAGGGCACCGCGTTCTACGGCATGGGCACGCACCGGATGCCCGCGGGCGTGACGTTCATCGGGCAGCCGCTCTGGGCGTCGATCGGGTACACGCTGCCCGCCCTGCTCGGCGCGGCGCTCGCCGACCGCTCGCGCCGCCCGATCGTGCTCATCGGCGACGGCGCCGCCCAGCTCACCATCGCGGAGCTCGGGACGCTCGCCCGCGACCGGGTGCCGGCGGCCGTCCTCGTCGTCGACAACGGCGGCTACACCGTGGAGCGGGCCATCCACGGGCGCACCGCGGCCTACAACGACATCGCCGGCTGGGACTGGGCCGCGCTCCCCGCGGCGTTCGACCCGACGGGATTCGCGGTCGGCGTGCGCGCGACGACCGCCGCCGAGGTCGCCGACGCGTTCGCGCGGCACGACGCCCGGGGCGACGGGCTCACCGTCATCCAGGCCGTGGTGCCGCCGCTCGACGTGCCCCCGCTGCTCAGCGCGCTGGCCGAGGCGGCCGCCCGCGCCAACCGCGCCGCGTCGCAGGGCTGACGGCACCGGTGGCGGCACGATCGGCGGTCGCGCCGTAGGCTGGTCAGGCGGACGCGCTGGGGCGAACCGCAGATCCCATGAGGAGCACGATGAGCGACGTCCAGACGCAGGCCGCGCAACCGCAGCAGCCGGTCATCTACAAGGGCCTGGCGGGAGTCCCCGTCGACTACACCGCGATCTCGAAGGTCAACCCCGAGACGAACTCGCTGCTCTACCGCGGCTACCCCGTGCAGGAGCTCGCGGCATCCGTCACCTTCGAGGAGGTCGCGTACCTGCTCTGGTACGGCGAACTGCCCGACGACGACCAGCTCGCCGCGTTCGAGGAGCGCGAGCGCTCGCTCCGCGGCCTCGACCACGTGACCAAGCGCATCGTCGACGAGATCCCGGTGACGGCGCACCCGATGGACGTGCTCCGCACCGCCGTGAGCGTCATCGGCGCGAGCGACCCGATGACGCCCGACGACTCGCCCGAGGCGAACCTCGACAAGGCGATCCGCCTGTTCGCGAAGCTGCCCTCGATCGTGACGTACGACCAGCGCCGACGCCACGAGCTCGAGTTCGTCGAGCCGCGCGACGACCTCGGCTACTCCGCCAACTTCCTCTGGCAGGCCTTCGGCGAGGTGCAGGAACTGCCCGTCGTGAACGCCTTCGACGTGTCGATGATCCTGTACGCCGAGCACTCGTTCAACGCGTCGACGTTCACCGCGCGGGTGATCGCGTCGACGCTGTCCGACCTGTACTCGGCCGTCACGGGCGCGATCGGCGCGCTCAAGGGCCCGCTGCACGGCGGCGCCAATGAGGCCGTCATGCACGCGTTCGAGGAGATCGGCCCGGGCGAGGGCGGCGCCGACCGCGCGGTCGCCTGGCTCGACACCGCGCTCGCCGAGAAGCGCAAGATCATGGGCTTCGGTCACCGCGTCTACAAGCACGGCGACTCGCGCGTGCCCACGATGCGCGACTCGCTCGAGCGCATGGTCGAGTACTACGACCGGCCCGACCTGCTCGAGCTCTACGTCGCGCTCGAGGACGCCATGGCGGAGCGCAAGAACATCAAGCCGAACCTCGACTACCCGGCCGGCCCCACGTACCACCTGATGGGCTTCGACACCGAGATGTTCACGCCGCTCTTCGTGGCGAGCCGCGTCACGGGGTGGACCGCCCACGTCATGGAGCAGCTCGCGGCCAACGCGCTCATCCGCCCGCTGTCGGTGTACAACGGGCCCGACGAACGGCACGTCCCCGTCAAGGGCTGAGCGGATGTCGCACGTCTTCCTCGAGATGACGATGACGCTCGACGGGTTCACCGCCGCACCGGGCGTCAGCATCGAGCATCCGCTCGGCATCGGCGGGGAGCGCGTGCACGACTGGCTGCGCGGGGGCGACGGCCCCGCGGAAGTGGGCCTCGGCCCCGAGGGCGCGGCCGACGCGACGCCCGACGAGATCGACCTCAGCGTGGCCGCCCGCATGTTCGACACCACCGGCGCGTTCGTGATCGGACGCCGCACATTCGATGTCGGCGAAGTGCCGTGGGGCGACGACGAGGCGTTCGAGGGCCGTCCGGTCTTCGTGGTCACGAGCCGCGGCCGCGAGCCCATCGAGCGCGGCGGTTCCCGGTTCGAGTTCGTCACGGGTGGCGTGGGCGAGGCGGTCGACCGCGCGATGACCGTCGCGCACGCGGCATCCGTCTGCATCATGGGCGGGGCGGATGTCGCGCGCCAGTCGCTCACCGCGGGCCTCGTCGACGAGGTGCGCCTCCACCTCGTGCCCATCCTGCTCGGCGGCGGCACGCGCCTGTTCCCCGACGCGACCGGACGCCGCATCGAGCTCGAGCCGCTCGGCGCCGAGCAGGGGGCGCTGGCGATGCACCTCCGCTACCGCGTCGAACGCGGCGCCTGACGCACGCCGCTGCGCGCAGCCGGCGCCGTTGCGCCCCGATCTGGGGGACATGCGCCTTCGCGAAGCGGAGTATCGTCTCCGCCAGCGGTCGACGCCGACCCGACGTCCGTCCGGGACCTCCCAGGGGGTCGCACCATGTCCGATCGTCGGTCACGAACCGGGAGCCGATCGCGTCGGGTCCTCGCCGTCATCGGTGCCACGGGGATCGCGGTCGCGGTCGTGGGCATCTCGTCGCCGGCGCAGGCCGCCGACGGCAACGTCGGGGTGTCGGTGATGCCCGCCTCGTCGGACTTCTTCGGCGGCGCGGGCAAGCCCGACTGGGTGGCGCCGGCGGCGACCATCGAGGTCTACGACGCCGACGGCGACGGATCGAGCCCGGTCATGACGACGCCTGCCGAAGCCCAGGGGCTGTTCGGCGAGACGCAATGGCTCACGCTGCCCGACGGCCGCTACAAGGTCCGGACGGTCGTGGACGGCTACCTCCCGGCCTGGGCCGGCCTCGTGCAGGACGGCGGGCCGGACGCCCCCGACCAGTTCGCCGGCATCGTTCCGGCGTTCTACGACTTGCACCCGACCGTGACGTTCGCCTCGGCGCCCGTGCTCGAGGTCGAGGCCGACGACGAGTCGACGGACCAGCCCGCGCATGTCGTGGCCCTCGCCAGTCGGTCCGCCGCCTTCATCGGCGGGATCGTGATCACCGCCGACGACAACCTGGACGGCGACGCCCAAGTCGATCTCTTCCGGGTCGGGTCCGCGACGCCGCTCATGTCGCAGGCCACCGTCGAGGGCACGTACGTGTTCGACGACGTCCCGAACGGGAAGTTCCAGCTCCGATTCACGCAGGACGGCGCAGAGCAGTGGTGGCCGTTCGAGGACGACCGCAGCCGGGCCGCCGTGCTCGCGATGGACGGCACGGGTGGTCGCGCCGCCCTCGACGCCCACTTCGGCGTGCCGGACCCGGAGGCGACGCCCGGCGAGTTCCTCACGATCTCGGGCGACCCGGTCGAGGGCGGCGTGCTGTCCCTCGTGCTCGACGCGCCACTGCCGTTCGACTCGGCCGACCTCCTCGGGAGCGAGGTGCTGAGCGGCATCCAGTGGTGGCGAGACGGCGTCGCGCTGCCCGGAGAGCACCGGAGGAGCCTGACCGTTCCGCCGGGCGCCGCGGGAGGCACGATCACGGCCACCGCCCGGTTCACCCAGCTCCTCGGGTACTTCGACCGGTCGGTCTCCACACCGCCGGTCGGCCCGGTCGCCGCCTCGACGCTCCTGCCGCTGGCGCCGACGCCGGTGCCCACCATCAGCGGCACGTCGCAGGTCGGCGTTCCGCTGCGGGCGATGGTCGGCACGTGGGGCCCGGGGGCCACGACGAAGGCGATCCAGTGGAACGCCGACGGGGCGCCGATCGCGGGGGCCACGGCGGCGAGCTACACGCCGAAGGGCGCCGATGCGGGCTCGCAGCTCACGGTGACCGTGACCGCGTCGAAGCCCGGCTACCAGGTCACCAGCCGAACGAGCGCGTCCACGGCTCCGGTCGCCGAGGCCGCATTCGCGAAGGCACCCGTGCCGGCCGTCAAGGGCACCTTGCGGCTCGGGAGCCCGCCGCTGACCGTCGCCACGGGAACGTGGGGTCCCGCCCCGGTGGTCCTGACGTACCAGTGGTTGCGGAACGGGCAGCCGATCGACGATGCGACCGCGGCCACGTACTCGCTGACCGCCGACGACGTGGGCGCGTCCCTCGCCGTCCGCGTCACGGGTCAGAAGCTCGGGTACCTCACGGCGATGCGCGAGAGCGCCCCGACAGCATCGATCCTCGCGGGCAAGATCACGAACACGGTGCTCCCGTCGATCAGCGGCGCGCCGCTCGTCGGCCAGGAACTCGTCGCCGCGCCCGGGTCGTGGACGCCGCCGGAGGTCGACCTCCAGTACGAGTGGCTGCGGGCTGGCGTGCCGATCCCGGGCGCCGTCGGACCGACGTACACGCCGGTCGCGAGCGACGTGAACGCCGCGATCAAGGTCCGCGTCACCGCCTCGCTGCCGGGGTACACCTCGGTCGTGAAGACGAGCGCGGCGACGGCGAAGGTGCGCCCGTAGCGGCTTCACGCTTCGTACAAGGCGGGCGCGCGGCATCCGCGGCCGACCTGTGGCGACCCCCCAACGATGGAGGATCGACCATGGATCGGGCATACAGTCGTGCGTTATGCACATGTTGTTCCGCACGCTGTTGCACGTGCTCTTCCTCGCGCGACGCAAGCCCGACCTGAACCACTACGACGTCGCGCGCACGAACTTCATCACGCTGCCGACCGACCTCGACATCAACCGGCACATGAACAACGGCGTGTACTTCTCGATCATGGACGTCGCACGGTTCGACATGCTCGTGCGGAACGGCGTGTGGCGGGCGTTCCGCGACAAGGGCTGGTACCCGGTGGTCGCGAGCGAGACCATCACGTTCCGCAAGTCGCTGAGCCTCTGGCAGCGCTTCACGATCGAGTCGAAGCTCGTCGGCTACGACGACAAGGCGGTCTACGTCGAGCAGCGCTTCGTGCGTCCCGGCCCCGACGGCACCGCCGAGGTGTACGCGCAGGGGTTCATCCGGGCGCGCTTCCTGCGGAAGTCGGGTGGCACGGTGCCCGTGTCAGAGCTCATGGCCGAGTTCGGCGCGCTCGAGGGGGAGCGGATCCCCGAGTGGATCGAGCGGTGGGGCGAGGATGTCGCGCTGCCGGCCACGCGAGCCGAGGCGCCCTCGGTCTGGCACTGACCCCGCCGGTCGTCGAGTAGCGCCGCCGCAGTCGCCGCGTATCGAGACGCAGACCGCGCCGGTCGTCGAGGAGCGCCGCCGGAGGCGCCGCGTATCGCGACGCGGACCCCGCCGGTCGTCGAGTAGCGCCGCCGCAGGCGCCGCGTATCGAGACGCACACGCGTTCCGGGATCCGGTCGCCGGATCTCGATACGCGTCCGGCTTCGCCGGGCGCTACTCGATCACCGGAGGCTACGAGCGCGGCTTCGCCGGGCGCTACTCGATCACCGGAGGCTACGAGCGCGCCTTCGCCGGGCGCTACTCGATCACCGGAGGCTACGAGCGCGCCTTCGCCGGGACCACGACCTCCTTGATGATGAGGAGGATGCCGGCCGCCACCGGGATCGCGACGAGCGCGCCGGGGAGGCCCGCGAGCGTGCCGCCGGCGAGGGCCGCGATGAGCACGATCGAGCCGGGCACCTGTACGGCCTTCGACATGACGCGGGGCGTGAGGATGTACGCCTCCACCTGCATGTAGACGAGCATCGCGCCGAGCACGATGATGCCCGACAGCGGCGAGACGAAGAGCGCGAGCACCGTCATCACGATGGTCGTGAGCACCGTTCCGATGAGCGGGATGAGCGTGATGAAGAACGCCGAGACCGCGATCACGAGCGCGAACGGCACCTGCGCGATGAGCAGGATGATGAAGCTGAACGTCGCGTTGAAGAACGCGAGGATGACCATGCCGCTCAGGTAGCGGCCCACGTTCTGCATGATCCGCTCGGCGTAGTCGACGACCCGCGCCCGGTGCGAGGCGGAGATGAGCGTGTAGATGGCGGCCTTGGAGGCGTCGAGCGTGGCGATGAAGTAGATCGTCAGGATGAAGATGAAGAACGCGGACGAGATCCCGCCGACGATCGCGAGGCCCACGTTGAGCGCGCCGCCTCCGATGGTGGCCCAGGTGTTGGGATCGCTGAGGACGCCGACCACCCAGTTGTAGATCGTCGTGAGGACGCCGCCCGAGCCCGAGGAGGCGTCGATGAACCACTGCTGCTGCTGCAGGTTGGCGTACATCTGGGGGAGCGCCTGGACGAGGCTGACCGCCTGGGTGATCACGAGCGGGAGGACGATCCAGAGCAGGCCCGCGATCACGAGGATGAACAGGATGATCACGGTGAGGATCGCGACGCCGCGCTTCATGCCGCGGCGCTGGAACCAGCGCACGAGCGGGTCGAGGCCGAGCGTGATGAACATCGCGGCGAACACGGAGAAGAGGACTCCCGAGAGGCTGAGCAGCGTCCAGGCGAGCGCGAGGCCCAAGAGCACGCCGAGGGTCGCGATGAACGACCAGACGAGAGGCCGTTCCGACATGAAGTTCCTGCCCCGCCCGCGCCCGCTGTCGGGGCCGCCGCCCGTGCCCGTGGCGTGCTCGCGGGCACGCCGCTCGATGCTCTTCACGGGCGCCAGCCTAGGGCTGAGGATGCCTCGTACCCGGGAAGCGCGCCGGGGCGGCCCGCGCCATGGCGAGCCGCGCTCCACTGGCCCGCGCCGACGCGAGCCGGCCCGGAGACGTCGTCAGTTGCGCGCGCCCTCGGGGACGTGCAGCTCCTTGTAGTGGTCGGCGAGGGCGGGGTAGTAGGCCTCCCACTCGGGGAGCGGACGGCTCAGCCGCACGGCGGCGAGCCGGTCGAGGTAGTAGTCCCAGCCGGGACCCATCGTCGCGGCATCCGCCGGGTTCGCGAGTCGCTGGCCGAACGTGAGCGTCGTCATTCCGCCGGCCTCGCGCAGGTGCGCGAACACCCGCATGGCCGTCGCGCCCTCACCCGAATGCGCGAGGAAGCGGTGCGGCGGATCGCACTCGAGGATGCCCACGTTCATCCACTCGGAGCCCTCGCCCTCGAACGTCATGCGGAAGCGCACGGCGCCGGTCTCGGGGCGTCCGGTGTACGTGCCGATCCATGCCTGCATGGCCGTCGGATTGGTCAGGCTGAACCAAACCTCCTCGATCGGGGAATGGAACAGGCGGTCGTACTGCAGGTAGAGCCCGTCGGGCTTCAACGTGTAGTGGCCAGTCGCTTTCGCGGTCATCTTCTACCCCCGCTCGTCGTGAAATCAGGCTAAACCCGGTCTACGCCAAACCACTAGAGTTGGCGCCATGGGATCGAGTGGGGGCGCGAAGCGCAAGCCGAATCATCCGTCCGGCGGACAGGTTCACGAGGAGACGATGAACGTCACCGAGGGCAAGTCGGGCCTCTGGGGGGCGCTTGCGGGTCTCTTCACCTTCGCGCTCATCGCGGTGCCGTTGTCGGCGGCGTTCGCGTTCGCGACGAACCCGCGCACGCAGCAGCTGTTCGGCGGCCGGCTCTCCGAGGCGACGCAGGGCGGCTACCAGGCGTTCTGGTGGATCGTGACGATCTTCCTCTTCGTGCTGCCGTTCCTCGTCGGCTACGCGGTCGCGCGCCTCTCGGGCCGTTCGCTCGCGATCTTCGGTGCGGTGGTCGCGCTGTTCGTGATCGCCGTCCTGGTGCTCGGCCAGCTGTTCGTCTTCTGATCCCGTCCTGAACCGGTCCTGATCCGGGAGGCCGGTCCTGATCCGGGGAGGTGGTGCCATGCAGGTGCCCAAGGCCTCGGATGCCGCGAAGGCGCGCTTCGCATCGGTGGTGCCCGACGACCCGCGGGTCGTCGTCAAGCCCATGTTCGGCAACCTCGGCGCGTTCGTGAACGGCAACATGTTCGCCGGGCTCTTCGGCGACCGCATCGGAGTGCGCGTCCTCGACGAGTCGGCGCGCGCGGAGCTCGCGGCGGTCGACGGCGCCGGGCCGTTCGGACCCGACGAGCGGCCGATGGGTGGCTACGTCTCGGTGCCCGTCGCCTGGGACGACGAGCCCGACCGCATCGCCGAGCAGGTCGCGCGCGCGTTCGAGGAGGTCGCGGCGCTGCCGCCGAAGGCGCCCAAGGCGCGGAAGCCGCCGAAGACCCGCAGCTGACGGATGCCGCGCGGTGGCTCAGTCCTCCGCGGCCTCGAGCACGGCCATCGCCGCGTTGTGCCCGCCGATGCCGCTCACCGCGCCGCCGCGCACGGCGCCCGAGCCGCAGAGCAGGATCCGGGGATGCGCCGTGGCGACGCCCCACCGCTGGGCGGGGGTCGCGAGCGGGGCGTCGTCCTCGGCCCACGGCCAGGAGAGCGGTCCATGGAAGATGTTGCCGCCCGGCATGCGCAGGGCGTGCTCGAGGTCGAGCGTGGTCTTCACCTCGACGCAGGGGCGGCCCGCGGCATCCGTCGCCAGCACGTCGGCGATGGGCTCGGCGAGCACCGAGTCGAGGGAGGCGAGCACCGCGTCCCGCAGTCGCGCACGCAGCTCGTCGTTGCCGAACCGCTCGACGAGGCGGTGCGGCACGTGCAGGCCGAAGATCGTGAGCGTGTGAGCGCCCGTGGCGGCGAGCTCGGGGTCGAGGATCGTCGGGTCGCTGAGGGTGTGGCAGTAGATCTCGCACGGGAGCGGCGAGGGGATGCCGCCGCGCGCGGCCGTCGCGAACGCGGCGTCGAGCTGGGTCTGCAGCTCGTTGATGTGGAAGGTGCCCGCGAACGCCGCCTCGGGCGCGACCTCGGTGTCGCGCAGCCGGGGGAGGCGCGTGAGCATGAGGTTCACCTTGACCTGGGCGCCCTCGGGCTCGGCGAGCCGGCGCAGGCGCTCGCGCACGACGGGCGGCACGGCGACCGGTCCGTCGTGCGAGAAGGGGCGCTCGTCGCGCGGCGCGACGGGCTGCGCGGCGGCGCGCGCCGCGGCCCCTTCGGCAGGCTCAGGGAACGCCGTCGCCCCGGCCGCGAGCAGGCGATCGAGCACGACGGGTGCGACGTTCGCGAGCACGGTGCCGGCCTCGACGACCTGGTCCTCGCCGCCGCGCGTGTAGCGCACGCGGCCGTCGGGCCCGACGGCGACGACCTCCGCGTCGACGAGCAGCTCCGCGCCCGCCTCGCGCGCGGCGCGCTCGAGCTCGCCGCTCACGGCGCCCATGCCGCCGATCGGCACGTCCCAGTCGCCCGTGCCGCCGCCGATCACGTGGTACAGGAAGCAGCGGTTCGCGTCGAGCGCGGGATCGTCGAGGTCGGTGAACGTGCCGATGAGGCCGTCGGTCGCGACGACGCCGCGCACGAGGTCGCTCGCGAAGCGCTCGTCGATGACCTCGCCGAGCGGGCGCTCCACGAGGTCGGTCCAGATGCGGTCGTCACCGACGAGGTCGCGGGCCTCCGAGCGGGTGAGCAGCGGCTCGGTGAGGGTCGGGAAGAGCCGCTCGGCGAGGCGCGAGGTCTCGCCGTAGAACGTGTCCCACGCGGCGGTGTCGCCCTCGGCGTCGACCCGGGCGAAGGCGGCGGCGGATGCCTCGGCGTCGGCCTCGCGGTCGACGAGCAGGCCGCGCGACGGGTCGGCCGGGTCGGGCGTGTACGACGAGTAGCGGCGGCGGACGAGCCGGATGTCGAGCCCGAGGTCGTCGATGATGCGCTGCGGGAGCAGGCTCACGAGGTAGGAGTAGCGCGAGAGACGCGCCTCGACGCCGTCGAACGCCTGCGCCGAGACCGCCGCGCCGCCGAGGTGGTCGTCGCGCTCGAGGAGGAGCACGGAGCGTCCGGCGCGGGCGAGGTAGGCGGCGGCGGTGAGGCCGTTGTGGCCGCCGCCGATGATCACGACGTCGTGGGGCATCACACGAGCGTACGTGATGGGTGAGGGCGGCCTTGCGCGCGCAGGAGCCGCTGCAGCCGAGCGATCGAGACAAAGTTACTGACAAGTAAGTAAGCGTTCGCTATGCTGACGCTCGCGACCACGCCGATGACGGCGTCGGGCGTGCACCATCCGCACTGATCCGGTCACCGGCCGGAAGGCGTGATGCGCCCCGGCCGGCCACGTTCGAAGGAGAACCCGTGACCCACCGCACCAGGGCGCAGCATCCGCCCGCCCGACCGATCGCGAGCATCGCCGCGAGACCCGCCCGCCGCGCCCGCCGCCTCGCCGCCGGCGCCGCCATCGCCGCACTCGCCCTCGGAGGAGCCGTCATCACCGCGACCCCCGCCGTCGCGGCCGACGAGCCCGACTTCGGCCCGAACGTCGTCGTGCTCGACCCGTCGATGCCGACCGACGAGATCAACGCGATCTTCGCCGCGATCGACAATGAGCCCGAGTTCAGCCAGAACCGCCACGCCGTGCTGTTCAAGCCCGGCGTCTACGGCAGCGCAGCGGGCGCCGCCGACCCCGCCACCGCGCCGGACATCGTGAACGGCCAGGTCGGCTACTACACGCAGGTCTCGGGCCTCGGCGCGTCGCCCGACGACGTGGTGATCAACGGCGCGATCCACGCCGAGGGTCGCCCGCCCGCGACCTCCTGCCCGTGGGACGGCGGCGGCGAGGCCGACACCGCGCTCACGAACTTCTGGCGCTCGCTGTCGAACGTCTCGATCAACCCGATCCAGCGGCCCGTCGAGGGCGACACCGGCGTCTACGGCGTCTGCTTCCCGTCGGCCGAGAACCCCGCCGGCATCATGCTCCCCGAGGGCGTGGCCGACCCCGGCCAGCTGCGGTGGGCGGTGTCGCAGGCGGCGCCCATGCGCCGCGTGCACATCCAGGGGAACCTGACGCTCATGCCGCGCTTCGGCGGCTACTCGTCGGGCGGCTACCTCGCCGACTCCGTGATCGACGGCCAGGTCGTCTCGGGCTCGCAGCAGCAGTGGTACACCCGCGACTCGAGCGTCGGCTCGTGGAACGGCGGCGTCTGGAACATGGTGTTCTCGGGCGTGCAGGGCGCACCCGCGACCGACTTCGGCCCGCACGCCGACGGCACGGTCGGCAACAAGACCACCCTCGCGGCCACCCCGCTCAGCCGGCCCGCGCCGTTCCTCTACCTCGACGGCGACGCCTACAGGGTGTTCGTGCCGAACGCACGCACCGAGAGCGCGGGGGTCGACTGGTCGACGGATGCCTCGGTCGGCACGTCCATCCCGATCGGCGACTTCTACATCGCCCACGCCGACCGCGACACCGCGACGTCGATCAACCGCGCGATCTCGCAGAAGCAGCACGTGCTGCTCACGCCGGGCGTGTACCGCCTCGACAAGCCGATCAACGTGAAGCGCGCCGACACGGTCGTGCTCGGCCTCGGCTACGCATCGCTCACCCCGACGAAGGGCAACGCGGCCATCGAGGTCGCCGACGTCCCGGGCGTGAAGATCGCGGGCATCACGGTCGACGCCGGGCTCGTCGAGTCCGACGTGCTCGTGAAGGTCGGGCCCAAGGGCGCGAAGAAGTCCGACGCGTCCGACCCGACGACGCTCTCCGACGTGTTCATCCGCGTCGGCGGACCGTGGGCGGGCGACGCGGTCACCTCGATCGAGGTCAACAGCGACGACGTGCTGCTCGACCACATCTGGGCATGGCGCGGCGATCACGGCCTCGACGGCAGCGGCACGTGGACCGGTTCGACCGGCGCGCACGGCCTCATCGTGAACGGCGACGACGTCACCGCGACCGGCCTGTTCGTCGAGCACTACCAGCAGAACCAGGTGATCTGGAACGGCGAGCGCGGGCGCACCGTGTTCTACCAGTCCGAGATCCCCTACGAGGTGCCGAGCCAGGCCGAGTGGATGGACGGCGACCGCCTCGGGTACTCGTCGTACCGCGTGGCCGACGGCGTCAGCGAGCACCACGCCACGGGCATGGGCGTGTACTCGTTCTTCAACCAGGGCCAGGACATCCGCGCCGCGAGCGGCATCCAGACCCCGGTCGGTCCGGGCATCCAGTTCGAGTCGCTCATCTCGGTGTTCCTCAGCGGCTCGGGCGGCATCGAGCACACCATCAACGACACCGGCGCGCCGGTGGTCGGCGGCTTCGGCACGTCGCCGGTGGTGAGCTACCCGACGCCGTAGGGCAGGGCACGACGGATGCCGCGGCCCCCGCCTCGTGCGGTGGGTCGCGGCATCCGCCGTCTGGATCCGGTGGTCGAGTAGTTCCCGGCGGAGCCGGACGCGTATCGAGACCGGACCGCTGCGTCTCGATACGCGTGCCGCTGAGCGGCGCGCTACTCGACGACCGGGGCGATCAGCTGGCGCGGCGCATGGCCCGCACGCCGACGAACACGCCGACGGCGCAGGTCGCGATCGCGGCGATCGCGCCGCCGATCACCGCCGGGCTGCCGAGGTCGCCGGCGAGCAGCGCGCGCTCGGCCGCGACGAGGTAGCTCAGCGGGTTCACCGCGGCGGCGACCTTCATCCAGTCGGGGCCGTCCTCGAGCGGCAGCAGCATGCCCGACAGGATCATGAGCGGGAACAGCAGCGTCTGGTGCACCATCCAGAACATCCAGTCGCGGTTGCGGCAGGCGAGCGCGAGGGTGTAGCTCAGGGCGCCGAACCCGATGCCGAACACCGCGAGCACCGCGAGGCCGACGACGAGGCCCGGCACGTCGAGCCGGAACCCGAACGGCACGGCGACGAGCACGACGATCGTGCCCTGGATGACGAGCGGCACGACCTCCTTCAGCGCGCGTCCGACGAGCAGTGCGCTGCGTGAGAGCGGCGCGACGAGGGTGCGCTCGTGCGATCCGGTCTGCATCTCGAAGAGCAGGTTCGCGCCCGTCGACGCGGTGCCGAACAGCGCGACCATCACGAGGATGCCGGGGACGAACCACTGCAGGGTCGCCGCGACGTCGCCGCCGGCCGCGCCGACGAGCAGGGGTCCGAACAGGCCGAGGAAGACGAGCGGCTGCACGAGCGAGAAGACCACGCTGAACGGGTCGCGCACGAGCGGGCGCGACTCGCGCGCGAAGACCGTCATGGTGTCGTGCACGAACCCGGTGGGGCGGGCGGATGCCGCGGGCCGCTCGATCGCGGCGGCCTGGGCGGCGGCGGGGCTGATGGTGTTCATGAGGATGTGCTCCTTCGTTGCTTATCAGTCGTCGAGTCACGGGAAATGGTCGGTTGGCGCCGGGTCGAGCGACGAGAACACGTGACTCGATGGCGTGCGGTGCAAGTGGTGATCGATGAGCGGGTCACGCCGCGGCGTCCACGGGCTCGGCGGCCGGCTCGCGCGAGGCCGCCTCCTCGCGGAGGCTGCGACCGGTGAGCGCGAGGAAGACGTCGTCGAGCGTGGGCTGGCGGTGCGTCGCCGCCACGACGTCGAGTCCGGCGTCGGCGAGCTCGCGGATCCAGCGGGGGAGGGCGCGGTCGCCGCCCGGCGCGGTGAGGGTGACGACGGCCCCGTCGACCGACCCGCCGATGCGGGCCGCGGCGGCCGTGGCATCCGTCGCACGCTCGAAGGCGAGCGTGACCCGGTCGCCCGCGAGCGACTCCTTGAGCGACCATGCCGTGTCGTCGGCGATGACCGCGCCGTGGTCCATCACCATGACCCGTTCGGCGAGCTGGTCGGCCTCGTCGAGGTAGTGCGTGGTGAGGAAGATCGTGGTGCCGGTGCTGCGGCGCAGGTCGACGATGTGCTCCCACAGGTTCGCGCGACTGTGCGGGTCGAGGCCGGTCGACGGCTCGTCGAGGAACAGCAGCTCGGGCCGGTGGATGAGGCCGAGCGCGATGTCGAGCCGGCGCTTCTGGCCGCCCGACAGCGACTGCACCTGGCGGCTCGCGACCTGCCCGAGCTCGAGCGACTCGATGAGCTCGGCGGCCCGCGCGCGGGTCTCGCGACGGCCGAGGCCGTAGAACGCGCCCTGCGCGTGCAGCTCGTCGCGCACCCGCTGGGTGTGGCCGCCCGAGCTGCCCTGGCCGACGTACCCGATGCGGCGGCGCACGCCGGCGGGGTCGTGGCGGATGTCGCAGCCGGCCACCGTCGCCTCGCCCGAGGTCGGCGGGAGGAGCGTGGTCAGCATGCGGAGCGTCGTCGACTTGCCGGCGCCGTTCGGGCCGAGGAAGGCGACGAGCTCGCCGTCGGCCACGTCGAGGTCGACGGCTCGGACGGCCTCGACGACCTGCCCCTTGGAGCGGAACGTCTTCGTGAGGCCTCGGGCGGTGATCATCTGGTTCGTTCGTTCGGTCATATCGCCAGTCTTCCGAGGCATCCGGTCACTTTCTGACCGGATGCGCGAGATACTCGGAACATGGCCGCGACCACCTCGAGGACCCTCGAGCTCCTCTCCCTCCTGCAGAGCCATCGGCACTGGTCGGCTCGTGAGCTCGTCGACCGGCTCGACGTCTCGGAGCGCACGCTGCGCCGCGACGTCGAGCGCCTGCGCGAGCTCGGCTACGGCATCGAGTCGATGCGGGGGAGCGCGGGCGGATACCGGCTCGAGGCCGGCACCGGGCTCCCGCCGCTGCTGCTCACCGACGACGAGGGCGTCGCGATCGCCGTCGGACTGCGCTCGCAGGCCACCGCCGGACTCCGCGGCGCCGAGCACACGACCCTGAGCGCGCTCGCGAAGATCGAGCAGGTGCTGCCGCCCGCGCTGCGCCGGCGCATCGACGCGCTGCAGTCGCACGCGACGGTCGCGGTCGGCCGGGCACCGGGCGGCGATGGCGGCAGGGGCCGCCCGGCCCCCGAGATCGACACCGAGCTCCTCGGCCTCCTCGCGCTCGGGTGCCGCGACTCCGAGCGGCTGCGCTTCAACTACACGGATGCCGCGGGCGAGCCGAGCTCGCGGGTCGTCGAGCCGTATCGCCTCGTGCCGGTCGCCCGGCGCTGGTACCTCCTCGCCTGGGACCGCCAGCGCGAGGACTGGCGCACGTTCCGGCTCGACCGCATCAGCGACGTGTTCCAGACCCGCGTGCACTTCGAGCCGCGGCCGATGACCGACGAGGCGGCGCGCGCCCGGGTGGAGTCCGCGATCCGCTACCGCGACCGCACCGTGCGCGCCCGGGTCGTGGTGGAGCTGTCGCGAGCGGAGCTCGTCGACCGCCTCGGGTGGTACGGCCGCGACGTCGTGGAGGACGGGCCCGACCGCTGCGTCTGGCCGCTCGAGGCCGACGCGGTCGAGAACCTCGTGATGGCGCTCATGTGGCTGCCGCGCGGCGCGGCCTACCGTGTCGAGGGGCCGCCGGAGGTGCTGGCGTTCCTCGCGGAGCAGGCCGGGCGGTTCGCGGCGGCCGCGGCATCCGACTGAGCTCGCTCGTCAGTCGACATGTCTTGCGGATGTCGGCGGCTGGGCGTTGGCTGGCCGCATGGACATCGCATTCGTGGCGGGCTTCGGCCCCATCGGCAGTGCCGACTCGTCATCGGCCGACTTCTGGCGCGGCGCCTTCGGGATCCCGTTCAGCGAGGACGGCGGGTACTTCCACACCGAAGAGCTCGGGGGCGTCAACGCGTTCGCGATCTGGCCGCTGAGCCAGGCCGCCGAGGCGACCTTCGGCACCACCGAGTGGCCCGCCGACCGCCCGGTGCCGCAGGCGTGGATCGAGTTCGACGTCGACTCGCCGGCGGCCGTGGCCGAGGCGGTCGAGGAGCTCCGCGCGGGCGGGCACGAGATCCTGGTCGGCGCCCACGAGGAGTCGTGGGGGCAGACGACGTCACGCCTGATGAGTCCAGAGGGGCTGCTCGTCGGCGTGAGCTACACGCCATGGATGCACGACGTGGAGCCCGCAGGGAACGTGATGATCGGGTACGACCCCGAGCTCGACGACGGCGGCGCGGGCCTCGGGCACGCCTAGTTGACCGTCGGCTCGTCCGACGTGCGCTCGAGCTGCCCGATCTCCGAACCGTCCTGGCCGAGCACGGTCATGGTCGTGTCGGCGATGGTCGCGGCGGTGAGGCCCGAGAGCCAGTCGTCGACCCCCTCGCAGAACATCCGCGTCATGGCGACGTCCTCGAAGAGCACCTGCTCGCCCTCGTCGACCGACCACGAGCCCGACAGGGTGTTGCAGCCGTCGCTGCCGCTGAGCTTTCCACCGTCGGCGAGCGAGAGGAACGGCTCAGACTCCTTCGACGGGTCGCCCCAGGTGCCGACCGGGTCGATGTCGCCGCCCTTGGCGGATCCCTGGACGCCGAGGCAGCCCGTGAGCGCGAGCAGGGCGATCGCCGCGCCGGCCCCGATGATGACGTTGCGCATCCTGGTCATGGCCGCAGCGTAGTCCGGCGGGCACGGCGCACCGCGAGCACCCGCCGGGTTGCGACGAGGGCGCGAACGGCCTCGGCCGGACTAGGTGGCGGGCGTGTCCGAGGTGCGCTCGAGCTGCCCGATCTCCGAGCCGTCCTGCCCGAGCACCGTCATGGTGTCGCCCGAGATGGTCGCGGCGTCGAGGTGGGCGAGCCAGTCGTCGACGTCCTCGCACGCCTTCATGGTCGACGCGACGTCCTCGAACAGCACCTGCTCGCCCTCGTCGACCGACCAGGAGCCGGTCAGGTTGTTGCAACCGTCGCTGCCGCTGAAGCTGCCGTCGTCCTCGAGCTCGAGGTACGGCGACGCGTCCTTCGACGGATCCCCCCACGTGCCGGTCGCATCGACCGAGCCGCCACGGGCCGAACCCTGCTCCCCCAGGCAGCCCGCGAGCGCGAGCACGGCGAGCACGGCGACGCCGGCTCCGATCAACTTCCGCTTGCTGGCCATGCTCGCAGCGTAGACCTGACCGGCCCGCACTTCACGCGTGGGCGGCGGTGGCGTCGTGGCCGTTCCGGGGCGGGCCCGTGCGGGCCGCGGCGCGGGCGAGCGCGTCGCGCACGGCGACCACGGCGGGTCGTCCGGCCGCCGCGTGACGCGCGGAGGAGAAGACCTCGCGGTGGGGGTCGCCGGGCAGGGGAGCGAGCAGCACGCTCGGACCCTCGTCGGCCCAGAGGAGGTCGGGGAGCAGCCCGACGGCGTTGCCCGAGCTGATGAGGCGGATGTGCGCCATGAGGTCGGCGGTCTCAAAGCGCACGTCGGGCTCGAACCCGGCCGCGCGGCAGAGCTGCTCGGCCCACACCCGCGACGCGGTGCCGGCGGGCTCCATGACCCACGGGCGCCCGGCCGTCGCGGCGAGGGCAACGTTCGGGTCTCGAGAAGCGTCCGGCTCCGCCGGGCGCTCCTCCCGGGTGTTCGTGGGCACGGCGAGCCGGATCGCATCGGATGCGAGGGGAACGCGGTCGAGCTCGGGATGCCGCGGACGTGCGTACCCCGGGTACTGCTCGGCCACGACCAGGTCGAAGTCGCGTGCGGCCACCTCGAACAGCCCGGCCTCTGGCTCGCGTTCGGTGACCTCGACGCGCAGGCCGGGATGGGCGTCGGCGAGGAGCGTGAGCGCCTGCGGCATGACGGCGTGCGCCGCGGACTGGAACACCGCGATGCGCACCGTGCCGGCCACCGAGGTGAGCGACCGCGCGACCTCCGCCTCGGCCTCCTCGAGCCGGTCGAGCACCGCCTTGCCGTGCTCGACGAGCACGAGCGCCTGCGGCGTGAGCTGGACCCGCCGGCCCACCTGCACGAGGAGCGGAACGCCGGCCTCGCGCTCGAGCAGGCTCAGCTGCTGCGACACCGACGACGGGCTGTAGGAGAGGGCCTCGGCGACCGCCGCGAGCGTGCCGCGACGACTGAGCTCGACGAGCAGTCGCAGCCGTCGCACGTCGAGCATCGCGACCTCCTGGAGCCTCACCGGATCATTCGACTATACCGAACAGTATGCGTCGGATTCGTTCGCTGTACCGAACAGACATCGCACCGCACACTGGTAGGCGACAAGGCGCGCGAACCACGGCGCGCCCGGAGCAACGGAGACTAGCCTCGTGACCATGACCAACGCCGCCACGGGACTCGCGCCGGCCACCGACCACGTCGTCGCACTGGTGCGACGCTGGCTCGCCGAGAGCGCAGAGCACCCCGTCGACCCCGCCGCAGAGCGCCTGGCCGGTGTGCTGAAGGACCCGAACGGGCTCGCCTTCACCGTCGGCTTCGTCGACGGCGTGATGCGCCCCGAAGACCTCGGGGTCGCCGGCCGCAACCTCGAGCAGGTCGCGAAGCTGACGCCGAAGTTCCTGCCCTGGTACCTGCGCGCGGCCATCCGCGTCGGCGGCGTCGTCGCCCCGGTGCTCCCGTGGGCCGTCATCCCCATCGCGCGCCGCGTGCTGCGGCAGATGGTCGGCCACCTCGTGCTCGACGCCACCCCGGCGAAGCTCGGCCCCTCGATCGCGATGCTGCGCGAGTCCGGCAACCGCCTCAACCTCAACCTGCTCGGCGAGGCCGTCCTCGGCGAGGACGAGGCCGACCGCCGACTGCGCGGCACCTACGAGTTCCTCGCGCGCGACGACGTCGACTACGTGTCGATCAAGGTGTCGAGCGTCGTGAGCCAGCTCTCGATGTGGTCGTTCGACGAGGCCGTCACGAAGGTCGTCTCGAAGCTCACGCCGCTCTACGAGCTCGCCGCCAAGGCTTCGACGGGCTCAGCCGGCGGTCGGGGGAAGTTCATCAACCTCGACATGGAGGAGTACCGCGACCTCGACCTCACCATCGCGGTCTTCACGACGCTGCTCGA
This sequence comes from Agromyces sp. NPDC057865, assembly GCF_042796995.1. NCBI lineage: Bacteria > Bacillati > Actinomycetota > Actinomycetes > Micrococcales > Microbacteriaceae > Agromyces > Agromyces sp. NPDC057865. The sequence continues at coordinate 200,550 of NZ_JBHVMJ010000001.1, read as the reverse complement.
CCAGCCGCAGCTGCGCGGCCTCGAGGCCGGCATCGTGCTGCAGACCTACCTGCCCGACGCGCTCGGCGCGATGCAGGAGCTCACCGCGTGGGCGATCGCGCGACGCCAGGCCGGCGGCGCTCCCATCAAGGTGCGCGTCGTGAAGGGCGCGAACCTCGCCATGGAACACGTCGACGCCGCGATCCACGGCTGGCCCACCGCGACCTACGGCACCAAGCAGGACTCCGACACCAACTACAAGCGCGTGCTGCACTGGTCGATGACCCCCGAGCGCACCGACGCCGTGAAGCTCGGCGTCGCAGGCCACAACCTGTTCGACGTCGCGCACGCCTGGCTGACCGCCCGCGAGCGCGGCGTCGAGTCGCGCGTCGAGTTCGAGATGCTCCTCGGCATGGCCACCGGGCAGGCCGAGGCGGTGCGCCGCGACGTCGGCAACCTGCTCCTCTACACGCCCGTCGTGAACCCGACCGAGTTCGACGTGGCGATCGCCTACCTCATCCGCCGGCTCGAGGAGAACGCGAGCCAGGACAACTTCATGTCGGCCGTGTTCGAGCTCGACAGCGACCAGGGCCTCTTCGAGCGGGAGCGGCGCCGCTACGAGCGCTCGCTTGCCGCGCTCGAGGGCGACTCCGGTCGGGTGCCCGCGCCGAACCGCACGCAGAACCGTCGCTCCGAGTGGTCGCAGGAGTCGCTCGCGGCCGCCATCGCCGTGCCCGACGCCCCGGCGCCCGGCACCGAGCACGAGGACGACGCATCGCTCACGAGCACCGTGCTCGAGCTCACCCGCGGCTCCCGCGGCGAGCCGGGCCTGTTCGGCGACACGGGCGAGATCGAGGGCGACCTCGAGGCCCCGAGCGCGGCCGGCTCCGGCGCGACCCCCGGCTTCCGGAACGAGCCCGACACCGATCCGGCCCTCGCCGCGAACCGCGAGTGGGGCCGGCGCATCCTCGCCCGCGTTCCCGAGACGCGCCTCGGCCTCGAGACCATCGCCCGGGCCCGCGTCGACGACGAGGCCACCCTCGAGTCGATCATCGCCACCGTCGCCGCCAACGGTCGGGCGTGGGGCGAGCTGCCCGGCGCCGAGCGCGCCGCGGTGCTGCACCGTGCGGGTCTCGCGCTCGCCGCGAACCGCGACCGCCTCATCGAGGTCATGGCCGCCGAGACCGGCAAGACCATCGCCGAGGCCGACCCCGAGATCTCGGAGGCGATCGACTTCGCCCACTACTACGCCGAGCGCGCCCGCGAGCTCGACCACGTGCAGGGCGCCGTCTTCGTGCCGCCGAAGCTCACCGTCGTGACGCCGCCGTGGAACTTCCCCGTCGCGATCCCGGCGGGCGGCGTGCTCGCCGCGCTCGCCGCGGGCTCGGGGGTCATCATCAAGCCCGCGAAGCTGGCGCAGCGCTCGGGCGCCGTCATGGTCGAGGCGCTCTGGGAGGCCGGCGTGCCGCGCGAGCTCCTCGCCCTCGTCGACATCGGCGAGCGCGAGCTCGGCCGCGAGCTCGTCTCGCACCCCGCGGTCGACCGCGTCATCCTCACCGGTGCGTACGAGACGGCGCAGCTGTTCCGTTCGTTCCGCCCCGACCTCCCGCTGCTCGCGGAGACGAGCGGCAAGAACGCGATCATCGTGACGCCGTCGGCCGACCTCGACCTCGCGGCATCCGACGTCGTGAAGAGCGCCTTCGGCCACGCCGGCCAGAAGTGCTCGGCCGCGTCGCTCGTGATCCTGGTCGGCTCGGTCGCGAAGTCGGAGCGGTTCCGCCGCCAGCTCGTCGACGCCGCGACGTCGCTGCGCGTCGGCTACCCCGAGCACCCCCAGAGCGTCATGGGCCCGATCATCGAGCCCGCCAACGGCAAGCTGCTGCACGCGCTCACCCAGCTCGGCATCGGCGAGGAGTGGCTCGTCGAGCCGAAGCAGCTCGACGGCACCGGACGCCTCTGGTCGCCCGGCATCCGCGACGGCGTCGCGCCCGGGTCGTACTTCCACCTCACCGAGTTCTTCGGCCCGGTGCTCGGCGTCATGCACGCGAAGGACCTCGACGAGGCGATCCGCCTGCAGAACGCCGTCGACTACGGCCTCACCGCCGGCCTGCACTCGCTCGACTCCGAGGAGGTCGCGCACTGGCTCGACCGCGTCGAGGCGGGCAACCTCTACGTGAACCGCGGCATCACGGGCGCCATCGTGCAGCGCCAGCCGTTCGGCGGCTGGAAGCGCTCGGCCGTCGGCGCCGGCGCCAAGGCCGGCGGCCCGAACTACCTGTTCGGCCTCGGCGAGTGGATGCCGCAGCACGGCGCCATGTCGAGCACGCTGCACCTGCGCGGGCTCGAGAAGCGCGTGTCCGAGCTCATCGAGGCGTCGCAGCCGGCGCTCGAGTACGAGGCGTTCGAGGTGCTGCGCCGGTCGGCACTGTCCGACGAGGTCGCCTGGGCCGAGGAGTACGGCACGGTCAAGGACGTCTCGGGCGTCGGCGTCGAGCGGAACGTGTTCCGCTACCGGTCGCTGCCCGTCACCGTGCGCATCGGCGAGGCGTCGACGCTCGCCGAGGGCCTGCGCGTCATCGCGGCCGGCCTGCTCGCGAAGTCGCACCTCACCGTGTCGACGGCGATCGAGCTGCCGAAGGGCGTGCGCACGCTCCTCCAGGCCCGTGACATGCGGCTGATCCGCGAGGGGGATGCCGCGTGGCTCGCGCGCGTCGCGAGGGAGGGCGTGGGCTCGACCCGCGTCCGCCTCATCGGCGGTGGCGCGTCCCAGCTCGCGACGGCGCTCGGCGGCACCCCGGATGTCGCGGTGTGGTCGCACCCCGTGACGCCCTCGGGCCGCGTGGAGCTGCTGCCGTTCCTCCACGAGCAGGCCGTGTCGATCACGAACCACCGGTTCGGCAACCCGACGACGCTGAGCGACGGGGTGATCTAGGGTCAGCGACCGCGGTTCTGGCGGCGGACGCGTCGAGGGGCGCGTCCGCCGAGGAACGACTCGCCGGCGGCGACGAGGAACCCGTCGCGCAGCGCCTCACGGCCGATGAGCATGCGGAAGCCCATCTCGTCGCGGTTGCTGAGCGTCATCTCGACGGTCCGCGTGCGTCCGTGCAGCGTCACGTCCATCAGCACGACGATGCGCTCCTCGGAGTGGCCCGACGAGCTGCGCACCGTGCGGCGGTCGTGCACGGGGATCTCGACGACGACTGCGTCCTCGTCGCTCTCCTGCCAGGGACGCACGCCGAACCGCACCGAATCGGTGCCGTCGTCGGCGCGGAACTCCTCGACGTCGAACGCGTGGAGCGACGACGTGCGCGCCCCCGTGTCGATCTTCGCCTTGATCCATGGGACTCCCGCACCGGGCAGGGTCACCCATTCGCGCCATCCGACGATGGTGGTTGAATAGGGGGGCTCTGTCACCCGAACATCTTCGCAGGGACTCAAGGATGAAACTGGCGATCCTCTCGCGCGCCCCGCAGGCGTACTCCACGCAGCGACTCCGGGCGGCGGCGCAGCAACGAGGGCATGAGGTGAAGGTCCTCAACACGCTGCGCTTCGCGATCGACCTCACGGGCCCCGAGCCCGACCTCCAGTACCGCGGCCGTCCGCTGTCCGACTACGACGCGATCCTGCCGCGCATCGGCAACTCGATCACGTACTTCGGCACCGCCGTGGTGCGCCAGTTCGAGCAGATGGACGTCTACACGCCGAACACCGCGAACGGCATCACGAACGCCCGCGACAAGCTCCGCGCGAACCAGATCCTGAGCCGCCACAACATCGGCATGCCCGCCACGGCGTTCGTGCGCAACCGCGCCGACGTGCGCCCGGCGATCGAGCTGGTGGGCGGTGCGCCCGTCGTGATCAAGCTGCTCGAGGGCACGCAGGGCATCGGCGTGATCCTCGCGCCCGAGGTGAAGATCGCGGAGGCGATCATCGAGACGCTGCACTCGACGAAGCAGAACGTCCTCATCCAGCGCTTCGTGAAGGAGAGCCGCGGTCGAGACATCCGTGCGCTCGTCATCGGCGACCGAGTCGTCGCGGCCATGCGCCGCGTCGCGAGCGGCGACGAGTTCCGCTCCAACGTGCACCGCGGCGGCACCGTCGAGCCCGTGGAGCTCACGCCCGACTACGAGCAGGCCGCCGTGCGCTCGGCGCAGATCATGGGCCTCAAGGTGGCCGGCGTCGACATGCTCGAGGGCAACGACGGGCCGCTCGTCATGGAGGTGAACTCGTCGCCCGGCCTGCAGGGCATCGAGACGGCGACGAAGCTCGACGTGGCCGGCGCGATCATCGACTACATCGCGAACCAGGTGGCGTTCCCCGAGATCGACGTGCGGCAGCGGCTCACGGTCTCGACGGGGTATGGCGTCGCCGAGCTCCTCGTGCACGGCGCCGCCGACCTCGTCGGCAAGACGCTCGGGGAGTCGGGCCTCTGGGACCGCGACATCACGGTGCTCACGCTGCACCGCGGCACGACGGTCATCCCGAACCCGCGCAAGGGCGTCGTGCTCGAGTCCGAGGACCGCCTGCTCTGCTTCGGCAAGCTCGAGGAGATGCGCTCGATGATCCCCGAGCGCCGCCGCCGCCGCGCCAAGGTGCGCAAGCTCCCGAAGGAGCCGATCCCCGAGGCCGTCTGAGCGGATGCCGCGGCCGGCAGCGCTCAGCGCGGGGCGTCGAGCGCGGACGCGACGAGCGCCAGGGCCGTCGCCCGGTCGACGCCGAGGTGGTGCACGCGGTCGGCGAAGGCGAGCGCGGCGAGCTGCGCCTCCTGCGTGGCGGGGTCGCCGGTCGCGGCGATGAACGTGCCGGCGCGTCCGCGGGTCTCGATGACGTGGTCGGACTCGAGGGCGCGGTAGGCCTTCGCGACGGTGTTCACCGCGAGGTCGAGCTCGACCGCGAGGGCGCGCACCGTCGGCATCCGCGTGCCTGGGGCGAGTGCTCCGGATGCCACGCCGTCGACGACCTGGCGACGCAGCTGCTCGAAGGGCGGCACGTCGTCGTCGTGGCGGATCGTGAACGAGACCGCGCCGCCCGCGGCATCCGCCATCGTCAGTCCCGGTTGCGGTTCACGAGTCGCGAGAGCACGATCGCGCTGCGGGTGTGGTCGACGTTGGGGGCGATGCGCACGCGTTCGAGCGCATCCTCGAGCGAGGTGATGTCGCGCGCGCGCATGTGCACGATCGCGTCGGCGCTGCCGGTGACCGTGCCGGCGTAGACGACCTCGGGCACGCCCTGCAGGATGCGCTGCAGCTCGTCGGGCGCGACGGTGCCGCGGCAGAACAGCTCGACGTACGCCTCGGTGCTCATGCCGTCGACGGTCGGGTCGACCTGGATGGTGAACGAGCGGATGACGCCGTCGGCGACCAGGCGGTCGACGCGACGCTTCACGGCCGACGCCGAGAGGCCCACGGACGACCCGATGTCGCCGTACCCCGCTCGCGCGTTCTGTCGGAGCAGGTCGAGGATGGCGCGGTCGAGGTTGTCCATGCTTCGGAGTGTACGCCGATTCGTTGCGCTCACCCAGGGGTTGACGCCGGATTCCTGCGTGGCGCGTCGGAAAGCGGCTGCCGACGTTACCGCCCCTGGTCAGGCGTGGAGACCCGCGCCGGCGGCGTGCCGCACCCGGAGGCCGGCGAGCAACGCGGCGAGGCCGATCTCGAAGGCGCGGCGGGCGCCGAACGCGTCGCCGAGCGACGGGTCGAGCGCCGCCCGGAACGCCGCGTGCTCGGACGGCACCGAGCCCTGCTCGAGCAGGTCGCCGGGCGCCACGATGTCGATCGCCGAGCCGAGCACGTGCGCCTCGACGGTACGCATCACGGCGACGGCGTCGCCGACCGGCCAGCCCGCCTCGACGAGCGCACCGATGACGCGGTCGTACATGCCGAGCGTGGAGACGTCGCGGATCGGGGTCGTCGCGAGCAGCAGGATGACGTTCGGGTGCGCCGCGAACGCCGCGAGGTACGACCGGGCCCAGGCCTCGAGCGCGGCATCCCACGGCTCGGCTGCGAAGGCCCTCGTGTCGATCTCCTCGACGATGCGGGCGCGCACGGCCTCGATGAGGTCGCCGCGACTCGCGACGTGGTTGTAGAGCGAGGAGACCTGGCGGTCGACGCGCTTCGCGAGCGCGCGCATCGAGAGCGCCTCGCCGCCCTCCTCGTCGATGAGCTCGAGCGCCGTGGTGACGAGCTGGTCGCGGTTGACACGTGTCACGATTTCCATCCTCGGTCTTCCCTCGCTTGAGGCGAGAGTGTACAGTCACCTTCACTCGAATACGAACACTGTTCGTATGAACGCGAAGGACCCGGTGCAGTGACCTCGACCCTCTTCCACGGCGGCACGATCTGGCGCGGAGCCGACGAGCCGACGGCCGCGGCGGTCTTCGTCCGCGAGGGCATCGTCGAGGCGCTCGACGCCGCCGCCCGTCGCCTCGCTGTCGATGCGGAGGCGGCGGGGGAGCAGGTGGAGCAGGTCGACCTCGACGGCGGCTTCCTCATGCCGGCGTTCGGCGACGGGCACGCGCACCCGCTGTTCGGCGGGCTGGAGGCCGAGGGTCCCGACGTGCGCTCGTGCACCTCCATCGCGGCGATCGTCGACGAGGTGCGGCGCTACGCCGAGGCCCACCCCGAGGTCGCGTGGATCCAGGGCGCCTCGTACGACGGCAGCCTCGCCGAGGACGGCCTCTTCGACGCGCGCTGGCTCGACGAGGCGGTGCCCGACCGTCCGGTCGTGCTGCGCGCCTGGGACTACCACACGGTGTGGTGCAACTCGCGAGCGCTCGAGCTCGCCGGCATCGACGCCGACACCCCCGAGCCCGTGCTGGGCGAGATCCCGCGTCGCGCCGACGGGTCGCCGTTCGGCACGCTGCGCGAGTGGGGCGCCGTCGAGCTCGTCACCGATGTCGCGTCAGCGCGTCCCGTCGAGGAGCGCCTGCGGGCGCTCGAGCGCGCCGCCGAGTACTACCTCGCTCGTGGTGTGACGTGGGTGCAGGACGCCTGGGTCGAGCCGGCCGAGCTCGACACCTACCTCGAGGCCGCGGCGCGCGACCGGCTGCGCATCCGCTTCAACCTCGCGCTCTACGCCGACCCGCGCCGCTTCGCGACCCAGCTGCCCGCGTTCGTCGAGTCGCGTCGCCGGGTGACGGATGCCGCGTCGCCCCTGCTCACTGCGAACACCGTGAAGTTCTTCGCCGACGGCGTCGTCGAGAACGAGACGGGTGCCCTGCTCGAGCCGTATTGCTCGGCGCTGCACAAGCACGGGATGTCGGTCTGGAGCGCCGAGGACCTCGCCGAGGCCGTGCGCGCGGTCGACGCGGCCGGCCTCCAGGTGCACATCCACGCGATCGGCGACGCCGCGGTGCGGCAGGCGCTCGACGCCATCGAGCACGCCGTCGAAGCGAACGGGCCGCGCGACCGCCGCCCGGTCATCGCGCACGCCCAGCTCGTCGACGACGCCGACCTCGACCGGTTCGCGCGGCTCGGGGTCATCCCGAACATGCAGCCGCTGTGGGCCCAGCTCGACGCGCTCATGACCGTGCTGACGGTGCCGCGGCTCGGTTCGGAGCGCGCCGACAAGCAGTACCGCATGCGCTCGATCGAGGCATCCGGTGCCCGGCTCGCGTTCGGCTCGGACTGGCCCGTCTCGTCGGGCGACCCGCGCGAGGGCATCGCCGTGGCCGTGAGCCGCCGCACGCCCGAGGGCGACCCGGCCGGCGGGTGGACGCCGCAGGAGATCCTGCCCGTGGCGCTCGCCCTCGACGCGTACAGCACCGCCGTCGCGCACCAGGCGTTCGCCGACGCGACGGATGCCCCGTGGGGCCGCATCGAGCCCGGCGCCGCCGCCGACCTCGTGCACCTCGCGGCCGACCCGCGGGAGCTCGATCCCGCCGAACTCCCCGACCTCCCCGTGCGCGCGACCTGGCTCGCGGGGATCCCCCGATACCGAGGCGAACGCCTCCCGACCCCCTGAAAGGTCACCACCCATGTCCCAGGCCGCGATCCCCGCCACCGACGTCGGAACGGATGCCGCGCCCAAGCTGAAGCGAGTACTCGGCGTCCCGTCGCTGGTGCTCTTCGGCCTCGTCTACATGGTGCCGCTCACGGTGTTCACCACCTACGGCATCGTGACCGAGATGACCGGCGGCCGCGTCGCCGTCTCGTACCTCATCACCCTCGTCGCCATGCTGTTCACGGCGCGCTCGTACGCCCGCATGTCGGTCGCGTACCCCTACGCCGGCTCGGCCTACGTCTACACGCAGCGCAGCTTCGGCGGCGGGGTCGGCTTCCTCGCGGGCTGGTCGCTCATGCTCGACTACCTGTTCCTGCCGATGATCAACTACCTCGTCATCGGCATCTACCTCGAGGCGGCCTTCCCGGCGGTGCCGGCGTGGGTGTTCATCCTCGCGTCGATCGTGATCGTCACCGTGCTGAACGTCATCGGCATCGTCTCGGTGGCGCGGGCGAACGTCGTGATCATCGCCGTGCAGGCCGTGTTCATCGGCGCGTTCGTCGTGTTCGGCCTGGCGTCGCTGTCCGGTCAGCAGGTCGACCCGCTCGCGCCGTTCATCGGCGACGGGACGGTCGAGGGACCGGGCGTGCTCTTCGCGGGCGCCGCCGTGCTGTGCCTCTCGTTCCTCGGCTTCGACTCGGTGTCGACGCTCGCCGAGGAGGCGAAGGAGCCGACCCGCTCCGTGCCGCGCGCGATCATGATCACCACCATCGCGGCGGGCGTCATCTTCATCGGGCTGTCGTACCTCGCGCAGCTGGTGTTCCCGTCGAATGTCTTCACCGACGTGGACTCCGCCGCGCTCGACGTGATGCAGACCGCGGGCGGCGAGTTCCTCGCGGTGTTCTTCACGGCGGCGTACGTCGCGGGTGCCGCAGGCTCGGCGCTCACGTCGCAGGCGTCGGTGTCGCGCATCATCTACGCCATGGGCCGCGACGGCGTGCTGCCCACACGCGTCTTCGGCCGCCTCTCGGCGCGGTTCAAGACCCCGGTGGTCGCCGTGCTCTGCGTGTCCGCGGTGTCGCTGCTCGCGATCTGGATCGACCTCGGCCTCCTCGCCGGCATGATCAGCTTCGGCGCCCTGGTCGCGTTCTCGGTCGTGAACCTCTCGGTCATCAAGCACTACTACCTCGACCGCAAGGAGCGCGCCGGCATCCAGGTGCTGCGCAATCTCGTGCTGCCGCTCATCGGCTTCGCGCTCACCGTGTGGCTGTGGACGAGTCTCTCGGTCGAGACCTTCATCGTGGGCCTGTCGTGGCTCGCGATCGGCGTGGTGCTGCTCGCGATCGTGACGCGCGGGTTCCGGCGTCCGACGCCGATGCTCGACCTGAAGGAGTAGGCCCGGGGGAAGCGGGGAACGGATGCCGCGGGCCGACGTGCGCCCGCGGCATCCGTCTGCTTGCGGCATCCGTGAGCTCGCGGCATCCGTGTGCCTGCGGCATCCGTGTCGCTCATGGGCTCGAGCGCGAGATCGAATGCAGGAAGAATCCTGCGACACGCCGGAGCGGCCCACCGCTTCACCGGCGTGTCGACCGGTTCTTCCTGCATTGCGCTCGATGGCAACCCCGGCAGCCGCTTTCCGGAACGCGCCTAGGCTGGACGGCATGCCCGTCGACTCCCGCGTGCGCCTCGGAATCCAGGTGCAGCCGCAGCACGCCCACTACCCGGCCATCCGCGACACCGTCCTGCGCCTCGAGGACCTCGGCGTCGACATCGTCTTCAACTGGGACCACTTCTTCCCGCTCTCGGGCGATCGCGAGGGCCTGCACTTCGAGGCGTGGACGATGCTCGGCGCCTGGGCCGAGCAGACCGAGCGCGTCGAGTTCGGCACGCTCGTGAGCTGCAACTCGTACCGCAACGCCGACCTGCAGGCCGACATGGCCCGCACGCTCGACCACATCTCGGCGAAGGACGGCGTCGGCCGGTTCATCTTCGGCACCGGGTCGGGCTGGTTCGAACGCGACTACGACGAGTACGGCTACGAGTTCGGCACGCCGGGCACCCGCCTCAACGCGCTCGCGAGGGCGCTGCCCCGGGTCGAGGCCCGCTGGGCGAAGCTGAACCCGGCGCCGACCCGCAAGATCCCGGTGATGATCGGCGGCAAGGGCGAGCAGAAGACCCTCAAGATCGTCGCGCGGCATGCCGACATCTGGCACTCGTTCGTCTCACCCGACGAGCTCGGCCACAAGCTCGACGTGCTGAAGCGCTGGGGCGACGAGGTGGGCCGCGACGTGTCGGAGATCACGGTGTCGAACGAGCTCACCCGCCGCCACGTCGACCTCGACTACGCCGATGCGCTCTACGACGCCGGCGTGCGACTGTTCACGCTCGGCGTCTCGGGCCCCGGCTACGACCTGTCCGCGGTGCCCGAGTGGCTCGCGTGGCGCGACGCGAAGAACGGCTGACCGGGGCGGTCGTCGGCGTCACCGCGGCGTCAGCTCGGCGGTGCCGTCGGGCCGGATGATCCCGCGAACGAGCCCGCTGCCGGGCACGGATGCCTCGACCTCGAGCCCACCGACGGGGAACAGCCCGTCGTGCGTGCAGCTCGAGGTGGTGAACCGCCCGGGCCGCGAGATGACGGCGCAGACCGCGGAGCCGCCGCGCAGTCGCGCGATGTAGAGGGCGACGCCGTCGGGACGCGTGCGGAGCAGTCGGTAGTCCGTCGGCGCGACGGGGTCGCGGGGGTACGCGTCGCGTGGCGCGTCCGCCGACGTCGGCGCTGCGTCGTACGGGCTCAGCACGGCCGTCTCGGCGATCGGCACGACGGCGGCCTCACCGCCCGACGGTGTCGACTGGGACGTCGTCCAGCCCACGAGCGCCCCGAGCAGCAGCGCGGTCGCCAACACGGCGATCGCCCACCCCGGCGGCCTCGGCCCGCTGGTGCCGCTCCGGTCGTCCCGACCGGTGAAGGGACCGGCCATGCGATCAGGATGCCTCGCGTGGCGGTCCGCGGCAAGGGGGTCCGCCGCGCTCGCTCAGTCGGCCGGCACGGTCACCAGCACGGCGCCGTCGGCGTGCCATTCGGCGCGCACCGAGCGGTGGCCAGGAATGCCCATCTCCGTCCAGAGCATTCCGTCGCGGAAGACGCCCTGCTGCGTGCAGGTCCCGCCTGCTCCGCCGTCGCGCACGATCAGGAGGCACAGGTCGTCCGGGCCGCCGCCGGACGATCCGCCCGGCACCGGCTTCGCGCCGTAGACGCCGACGCCGTCGGCGGTGGTCGCGAGCAGCCGCAGGGTCGACGTGTCGAGCCATCCGTCGGCCCAGCCCTCCTCCGCAGTCGGGGGAGGCGTGTCCGCGGGCTCCGCGGCCCGGTCGAACACCCGGTACGCGGGCGTCTCGATCACCGACAGCGTGGACCCGTCGGGCGTGCCCGTGCCGATCGATGCTGCCGCTCCGACGGGCTGGCCGACGGCTGCGGGCTCGGATGGCGCCGTGCGAGTGCCGAGCTGCCAGCCGACCGCGATGCCGACGAGCAGGGCTGCCGTGCCCGCCGCGACCGCCCAGCGGAACCGGCGCACGGATGCCGCGTCGGACGCCGCGATCCACTCGGATACGGCACGCGTCGAGCCGGTCGGCGTCTTCTCCCGGACGGGCTCGGGCGCCTCGGATGCCGCGCCGTCCCGCCCGTCCGCCGCGGCCGCGGCCGCGGCGGCGTGCCGCAGCGCGTCGAGCTCGGCCAGCGCGGCTGCCCGCTCCCCGCTGCTCGCGACGGCGCCGTACGCGATCCGCTGGAGATGCCGCAGCCGATCGTCGTGGGCGGGATCGTCCAAGTGCGGCCTCCATCGGTCCGTCCGGCCGAAGGGAGCCGGGTCGCCCAACAGGATGCACCACTCCGGGCGCGTGAGCAACCGCTCTCACGCGGGCCCCGCGGCATCCGCCGTGCGGCATACGCACGAAAGCGGCGAAACGGGTCGGAACGGGCAGGAACATTGCGCGTGACGCTCGGAACTTCGGCGACTTCGGCGTCACACTGAGAGTGGCGTCCCGACGGCGGTGCAACCCGAACATCGTCGTCGGGGCTCGCAAGAGCGACCTGGTCCGCCGACATTGCGAACAGTGCCGATGTCGCCCCGCAACGGTGCGCCGTGACATCCGCAGAGCCCTGAGGAGTGAGATGTCGAGCGTGATCGAGACCGAGGAACAGGCGGCCACGCGGCCCGAGCGGCGCCCCACCGGACGCAGCGTGCTGATGTGCCGCCCCGAGCACTTCACCGTCGTCTACCGGATCAACCCGTGGATGAACCCGGCCGAGCCGACCGACACCGACGTCGCGCTGGCGCAGTGGCAGGTGCTGCACGACACGTACCTCGAGCTCGGCTACGACGTGCACCTCATCGATCCGATCGCGGGGCTGCCCGACATGGTCTACGCCGCCAACGGCGGGTTCGTGATCGACGGCATCGCCTACGGTGCGAAGTTCACCCACCCCGAGCGCCAGCCCGAGGGACCCGCGTACATGCGGTGGTTCCGCGAGCAGGGCTTCGACGTGCGCGAGCCCGAGGAGGTGAACGAGGGCGAGGGCGACTTCCTCCTCGTGGGCGACGTGATCCTCGCGGGCACGGGCTTCCGCAGCGACTCGCAGTCGCACGGCGAGCTCGAGCGCATCTTCGGCCGCGAGGTGGTCACCCTCCGCCTCGTGGACCCGAGCTTCTACCACCTCGACACCGCGGTCGCCGTCCTCGACGGCACGCCCGGCCGCGAGCACATCGCCTACCTGCCGAGCGCGTTCGACGGGGCATCCCTCGCCGTGCTGCAGGAGCGCTACCCCGACGCCATCATCGTGAACGAGACGGATGCCGCGGTGCTCGGCCTCAACTCGTTCAGCGACGGCTGCAACGTCGTGATCGCCTCGCGCGCCATCGACTTCGAGCGGCAGCTGTGCGAGCACGGCTACAACCCGATCGGCGTCGACCTCTCCGAGCTGCTGCTCGGCGGGGGCGGCGTGAAGTGCTGCACCCTGGAGCTGCGCCGATGACCACCGCATTCGACCGCCCTTCGACGAGCTCAGGGACCGCGACGAGCTCAGGGACCCCTTCGACGGGCTCAGGGACCGCTTCAGGGACCGATTCGGGGACCGCCGACGCGATCGCCCTGGAGGACCAGCACGCGGCCCACAACTACCACCCCCTCCCCGTCGTGGTCGCCTCGGGCGAGGGTGCGTGGGTCACCGACGTCGAGGGCCGCCGGTACCTCGACTGCCTCGCCGCCTACTCCGCCGTGAACTTCGGGCACGGCAACCCGCGTCTCGTCGCCGCGGCGCGCGAGCAGCTCGACCGCATCACGCTGACGAGCCGCGCGTTCCACAACGACCGGCTCGGGCCGTTCGTCACCGAGCTCGCCGCGCTCTGCGGCAAGGACCTGGTCCTGCCCATGAACACGGGTGCCGAGGCGGTCGAGTCGGCGATCAAGGTCGCCCGCGCATGGGGCTACCGCGTGAAGGGCGTGGCGCCGGATGCCGCGAACATCATCGTGATGGCCGGCAACTTCCACGGGCGCACCACGACGATCATCTCATTCAGCGACGACCCCGACGCGCACGACGACTTCGGGCCGTACACGCCCGGCTTCCGGATGGTGCCCTACGGCGACGCGGCGGCGATCGCGGCGGCGATCGACGAGAGCACCGTCGCCGTGCTCGTCGAGCCGATCCAGGGCGAGTCGGGCATCATCGTCCCGCCCGCCGACTTCCTCCCCGAGGTGCGCCGCATCACCACCGAGCGGAACGTGCTGCTCATCGCCGACGAGATCCAGTCGGGCCTCGGGCGCGTCGGCGCCACGTTCGCGTGCGACCTCCTGGGCGTCGTGCCCGACCTGTACCTGCTCGGCAAGGCGCTCGGCGGCGGCATCGTGCCCGTCTCGGCCGTGGTCGGCGACGCCGACGTGCTCGGCGTGCTCCGACCGGGGCAGCACGGCTCGACGTTCGGCGGCAACCCGCTCGCCGCGGCGGTCGGCCTCGAGGTCGTCCGCATGCTCGCGACGGGGGAACCGCAGGCACGGGCACGGGAGCTCGGCGCCCACCTGCACGCGCGCCTCGAGCGCCTCGTCGGGCACGGCGTGGTCGCGCTGCGCGGCGCTGGGCTCTGGGCGGGCATCGACATCGACCCCGAGCTCGCGACCGGCCGGCGGGCGTGCGAGGCACTCATGCGCCGCGGTGTGCTCGCGAAGGACACGCACGGCTCGACGATCCGGCTCGCGCCGCCCATCGTGGTGGAGCCGGCCGACCTCGACTGGGCGGTCGACCAGCTCGAGGCGGCGCTCGACGAGCTGCGGGGCGCCTGAGCCGCTGTCCCCGGCTCAGTCCTCCCGCACCGTGATCGACCCGTTCGAGGTCCGGAGGTCGAGCGTGAACCGGCCGTCGGGATCGTTCGCGACCTGGAGGTCGGTGCCTCCGTTCGAGGTCTCCGTCGCGATCCGGTAGCTGTCGGCCGGGACGGTGAGCTCGATCGCGCCGTTCGAGGTGCGCGCCTCCACGTCCTGCGCGGTGCCGAGCTCCAGGTCGATGGCGCCGTTCGACGACTCGGCCCGGATGCCGTCGCCGTTCAGGTCGTCGCCCTCGATGCGCCCGTTCGAGGTCTCGACGTCGATCGTCCCCTGGACGTCCTCGAGCTCGATGCGGCCGTTGCTCGTGCCCACCTCGACCTGGCCCACGTCGCGGAGCTTGATCGCCCCGTTCGAGGTCTGCCCGCGCACGTCGGCGCCGGCGGGCACGTCGATCGTGTACTCGACCGAGCACCGGGGGCCGCAGCCGCGCAGCTCGAGCGTGTCGCCCTGCACCGAGTGGGTCTCGCCCTCGGGGCGCTCGCCCCGGTACGAGACCTTGCGCGCCACGGTGGTCTCCGTCGCGCCCTCGGCGCCGCGCACGGTGACGCTGCCCTGGTTGTCGGAGATCTGGACGGTCGCGATCGCGTCCTCGACGGTCGCCGTATCGCTGAAGGTCTTGGGCGGGGCGAGGAACGCGCACCCGCCGAGCGCGCCCGCAACGAGGACGGTGGCCGCTGCCGCCACGGCAGCACGGAGCATCCGGTTCATGAGGGCCCCCCTCGGGCTCGTCGGCGACTTCCCCCCGACGTGCCGATGGTACCGCGCGGGCCCGGCGGCGACCACCGGCCCGGCCCACCGGCGCCGGGCGGTCAGCGAGCGGATGCCGCGGGCGGCTACGATAGCGCGGAACGCCCGCCGAGGTGAGGGAGCGAATGGCCGGCACACTCGTCGTGATCCCGACCTACAACGAGCGCGAGAGCCTCGCCGACACGATCGCCCGCGTGCGCGGGGCCGTGCCCGAGGCATCCGTGCTCGTGGTCGACGACAGCTCGCCCGACGGCACGGGCGAGCTCGCCGACGGGCTCGCCGCCGCCGACGTCGCCGTGCACGTGCTGCACCGGAGCGCGAAGGACGGCCTGGGCGCCGCCTACCTCGAGGCGTTCCGCTGGGCGCTCGAGCGCGGATTCGACCCGATCGTGCAGCTCGACGCCGACGGGTCGCACCTGCCCGAGCAGCTGCCGCGCCTGCTCGCGGCGCTCGAGCCGACGGATGCCGCGGGCGGCGCCGACCTCGTCATCGGCTCTCGATGGATCCCGGGCGGGTCCATCGAGAACTGGCCGCGCCACCGCGAGCTGCTGTCGCGGTGGGGGAGTGCCTACGCGCGGATGGTGCTGCGGCTGGACACTCGTGACGCCACGGCCGGGTACCGGGCCTTCCGCGCCGACGCGCTCCGCCGCATCCGGCTCGAGGACGTGCACACGCGGGGCTACGGGTTCCAGGTCGACATGCTCTGGCACGCCCGCGAGGCGGGCCTCACGGTCGTCGAGGTGCCCGTGACGTTCGTCGAGCGCAAGCTCGGTAGCTCGAAGATGAGTCCGGCGATCGTGATCGAGGCGATGCTGCGGGTGACCGGCTGGGGGCTCACGTCGCTGTTCGGGCGCCGCCCGCAGCCCGCGAACAACAGCGGCTCGGCCGGGCGCTCGCGCACCTGACGCGTTCGCGGCGATTCAGCCGGCCAGCAGGAGCGGCTCGGCGAGCAGCCGCTCGCGTGCCTGCCAGCGCGCACCCACGAGGGCGGCGTCGGGTCCGACGCGCGCCGCCGCGATGAGGGGGATCGCCTCGAGCGCGCCGCCGCCGATCGCAGGGCGGTTCGAGCGATACGCGGTGTCGATGTCGGCGATGAGTCGGCCCCAGTAGCCGCCGACCACGACGACCGCGGGATCCACGGTCGGGGCGACGAGCTGCAGCGCGCGGCCGATCCAGTGCGCGGCGTCGAGCCACGACCAGCGCGACCGGTCCTCGGCGGCCGCGATGCGCGTCACGAGCTCCTCGAGCGCCGCCGTGCGGCCGCGCGTCGCCGCGAGGTGGTCGAGTCCGGCCCGCTCGAGCACGACGTCGGGCGACGCGACCGTGACGAGGCATCCGCGCTGACCGCATTCGCAGCGCACGCCGTCCTGCAGCACGGGCAGGTGCCCGAACGTCGCGGCGAGCCCGTGTGCGCCGAGCAGCGGGACACCGCCCGCGACGACCGCCGCCGTCACGCCCGTGTCGCCCGAGACGTAGAGCACGTCGTCGACGCCGGGCAGTTCGGCGTGCTCGGCCACCGCGGCCGCGACGGCGGCCGACTGCAGCGTGAGGGGCAGGAGGAGCGACGGCTCGACCGGCGCGAGGCCCGGGACGCGGGCGCGCAGCTCGCCGAGCACGTCGACCGGCTCGGGGCCGAGCCTGCCGTCGTTCACGACCACGGGCGGCGTGCCCGCGACCGCACCGTCGACGAGCACGGTGACGTCGGCGATCGGGCGCTCGGCGCGCTCGGCCCAGCCGAGGGCTCGCGCCAGGGCGATGCCGTTCGCGTCGAGGGCGAGGGCCGAGGCCGGCGGCGCCGGTGGCATGGGCGGGGCGTCGACGGGGGCGGGCTCGTCGTCGACCACCACGATCGCGACGTCGAACCGGGCGAGCTCGTCGCCCGACAGGCTGGCGACCGTCGCCACCGCCTCGTCGACGCGGAGCACGCTCGTGACGACCACGTGGTCGCCTGCGGCGAGCGAGAGCGGGGTCGACCGCCCGTCGCCCGTGGGATCATGCTCGACCGGTCGCACGATGCCCGCTTCGATGAGTCGGGCCGTGAGTCCGGCGATCGCCCCGCGTCCGAGGCCCGTCGCGTGGGCGAGTTCGCTGCGCGTGGCACTGCCGTGGGCCACGAGGTGTTCGAGGACGAGGGTGGAGTGCTCCCGATGGACGCCCAGCGGGCCGGTCGACGTGGGAACGGATGTCTCGCCGACGTTCGTCATGTCGCAAGCATGCAACCGCGCATCACCGCCGGTCACGTACCCCGTTCAGGGGGTCAGGCGTCGAGCAGTGCCGAGACCTCCGCGTAGCCGTCGCGTGCGTCGACGATGTCCGGGTCGTCCCAGACGCGGATGACCCGTGCCGAATCGGTCCACCGCGCCCACCCCGGGTTCCCTCGCGTGACGAACGCGACGGCGGCCGCGTGCACGGAATCGGCGAGCGCTTGCGGCGGATTCGGCCCGGCGAGCGGCTCCACGCGTTCCGAGTCGAGGCAGTCGAAGAAGAACGGCACGTCGAGGCAGTGCACGGATGCCGCGAATTCCGGCGACCGCCACGCGAAGCGGTACACCCAGGTCGGGGCATCCGCGCGCAGGCTCGCGACCTGCGGAACGGTCGTGCGGAAGACCCGGTCGGTGACGTAGCGCCCGAGCACGAACGCGGTGCCCCGCGACCGCACGTCGCGGTTCGCGGCGAGCCACGCCTTCCGGGTCGCCGTCGGCATGCCCATGCGGCGGAGCGCGAGGCCGGCGGGGACCCAGCGCAGCTTGGCCTTCGCGGGCGTGAACGCCATCGTGAACTCGTCGTCGGTGGCGCCGAGCACGAGCGGGATGCCTGCGCCGACGCCGGCCGCGATGGATTCGCGCGTCGGGCGCGGGATGAGGTCGCCGTCGACGGCCGGTCCGAGCGTCAGGCCGTCCTCGAGCAGGGCGCCGAGCTGGGAGGCGTCGTCGCCGTCGGGCCGGGTCGCCTGCTGCTGCAGCTCGATGATCCGGTCGGGATCGAGCGTCGAGAGTCCGGCGCGGGTCGGCTCCACGCCGCCGAGCTCGGCGACCCGGCGGCCGATGCGCTCAGCGCGATCGGCGGCGACGTCGGCGGTGGCGCCCGAGATCGCGTAGACGCCGTGGAACAGGCCTTGGGCGCGCGGCATCCCGAGCAGCGTGAGCACCGCCCCGCCGCCGGCCGACTGGCCGGCGATCGTGACCCGGCCGGGATCGCCACCGAACGCCGCGATGTTGTCGCGCACCCACTCGAGCGCGAGCAGCCAGTCGAGCACGCCGCGGTTCATCGGCGCGTCGGAGATCCAGCCGAACCCGTCGAAGCCGAGCCGGTAGGAGATCGTCACGGTGACGACCCCGTCGCGGTTGAAGGCGCGCCCGTCGTACCAGGGGCTCGCGGGCGACCCCGCGAAGTACCCGCCGCCGTGGATCCAGACCAGCACCGGGAGCGCCTCGCCCGGCTCCGCCTCCAGGGGGGACGGCGTGAAGACGTTGACGTTGAGCGTCGACTCGCCCGGCACCGACGGCTCGGGGATGAGCGTCACGCCGGGGTCGCCGCGCTGCGCGGTCGCGCCGAACTCGAGGGCGTCGAGCACGCCGTCCCAGGGTGCCTTCGGCGCCGGCGCCGCGAACCGGAGCTCGCCGACCGGCGGCTCGGCGAACGGGACGCCGAGGAAGGCCGCCGAGCGGTGGCCCGCGGCCCCGTCGACCGGCGCCGCCCCTTCGACGGGCTCAGGGAACGCCGCCCGCCACCGGCCGCGGACGCGGCCCGCCCGGGTGTCGACCTCGACGAGGGTCTCGGTGCTGGTCTGGGTCACGGTGATGCTCCTAACGGACGCTCTTGATGGGGATGAGGACGAGCGCCGCGGCGACCACCGCGACGATACCGAAGACGAACAGCATCGGGTAGCCGCCGAACGACGCGATGATGAGGCCCGCGATCGCCGGGCTCATCGCCTGCGGGATGTTCGTGGCGACGTTGAGGATGCCGAGGTCCTTGCCCGCGGCCGCGCCGCCGCCGGGCAGCACCTCGGTCATGAGCGCGGTGTCGGTGGCCATGTAGAGGCCGAAGCCCACGCCGTTCACGACGCTCATGACGATCATGCCGGTGAGGTTCGGCATGACGAGCGGCACCGCCAGCGCCGCGACCATGACCGCGGATGCCGCGTAGATGAAGACCTTGCGGCGGCCGGCGCGGTCGCTCCACCAGCCCGCGAGCACGATCGCCAAAAGGGTGGGAACGACCGCGGCAAGCGCGAGCGTGCCGATGGCGCCGTTCGCCTCGTCGAGGCTGAGGCCGATGTAGTCGGTGAGTATGTAGAGCTGGAACGCCGTGACGACGAAGTAGCCGAGGATGAACAGGAACCGGGCCGCGAACGCCCAGGCGAAGTCGGGGTGGCGCCTCGGATCGATCCAGAAGCCGGCGAGGAACGCCTTCCAGCTCCACGGCTCGATGCTCGCGTCCTTCGAGGACCAGTCGCGGTTGACGAGCACGAACACGATCGCGACGACGATGACCGCTACACCGAAGGCGGTGTAGCCGATGCCGACGCTCGCCGCGAGCGCGCCCGCGGCCATGATGCCGATGGTCGAGCCGACCTGCATGCCGACGCCGGCCATCGCGCTGGCCGCACCGCGTCGCTCGCGCGGGAAGCGGTCGGGCGTGATCGCCGTCAGCGGGCCCTGGAGGGCGTTCAGCGCGACCTGGATGACGACCCAGAACACCGTGATCCACACGAGCGAGGTGAGCGAGCCCAGCCCCATGAGGAAGGCGCCGCCGATGATCGCGCCCCCGAGCATCCACGGCGCGCGTCGGCCGAGACGCGAGCGGGTGCGGTCGCTGAACGCGCCGACGATCGGCTGCGCGAAGAGCGTGAACACGAACGAGACCGTGGTCACCATCGCGAGGTTGCCGACCTTGTTCTCATCGTCGAGCAGGGCGACCTGGTTCGGGAGGAGCACGGCGATGAGGCCGGCGTAGGTGGCGAACAGGGCGAGCGACGCGACGAGGATCGAGGGCAGCAGCGACCGCGTGGGCGGCGGGCTCTGCGGCGGCTCGCCGGCGATCGGACCGGTGGAGCTGATCGCGCCGGTGGGGGCGATGGCGGCGGCGGGGTCGCCGGCCGGGGCGGGGGACAGGGACAACGGGACTCCTCTTCGTCGAGCGGTCGTTCGGCCGGACCGGAGGCGGTCGTGCGATGCGGCGGGGGGCCGCGGCGCACGCGGCATCCGAATACCGAGCGTTGTTCGGGATCATTGTGACCCCGCTCACGAAAAAGTTCAAGTCGTGAACTAAGAACTCGTTGGCGCCGTGAGCGCGAGCGGGTCCTCGAGCACCGCGATGCGCATGGCCCGTTCGGCCCCCACCATGGGCGCGTCCGTGCCGAACGCGCTCGGCACGACGGCCGGGCCGTCGAGCCCGCGGCCGTCGACCCGCGGGCGGTTCGCCGCGAAGCGCACGGCGAGGTCGTCGGCCAGCTCGGCCCAGTAGCCGCCCACGACGATGCGCCCGGGATCCGTCGCCATGGCGAGGACCTGCATCGCCCGCGCGATCCACGCCGCGGCGTCGTCCCACGCGGCTGCGGCCAGCGGCTCGCCCGTGCGCACGCGCTGCACGAGCTCGACGAGTGCGGCATCGAGGCCGTCGGTGTGTGCGAGCGCGTCGAGGCCGGCCGCGGCCAGCACGACGTCGGGGCCGGCCACCGTGACGAGGCATCCGCGTTGGCCGCACTCGCAGGCGACGCCGTCGGCGACGATCGGCAGGTGCCCGAGTGCGCCCGCGATGCCGTGCGCGCCTGTCACCAGCTCGCCACCCGCGATGAGCGCGCCGCCGATGCCCGAGTCGCTCTTCAGGTAGAGCAGGTCGGCGGGGGAGCCCTGGGCCGCGTGCTCGGCGAGCGCCGCGACCGTCGCGTCGGGCACCAGGCGGATGCCGCCCGCGAGCGTCGGGTCGAGGTCGGGCAGCCGCTCGCGCAGCAGTCCGACGAGGTCGACCTGTCCCCACGCGAGGTCGGTGTCGGCGAGCACGACGGGCGGGTCCCCGCCGACCGGCGCGTACGCGATGACCGTGAGCGCGACCGCCCGTCGGCCCGACGCGCGGAGGTCGTCGAGCGTGTCGGCGATCACCGCGGCGAGCGCGTCGGCGACGGGTGCCGGATCGCCCATCGGCCGGCCGTGCCGCCGCCGGTGGTCGGCGAGGCGCTGCGACGACAGCGTCGAGGCGACCGCGGTGACGTGATCGGCGTCGACTGCGGCCGCGACGAGCGCGAGGTCGTCGCCCGTGAGCTCGAGCAGTGTGCGCGGACGACCGCGGCCCTCTGCCGCGACCGAGGCGGCCTCGCGCACGAGCCCGGCGTCCACGAGTGCGCCGACGAGGCTCGTCACCGCGCCGCGGGTGAGTCCGGTCGCGTCGGCGAGCTCGCTGCGCGAGCGCGGTCCGAGCCGGGCGAGCGTGGTGGCGACGAGGCCGAGGTTGTGTCGTCGCACTTCGGCGGAGTCGAGGCTGCGGCGCGGCATCCGCTCAGGCCCGCGTGACGAGCTGCCAGAGGTAGGCGACGTGCTCGGCCATGTCGATCGACGGGTCGAGCATCCACTGGGTCTGCAGGCCGTCGGCGGCGGCGAGGAACAGGTTCGCGAGGCGCTCGGGGTCGAGCCCGGGGTCGATGCGGCCCGCGGCCTGCTCGTCGCGCAGGAGCTGCGAGAACATCGCGCGGAACTGCTCGTAGCGCTCGACGAAGAAGTCGTGGGCGGGGTGGTCGGGGTCGCCCGCCTCCGTCGACACCTGCGCGTAGAGCTGGACGAGCCCGGGGACCTCGGAGTTGTGCCGGATGACGGCGAAGAACCCCTCCATCGGCGTCTCGTTCAGGCCCTCGAACGCCTGGGCGTCGACCTCGTCGCGCTTGCGGAGGATCTCCTGGAAGAGCTCCTCCTTCGACGAGAAGTAGTGCAGCAGGCCGGCCTGGCTGAGTCCCACCGCGTCGGCGAGCTCGCGCACCGAGGTGCGGCGGTAGCCGTTGCGGGCGATCACGTCGAGCGCCGCGGTGAGGATCTCCTCGCGCTTCGCGATGCCCTTCGCGTACGAACCCCTGCGTGCCATACCTGCATGCTACGGACTCGCCGTTGCAAACGAAAACCGAGCGATGTATGGTTTTGCGGACCGCCTCACCGAAGAGGCGTCGAAAGGACCCCCACCATGACGACGACGTCAGCGCCTGCATCACTCGTCGAGCCCGACGGCACCGACGAACCCCGCCCCCTCGTCCGCGGCTCCGTCAAGCGGCTGCTCGGCTGGATCATCCCCGCCAACCTCGCCATCTTCATCCTCTGGGGCGCCATCCCCGGCGTGCTGCTGCCGCTGCAGATCACCGGCATCGACCCGGCGAACAAGGTCGCCAACCTCGCGGTCGTGACGACCATCGGCGCGTTCGCCGCGATGATCGCCCAGCCCGTCGCCGGCATGATCTCCGACCGCACGCGCAACCGCTTCGGACGCCGCGCGCCGTGGATGGTCGCGGGCGTGCTCATCGGCGGTCTCGCCCTCGTCGGCATGGCGCTCGCGAACGGCATCGCCCAGATCGCCATCGCCTGGACCATCGTCCAGGTCGCCTACAACTTCGCGCAGGGCCCGCTCAGCGCCATCCTGCCCGATCGCGTTCCCCGCGCCGCCCGCGGCACCTTCGCCGCGCTCGCCGGAATGGGCGCCATGCTCGGCGCGCTCGGCGGCCAGGTCGCCGGCTCCGCGCTCGCGTCGAGCATCCCCGCGGCCTACCTCGGCCTCGCCGGCCTCGCGCTCGTCGTCACCGTGCTCTTCGTCGTGTTCAACCCCGACCACTCGAGCCGCGACCAGCAGAACCCGCCGTTCTCGCTCCGGGTCTTCCTCGGCACGTTCTGGGTGAACCCGGTCAAGCACCCCGACTTCTTCTGGGCCTTCACGGGCCGCCTGCTGCTCTACACGGGCTACTTCGCGGTGACGGGCTACCAGCTCTTCATCCTCCAGGACTACGTGGGGCTCGGCGACGCCGCCGTCGCGTCGATCCCGCTGTTCGGCCTCGTCGGCCTCGTCGGCATGATCGCCGCCATGCTCGTGGGCGGGCCCCTCTCCGACAAGCTCGGACGCCGGAAGATCTTCGTCTTCGCGTCGTCGGTGCTCGTCGGCCTCGCCCTCGTCGTGCCGCTCGTGAGCCCGACCTTCGAAGGCTGGCTCGTCTACACGATCGTCGCCGGCATCGGCTTCGGCATGTTCCAGTCGGTCGACCAGGCCCTCATGAGCGAGGTGCTGCCGTCGAAGGACTCGTACGCGAAGGACCTCGGCGTCGTGAACATCGCCGCGACCCTCCCGCAGACCCTCGCCCCGGCCGTCGGCGGTGCGATCGTGCTCGCGTTCGGCGGCTACGCCGCGCTCTTCCCGGTCGGCATCGCCCTCTCGGTGCTCGGTGCGCTCGCGGTCTGGCCCATCAAGGCGGTGAAGTGATAGCGGATGCCGCGAGCGCGCGTGTTCCCGTCGCGTCGACGCCGTCGCGACCGGCCCGTCCGCCGGCCTTGCTCATCGTCGGCCTCATCGGCCTGGCCGTGTTCGTCGCCTTCGGCCTCGCGGTGTTCCAGGACGTCGAGCAGCCGTTCACCCAGCCGCTCGACGACGCCTGGCGCCGGCTCGTGGGCGCGAGCGCGCTCGACCAGGTGAGCTGGGTCGTGCCCATGTTCTTCCAGTACCTCGGCGAGCTGCCGGGCGCCGTGCTGACGCTGCTCCTCATCCCTGCGTGGCTGTTCATCGTGCGGCGCTGGCGCTCGGCACTGTTCTTCCTCACGGCCGAGCTCGCGGGCACCATGGTCGTCTCGCAGCTCACGAAGAACCTCGTCGATCGTCCGCGACCCGCCGACGACGTCGCGAACCAGCTCTACGGTCCGCTGTTCTCGGTCGACCACGGGTCGTTCCCGTCGGGCCACGCCGTGAGCGCCGGCATCCTGCTCATCGCCGTCGCCGCGATCCTCCCGCCCGCGAAGCGGCTCGTGTGGTGGATCGTCGGCACCCTCGTCGTCGTCGGCATGGTCTGGCAGCGCACGCTCATCAACGCGCACTGGTTCTCGGACGCCGTCGTCGGCGTCATCGGCGGCGCGAGCGCGACCCTCGTGATCTGGTGGGCGTTCTCGACCCTGCTCGCGAAGGACTACGGCAGGCCCCTCTTCCGGCGCGCGAGCTCCGCGCCGGCCCGACCGTCGGCGGCACCGACCGCCGTCACCGACCCCGCACCCGCAATCGAAGGAGCACCATGACCGACACCCTCGACCCCACGACGGATGCCGCGGCATCCGCCATCGACCGGACCGCGGCCGACGTGGTCGCCGACCTCACCCTCGAGGAGAAGGCCTCGCTCACGAGCGGCGCCGACTTCTGGACCACCAAGCCACTGGAGCGCGCGGGCATCCCCGCCATCATGCTCACCGACGGGCCGCACGGCGTGCGCAAGCAGCGCGAGGACGCCGACCACCTCGGCATCGGCGACAGCGTTCCCGCGACGTGCTTCCCGCCCGCCGTCGCGCTCGGGTCGTCGTTCGACCCCGAGCTGCTCGAGCGCGTCGGCGTCGCCCTCGGCGAGGAGGCACGCGCGGAGCACGTGGGCGTGCTGCTCGGCCCCGGCATCAACATCAAGCGCTCGCCGCTCTGCGGCCGCAACTTCGAGTACCTCTCGGAGGACCCACTCGTGTCGGGCGTGCTCGGCTCCGCGCTCGTGCGCGGCCTGCAGTCGCAGGGCGTCGGCGCGTCGCTCAAGCACTTCGCGGCGAACAACCAGGAGGCCGATCGCATGCGCGTCTCGGCCGACATCGACGAGCGCCCGCTGCGCGAGATCTACCTGCGCGGCTTCCAGCGCGTGGTCGAGGACGAGCAGCCGTGGACCGTCATGTGCTCGTACAACCGCCTGAACGGCGTGTACACGTCGGAGGACCCGTGGCTGCTCACGACAGTGCTGCGTGACGAGTGGGGCTTCGAGGGCCTCGTCGTCTCGGACTGGGGCGCCGTCAACGAGCGCGTCACCGGGCTCGCCGCCGGTCTCGACCTCGAGATGCCCGCGAGCGGCGGACGCACCGACGCCGAGCTCGTGGCGGCCGTGCGATCGGGCGTGCTCGACGAGCGCCTGCTCGACCAGGCGGCGCGCCGCAACGTCGAGCTCGTGCAGAAGGTCGTGCGCGGCGCCGGCCCTTCGACGGGCTCAGGGACCGGGTCGGCGGAGGCCGGCCCTTCGACGGGCTCGGGGACCGCCGGGTACGACGCCGACGCGCACCACGCGCTCGCCCGCGAGGTCGGCGGCGCGTCGATCGTGCTGTTGAAGAACGACGACGCCGTGCTGCCGCTCGCGGCCGGGGCATCCGTGGCCGTCATCGGCGAGCTCGCGCGCTCCCCGCGCTACCAGGGCGCCGGATCCTCGCAGATCATCCCGACGCGCCTCGACAGCGCGCTCGACGAGATCCGCCTGCTCGCCGGTGCCGAGGTGCCGTTCGCGGCCGGGTACGCCGACGACGGCGTGGTCTCCGACGAGCTCGTCGCCGACGCCGTCGCCGCGGCATCCGCGGCCGAGACGGTGCTGCTGTTCCTCGGCGTGCCCGCCGCCCTCGAGTCGGAGGGCTTCGACCGCGACGACATCGAGCTGCCGGCGGCGCAGCTCGCGCTCGCCGAGGCGGTCGTGGCGGCGAACCCCCGCACCGTCGTCGTGCTCTCGAACGGCGGCGTCGTGCGCCTCACCGACCTGGCGTCGACGGCGCCCGCGATCGTCGAGGGATGGCTGCTCGGACAGGCCGGCGGCGGCGCGATCGCCGACGTGCTGTACGGCGTCGTGAACCCGTCGGGCCGGCTGGCCGAGACCATCCCGGTGCGGCTCGCCGACAGCCCCGCGTACCTCGACTTCCCGGGCGAGCACTCGCACGTGCGCTACGGCGAGGGCCTGTTCGTGGGCTACCGCTGGTACGACGCGCGCGAGCTCGAGGTCGCCTTCCCGTTCGGGCACGGGCTCTCGTACACGTCGTTCGCCTACGGCGACGCGACGGTCGAATCGGATGACGCGGGCCTCACCGCGCGCGTGACCGTGACGAACACCGGCGACCGCGCCGGCTCCGAGGTCGTGCAGGTGTACACCTCGCTGCTCGGCTCGGCCGTGGTCCGCGCGCCGCGCGAGCTCAAGGCCTTCGCGAAGGTCGCCCTCGCGGCGGGCGAGTCGCGCGAGGTCGTGGTCCACGTGCGCCGCGAGGACCTGGCGTACTGGGACACGCGCATCGGCGCATGGGTCGTCGAGCCCGGAACGTACGCGGTCGAGGTCGGGGCGTCGAGCCGCGACATCCGCTCGACCGCGTCGGTCGACGTCGAGGGCGAGGCCGTGCGCGTGCCGCTGGACCTCGAGTCGTCGATGGGCGAGGTGCTCGCGCACCCGGTGGCGTCGCAGCTCATCCAGCAGGCGCTCGCCGCCGGCGGCGACTCGACGGCCGGATCGCTCATGGCCGACCCGTCGATGTTCAAGATGATGGCGTCGTTCCCGATCGGGCGCCTCGCGTCGTTCCCGGGCATGCCGTTCGGGCGCGAGCAGGTGGAGCAGCTGCTCGCGGCCGCGAACGCGCAGGCGTAGGAGCGTACGTCGCTCGCGACACGAAGGGCCGGGGGTTCGACTCCCGGCCCCTCCTCGTGCGGGCGTCGGACCCGACGAACCGCAGGAACTTCTGCGCGACACCCCGTTCGCGGGCGACTCGCGCTCGGCAGGTCGGCCGATTGTTCCTGCAACGCGTGCGAATCGTCCGTGCGCGGCGATGGCGGGAAGCCGACGGAGGGCGGCAGGCGCGGGCCTTGCCGCCACGCGCTCGCTCAGTAGCATCGCGGCATGCCCACCGAGATCGTGCCGCCCACCGCCGCCGTCGCCGACGCCGCGCTCCGCCTCGGGGTCGAGGCCCGGCTCGCGCCCGTGTCGCTCCGGCCCCTGCTGCCGACCCCGCCGATCGCCGGGCCCGCGCGTCCGGTGACGCACCTCGGCAGCGTCGACGTGCTGCTCGAGACGATCGACGACGCGCCGCCCGGCGCGATCATGGTCGTCGACAACGGCGGACGGCTCGACGAGGCGTGCGTCGGCGACCTCATGGTGCTCGAGGCCGAGCGCGCAGGGCTCGCCGGGATGGTGATCTGGGGCCTGCACCGCGACACCGCGCAGCTGCGCGAGATCGGACTCCCGGTGTTCAGCCTCGGCGCGTGCCCGTACGGTCCGCGGCGGGTGCCGCCGGCCGGTCGCCGCATGGCCTCCGCGGTGCTCGACGGCGTCGCGGTGGGGGAGGACGACCACGTGTTCGCCGACGACGACGGCGTGCTCGTCGTGGCATCCGTGCACGTCGACGCCATCGTCGAGACCGCGCTCGCGATCCAGCGGACCGAGACGGCCCAAGCCGACCGGATGCGCCGTGGCGAGAGCCTGCGCGCCCAACTCGACTTCGCCGGCTACCGCGCGCGGCAGGCGGCCGACCCCGAGCTCACCCTGCGCCGGCACCTCACCGAGCGCGGCGGCGCGATCGAGGTCTAGTCGGCCGCGGCGCGCGATATCCGGTCCCGCCCCCTTGAATCCCGGCCGAGACGAGCGCACAGTGGAGGGAGCGAGGGAGGTCCCATGCGCGACTCGATGGTTCACCCGGTTGTCATGCCGATCCTCTCCCCGGGCCGGCACCACTCACCGCGGCGCGGGGCCTGCTTCATGGAGTTCGCGTCGTACCTCGCGGGCGAACGCTGGAGCGACCATCCCGCCTGCACGAACGGCACGCTCGCGCACCTCGCCCGCTTGGTGAACGACCGAACGAGCGACCCGGCCCGCGCGAGGCTCACGCCGCTCATTCCGACCGTGATCGGGCTGACCAGCGACGACCCGCTGCTGGACGTGCTCCTCGCGGTGCGGGCCGCGAGCGCCGCCCTGCCGATCGCCGCCGAGGAGCGCCAGCGCTCGCAGGCGGTCGGGCTGCGCGTCGCCCTCGAGGTCCTCGCGGATCGTGACGACGCGGTCGTCGCGGACTCGCGGGAGCTCGCGGAGTCCGCGCTCCAGGTCGCCCCGTCCGCCGACGAGTGGGCCGCCCGGTTCATCGACGAGATCGGCCGCGGACGTCGTCCGGGCATGACGACGCGGCAGTGCCGGGGCATCGTGACGGGCGCCGTCGACGGGATCGCACGAGCGTGCGTCGCGGACCCCGACGATCGACTCGTCGCGCTGCTCGCCGCCGCCGTCTCCGACGCGGCGCGCTTCGTGGGCGCCCCGTCCGAGGCCACCGTCCTTCCCGTCGACGCCGACCTCCCGGACCCGGGCGTGCCGGCGGTCGTCCGCGGCTGAGCCGCCCTCGAATGCAGGAAGATCGTGGCATCCGCCGCGTGTCGCGGTCGACGGATGCCGCGTGTCGGCCGGTTCTTCCTGCATCCAGGCGTTCCCGCAACCCGTTGACGCCGGAATCGCGGCCACGTAGACCGGGAATGATCGCGTCGCGAACGCGATCCGACGAAGGGAGCCGACGGATGGCCGTGAAGCTCAACCAGACCGGGATCCGGCACGCCCGCTCGCTCGTGCGCGACGGCAAGGTCGTGCGCGACGAGCGCGACGCCTGGAGCGAGGACGCGCCGAGCGCCCAGGACGAGAACGACTTCATCGAGAAGCACGGGTGGGGCGAGTACAGCAAGTGGCACCTCGGGGTCGACGACGACATGGACCGCGACACCAAGGGGCACTACAGCTTCCCCTACGGCGACTTCGCCAAGGTGCACCGCTGCGCCGTGATCTCGGCCGAGAGTCGCGCCGGCCAGTTCGACCACGACGACATCCGCGACGACGCGAAGAAGCTGCTCGAGCTCATCGACGGGGACTGATTCACATGGCCACGACGACCGAGCGCGACGACCGGAAGCAGGCGAAGTCGGCGATCCGCGCCGCCCGGAAGGCGGAGAAGGAGGCCGGCAAGCTCGCGAAGCAGCTGCCGAAGGGCGCCCCGCGGGCGAAGTTCGAAGCCGTCGTGGCGGATGCCGCGACGACGCGTCGTGCAGCGGAGGCCGGCCGCGATGCGACACCACGTCGTGCCGCTCGACAGGCCGCTCGCGCGTCGGCGCAGCTCGAGCGCGCCTCGCTGCGGATGGGCCCGAGCGGCGACGTCGGCAAGGCCAGGGCCACGCCGAAGGACACCGACGCGGACGCACGCGCGAAGGCCCGCGCGAAGACGCTGAAGCGCCGTCGCAAGCAGGCCAAGCAGGTGCAGAAGATGGCCAAGTCCGTCGCCATGCACACCGTCGTGCAGGCCGTGACGACGCCGACCGAGAAGGAGCAGGCGAAGCAGGACATGAAGGACCTGCAGCGGCGCGCGAAGCGAGTCGAGCTAGCCGGCCGCCGCCGTCGCTCCTGACGGCGCACCGACCGGCTCCGTTCGGCGCGACCGAATGGGGGATTCTCCCGATGCCGTGGCCGATCGCGGAGCCTAGCTTCGGTGTCATGGACCTCGCCGTGTTCGCCGGCGTCGTGTCGACCGGCCTCTTCGTCATGAGCTACCTGCCCATGCTGCTGAAGGCGGCGCGCACCAGGGACCTCTCGTCGTATAGCCTCGGCAACCTCGCGACCACGAACCTCGGCAACCTCGTCTACTCGGTCTACGTGTTCTCGCTCCCGTTCGGGCCGATCTGGCTGCTGCACGGGTTCTACCTCGTGGCCTCCGCGCTCATGCTGCTGTGGTTCCTGCGCTACCGGCCGACGTGGAACGCTCCCCGCCCCGCGACGGATGCGCAGGACGGGGAGCGGGTACTTGACCGGGTGCCGTCTACTTCGTGACGGTCCGATTGGCGGGCTTCGACGCGGCGGGCTTGGCGGCTGCGGCCTTCGTCGCGCCGTTCTTCGACGCCGTGCGTGCGGTCGAGGAGGCGCGCGGCGAGCGCACGGTCGTGGGCTTCGACGCGACCGCGGCCTCCGCGGCATCCGCCACCGGCTTCGCGATGGGCTGGAGCCGCGCGAGCTGCGTGACGTGCTGGGGGCCGAGCTCGTCGAGCGTCGCCACCTCGAGCAGCTTCATCGTGCGCTCGACCTCGGTGCGCAGGATCGAGATGGTCTTGTCGACGCCCCGTCGTCCGCCGGCCATGAGCCCGTAGAGGTAGGCGCGGCCGATGAGCGTGAAGCGCGCGCCGAGGGCGACGGATGCCACGATGTCGGCGCCGTTCAGGATGCCGGTGTCGACGTGCACCTCGAGGTCGTTCCCGACCTCGCGCACCACGTGCGGGAGCAGGTGGAACGGGATCGGCGCACGGTCGAGCTGGCGGCCGCCGTGGTTCGAGAGCACGATGCCGTCGACGCCGCGATCGGCGAGGAGCTTCGCGTCCTCGACGGTCTGCACCCCCTTGACGACGATCTTGCCCGGCCAGATCTCGCGGATGATGTCGAGGTCCTCGAACGAGATCGTCGGGTCCATCGCCGAGTCGAGCAGCTCGCCGACGGTGCCGCCCGTCGACGACAGCGACGCGAACTCGAGCTTCGGCGTGGTGAGGAAGTTGATCCACCAGGCGGGCCGCGGCAGCGCGTTGATGATGGTGCCTGGCGTGAGCTGCGGCGGGATCGAGAAGCCGTTGCGCTTGTCGCGCAGGCGGGCGCCCGCGACCGGAGTGTCGACCGTGAAGAAGAGCGTGTCGAAGCCCGCGGATGCCGCGCGCTTCGCGAGCTCGTACGAGATCTCGCGCTTGCGCATCACGTAGAGCTGGAACCAGTTGCGGCCGTTGGGGTTGGCGGCCTTCACGTCCTCGATCGAGGTCGTGCCGAGCGTGGAGAGCGTGAACGGGATGCCCGCCGCGCCCGCGGCGCCGGCGCCGGCGATCTCGCCCTCGGTCTGCATCATGCGCGTGAAGCCCGTGGGGGCGATGCCGAACGGCAGCGCGCTCGGGCCGCCGAGCACCTCACGGGTCGTGTCGACCACGGGCACGTTGCGCAGGATCGACGGGTGGAACTCCACGTCCTGGAACGCCTGGCGGGCGCGTGCGAGCGACAGCTCGCCTTCGGCGGCGCCCTCGGTGTAGTCGAACGGGGCCTTGGGCGTGCGGCGCTTCGCGATGTCGCGCAGGTCCCAGATCGTCAGGGCCTTCTCGAGCCGGCGGTCGGTGGGGTTCGTCGTCGGCTTCTTGAACCGCATGAGCTCGGCGAGCTCCTTGGGGTTCGGGAACTGGCGCTGCACCATGGTGTCGCTCTCTCTCGTTGCTGGTGGGTCAGGTCGGGTCGGGGAGGGTCTCGGCGTAGTAGCCCGAGATGTGCTCGTGGACGCGCGAGCGGGCGGCCGGGGCATCCGCTGCGTCGATCGCCTCGACGATGCCCCGGTGCTCGTGGCGAAGACGGCCCGACGTCGCGCCCCAGTCGTCGATGTTCGCGAGGCCCGCGAGCGCGTAGCCCTCGATGCCGCTGCGCAGGCCGGCCATGGTGGCGGTGATCACCTGGTTGCCGGATGCCTCGGCGAGCGCCAGGTGGAAGGCCGCGTCGAGCGCGAGGAACTCCGACGGCGACAGGCCGGGGACGTCCATGGCGTCGAGCAGGCGTCGGGCGGGGGCGAGGTCGGCGTGCGGGGCGTCGGCGAGGTCGCCCGCCACCGAGGTCTCGAGCAGGAGTCGGGTGCGCACGATGTCGGCGACGGGGAAGCCGCGTGCGGCGACCTGCAGGCGCATGAGCGCGCTCATGCCGCCACCGGGCGTCGCGATGATGATGGCGCCCGCGGTGGGGCCCGACCCGGTCTGCGTGCGGATCAGGCCGAGCACCTCGAGCACGCGCAGCGCCTCGCGCACGCTCGACCGGCCGACGCCGAGCTCTGCGGAGAGGGCGCGCTCGCCGGGGAGGTGGTCGCCGACCGAGAGGGAGCCCTCGAGCAGCTGCCGCTCGACGTGTTCGAGCACGGTCTGCCAGGCGCGGGGCGTGTCGGGCACGACGGCAGCGGGGGCGTCGGATGCCTCGGGCGCCTGGGATGCCGCAGCGGCCATGCTGCTCGCTCCTCTCGCCCGCTCCGATGTGGTCTGACCACACTAGCACATGTGGTCAGACCACAGCCCGCCGGAAGGAATCCTCCGAAACCCTTCCACCGCTCGGCCGCATTCGGGCACGCTGGACGCATGAGCGGATACACGTCCCCCGAACGACCCGACCAGCGCCTCAGCGACGCCGAGCGCGAGGAGGCGGTCGGCGGGCTCGCACAGGCGCACGCGGAGGGCCGCCTCTCGACCGAGGAGTACGGGGAGCGGTCCGCGGCGGCGCGCCGCGCGGTGACCCGAGCCGACCTCGTGCCGCTCTTCGCCGACCTGCCGGAGTCGCCCGCGGCCGAGCAGGCGGTGCCGCTCGCGGCGACGCCGGGACCGGTGCCCCCGCCGCCGGAGCCGGCCTCGGGCTTCGGCGCGGCCTACCGGGCCGCGGAACCCGTCGATGGGGGCAGCCGCGCGCTGGGCGGGCGCGTCGGCGCCACGATCATGGCGCTCGTCCCGCTGCTCGCCGTCGCGCTGTTCTTCATCACCGGTTTCATGGGCAGCTTCGCGTGGTCCTGGCTCTGGTTCCTGCTCGTGCCGATCGCGGGCGTCGTGATCTACGGGCCGGGCGCCGACGGGCGTCGCTCGCGGCGCTGACCACGCCGGCGCGTGCCGCGAGCCGGGTCAGCCCTTCTTCGGGCGGATCCGGATGCGGTTCCCCGCCTCGTCGAGCTCCACGACGCCGGCGCGCGATTTCACGAAGTCGCTGAACGAGCCGAACCCGAGCTTGCGCTCCTGGAACGACGGGTCCATCCGCTGCATCTGGTTCTTCACGGCGCCCGACGGCTGCCACTCCTGGTCGTTCCGCGCGCGCAGCAGCTCGAGCGCCTTCAGCAGCAGGCGGCCGGGGTTGCGCGTCGGCGGTGCGGCCGGCGGCGTGGGCTCGGCGGGTGCGGATGCCGCGCCGCCCGACTTCGGCGATTGGGCGGCGTCGGGCGCGGCATCCGTCGCCTTCTTCGACCGACCGCGCGACGGCTTCGATGCCGGCTCGGGCGCGGCCTCGGGCGACGCGGGCGGGTTCTCGTCCTCGTCGACCGCGGCATCCGTCGACAGCAGCGCGTCGTAGTCGGCGAACTCGTCGCAGGCGGCGCTGAGGGCCCGGCTGGTGCCGCCCGCCACGCCGATGCCGACGACGTAGGCGCCGAGGCGCTTGGCCTTCTGCGCGAGCGGCACGTAGTCGGAGTCGCCCGCGACGATGACGATGTGGGTGAGTCCGTCGAGGCGGAACAGGTCCTCGACGGCGTCGACCGCGAGGCGGATGTCGGCGCCGTTCTTCATCGACTTCACGAGCGGGAAGAGCTGCACGAGGTCGACCGCGCGGTCGATGAGCTGCCCGCGGTAGCTCGCGTTGACCGGGGTCGACCAGTCGGCGTACGCGCGGGCCAGCGCGATGGTGCCGAACGTCGACGCGTAGTCGAGCACCGCGTCGACGTCGACCGTGGCCTCGACCAGGCGCCCCGCGGCCTGCGTGCCCGAGGCGGGCGCCTTGCTGCGCGAGGTGTCCTTGCGATACGCGCCGTCGCCGTGCAGCTGGTCGTAGCGCGAGATGACGATGTTGTCGAAGTCGAAGTAGAGGGCCACGCGGGGTTCTGCCGAGGCGGGCATGTCGACCTTCCGTCGTTGGGCGTTGTTCCCCGATCGTAGAACGCCCGGGCTGCTGCGCGGGGGAAGCGGGCTCCCGATGGCGGTCGCTCGCCGCCGACGTCACCAGATGGACACGTCGAAGCTTCCGGCGTTGTCGAACAGCACGGGGTCGTTGACGCCGAGCCAGATGGTCCCGGCGGCCGGGCAGGTGTACTCGGCCCGGAACGTGCCGGTGCCGTCGTCGGCGAAGCCGCCGAAGAGGTCTGTGCCGTCCACCGGGAGCAGGCCGCCCACGAGGGCACCCGGCGCGAACTCCGGGTACACCGCCCGGTACCCGGCCGGCGGTCCCGTGTAACCCTCGGGGCCGAAGAGGGGATCGCCCACCGCCGTGTCCTGGTCGACCGTCCCCGTGGCCGACATCGCGACGACCTCGCCCGCGGCGCACTGGAGGTCCGTGACGACGTCGGGCCCCGCTCCCGGCACGGAGACCACCGCGCGCGGTGTGGGAGCGGGCTCGCCGGTCGGCTGGCTTCCGTTCCCCTCGGGCGAGGGACCGGGCTTGGGCACGAGGGCGTAGACGATGCCCCCGCCGATGACGAGTCCGAGGACGACGATGAGCACGATGAGCCAGGGCGCGAGGCGCGGCTTCTCGTCGTCGTGGGTCGTGTGGGTCTCGTCGTCCGTGCGGGGCGGTGGCGGCGTCGGTGGCACGGCCGGACCGCCGGAGGGCGGCGGTGGCGGTGGGGGAGGTGGTGGCGACGGCGGCGTCGCCGGCGCGGTCGGCGGCACGGCGTGCGCGTCGGTGGGCGGCGGCGGGGGCATCGGCCTGCTCGGGGCTGTGCCGGCGGCGGCGACGTCCGTTCGCACGATCGGGATCAGCGTCGCGGGGACGTCCCCGGTGTCCGCGGAGTGGATCGGCGGCATGGCGTCGGGGCTTCCCGCGCCGGGGGGCGGAACCGGGCGTGTCGGCGCGGTGGGAGGCGGCGTCGGCGGCACGGACCCCGCAGCGGGCACCGGAATCGTCTTCGACGTCGCCGCGACATCGAAGAGCCGCGTGTCGTCCCCGCGCAGGTAGAGCACCGGGGTCACCCACTCGAGCGAGCCGCGCGTGACGCCGAGCATCCCGATGCGGCCGCTGCGAACCGCCTCGTCGATGCCGCGACCGTGCGCGAGTGCGGCGTAGAAGCCGCGAGCGAACTCGATCGCGGCCGGGTCGCTGACGGAGAACTGCATCGCGGCGACCGCGTGGATCCCGCTGTGCACGAGCGCCGCAGCGGTGCCCGAGAAGAGGTCGTCCCCACCACCGGCGCCCGATCGGCAGGAGTTGAGGAGGACGAGCCTGGGCGTGGGCTCCGCCTCGGCGAGCAGGTCGGCGAGGGCCGAGGCGGCGACGTAGTCGGCTCGCCCGTCGCGCCCGACGAACGCGAGGACGCCCTCGTCCGTCTCGGTGTCGTAGGTGCCGTGCCCGATGAAGTGCAGCACGTGCCACTCGTGCTCGAGCAGCCTGTCGTGCACGCTCGACCAGGTCACCTGCTCGAGCCACTCGACCTGCACGCGCCCGCTGTCGAGGTGAGGTCGCAGCGCCTGCTCGAGCAGTTCCTTCTCTCCCTCGACGTCGAGCGACGGGAGGCCACGGGGCGAGGAGATCATGCAGAGCACGCGCAGCGGCGGGGTCAGGGCGAGCGTCGGCGGGGAGTACGGCGCGGGGACGTATCGCACCAACGGCTCCTTGCGGCAGAGGTACGAGCCCGTCTCGGGGTCGTACAGCGCCTCCCACGGCAGCGCCGCCAAGCCAGGGGCGGTCAGCCGAAGCACGATCTGCACTCCGGATCCTCGATCGGATGCCACCGCGAGGCTCGTGCGGTACGCCGTCTCGACCTCGCCACGGAACACGGATTCGAAGAGCAGGCGGCCGACGCCCTGGATCGCGACCTCCGTCGCCGGCATGATCCGGCGTGCCGCGACGGAGGACGACAGCACGCTGTCCTCGAGTGCCTGGCGACGGTCGAGCAGCTCATCGACGTCGAGCGTGAACGTGGCCGTGGGCTCGCCACCCCCGACGGATCGCAGCACCTCGACGACGTACGTCCCGGGCTCGGCGCCCTGGCTGATCTCGAGCTCCATCGCAGCGTCCACGGCTCCGTCACCTCCCGTCGGCGAGCCAGCGCATCGTCACGCGGAAGTTGGCCATCGAGCCGGCCGCGGCGATGTACGCCCCCACCTCGAGACTCACTTGGAAGCCGAACTCCACTTCGAGCTCGTCAGGAGCGTCCTCCTGGGCGCGCACCTGTCGCACCAGCGCTGAGACCGCCGGACGTGCGTGCGCGAGCACGTCGTCGAGGCTCTGCTGGGCGCGTTCCACGAGACGGCCGCTCGGGATGCCGCGGGTGGCCAGCGCGCCCTCGGGGATGCCCCGCAGCGTCAGGCCTTCGCGCTGGGCCTCGACGTCCGCGTCGGACGTCACCGGGATCAGGCCGTCGTCGGCGACCTGGATGGCGACCTCGCCACCGTCGTCGGTCGTGAAGATCGCGATCCGTTCCATGACGTCCATCCCTCTCGCCCGCGTCAGCTGTTCTTCACCACCGACACGTGGAACTCACCGCTGTTGCCGACGAGTCCCGTGTCATTGATGCCGAGCTCCAGGCCGCCCTGCGCCGGGCACACGTAGGTCGTTCCCGAACCGACCGGGAACATCTCGGGGATCGTGTCCAGCCTGCCGATGACCGAAGCGGTGTTCGCGTCGGCCAGCACCCGGTACTGCGCGCCTTCGCCGTTCGTCAGGCCGTCGGGACCGACCTCGGACTCGGCCGTGCCGTCGTGGTACGCCGTGCCGGTCACCGTGATGACGAACTCGTCGCCCTGCTCGCAGTACAGACCGACGTCCGTCCAGGCGGTGTCCATCGGGAGCGCGAGCTCGGCGGTGCTCGCGTCGCCGCCGCCGCCGTCGGTGTCCGGCCGCAGGAGCAGGAACGTGGCGATCGCACCGCCGATGGCGACGGCGGCGATGAGGGCCACGGTGATCCACGGCTTCGCGCGCGACGGCCGCTTCGACGGATGCCGCGGGGTCGGTGCCGTGGGCGGCGAGCCGGATGGCGGCCCGGGCGGCGAGGTCGGAGGACCCGAGGACGGCGGGGCCGCCGGCGGTGGCGGCACGTCGGCGGGCGGGCGGGGCGGAACGGGCGCCTCGCGCGCGACATCCGATGAGCCCGTCGAGCCCGTCGGCGCCGAGGCGGCGGCAGGCGGGGCCCCGACGGTCGGTCGGGGGTGCGCGGTCTCCTCCACGAGGGCGGGCATCGCGCCGGACATCCTGCCGGACGTCGTGACGGGTTCGGGGCGCTTCTGCGGCGGCGGCGCCGCGGGCAGGGGCGCGACGTCGAAGAGGTGGGCGTCTTCGCCGCGCAGGTAGAGCACGGGCGTGACCCACTCGAGCGTGCCGCGTCCGATGCCGAGGATGCCGATGCGGCCGCTGCGCACGGCCTCGTCGATGCCGCGTCCGTAGGCGAGCGCGGTGTAGAAGCCGCGGGCGAACGCGATGGCCGCGACGTCGCTGATCGAGAACTGCATCGCGGCGACCGCGCGGATGCCGCTGTGCGCGAGCGCCGCGGCCGTGCCCGAGAACAGGTCGGAGGTGCCGGCCGCGCCCGACTGGCAGGAGTTCAGCACCACGAGGCGCGGGGTCGGATCGGCCTCGTCGAGGAGGTCGGCGAGGGCGGATGCCGCGACGTAGTCCGCGCGGCCGTCGCGTCCGACGAATGCGAGCACGCCCTCGTCGGTGTCGGTGTCGTAGGCGCCGTGGCCGATGAAGTGGAGCACGTGCCACTCGCGCTCGAGCAGCTTCGCGTGGATGCCGTCCCACGAGGCATCCTCGAGCCAGTGCAGTTCGACGCGGCCCGCATCGAGGTGAGGCTTCAGCGCGCTCGCGAGCCGCTCGCGCTCGTCGTCGATGTCGAGGGCGGGGAGCCCGCGGGGCGACGAGATCATCGCGAGCACGCGCAGCGGCGGCGACACCGCGAGCGCCGCGGGCGAGTACGGAGCCGGCACGTTGCGCACGAGCGGCTCCTTGCGGCAGAGGTACGTCTGCGTCTGCGCGTCGTACAACGTCTCCCACGGCAGCGCGGCGAGGCCCGGAGCAGTCAGGCGCAGGGCGATCTGCACGCTCTTCCCTCGCTCCGAAGCGACGGCCATGCTCGTGCGGTACGCGCCGGCGACGCTGCCCGCGAACGCCGAGTCGAAGAGGCGGCGCCCGACGTCCTGGATCGCCGCCTCGGTGTCGGACATGACCCGGCGCGCCGTCACCGACGACGACAGCACGCTGGCCTCCAGGTGGGGGCGCCGGTCGACGAGATCGTCGAGGTCGAGCCGGACCGTCTCGGTGGGCTCGCCGCCCCCGACCGACCGCAGCACGCGCACCACGTAGGAGCCCGGTTCGGGCCCGGGCCCGATCTCCAACTCCATCACGGTGTCCATGGGCGAATCCTCGTCGGTCCGGAGGCGCCGGAACAGCGTGGAGCCCCTGAATGCGCGCTGCGGGATGACCCGGACATCACGTCACCCCGCCTCATCCCGCCGACTCGAGTTCGACGGTCACGGTGAACGCGCCGCTGTTGTCCTCGAGCAGGTTGTCGTTGGGCCCGAGCAGCAGTTCGCCGGCCTGCGGGCACTCGTAGGTGTACTCGGCGTACACCGGGAACGCGTCGGACCGGTTGTTCAGCCGGCCGATCAGCGCGAACGGGAACATGTCCGAGTAGACGCGTTCCTCCACGAACTGGTCCGTCGCGATCCCGCCCGGCCCGACGGGATCGCCGCTCGCGTCGTAGCCGCCCTCGCCGCGGGCGGAGATGTGGATGGAGTCGCCGGCATCGCAGGACACGCCCGTTCTCGTCCACGCGGTCGTGAGCGGGACCGAGATCTCCGTCGAGGACGCGGAGCCGCCTCCGCTTCCATCGGGGTCACTGGCGCCGGAGCCGCCGCCATCTGTGCGAGGGAGGACGGCGAACGTGATGAGCGCGGCAGCCACGGCCGCGATGGCCACGGCCGCACCCACCAGCCACGGCCTCCGGCTGCGCTTCGACGCGGATGCGGCGGCGACCGGCGTCTCGACGGACGACACGTCGAACAGGTGCGCGTCCTCTCCGCGCAGGTACAGCACGGGGGTCACCCACTCGAGCGTGCCGCGGCCCAGGCCGAGGATGCCGATGCGGCCGCTCCGCACCGCCTCGTCGATCCCTCGGCCGTGCGCCAGCGCGGAGTAGAACCCGCGGGAGAACTCGATCGCGGCGGTGTCGCTGATCGAGAACTGCATCGCGGCCACCGCGTGGATGCCGCTGTGCGCCAGTGCG
This sequence comes from Agromyces sp. NPDC057865, assembly GCF_042796995.1. Taxonomy (NCBI): domain Bacteria; kingdom Bacillati; phylum Actinomycetota; class Actinomycetes; order Micrococcales; family Microbacteriaceae; genus Agromyces; species Agromyces sp. NPDC057865. Next base: position 161,584 of record NZ_JBHVMJ010000001.1, on the reverse strand, counting down.
GCCGCCGTGCCCGAGAAGAGGTCGTCGGGTCCGCCCGCTGCCGATCGGCAGGAGTTCAGCAGCACGAGCCGCGGCGTCGGCTCGGCCTCGGCGAGCAGGTCGGCGAGGGCGGATGCCGCGACGTAGTCGGGCCGGCCGTCGCGCCCGACGAACGCGAGCACGCCCTCGTCGGTGTCGAGGTCGTACGTCCCGTGCCCGATGAAGTGCAGCACGTGCCACTCCTGCTCGAGCAGCTTGTCGTGCACGCCCGACCACGTGACGGGTTCGAGCCACTCGATCCGTACGCGCCCGGCGTCGAGGTGCGGTCGCAGCGCCTCCTCGAGGAGCTCCCGTTCGTGCTCGACGTCGAGGGGCGGCAGGCCGCGGGGCGACGACACCATCGCGAGCACGCGCAACGGGAGGTCGATCGCGAGCGGCGCCGGCGCGTGCGGGGCGGGCACTCGCCGGACCAGCGGCTCCTTGCGGCACAGGTAGATCTCGGTGGCCGGGTCGTACAGCGCCTCCCATGGGAGGGCGGACAGCCCCGGCGCCGAGAGGCGCAGCGCGACCTGCACGCCCGATCCGCGTTCCGACGCGACGGCCTCGCTCGTACGGTAGGCGGCGTACACGTCGCCCGCGAACGCGGCCTCGAACAGCTCGCGCCCGAGCGCCTGCAGGTTCGCCTCGGTGTCCGACATGATGCGACGCGCCGACACCGACGAGAGCAGCACGCTGGCCTCGAGGTCGGGACGTCGACGCAGCAGCTCGTCGACGTCGAGCCGGAACGTCTCGCTCGGCTCGCCGCCGCCGATCGATCGGAGCACACGTGAGACGTACGTTCCCGGCTCGGGACCGGGACCGATCTCCATCTCCATCACCGTGTCCATGCGGTGTCTCGGATCGCGCGGCAGACGTTCGGCCGACTCCCAGCGTACGCCGGTTCCGGGATCCCGGACAGGTCGCGGCCGCGCGAGCGGCCGCAGCGGCGCGGCTCAGGCCGCGGCGGCGACCGCGTTGTGGAGCTCGTCGCCGTCGACGCCGAAGCGGCCGAAGCCCCCGCCGATGTTCGTCAGCAGCACGAAGCAGACGTCGAGCGACGGCGTGATCCAGAACTCCGTGCCGGCCCAGCCGCCGTGGCCGAACGTGTCGCGCGCGAGCAGGCCCGGCGCCGAGTGCCGGAGGTTCCACGTGAAGCCCCAGTCCTGGCCACGCGACTCGATGTACGGCTCGAGCTTCGGCAGGCCGGCGGTGAGCGGGCGGCGCATCGCCTCGAAGGTCACGGGCGCCACGAGCGACCCGTCGTTGCGCAGCAGCGCGCTGCCGATCGCGAGCAGGTCGGCGGCACGGGCGAACAGTCCGGCCCCCGGATGCCGCAGCGACGTGAACTGCCCCCAGTCGAGGCCCTGCTCGACGACGTCGACCGGCAGGTGCGGCGTCGAGTCGGCGTCGAACGTGAGGCCCGGGGCATCCGCGCGCTCGCCGACCTTCGCGATTGCCTGCTCCCAGGGCGCGCCCGACGCGTCCTCGATGAGTGCGGCGATGCCCTCGAACGCGATCGACGAGTAGCGCGAGGCGGCGCCCGCCGGGAAGTCGCGCGACGGCACGAGCAACGACGGCCGGAGGCCGTCGGGCACGTCGAGCGGCGGCTCGCTGATGCCCGAGGTGTGGCTCACGAGGTGGCGCAGGCGCACGATGTCGTCGCGCCAGCCGCCGAACTCGGGCACGGCGCGCGTCAGCGGTGTCTCGGGCGTGAGTCGTCCCTGCTCGATGAGGTGCAGGGCCGCGAGTCCGACGATCGGCTTCGTGATCGAGAACAGCGGGTAGTGGTCGTCGACGGATGCCGCGTGGCCGCCGGTCGCGCCGAAGGCCTCGAGCGCCACGACCCCCTCCGCCGTGGCGACGCCGAGCACGGCCGACGGCAGCGGGCCGTCGTGCACGTTGCGGCGGACCCAGTCGAAGGCGGCGTCGAACTGCGGCATGGGGGAGTCCTCTCGGGGAGTTACAGGGGTCGGTGGCCGGGTCAGGTGCGCAGCACGACGTTGAGGGGCTCGTCGCCGCGCAGCATCCGCTCGATCTGGGTGCGCACCAGCCGGGCCATGCGCGGCATCATCGCGGTCGAGGCGCCGCCCACGTGCGGGGAGATGAGTACGTTCGGCAGCGCGAACAGCGGGTGCCCCTGCGGCAGCGGCTCGGGATCGGTCACGTCGAGCGCGACGCGCAGGCGTCCACGCGTGGCGTGGTCGAGGATCGCATCGGTGTCGGCCACCTTGCCGCGCGCGATGTTCACGACGAGCGCGCCGTCGGGCAGCGCGGCGAGGAACGCGTCGTCGACGAGCCCCGTCGTCGCGTCGGTGAGCGGCACGCCGACGATCACGATGTCGGTCTCGGGCAGCAGCGCGGGCAGCTCGTCGATGCCGTGGATGCGTCCGCGCTCGTCGTCGCGGGCCTGCGTGGCGACGCGCACGAGGTCGACCTCGAAGGGTTCGAGCCGGGCCTCGACCGCGCGGCCGACGCCGCCGTAGCCGAGCAGCAGCACGCGCCGGTCGGCGAGGCTCTCGTGCCGGGCGGGCGCCCAGCGCCCCTCCTCGGCGGCGCGCACGAAGTCGGGGATGCCGCGCTGCGCCGCCAGCACGAGGGCGAGCGTCAGCTCGGCCGTCGAGGTCTCGTGCACGGATGCCGCGTTCGCGAACACCTGGCCCGCCGGCAGCGCAGCGGGCACGTCGTCGTACCCGATCGACTGGGACTGCACGAGCCGGGTGGACACGCCCTCGAGCGCGCCGAGCCGGTCGGCCGCGCCCATGTACGGCGGCACGACGAGGTCGATGTGGTCGGCGGGAGCGGGGGAGTCCATGTCCCAGAGCTCGATGTCGACGCCCTCGGGCGGGGTGCCGATCGCCCGTCGCAGGGTCTCGCCGGGCACGGTCACGAGGAGGCGGGATTCGCTCATCCGGCCATCCTTCCAGAGCGACGCCGATGCGAGCGGAGAGGCGCTGCCGTGCGGCTGCTACCGTGGCCGCCATGGACGAGGCCGCTGCAGCCGACGACCGACGCGACCGCGGGCGAGCGCGTCGCGGGCGCGGACCGGGCCTCCCGCCGGACCACCCCGACCGGCCGGTCGAGGAGCGGGCCGAGGCGCTCAAGGAGCGCGTCTACGCGACCTTCACGGGGCTGGCGATCGTGCTCGTGCAGATCAACAACGTCGAGCACCTCACGGCCACGCGCGCGACGCTCACCCTGCTCGTCGGCATCGTCGCGATCTCGGCGGCGGGCTTCGTGGCCGAGGTCATCGCGCACCTCGCCGTGCATCAGGCGTTCCCCGACGGCGGCGAGCTGGGCCGCATGGCGCGGGTCTCGGGAACGGCGATCGCGTCCGCGGGCGTGCCGCTCATCCTGCTCGTGCTCGCCGTGCTCGGGGTGTTCCAGCTCGAGGGTGCGCTGCGCGCGGCATCCATCGTCTACCTCGTGACGCTCGGCCTCATCGGCTGGTTCGCCGTGCGTCGCACGCGCGTCGCCTGGTGGAAGCAGCTCGTCTCGCTCGGCATCCTGCTCGCGCTCGGTGCCGGCGTGATCCTGCTGCAGCAGCTCGCGCACGGGCACTGATCGGCTTGCGCGGGTCGAGGAGGCCGCGCAGCGGCCGTCTCGAGACCCCGCACCCCGATGCACGACCTCAGCGGACCCGCGGCTCGTAGCGGACGGGCTGGAACGACGCCGCGACGAGCGCCCGGAGCGACTCGAGGTCGGCCCCGGCGAAGCCGGCCGCGCGGGCCTGCACGAGCACGTTGCCGATGGCGGTCGCCTCGACCGGGCCGGCCAGCACGGGGAGTCCTGAGCGGTCGGCCGTGCGCCGGCAGAGCAGTTCGTTGAGCGCGCCGCCGCCGACGACGTGGATCGTCTCGACGTCGACGCCCGAGAGGATCGACGCCGTGCGCACCGCACTCGCGAACGCCTCGGCGAGGCTCTCGATGATCGAGCGGGCGAACTCCGCGCGGCTCTGCGGCGCGGGCACGCCGCGCTCGGCGCACCACTCGGCGATGCGCCCGGGCAGGTCGCCCGGCGCGAGGAACCGCGGGTCGTTCGCGTCGAACACCGTGACGTCGGTCGTCACCGTGGCCGCCTGCGCGAGCAGCTCGGGCAGGTCGATCGACGATCCGTCGCGCTCCCACCAGCGCACCGACTCCGACAGCAGCCAGAGCCCCATCACGTTGTGCAGGAAGCGGACGCGTCCGTCGACGCCACCCTCGTTCGTGAAGTTGGCCTCGCGCGCGGCATCCGTGGTCACCGGCTGCTCGAGCTCGACGCCGACGAGACCCCAGGTGCCGCACGAGATGTAGGCGGCGGACTCGGCGCGCATCGGCACGGCGACGACCGCCGACGCGGTGTCGTGCGAGCCGACCGCGACCACCTCGACGCCCGCGGGCGCGCCCAGGTCGGCCGCGACGTCGGGGCGGAGGGCGCCGAGCGACGCACCCGGCGAGACGAGTCGGGGCAGCACGGATGCCTCGAGCCCGAGCCGCTCCACGAGCGCGTAGTCCCACTCGCCCGTCTCCACCCCGACGAGGCCGGTCGTCGACGCGTTCGTCAGCTCGGCGACTCGAGTGCCCGTGAGCTGGAAGCCGATGAGGTCGGGGACGAGGAGCATCGAGTCGGCGAGGTCGAGCAGGCCGCCCGACTGCTCGGCCGCGAGCTGGTAGACGGTGTTGAACGGGAGGAACTGCAGCCCGTTGCGGCGGTAGAGCTCTTCGAACGGCACGATCGCGTGGACCCGCTCCACCGCGCGCTCGTTGCGCTCGTCGCGGTAGTGGAACGGCTCGCCGAGCAGGCGGTCCCCGCGGAGCAGGCCGTAGTCGACCGCCCAGGAGTCCACGCCGATCGACGCGACACCGGGCTCGCGGCGGAACGCGTCCGCGAGCCCGCGCGTGAGGTCGCGGTAGAGGCCGGTGAGGTCCCAGTGCAGGCCCGACGCGAGCCGCACGGGCCCGTTCGGGAACCGGGCGACCTGGTCGAGCTCCAGCCGGCCGGCCGCGGCGTCGACGTGGCCGACGATGACGCGGCCGCTCGTCGCGCCGAGGTCGACCGCGGCGACCGACCCGCCGGTCATCGGTCCACCCCGGTCGTCGAGCAGCGCCGCCGCAGGCGACGCGTATCGAGACGCGGTGCGATGGTCTCGATACGCGTCCGGCTGCGCCGGGCGCTCCTCGACCACCGGTGCGTACTCATCGGAGGAAGGCCGCGGCGACGCCCGCGTCGACCGGGATGTGCAGGCCGGTCGTGTGGCTCAGCTCGGGGCCGGTGAGCACGAACACCGCATTCGCGACGTGCTCGGGGAGCACCTCGCGCTTGAGGATCGTGCGCTGGGCGTAGAACTTGCCCAGGTCCTCCTCCTCGATGCCGTAGGTCTTGGCGCGGTTCGCGCCCCAGCCCGAGGCGAAGATGCCCGAGCCGCGCACGACGCCGTCGGGGTTGATGCCGTTGACCTTGATGCCGTACTCGCCGAGTTCCACCGCGAGGAGGCGCACCTGGTGGGCCTGGTCGGCCTTCGTCGCCGAGTAGGCGATGTTGTTCGGGCCGGCGAACACCGAGTTCTTCGACGAGATGTAGATGATGTCGCCGCCGAGGCCCTGCTCGATGAGCACCTTCGCCGCGGCCTTCGACACCAGGAACGAGCCCTTCGCCATGACGTCGTGCTGCAGGTCCCAGTCCGCCTCGGTGGTCTCGAGGAGCGGCTTCGACAGCGACAGGCCGGCGTTGTTCACCACGAGGTCGAGGCCGCCGAAGGCGAGCACCGCGTCGTCGATCGCGCGCTGGATCGCGGCGGCATCCGTCACGTTCGCCTGCACGCCGATCGCGACGTCGCTGTTGCCGAGCTCGGCCGCGGCCGCCTGCGCCTTCTCGAGGTCGAGGTCGGCGATGACGACGCACGCGCCCTCGGCCGCGAGTCGGGTCGCGATGGCCTTGCCGATGCCGGATGCCGCGCCGGTCACGAGCGCGATGCGCGTCGCGTGCGTCTTGGGCTTCGGCATGCGCTGGAGCTTGGCCTCCTCGAGCGCCCAGTACTCGATGCGGAACTTCTCCTCGTCGGAGATCGGCGCGTACGTCGAGAGCGACTCCGCCCCGCGCATCACGTTGATGGCGTTCACGTAGAACTCGCCCGCGACGCGCGCGGTCTGCTTGTTCGCGCCGAACGAGAACATGCCCACGCCCGGCACGAGCACGATCGCCGGGTCGGCGCCGCGGATCGCGGGGGACTCGGGCGTCGCATACGCGTCGTAGTACGCCTGGTAGTCGGCGCGGTACTGCTCGTGCAGCTCCTTCAGGCGTGCGATCGAGTCCTCGATCGACGCGTCGGCGGGGAGGTCGAGCACGAGCGGCTTGACCTTGGTGCGCAGGAAGTGGTCGGGGCAGCTCGTGCCGAGTGCGGCGAGCGGGGCGAGCTGTTCGCGGCTGAGGAACTCGAGCACCACGTCGGCGTCGGTGAAGTGGCCCACCTGCGGGCGGTCGTACGACGCGAGACCGCGGATCGTCGGCGCGAGGGCGGCGGCCTTCGCGCGGCGCTCGGCCTCGGGGAGCGGCTCGTAGCCGGGCACGACCGCGCCGAACGGATCGGCCTTGCCGTGCTCGGCGAGGTACGCGGCGGCGGTGTCGATGATCCAGAGCGAGTTCCGCTCGGACTCCTCAGACGCGTCGCCCCACGCGGTGATGCCGTGCCCGCCCAGGATGCAGCCGACCGCCTGCGGGTTCTTCGCCTTGATCTCGGCGATGTCGAGGCCGAGCTGGAAGCCCGGGCGGCGCCACGGCACCCACACGACCTTGTCGCCGAAGATCTTGCCGGTCAGCTCCTCGCCGTCGGCCGCGGTCGCGATCGCGATGCCCGAGTCGGGGTGCAGGTGGTCGACATGCGCCGCGTCGACGAGGCCGTGCATGGCCGTGTCGATCGACGGCGCCGCGCCGCCCTTGCCGTGCAGCGTGTAGTCGAACGCGGCGACCATCTCGTCCTCGCGCTCGACGCCTGGGTAGACCTCGACGAGGTCGCGGAGCCGGTCGAGGCGGAGCACCGCGAGACCCGACTCCTTCAGGGTGCCGAGGTCGCCGCCCGAGCCCTTCACCCAGAGCAGTTCGACGGGCTCGCCCGTGACCGGGTCGGTCTCGGTGCCCTTCGCCGACGTGTTGCCGCCGGCGTAGTTCGTGTTCTTCGGGTCGGCGCCGAGGCGGTTCGACCGCGCGATGAGGTCGGCAGCTGCCTGGTTCGTCATGGGGTGATTCCTTCGGTGAGTCGGAGGGTGGTCCGGTGGTGGGTCTCGAGCCACGCGATCCAGCGCACCACGCGCTCGATCGAGGCGGATGCCGCGGGCTCGTCGGGTCGGTTCAGGTGGCCGTGCTCGGTGCCGGGCTCGACAACGACGTCGACGGGGACGCCGGCTTCCACGAGGGTCGCGGCGAACGCCTCGCCCGAGACGCGGAGCTCGTCGGCCTCGTCGTTGACCATGAGCACCGGCGGGAAGCCGGCGAGGTCGGAGGCCGCGGCGCTGCCGGGCACGGCGGTGATCGGTGCGTCGTCGACGGGTCCGCCGAGGTAGGCCTCGTACATGTCGCGGACGGCGGCGGGGAAGAAGCGGTCGGCGGCGGGGTTCGCGTCTAGGAGGGCGCGCAGCGCGGCATCGGGTGCGGGCTGCACGGCGTGCAGGGTGGGGTAGGCGAGGACGACGCCGGCCGGGAGCGGTCGTCGAGTAGGCCGCGAAGCAGCCGTATCGAGACGTGGCGCCGGGTCTCGATTCGCGTCGCGTGCGACGCCGCTACTCGACCACCGGTCGGAGCCGAGCAGCCGCAGCACCGCGCCCGTCACGAGGTTGGCGCCCGCGCTCGCGCCGCCGATCGCGACGCGCTCCGGGTCGAGCCCGAGCTCGTCGGCGTGGTCGAGCGTCCAGGTCCAGGCCGCGAGCACGTCGTCGGACCCGGCCGGGTAGCGCCCCGAGCCGTCGCCGACCAGGCGGTAGTCGATCGAGACGACCGTGATCCCGTGGGCGGCGAGGGCGCGCGCGACCCAGTCCGCCTCGGGCATGTCGAGGTCGCCCGCGACGAAGCCGCCGCCGTGCGCCCAGACGAGCCCGGGCGTCGGACGGAGCGCCGCGGCATCCGCCGGGTACACCCGCACGAGGCCGTCGGCCGCGCCGTACGGCGTCTGCTGCGTCATCCGCTCGCTCCTCTCGTCACGCTCGTCGCTCTCGTCGTCGGTTCAGGTTCCGCGAGTGGGCGATCCTGGCGATATCGACGGATGTGAGACCGCCAAGATCGCCCACTCGCGAGGGGGAAGGGGAGGGAGGCAGGGGGTCAGGCGCCCCAACCGGCCTGCACGCCGCCGACGCGGTCGGCCGCGATCTGCTGCAGGTAGCCGGATGCCGCGAACGCCCGCATCGGGTCGGCGGGGAGGCCGCGCGACTCGCGCCACTCGGCGAGGGCCGGGCGCACGTCGGTGTAGAACGCGTCCATGAAGATGCGGTTGGCCTCGAGCACGTCGCCCGACACCTGCGCGGCGCGCAGCGCCTCGGTGTCGACGAGCAGCGCACGCGCGGTCATCTCCTGCACGTTGAGCACCGAGCGGATCTGGCCGGGGATCTTGTCCTCGACGTTGTGGCACTGGTCGAGCATGAACGCGACATCGGGGTGGTTGAAGCCGCCGCCGCGGATCACCTCGAAGATGATGCGGAACAGCTGGAACGGGTCGGCCGCGCCCACGATGAGGTCGTCGTCGGCGTAGAACCGCGAGTTGAAGTCGAACGAGCCGAGCTTGCCGAGGCGCAGCAGCTGCATGACGATGAACTCGATGTTCGTGCCCGGTGCATGGTGGCCGGTGTCGAGGCAGACCATCGCCTTGTCGCCGAGCGCGGCGACCTGGGCGTAGCTCGTGCCCCAGTCGGGGACGTCGGTGTGGTAGAACGCCGGCTCGAAGAACTTGTACTCGAGCACGAGGCGCTGGTCGTCGCCGAGGCGTGCGTAGATCTCCTGCAGCGACTCGTGCAGGCGGTCCTGCCGGCCGCGCAGGTCGGCCTGGCCGGGGTAGTTCGAGCCCTCGGCGAGCCAGATCTTCAGGTCGCGGCTGCCCGTCGCGTGCATGATGTCGATGCACTCGAAGTGGTGGTCGATGGCCTTGCGGCGCACCGCGGGGTCCTCGTGCGTGAGGGCGCCGAACTTGTAGTCGTCGTCCTGGAACGTGTTGGAGTTGATGGTGCCGAGCGAGACGCCGAGGTCGTCCGCATGCGTGCGCAGGTCGTCGTACGAGTCGACCTTGTCCCACGGGATGTGCAGCGCCACGGTCGGCGCGAGCGCGGTGTACTTGTGCACCTGCGCGGCATCCGCGATCTTCTCGTACGGATCGCGCGGGGTGCCCGGGGTCGCGAAGACCTTGAAGCGGGTGCCCGAGTTGCCGAACGCCCACGAGGGGAGCTCGATCGACTGGAGCTCGAGTTCGGACAGGATGGCGGCGGGAAGGGTGCTCACTGGTCGCTGCTTTCTGTGCTGGTGGTCGGTGGGAGCTCAGCGCTCGGCGTCGGCGTCGGCGTCGAGCGCGGCGAGCTGGTCCTCGAGGTGGAAGACCTCGGGAAGTCGTGGGGCGCCCTGGTCGGGGCGGCCGTCGAGGGCGACGAAGAACGGCGCCATCTCGGCCTCCCAGGCCGCGGTGCGCGGGTCGGCCTCGAGTGTGGCCTGGGATGCCGCGTCGTCCTCGGTCTCGTAGTAGCCGATGAGCAGGCCGTCCTCGCGGAGGAAGAGGGAGTAGTTGCGCCGGCCCGACGCCTCGATGGCGCGGAGCATGTCGGGCCAGACTGCGGCGTGACGCTCGCGGTACTCGCCGAGCCGGGCGGCGTCGACCTGCAGTTGGAAGCAGACTCGTTCGCTCGGTCGGGGTGCAGTGCTCATCGTCGAGCTCTCCGTCTCGTGGTCGTGCCGGTCGGTCGGTGACGATTCGTTGTGAATCGTTTCAAGCGTAGGCGTTCGAACGATGGGACGCAAGTGGGGAATGCGTTTTCCATCGTAACGGACGCCCGCAGCGTGCAGGGGACTCCCGCACGACCCGGGGCCGCCGCGTCGGCGTCGGCCCCGGGCGACGGCGTCAGTGTGTCGGCGTGACGAGTGCGGCCGGGTCGGCGACCCGCACGGCCGTGGCGACGACCCGGTGCGAGCCGGGGCCGAGGGGTGCGCCGTCGTGCGGCACGCCGTCGACCTCGACGGACGACGCCTCGGTGACGGGCAGGTCGAGCACCGCCTCGGCGCCGAACGGCACGACGAGGTCCAGATGGAGGTCGGCGTCGACGAGGCGCCAGTCGACGGATGCCGCGCCGAGCCGGGTCTCCACCGACGCACGTGCCCACGGGATCGCCGTCGACGGGCGCGGGGCGACGACGATGCGACGGTATCCCGGGCGCTCGAGCGTCGGGGCGAGCCCGCCGACGTAGCGGTAGACCCAGTCGACGACCGCGCCGTACGCGTAGTGGTTGAACGAGAGCATGCCCGAGCTGTCGTCGGTCGCCATCTCGCCCGAGTGGATCGTGCCGTCGGGCGCGAGGGCGTCCCAGCGCTCCCACACCGTCGTCGCGCCCATCTCCACCTGGTAGAGCCACGACGGCGGCTCGAGGCGCAGCAGCATGAGGAACGCCTCATCGACATGCCCCGCGCGCACCAGCGCGAAGAGCACGAGCGGCGTGCCGAGGAAGCCCGTGGCGATGCGGCCGCGCTCCTCGCGCACGTTGCGCGCGAGGCCCTCGGCGATGCGCTCGCGCTCCACCTCGGGCGCGATGCCGAACTCGAGCGCGATCGCGGCGCCGGTCTGCGTCTCGACGGCCTCCGCGCCCCAGCGCTCCCAGGTGTCGCGCGCAACGCGGTCGGCGAGCCGGTCGGCCGCCTCCGCCAGGGCGGGGTCGCCGACGAGGCGCTCGGCCTCGGCGAGGAGGTGCGCGCTGCGCGCGAAGAAGGCGTTCGCCACGTAGTCCGACGAGACCTTCGCCGCCCAGGGCTTGTCGCCCGGGGCATCCGGATCGAGCCAGTCGCCGAACTGGAACTCGGTGGGCAGCAGGCCGTCGCCGGCGCCGGCGCGGCGCTCGAGGCTCGCGACCCAGCGGCGCATGCTGTCGAGCTGGCGCACGAGCACCTCGTCGCTACCGTACGACTCGTAGACCGACCACGGCACGATCGTCGCGGCATCCGCCCAGCCGGCGCGGCCCATCGTGATCCACTCGCCGCCCGCGATCTGGTCGTCCTTGAGAATGTTCGGCACGACGGCGGCGACCGCCCCCTCGGCGTCCTGGTCGAGCTCGAGGTCGCGCAGCCACGACATCCAGAACGCCTCGACGTCGAACAGCGTCGACGCGGTCGGCGCGAACGCCTGCGCGTCGCCCGTCCATCCGAGGCGCTCGTCGCGCTGCGGGCAGTCGGTCGGGAGCGACACGAAGTTGTCGCGCTGCGACCAGGCGACGTTCGAGTGCAGCCGGTCGAGGCGGGGGTCGGCGCTCTCGAACGTCGAGCGCACGCGGTCGGCGCTCGAGACGGCGACGGCCGTGGCCGCCACGACCTCGGCGCCGGTGACCTCGGCGTACTGGAATCCGTGGAAGGTGAACGTCGGCTCGAGCGTCGTCTCGCCGTCGTGGGCGAGCACGTACCCGTCGGCCGCGCGAGCGGTGCGCAGCGACTTCGTGTGGATCGAGCCATCGGGCTCGAGCACCTCGGCGTGGCGCACCTCGACGCGGTCGCCGGCTCGGCCCCGCACAGTGAGGCGGAGCCACCCGGCGATGTTCTGTCCGAGGTCGAGGAATGCGTGCCCCTCGCGTGGCTGCACCGCGACGTCCCACTCCGCGACCGTGCGGACGCCGGTCGTGAGGCGCGGCTCGACGACCGAGGCGTCGACGGCGATCTCGCGGGCCGGCGCCCAGCCCGAGTCGTCGAATCCGGGGGCATCCCAGCCGGGGGGCTCGTCGCGGAGATCGATCTCCACGCCGTCGTAGAGGCTCGCCGAGCGGATGCCGCCCACCGAGGTCGTCCACTCGGGCGACGTGCCGACCCGCACGTGCGAGCCGTCGGCGCACTCGACGTCGAGCTGCACGAGCGCCGCGAGCTCGGTGCCGTACTGCTCGGTCCCGTCCTCCCAGCCGAGCCGACCGCGGTACCAGCCATCGGCGAGCTGCACGCCGAGCGCGTTGTCGCCCGCGTGCAGCAGGTCGGTCACGTCCCAGGTGCCGAGCACCACGCGGTGCTGGTACGCGGTCCACCCCGGGGAGAGGTGCTCCTCGGTCGCGCGCACGCCGTTGACGCGCAGCTCACCGACGCCCCAGAACGTGGCGCGCAGTCGCGCCCGAACCGGCTCGGCCGGGAGCGCGACCCCGGTGCGCAGCAGCATGACCGGCCCCTCCGTCGGCTGCGAGCCGCCGATGGGCCGGGCCTCGAGCGCGGCCGCGTCGATGGAGGCGTCGACCACGAGGTCGTCGCTCCAGCCCGACCAGCCGGCCTCGGTCGCGATGCGCACCGCGTAGCGGCGCTCCTCGCCGGGCTCGAGCTCGGGGCCCGGGGCGACGACGCCGATCGCGGCATCCGATGCGACCGGGTCGGCCTCGCCCGAGTGCGCGCCGTTCCAGCGCACCTGGTAGCCGAGTTGGGCGGATGCCGCGTCGGCGCGCCAGCTGAGGCGGAGGCCGGTGCGCGGCACCCCGAGCAGGCCGTCGGGGTACTGGGACCGCAGCGCGACGACGTGCGCGCCGGGGTCGCCGGTCGTGGGTGAGGGGAGGTGCGTGGACATCCGTGTCCTTCCATGGGTGGTGCCCGACGCGACCGGATCGTGGTCGCGCCGGCGGTTCGAGGGGTCGGTTTCGGTCAGGCGGTCGGTTCCACCGCTACGGGCCGGGTCGAGTCGCGCACCTTGAGCGACGGCTCGACGGAGAAGTGGATCGGGTCGGTGCGGCCCTGGATGCGCTCGAGCAGCAGGCGGATCGCCCGCTCGCCCATCGCCTCGCCGGCCTGGTTGACGCTGGTGAGCGAGATCGCCGGGTAGCTGGCGATGTCGACGTCGTCGTAGCCGACGACGGAGACGTCGGATGAGAGCCCATGCTCGGCCAGGGCCCGGAGCGCGCCGAACGCGAGCTCGTCGTTGCCCACGAAGATCGCGGTCGGCACGTCGTCGTCGAGCAGGGCGAGCGTGTCGAGCCGTGCCGACTCCTCGTCGAGGCCCGTCCGCACGACGCGGATGTCGTCGGCGTAGCCGGCTTCGCGCATGCGCTCGAGGTACCCCTCGAGGCGCAGCGCGTGGGGGTTGCCGGACCCCGGGCGAGTGACCTCCTCGCTGCGCGTGAGGTGCACGATGCGGCGATGGCCGAGTTCGAACAGGTGCTCCATGACCAGCCGCGTGCCTTCGACGTCGTCGCCCGTCACGGTGTCGTAGGCCGTGGAGTTGTCGTGGCGACCGAGCATGACCACGGGCACGCGACCCGCGAGCCGTTCGAGCCACTCGGCGGAGACGAGCGGGGAGATCGCGACGATGCCGTCGACCTGGCGATCGGCGAGTGCACCGATGGCGCGCACGCCCTCCTCGCCGTCGACGTCGGCGGGCGCGATGATGAGCTGGTAGTCGGTGCCGGCGAGCGCGGCGGTGGCTCCTGCGACGATCTTCGTGAAGAACGGGTTGCCGATGTGCGGCATCTCGATGCCGAGGGTGAAGCTCGATCCGCGCATCGCCCGGGCGGCGACCCGTGGGCGATAGTCCAGGGCCTCGATCGCGGCCGTGACGCGCTCCCGCATCGCGGGGCTCACGCCGTAGGCATTGCGGATGACCTTGGAGACCGCCGCGCGCGAGACGCCGGCCTCGCGGGCCACGTCCTCGATGGTCGCTGCTCTCGCCTGTGCCACGGTCTCCCCCTTTCGCCTTCGATGGTCGGATGTTCGGCTGGCTGTCACGATACACCGCGCCGTCGAGCGGAATAGACCGATCTACGTCGTGGCATGGGATCGATCGTAAATCGTTTCAAGGAATTTGTGTAGATCGGTTGACAAACTTTCTCCGACGCTCGTAACGTGGGCCACGCCACAGCACCGAGACCATTCGGAGCACTCAACAGCGCAGTTGCTTTACATGGAGGTAAAGAAGATGGTCCCCCGTTCCCAGCGACGTTCCCTCGTCGCCATCGGCGCAGGCGGTCTCGCCCTGTCGCTCGCACTCGCCGGCTGCACCGCAGGCGGTTCCGGTTCCAGTGAGGGAGGCGCGACCTCCCTGACCTTCCTGGTCGACAACGGCGAAGCGACCGTCGCCACCGCGCAGGCCCTCGTCGACGCGTTCGTGGAGGAGAACCCCGACATCAGCATCGAGGTGGAGACGCGCCCGCAGGGCGCCGACGGTGACAACGTCGTGAAGACGCGCCTCGCCACCGGCGAGATGGACGACCTGTTCCAGTACAACTCCGGCTCGCTCATGCAGGCGCTGAGCCCCGACGACACGCTCGTGAACCTGGCCGACGAGGACTACGTCGGCAAGTTCGACGACCGGTTCGTGCAGAGCGTCTCGACCGAGAACGGCCTCTACGGCGTCCCGATGGGGCAGTCGATGGCTGGCGCCGTGATCTACAACAAGGACATCTACGAGCAGCTCGGCCTCGAGGTCCCGACGACCTGGGACGAGTTCATCTCGAACAGCGAGGCGATCAAGCAGGCGGGCGTCGCCGCTCCGATCGTGCAGACCTACGGCGACACGTGGACGTCGCAGCTCTTCGTGCTCGGCGACTTCAACAACGTGCTGGCCGAGAACCCCGACTGGGCCGAGGAGTACACGAACAACAAGGCCAAGTACGTCGACGAGCCGGCACTCGCCGGGTTCGAGCACCTGCAGGAGGCGTTCGACAAGGGCCTCTTCAACGAGGACTTCGCGTCGGCGACCTACGCCGACGGCGTGACGATGGTCGCCACCGGCGAGGGTGCGCAGTACCCGATCCTCACGTTCGCCGCCGGGCAGCTCATGACCACGAACCCCGAGGCGGCCGACGTGGTCGGCACCTTCCCGCTGCCGGGTCCGGATGCCTCGACCAACGGCCTCACCGTGTGGATGCCGACCAACACCGTCTACATCCCGAAGTCGACCGAGGGCGACAAGCTCGAGGCCTCCAAGAAGTTCCTCGAGTTCCTCGCCACGCCCGAGGCCTGCGACATCCAGTCCGAGGCGAACGCCCCGCAGGGTCCGTTCGTGATCGAGGGCTGCGACCTGCCCGACGACGTGCCGGCCATGGTCTCCGACCTGCAGCAGTACTTCGACGATGGCAAGACCAACCTCGCCCTCGAGTTCCTCTCGCCCATCAAGGGCCCGGCCCTCGAGCAGATCACCGTCGCCGTGGGATCCGGAATCACCTCGGCCGCTGACGGCGCCGCCCAGTACGACGAGGATGTCAAGAAGCAGGCCCAGCAGCTCGGCATCGAAGGCTGGTAAGCCGCACTGATCGCCTGCGGGGTCGGGCCGGCCGGTCCGACCCCGCAGCCATATCCGGGAGATCCACCATGACCACCGCGACGGCCCAAGGCCGCACCTCGACGTCGCCGGGGGCGATCAGCCCAGCCGGGCCGGCCAAGCGCCGGCCCATGAAGAGCCCGTATCCCACGTGGTTCTTCATCCCGGCCGGCGTGTTCTACCTCGTCCTCTTCCTCGTCCCGACCCTCGCGTCGTTCTACTTCTCACTCACCCGCTGGACGCTGTTCAACGTCGAGTTCATCGGCTTCGACAACTTCGTCCGCTTCTTCCAGGAGCCGCAGCTCGTCCAGGGCTTCATCAACACGTTCATCTACGCCTTCCTGACCTCAGGAGCGAAGGTCGTGCTGGGCCTGCTGCTCGGGGTGTTCCTCAGCTCGCAGATCATCGCCCGGGGCTTCATCCGCTCGGTCGTGTTCTTCCCGGTGCTCGTCAGCGTCATCGGCGTCGGCATCCTGTTCAAGGTGCTCATGGACCCGTTCGACGGGCCGATCAACGAGGGGCTGGCCGCGATCGGCATCGACGGACCGGGCTGGTACACCGATCCGTCGCTCGCGCTCGTCTCCGTGGCGATCGTCGACATCTGGGCCGGCGTCGGTCTCGCGACCCTCATCTACATCGCGGGCATGGTGGCCATCCCGCAGGAGTACTTCGAGGCCTCGAAGGTCGACGGCGCGAGCGCGTGGAGCACCTTCCGGCACATCACGCTGCCGCTCCTGCGACCCGCCACCGTCACCGTCGTGCTGCTCTCGCTCATCGGCGGCCTGCGCCGATTCGACCTGATCTGGACGATGACCGGCGGTGGCCCCGGGTTCTCGAGCGACGTGCTCGCGTCGGTCGTCTACAAGCAGTACCAGGCCGGATTCTTCGGCCTCTCCACCGCCGGCAACGTCGTGCTCTTCGTCGTCGTCGCGGCGATCATCTTCCCGCTGTCATGGTGGCTCAACCGCAAGGAGGACGAGCGATGAGGAACACCGCATGGAGGTGGGGCGCCGGCACCGTCGCCATCCTCGTCACGGTCGTCGTCTTCGTGGTGCCGTTCGCGTTCATCGTGTTCACCGCGGGCAAGACCCAGGCCGAGGCGGCCGCCCTCCAGTTCACCTGGCCGACCGAGTGGGTGCTGTGGGACAACATCGTCACCGTCATCCAGAATCGCGACTTCCTGCTGGTGCGCGCCTTCGTCAACAGCACGATCCTCACGGTCTCGGCGGTCGCCATCATGGTGATCCTCGGCGCCATGGTCGGCTACGTCCTGCAGCGACGCAAGTCGCGGTGGAATCCCCTCGTCAACGCGTTCGTGCTCGCGGGACTCATCATCCCGCCGGCGGTCGTTCCCACGATCTGGGTGCTGCAGGGCATCGAGCTCTTCAAGACGATCCCCGGACTCGTCGCGGTCCACGTCGCGTTCGGGCTCTCGTTCTGCATCCTGCTGTTCCGGGCGTTCGTCGCGACCATCCCGCGCGAGCTCGACGAGGCGGCCATCATCGACGGTGCCGGGCCGATCAAGCTGTTCTTCCGCGTCGTCTTCCCGCTGCTGCGCTCGGTGATCGTGACGGTCATCGTGGTCCAATCGGTAGCCGTTTTCAACGACTTCGCCTATGCGCTGTACTTCCTGCCGGGCGACGAGAACGCCACGGTGCAGCTCACGACGTTCAACTACATCTCGCAGGCGGTCACCTCGGACAACCTGCTCTTCGCGAACGTCCTGATCATCACGATCCCGCCGCTGATCATGTACGTCTTCTTCCAGCGTCAGATCGTCGCGGGCATGACCTCGGGCGCCGTGAAGGGGTGAACGCCGACCCGATGCCGCCACGCACCGCCGACGGTGTGCGGCGGTGGGTGCGGGACCGCTCGCCCCAGCCCTTCGCCGACGACGCCGTGGTGCCGCCGCCCGGCGGCACCACCTGGCTCTACGGGCCGGGCCAGTACGAGCTCGCGCAGCTGGCCCGCCTCGTCGAGGAGGGCTTCGCCGCGAACCGGCACGTGCACTACCCCCGCAACCACGGACAGGTGGCCGAGCGCGTCGCGTTCACGGCCAGGGCGACGGATGCCGCGACGGCCCGCCTCCGCGTCACGGGCACGCTCGTCGCCGCGACCGTCGACGGGCAGCCGGTCGACATCGGTGGGCTCGAGCCGTCGGATGCCGCGGGCTCCCACGCGATCGAACTGCCCCTGCGCCGTGCCGACGCCGAGCTCGAGCTGGAGCTCGCAGCCTCGGACCGGCACGTCCCCGCCATCGCGATCGACCCCGGCGTCCCGCTCCGCGGCTGGCGCGCGCGCGTCGCCGACGGTGCGTGGGAGGACGTGCGGCCACGGCCGGGCGGCGACGCGCCGCCGCACCTCGCCCCGGTGGGCACGGTCGAGGTCGTGGCCCGCGGCATCCGCGACGGGCTCGACGACACTGGTGCGCTCTACGACGTCGGCGCGCCGGTGCTCGGCCGTCCGGTGCTGCCGCCCGGGCCGCGACCCGGCGTGTCCAGCGGCGAGAGCATCGCGGAGGCGCTGGCCGACCCCGCGACGCACGAGACCCGCCACGACCTGGTCGAGCTGCCCGACGGCGGGTGGACCACGCGGCATCCGCTGGGCTTCAGGTACCTCGTCGTGCGATCGGATGCCCCGCCCGAGTCGGTCGCGGTGCGCGCCTCGGTGCACGTGGTCGAGCGGCCCGGCGCGTTCGCGTGCTCCGACGAGGAGCTCACCCGGATCTGGGCGGCGGCGCAGTACACGCTGCGCCTCTGCATGCAGGGCCTCATGATCGACGGCATCAAGCGCGACCGCATGCCGTGGGCGGGCGACCAAGCGCTGAGCACGCTCGCCAACGCGTTCGCGCTCGGCGAGGGCGGCGTCGTGGCCGACGGGCTGGTCGCGCTGGGCCGCCCCGAGCACGGGTACGTCAACGGCATCGCCGACTACTCGCTCTGGCAGGTCGTGAACGCCGACCTGCGCCTGCGCTGCTTCGGCGACGAGGCGTTCGCGCTCGCCGAGGCGGACCGGCTGGACCGGTTCGTCGCCGACCTCGCCGAGCACGCCGGCCACGACGGCGTGTTCCGTCCGGCCGCGCAGCGTGGTGGGTTCGTCGACTCCGGACCGGGCTCGGTCTTCCTCGACTGGGGGCTCGCGCTCGAGCACGGACGCGACCCGGTGGCGCTGCAGATGCTCTGGTACTGGGCCCTCCGAAGCGCCGAGCGCGTGCTCGAGCGCACGGGGCATCCGGGAGCGGCCCGATGGAGCGAGCTCGCCGACACGCTCGAGGCGACGCTGCGCGAACGCGCGTGGCTCGCCCGGAACGGGCGGTGGGCCGACTACCTCGACGCACGCGAGTCGCGCCGGCCCGCGCGGTACGCGAACTTCCTCGCGGTGCTCGCGGGCATGCACGACGGCGACGTGCCCGACGGGGTCACCGACGCCATCCGGGTCGGGGTCGCGGGGACGCCGTTCATGACGGCGTTCCGTCTGCGGGCGCTGCTCGCCGCCGGCGATGCACCGGCCGTACTCGAGCAGGTGCGCGCCACGTGGGGTGCGATGCTCGACCGCGGACCCGGCACGTTCTGGGAGGAGGCGACGCTCGACGACGAGCCGCTCGCGATGTACGGACGCCCGTTCGGTCGCAGCCTGTGCCACGCGTGGGCGTCCGGACCCGCGGCGATCCTCCCCGAGGCGGTGCTCGGCCTGCGGCCGCTCGACGACGGCTGGTCGCGGTTCGCGGTGCAGCCCGACCTCGGCGACCTCGCGTGGGCGTCGGCCGTGGTGCCCGCGCCGAGCGGCGACATCGTCGTGATCGCCGACGCATCGACGGTCACCGTGCAGGTGCCCGCGGGCACCGTCCTCGTGCGCGAGGGGCACGCGGTGCCCGGTCCCGCGACCGTGGAGTGGGCGCAGCCGCCTTCGGCGGACGTCGGCGGGGGAGCCGCCGATGCCGCGGCATCCGGGGCATGATGCAAACGTTTCATTCGTGACGCCCGCCTGAGGGGCGCGGGCTGCGATCATGGCTTGGGCGGAGTCCGCGTGCGCGGCCGCCAGGGGAGGCAGCAGATGGCAGTGAGTGTCCGCGACGTGGCGGCCGCGGCATCCGTGTCGGTGGGCACGGTCTCGAACGTGCTCAACCGGCCCGAGAAGGTCGCGCCCGACACCGTGGCGCGCGTCTTGGCCGCGATCGACGAGCTCGGATTCGTGCGCAACGACGCCGCGCGGCAGCTGCGGGCGGGCCGCAGCCGCAGCATCGGGCTGGTCGTGCTCGACGTGCGCAACCCGTTCTTCACCGACGTCGCCCGCGGCGCCGAGGACCGGGCCGCCGAGGACAACATGACCATCCTGCTCGGCAACAGCGACGAGAACGGCGACCGCGAGCGCGCGTACCTCGATCTCTTCGAGGAGCAGCGCGTGCACGGCGTGCTCATCTCGCCGCTCGGCGACGACGAGACGCGGCTGCAGCGCCTGCGCGGCCGGGACACGCCCGTCGTGCTCGTCGACCGCGTCTCGGAGGACCGCAACCTCTCGTCGGTCTCGGTCGACGACGTGGTCGGCGGCGAGCTCGCCGTGCGCCACCTCATCGAGACGGGCCGCCGCCGCATCGCGTTCATCGGCGGGCCCATGGGCATCCGGCAGGTCGCCGACCGCCTCGCGGGCGCACGGCGCGCGGTCGAGGCCGAGCCCGACGCGACGCTCGAGGTGATCGAGACCGAGTCGCTCACCGTGCTGGAGGGTCGCGCGGCGGGCGAGGCGATCCGCGAGCGTGCGGCGGGCGAGCGCCCCGATGCGGTCTTCGCGGCGAACGACCTGCTCGCCATGGGCGTGCTGCAGGCGCTCAACATGCTCGGCTCGGTCCGCGTGCCCGACGACGTCGCGCTCATCGGCTACGACGACATCGACTTCGCGTCGGCGGCCGTGGTGCCGCTCTCGTCGATCCGGCAGCCCGCGTCGCTCATCGGCTACACGGCCGTCGACCTGCTGCTCAAGGAGGCGGCGTCGGGCGAGGGGTTCACGCCCGAGCAGGTGGTGTTCCAGCCCGAGCTCGTGGTGCGCGACTCGACGCGGGCGCGGTAGCGGGGGTCGTCGGCGCCGCTCGCCGTCTCCGTTCGCCGTCGAGCGGTCGGATGCCGCGTCAGCGCGCCTCGCGCACGCCCACCCGCTCGAGGTACGCGTTCGTGAACACGCCCTCGGGGTCGAGCCGCTCGTAGAGCGCTCGCGCGTCGGCGAGCCGGGGAACGGTGGGCTCGAGGTCCTCACGCCCGAGCGTGTGCACCTTGCCCCAGTGCGGGCGCACCGCGAAGTCCGAGAGCGCCGACTCGATCTCGGGGAGCACGCCGAGCACGGCCTCGGGCTCATTGGCCCAGGTGAAGTGGATGGCGAAGAGCCCGCGCTCGTAGGCGCCGCTCAGCCAGAGGTCGTCGGGCGCCGCCGTGCGCAGTTCGCTCACGAGCAGGTGCGGCGCGATGCGGTCGGCGAGCGTGCGCACGGCGCGCAGCGCGTCGGCCGCGTCGGTCGGCGCGACGAAGTACTCGCTCTGGATCTCGTCGCCGTTCGACGGCGTCGCGTCGAGCCGGAAGTGCGGCAGGCGCTCGAGCCACGGACCGGGGACCCCGCCCTGCTCGGTGAGGTTGTCGGCGATCGCGTCGCCGATCGAATTCGCCGACGTGAGCATCCGCCGGGCGCCGAGCAGGTCGTCCACGACCGGGGCGTCGTCGCGGTCGAGGAGCGTCTTCACCCAGAGCTGGCCCGCACCGTCGCCGCCCCATCGCGTGAAGAGGCTCACGCTGTAGCCGGCGCCCGTCATCGCGGGGAGGTCCTCGAGCGCGGCATCCCACCGAAGGTCGGTGTACACGTCCTGGCGCACGCGGTAGGCGGGCTGGACGGCGAGCGTCAGCCGCACGATGATGCCGTACGCGCCGAGGCCCACGGCCCGGCCGGCGAAGTCGGACTCGCCGATCGCGACCCGGACGAGCTCGCCGGTCGCGTCGACGTACTCGATCGCGCGGATCGCCGTGGTGAGCACGCCGTTGCGGTCGCCCGAGCCGTGCGTGCCCGTCGCGGTCGCGCCGCCGACCGAGATGTGCGGCAGCGAGCCGAGGTTGTGCAGCGCCCAGCCGCGCTCGTGCAGCCAGCGCGCGAGGATGCCGTACCGCGTGCCCGCGCCGACCTCGACCGTGCGGGCCTCTTCGTCGAGCACGAAGCCCGGATCGATGCCGGTGACCGACACGAGCGTGCCGTCGGTGTCGGGCAGGTCGTTGAACGAGTGCCGGGTGCCGAGCGCGCGGATCCGCCCGCCCGCCCGCACGAGCGACTGCACGTCCTCGATCGAGCCCGCCTGCACGATCGGGGCGCGGTACGCATAGTTGCCCGCCCAGTTGCGTTCGGTCATGCGTCGCTCCTCCTCGTCGCGCGGCGGTCGCGGGCCCAGGGGCCGCGGGCACGTGCGTGCCAGCGTACCGCCGCGGATGCCGCGGACAGCCGTGCGTGTCGTCGCATCGCGCGATCGCGGCGGCGGGGCATCCGCTCGGGCCGCAGACCGGATCGGCCTCCCGCACGCGAGGCGCGGGAGGCCGATCAGGTGGTGCGGGCGGTCAGCGCCGGAAGTGCTCGCCGACCCGCTCGCCGTGCTGCATGGCGTTCGGCGAGGCCTTGGCCGTGCCGTTCACCGCGCTCGTCGACATCGCGAACGTGAGGATGGCGTGCGCCGTGGCATCCGCCATCTCCTCGAGTCCCTGCGTGTTCACGTTGGTGATCTCGTTGTTCCACTCGAGCGCGCCGTCGTATGCCTCATTCAGTGCCTCGTAGAGGTCGGCGTCCGCGCCGTCGCCGATCGGGTCCATGCTGTCGCACGGCTGGTGGTAGCACGGGTCGTACGACACCGGCTCGCCCTCGAAGGTGGAGAGGCCGCCATAGAGGGCCACCTCGTCCGCCTCCTTGGCGTCCTCGGCTCCGGTGAACAGGCCACCGGCCGGGATGCCGGCGGCGATGAACGCGTCGTAATCCGAACGTCCGTCGAACGCGGTCGGCTCCGAGGCGAGGCCCTGCGAGGCGAAGTACTGCTCGAAGATGCCCTCGATGTTCCCGCTCCCCGCCGGTCCCTTGATGCCGAACGCGTCACCGCTGCCGTCGTAGATGAAGCGGCCGTAGTTCGGCGAGCCGATCATGTCGAAGTTGAGGTAGAGCTGGATGTTCTTCGCGGCACGCTTGTCGAGCGAGTCGACGTAGTACTGCGAGCCGACGAGGCCGGCCTCCTCGGCGCCCCACCAGGCGAAGCGCACGGTGTTGCGCGGCTGGATGCCGAGCTCGGCCATCTGCATCGCGGTCTCGAGCAGCGTCGCCGATCCCGTGCCGTTGTCCTCGATGCCCGGGCCGTCCGGCACGGAGTCGAGGTGGGCGCCGGCCATGACGACGCGGTCGTCGCGACCGGTCGGCGTCTCCGCGATGAGGTTGTAGGTCTGCACATCCCGCTCGATCTGCGTCTCGGTCTGGAGGTGGATGACGACCTCGCCCTGCTCGAGCAGCGTCGCGAGGTCGTTGCCGATCTCGAACGAGGTGCCGATGACGGGCAGGTCGGCGCTGAACTGGTCGCCGAGCGTCGGGTTGAGCGTCTCGGTGCGACCCTCCTGACCCTCGTTGAAGATGATGACCCCGGCTGCGCCGGCGTCGTACGCGTTCTGGGCCTTGACCGAGAAGTCGCAGGTGCCGCGCTGCACCAGGGCGATGTTGCCCTCGGTGAAGCCGGTGAAGTCCTCGGGCTCGCAGCCGCTGTTCGAGGTGCTGGCCTGCGCCCCGGGCGGCAGAACGAGGTCGACGGCCTCGAGCGGGGCCTCCACGTCGCCGCTGCCGGAGTACTCGGCGGTGAAGAAGTCCTCACCCGGCACGTAGGTGGTGGGATCCGGCGAGACCTGCTCGAAGACGGGATCGGACAGCTCGCGGAACGAGTTGAACAGGAACGGCTGGACCGTCACCTCGTAGCCCACGGCCTCGAGCTGGGTCTGGACGAACTCGAGGGATTCGTCGTACCCGGGGGTGCCGCTCGCCCGGGTGCCGCCGTTGGCGTCGGCGACCGCCTGGAGTCCGGCGAGCTGCTGCATGATGCCGTCGGCGGTCACGGCGTTGCGCAGTGCGGTCGTGTCGGTTGGAACGGCCGCGTATGCCGTGCCCGTTGCGGCGAGGGTGATGGCGGCCGTGGCCGCCGCGATCCCCACCGCGACTCTTGTGTGCTTCTTCACGGTTTCTCCCTGCTTCGTTGCAGTGCCAGGGCGTGGGTACGCTCCGGCTCGCCCGCCGAATCGTGTGCGACGGACCCGTCCACCCTGAGCATGCCTCGGCTTCGAGGTCAAGGGGTTGCGAGCCATCCGCCCCGATCTGCGGCAGTCTGGTCGGATGGATCGGGCGATCGTCGAGGCGGCCATCACGCGCGTCCACCGCGACGAGTGGGCGCGGGTCGTCGCCTCGCTCGCCCGACGGTTCGGCGACCTCGACCTCGCCGAGGAGATGGCCGCCGAGGCGTTCGCGACCGCCGTCGAGCGGTGGCCGCGCGACGGCGTGCCCCCGAATCCGGGCGCGTGGATCACGACCACGGCCAATCGGAAGGCGATCGATCGACTGCGGCGAGAGGCGCGGCGGGCCTCGAAGCAGCAGGAGGCGCTCGTGCTGCACGACGACAGCCCGCCCGAGCCGATCGGCGCCGTCGAGGACGACCGGCTCCGCCTGCTCTTCACCTGCTGCCACCCGGCGCTCTCGATGGAAGCGCGGATGGCGCTGACCCTGCGCATGATCGGCGGGCTCACCGTCGCCGAGATCGCCCATGCGTTCCTGGTGCAGGAGGGCACGATGGCTCGGCGCATCACTCGCGCGAAGGACAAGATCGCGGCCGCCCGCATCCCGTACCGGGTCCCCGAGGCCGAGGACCTTCCCGCGCGCGTCGCGGGCGTCCTGGCCGTGCTCTACCTCGTCTTCAACGAGGGCTACCTCGCCTCGGGCGAGGAGTCCGACCCCGTCCGCCGCGACCTCACCGCGGAAGCCATCCGGATGACGCGACTGGTGCACGCGCTGCTGCCCGGCGACGGCGAGGTCGCCGGGCTCCTCGCCCTCATGCTGCTCACCGAGGCGCGCGCCTCGGCGCGGGTCTCGGCCTCGGGCGAGCTCGTGCCGCTCGACGAGCAGGACCGCAGCACGTGGGACCGCGCGATGATCGCCGAGGGCCTCGCCATCGTGCGCGAGCGCCTTGACGTGGTGGCCCGCGGCGACGCGGTCCCCGGCCGCTACCAGGTCCTCGCCGCGATCGGCGCGGTCCATACGTCCGCGCCCGACGCCCGCGACACCGACTGGTCGCAGGTCGTCGCCCTCTACGACCGGCTCGCCGCCATCGACCCGAGCCCGATCGTGGCCCTGAACCGGGCGATCGCGGTCTCCGAGCTCGACGGACCCGAGGCCGGACTCGACGCGGTCGACCGGCTCGGGGAGGCGCTCGACGGCTACCACGCGTTCCACGCGGCCCGCGCCGAGTTGCTGCGGCGACTCGCTCGCCCGGCTGAGGCCCGCGCGGCCTACGATCGCGCGATCGAGCTGGCCGGCAACTCCGCGGAGGTCGCCTACCTCACCGGGCGACGCGGGCAGCTCGACGGGTAGCCGACTCGGTGCTAGTCGGCCGCCGGCCGGCAGCCCGCGTTCGACGGTCGCGGCTCGTGCGACGAACGCGGGCGCGGGGCGGCGACGTGCCGCGACGGCTCGTGCTGCGAGGGCGCGTGGTGCGCCACCTCGGGCGGCAACGGCTCGTGGTGGGGCGGCACGTGGTGCGTCGGGTCGTGCGTCGCGTCGTGGGTCGACGCCTCGCGGTCGGCGAGCGGATGCCGCGGCAGCGCGATGGGCGACGTGAGCGCCACCTGCTCGGAGAAGTCCTCGGGGACCGGTCGGGGCTGGGCGGGCACGACGTGCACGGGCCGCGTGGGGATGACCGCGATGGCCGCCGTCGGGGCATCCGCGAACTGCAGCACCGGCCGCCACCCGACCTGCGGATGCCGCGCCAGGTGCATGCCCCGGGCGAACACGAGCCAGCCCAGGCCGATGAGCGCGGCGACGCCCGCCGCGATCGCGGCCACGCCGAGCGCCCAGCGCGGACCCCACTGCGCGGCGACGGCGCCCACGATGGGGGCGCCGATGGGCGTGCCGCCCACGAGGATCGCCATGTAGAGCGCCATGACCCGGCCGCGGAGGTCGGGCTCGGTGGTCGTCTGCACGTAGCCGTTCGCGGTCGTGAGGATCGTGACCGCGCCGAAGCCGATGAGGATGGTCGACGCGGCGAACGTCCAGAAGGTCGGCATGAGTGCGGCGAGCAGGGCCGCGACCCCGAAGAAGCCCGACGCGAGGATGATGACCCGCATGCGGGCGCGCTCGCGCCGGGCGGCGAGCAGCGCCCCCGTGAGCGAGCCGATCGCGATGATCGAGTTGAGCAGGCCGTATTCGCCCGCGCCGCGTCCGAACTCGACGGCCATGGTCGACGAGAAGATCGGGAAGTTCATGCCGAACGCGCCGATGATGAAGACGATCACGAACACGATCACGAGGTCGGGACGGCCGGCGACGTAGCGGAACCCGGCGACGAACTGGCCGCGGGAACTCACTCGCGGCATCCGTCGCACCTTCATGTCGCGCAGCAGCCAGAGCGAGACGAGCACCGCCAGGAACGTCGCGGCGTTGATGACGAAGACCCAGCCCGAGCCGACGAGCACGATGAGCAGGCCCGCGACGGCGGGGCCGATCATGCGCGCCGCGTTGAAGGATGCCGAGTTGAGGGCGACCGCGTTGGACATGTCGGAGCCCGACACGAGGTCGGCGACGAAGGTCTGGCGAGCGGGGGTGTCGACGGCGTTGACGATGCCGAGCGCGAGGGCGAAGCCGTAGAGGTGCCAGAGCTGCGCGTGGCCGAAGATGAGGAGGAGGCCGAGCGCCAGGCCGAGGAGCATGAGGCAGGTCTGCGTGACCATGAGGATCCTGCGTCGCTCGAACCGGTCGGCGATGAGGCCGGTGATGGGTACGAGCAGGAGCTGCGGGGCGAACTGCAGCGCCATGGTGATGCCCACGGCGAGGGCGTCGTTCGCGGTGAGCTCGGTGAGGACCACCCAGTTCTGGGCGGTGGCCTGCATCCAGGCGCCGATGTTGGAGACGAGTGCGCCGACGAACCAGATTCGGTAGTCGGCGCTGGCGAGGGAGCGGAACATGGCACTCACAGGGTGGCGAGTCCTCCCATCAGTTCTGCGGCTCGGGCGAGCACTTCGCGGTCCTCCCTGGAGAGTTCGCGCAGGCGGTTGGTGAGCCAGGCGTCGCGCTTGGAGATGGTCTCCTTCACGACGGCCCGGCCGGCCTCGTTGAGAGCGATGTTGACCTTGCGACGGTCGACGTCGTCGGCCACCCGGGTCAGGTAGCCGCCCTCCTCGAGGCAGTTGACGGTGCGGTTCATCGACGGCGCGGACACCCGCTCGCGCTCGGCGAGCTGGCCGAGGGTCTGCGTGCCGTTGCGGTACAGGTTGCCCAGCACGGCGAGCTGGCCGTCGGAGAGGGCCTCGACGGACTTCTCGGCGCGGATCCGGCGGCCCAGCCGGAAGGTCGCCAGGCGCAGCTCCGAGCTCTGTTCTGCGATCGTGGCCATGGATCATTAGCCTAGCTCATTAGCCTTGCTAAACAAAATGCTTCGGAGGCTCGGTGCTCCGGTCGTGGTGGCGGTGGGTGGTGCGCAATTCAGGTCGGGAGGTGTGTCGGTGCGCTGATCGTCGGCGGGTCGGGCCGACACGCCGGGTGCGCACCTGAATTGCGCACGGTGACGAGGCTGACGAGGGTGGCGAGCGTGAGCGGATGCCGCGCCCGTCGCGTGTCGGAAACATCCCGGTAATCGTCGGGTGGAAACCTTCCGTCATGGGAACGCTCTTCGACGGTTACACCGCGACCCGCGCGGCGGCCCGCAAGCGCGCGACGCAGCCGTGGGACGAGATGTTCCCCGCCGACGCGGCCGCCGTCCGCGAGCCGTACCGCGAGCTCTATCCTGCGCTGGCCGCCATGACGCAGGACGAGCTCCGCGGCCGCACCGAGGCGCTCGCGAGCTCGTACCTCGCGCAGGGCGTCACGTTCGACTTCGCGGGCGAGGAGCGGCCGTTCCCGCTCGACGCCGTGCCACGCGTCATCGCGGCATCCGACTGGAGCATGGTCGAGGCGGGCGTCGCCCAGCGCGTGCGCGCGCTCGAGCGGTTCCTCGCCGACGTGTACGGGCCGCAGCACGCGGTGCGCGACGGCGTGATCCCGGCCGCGCTCATCAGCTCGTCGACGCACTACCACCGGCAGGCGACGGGGATCGTGAGCGCCAACGGCGTGCGCATCCAGGTCTCGGGCATCGACGTCATCCGCGACGAGCAGGGCGCGTGGCGCGTGCTCGAGGACAACGTGCGCGTGCCGAGCGGCGTGAGCTACGTCATCTCCAACCGCCGGGTCATGGCGCAGACGCTGCCCGAGCTGTTCACCTCGATGCGCGTGCGTCCGGTCGGCGACTACCCGAACCGGCTGCTGCAGGCGCTGCGCGCGAGCGCGCCCGAGGGCGTCGACGACCCGACCGTGGTCGTGCTCACGCCGGGCGTCTACAACTCGGCGTACTACGAGCACACGCTGCTCGCGCGGCTCATGGGCGTCGAGCTCGTCGAGGGCCGCGACCTGTTCTGCTCCGGCGGCCGCGTCTGGATGCGCACGACGGCCGGCCCCACCCGCGTCGACGTGATCTACCGCCGCGTCGACGACGAGTTCCTCGACCCGCAGCAGTTCCGGCCCGACTCCGTGCTCGGTGCGCCCGGGCTCATGCTCGCGGCGCGACTCGGCCACGTGACCATCGCGAACGCCGTGGGCAACGGCGTGGCCGACGACAAGCTCGTCTACACCTACGTGCCCGACCTCATCCGCTACTTCCTCGGCGAGGAGCCCATCCTCCCCAACGTCGACACCTGGCGGCTCGAGGAACCCGAGGCGCTCGCCGAGGTGCTCGACCGACTCGACGAGCTCGTCGTGAAGCCGGTCGACGGCTCGGGCGGCAAGGGCCTCGTCGTCGGTCCGGATGCCTCGCGCGACGAGCTCTCCGACCTGCGCGCCCGGCTCCTCGCCGACCCCCGTGGGTGGATCGCGCAGCCCGTCGTGCAGCTCTCGACGATCCCGACCCTCGTGGAGGACGGCATGCGCCCCCGCCACGCCGACCTCCGCCCGTTCGCCGTCAACGACGGCGAGAACGTGTGGGTGCTGCCCGGCGGCCTGACCCGCGTCGCGCTGCCCGAGGGCCAGCTCGTCGTGAACTCGAGCCAGGGCGGCGGGTCGAAGGACACCTGGGTGCTCGACGACACGACGATCACGGGCCCGATCGCCGGCCTCGTGCCGGCGCGGCACACGGCCGGCTCGGTCGTCGCCGACCAGGCGACGGCACCGGTGGTGGTCGCGCCGACCGGGTCGACGCCCGTCGTCGAGGCCGAGCGGGCGGCGCCGCACCGCAGCCATCGCCCCGAGGCCTCCCCGCAGGACGAGGACGCCCCGGTGCGCCAGCAGCAGCAGCAACAGCAACAGCAGCAACAGCAGCAGTCCGGTGGTCGAGGAGCGCCCGGCGCTGCCCCCGGTGGTCGAGTAGCGCCCGGCGAAGCCGGCCGCGTATCGAGACCTGGCGACCCAGCACGCGTCACCAGGTCTCGATACGCGTCGCCGCTCCGCGACGGCGCTACTCGACCACCGGGACCGGAGGAGGAGGCACCCGCATGCTGAGCCGCATCGCCGAATCCCTCTTCTGGATCGGCCGCTACATCGAGCGCAGCGACGGCACCGCGCGCATCCTCGACGTGCACCTGCAGCTCCTCCTCGAGGACCCGTGGATCGACGAGGACACCGCCTGCCGTTCCCTCCTCTCGGTCATGGGCTCCGAGGCCGAGCCGGGCGCGAGCCTCACCCGCGACGACGTCATCGCGCTCCTCGCCGTCGACCGCACGCATCCCGCCTCGATCGCGCATTCCATCGCCGCCGCCCGCGAGAACGCCCGCCGCGCCCGCGAGATCGTCTCGACGGAGCTGTGGGAAGCCCTGAACCAGACGAACGCACGGATGCCGCGACGCGTCGCACACGACAAGACGCACGAGTTCTTCCGGTGGGTCCGCGACCGCTCGGCGCTCGCGATCGGCGTCGTCGACTCCGCCACGAGCCGGGACGAGGCGTGGCAGTTCTTCTCCCTCGGACGCTCGATCGAGCGCGCCGACATGACCGCACGGCTGCTCGCCACTCGGTCGCTGACCGAGGCGAGCGGCCCGAGCTGGACCACGATCCTGCGCAGCTGCGGCGGCTACGAGGCGTACCTGCGCAGCTACCGCGGAGTGCCGTCTACGCAGTCGGCGGCGGAGTTCCTGCTGCTCGACCGGCTGTTCCCGCGGTCGATCATCTCGAGCGTCATCCGTGCCGAGGACTCGCTCCGGGAGATCGATCCGCGCGCCGGCCGGGTCGGCGTCACCGATCAGGCCAGGCGCCTGCTCGGCCAGATCCGCTCGGAGTTCGAGTACCGTCCGATCGCCGAGATCCTCACCGACCTATCGGGCAACATGGAGCACGTGCAGGATGTCGTGTCGGGCGCGAGCGAGGCGATCCGCCAGCGGTACTTCCCCGCGAGCGTCGCACCGGTCTGGATCGGGGAGGTCTCGTGAGCCGCATCCGCATCGTGCACCGCACGGGCTTCACCTACGAGGAACCGGCGACCGCGTCGTACAACGAGGCCCGCATGCTGCCGCACTCGGGCGGCGAGCAGTTCGTGCTGCAGGCCGGCCTCGACATCCGGCCGGGAGCCACGCAGCACTCGTACCTCGACTACTGGGGCACGCGCGTCTCCACGTTCGAGGTGCTGACGCCGCACCGCGAGCTGTCGGTCACGGCCACGAGCCTCGTCGAGGTCCGACCGTCGCCCGTGCCGCGGTCGGAACTCTCCTGGGACGAGCTCGAGGTCGCGGCAGGGTCGACCATCGGGCTCGTCGAAGCGTCGTCGTTCTCGGATGCCACGACCCCGCCACCCGAGGTCGCGGAGCTCGCGCGCGAGATCGCCGCCGAGGGCGCGCCCGTGGGTGAGACCGCGCTCGAGATCAGCCGCGCCGTCGGCGGCGCCATGGAGTACGTGCGCGGCGTCACGGGCGTGCACTCCACCGCGACCGAGGCCTGGGACGAGCGCAAGGGGGTCTGCCAGGACATCGCGCACGTCGCGCTCGGCGCGCTGCGCTCGGTCGGCATCCCCGCGCGCTACGTGTCGGGCTACCTGCACCCCGATCCCGACGCCGACATCGGGCAGACCGTGGTGGGCGAGTCGCACGCCTGGGTCGAGTGGTTCGCGGGGGAGTGGCGCGGCTACGACCCCACGAACCTCAAGGAGGTCGGCGAGCTGCACGTCCTCGTCGGCCGTGGACGCGACTACAGCGACGTCACCCCGCTGCGGGGCGTGTACGCGGGCCCCGGGGCATCCGAGCTGTTCGTCTCGGTCGAGGTCACCCGCGTCGCTTGAGCCCGCGAGCGGATGCCGCGCCTCGGCGGCCGCGTCGCGTGCGGCCAACCCGACCTGCGTCGTGCGCAATTCAGGTGCGGAGGCGTGTCGTCGTGCGCCGGCCCGGCGTGTCGGGCCGACATGCCGAGGGCGCACCTGAATTGCGAACATGGGCGCACCTGAATTGCGAACATCACAGGGCAGCGGATGTCGCGCCTGACATGATGTCGGCATGCCGACGTTCACCGACGACCACGGAGTCCGGATCCACTACGAGTCGTGGCGCGTGCCCGAGCCGAACGCCGTCATCCAGTTGGCGCACGGGATCGGCGAGCACATCGGCCGCTACCGCGAGCTGATCGAGGCGTTGAACGCGGCCGGCTACTCCGTGTGGGCCGACGACCACCGGGGCCACGGGCAGACCGGCTTCGAGCAGCACGGCGGCGACCTGAGCCGCATGGGTCGTCCGGGGCCCGGCGGCATGGGTGCCGCGATCGCGGGCCTCGAGCGCTTCGGTGACGTGATCCGCGACGCCGAGGGCGGCGACGTGCCGCTCGTGCTGCTCGGCCACTCGTGGGGATCGTTCATGTCCCAGCACGTGGTGAACCGGCATCCCGACCGCTACGACGCGGTCGTGCTCACCGGCACCGCCTGGCTGCAGCTCGGCTGGACCAACACCGGCGACCTGAACAAGCGGTTCGCCCGGCCGGGCGGCACCCCGGTCGAGTGGCTGAGCCGCGATCCGCAGGTCGCCGAGGAGTTCATGCGCGACCCGTACACGACCGAGCGCACGCTGCAGCAGCTGTTCGGCTGGCCGCAGTCGTTCTCGCTCATCACGAGGCCGTCGAAGCAGATCCCGAGCGAGCTGCCGCTGCTCGTCATGGTCGGCTCCGACGATCCGGTGGCCGGGGAGCGCAGCGCGAAGGCGCTCCTGAAGGACTTCGTGCGCCGCGCGCACCTCGTCGACGCGACGCTCATCGTCTACGAGGGCGCACGGCACGAGGTCTTCAACGAGATCAATCGCCAGGAGGTTCGCGAGGACCTCGTCCGCTGGCTCGACGAGCGCTTCGCGGTCGACTGAGGCGAACGGCGCCGACGCCGATGCCTCAGGCGCCGAGCACCGCGCCCATGTGCGCCTGCGCGGGCGGCACGTCGAACCCCAGCAGTCGGATCCGCGGGTGGTGCATCGCCCGGGACTCGGTCGCCCACGGATAGACGATCGTCGTCAGGTGGCAGTTGCCGAGCACCGGCAACAGGTCGCGGTAGCCGTCGGGGTCCATGCCCGCCAGCTGGCAGAACAGCAACCGGATGAGGGTCGCGTGTCCGACGAGGAGCACCCGGCCGTCGGGGAACTCGCGGTGGAGGTCGTCGAACACGGGCAGCGCACGCGCGATGCCCGCCAGCCCGCTCTCGCCGCCGGGCAGCGGATTGGTCGCCGGCGCCGTGCGGAACGCCGCCCACTCCTCGGGGTACTGCGCGGCGATCTCGTCGGGCGTGAGGCCCTCGGCGACGCCGAAGTCGATCTCGACGAGCCGCTCGTCGGTCCGGAGCTCGAGGCCGGTCGTCTCGACCGACGGCGCGGCGGATCGCTGCGCCCGGCTGAGCGGCGAGGCGACGATCGCGTCGAGCTGGGCGTCGACCGCCCAGGCACCGAGCGCGGCGGCCTGCCCGAGCCCGTGTCGCGTCAGCGCGACGTCCGAGTTGCCGGCGTAGCGGTGCTCGGCGTGCCACACGGTCTCGCCGTGGCGGGCGAGGAAGAACGTGGTCATGGCGGCACGCTAGCACCGTCGGTCGCGCGCGAGCAGGGCCCGCTCTCGCCGTGGGCGAAACGGGCTCGACGAGCCCCGCGGCATCCGTAGGCTGGAGCCCATGCACGGTGAGTACAAGGTGCCCGGTGGCAAGCTCGTGGTCGTCGACTTCGACGTCGTCGACGGGGTGATCCGCAATCCCCGCGTGGCGGGCGACTTCTTCCTCGAGCCCGACGAGGCGCTCGCCGACATCGACGCGGCGCTCGAGGGCCTGCCCGCGGCATCCGATGCCAAGCAGCTCTCGGCCGCGATCACCGCTGGCCTTCGACCGGGTGCGGTCATGCTCGGCTTCTCGGCCGACGCGATCGCCGTGGCCGTGCGTCGAGCGATGACGGATGCCACGAGCTGGGCGAACTACGAGTGGGAGATCGTGCACGAGCCCGCCGTGTCCCCGCGGCTGCACCTCGCGCTCGACGAGGTGCTCGCGACGCGCGTCGGCGAGGGCCGCCGCAAGCCCACGCTGCGCTTCTGGGAGTGGGACGAGTCGGCCGTGGTGATCGGCAGCTTCCAGTCGGTGAAGAACGAGGTCGATCCCGAGGGCGCCGAGAAGTACGGGTTCGACGTCGTGCGCCGCATCTCGGGCGGCGGCGCGATGATGATGGAGCGCGGCAATGTCGTGACGTACTCGCTCTACGTGCCGTCCGAGCTCGTGCAGGGCATGAGCTTCGCCGACTCGTACGCGTTCCTCGACGACTGGGTGCTGCAGGGCCTGCGTGCGATCGGCATCGAGGCGACGTACCAGCCGCTCAACGACATCGCGAGCCCGCTCGGCAAGATCGGCGGCGCCGCGCAGAAGCGCCTCGGCTCCGGCGGTGTGCTGCACCACGTGACCATGGCGTACGACCTCGACAACGAGAAGATGCTCGAGGTGCTGCGCATCGGTCGCGAGAAGATCAGCGACAAGGGCATCGCGTCGGCGGCCAAGCGCGTCGACCCGCTGCGCTCGCAGACGGGCCTCAGCCGTGGCGCGATCATCGAGAGCCTGAAGCAGACGTTCACCGACCTCTACGGCGCGACGCGCGGGCAGATCGCCGACGATGAGCGCGCCGAGGCCGAGGCCCTCGTCGAGTCGAAGTTCTCGACGCGGGAGTGGCTCTACCGCGTGCCGTGAGCCGCAGTCGGGCGTGCTCCGATCCGTTTGATCCCGCGTGATCGACTCCGCGCTGCAAAGCGCTTCGGATATACGATCGGACACCCCGCCGACGAAGCCCGATGCGGGGCGAGTCGGATCGTATATCCGCACCGCTTGACACCGAGTGACGAGTGCCGCGGGCACCCCGTCGAGGAAGGCTCAGCGACGCCCGCTAGAATCGCCGGGTGGATTGGTGGATCTGGGTCGGCATCGCCGTGGTCGTCGTGGCCTTCGGCTGGCTCGCCGTGCGGCTCGGCTGGATCGACCTCTCCGACAAGACGCGACGCGGTGGCGGCGGTGGCGGCGGCGTCATGATGATCGGCGACGAGGTCTTCGCGCCGCGCAAGCACGAGGCCGCGGTCGAGCTCGATCGGCAGAGCCGACTCCCCGCGCCCGCGCCCTCGCCGGGCGACGGCGACAAGGGCATCGCGTTCGCCGCGGATGCCGCGGACGACGACGATCCCGACCGGTTCCGCGGTCGCATCCGGCTCGACATCGACCACCGCTGACCCCGCCCGAGGGTTGAGGGGCGCCCGGCGGAGCCGGACGACTCCGGTGGTTGAGGAGCGCCCGGCGGAGCCGGACGACTCCGGTGGTTGAGGAGCGCCCGGCGGAGCCGGACAAGTCCGGTGGTTGAGGAGCGCCCGGCGGAGCCGGACGCGTCTCGAAACCCCCTGCGCGGCGAGCGGGTTTCGAGACGCCTGCTTCGCTGGCTCCTCAACCCGCGGACGACCGCGACATCGACCGAACGAGCTCGCGCCCCCAGCGCTCGGCGCGCGCCGTCTCCCCGTCGGCGAGCGGACCCGAGTAGCCGTGCACCCCGAAGGTCTCGGGCTTCGCGATGGGCTGCATCCCGCGGCGCACGAGGTGCTTGATCGCCTTCTTCGCGGCCGAGCCGGGTAGCCGGGGCGACACCGTCCGGGTGTCGAACGTGGCCACGCGCGGCGGCTGCGTCGGCGTGGCGAGCCCGTCGAGCCACTCGCGGATGCCGCGGATCGGCACGTGCTCCGCGCCCTGCTCCTTCGCCGACTTGCGGGTCGCGGGCGTCGACATCGAGAACGCGTGGGTGGGGCCGCCGACCACGACCAGGTCGATGTCGTCGGGGATGCGGTCGGGCGCGGCATCCGTGCCCAGTACTTCGACGTCGCCGCCGATGCCGGTCGCGATCGCGCGGCCGATCGCCTCGGTGTTGCCCCAGATGGATTCCACGACGATGAGCGTGCGCATGTCGACCACCCCCGCTCCGCAACCTACGCTCAGCGCGGCCCGATGGGAAGGACCGCTCAGCGTCCGAGCTGGATCCGCTCGGACGCCCGCCGGTGCCGCTCGAGCGACCGCGGCACGTCGACCGTCCGCAGCTGCCCGTCGCGCACGACGAAGCGTCCGCCGACGACCGTGTGCCAGGCCCACGCCGGCCCGCACTGCATGAGCCCGGTGATCGGATCGGCGAGCACGCCCGCGTAGGGGAGCGTGTCGACACGCCACACCGACACGTCGCCGTTCGCGCCGATCGACAGCTGCCCGATCTCGCCCTCGCGACCCAGCGCACGGGCGCCGCCGCGCGTCGCCATCCGCAGTGCGTCGCGGGCGCTCATGGCCGTGGCGCGTCCCTCGCGCTGCCGGCTCAGCAGCATCGCGAGCTTCGTCTCGAGCCACAGCGACTGGTGGTCGGCGGCGGTCGCGCCGTCGCATCCGATGCCCACGTTCACGCCCGCGTCGAGCATCGGCCGGATGGGCGGCGGACCGCCGGGCAGTCCGCCGTCGATCATCGTCATGCTCGGGCAGTGCGCGACGGAGACGCCCGTCGCGGCGAGCATCGCGACCTCCCGCTCGTCGGGGTAGACGACGTGCGCGAGCCAGGTGCGGTCGCTCAGCCAGCCGAGGTCCTCGAACACCTCCAGCGGCCGCCGACCGTAACGCGCCCGGACGAACGCCTCCTCGTCGGGATCGTCGGCGACGTGGCTGTGCAGCCGCACGTCGAGCGCCTCCGCCAGCCGGCGCGACTCGACCATGGCGTCGGCCGAGCTGCTCATCAGCGTGCTGGGCCCGACGCCGACCCGCACGAACGAGTCCGGCGACGGATCGTGGTACTCGGCGACGAGCCGCGCGGTCTCGTCGAGCACCGCGTCGAGACGCTCGACGAGTCCGGGCGGACAGACGCCGCCATCGTCGGGGCCGATCGTCATCGATCCCCGTACCGGGCTGAACCGAAGCCCGACCGCCCGGGCCGCCTCGATCTGCGCGTCCATCAAGGCGGGCTCGGGGTGCAGGTACAGGTGATCGGCGCTCGTCGTGCAGCCGCTGAGGGCGAGTTCGGCGAGGCCCACGGTCGTCGAGATCGCCGCGGCGTCGGCGTCGAGCCGGGCCCACGCGGTGAAGTACGTCCAGAACCAGTCGGTGAGGCTCTCCACCTGCTCGGCCGGCGCGTAGGCGCGGGTGAGGTTCTGGTACAGGTGCTGGTGCGCGTTGACGAGGCCGGGGAGCACGACGCAGCCGCGCGCGTCGACGACCTCCCGCGCCGCGGGCGGCGTCGTCGTTCGATCGCCCAGCCCGACGATCACACCGTCGTCGATCGCCAGCCATCCGCCGGCAAGCTCGGTGCCGGCGTCGTCGAAGCAGGCGAGCACGTCGGCGTCGCGGATGACGAGGTCGAGGGGTTCGGTCGCCGCGGTGGGCGAGAGTTCGTGCGTCATCGCTCGGATGCCCCGACCGCGTCGGTGTCGGCCGCTGCAACGGATGCCGCATCGTTCGCGTGCTCTGCGTCGGCACCGGATGCCGCGTCGAGCGCGAAACCGCCGGCGGAAGTGCCTCGCTCCACCACGTGCCGCCCGGCCGCCCATCCCGCGATCGCCTCGCCGCCGACGACCGCCGCGAGGACGCCGACCGCCCCGACCCACGGCACCGCGGCCGCGTGCAGCAGCCCGAGCACCAGCGGACCGAGCGCGGCGAACGCGTAGCCGAACCCCTGCGCGAACGCCGAGAAGGCGGCGACGTCGCTCCGCGCCTTGAGCACGATGAGGGCGACCCCGAGGCCGAACGCGGCGCCCTGCGCGAGTCCGAGCACCCCGGTGAAGACGGGGGCGAGTTCGACGGGCGCGAGCGCCACCCCGGCGAGGCCGACGAGCGTTCCCGCAGCGGCGATGGCGACGAGGACGTGCTGGCGGGGCATCCGCCCGGCGATCACCGGCACGACCAGCGAGGCGGGCAGTCCGGCGAGGCTGAGCCACGCCAGCAGCGCCGCGGCGTGCTCGGGCGTGGCGCCGCGGTCGACGTAGAGCGTCGGCAGCCAGGCCGCGGTCGCGAAGAACACGAGCGCCTGGCATCCGAAGAACGCCGTCACCTGCCAGAGCAACCGGCCCGCGCGCAGCGGATGCCGCGGCCGCCCCGCCGTGGCGAGCATCGTCGTCCGTCGACCGGCGCGCCCGACCGCGATCGCCGCGACCGCGACCACGAGGAGCGCCGGCACCGCCCAGGCTGCGAGGGCGAGCGGGAGCGAGCCGAACGCGGCGACGAGGGGGACCGTGAAGCCGGCGCCGAGTGCCGCGCTCACGCCGAAGCTCGTGGAGAACACGCCCGACCAGAGGCCCGCGCGCGAGCCGAGCCGGTCGTGGATCACGCGCGGCATCAGCACGCTGAGTCCCGAGATGGCCGCGCCCGCCACGATCGTGCCGGCGAAGAGCGCGACCGTGCCCATCGGGCGCAGCGCGACGGCGAGCACGAGCGCCGCCGCGATCACCAGGACCGACCGCTCGGGGCCGAACCGGCGGTCGAGCAGCGGACCGAGCGGCGCGCCGACCGCGAGCAGCAGCACCGGCAGGCTCGAGAGCACCGCGGCGCCGGCGGGTGAGAGCCCGTAGTGCGCGGACACGGCGTCGAGCGTCGCCGAGACGCTCGTGATCGGGTCGCGGAGGTTCAGGCCCGCGGCGACGACCAGTGCGGCCGAGGCGACGACGGTGGAGCGGTGGCCGTGCTGGCGCGGGTCAGTCCTGCGACCCATGCCACTGCTGCTCGTGGTCGTCGAGCACGCTCAGCGCGGCAGCGGTCGCGGCCGGGCTGTCGCCCCCGTCGATCGCGGCGAACAGCGCCTCGTGGAACCCGCCCTCGGGGTCGTCGGACACGGCCATGCAGTTCGTGCGGGCCACGGAGTCGCGCAGCGACGGCTCGAAGCTCAGGTAGATGCCGGTGAGCAGCGCGTTCTTCGAGGCGCGGGCGATGCCGATGTGGAAGGCCACGTCGTGGTCGATGAACGCGGCAAGGTCGTCGGCGGCGACCGCGGCGGCGCGCCCGTCGAGGGCATCGCGCAACTGTCGCAGGTCGGCGTCGGTGCGCTTCGCCGCCGCCTCGCGGGCCGCGACGACGTCGAGCGCACGGCGCACCGCGACGACCTCGGCGTCGTCGGCGCCGTCGATCGCGTGCTGCAGTGCGACGGTGGTCTCGTCGTCGGCCACCACGTAGGTGCCGTCGCCCTGGCGGGTCTCGAGGAGGCCGAGCTGCACGAGGGAGCGGACGGCCTCGCGGACGGAGGGCCGGCTCACGCCGAGCGACTCGACGAGCCGGGCCTCGGTGGGGATCTTGCTGCCGATCGGCCACTCGCCGCTCTTGATCTCGGCACGGAGCCGTTCGACGACCGTGTCGACCAATGAGACGCGTGCGATCTGCTGCATTGCGGGTTCCCTCTCGCGAAGATGTGTGATAACCATATCATCTGACGAATTCGGACGACAGTCTC
The DNA here is from genome assembly GCF_042796995.1 of Agromyces sp. NPDC057865. Taxonomy (NCBI): domain Bacteria; kingdom Bacillati; phylum Actinomycetota; class Actinomycetes; order Micrococcales; family Microbacteriaceae; genus Agromyces; species Agromyces sp. NPDC057865. Next base: position 122,959 of record NZ_JBHVMJ010000001.1, on the reverse strand, counting down.
GAGTTCGAGCAATTCCGTTCGAGGAAGCAGGTGACCGTGTCCGCGACATCCGACCCGACGACCGTCGTCGTCGCCGCGCCGCTCGTGGACGCGCACGTCCACCCCGACAAGTCGTCGTGGGGCGGGCCGTGGCTCTCCCGGCGGCCCGCGGCGACGCTGCGCGACTTCATCGAGCACGACGTGCGCACGCAGGCCGCGTCCACCCGATCGGTGGAGGAGCGCGCACTCGCGCTGTTCCGCACGGCCGTGGCGAACGGCACCCGGGCGGTGCGCGCGCAGGTGGACGTCGGGCCGGCCCAGGGGCTCGCCAACGTGCACGGGGTGCGCGCGGCATCCGAACGCCTGGGCGGCCGGCTCGACGTGCAGGTCGTCGCCTTCCCGCAGCAGGGCCTGCTCACCGCGCCCGGCACGCTCGACCTGCTCGACCAGGCGCTGCGCGAGGGTGCCGACCTCGTCGGCGGCATCGACCCCGTGGGCCTCGAGCAGGACCTCGACGGGCACATCGACGCGGTGTTCGGGCTCGCGGCCACGCACGGCGTCGACGTGGACATCCACCTCCACGACGGTGGCGAGCCGGGCCTCGACGAGACCCGTCGCATCGCCGCACGTGCGGTCGCCGAGGGCATGCAGGGTCGCGTCACGATCAGCCATGCCTTCGCGGTCGCCGAGGCATCCGGTGACGCGCTCTCGTCGATCGCCGACACGCTCGCCGACGCCGGGGTGTGGCTCACCACCTGCGCGCTCGGGGGCGACCCCGTGCTGCCCGTGGCGTTCCTGCGCGACCGCGGCGTGCGCGTGGCCATCGGCTCCGACGGCGTGCGCGACTCGTGGACGCCCTTCGGCACGGGCAGCATGGTCGACCGCGCCCACCTGCTCGCGTACCGCACCGACGCGATGACGGACGTCGACCTCGAGCTCGCCTACGACGCCTGCTCGCGCGCCGGCGCCGAGCTGCTCGGCCTGCCCGCCGGACCCGTCGACGCGGACTCGTCCGACCGCCTCGAGTTCGACGGCGAATGCCTCGCGCAGGTCGTCGTCGACCGCCCGGCGCCCGCCCGCGTCATCCGCGACGGCCGCGTGATCGCCCGCAACGGCGATCTCACCGGCTGACACCGACCCCCGACCACCCGCACCGAAGACGAAGGAGTCTCCAGATGCATGCCCCCCGAGCCGTCATCCCGCTCGTCGCCACGGCCGTCGTCGTCGCGCTGGCCGGATGCTCGCTGCCCGGCGCCGATCCGTACGGCACCGCCATCGACCGGTCCGACCTCGTGACCACCACTCCGCCGGGCCCCGGCGAGCTCGACGAGCTCCGCTGGAACCTGCCCTACGAGCCGTTCTCGATCGACGCGATGCGCTCGTTCAACTACGCGGAGAACACGGTCATCGCCAACCTCTGCGAGTCGATGCTCCGGCTCACGCCCGACCTCGAGACCGAGCCCGGCCTGGCCGTGCGGGTCGACGAGCCCGACGACCTGACCCAGGTCTACGAGCTGCGCGACGACGTCGAGTTCTGGGACGGCAGCCCGATGACGGCCGACGACGTCGCGTACAGCCTGAACCGCCAGCTCGACCCCGACAACGGCTCGTACTTCGCGGGGTACTACGGCAAGGTCGCGTCGATCGAGGCCACCGGCCCGTTCGAGGTGACCGTGCGGTTCACCGAGCCCGACGCCCTGTTCGAGCAGGCGATGGCCACGGCCGCGGGCGCGATCTCGGAACAGGCGTTCACCGAAGACGCCGGCGAGGCGTACGGCACGCCGCAGACCGGCGTGATGTGCACCGGGCCGTTCCGCTTCGCGTCGTGGGAGCCCGGCCGCGACCTCGTGATCGAGCGCAACGACGCGTACTGGGACGACGCGCTCCGCCCGAAGGCCGAGCGCGTGGAGTTCAGCTTCATCGCGGACGAGTCGACCGCCGTGAACGCGCTGCGCAGCGGCGAGATCGACGGGCAGTACTTCTACCTGCCGCCCGCCGGCCTCATCCAGCTGCAGAACGACGACGCGCTCACGCTCGACTACGGGGAGTCGCTCGTGTTCTTCGCGCTCATCGGCGCGAACGACACCGGTCCGATGGCCGACGTGCGCGTGCGCCAGGCGCTCTCGGCGATCATCGACCGCACGGCGATCGCGAACGTGGTGCTCCAGGGCGCCGCGCTGCCGACGCCGTCCCTCGCCGGCCCCGACTACTGGGGCTACGAGGAGGAGGCGTTCGCCGCCGCGTACGACGAGTTCGACGTCGACACCGACGTCGAGCGCGCGAAGGCCCTGCTCGAGGAGGCCGGCCCGCAGGACCCGATCGTGATCGGCATCCAGGGCAGCTCGGCCGTGCACGAGCAGACGGCGAACGTGATCCAGGCCGCCGGACGCAAGCTCGGCCTCGACATCCGCACCAAGGTGATCCCGGTCGAGCAGTTCGGCAACCTGTACAACGACCCGACCGCACGCGAGGGCCTCGACGGGTTCTTCACCACCTGATACGGCAACTTCCCCGACCCGCTCGAGGCGTACACGATGTTCGTCGCCGACGGCTACAACAACTACGGCGCCTACGACGAGGTGAGCGACCAGGTCGGCGAGGCGATCGCCACGCTCGACCCGGCCGAGCGGGCGCGCAAGGTCATCGACATCCAGGCGGCCGTCACGCGCGACGTGCCGTGGACGCCGCTGGTCTCGCTGCCGACGATCCTCGTGCAGAACGCCCGCGTCTCGGGTGCCACGGCCTCCATGGCCTACCTCTACCAGCCGTGGGCCGCGACCATCGGCGGAACGGAGTCGAAGTGAACATCGCCGTCTACGCGCTGAAGCGCCTCGGCAGCCTGCTCCTGGTGCTGCTCGTCACGTCGTTCCTCGTGTTCGGGCTGCTCTACCTCGCGCCCGGGACGCCGCTGTCGTTCCTGCTCGGCCCGCGCGGCGGGACGCCGGAGCAGATCGCCGCGGTGACCGAGAAGTACCACCTCGACGAGCCGTTCCTCGCCCGGTACGTCGCCTGGCTGGGCGACGTGCTCCACGGCGACTTCGGCCAGTCGATCGTCTACCGGCAGGACGTCTCCGACATGATCGACGGGCGCATCGGCACCACCGCGGCGCTCGTGGCGATCGCCGCTGTCGTGATCGCGATCGTCGGCATCGTGCTCGGCACGACCGCCGCGCTGCGCGGCGGCGCGACCGGCAGCACGATCTCGTCGCTCGCCTCCGTCGCCTTGTCGACGCCCGTGTTCGTCATCGGCGTCGCCCTGATCAGCGTCTTCGCCGTCGCGTTCGGCTGGTTCCCCGTGTTCGGGAGCGGCTCGGGCGGGCTCGACACGGTGTACCACCTGACGCTGCCCGCCATCGCGCTCAGCGTCGGCGGCGCCGCGTACCTGGTCCGGATCACCCGCGCGTCGGTCGACGAGGAGCGCGGCCGTGAGCACGTGCAGACGGCGGTCGCGCGGGCGCTCCCGCGCCAGGTCGTGATCCGCCGGCACATCCTGCGCAACGCGCTGATCCCGATCACCACCGTGCTCGGCCTGACCATCGCCTCGCTCATCGCCGGCGCGGTCGTCGTCGAGAACGTGTTCGCGATCGACGGGCTCGGGTCGCTCCTCGTGAAGGCCATCCTGCAGCGGGACTTCGCGGTCGTGCAGGCCGTCGTGCTCGTCATGGTCTTCGGCTTCGTCATCATCAACGCCGTGGTCGACGTGCTCTACAGCGTCATCGACCCGCGCATCGCTCTCGGGAGGACCGCATGAGCCAGTCCGTGCTCACCACCACCGCCCTGCCCGCGTTCCGCGCGACGACGCGTCGGCGCTCGGGCCTCGTCGACCGCCTCGGCACCGTCGGCGTCACCGCCGCCGTCGTGCTCGGCGTCATCATCCTCGTCGCGGCGCTCGCACCGTGGATCGCCCCGTACGACCCCGACGAGCCCGACCTGCTGAACGTGCTCGCCTCACCCAGCGCCGCGCACTGGCTCGGCACCGACGCGCTCGGCCGCGACATCCTCTCGCGGCTGATGTGGGGCGCACGCCTCACGATCGTCGGGCCCGGCATCGTCATCGTGCTGTCGACGCTGGTCGGCACCGCACTCGCCCTGACGGCCGCCTGGTTCCGAGGCAGGACGGATGCCGGGATCTCATGGGTCCTCGACGTGATGTTCGCGGTGCCCGGCGTCGTGTTCGCCCTCATCGCGGTCGCCCTGTTCGGTCCGAGCTTCGGCACCGTCGTGGCGGGCCTCACGATCGCGTACATCCCGTACGTGGCCCGCGTGGTGCGCGGCGCCGCCCTGCGCGAGCGGAGCCTGCCGTACGTCTCCGCCGCGTGGTTGCAGGGCCAGCGCGGGGGCGCGATCACCACGCGGCAGCTGCTGCCGAACCTGACGCCGCTCATCGTCGCGCAGGCGGTCTCGGCGCTCGGATTCGCGGTGATCGACCTCGCCGCGGTCTCGTTCCTCGGCCTCGGGGTGCAGCCGCCGACGGCCGACCTCGGCCTCATGGTGAAGAGCGGCTTCGACAGCGTGCTGCGCGGGTTCTTCATGGAGTCCGCCGCGGCGGGCACGCTCATCGTCCTCATCGTCCTCTGCGTCACCGTCATCGGCGACCGTCTCACCGCCTCGGCAAGGAGCCCGAAATGACCGAGCCGCTGCTCTCCATCCGCGACCTCACGGTCGAGACCCCGGCGCGAGCCGGATCCAAGCGCCTGCTGAACGGCGTGAGCCTCGGCGTCGGTGCCGGCGAAGCGGTCGCGCTCGTCGGCGAGTCGGGCTCGGGCAAGTCGCTGACCACCCGCACGGTGATGCGGCTGCTGCCCGCGTCGTTCCGCGTCGGCGGATCGATCTCGCACGACGGCCGCGACGTGCTCGGCATGGGCCGCGACGAGCTGCGGCGGTTCCGCGGCCGCGAGGTGGGCATGATCTTCCAGGACCCGCGGGCGCACATCAATCCGGTGCACCGCGTCGACGACTTCCTCACCGAGGCGCTCCGCACGACGCGCGGCGTCTCGCGCGCTGAGGCCGAGGAGCGGGCGGTCGCCCTGCTCGCGGACGTCGGCGTCCGCAATCCGGGCCAGCGACTGCGGCAGTACCCGCACCAGCTCTCGGGCGGCCTGCTGCAGCGCGTGCTCATCGCGTCGGTGCTGCTCGCCGAACCGCGACTGCTGCTCGCCGACGAGCCGACCACCGCGCTCGACGTGACCGCGCAGTCCGACGTGATGGCGATCCTCGAGGAGCAGCGCGCCCAGCGCGGGCTCGCCCTCCTGTTCATCACGCACGACCTCGAGCTCGCGGCCGCGTGCTGCGACCGGATCGCCGTGATGTACGCGGGCGAGATCGTCGAGGAGGGGCCGCACGTGGCCGAGGATCCGCGGCATCCGTACACGAAGGAGCTGCTCGCCGCCCGGCCAGGCATCGACGTGCGGGCCGAGCGCCTGCCCGTGCTCCGCTACAACCGCACGACCCACGAGCAGCTGAAGGCGAGGAGCATCGCATGAACGCCACCCCGGTCCTGTCCGTCCGTCAGCTCCGCAAGGAGTACCCGTCGCCCGTGCGCGGCGGCGATCCCGTCGTCGCCGTCGACGGGATCGACCTCGACGTCCATCCGGGCGAGTGCCTTGCCATCGTGGGCGAGTCGGGCTCGGGCAAGACGACGGTCGCCAAGGCGGTCGTCGGCCTCGAGCGGCCGACCTCGGGCACCATCGCGATCGACGGCGTGGAGCGCGGCCGGCCGCCGACCCGGCATCGCGACCGGGCACGGTGGGCGAGCGAGGTGCAGTACGTGTTCCAGGACCCGTACTCGTCGCTCAACCCGCGTCAGCGCGTCGGCGCCGTCGTCGACACGTCCGTCGGGATCCACCGCCCCGAGCTCTCGCGCGCCGATCGCCGACTCGTCGTCGAGGCCCTCCTCGACGACGTGGGCCTCGGCGACGGGTTCGCCGACCGGCTGCCGCACGAGCTGTCGGGCGGCCAGCGCCAGCGCGTGGCCATCGCCCGCGCGCTGGCGGCGAACCCGCGGCTCGTCATCCTCGACGAGGCGGTCGCCGCGCTCGACGTGTCGATCCAGGCGCAGATCCTCAACCTGCTCGCCGACCTGCGGGCGCAGCGCCCGGTGAGCTACCTCTTCATCACGCACGACCTCGCGGTCGTCAACCAGATCGCCGACCGCGTGATCGTCATGGAGCAGGGCGTCGTCGTCGAGGAGGGCGACACGCGCCAGGTGCTCGATCGCCCGGCGCACGAATACACGCGGACGCTGGTCGCCGCGGTGCCGCGTCCCGGCTGGACTCCGCGCCGGCGGTCGCAGCTCGCGGGGGCGGTGCCGGCACCTTCGGTGGTCGAGTAGCGACGAAGGAGCGTATCGAGACCTCGTGATCGGTCTCGATTCCTGGGGCGCAGTAGGCGGGTCTCGATACGCGTCCGACTGCGTCGGGCGCTACTCGACCACCGGGCGGGTGTGCGTCGGGCGCTACTCGACCACCGGAGGCTCCTGCGTCGGGCGCTACTCGACCACCGGGCGGTGTGCGTCGGGCGCTACTCGACCACCGGGGGGCTGCTCGTCGGGCAGCCGAGGTCGCGTGCGACCGCACGCATGGCCGCCGCGGCGACCTCGACCGTCATGAGGGCGTTGCCGCCCACGATGTGCAGTCCGTACGCGTCCTCGAGGGCGACGAAGGTCATCGCGAGCTCGTCGTCCTCGAGGCGCGGCGCGAAGACGCCCGCCTCGCGGCCGGCGGCGAGGATGCCGCGGTAGGTCGCGAGCTGGCGGAGGTACATGGTCTGCACGAGCTCGTCGTGCAGCTCGGAGTTGCCCGCGAGCACGTCGAACTCGTAGAGCAGGCTCATGAGCGCGTCGTCGGGTCCGGTGGGGAGCCCGCCCTCGATGGCCGCGCCGAGCCGATCGCGCGGGTCGTCGAGCTCTGCGACGAGCTGGTCGCGCTCGTCGCAGAAGCGCTCGACGCCCGCGGCATGCGCCTCGACGAGCAGGGCGTCGAGGTCCTCGTAGTAGTAGAGCACCGCGCCCCGGCTGAGCCCGGCCTGCTCCGCGACATCCGTGAGCGAGAGCGACCGCAGCCCGTGCATGCGCCCCGCGGCATACGTCGCCTCGATGAGCGCGGCACGACGCGCTTCCTGCCGCTTCGGTCGTGCCATGTGTTGACACTACCCGACCGGTCGTGTCAGACTCCTCGGCATTCTTCGACACTGATGTCGAAGAATTCACGCGGGACTTCGGACCCCCGACCGAGGAAGACCTCCCATGGCCCTGAACCGACCAGCACCTACGCTCGACACGGCGTCGACCACCACGCACGGCGCGCACCTCTCGCGATCGCTCGGCGTCGGCGGCAACGTCCTCATCACGCTCTCGGGCATCTCGCCCGCGTCGAGCGTGTTCATCCTCGGCGGCGCCGCGCTCGCCGGCTACGGCACCGGTGTCTTCTGGGGCTTCCTGCTCGCCGGCGTCATCAGCATCCTGATCGCGGTCTGCTACGCCGAGCTCGCCTCGCGGCATCCGATCGCCGGCGGCGACTACTCGCTCGTCAGCCGCGTGCTCGGCCCGGCGGCCGGCGCGGCCGTGTTCTTCATCGGCCTCGTGAGCCTGCCGCTCATCGTCGCGATCTTCGCCCTCGGCGTCGCGGACTACCTCGGCGTCGCGATCGCGGGGCTCGACCCGTTGGCGACTGCGCTCATCGTCATCGCGCTCGCCGTCGTGACCGCGTGCTTCAACATCCGCACGAACGCCTGGGTCACCGGCGCGTTCCTGTTCGTGGAGATGGCCGCGCTCGCCCTGCTCGCCCTGCTCGGGTTCGTGCACGTCGAGCGCCCGATCACCGACCTGCTCGACCCGCAGGCGCTCGACGCCGCGACGGGCGGACTCGCGCCGCTCGGCATCGCCGGGCTCGTGCTCGCCGTGACGCAGGGCATCTTCTCGTACAACGGCTACGGCGGCGCGGTGTACTTCGCCGAGGAGACGAAGGACGCGCGCCGGGCGATCGCGAAGGCCGTGCTCTGGAGCGCCGGCATCACGGTGCTCGCCGAGCTCGTGCCGCTGACGGCGATCCTGATGGGCGCCGACTCGCTCGAGGACCTCTTCGGCGCGGCGCTGCCCGTCGAGTCGTTCCTCTCGGCCAATGCGGGCGAGGCGGTCTCCGTCGTGGTGCTCGTGGCCATCGCGCTCGCGATCGTCAACGCGATCATCGCCATCGCGCTGCAGTCGGGCCGCCTCCTGTTCGCCGCGGCCCGCGACCGGGCGCTGCCCGCCGCGATCGCACGGCCGCTCGCGGTGGTGTCGGCGCGCACGAAGATGCCCGTCGCCGCGACGATCGTCATGGGCGTGCTCGCGCTCGCCGCGTGCTTCATCCCGTTCGACGTGCTCCTGAACGCCACCGGCTCGACGCTCGCGTTCAGCTACGGGTTCATCGCGCTGGCCGCGTTCGTGGTGCGGCGTCGGGGTGCGACGGATGCCGCGGCATCCGCCGACCGGGACGCGACTGCCGTGGCATCCGCACGCACCGGTGGCTATCGGATGCCGCTGTGGCCGCTGCCGCCGGCGATCGCGCTGCTGTCGATCGGGGCGATCTTCGTCATCGGCATCCTCGACCCCGCCCAGTGGCTCAGCCTGGGGATCGCGTTCGGCATCGTCGGCGCCGGATTCGCCTACTACGCGCTCTATCTGCGACGCAGCCCCGCCGCGCTCCACCTGCTGCACGGCGACGACGACGAGGAGTTCTCGGCATGATGCTCGACACGCTGATCACCGGCGCCCGCGTGCGCACGTTCGATCCCGATGTGCCGTGGGCCGAGGCCGTCGGCATCGTCGACGAGCGCATCGCCTACGTGGGGCCGGCGGCGGATGCCCCGAACGCGCGCCGACGCATCGAGGCCGACGGCCGGCTCGTGACCCCCGGCATCATCGACAGCCACAACCACCTGCTGCTGGGCTTCGACGAGGACGCCGTCTCGCTCGAGGGCGCGCACGACCTCGGGGAGGTGCGACGCCGCATCTCGGGGTTCGCCGCGCGCCGGCCCGACCTCGACTGGATCTGTGCCGAGAACGCGGTCTACTCGATCGTCGAGGGCCGGCGTCCGAACGCGGCGGACCTCGACGGGCTCACCGACCGGCCGGTGTTCGTCACGACCTACGACCAGCACTCCGTCTGGCTCAACCGTGCGGCGCTGCGTGCACTCGGCGTCGCCGACGGCGGCGACCTCGCCTGGGGCCGGCCCGAACGCGATCCGGCGACGGGCGAGCCGACCGGGTGGGTGACCGACTTCTACACGAGTGCGATGACCGTCGCGGGGCTCGCGGCGCTGCAGCGCGACATCCCGATGTACTCGCCCGAACGCCGCTACCGCAAGCTGCGCTCGAGCATGCGCATGGCGACCGCGCTCGGCATCACGACCGTCGTCGAGCCGCAGGTGCCGCTGGCCGAGCTGCCGCTCTTCGAGCGTGCGCTCGCCGAGGGCGTGCTCGCGTCGCGGGTGATCACCGCGCTGTTCCACCCGGTGGGGGCGGATGCCGCGTTCCGGCGCCGGCTGCGCGACGCGGTCGACCGGGCGGCCGCCGCTCCGGATGCCGCGGGCCTCCTGCGCCTCGGCCCGCTGAAGCTGTACGCCGACGACGTGATCGAGCCGCACACGGCGTTGATGTTCGAGGACTACGCGAACCGGCCGGGCGTCCGCGGTCGCCCCAGCTACCCCGACCGCGAGCTCGTCGGCGTCATCGGGGAGCTCGACCGGATGGGCTTCCAGACCCACACCCACGCGACCGGAGACGGCGGCATCCGCCTCGCCCTCGACGCGATCGAGCACGCCGCCCGCGTCAACGGCACGCGCGACCGCCGCCACGGCATCGTGCACGTCGAGTGCCTCCACCCCGACGACCTGCCGCGTTTTCGCGCGCTCGGCGTGACCGCGGCGATGCAGCCGCGGCACTGCTCGCCCGATCTCGTGGCGGGCACCTGGATGGACAACGTGGGCGAGGAGCGCTGGAACCGCGCGTGGCGGTTCGACAGCCTGCTGCGCTCGGGCGCGACCGTCGCGTTCTCGAGCGACTGGCAGGTGGGGGAGATGGATCCGCTCGTCGGGCTGTACTCGGCGGCGACTCGCGCCGGGCTCGACGGCCACGACGCGTGGACGGCCGATGAGCGCGTCGGACTCGATCGCGCGCTCGAGGCGTACACCGTGCACGGCGCGCGGGCGTGGCACCTCGAGGGGTCGCGCGGGCGTCTCGCACCCGGCATGGATGCCGACCTCGTCGTCTGGTCGAACGACCTGTACCGGCACGAGCACGATCCCGCGGGACTGCTCGGGGAGCACGCCGAGGTCACGGTCGTCGGCGGTCGGGTCGTGCACTCGGCGGGTGCGGTCGCGGAGGCGGTGGGGGCGCCCGTCGCCGAGGATCCCGTGGCGGTCGGAGGCGGCGCGGCCGACGCGCACGTGCACGTGCACTGAGGGGAGGCTCGGGTCTCGAGACGCGTCCGACTCCGTCGGGCGCTCCTCGACCACCGGGGACAGGCGTCGCTGGCAGACTGGTGCCCGTGGCATCCGACGACCAAGACCGCATCATCCACGCGGACAACCTCGCGGTGCTGCCGTCGCTGCCCGACGGCGCCTTCACCCTCGTCTACCTCGATCCGCCGTTCAACACCGGCCGACCGCAGGCGCGGCAGTCCACCCGTCACGTACGGGTGACCGGGTCGGATGCCGCGCGCGATGCGGCGGACGCGCCCTCTTCGACGAGCTCGGGGGGTGTCTCGACCATCACGGGCTTCCAGGGCCGCCAGTACGAGCGGATCCGCGGCGACCTGCTGCGCTACGACGACCGCTTCGAGGACTACTGGGGGTTCCTCGAGCCACGGCTCGCCGAGGCGTGGCGGGTGCTCGCCGACGACGGCACGCTCTACCTGCACCTCGACTACCGCGAGGCGCACTACGCGAAGGTGCTGCTCGACGCGCTGTTCGGCCGGGAGTGCTTCCTCAACGAGATCGTGTGGGCCTACGACTACGGCGCCAAGGCCAAGCGGCGCTGGCCGACGAAACACGACACGATCCTCGTGTACGTGAAGGACCCCGACCGGTACTGGTTCGACTCGACCGCGGTCGACCGCGAGCCGTACATGGCGCCGGGGCTCGTGACGCCCGAGAAGGCCGAGCTCGGCAAGCTGCCCACCGACGTGTGGTGGCACACGATCGTGTCGCCGACCGGACGCGAGAAGACGGGCTATCCGACGCAGAAGCCCGAGGGCATCCTCCGGCGCATCGTGCAGGCGTCGACGCGCGAGGGCGACTGGGTGCTCGACTTCTTCGCCGGGTCAGGCACGACGGGCGCGGTCGCCGCGACCCTCGGCCGGCGCTTCGTGCTCGTCGACGAGAACCCCGAGGCGATCGAGGTCATGCGGGCGCGCTTCGCGGGCATCGCGGGCGTGCGGTTCGAGGTGGGTGTCCCCGCGTCCGCCGGCTGAGCGGGGGACCCCGCAGAGCACCGGCGCCAGCGGCGTGCGCAGGAGCACCATGGCGATCGCCCACGGCACCACGATCGCGACCGCGAACGCGATCCAGGATGACGCGCCGAGCTTGTGCATCCCGTAGAGCACCGCGGCGTGGGTCAGCACGACCGCGAACCCGCACAGCGCGAGCCGCGACACGACGGAGCCGGCGCGCTCGCCGAGGTTCGCGAACGCGCGCCGGGCGACGAGGATGAGCCCGCACGAGATGAGGAGCGCCGTCACGACGCTGACGACGGGCGTGCCGAAGTCGCCCTGCTTGAGGTCGAGCGGCGCCGAGGCGCCCGACACGACGAGCCCGACGGCCGCGGCGAGCATGACCACCCCGGTGAGGGCCGGCCGCGGAAGGAGGTCGCGCACGCGACGCAGCGTGCGCCCCGCCACGACGAACACGACGCAGGTCAGGCCGATCCCCGCCGAGAGCGGCACGAGCGCGATGAGGGGTCCGGCCAGCCAGCCCGCGCCGACCAGGGCGAGGGCGATGGCCCACTGGGCGGCCAGCGGCATCCGCTCGATCACGGCAGCCGCGACGAGCGCGACGAAGAACGCCGTCACGAACCAGAACGCGGTGAACCCGTGCGGCATCCCGGCGCCGCCCTCGAGCACGCGCAGCGGCTGGCGGATCGTGCCGAGCAGGAGGCCGATGATGAGGAGCCAGGCCGCGTACGGCACGAGCAGCGAACGGGCGCGCCGCCGCACGAACGCGCCGAGGGAACCGGGCGACGTGGAGCCGAGATAGCCGCTCAGCACGAAGAAGACCGGCACCTGCCAGGTATAGGTCGCCAGCCGCGCGGCAGGATCGAACCAGACGTGACCAGCGACGACGGCCACGATCGCGAGGATCCGGACCACGTCGACCGACGCGTCCCGGCGCGCGATCTGCTGCACCATCGTCCCCACGCTACGGAGGCGGCCTCCGAGGCACGTGGGTGGCGCCTGTGATCTCGGTGTGCGTGCGCGTCGCACTCATCCGGCGGGGTACCGCTCGGGCGCTAGGCCGACTCGCGCTTCACGAGGTGCGTCGGCATGATGTTGCGGTGCGGCACGTCGGCGTCGCCGCCGAGGTGGCGCAGCAGCAGATCGGCCATCTCGAAGCCCATCTGCTCCGACGGCTGGTGCACGGTCGTGAGCGGGGTCGGGCCCGACAGCGCCGCGGGGCTGTCGTCGAAGCCGACCACCGCGACGTCGTCGGGCACCGAGCGTCCGCGCTCGGCGAGTGCCGCGAACGCGCCGACCGCCATGAGGTCGCTCGCGACGAAGAGGCCGTCGAGATCGGGGAACCGATCGAGCAGGCGGCGGGTCGCCTCCATCGCGCCGGCCGCGGTGAAGTCGGCGACCTCGTATGCGTCCGACGGCATGCCCGCGGCATCCATCGCCCGACGATAGCCCTCGAGGCGGTCGACGCCGGCGGGCATGTCGAGCGGGCCCGAGACCGTGCCGATGCGTCGCCGGCCGATGTCGACGAGGTGCGACGTCCCCGTCGCCCCGCCCTCGACGTTGTCGACGTCGACGAAGATGTGGTCGCCCGCCTGCGACGGGCGTCCGCCGAACACGAGCGGCAGCGCCAGCCCGGCCTCCCGCTGCAGGTCGTCCCCTTCGTGGTGCGAGATGACGAGCGCGCCGTCGACGACGCCCGAGCGCAGGTAGCGCAGCGTCTTGTGGCTCGGATCGGTCGACGCGACGAGCAGGTTGAGCAGGAACTCGCTCTCGTCGAGCCGCCGGGTGATGCCCTGCACGATCGCCGCGAAGTACGGGTCGCCGAAGAACATGGTGGTGTCCTCGGGGACGATGAGCGCGATCGCCCCCGACGTGCGGCTCGCGAGCGAGCGCGCGGCGCGGTTCGGCACGTAGTTGAGCTTCGCGATCGCCGCGTTGACGGCGGTCACGACGTCGGGGCTGACCTTGGGGGAGCCGTTCACGACCCGGCTGACGGTCGCACGCGAGACGTTGGCCTCGCGCGCGACCTCTTCGAGGGTCGGCGCGGTGGGTCGTGTCTTGATGCCACCACCCCCCTGCATGTCAGTCAGTCTATTTCCGCGCGGTCGTTTCCCGCGCCGCCTTGCGTCGCGGGTCTCGCGCGGTCTACCGCGGAATCACGGGCCTCCGCACGTGTCGCGGAGGCCCGGATGCCGGGTCAGCGACCCGGCAGCGCCCGGTCGCGGATGATCGCCGAGTACGCGAGCCCGCTGTCCTTCACGGTGCGCACCTGGGTGTCGTAGTCGACCCGCACCAGCCCGAAGCGCTTGTCGTACCCCCAGGCCCACTCGAAGTTGTCGAGCAGCGACCAGTAGAAGTAGCCGCGCACGGGCGCTCCCTCGTCGATCGCGTCGAGGATCGCCCCGAGGTGTCCGCGCAGGAACTCCGCGCGCTCCGCGTCGTGCACCGCGCCGTCGGCGGCGACGGCGTCGTCGTAGGCGGCGCCGTTCTCGGTGACGTAGAGCTTCACGCCGGCGGCATCCGCGTACTCGCGATGCACGCGCACGAGCAGCTCGCGCAGGCCATCGGGCTCGACCTCCCAGTCCATCGCCGTCGTCGGCAGGCCCTGCGGGTGCCAGTGCACGCCCTCCGCGGCGGGGAACGGCGACCGCGTCGGCCGATCGGTCGGCGCACTGCCCTGGAGCGCGACCGGCGCGGGCCGGGCGCTGACGTGCTCGCCGTGGTAGTAGTTCACGCCGAGCGTGTCGATGGGCGTCGAGATGACCTCCAGGTCGCCCGGCCGCACGACCGCGTCGAGCCCGAGCGGGCCGACGTCGGCGAGCAGGTCGTCGGCGTACGCCCCGCGGAAGATCGGGTCGAGGAAGAAGCGGTTGAACTGCCCGTCGATGCGGCGGGCGGCGTCGACGTCGCCGGCATCCGAGGGGTCGACCGGATGCACCGGGGCGAGGTTCAGCGTGATGCCGAGCTCGAGTCCGGGGTCGCGCTCGCGCAGCGCCTGCACCGCGAGCCCGTGGGCGAGCAGCAGGTGGTGACCCGCCGCGAGGCCGGCCGCGACATCCTGCCGGCCCGGCGCGTGCGCGCCGCCCGTGTAGCTGAGGAACGACGAGCACCACGGCTCGTTGAGCGTCGTCCAGACGTCGACCCGGTCGCCGAGCGCGTCGTGCATCGAGAGCGCGTAGTCGCGGAAGAGCTCCGCGGTGTCGCGGTTCGCCCAGCCGCCGCGCTCCTCGAGCGCCTGCGGCAGGTCCCAGTGGTAGAGCGTGAGCCACGGCTTGATGCCGGCGCCGAGCAGTTCGTCGACGAGCCGCGAGTAGAAGTCGATGCCCGTCGGGTTCACCGGCCCGCCGTCGGGCCGCACACGCGACCAGGAGGTGGAGAACCGGTAGGTCTGCAGGCCGAGGTCCTTCATGAGGGCGACGTCCTGCGGCATCCGGTGGTAGTGGTCGCACGCGACGTCGCCCGTGTCGCCGTTGATCACGGCACCGGGCACGCGGCAGAACGCGTCCCAGATCGACGCGGTGCGGCCGCCCTCGAACGCGGCGCCCTCGATCTGGAAGGCCGCGGTCGCGGTGCCGAACAGGAAGTCGGCGGGGAAGGCGCGTGCGGGGGCGATGGTGGATGCGGCCACGTCGGTCACGGCGGTGCGGTCCTCTCGGAGTTCGATGGTCATCCCTTCACGGCTCCCGCCATGATGCCGCTCACGAGCTGCTTGCCCGCGAACACGAACAGGATGAGGAGGGGGATGGTCGACAGCAGCACGCCGGCGAGCACGATCGAGTAGTCGACGAAGTAGTTCGACTGCAGGAGCGAGAGCGCGACGGGCAGGGTCGGGTCGTTGCGGTCGAGCACGATGAACGGCCAGAAGAAGTTGTTCCACGCCGAGACGAACGTGAACAGGCCGAGCATCGCGGCGGCGGGCCGCGCGGCGGGCAGGCCCACCGTCAGGAACGTGCGGAACGAGCTCGCGCCGTCGACGCGGGCCGCCTCGATGAGCTCGTCGGGCACCGCCTGCTGCAGGTACTGGGTCATCCAGAACACGCCGAAGGCGCTGGTGAGCGCCGGGATGATGATCGCCCCGATGTTCCCCGTCCAGCCGAGGTCGCTGAACAGGATGTACAGCGGCACGACGCCGAGCTGCGTCGGCACGGCCATCGTGGCGACCACGAAGACGAGCAGCCACTTCGAGCCGCGGAAGCGGAGCTTCGCGAACGCCCAGCCGGCGAGCGTCGAGAAGAAGACGACGGATGCCGCGATGAGCGCCGAGCTGTAGATGGAGTTCCACAGCGCGCGCCAGAAGTTCACGGCCGGGTCGTTGATGACGGATGCCGCGTTCTCGAGGAAGTTGCCCCCGGGCAGCCAGGACATGTTCGGGTCGCGGATCGTCGAGGCATCCCCGGAGCCGATCAGGAACGACCAGTAGAAGGGGAAGATCGCCGCGCCGAGGACGATGGCGAGGCTCGTGTAGACGAACCAGCCGGGACGCGAGCCCTGCACGCGGCGGGGACGCCGGCGCTGGGTGGAGGCGTTCGGGATGCCCTCCTCGACGACGGCGAGGGGTGCGGGGTTCAGGACGCTCATCGCGCGGCCTCCTGGGTGTCGATGGTGGGGGCCGGGGCATCCGCGAGCGTGCCCGACGAGGTCGCACGACGCAGGTCGCGCCGGGCCGCACGGGCGGCGGCGCGCTGCTCGCGGCGGCCGAGGCTGCCGCGCGAGCCCTCGTCGCGCACCACCCGCCGGGTGACGAGCAGGTTGATGATGCCGATGGCCAGGATGATGAGGAAGAGGATCCACGCGAGGGCGGCGGCGCGACCGAAGTTCCACTGGCCCCAGCCGATGTCGTAGAGGTACAGCGTGATGGTCAGCCACTGCGAGTCGGCGCCGCCCGTGCCGTACTGGTCGTACATGCGCGGCTCGTCGAAGATCTGCAGGCCGCCGATGGTCGACGTGATGATCACGAAGATGAGCGTCGGGCGCAGGCTCGGCACGGTGATCGCGAAGAACTGTCGCAGCTTCGACGCGCCGTCGATTGCCGCGGCCTCGTAGTAGTCGCGCGGGATCGCCTGCATGGCCGCGAGCAGGATCAGCGTGTTGTAGCCGGTCCAGCGGAAGTTCACCATCGTGGCGATGGCGATGTGGCTGGCGAAGGCGTCGCTGTGCCACATGATCGGCGGGATGCCGAGGTCGGCGAGCGTCGTGTTCACGAGGCCGTACTTGTCGCCGAACATGTTGCTGAAGATGAGGGCCACGGCGACGGGCGCCATGACGTAGGGGAGCAGGACGCCCATGCGCCAGAAGGTCTTCGCGCGGATGTTCTGGTCGAGCATCGCGGCGATGAAGATCGCGAGGATCAGCTGCGGAATGCTCGAGAGCAGGAAGATGCTGAACGTGTTGCGCAGGGCGATCCAGAACTTCGGCTGCGTGAGCACGTAGACGTACTGGTCGAAGCCGATGAACTCGCCGGAGTTCCGCACCAGGTCCCAGTCCATGAAGGAGATGACCGCGGTGTACGCGATGGGGAACAGGCCGACGACGATGAAGAGGATGAAGAACGGCGAGACGTAGAGGTACGGCGACAGCTTCAGGTCCCACCGGCTGAGCCGGTGCCCGAACGCGATGCGTCGCGGCTCGCGTCGGGGTCGATCGGGCCGAGCCGGGTCGGGGCTCGGGGAGGACGGCGGGGCCGTCTCGGTCGTTGCAGTCGTGGTCACGGTGGTTCCTTGCGTTCCGGTCGGGTGCGAGGGGCGTGGCGGGCCGGGACGTGCCCGACCCGCCACGCGAGGCGTCGCCTCAGGTCAGCCGATGGCCTCGACCTCGGAGACCCACTGGTCCCACGAGGCCTGCTTGTCCTGCGTGCCGTCCTCGACACGGGTCAGGGCCTTCTGCATCGCGTCGTTGATCTGGAAGTAGAACGCACCCTTGAACGGCGCGACCGAGACGGCCTTCGCACGGTCGGTGAAGATCTGGCCCACCGGCGCGTTGTTGAAGTACTCGTTCACGAAGCCGGTGAGGGCCTCGTCGCTGTACGCGTCGTTCTGGCTCGGGAAGGTGCCCGCGTTGACGAACGCCTTGATCTGCTGCTCGGGAGCGGTCAGCCAGTCGGCCAGCTTCTGGGCCTCCTCGACGTGCGCGCCGTTGGCGGGGACGGTCAGGTACGAGCCGCCCCAGTTGCCGCCGCCGTTCGGGAAGACGTTCGCGACGTCCCAGCCGGTCACGCCCTCGGCGTTGCCCGAGATGACGCCGAGCATCCAGCCCGGGCAGAGCATGGTCGCGTAGGCGCCGTTCGAGAGGCCGGCGAACCAGTCGTCGCTCCACTGGCCGAGGTGGGCCGACTGCGTGGCGCTCGCGTCGAGCACCTGGTTGTAGATGTCCTCGACCTCGGCGTTGTCGGTCGCGGTGATGTCACCCGAGTCGGGGTCCTCGTAGGCCGCCTCGACCTGGTTGACCATGCCCTGGTAGGTGCCGCCGGCCGAGTCGAACCAGGCCTTGCCCGTGGCGGCGGTGTACTGCGCGCCGACCTCGAAGTACTTGGCCCAGTCGCCCTCGAGCAGGGCGGCGACCGACTCGCGGTCGGTGGGGAGGCCGGCCGCGGCGAAGAGGTCGGAGCGGTAGCAGACGCCCTCGGGGCCGATGTCGGTGCCATAGCCGATGAGGCGGCCGTCGGCGTCGGTGGCGGCGTCGACCTTCCAGTCGAGCCAGCGGTCGGCGGTGCCGGAGGGGACCTCGGCGAGCAGGTCGGAGTACTGCATGACCTCGGGCAGCCAGTCGACCTCGATGGCCTCGACGTCGGCGAGGCCCTTCTTGCCGAGCTTCTGGAAGTAGTTCGCGCGAGCGTCGTTCGACGTTGCCGCCTTGTTCTGCACGACGGTGACGTTCGGGTTCTCGTCCATGTACTCCTGGAGGAGCTCGTCGGTGTACCCGAAGTCGTTGAACGTCGCGACGGTCAGTTCGACCTTGCCGCCGTCGTCCGAGCCGGAGTCGGACGCCGGCGCGCAGCCGGCGGCGATGATGGCGATCGAGGCGGCGCCTGCGGCGGCTGCGATCACCGTGGTGCGTCGTGAAAGCTTCACGGTCACTCCCTTGTGTGCGTGTGGATGGTGGGTTCGGAATGGTCACGTGAAGGCGCGCTCCACCGAGGGTGAGAGCGCTCTCACGATGCAAGACGAGATGCTACGAGAGCGCTCTCACGAATGTCAAGAGAGCGCTCTCACGAAAGCGTTTCGTTATCGAGCCGTGATGTATTCCGGTGTGGGGATGCGCCGCTCGGGGCCGGTCGCTGGGTGGGCGGCCAGTCGGGAAACGGGACGTTCGGCGCGGCCGGCCCTCCGGCGCACGCTCAGGCTGCGCGGCATCCGCGGCGTAGACTCGTCGGGTGTCTTCGAGCCAGCGGCAAGGACCGTCCGACCAGGTGCGACAGCGCCGTCGGCTCGTCATCGCGGGGTCGCTGAGCCTCGTCCTGCTGGCGATCGCGGTGATGGTCATCGGCTACGTGACCGGACTCCCGTCGTCGGGCGACGACTCGTCGACGGCCGTTGAGGAGACGGAGACGCCCACGCCGCGTCCGTCGCCAGGTGAGGCGCCCGCACCGGCCAGCGTCGACACGTTCAACCGCGCGGCGAACTCGATCGACGACCCGAACAGCATCTGGGTCGTGGTCAACAAGCTCCGGCCCGTCAACCCGCAGGACTTCGAGCCGCCCGATCTCGTCGAGGTCCCGGTCGACTATACGAACGAGCCCGAGCTGCGCCAGGTCGCGTCCGACGCCGTGGTCGCGATGTTCGACGCGGCGTACGCCGAGGCCGGCCTCGAGCTCGCGTCGAACAGCGCCTACCGCTCGTACTCCTCGCAGGAGAACGTCTACGACGGCGACGACACCACGACCGCCCGGCCCGGGTACAGCGAGCACCAGACCGGGCTCACCATGGACATAGGCCCGCTGTCGGGGGAGTGCTCGCTCGACGTCTGCTTCGCCGACACGCCCGAGGGCGCCTGGCTGCGAGACAACGCGTACCGGTTCGGGTTCATCCTGCGGTACCCCGCCGACAAGACCCCCGTCACGGGCTACAGCTTCGAGCCGTGGCACTTCCGCTACGTGGGCGTCGAGCTCGCCACCGAGATGCGCGACACCGGCGTGACCACGCTCGAGGAGTTCTTCGGCCTCCCGGCAGCTCCCGACTACGGCTGATCCGATGACCGCTCGCACCGTTGCGACGACGGCCGAGGGCACGCGGATGCCGCGGCGCGGCCTCGGGCTCGCGGTGCTCATCGTCAACCAGCTGCTCGCCGGCGTGGGCGTGGCGACGGGCATGGCGCTCGCCGCGATCCTGACCACCGACCTCACGGGCGCCCTCGCCATGGGCGGGCTGGCGCAGTCGTCGAGCGTGCTCGGCGCCGCCATCGTCGCGGTGCCGCTGGCCAAGCTCGCCGTGCGATCCGGCCGCCACGTCGCGCTGGCGACGGGCTATGCGCTCGCGTTCATCGGAGCCGTGATCGTGATCGTCGCGGCCGCGAGCGCCTTCGCCCCGCTCGTCTTCCTCGGCCTCGCCGCGTTCGGTGCGGCCGCGGCCGCGAGCCTGCAGGCCCGCTTCGCCGCGACCGAGGTCGCCGTGCCGGGCTTCGAGGCGCGCTCCATGTCGCTCGTGCTGTGGGCCACCACGATCGGGTCGGTCGCCGGGCCGCTGCTTTCGCAGACGGGCGACTCCGTGGGGCAGGCCATCGGGCTCCCGCCGCTCGTGGGCCCGTTCGTGTTCTCGGCGGTCGCGTTCGCGACGTCCACGGTGCTCGTCGCCACGCTGCTGCGCATCCCGAAGGCGGGTCACCTCGCGATCGACCCCACTGCGACGCCGGATGTCGCGAGCGAGCCGGGTCCGGTCGAGCCGGCGACATCGGCATCGGCGGATGCCGCGACCGAGGCCGCCGCGGTCGACCCCGCCGCCACGCCCGCGGCCGCTGCGGCACCCGTCGACAGCGAGGCATCCGTCACGACCGCTCCACCGGCCCGGCGCGTCGGCTCGTGGCAGGCGCTGCGGATCGCGGTGCGCGAACCGCGGGCGCTCGTAGCGATCCTCGCGATCGTCTGCTCGCAGACCGTGATGATCTGCGTGATGGTCATGACGCCCGTGCACATGTCCGAGCACGGCCTGTCGCTGTCGCTCGTCGGCGTGGTGATCAGCATCCACATCCTCGGCATGTACGGAGCGAGCCCGATCATGGGGTGGCTGTCCGACCGCATCGGCTCGATCCGGGTCATCGGCATCGGCGCCGCGATCCTCGTGACGGCCACGGTCATCGGCATCCTCGCCCCGCCCGACGACGTGCTCCTGCTCCCGCTCGCGCTGGGCCTGCTCGGCCTCGGCTGGTCGGCCAGCCTCATCGGCGGGTCCACCCTGCTCACGACCACGGTCGACGAGCGCATCCGGGTGCCGCTGCAGGGCGCGACGGATGCCGCGATGAACGTCGCCGCGGCGTGCGCGGCCGCGATCTCGGGCGTCGTGCTCGGCGTCGGCGGGTTCGCGGCCGTCAACGTGGTGGCGATCTTCGTGCTCGTGCCGCTCGCGATCGCGGCGCTGCGCCTGCGCATGATCGGCCGCCAGGCGACTGCCTGACGTCTTGGGCCTTGAGCCCCTTCTCCCGGGTCCCACCCGTGCGCCGGAATCCCACCCGTGCGCTGGAACCCCGGCGGATCGGGATTCCACCGGCTGAACGGGAATCCGGTGGGCCGACCACCAGTCCATCCGATGCGCACGCATGGAATCCCAGCGACCGTTCAGGGAGCCGGGCGTAGGGTCGGTGGGTCCCTCGCGAGGATTCCTCGTGGTTGTGGACGCGGCGCCGTGGCCGCATGCGGCGCCCAATGCCGAATCATGGTCGTGATCGCGCTCTCACGCTTCTCCCAGTAAGCGAGAGGGTTCCTCACAAACACGCGTGGTGGGCTGTCGTGTCCCCCTTAATGCCGACACCCCCGGATCCTCGCTGTGCCAAAGACCCCCGATACCCCTGAACTTCCCGTGCGCTTCCGCACCACCTTCCGCGCCCCCTCGACCCCTGACGACGTCGCGGCGGCGATCGGCGCCATCGACCCGACCGAGACCGTGACGGTCGAACTCGGCGCCGACTGGCAGCCGGGTGCGGCTTCCGAGTTCGACGCGATCCCCGCTCCCGAGGAGCCGGCGATCGAGGCCGAGCAGGACGCGACCAGCACCGTCCGCTTCGGTGAGGCCGATGAGCCGGACGCGACCCTCGACGTCCTCGCAGCAGATGCCGACGCAACCGCCGACGCGACCGAGCCGACGGCCGCGCTCGAGCCCGCCGCCGCAGACGAGCCCGAGCTGACGACGGAGCCCCGTCTGAGCCCGAAGGGCCCGCGCCACCGCGCCGAGCGCGTGCGCAACCGTCGCACGCCGGGCGCCGCGTTCCGCCGCACGGTCGCCCTCAGCTGCGCGTCGGCGATCATGGGCGTGACCGCGCTCGGCGCCGTCGCGGCGGCCGCGAACGACGACGCGTCGCCCGACACCGTGGTCTCGGCGACCGCGGCCGACCACGCGACCCCGACCGACACGATCGCCGCCGAGCCCGCGCCGCAGGTCGACGAGGGACCGTCCGTCACGGGCGAGCTCTCCGTCACCTCGGCGCCGTTCACCGGTGGCACGCAGGTGACGGTCACGGGCGAGCAACTCGACGAGGTCGCCGCCGTCAGCGTGGGCGACACCGCCGCGAGCATCGTGTCGGCCGACGACGGCCAGGTCACCTTCGCCGTGCCGGCCGTCGCCGACACCGCGACGGGCTCGACGGCCGAGGTGCACTTCGCGGATGCCGCGGGCCAGCCCATCGACGTCGAGATGCCGACCGCCGTGGTCGCCGCCGGCACCTCCGTGGTGCAGCCGCTCGAGGGCGCCCTCACCGGCCAGCCCGTCGCCGCGGCGCCGACCACGCCCCGGACGCTCACCCTCACCTACACGAGCGACCCCGGCATCGACGCGCAGGTCGCCTACGTGCTCGCCTACTGGAGCAGTTACAACACCGACCAGTACCCGGTCATCGACGGTTACGACTGCGCGAACTTCGCGAGCCAGTCGCTCGTCGCCCGCGGCTGGACGATGGACGGCGGCTGGTACCTCGACGGCAGCGGCGCGATGTCGCCGAGCTGGGCGAGCTCCACGGCCCTGCGCGACTACCTCCGGACCCGCACCGACCGGGCGACCGAGCTCGACGACTCGCAGCGCTCGCAAGTCAAGGTCGGCGACATCGCCCAGTTCGACTGGGACGACTCGGGCGACCGCGACCACACCGCCGTCGTCACGCGCGTCGAGCACACCGATGCGGGCACGAAGGTCTGGGTCGGCGGCCACACGAAGGACGCCGACTACTGGGACGTCGACACCGCCCTCGCCAACGGCGGTGGCTCGGTGAGCTACTTCTCGATCCGGTAACCGGATTCGCTGGTCCCGTACCGTCCGCGCCGAATGCAGGAACTTCCGGCCGACACGCCGCGCGCTGACGTGCGACCCGCCGCCGAACGCCGAGAAGTTCCTGCATTCGAACCCGGGGTGGGTGTCCTTGAACCGCTAACCGTCGCGGCAGGTTTCGAGACGCGTCGGCTCCGCCGGCGCTCCTCAACCCGCGGAGTTCCTCAACCCGCGAGGTCCGCGGTATCGACCACCACGACCGACCGCGCCGGCAGCACGAGCGCGTCGGCCGTGTCGGGGACGTGGTCGCCCGCGAGCTCGCCCGAGTGCAGCAGCACGCGTCCGGCGAGCGTCGTCGCCGCGCCCGCGGGACCGAGGTTCACCGCGATGACGAGCGCGCCGCGGTGCACGAGCACGGTGCGCGCCTCCTCGTCGACCTCGACGCGGGTCAGCGGCATCCGCGGGTCGGTGAGCTCGGGTCGCGAGCGACGCAACGCGATGAGCGATCGGTACCACCGCAGCATCCGCGTGTGACGGCTCGCGGCAGCGTCGGCGCCGGGATACGGCTCGCCCCAGTCGAGCTTCGAGCGGCGGAACGTCTCGGCGTCCTGCGGGTCGGGCACGACCGCGGGGTCCCAGCCCATGCGCTCGAACTCCGCGATGCGGCCCTCGGCGGTCGCCCGGCCGAGGTCGGGCTCGGGATGCGACGTGAAGAACTGCCACGGCGTGGTCGCCGCCCACTCCTCGCCCATGAACAGCATGGGCGTGAACGGCGAGAGCAGCGTGAGCGCGGCCGCGATCGTGAGGCCGCCGTCGTCCACGGATGCCGCGAGCCGATCGCCCGTCGCACGGTTGCCGACCTGGTCGTGGTCCTGGTCGAACACGACGAGCCGCCACGCCGGCGTGACCTCGTCGAGCGCCCGCCCGTGCACCCGGCCGCGGAACGTCGACGTCGTGCGCGCGTGGAAGAACCCGCGCTCGAACACCTCGCGCAGCGCGTCCAGCGGCGCGAAGTCCTCGTAGTAGCCGACCGTCTCGCCCGAGACCCCCACGTGCACCGCGTGGTGGAAGTCGTCGCTCCACTGCGCCGTGATCCCGTAGCCGTGCGCCTCGCGCGGTCGGACCATCCGCGGGTCGTTGAGGTCGCTCTCGGCGATGAGCGTCAGAGGTCGGCGCACGTGCGCCGACAGCGCGTCGACCCGCTCGGCGAGCTCCTCGAGCAGGTGCACGGCGCGGTGGTCGACCAGCGCGTGCACCGCATCGAGCCGCAACCCGTCGACGTGGTAGTCGTCGAGCCACATCAGCGCGTTCCCGATGATGTGCTCGCGCACGTGATCGGAGTCCGGGCCGTCGAGGTTGAGCGACGCGCCCCAAGTGTTCGAGCGCCCCTCGTGCAGGTAGGGACCGAACTCGGGCAGGTAGTTGCCGCTCGGGCCGAGGTGGTTGTAGACCACGTCCTGGATCACCGCGAGCCCCCGGGCATGGCAGGCGTCGACGAAGCGCTGGTAGGCCGCCGGCCCGCCGTAGGACGCCTGCACGGCGTACCAGAGCACGCCGTCGTAGCCCCAGTTCCACTCGCCATTGAACGCATTGACCGGCAGCAGCTCGACGAAGTCGACGCCGAGCTCGACGAGGTGGTCGAGCCGCTCGATCGCCGCGTCGAGCGTGCCCTCGGGCGTGAACGTGCCGAGGTGCAGCTCGTAGATCACCCCGCCCGCGAGCTGGCGGCCGGTCCACGCCGCGTCCTGCCACTCGTGAGCGCCCGGGTCGAACACGCGCGAGAGGCCGTGCACCCCGTCGGGCTGCCAGCGCGAGCGCGGGTCGGCGCGCGGGGTCTCCGCGTCGTCGATGAGGTAGCCGTAGTCGTGCCCCGAGGCCGTGGCGCGCCACCAGCCTCTGGCTTCGGCGGTCATCGGATGCCGCGCCCCATCGACCTGCAGCGTCATCCGCTCGGCTCGGGGCGCCCACACGCGGAACTCGGTCGGGGCGTTCACGTCGGCCGCGCTCATGCGGTGCCTCCCTCCTCGGCGAGCAACGCCACCGGGTAGCGATCGAGCAGCTCGGCGACCCGCAACTCACCGCCGGCGTGCCGTCGCCCGGTGATCACGTCGACCACGGGCGCGCTGCCGATGTCGATCACGGTGTCGCCCCAGCCGCCGCGGGCGGCGAGCACGACGGGCAGCCGGGTCGCGAACGCGATGGCGCCGCCGCGGTCGAACGCGATCAGGTGATCGGCAGCGCCACCGGATGCCGCGAGCGGGACGTAGTCGCCGAACAGGTCGGGCCGATCTCGGCGCAGGCGCAGGGCTCGGCTCGTGACGAGGAGCTTCGCGGCCCCGCCCGCTCCGACCTGGGGGAGTGCGCCCGCGTCGAGCATCGTGAGGATGCGCCGGCGCAGGTCGAAGTCCACCGGACGCCGGTTGTCGGGGTCGACGAGCGACTGCTCCCAGAGCTCGCTGCCCTGGTAGACGTCGGGCACGCCGGGCGCCGTGAGCTGGATGAGCTTCGCCGACAGCGAGTTCGACCAGCCCGGCGCCTCGAGCAGGGCCACAGCCCGGCCGACGAGCGCGGCGACGCGCTCGTCGTCGAACACGGCGTCGACGAGCGCGTGCATCCGTGCCTCGAACGCGGCGTCGGGCTCGTACCACGTGGTCGAGTTCCCGGCCTCGCGTGCGGCCTTCTCGGCGTACGCGTGCAGGCGCTCCCGGCTCGCCGGCCACGCGCCGACGATCGCCTGCCAGAGCAGGTGCTCGAGGGGACCGTCGCCGAGCGGCGCCAGCTCGCGCAGCTCGTCGAGGATCGCGCTCCACTCGCCCGGCACCTCGGCGATCACGTCGAGCCGGGCCCGCACGTCCTCGCCGCGCTTCGTGTCGTGCGTCGACAGGGTGGTCATCGACCGCGGCATCCGCTCGTGCCGGTCGCGCGACCGCGCGTGGAACTCGTCGACCCCGATCGCGAACTCGGCCGGGTCGCCGCCCACCTCGGTGAGGCTCGTGAGCCGGGTGTAGCGGTAGAACGCGGTGTCCTCGACGCCCTTCGCCATGACCATGCCGCTCGTCTGCTGGAACCGCCGGGCTGCCGGATGCCCCGGATCCGACAGGATCGGCAGCAGGCGCTCGACGACCGGGCCGAGGTCGGGCCGGTGCCGCACGGTCCGCTCCGCGGCCTCGTGCAGGTGCTCGACGCCGAACGGCAGGTACGACCGGTACACGGGAAACCACGCGAGCAGTTCGGCGACTGCGTCGGCGACGGTCCCTGAGCTCGCTTCGACGGGCTCAGCGAGCGAGGGTGGGGTCCCTGAGCTCGTCGAAGGGACGGACGCGGGGTTCGCTTCGACGGGCTCGGCGACCGCATCCACGAGCGTGCGGTCGAGCCGCAGCACCTCCGAGCGCAGGATCCCGTCGGCGATCACGCGCTTGGTGCCGTGGATCATCTCCCCCCAGTCGACGGGTTCCCCGCCGCGCAGCCTCGTGTCCAGCGCGGTGAGCGGTGCCTCGCCCGCGGGATCGACGAGCACGCGGTCGAGGTCGGCCAGCGCGTCGTACCCGGTGGTGCCGTCGGTGGGCCAGCCCGGGGGCATCCGCTCGGGCCCCTCGAGGATCTTCTCGACGAGCACGTACGCGCCCGACGTGCGCTCCGCGAGCCGCTCCAGGTACGCGCCCGGGTCGAGCAGCCCGTCGGGGTGGTCGACCCGGAGCCCGTCGACGAGCCCGTCGCGCAGCCAGCGCAGCACCTCGACGTGGCTCTCGTCGAAGACCCACGGCACCTCGACGCGAATCGCCGCGAGTGTGTTCACGGCGAAGAAGCGCCGGTAGTTCAGGTCGTAGTCGGCACGCCGCCAGTCGACGAGCTCGTAGTGCTGTCGGTCGTGGACGGCCATGGGGTCGTCGCCGGGCTCCGCGGTGCCGGATGCCACGGGGAACCAGTGATCCCAGTAGCGCAGCTCCAAGCCCTCGCCGTCCGCCGCCGCGACGAGCCGCAGCGCGGCGAAGTCGTCGGCGCCGCCCAGCACCGGGATCCGCAGCCGTTCGCCGCCGAAGTCCCAGTCGATGTCGAACGCCTCGGCGTACCGCGACCCCCGGCCGTTCTCCAGCACGTCCCACCACCACGCCATCGCCGCGGGCGTCGCGACGCCGACGTGGTTCGGGACGAGGTCGGCGAGCACGCCCATGCCGTGCCCGTGCGCGGCGGCGGCCGCACGCTCGAGCGCCTCGGGGCCGCCGCGCGCGGCGTCGACCCGTGAGTGGTCGACCACGTCGTAGCCGTGGTCGGAGCCGGCCTCGGACTCGAGCAGCGGTGAGAGGTACACCCAGTCCGCGCCGAGGTCGTGCAGGTAGTCGACGATGCCGGCGACGGCATCGAGATCGAACGACGGCCGCACCTGGATGCGGTACGTGGAGACGGGCGCCTTCACCGGTGTTCCCCCATGGCGTCGTGACGGCTATTCGACGGGCTTCGCGGTCGGGGACTGCCGGCGACCCGACACCGTCGGTCCGCGTGCGGCGCCCGGGAGCTGCTCGGACTGCGAGGTCCGCACGGCGAGCGACGCCGCCACGGAGTGGTCGGGTTCCGTCGCGGGCTCGGAGTGCGCCCGGAGCACGAGCATCGAGCGTCCCTCGAGCTCGAACGTCTCCCCGGCGCCCTTCGGCGGCGAGTCGGCCGTGCGCCCGGCGGTGTCGATCACGACGTCCCACTGCTGCTGCGTGCGCGACGGGATCGTGAACCGCGTCGGCTCGGGCTCGGCGTTGTAGAAGAGCAGGAAGTCGACGTCGGTGATCGGTTCGCCGCGGGCATCGCGCTGCCGGATGCCGCCGCCGTTCAGGTACACCCCGACGGCGCGTCCGAGCGGGGCGTCCCAGTCCTTCGGGCGCATCGGCGTGCCGTTGGGGCGCAGCCACACGATGTCGGGCAGCGGGCCCTCGGGGCCTTCGGGGACCTCCTCGCCCTCGACCGGCCGGCCGTCGAAGAAGCGGCTGCGCCGGAACGTGGGGTGGTCCCTGCGCAGCTGCGAGACCGCCGCGGTGAACTCGACGAGCGGACGGTCGGCCTCGTCCCAGTGCACCCAGCTCAGTTCGTTGTCCTGTGCGTAGGTGTTGTTGTTGCCGCGCTGGGTGCGGCCGAGCTCGTCGCCGTGCACGAGCATCGGCACGCCCTGCGAGAGCAGGAGCGTCGCCAGGAAGTTGCGCTGCTGGCGGGCACGCAGCGTCAGCACCTCGGGGTCGTCGGTGTCGCCCTCGATCCCGGAGTTCCACGACCGGTTGTGCGATTCCCCGTCGTTGCCGTTCTCGCCGTTCGCCTCGTTGTGCTTCTCGTTGTACGAGACCAGGTCGCGCAGCGTGAAGCCGTCGTGGGCGGTCACGAAGTTGATCGACGCCACCGGTCGCCGGCCGCTGTTCTCGTAGAGGTCGGCCGACCCGGTGATGCGCGAGGCGAACTCGCCGAGCGTCGAGGGCTCGCCGCGCCAGAAGTCGCGCACCGTATCGCGATACTTGCCGTTCCACTCCGTCCACTGGGGCGGGAAGTTGCCCACCTGGTAGCCGCCGGGGCCGACGTCCCAGGGTTCCGCGATGAGCTTCACCTGCGAGACCACCGGGTCCTGCTGCACGAGCTCGAAGAAGCTCGACAGGCGGTCGACATCGTAGAACTCACGGGCGAGCGTGGCCGCGAGGTCGAACCGGAAGCCGTCGACGCGCATCTCGAGCACCCAGTACCGCAGGCTGTCCATGATGAGCTGCAGCGCGTGGGGGTTCCGCACGTTGAGCGAGTTCCCCGTGCCGGTGTAATCGGTGTAGTACCGCTTGTCGTCGTCCTCGAGACGGTAGTACGCCGCGTTGTCGATGCCGCGGAAGCCGATGGTCGGGCCGAGGTGGTTGCCCTCCGCGGTGTGGTTGTACACGACGTCGAGGATCACCTCGATGCCCGCCTCGTGCAGGGCACGCACCATGCTCTTGAACTCCTGCGCCTGCTGGCCGAGCTCGCCGGTCGACGAGTACTCGTTGTGCGGCGCGAAGAACCCGATGGTGTTGTAGCCCCAGTAGTTGCGCAGGCCCTTCTCCTCGAGGGTCGAGTCCTGCACGAACTGGTGCACGGGCATGAGCTCGATGGCCGTCACGCCGAGCTTCAGCAGGTGCTCGATGATGGCCGGGTGAGCCACGCCCGCATAGGTGCCGCGCTGCTCCTCGGGGACGTCGGGATGCAGCGCCGTCAGGCCCTTCACGTGCGCCTCGTAGATCATCGACTCCGAGTAGGGCGTGTTGGGATGCCGATCGCCCGCCCAGTCGAAGAAGGGGTTGATCACGACCGAATGCATCACGTGGGCGTCGGAGTCGTCGTCGTTGCGCGAGTCGGGGTCGCCGAAGTCGTAGCCGAACAGGGACTGGTCCCAGTCGAACCATCCGGCCATCGCCTTCGCATACGGATCGAGCAGCACCTTGTTGGGGTTGTGCCGGTGCCCGTGCTCGGGATCGTACGGTCCGTGCACGCGGTAGCCGTAGCGCTGGCCGGGCTGCGCCTGCGGCAGGTAGGCGTGCCAGACGAACGCGTCGACGTCCTGCAGCTCGACCCGGGTCTCGGTGCCGTCCTCGTCGAAGAGGCACAGCTCGACGCGCTCGGCGGACTCGCTGAAGATCGCGAAGTTCGTGCCGCTGCCGTCGAACGTCGCACCGAGCGGGTAGGCGGTGCCGGGCCAGGCTTCCATGGGGCTCCTCTGGAGGTCGGTCGCGTGCATCGTCGCACCCGGGGATCGGGGTGGGGAATCGTCGCGCGTCGAGGCGCGTCAGCCGAGGGCTGCGTCGACCACGCGCTTGGCCTCTTCCTGCACGACCGCGAGGTGCTCGGGTCCCTTGAACGATTCCGCGTAGATCTTGTACACGTCCTCGGTGCCGCTCGGCCGCGCCGCGAACCACGCGTCGGCCGTCGCCACCTTGACGCCGCCGATCGCCGCGTCGTTGCCGGGGGCGTGCGAGAGCTTCGCCGTGATGGGCTCGCCGGCCAGCTCGGTCGCCGCGATCGCGTCGCCGTCGAGCTTGCCCAGCGCGGCCTTCTGCGCGGGGGTGGCCGCGGCATCCGTGCGCTGGTAGGCGGGGTCGCCGAACCGCTCGACGAGCTCGGCGTAGAGCTGCGACGGCGACTTGCCCGTGACCGCGCGGATCTCGGACGCGAGCAGGCACAGCAGGATGCCGTCCTTGTCGGTCGTCCAGACGGTGCCGTCCGTGCGCAGGAACGAGGCGCCCGCGCTCTCCTCGCCGCCGAACGCGACCGATCCGTCGATCAGGCCCGGGACGAACCACTTGAAGCCGACCGGGACCTCCCAGAGGCGGCGGCCGAGCGACTCGGCGACGCGGTCGATCATCGAGCTCGAGACGAGCGTCTTGCCGATCGCGGCATCCGACCGCCATTCGGGGCGGTGGGTGTAGAGGTACTCGATCGCGACCGCGAGGTAGTGGTTGGGGTTCATGAGTGCGGCATCGGGCGTGACGATGCCGTGCCGGTCGGCGTCGGCGTCGTTGCCCGTGAGGATGTCGTAGCCCTCGGCGTTCGCGAGCACCGAGGCCATGGCCGACGGGCTCGACGGGTCCATGCGGATCTTGCCGTCCCAGTCGAGCGTCATGAACGACCAGGCTGGGTCGACGCGCTCGTTCACGACCGTGAGGTCGATGTCGTACCGGTCGCGGATCGCGGCCCAGTAGTGCACGGATGCCCCGCCCAGCGGGTCGGCACCGATGCGGATGCCCGACTCGCGGATGGCGTCGAAGTCGATGATGCTGCCGAGGTCGTCGACGTAGTTCGAGCGGAAGTCGAACATCTCGACACCGCTCGGTTCGGCCTGGTTCACCTCGCGGCAGTCGTCGGCGAGGAGGTCGTTCGCGCGGTTCGCGATCCAGGTCGTGGCGTCCGAGTCGGCCGGGCCGCCGTGCGGCGGGTTGTACTTGAAGCCGCCGTCCTGTGGCGGATTGTGCGACGGCGTGATGACGATGCCGTCGCCCTCGCCCTCGGCGCGCTTCGCGGGGTCGTTGTTCCACGTCAGGATCGCGTGCGACAGCGCCGGCGTCGGCACGTAGTCGTCGTACTGGTCGGTGAGCACGCGCACGTTGTTCGCCACGAGCACGTCGAGCGCCGTGGTCTGCGCCGGGGCGCTCAGCGCGTGCGTGTCGGCGCCGATGAAGAGCGGACCGGTGATGCCCTGGGCGGTGCGGTACTCGACGATCGCCTGCGTGATCGCGAGGATGTGCCGCTCGTTGAAGCTGCGGTTGAACGAGGAGCCGCGGTGGCCCGAGGTGCCGAACACGACGCGTTGCTCGGGGATCGAGACGTCGGGTTCGAGGTCGTAGTAGGCCCTGACGAGAGCCTCGACGTCGATGAGATCGGATTCGGTCGCCGGGGTTCCCGCTCGCTCGTGCATCCTCACAGTCTGCCGCGCATGTCCGGCGGGCGACACCCCCTCCGGACGGGCTGTCGGTCGTTCGCGGCCCCGTGGTAGTGGGTGCCGAATGCCTAGACCAGCGCCTGCACCGCCGTCGCGATCGAGTAGATCGTCACGCCCGCGAGCGCCCCCACGACCGTGCCGTTGATGCGGATGTACTGCAGGTCGCGGCCGACCTGCAGCTCCAGCTTCTCGGTGGTCTCGCGCGGGTCCCACCGCTCGACGGTCTCGGTGATCACGCCCGCGATCTCGTGCCGGTAGTTGCGCACGACGTAGGCCGCGGCATCCGTCACCCACTCGTCGACCTTGGCGGCGAGCTCCTCGTCGGTCGCGAGGCGCGCGCCCACCTCGAGGACGGCCGAGCGGAAGCCCTTGCGCAGCTCGCTGTCGGGGTCGGCCAGCGCCTGGTCGAGCGTCGCCTTCACGCTCGCCCATGCCTCGCCCGCGAACTCGCGCACGCGCGGACTGTCGAGCAGGTCGGCCTTGAGCCGCTCGACCCGGTCGATCATGGCGGGGTCGTGCTGCAGGTCGTCGGTGAGCTCGGCCAGCCAGTGGTCGATGGCGTCGCGGAGCGGATGCTGCGGGTCGGAGCGCACCGTGCGCACGAACGCGAGCACCTCCCGATGCGCCCGGTCGTCGACCAGCTTGTCGACGAAGCCCGGCAGCCACTTCGGCAGCCGGTCGGACACCATCGAGCCGAACGCCTCGGGGTGCGCGAAGAGCCACGCCTCGGCCTTCTCGAGCACGGCGTCGATCGCGGCGCGCTGCTGGTCGGCGGCGACGAGCCGCGCGCCGAGCCGGCCCATGGCTGGACCCCACTCGGGCTCGAACAGGTGCTTCCTGGCGAGCTGCTCGATGACGTCCTCGACGTCGTCGTCGCCGAGCAGCGTGAGCACGCCGCGCGCCGCGACCGACGCCTCGGAGGTGAGGAGGTCGGCGTTCTCGGGCACGGCGAGCCACTCGCCGAGACGCCGCGCGATGCCGACCGAGCGGAGCTTGCCGACAACGACCTCCTCGGAGAGGAACTCCTGCTCGACGAACGCGCCGAGCGTCGCGCCGATCTCGTCCTTGCGGGTCGGGATGATCGCCGTGTGCGGGATCTTGATCCCGAGCGGGTACCGGAACAGGGCGGTGACCGCGAACCAGTCCGCGATCGCGCCGACCATGGCGCCCTCTGCAGCCGCGCGCACGTAGCCGAGCCACGGGATCTCGTCCTGCAGTGCGAAGGACACCGCGAACACGACGGCGGCGACGAGCAGGAGGCTCGTCGCGACGCGCTTCATGCGCTTGAGCGCCGCGAGCCGCTCGGCATCCGTCGGCAGCGGGCGCGGCGTCCGTGCCGGTGCGGCCTCGCGTTCCCCGATGGTCGTCATGCGCCGTCCCCTCCTGCTCTCGCTAGCCTTTCTCAGGACGCGCTGGGACACAACGCCCGCTTCTCAGGAGAACACGCCGCGGCCGGGCGCGATTCGCGCCGGGAATTCCTGAGAACGGTGGCTGGGAGGGCGGGCCGGCGGCGGCGGGGGCGCGCCGGCGCGGCATCCGCCGCTGGATAGGCTTGCGTCCATGACGGATGCCGCCCCCACGCCCCCCGAGGAGACCTACTCCTATCTCGGGCCGGCCGGCACGTTCACCGAGGCGGCGCTGAAGCAGGTGCCCGAGGCCGCCGGCAAGCACTGGCGCTCGGTCAACAACGTGGGGGAGGCGCTCGCCGACGTCACGAGCGGGCGCTCGGTGGCCGCGATGATCGCGATCGAGAACTCCGTCGAGGGCGGCGTCTCCGCCACGCAGGACGCGCTCGCGACCGTGCCCGGCCTCCGCATCGTCGGCGAGTACGTCGTCCCCGTGAACTTCGTGCTCGTGGCCCGGCCCGGCACCGCGCTCGGCGACGTCCGCATCGTGAACGCCCACCCCGTGGCCTACGCGCAGTCGCGCGGCTGGCTCGAGCGCGAGCTGCCCGAGCACGGGCACATCCCGGCGACGAGCAACGTGCAGGCCGCCGCCTCCCTGTTCGAAGGCAGCCAGGCGGATGCCGCGGTGGCCCCGCCCGGCATCACCGAGCACCTCGACCTCGAGGTGCTCGCCCGCGACATCGGCGACAACCCCAACGCGGTGACCCGGTTCGTGCTCGTCTCCCGCTCGAGGACCCTCGCCGAGCCCACGGGGGCCGACAAGACGAGCCTCATCGTCGAGCTGCCCGACGACGAACCCGGATCGCTGCTCGCGATGCTCGAGCAGTTCTCGACGCGCGGCGTGAACCTCTCGCTGCTGCAGTCCCGTCCCATCGGCGACGCCCTCGGCCGGTACCGGTTCGTCGTCGACCTCGACGGGCACATCGCCGACGAGCGCGTCGCCGACGCCCTGCTCGGCCTCCGGCGCACCAGCCCGAACGTCATCTTCCTCGGCTCCTACCCGCGCGCCGACCGCCAGGAGGTGTCGTACCACTCGAAGTACGACGACGAGATCTTCATCGAGGCGCGCGACTGGCTGCGGGGACTGCTCAGCGGCGAGCCCGACTGACGGCGGGAGCCTTCAAGTCGCGTGGCCTCGAACTGGGGTGACTCGAGCATTGCGCAGGGACACAGGGGATTGATAGCGTCCGCCTGACCCTACCCGAACGGACCCCGCCGATGGCCCTGCCCATGCGACGCGTCTCGTGACGCGCCCTCCTGTCCCACTCGTCGACCGCACCACCCTGCACCGCCGCACCCGCACGCTCGTCGTGTCGGTGCTCGCGGTCGTCCTCATGACGCAGACCCTGTCCGCGGCCCCAGCGTGGGCCGCCCCGCGGACTGTGTCGGGGACGGTCAGCTTCGGCATCACGGGTACTCACCCCGAGGCGGTGACCGCGAAGGTGACCTGGGAGCTCCAGACCGGTGCGACCTGGACGCCCGGACCCGTCGAGGGGGTTCCGACCGACGCCCAGGGGCGGTACTCGATCGACCTGGAGCCCGGCTTGTACCGGCTCAAGTTCACGCCGTCGTCGGGCGACTACCAGGCGATGTACTGGAAGGCGACGACGGTGCGCGACCAGGCGAGCACGCTGTACGTCACGCAGGAACCCGTGGCCACTTACCCCGTCACCGGGATCGACACCACGTTGCCGAGGACCGGATCGATCTCGGGTCGCGTGTTCCTCGGGAGCGGTGCCCGGCTCGCCGCCGAGGGACAGGTGAAGGTGACGGCGGCATTCTGCTCGGAGGGCGGATGCTCGACGAGGGGCGAATCCAGCACGCTCACCGACGCGCAGGGGTCGTACGCGTTCACAGGCCTGGTGAACGGCACCTACACCGTCAGCTTCGCGTATGTCCCCGGCGTGGAGTTCCTGCCGCCGAGTCCGGTGGTCGTGACCGTGAGCAACTGGCAGCAGCAGTTCGCCGCGCGGGACGTAACGATGGCGCCGACCGGATCGATCTCGGGCGTCGTTCGGCTCGGACCGGCCGGCACCCTCGCCGGTGCGGATGAGGTGATCGTCACCGCCATGAAGTGGGGCGCGGAGAACGGCGTCTCGACACGCACGGGCGCCGACGGCCGTTATCAGCTCTCCGGCCTTCCGCTCGGAGTGTACGACTTGTTCTTCGACTACGCGGGGAGCGCCGGGTTCGCCGACCAGGTCTGGCCGCAGCACCCTGCTCGCGCGTCGAACCTCACGAACTTCTCCGTCATGGAATCCCCCCTCACGCGTGACATCACGTTGCCGAAGGCGACGTCCCTGTCAGGCACCGTTCGAAACGCGACCGGTGCGCCGATCGCCGGCGTCACCGTCCTGGCGAACGTCTCCGTTTACGACTCGACGGGCAACCACACCACGTCGACCCTTGGGACCGTCGTCACCGGGGCGGACGGCGCGTACGCGTTCCCAGACCTTCCGCCCGCGAGCTACGACGTCCAGGCCTCGGTCGGGCAGGGGTACGTGCAGACTTCGATCAGGCAGAGCCTCGGTGCGGGCGAGGTCCGGTCGGGGGCCGACGTGACGATGTACCGGTTCACGCGGTTGTTCGGCTGGATCCAGTGCGACGGATGCGATGACTACGCCATCACCAGTCGACTCGGCGTCCGACTCGAGCGCAACGTCGGGACGCGCTCCGAGCCGGTCTGGGTCGACGCCGCATATCGGGACACGTACGGCAATTCCTACGACTTCCGCAACAGCGACGTCAATCTCGTTCCTGGCATCTATCGTGCAAAGGTCGTCGGCAACACGGGATTGCGTATGCGGGCGAACGTATCGCCCGCGATCACCATCGAGGATGGAGCGAACGTCGAGTTGGACTTGGTGGCCGACATCCTGAAGTTCGATCGGGACTTCTCCGGTGACGAGAAGCCCGACGTGCTGGTTCGCACCTCGACCGGCGCCATGCTGATGTACACCGGCGATGGGGCATCCGGCTGGAAGGGCGCGTCGACGATCGGGTCGGGCTGGACGGCCATGAACCACGTGTTCGCAGCCGGTGACTTCTCGGGCGACGGGCACGAGGACGTGATGGCCCGCGACAATGCCGGTCGGCTGCACCTGTACCGGGGTGACGGGAATGGCGGCTGGCTCGGCTGGAGCGTCGTGGGCACCGGCTGGGGGCACATGACGGCGATCTTCAGCCCCGGTGACTTCTCTGGCGACGGGAACGCGGATGTCATGGCGCGCGACGGTGCCGGCGACCTCTGGCTCTACCCGGGTGATGGGAAGGGCGGCTGGGGTGCCGTGTCGAAGGTCGGCTCCGGGTGGAACATGTTCGACACCGTCTTCGCCGCGGGCGACTTCGGCTACGGCGAGGCGAACGTCATGGCCCGCACGCCATCCGGCGATCTGTGGCTGTACCCCGCCTCGGGTGGTGGCGGCTGGTCCACCCCGTCCCGGGTCGGGACGGGGTGGAACATCTTCGATGCGGTGTTCGGATCGGGCGACTTCGACGGCGACGGGCTCGACGACGTCATGGGCCGCGATCGATCCGGACGGCTGTGGCTCTATCCCGCCAAGCGGTCCGGATCCGTCTGGGGAACCCCGTCGATCGTCGGCACCGGATGGGGTCATCTCGCCTTCGTGAGCTGAGGATTCCTGCGTTCGTCGCGGGAGCAGCGCAGATCTATTGCGTTTGGCGCTTCGGCGCTGATAGCTTCCTGCCGACAGCACCTGAAGG
The DNA here is from genome assembly GCF_042796995.1 of Agromyces sp. NPDC057865. Taxonomy (NCBI): domain Bacteria; kingdom Bacillati; phylum Actinomycetota; class Actinomycetes; order Micrococcales; family Microbacteriaceae; genus Agromyces; species Agromyces sp. NPDC057865. The sequence goes on along the minus strand of NZ_JBHVMJ010000001.1, from coordinate 86,595 downwards.
TTCCCCCATCCCTACATGAATGGAGCCCCATCGATGCCTCAGCGACGTGCATCGTGACCCGAACCGTCACCCGCATCCCGTCCCGTCATCGCACCACTCACCGCCGAATGCTCGTGTCGTTCCTGACCGTCGCGGCGACCGTGCTCGCCTCGTTGTCGTTGACGGCGGCGCCGGCGGTCGCGGCGCCGCAGAACGTCTCGGGCACCGTGAGCTTCGGCACCGACGGGAACCACCCCGAAGGCGTCACCGCAGTCGTCACCTGGCAGAAGTACGTCACCAACCACTACGTGGCGGGTCCGGCTGAGGGCGTTCGAACGGATGCCGAGGGACGCTACTCCCTCTCGTTCGAACCGGGGACCTACAAGCTGCGATTCACGCCCTCCTCATCCGAGTACCAGGCCGTGTGGTGGGGCGGCGTCGCCTCGCAGTATTCGGCCACGGTCGTTCAGGTCGGGTCCGCGGCGATCTCCGACATGGACATCACGGTCCCGCCCCGAGGATCCCTTTCCGGCCGCGTCTTCCTCGGAAACACGGACACGCCGGCCGGCGAAGGCGACGTCCGGGCCATCGCCACGGCCTGCCTCGAAGGTGCATGCTCGACGATTCCGTCCGTGTCGACGGATGCCGCGGGCCGCTACAGCTTCACGGGGCTCGCTCACGGCGACTACACCGTGCAGTTCGAGTACGTGCGCGGACAGGAATTCCAGGGTCCGCTCGCGCCGGTGACCGCGACGATCAACACCGCATCGCTCGACGTCAGCGGCAAGGACGTGGTGCTTCCGGCATCGGCCTCCATCTCCGGGAGGGTCGTGCTCGGTCCCGACCGCGTCCCCGCCGGTGCCGACGTCGTGGTGACGGCTCGCCGCTATGCGACGGGGACCGAGGAGTGGACCGACACCTCCGTCCGCACCGAACCCGACGGTTCGTATTCATTCGCGGCGCTGCAGCGTGGACGGTACGACCTGCGTTTCGACTACCAGGGCGCCGGGGGCTACGTCGATCAGTGGTGGCCGGGCAAGGCGGTCCCGACCCCCGCCACGAGCTTCGCCCTCGGAGAGGAACCCCTGACGCGGGACGTTGTGCTCCCGGTGGGTGGCTCCATCGCCGGCACCGTGCGCAACCAGGACGGCGTGCCGATCGCGAACGCGAAGGTGACCGCGACGGCCTACGACCCCGAGTACTGGACCTCAGGCGAGCTCGGCAGTGTGGTCACGGCACCCGATGGCTCCTACGTGTTGACGACCCTCCCGCCGGCTGTGTATTACCTCGAGGTCACCGCCGACGGGTACGCCCGCACTTGGATCCCCTACGAGATCAACCTCGCTGAAGCCGAGCAACGCACGGGAGTCGACGCAGCGATGCCGCGCTACCGCAGCATCTCCGGCTCGATCACCTGCGACCGCTGCGACGAACCCGAGGTCGGCGACAACCTGTACGTCCAGTTCGAGCGCAATGTCGGCACCCGCGCCGCGCCGGTATGGGTGTACCTCGGAACCGTGCTGGCGACGCCGACCGATGCGGTCGACGGAGCGGCCGAATACACGTTCAGCACTGAAGACGGACTGGTGCCCGGCATCATCCGGGCGACGGTCGGCGGCCACTGGGGCTGGCGCACCCGGGCCAACCTGTCGCCGGCGGTCACGGTGGCGGACGGTGCGAAGGTGACCCTCGACCTGGCGGTGGAACTCCTGAAGTTCGATCGGGACTTCTCAGGTGACGAGTTGCCTGATGTGCTCGTTCGCAACTCGGCCGGTGCGATGCTCATGTACACGGGCGATGGCGAGGCCGGGTGGAAGGGCGTGTCGACGATCGGATCCGGCTGGACCGTGATGAACCACGTGTTCGCCGCCGGTGACTTCTCGGGCGACGGCCACGAGGACGTGATGGCGCGCGACGCCGCCGGGCGTCTGCACCTCTACCGAGGTGACGGGAAGGGCGGCTGGCTGGGCTGGGGCGTCGTGGGCACCGGGTGGGGTCACATGACGTCGATCTTCAGCCCGGGCGATTTCTCGGGCGACGGGAACGCGGACGTGATGGCTCGTGACGCAGCAGGCGACCTGTGGCTCTACCCCGGCGACGGCAAGGGCGGCTGGGGTGCCGTGTCGAAGGTCGGGTCGGGCTGGAACATCTTCGACACCGTGTTCGCCGCGGGCGACTTCGGCGGGTACGGCGAGGCCAACGTCATGGGCCGCATGCCCAACGGCGACCTCTGGGTCTACCAGGCGTCCGGCTACGGCGGATGGATGAGTCAGTACCGGGCCGGCATCGGCTGGAACATGTTCGACGCCGTGTTCGGCGCCGGCGACTTCGACGGCGACGGCTGGGATGACATCATGGGCCGCGACCGGAGCGGCAACCTCCACCTCTACCCGGGCTACGGCGGCCTGTTCAAGCTGCCGTCGGTCGTCGGGACGGGATGGGGTCACCTCTCCTTCGTGAGCTGAATCGCAGTCTGCGATCCCGTGCCGGGCGAGCCAGTCGGCAGGCGTCTGGGGCCACCCGGCACGGGATCGCGGTACTGTGGCGCTGATCGGCGACGACGGAGGACGCCATGACGGAGACACGGCCCGAACCCGGGATCGACCCTCGGTTCGATCCGCAGTACCAGCGCGGATACGTGCCCGATGCCGCCGCGGCCGAGGCAGGCGACCAGCCGCCCTCCATCGTCATCGCGCCGGTCGACTCTCCGCCGCCCGCGCCCGCGACTCCGGTGCGACGGTCGGACCCGACGGCGAGGCCTCGCCCGATGCGTGCTGAGCCACGTGACGACTTCGCCGTACTCGAGCGGAACCCCGAGGAGGAGGAGGGCGACCTCTTCCCGCCCGAGTTCGCGGAGGCCGACGACGAGCCGTCGCCCGCCGACCCGTGGTTCCTCGCCGCCTGGGGCGTCGCCGTCATCGCGATCGTCGTGGGCGGCGCGTTCTGGTGGGCGGGCCTCATGGCCGACAATCCGTTCTCGGGCGTGAACCAGTCCGACCGGTGGCTCCAGTACGTCGGCTGGGTCGTCGCGCCGTCGCTCATCCAGGGCGGCCTGCTCGGGCTCGTCGCCATGTTCGTGTGGACGGGCATCCGCTGGGCCCGCCGCCATTCGGAGCACTCGTGATCGCCCGGCTGCTGCGGAACCCCGCCGCGATCGCGTTGGCGGTGATCGTGCTCGCCGCGGCCGCGCTCACCATCTGGGCGGTGGGTGTCGTGGTCGAGGACACCGGCGAGATCTTCCTCAATCCCGATCCCAGCGAGGCGGCCATCGCGCAGTACCGCATCATCCAGGTCGCCAACGCGATCCCGCAGCCCGCGACGCTCGTGGGCGTGGTCGCGCTGCTCGGCTTCATCATCGTCGGCGCCGTGACGAACCGCGTGGTCGACGCCGACCTCGAGCGTCGTCGCGCTGAGAGGTCCGACGAGCGCTGATCTGCCGTCAGTCCTCGACACGCACGAGCAGGGCGGCGGGGTCCACGCGGAAGCGGGCGGACACCACGGTGCCGAACTCGTCGCCGTCGATCTCGAACTCCTCGGCATCCGCCTCGATCTCGATGTCGACCGACCGGCCGCGCGAGTAGACGACCTCGCGACGGCGGCTGCCGCCCGTGAGGTCGAGGAACTGGCGCCCGAGCGCGCTCTTGCGCAGCACGCGGTTCTCCCAGGTTACGCGGCGCCAGACGAGGAGCCAGCCCATGAGGTTGCGTGGTTGCAGCACCACCACGTCGAGCTTGCCGTCGTCGAGCTCGGCGTCGGGAATGAGCTCGATGTTGCCCGGCAGGTAGCCGAGGTTGGCCACCAGGATGCTCGACACCCGCGAGCGGTGCAGGCGCCCGGCATCCGTTCGGTACACCACCCGGTACGGCTTCGACGCGGGGATCGCACGCAGCCCCGCGTCCACGTAGGCGAGCCAGCCGACCCGCTTCTTCAGGTCGGGGTTGGTGTTCGCGATCATGGCGGCGTCGATGCCGATGCCCGACATCACGAGCGAGGCGTGCGTCTCGTTGGTGCCGTCGGCGCGGGTGATGTCGGCCACGAGCACGTCGATCGCCCGGTCGACGCCCGCGAAGGCGAGCACGACCGCGTCGTCGTGGTCGTTCACGGGGATGCCGAGGTTGCGGGCGAAGAGGTTGCCCGTGCCGAGCGGCACCAGGCCGAGCGGCACGCCCGTGCCGCGCACGGCGGCCGCCACCGACCGCACGGTGCCGTCGCCGCCCGCCGCGATGATGAGGTCGACGCCCGCGGCGATCGCCTCGCGCGCCATGCCCTTGCCCGGGTCGTCGACCGCGGTCTCGAGCCACAGCGACGGGGCGTAGTGCTGCCGATCCTCCGCGGACTTCACGGCGGCGCGCAGCAGGTCGATCCCGCTCTTCGTCGGGTTGTAGATCACGGCCGCGCGCAGCTGCCCGCCGGCCCCGTCCACGCCTGTGGCCGCCTTGTGATGCGCATCCCCGGTCACGCTGCAACCGTATCGCTTCGAGCCGAGCGGATGCCCCGCGCCGTCGCCGTCGGTCCGGCGCCCGACCGGCGCCCGTCCGCGCTCCCGCCCCGGCCCCGGGCGGTCGGCGGCCCCGGGCGGTCGGTGGGCCCGGGCTAGACTGGCTCGCGTGATCGACCCCGTGCTGCTCCGCGAGAACCCCGAGCTGATCAAGCAATCGCAGGAGCTGCGCGGCGAGTCATCCGGCTTCGTCGACGACGCGCTCGCCGCGGATGCCGCGCGCCGCACCGCCATCTCGGAGTTCGAGTCCCTCCGCGCCGAGCAGAACGCGTTCGGCAAGCAGGTCGCCAAGGCGCCCAAGGAGGAGAAGGCCGCGCTCGTCGCGCAGGCGCAGGAGCTCGCCGCGAAGGTGAAGGAGGCGAACCAGCGCGCCGGCGAGGCCGAGTCCGCGTTCACGACGGCCATGCAGCGCATCGGCAACGTCGTCATCGACGGCGTCCCGGCCGGCGGTGAAGACGACTTCATCGTGCTCCGCGAGGTGGGGGAGATCCCGGCGTTCGACTTCGCGCCGCGCGACCACCTCGAGCTCGGCGAGCTGCTCGACGCCATCGACATGTCGCGCGGCGCCAAGGTCTCGGGCGCGCGCTTCCACTTCCTCAAGGGCGTCGGCGCCCGGCTCGAGCTCGCGCTCATGAACATGGGGCTCGACCGGGCCATCGCCAACGGCTTCACCCCGCTCATCACGCCGACCCTCGTGCGTCCCGAGATCATGCAGGGTACGGGGTTCCTCGGCGCGCACGCCGAGGAGGTCTACCACCTCCCCGCCGACGACCTCTACCTCGTGGGCACGAGCGAGGTGGCGCTCGCCGGGTACCACTCCGACGAGATCATCGACCTCTCCGACGGCCCGCTCCGCTACGCGGGCTGGTCGACCTGCTACCGCCGGGAGGCGGGCAGCCACGGCAAGGACACCCGCGGCATCATCCGCGTGCACCAGTTCGACAAGCTCGAGATGTTCAGCTACGTCGACCCGGCTGATGCCGAGGCCGAGCACGAGCGCCTGCTCGGCTGGCAGGAGGACATGCTGCAGTCCCTCGGCCTCACCTACCGCGTCATCGACGTGGCGGCCGGCGACCTCGGCTCGAGCGCCGCGCGCAAGTTCGACGTCGAGGCGTGGGTGCCGACGCAGCAGGCCTACCGCGAACTCACCTCCACCTCGAACTGCACGACGTTCCAGGCGCGCCGCCTCGACATCCGCCACCGCACCGAGAGCGGCAAGACGGCGCCGGTCGCCACGCTCAACGGCACGCTCGCCACGACGCGCTGGATCGTCGCCATCCTCGAGACCCACCAGCAGGCCGACGGCTCGGTGGTGGTGCCCGAGGCGCTCCGCGGGTACCTCGGCGGCCTCGAGGTGCTGGAGCCCAAGCGCGCATGAGCATGCCGGCCCCCCGACCCGCCGAAGCCGCGGAGCCGTGGCTCGTCGCGCTCGACGTCGACGGCACGATCCTGCACGAAGACGAGTCGATCGACGAGCGCGTCGCCGACGCGATCCTCGCGGCGCGTGAGCGCGGCCACGAGGTGACGCTCGCCACCGGGCGGTCGTGGGCCACGACGCTGCCCGTGCTCGAGCGCCTCGGCCTCAGCCCCGAGTACGTGGTGTGCGCGAACGGCGCCATCACGATGCGACGCGACGACGGGGCATCCGGCGGCTACTCGCGTGCGCATGTGGAGACCTTCGACCCGACCGCGGTGCTCGAGCGCATCCGGTCCTTCCTCCCGAGCGGGCGGTTCATGGTCGAGCTGCCCGACGGGTACCGCCTCTTCACGCAGGGAATGACCGACTGGAACCTCGAGAACGCCCACGAGGTGCGCTTCGACGAGCTGCTCGACCAGCTCGCCACGCGCGTGGTCGTGGTGTCGCCCGACCACGAGCTCGAGGAGTTCCTGCGGATCGTCGAGGAGATGGGCCTCCACCAGGTGAGCTACGCGATCGGCTGGACCGCATGGCTCGACATCGCCCCCGACGGCGTGAGCAAGGCCACCGCCCTCGAGCGTGTCCGCGGCTGGCTCGATCTCCCGTCCGACCGGGTGATCGCCGTCGGCGACGGCCGCAACGACATCGAGATGTTCTCGTGGGCCGGCGCGGCAGGCCGCTCAGTGGCCATGGGCCAGGCCCCCGCCGAGGTGCGCGCGGCCGCGGCGGAGACCGCCGAGGACGTGGACCACGCCGGTCTCGCGGCGGTGCTCGACTCGCTTCCCTGACGACTTCCCGCACGCTCGGGGCCTCGCCGGTTATCATCAGCGAGTCGGGAGGGGCGCGATGAGCGGTCGGTCTGCACCGGAGGGGCCCGTCGAGCCTGCCGTCCCGAGACACGGGCGGATGCCGCGCCACGGCGCCTGGGCGACCTACGGCAAGATCGCGGCGGCCGTCGTCGCCGTGCTCGCCATCAGTGCGACCGCGGTCGTCGGCTACGCCGCGGTGGACCTGCTCGCGACGGCCGCGGTGAAGCCGCCCGTGAAGCTCGAGAGCGAGAAGATGCTCGAGAACGTGCCCGACATCGGGGCGATGGAGGGCGGGCTCAACTTCCTGCTCGTCGGCAGCGACAAGCGTCCCGACGACGGTGCCTTCGGCGACCCCGCGGAGGAGTCGGCCGTGCTCAACGACGTCACGATGCTGCTGCACATCTCGCAGGACCACAGTCACGTCGAGGTCGTCAGCTTCCCGCGCGACATGCTCGTCGACGTGCCCGAGTGCGTCGATCCGAACAACCCCGAGGGCGAGCGGCTCTCCGCGCTGTCGGAGACGAGGATGAACGAGGTGCTCTCGTGGGGCGGCTTCGGCTGCGTCGCCGCCACCATCGAGCAACTCACGGGGGTGCAGATCCCCGTCGGCGGCATCGTCGAGTTCTACGGGGTCGCCGCCCTGTCGTCGGCGATCGGTGGCGTCGACGTCTGCGTCGTCGACCGCATCGAAGACCCCTATACCGGGCTCTTCCTCGACCCGGGGACGCATTCCCTGCAGGGCATGGATGCCCTCGCGTTCCTCCGCACCAGGCACGGCGTCGGCGACGGCAGCGACCTCGGGCGCATCTCGAACCAGCAGACGTTCCTCGCGTCGCTCATGCGCACGATGCAGAGCTCGGGCACCCTCGGCGACCCGGTGAAGCTGTACTCGATCGCCAAGGCCGTGCTCTCGAACATGACGCTCTCGACCGCGCTGCAGAACCCGGCCCAGCTCATGGCGATCGCGAGGACGCTGCAGGACATCGACCTCTCGAAGATCGTCTTCGTGCAGTACCCGACCGTGTACACCGATGGGTTCTCGGCGGTCGTGCCGGCCGAGTCGGCGCAGGCGCTCAATGCGGCGCTCGTCGCCGACCACCCGATCGCGATCGACCCCAACGCGACGAACAGCTCCGACTTCGGCACCGTGACCGACCCGAACGCGCCGGCTCCGGCCGAGCCGCCTCCCGCCGAGGCGCCGGCGACGGATGCCCCGGCCACCGCGCCGCCGGCTGACGCCCTGCCGTCGGACGTGACGGGCCAGACCGCGGCCGACGTGCGCTGCTCGAGCGCGAACGAAGGTTGACGCGCGGCCGCGGCATCCGCCCGCAGCCCGTGGTGCAGGCCGTGATGGTGGGGAAGCGTGCGCCTCGCGGCATCCGTCGACCGACCCGAATCAGCGCCTTCTCAGGGTCGAATGAGAGGCTCGTGGGAGTGCGCTTCGGCTAGAATCGGGGCCTGCCTGTGCGACGTGGCCCCTCACGGGGCTTCGGCGCGCCGGTTGGAGGGCTGTCCGAGCGGCCGATGGAGCTGGTCTTGAAAACCAGTGGGCAGCAATGCCTCGTGGGTTCGAATCCCACGCCCTCCGCGCGCACGACCTTTGACCACGACACGAGAGGCATCGGGTGAATCAGGACCTGCGTCACAGCTCACGTCGCGCCGCGAAGACCTCGTCCATCGCACGTCACGGCCGGCTCAAGGCCCACAGCGCGTGGAGGACGGTGGCGAAGGTCGCGGCATCCGTCGTCGCGATCACCCTGATCTCCGGTTCCGCCGTCGCCGCCTACGCGGCCTGGGACCTCGCCAGTACCGTGCAGCCCACGGTCAAGCTCGAGAGCGAGAAGGCGCTCGAGGGCGTGCCCGACGTCGGTGCGATGGAGGGCGGCGTGAACCTGCTGCTCATCGGCAGCGACAGCCGCGCCGGCCAGGGCGACGGCTTCGGCGATCCCGACGAGGAGACCGCCGTCCTCAACGACGTGACGATCCTGATGCACATCTCGCAGGACCACACGAACGCCTCCGTCGTGAGCTTCCCCCGCGACATGCTCGTCGACGTCCCCGCCTGCCAGGATCCGAACGATCCCTCGAGCACGCTCGACGAGCTCTACGGCGTGAAGATCAACTCCGTGCTCTCGTACGGCGGCATGAACTGCGTCGTCGAGACCGTGCAGTCGCTCACCGGCGTGACGATCCCGTTCGCGGGCATCGTGCAGTTCATGGGCGTCGCCGGCCTCTCCGAGGCCGTCGGCGGCGTCGAGGTCTGCGTCGCTGACCCGATTGAAGACGAGTACACCGGCACGTTCCTCGACGCCGGCAACCACACGCTGAGCGGCGTCGCCGCCCTGCAGTTCCTCCGCACGCGCCACGGCGTGGGCGACGGCAGCGACCTCGGCCGCATCTCGAACCAGCAGGTCTTCATGTCGGCGCTCGCCCGCAAGCTGCAGGGCGAGGGCACGCTGAGCGACCCGGTCAAGCTGTACTCGATCGCCAAGGCCGCGCTCGCCAACATGCAGCTCTCCTCGAGCCTCGCGGACCCCGCGCGCATGATCTCGATCGCCAAAGCCCTGAAGGACACCGACCTCGGCTCGATCGCGTTCATCCAGTACCCGACCGCTTACTCCGACGACGCGGTCGTGCCGACGGACTCGGCCCAGCTGGTCAACCTGGCACTCCAGGAGGACCGTCCGGTCTCGTTCAACTACGACAGCGCCTCGTCGGCCTTCGCGTCGGCCGGCGACCCGAACGCCGCACCGCCCGCCGAGGCCCCGGCCGAGGAGGCGCCGCCCGCCGAGGAGGCCCCCGCGTCGGATGCCGCGGCACCGCCGGTCGCGTCCGCGGAGGCGCTGCCCACTGACGTGTCGGGCCAGACCGCGGCCGAGACCCGTTGCTCGGCGGGGCGCTCGCTCGACGACCAGTAGGCGTTCGCTCGGCGGCTGCCCGGCCGGCTAGTTGCCTGGCTGTGGCTCGGTCGCCGTCGAGGTGACGCGAAACGCCCTTCCCTCGGTTCGGGGAGGGCGTTTCGCGTCCTCTTGACGGCCGCCGGTGGGAGCTGATGCGCCCGAATCGTCGTTCGCGGCATCCGCGGGTTATGATGGCTGTCGCGTCTGCGCGCAAGCGCGTCGCGAGGAGACGTCGCATAGTCCGGTCGAGTGCACCACCCTGCTAAGGTGGAGTCCCCGTAAGGGGACCGCGGGTTCAAATCCCGCCGTCTCCGCTCGATGAAAGCCCCGATCGTCCAGAAGTTCACGGACGGTGGGGCTCTTCTGCCGTGGCGGCCGGGTGGCTACAACCAGCGCCGCACCCGCGCTCGATACGCGTCGTACTCCGCGCCGAACTTCGAGCTGAGATAGCGCTCCTCGGGAGCGATCGCCCCCCACCAGAGCGCCGCGACCCCGACGGGCGTGAGCACGAGCGCCCAGAACGACGGCCAGAGCAACGCCAACGCCACGTCGAGTGCGATCAACCCGAGGTAGAGCGGGTTGCGGCTCACCGCGAACGGCCCGGTGTCGAGGATCGTGCTCGTCGAGTCGCCGGGGAGCAGGGCCGTGCGATGCCGGCCCATGAGCCACAGTGCCCAGCCGTTCCAGATGGCGAACGCGATGAGGAGGACGATCGCCACCGTCCGCGAGAGCGTGACGGGCATCGGGATCGGGTCCCCCACGATGGCCGTGACGCCCCACCCGATCACGAGTGGCACACCGAGTGCGATCGGCGGCCAGATCCGGTAGGCGGGCGCGTCGGCCATGCCCGCAGTGTAGCCCGGCGCTCGCCCCGGAGCCCGAGGAAGCATTCCTCTCTTTCGAGGATGCTCGGCGAAAGGTGACGGGAAAGCGGTTGACATCCGTCACCGCGCGGCAATAGGGTCAGGTCTGTAAATATGTCGTCTGCGGCAACATATTCACCGTGCACATCGGTGCAGGCGGCGTTCGGCAGGGTCCACTCGAAGAGGAGAAACGACCAATGAAGCAACACGTCCAACGGGCGATCACCGGGCTCTGCGCCGTCGGGGTCACGCTCAGCCTCGGCATCGCGGCGGCGCCCGCGAACGCCGCCGATGAGGACTACCAGGTGCTCGTCGTGGGGGAGACCCTCGGCTTCCGCCACTCGCACATCGACGACACGACGCGCGCCATCATCGCCCTCGGCGAGGAGAACGGCTTCGGCGTCGACGTCTGGGACCCGCCGCAGGGCAGCTCGCCCGGCCAGCCGACCCTCACCCTCCCGAGCTCGCCGTTCACGACGGCCGCCGACCTGTCGAAGTACGCGACCATCATCTTCGCGTCGCCGGTCGACGGGACGAACAACCTCGACCCGAACCGACCCCGCCTGCTGAACGACACCGAGCTCGCAGCGTTCCAGGGCTACATCCGCGGGGGCGGCGGCTACGTCGGCCTCCATGCGGCGACCGACTCGATGCACACCGTGCCGTGGTACAGCGAGCTGACCGGCGGCAGCGCGCGCTTCCGCAACCACCCCGCCCAGCAGACGGCGACGATGCGCGTCGAGAGCCCGGGGCATCCGTCGACCACCATGCTGCCCGCTGAATGGGTGCGCTTCGACGAGTGGTACAACTTCACGGCGAACCCGCGCGAGTCGGTGCACGTGCTCATCACGCTCGACGAGTCGACCTACAACCCGGGCAGCGGCCGCATGGGCGAGGACCACCCGCTCGCCTGGTGCCAGAACTTCGAGGGCGGCCGATCGTGGTACGAGGGCGCGGGGCACACGGATGCCTCGTGGAGTGACCCGCTCTTCCTCGCGCACGTGCTCGGCGGCATCGAGTGGACCGCCGGCAAGGTCACCGGTGGCGGCGACTGCGTGACGTTCAACGAGGTGGACGGCATCATCGCCGGCCTCGCCGACGGCTCGAACCGGGTCGAGAAGCTCTCGGCCGGCGTCAACGCCTACCTCGAGACCGCTGAGGCCGCGGCCGACGCGGGCGACCACGAGGGCGCGATCGAGGTGCTCAAGCAGGCCAAGGGCAAGGCGCACGGTCTCCAGGACGACACCCTCGTCGCGAAGATCGCCGACCTCATCGAATGGCAGGAGGCGCTCGCGGCCGCGTAGTCGCGATCCAGACCCGGAGGGCCCTCGGCGAATCGCCGGGGGCTCTCCGTCATGCCGCGGCCGACGCGCTCGATGCCGTGCCCCGCAACGCCTTGCGCGCGGCATCCGCCCGCCCCTACCCTGACCTCGGGATGGAGGATCCCTCAGCTCGGGGCCGCCCGAGGCGCGCCGAGCCGAACACGAGCAACACCTCGACGAGGAGGTCGGCGCATGCCCGAACCCACCCGAATCGGTCCACGACGCTTGGCGGGCGTCGTGCTCACCATGACCGCGATCGCGGCGCTCGTCGCCGGCGGCGCGGGCGCCGCGAACGCCGCTCCGCCCGGTCCGGTCCTCGCCGTCGCCGGTGCTCCCGACTTCGGGCCGAACGTCACGATCGTCGATCCCTCGATGCCGACCGACGACATCCAGGCGATCTTCGACGGCCTCGCCGCGGCGCAGGTGGACGACGAGATGGGCTCGAACCGGCACAGCGTGCTCTTCATGCCGGGCGCGTACGGCTCCGCGGGCGATCCGCTCCAGGCGCGCATCGGGTACTACACCGAGGTCGCCGGCCTCGGTGCGCAGCCGACCGACGTCGCCGTGAACGGCAAGCTCGAGGTGTACAACCGCTGCCTCGACGCCGGCGGCACCGCGAACTGCCTCGCGCTCGTGAACTTCTGGCGCACGATCTCGAACCTCTCGCTGCAGGTGAACGCGCTCGGCCAGGACGGATGCCGCGCCTCCGCGAACTTCTGGGCCGTCTCGCAGGCGGTGTCGATGCGCCGAGTGGACATCAGCGGGGCGAACCTCTCGCTCATGGACTACTGCACCGCAGGACCGCAGTACGCGAGCGGTGGGTTCATCGCCGACTCGCGGCTGCCGTTCGTGATCAACGGCTCCCAGCAGCAGTGGCTCATCCGCAACAGCGAGATCGGCGGCTGGTCGAACGGCGTGTGGAACCAGGTGTTCTCGGGCGTCGAGGGCGCACCGGATGACGCGACCTTCCCGAGCCCGCCGTACACCACGCTCGACGAGACCCCGGTCAGCCGCGAGAAGCCGTACCTCTACGTCGACGACGCGGGCAGCTGGTTCGTGCGGGTGCCCGCCGCGGCCACCGACACGCGCGGGATCACGTGGGCCGACGGCGAGACGCCCGGTCGCAGCATCCCGTTGCGCGACTTCGTCATCGCGAAGCCCGGCGACTCGATCGGCCAGCTCAACTCGCAGCTCGCGAAGGGCAAGCACCTCCTGCTGACGCCCGGCGTGTACGACGTCGGCAGCAGCATCCAGGTCAAGCGCGCCGACACGGTGGTGCTCGGCATGGGCCACGCGACCCTCACGGCCGTCGGCGGCGCGGTGCCGCTGAAGGTCGCGGATGCCCCGGGCATCGTCGTCGCCGGCGTCACGATCGACGCCGGCACCGTCGAGTCGCCCACGCTCCTCGAGGTCGGCAAGCCCGGGAAGGGGCAGTCCAAGAAGGTCGATCCCGCGAACCCGATCACGCTGTCCGACGTCTACTTCCGCGTCGGCGGCCCGCACGTCGGCAAGGTCGACACGGCGCTCGTCGTGAACAGCGACCACGTGCTCATCGACCACACCTGGGTGTGGCGCGCCGACCACGGCGTCGAGCCGTTCGTCGACGGCGTGAACGACGACACCGACCGCTGGAACACCAACACGGGCCGCACGGGCGTGGTCGTGAACGGCGACGACGTCACGGCGACCGGCCTGTTCGTCGAGCACTTCCAGCAGTACAACACCCTCTGGAAGGGGGAGCGCGGCACGACGGTGCTCTACCAGAACGAGCTGCCCTACGACCCGCCGACGCAGGCCGACTGGACGAGGCCTGACGGGACGCTCGGCTGGCCGGGCTACAAGGTCGCCGACGACGTCGCCGAGCACACGCTGTACGGCGGCGGGGTGTACGTGTTCAACCAGAACAACCCGTCGATCGTCACCGAGAACGGGTTCGAGGCGCCCGACGGCGCGGGCATCTCGCTGCACCACATCATGACGGTGAACCTCAGCGCGGGCACGATCCTGCACGTCGTGAACGGCATCGGCGACGCGGCCGACACGACGAGGATCGGCGTGCCGGTCTACGTCGTCGATTTCCCGGCGCCGTAGTCGACGCCGGTCGCGGCATCCGTCTCAGCCGGCGGATGCCGCGGCCGTGCGCTCGGCGGACTGGATGACCGACTCGACGCCGAGCTCGAACAGGTCTCGGTCCTGCAGGTCGGCGAGCAGGGTGCTGACCGAGGCGATGCGGGGGTGCGTGCGCGGATCCGCGAGGAGCGGCCCATCGATCCACGGGCTGTCCTCGACGTCGACCTGGCCGCGCTCGCTGCGTGCCCGGGCGATGCCGGCGGCGCTCGAGAGGGTGTGCGACGCGAGGAGCGCGTAGTGGCGCACCAGGTCCTCGCCGACGAGCCCGGCGCGTGAGAACGCGTCGAGCATGAGCTCGACGGCGTCGAGCTCGCCGGGGCCGTGCGTCGTGAGCACGACCGCCTCGACGCCGATCGCCGGGTAGCGGGCGAACAGGTCGAGCGTGACGTCGGCGAGCTGGCGGATGCGTCCGCGCCAGTCCTCGGGGTCGGCCGTCACGGTGGCCACGCAGCGGCCGATGAGCCCGTCGAGGAGCGCCTCCATGAGCTGCTCCTTGCTGCGGAAGTGGCGGTAGATCGCCGTGGGGTCGGCGCCGAGCCGGGCTCCGAGCTCGCGCACCGAGATGGAGGTCGTGCCGGGCACGGCCGCGAGTTCGAGCCCCGCCGCGATGATCGTGTCGCGATCGAGGCGCACCTTGGCACCGGACCCGGCGCGCGACGCCGCGGACCCCGTGGACGCGGCGGTCCCGGCGCGCGCCGCCTTCGGACGTCCCTCGCTCGTCGTCGTCATGGTGCTCCTGCTCGTCGCTGGTCCTTCATGGTGCCACGCCCGCGACCCCCGTGTCACCACACGTGCGGGCGTGGCAGGGCTCCAGCATAACGAATCGGCCAACGGTGCTGTCAACAATGTTGACATCGGTGTTGCGCCGCGACTACGCTCGCCGAATCCCACCCGTTCGACGAGGAAGCGAGGGGCGCTGTTGCCTGCAGACGTACTGTTCACCGGCGGAGCCGTGTTCACCGGAACCGGGGAGCCCCTGCACGGGCATGCCGTGGTCGTGACGGGAGACCGCATCACCGCCGTGGTGCCCGAGTCCGAGGCATCCGCCCACGTCGGCGAGGCCACCCGGGTGGTCGATCTCGCCGGCGCCCTGCTCAGCCCGGGCTTCCAGGACGCGCACGTGCACCCCTTGAGCGCAGGCGTCGAGCTGCTCATGTGCAACCTCACCGAGGCGACGGATGCCGCGGACGCCGTCGCACGGGTCAAGGCCTACGCCGACGCGAACCCCGACGAGGCCTGGATCCAGGGCGGCGGCTGGTCGATGGACCACTTCCCGGGGGGAGCGCCCGTGCGCACGCTGCTCGACGCGGTCGTGCCCGACCGCCCGATCGTGCTCATGAGCCGCGACCACCACTCGACGTGGGCGAACACCGCAGCGATCACCG
This sequence comes from Agromyces sp. NPDC057865, assembly GCF_042796995.1. Lineage (NCBI taxonomy): Bacteria > Bacillati > Actinomycetota > Actinomycetes > Micrococcales > Microbacteriaceae > Agromyces > Agromyces sp. NPDC057865. Next base: position 71,292 of record NZ_JBHVMJ010000001.1, on the reverse strand, counting down.
CGGCCGGCATCGACGCCGCGACGCCCGACCCCGCCGACGGTCGCGTCGAGCGCGAGGCCGACGGCACGCCGGCAGGCACGTTCCACGAGGGCGCGAGCAACCTCTTCGACCACGTCCGCCCGGCGATCGGCGCCGACCTCGCCTACGCGGGCCTGCTCCGCGCGCAGGACGAGCTCATCGCGCTCGGGATCACCGGATGGCAGGACGCGTGGGTCGGCACCGGACTCGGCGGCGTGCAGGACGTGGCATCCGTCTACCGTCGTGCCCTGCTCGACGGAACGCTGCGCGCCCACGTCGTGGGCGCGCAGTGGTGGGAACGCGCCGGCGGCCTCGAGCAGGTCGAGGAGATGACCGCGCGGCGGGCCGAGTTCGCGGCGCTCGACGGCGGCCGCTTCACGCTCGGCACGACGAAGATCATGGTCGACGGCGTCGCCGAGAACCAGACCGCCGCGATGCTGACTCCCTACCGCGACGTGCACGGGCACGACACCGCGAACAGCGGCCTCTCGTTCATCGACCCCGAGCAGCTGCGCGAGATCGTCACGCAGCTCGACCGCGCCGGATTCCAGGTGCACTTCCACGCGCTCGGCGACCGGGCCGTGCGCGAGGCGCTGGACGCGGTCGAGGCCGCCCGAGCCACGAACGGCCCGACCGACGGGCGGCACCACCTCGCGCACCTGCAGGTCGTCGAGGAGACCGAGACGGCCCGCTTCGCGGAGCTCGACGCGGTCGCCAACATCCAGGCCCTCTGGGCCACCCACGAGGACCAGATCGACGAGCTCACGCTGCCGTTCCTCCAGGACGGCGCCGAGGCGCGCCAGTACCCGTTCGGCGACCTCGTGCGACACGGCGCCCGGCTCGCCGCGGGCAGCGACTGGCCGGTCTCGAGCGCCGACCCGATGGACGCGATCCACATCGCCGTCACGCGGGTCGCGCCCGGCCGCGACGACGAGCCGCTCGGCGGCGCCCACCAGCGCCTCGACCTCGCCACCGCGATGGCCGCCTACACCTCGGGCACCGCCTGGGTGAACCACCGCGACCACGACACCGGTCACGTGCGCGAGGGCTACCTCGCCAACCTCGTCGTGCTCGACCCCGACCCGTTCTCCCTCCCCGCCGACGAGATCCACCGATCCACCGTGGAGTCCACGTGGATCGAGGGCGAGCTCGTCTACTCCCGCACCACCTGACCCCCTGAGGAGCATCATGACCACGCCACGCCTCCCTGCCCGGCGCCGGTTCCGGCGCACCACGGCGATCGTCGCCGGCGGCCTCGGCGCCGTCCTCGCCCTCGCGGGCTGCACGCCCGAGCCCGCACCCGACACGAACGTCGACTGGGAGCTCACCGCGACTACCGACGCCCCGTCGGGCGACATCGACTCGTACACGTGGGTGAGCTACGCCGAGCCGTTCTCGCTCGACTACGCCTACGCGTTCGACTACGCCGACAACCAGGTGCTCGCCAACGTCTGCGAGTCGCTGCTGCGACTGAATCCCGACTACACGCTGTCGCCCGGGCTCGCGGAGTCGTACGAGCATCCCACCCCTGAGACGTGGGTCTACACGATCCGCGACGGCGTGACCTTCCACGACGGCACGCCGCTGACGGCGGCCGACGTGGTCGCGTCGATGAGCCGCCACCTCGATCCCGCGGTGGGCTCGTCGTGGTACTCCGTCTACCAGAACGTGGTCTCGATCGAGCAGACCGGCGACCGCGAGGTCACTGTCACCGAGGCGATCCCCGACTCGCAGTTCAACCTGGCGATGGGCGGCTCGGCCGGCGTGGTCGAGTCCGCTGCCACGCTCGAGGCCGCGGGCGCCGACTACGGCAACTCCAGCGGCGGCGTGAACTGCACCGGCCCGTTCTCGCTCGAGGAGTGGAAGTCGGGCGAGTCCATCACGCTCGCACGTTACGACGACTACTGGGACGACTCACTGCGCGCGAAGTCGGGCGAGGTCGAGTTCCTCTTCATGAACGACGCCACCGCCCGCGTCAACGCGCTGAAGTCGGGCGAGGTCGACGGCGGCTGGATGATCCCCTTCGACGCGATCGGCCAGCTCGAGGCATCCGGGGTCGGCGACGTGTACTTCGGCCTGAGCACCGCGGTCTCGAGCCTCATCGTCTCGAACCTCGACGGCCCGCTCGGCGACCTGCGCGTGCGCACCGCGCTGCTCATGGCGCTCGATCGCCAGGGCATCGTGGATGCCGCGGCGAAGGGCTACGGCGACGTGACGAACGCGCTCACCACCGAGTCCGTGTGGGTCGGTGCGAGCGACGCCGCACTCGACTCGGCGTTCGAGGGCCTCGAGGAGTACCCGTACGACCTCGAGGAGGCCAAGCGCCTCGTCGAGGAGGCCGGCGCGACGGGCGAGGAGATCACCTTCGCGACCGCGCCGATCGGGAGCGACTTCAACATCATCGCCCAGGCCACCGCGGCCGCGGCCGAGTCCATCGGCCTGAAGGCGACGATCGAGACGGTGACGCCGAACGCGTACACGGCGCTGTTCTCCGACCCGAGCGCCCGCGAGGGCATCGACCTCTTCTACACGGTCTGGTACCTGTCGAGCCCCGACCCGCTCGAGATGTACAGCGTGCTGCGCACCGGCGAGTTCAGCAACTACGGCGAGTGGAGCGACCCCGAGTTCGACCAGGTTGTCAACGAGGCGATCGCGATCGACGACCCGGCCGCCCGCTCCGAGAAGACCGCAGAGGCGCAGCGCATCGCGAACGAGCAGCTGCCCTGGCTGCCGCTCTTCATCGGCCCCATGCCGGTGTTCATGGGCGAGCGGATCACGGGCGTCTCGCCGTCGATCGCGTTCCTCTACTACCCGTGGGCGGCGACCATTGGCGCTCGCTGATCCGGCCGGGCGCACCGCCGCCCGATCCGGCGGGGCGTGGGCCGGCACGGCCACGCTCCGCCGGGTCGGCGGCAAGCTCGGAGCCCTCGCCCTCACGCTCTTCCTGGCGTCGCTGCTCGTGTTCTTCTCCAGGTTCCTCGTACCCGGCGACCCCGTGAGCTTCCTGCTGCGGGGACGCAAGCCGAGCCCCGAGGCGGTGGCCCAGGTCACCGAGCAGTACGGCCTCGACCTGCCCCCCTGGCAGCAGTACATGAACTGGATCGCGGGCGTGCTGCACGGCGACTTCGGCCGGTCGCTCCAGTACCGGCAGGACGTCTCGACCGTCATCGGCGAGCGGCTCCCCGTGACGCTGGGGCTCGTGCTCATGGCCGGGCTCATGATCGCCGTCGTCGGCATCGTCGCCGGGATCATCGCGGCCCTCAACCGCGGCCGCGTGCTCGACCGGGCGGTGCTCATCGGGCTCACCGTGCTCGGCGCGATCCCGTCGTTCGTGGGTGCGATCGTGCTCATCGCGATCTTCGCGGTACAGCTCGGGTGGTTCCCGTCGTTCGGCTCGGGGGAGGGCGGCCTCGACACCGCGTACCACCTCGTGCTGCCGTCGATCGCCCTCGCGATCGTGTTCGTCGTGCTCGTCGGCAAGGTCACCCGCTCGTCGATGGTCGACCAGCTCGACCGCGAGCACGTCGAGGTGGCCACGAGTCGCGGCCTGAAGCGCGCGACCGTCGTGCGCCGCCACGTGTTCCGCAACGCGATCGGCCCGATCCTGACGGTGAGCGGCCTGCTCGTCGCGGGCCTGCTCGTGGCGAGCTCCATCGTCGAGGCGGCCTTCGGGCTCGCGGGTGTCGGCTCCCTGCTCGTGCAGTCGGTCGACCGGCTCGACTTCCCGGTCGTGCAGGCGATCGTCCTCCTCGTGGTCGCGGCGTTCGTCGTCGTGAACGCGATCGTCGACCTCCTCGAACCATGGATCGACCCGCGATCCGCAGCAGGAGCTGGTGCCCGATGACCACCCCTACCCTCGCCGTCGAGGTGCTGCGCGCGCCGCGCGCCCGACGGGCGAACACCACCTTCCTCGTCAGCGTCGGCATCGTCGCCGTGATGACGCTCGCCGCGATCCTCGCCCCGCTCATCGCGCCGTACCCGCCCGACCAGGTCGACCTCGGCGCCGTGCACGCCGGACCGAGCGCCGCGCACTGGCTCGGCACCGACGCCCTCGGCCGCGACCTGCTGAGCCGCCTGATCTACGGCGCCCGCACCGCGCTGCTCGGCCCGCTCCTCGTCGTGCTGACGTCGACCGTGCTCGGCATCCTGCTGGGCCTGCTCGCCGGATGGCGCGGCGGCTGGCTCGACGCGGTGCTCGGCCGCATCTTCGACGTCGTGTTCGCCTTCCCGTCGCTGCTCATCGCGATCATGGCGGTCGCCCTGTTCGGCAAGGGGCTCGTCGCTCCGGTCATCGCCATGAGCATCGCGTACATGCCGTTCGTGGCCCGGCTCACCCGGTCGCTCGTGACCGCGGAGCGCAGCCGTCCGTACGTCGCGGCCTACCGCGTGCAGGGGTTCGGCGGCGGCTGGATCGCGTTCCGCCGGGTGCTCCCGAACGTGACCCCGATCGTCGGCGCGCAGTCCACGCTCAACTTCGGCTACGTGCTCGCCGAGCTCGCCGCCCTCTCGTTCCTCGGCCTCGGCGTGCAGGCGCCGACCGCCGACTGGGGCGCCATGATCAACGAGGCCCAGGCCGGCCTCATCGGCGGCTACTTCCTGCCCGCCCTCGTGCCGGCCGTCGCCGTGGTGGTAGTCGTGGTCGCCGTGAACGTGATCGGCGAGGAACTGTCCGACCGCATCGGAGGCGAGATCCCCGCATGACCCTCCTCGACATCGATCGACTCACGCTCGACCTGCCCGACGGCCCGCGCCTGCTCGACGGCATCTCGCTCAGCGTCGCTCCCGGCGAGACCGTCGGACTCGTCGGCGAATCGGGCTCGGGCAAGTCCCTCACCGCGCGCTCGGTGCTCGGCCTGTTCCCCGATCGGGCGACGACCGGCGGCTCCGTGCGGCTCGAGGGCCGCGAGGTGCTCGGCGCGTCCACGCGCGAGCTGCTCGCCCTGCGCCGTCGCAGTGCCGCGATGGTGTTCCAGGACCCGCGCGCCGGCATCAACCCCATGCGCACGATCGGCGACCACCTCACCGAGGCCACGCGGATCGCCGACCGGCGTCCCGCAGCCGAGGCCCGTGCCCGCGCGGTCGAGCTGCTCGGCGCCGTGCGGATGCCGCGCCCCGACGAGCACCTGTCCCAGCACCCGCACGAGCTGTCGGGCGGCATGCTCCAGCGCGTGATGATCGCGGGAGCCCTCATGAGCTCGCCGCCCCTGCTCATCTGCGACGAGCCGACGACCGCGCTCGATGTGACGACGCAGGCCGAGATCATCTCGGTGCTCGTCGAGCAGCAGGCGAGTCGCGGCATGGGCATGCTCTTCATCACGCACGACCTCACCCTCGCCGCCTCGCTCTGCGACCGCATCGTGGTCATGAGCAAGGGCCGCGTCGTAGAGCGCGGCCACGCCCGGCAGGTGTTGCGCGATCCGCAGGCCGAGTACACCAAGCGGCTCGTCGCGGCCACGCCGACCATCGCGATCCGCGGGTCGGCCGACGGTGAAGCCGCGTCCTCCTCCCGCGGGTCGAGGAGCGGCGAAGCCGCGTCTCGAGACCCAGAGCCGGCGACGATGGATGCCGCGACGCCGACGGATGCCGCGCGCACCGCGTCACCCGCCGCCGACGTCGCCCCCGCGGCATCCGCCGCCCCCGAGCCGATGCTCGTCGTGACGGCGCTCGCGAAGACCTACCGTCCGCGCGGCCGGACCCCGGTGCGCGCCGTGGCCGGCGCCTCGATCGCGATCCCCCGCGGCGGTGCGCTCGGTGTGGTGGGCGAGTCGGGGTCGGGCAAGTCGACGCTCGCGCGCATGATCGTCGGACTCGAGCAGGCCGACTCCGGCGACATCCGGATCGACGGACGCGAGCGCACCGCCGCGCCGCGCACCCGCGCCGAGCGGCTCGCGCACGCCCGGTCGGTGCAGATGGTGTTCCAGGACCCGTACCTCTCGCTCGACCCACGCGTGACCGCGGGCCGTGCCGTCGAGGACGCCCTGCGCCTGCACGCCAAGCTGTCGACCGCCGAGGCTCGCGCCCGGGTGCTCGACCTGCTCGAGCAGGTCGGCCTCGATGCCCGCCATGCGAACGCCCGGCCGAAGACCCTGTCGGGCGGCCAGCGCCAGCGCGTCGCCATCGCCCGTGCGCTCGCCGTGGAGCCCGACCTGCTCGTGATGGACGAGGCGACCAGCGCGCTCGACGTCTCGGTGCAGGCGCAGGTGCTCGACCTCGTCGCGCGCATCCGCCGCGAGCGCGGCCTCACCGTGCTCTTCATCAGCCACGACCTCGCGGTCGTGCGGCGGGTCTGCGACGAGACCGTCGTGATGCAGCACGGCGAGATCGTCGAGCGCGGCCGCACGGCGGAACTGCTCGACGCACCGCGGCATCCGTACACCCGGCTGCTGCTCGACTCGGTGCCGCGACCCGCGTGGGACGAGGCATCCGTCGTCGAGGCGGCTGATCGCGTGCTCGCCTGACCGCTACTCGAGGTTGTCCACCGGGGTCGTCTCGTCGAGGGGGTCGCCCTCGCTCGCGCTCGTCACCTCGGAGCCGTCGCGGGCATCGGGGGAGGCGCCGGGCGACGTGCCCTCCTCGGCGGCCTGCCGGTCGGCGTCGGCGGACTCGACGAGCTCCTCCTCGAGGTCGGGGTCGAGCGGCGGCCGCGGGTCGCGGTCCTGCGCGAAGGGTTCCTCGAGCGGGTCGACGAAGTCGGTCACGGTGTCCTTCCCTTCCCCGATGCCGCGGGCTCGCGGCATCCGATCACTCCCACTCCTCGACCTCCTCGAGGTCGAAGTCCACGTCGCCGGTGTCGTCGGGGCCGCCCGTGCCCGGCACGGCCCGCACCCGGGAGGTGTCGAGGTCGTCGTCGAGTCCGTCTGGGAGCGGGTCGCGCTGCTTCGCGGCGGTCTCCTGCTCGCTGGCTGGGCTGTAGCTCACGTCCTTGCGGGTCTGCTCGGCATCGTCCAGCGCTCCGCGGTCGCCGGTGCCGGCGTCGGGGTTGCGACCGGAACCGGTCTCGTCTGCCGTGCTCATGCGCCGAGCGTAGGTCGACGGATGCCGCGCCGGCAGGCCCTTGACACGTGCTCGGTGCCGCCTCCATGCCGACGCATGCAACCGTCCCCTGTCGGGGGGTCATGGCTAGGCTGGATCACACCACGATCAGGGGGATTGCAACCATGCAACGAATCATGACGTCCGCTGCGCTGGTGTTCGCCGGCGCCCTGCTGCTGGCCGGCTGCACCGCCGGTGGAGGCGGCTCCACGAGCGCCGCCGCCGCCGACCCGTGCCAGGCGGTCAACTCGGAGGTCCGCGACATCTCGAACGGCGCGCAGAACGTGCTCGCCGCCGGCGGCGACCCGAGCGAGATGCAGGATTCGCTCGACGGCTACAGCGAGCGGGTGACCGCGCTCGACGAGCAGTACGGCTCCGACACCGGCACGTCGGAGGCGCTCGGCGTGCTCAACGAGCAGATCGACGCGGCATCCTCGTTCGCGGCGACGCTGCCCACCGATCCCGACGCGGAGGTCGACTCCGAGGCCGTGGCCGAGCAGCAGGGTGCGATCGCCGAGGCGGCGACCGAGGTCACCAACTCCTGCGACGCGGGCTGACACCCGCCCCACGCGAACGGCGCGCGGCATCCGCTCATCGGATGCCGCGCGCCGTCGTCATGCGGCCGCTCGCGCGGTCAGGACACCGCGATCAGGACGCCGCCTTCTTGGCCGGCGCCTTCTTCGCGGGGGCCTTCTTCTTCGCCCCCTCGCCCGACGACTTCGCGCCGCCCGCGGCCGACTTCGACGTGGACTTGGCGCCCGAGCCGCTCTTCGACGAGCCCGACGAGCTCGACTTCGCGGCATCCGATCCGCCCCGCTTCGACGCGATGGACTGGCGCAGCGCCTCCATGAGGTCGATGACCTCGCCGCCGGCCTCCTCCTCGGGCTGCTCGCCGAACGTCGCGGCCGTGTCGATCGCGTCGCCCTGCTCGAGCTTGGCCGTGATGAGGGTGCGCAGCTCCTGCTGGTACTCGTCGACGAACTGCGCCGGCTCGAAGTCGGAGACCAGGCTCTCGACGAGCTGCTTCGACAGCTCGAGCTCCTGCGACGAGATCTTCACGGGCTCGTCGAGCGACGGGAAGGCGGCCTCGCGCACCTCGTCGCTCCAGAGCAGCGTCTGCACCATGAGCACGTCGCCGTAGACGCGCAGCGCAGCCAGCCGGGTCTTCTGGCGCAGCGCCATGCGCACGATCGCGGTGCGGTCGGTCGACTCGAGCGTGCGGCGCAGCAGCACGTACGCCTTGTTCGAGGCCGAGTCGGGCTCGAGGTAGTAGCTCTTGTCGAACATGATCGGGTCGATCTGCTCGGTCGGCACGAACTCGACGACCTCGATCTCGCGGCTGCGCTCGGCGGGCAGCGACTTCAGGTCCTCGTCGGTGATGATCACCGTGCGCTCGCCGTCGTCGTAGGCCTTGTCGATGTTCTTGTAGTCGACGGGCTTGCCGTCGATCTCGCAGATGCGTTGGTAGCGGATGCGCCCACCGTCCGCGTCGTGCACCTGGTGCAGTGACACGTCGTGGTCCTCGGTAGCGCTGTACAACTTGACGGGCACATTGACCAGGCCGAATGTGACCGCCCCCTTCCAGACGGCTCGCATGCCTCCAGTACACACCCCGGGCCCGCGCGGGCGGAACCCCCTGCCCTCGCGGTGACTCGCCGTGGTGCGCGAGGATGGACGCGTGGCCGAGGGCACGCGCCAGCTCGTGGAGGTCGACGGTCGGAGGCTCCGGCTGACGAACCTCGACAAGGTCATGTATCCCGAGACGGGCATGACCAAGGGCGAGGTGATCTCCTACTACGCGGAGGTCGCCCCCGTCATGGTGCCCCTCACCGCCGGGCGACCGGTCACGCGCAAGCGGTGGGTGCAGGGCGTGGGCACCCCGGATGCCCCGGGCCAGGTGTTCTTCGAGAAGAACCTCGCCGAGCACGCGCCCGACTGGGTGCGCCGCGGGGTCATCCAGCACTCCGACGGGCCGAAGACCTACCCGATCGCCGACAACCGGGCGACGCTCGTCTGGCTCGCGCAGCAGGCGTCGCTCGAGGTGCACGTGCCGCAGTGGCGCTTCCGCCCCGACGGCGGGCGCGGCAACCCCGACCGCATGGTGTTCGACCTGGACCCCGGCCCGGGCATGGGGCTCGCGGAATGCGCCGAGGTGGCCCGGCTCGTGCGGGCGATCCTCGACGGGATGTCGCTGGAGGCGTTCCCCGTGACGAGCGGCAGCAAGGGCATCCACCTCTACGCTCCGCTCGACGGCGCACAGACGTCCGAGCAGATCTCGGCCGTCGCGCACGAGCTCGCGCGCGCCCTCGAGGCTGACCACCCCGAGCTCATCGTGTCGAGCATGCGCAAGACGCTCCGCGAGGGGCGGGTGCTCATCGACTGGAGCCAGAACAACCAGAACAAGACGACGATCGCGCCGTACTCGCTGCGCGGGCGGTTCCGTCCGACGGTGGCGGCGCCGCGCACGTGGGAGGAGCTCGACGACCCCGACCTGCGGCACCTCGAGGCGCACGAGGTGCTCGAGCGTGTGGCCGCCGGCATCGACCCGACCGCCCCGCTCGCGGCATCCGGCGGCTCAGGGGCTGGACCGCTCGCCACCTACCTCTCGATGCGCGAGGCCGGCGCGACGCCCGAGCCGATGCCCTCATCGGCGTGGGGAGCGTCGAGCGACGGCCTGCCGCGGTTCGTGATCCAGGAGCACCACGCCCGTCGGCTGCACTACGACCTGCGGCTCGAGCGCGACGGCGTGCTGAAGAGCTGGGCGGTGCCGAGGGGTGTCCCCGAGGGGACCGACCGGAACAACCTCGCAGTGCAGACCGAGGACCACCCCATGGAATACCTCGTCTTCGAGGGCACGATCCCGGCCGGGCAGTACGGCGCGGGCGGCATGACGGTGTGGGACACCGGCACCTACGAGACCGAGAAGTGGCGCGACGAGGAGGTGATCTTCACGCTCACCGGCCGTCCGGGCGGCCCGCTCGGCGAGGTGCGCCTCGCGCTCATCCGCACGGAGGGCGAGGGGGAGAAGTCGCAGTGGCTCCTGCACCGCATGAAGGACCAGCGTGCCGGGCACTGGAGCCCGTCGTCGAAGGCACGGCACGAACGGAACGTGTCTTCGCTGGTTGAAGAGCGCCCGGCGGAGAGTCCGGGGGTTGAGGAGCGCCCGGCGGAGCCGGACGCGTCTCGAAACCCCCTTGCGCAAGCGGGTTTCGAGACGCCGGCAGAGCCGGCTCCTCAACCCGCGGGGTCCGCGCACGCAGGTCTCGAGACGCCGGCGGAGCCGGCTCCTCGACCCCCGGAGGCCGAGGACGACGGCGTCGAACCCATCCTCGTCCGGCCCATGCTCGCGACCTCGGGCACGCTCGGCCGCCTGGCGGGGGAGGAGTGGGCGCTGGAGTGGAAGTGGGACGGCATCCGCGTGCTCGCCCGGGCCGACGGCGGCGGCATCCGCCTGCTGAGCCGCCGGGGGAACGACGTGACGGCCACCTACCCCGAGCTCGCGGGGCTTCCGAGGGTCCTGCGCGGCGACGCCCTCGTCGACGGAGAGATCGTGGCGCTCGACGACGAGGGGCGTCCCAGCTTCGAGCTGATGCAGCAGCGGATGAACCTGGCCCGTCCGCGCGAGATCGAGCGGGTCGCGGCATCCGTGCCGGTACGGCTGCTGCTCTTCGACGTGCTCGAGATCGCCGGGTCGCCGGTCATGCAGCTGCCGTACCGCCGGCGACGTGAGCTGCTCGAGCGACTGCTGCGCCCGCGCGCCGGCGTCCCGGTGGAGGTGCCGGCTGCGGCGACGGGCGAACCCGCCGAGGCGTTCGAGGAGAGCCGCCGCCTCGGCCTCGAAGGGCTCGTGGCCAAGCGCCCCGACTCGCCCTACCGGCCGGGCGTGCGCTCGGAGGACTGGCTGAAGCTGAAGCTCACGCGCACGCAGGAGGTCGTGATCGGCGGCTATCGCAAGGGCATCGGCACGCGAACGGGCCACATCCGCTCACTGCTCGTCGGCATCCCGGGCGAGCACGGGCTCGAGTACGCGGGGCGCGTCGGCAGCGGCTTCAAGGAGGTCGAGCTCGACCGGCTCCTGAAACAGCTCGACGGACTCGAGCAGCCGACGCCGCCCTTCGTGGAGGTGCCGGCGATCGATGCCAAGGACGCGGTCTGGGTGCGGCCCGAGCTCGTCGGCGAGATCGAATTCGGCGAGTGGACCCGCACGGGCGTCGCCCGGCACCCGAGGTGGCGAGGGCTCCGTTCCGACAAATCCCCAGATGAGGTCGTGCGGGAAGCGTAATCCGTGACCCCTCAACGGGGTAGGCTTCCTCGGTGGGCATACTCTATTACGGCGATTCCGGCACCCCGATCGGAATCGAGGACCGCGCACTGGCGCACCTCAAGTTCGCGATCACCACCAAGCTCCGCCGCGGCGAGAGCTTCACCCTGTCGTGGAAGCATCCCGACGACCAGCCGCGCGGACGGAGCACCCTCTGGGTGCACCCCACCATCCCGCTGCGCTTCGTGTTCGACGAGCCCGAGACGCCCGACCTGAGCCGGGAGTGGGTCGAGGACCTGATGCGCTCGGCCAACAGCACGGGCGGCATCATGCTCGTCGAGGAGCACGTCGACGTCCCCGAGCCCGAGCCCGAGCCCGAGGCCGCCCCGGTCATCGCGGCCTGACGGGTCGTCGCGGCCCGACCGCGGCCCAGCCCGACCTCACGCGTCGTCGACGAGCAGCGCCAGCAGCGCCTGCTCGCGCCCACCGCGACGCTCGATCGTGCGCCCGTGCTCGTACGCGATCACCACGCGCGGGTCGACATAGCTCGCCTTCGCGATCGCGGGGGTGTTGCCCAGCACCGTGCTGGCGACCTCGATCGCGTCGCGGACCGCCTTCCCCCGTGCCCTGGTCGTCTCCACGACCCCGATCTCGGCCAGCCGATCGGCCGCGGCGATCGTGCCGCGCAGCGTCCGGAAGTCCTTCGCCGTGAAGTCGCCGCCGGTGCGGGCGCGGATGTCCTCGTTCACGTCGGACGCGATCGCGGCGCGCGTGCGCCGGCCGTCGAGCCACGCGTAGAGCCGTGAGGCCGGCGAACGCTCGCCCGATCGCTCCACGAACGTCGCGAGCGCGGCATCCGTGACCCGGATGTCCTGTGCGATGCCGCCCTTGGCGCGGAACCGGAACCGCACGGTGTCGGCGTCGTCAAGCCTTGCGTTGCGCACGAGCAGGGTGGTGAGTCCACGGCTGCGGAAGTCGGCGAGCGACTCCTCGGACCCGATGCGGATCGCCCCGAGGTCGAGCGTGCGGAACGCCGCGGCGAGCACGCGTTCGCGCGGCAGGTCCGCGAGCGCGAGGTCGCGCCGCACGGTGCGCCGCGCCGAGGGCAGCACCTCGGCCAGTGCGGTCATGCGCAGGAACTTCTCCTCGTCCTGCTTCGCGCGCCAGACCGGATGGTAGAGGTACTGGCGCCGGCCGGCCGCATCGACGCCGACGGCGAGGATGTGCGCATTCGGCGCATCCGCGATCCACACCTGCTCCCACGCGGGCGGCACGGCCAGCTCCGCGATGCGGGCGCGTTCGGCCCGTCCGGCCACGCCGCCGTCGGCGTGCACGTAGGCGAACCCGCGACCGCGCCGCAGCCGAGTGAACCCGGGTGACACGTAGGGTTCGACCCGCCTGAGGCGCGGCATCCGCGGCTCAGTGGTTGCGCAGTGCCGAGATCAGCTCGGACTTGCGCTTGCCGCTGTACCCGGTGAGGCCGAGCTCCTTCGCGCGCTTGCGCAACTGCTCGACGGTCCAGTCGTCGTAGTCGCCGCTCTCGCCGCCCTTGCGACCGACCGCGCTGCGACCCCGGTTCGCGGCGGCGTTCGAGATGCGCGCGGCCTTCTCCTTCGACGCGCCGTCGTCGCGGAGCTCCTCGTACAGCTCCGGATCCTTCAGCGATGCGTTCCTGCGACCCGGCATGGGGTCCTCCTTCCTCCCTCGGCGACCGCCGGCGCCCGGTCAGAGCGCCCGGCCGCCGGTGACCGGCAGCACGGCGCCCGACACGTACGACGCGTCGTCCGACGCGAGGTACACGTAGGCGCCCGCGAGCTCCGCCGGCTGGCCCGCTCGCCCGAGCGGCGTGTTGTGCCCGAACTCGGGCAGCTTGTCGGGCCACCCGGTCGCGGGGATGAGCGGGGTCCAGATCGGGCCGGGGGCCACGGCGTTCACGCGGATGCCGCGGGGCCCGAGCTCCTCGGCCAGCGCCTTCGTGAACGCGACGAGCGCCGCCTTCGTCATGGCGTAGTCCACGAGCGCGCTCGACGGGTCGAACCCCTGGATCGACGTCGTCGTGATGATGCTCGACCCCGCCTCCATGATCGGCACGGCCGCGCGCGCGAGGAACACGGGCGCGAACAGGTTGACCTGCACCACGGCCTGGAAGTCCGCGGTCGGGATCTCGTCGATGCCGCCGCGGTTGCGCTGGTGCGCCGCGTTGAGCACGAGGAGGTCGAGTCCGCCGAAGGCCTGCTCGGTCTGCACGATGAGGTCCTTGCAGTGCTCCTCGCTGCGCAGGTCGCCCGGCAGCAGCAGCGGGTCGCTGCCGGCGTCGGTGATCCAGTGCGCCGTCTCCATGGCGTCGTCCCGCTCGCTCGGCAGATAGGCGATCGCGACCTGGGCGCCCTCTCGTGCGAAGGCGATGGCGACTGCGCGGCCGATGCCCGAGTCGCCGCCGGTGATGAGCGCGCGCCGACCCACGAGCCGCTCGCTCCCGCGGTAGCTGTGCTCGCCGTGGTCGGGCTGCGGCGTCATGCGCTCGGTCATCCCGGGCGGCGCCTGCTCCTGCTTCGGGAACGGATCCGTCGTGTGCTTGGTCGTCGGATCGATGAGTTGCTCGTTCATGACCTGTGAAGCCCCCTTCGGTCAGGTCTGCCACGGTACGCGGGCGCCGACCCGGCCTGCACGGGGTTGACAGCGGGCGCCCGGTGGACGCCGCCGTCACGGCCATTCGGGCCCTGCTTGCGCGGAATGACGGGGATCGCGCCCAGGAATTAGCACGACCCGCGAATGGGGGTCAACCCCTAGGCCGACGTCGCGGCGGCCCCCTAGCGTCGGAGACACGGACGAACTGCGTCCGGAATGCCCCGCCCGCACCCGTCGGGCGGATCCGCCCCGTCGAACACGGGTGCGGATCACCCTGAAGGAGAGATCATGAACATCCTCGTCGCCGTCATCGCCATCGCCGCCATCATCCTGCTCATCACGGGTGGAGTGGTGCCCACGCTGAACTTCCTGCTGTGGGTCGGCATCGCGCTCCTGATCATCGCGGCCATCGTGTTCCTCGTGCGCTTCATCGGCGGGAACCGGACGGTCTGACCCAGACCCCCCTCGGGAGCGGACGACCCCCGTCGTCCGCTCCCACGTTTCTGCTCCGGCCCCTCGGCACCCGTGCCGAGGGGCCGTTTCGCGCATCGAAACACATGCGTCGCGCGAACCGAGTGCGACGTATGCTGGTGCCGTGGGCACGCTCTACTACGGGGATTCAGGCACTCCCATCGGCATCGAGGACCGGGCGCTGGCGCACCTGAAGATCGCCATCACCACCAAGCTCCGCCGGGGCGAGAGCTTCACGCTGTCGTGGCGTCACACCGACGACCAGCCGCGCGGGCGCAGCACGCTGTGGCTGCATCCGTCGATCCCGCTGCGGTTCGTGTTCGACGAGCCCGAGGCGCCCGAGCTGAGCCGCGGATGGATCGAGGACCTCATGCGCTCGGCCAACAGCACGGGCGGCATCCAGCTCGTGCCCGAGCACCTCGACACCGACCCGATCCCCACCTCGCCCGACCAGCCCGTGCAGGTGGGCGTCGACGTCCAGGAGGTCGAGACCGGGAGCGAGAGCGAGGCGCAGCCCGTCTGAGACGGAACGAGGCGCAGCCCGAGTGGGCTGCGCCTCGTCGTGTCCGCGTCGTGCGGTGCTACATGAGGTCGTCGGTCGACGGCTCCACGCCGCCGTGCACCTCGCCGCGCCAGGCGCCCGTGGGCGCGTTGCGCTCCTCCACGAAGTCCTTGAAGCGCTTGAGGTCGCGCTTCACCTGCAGGTCGTCGAGCTGGAGCGCCGCGCCGACCTTCTCCACGAAGTCCTCGGGCTGCCACTCGATCTCGGCGTCCACCTTGGTGCGGTCGGCGCCCTCGGGCGTGAAGCGCACCCGGCCGCGGTGGACCACCTCGCCGACGCTCGCCCAGGCCACGACGCGGTCGGGCTGCTGCTCGACGATCTCGGCGTCGAACTCGCGACGCACGCCGCCGATCTTCGCGACCCAGTGGGTCAACGTGTTGTCGAGCTGCGTGACCTCTTCGACTCCGCCGAGGAACTCGGGGAACGTCTCGAACTGGGTCCATTGGTCGTAGGCCACCCGCACGGGCACGTCGACGTCGACCGACGCGTTCAGGGTCGTGCTCATGATCTTCTCCGTTCCCGGGCATCCGGATCGATGCCCGGCTGCCACCGTAGGCAGACCCGGTCGAGCGGTTCGAGGGGCTTGCAGCACTCCGGCGGGGCTGCTAAACGGGAAGCGGGGATCGATCGGGACGAGGAGGAGCCATGGGCGCCACGCAGGACACGGATCGCGGGGCCATCGAACGCTGGTGGCCGCACCTCTCCATCGAGGCGAAGCATCGCCTCCTCGCGGAGCTCACGGGGCCGATCGATCCCGATACGGCGGCGGAGATCCGGTCGCTGACCGGCGAGGACGCGCCCGACCGGCTCACGCCGGCCGAGCAGCGCTTCGTGCTCACGCAGATCGAACCGGTCGACTGAGCGCCGCGGCATCCGCACCGCTCGTCGACGGGGCACGGATGCCGCTACTCGGCCTCCATCGGGTCGTCGTCTGCGGGCTCGGGCACGAACTGCAGTCCGGCCGTGCTGTTGGCCGAGAGGAGCATCTGCTCGATCCAGAGCCGGTTGAGCTTCGGTGCGCGGTTGCCGCTGAAGATGAACTGCAGCGGGATCGACTCGTGCAGCCACATCGTGGTGCGTCCGCTGCCGTTCTCGACCCCGTGCTCCCAGGTCATGGCGAAGCTCTCCGACCGGCGCAGCTTGTTGAGGATGGCGACGCGCAGGTGGGCGAGGGTGCGATCGTCGATCTCGATCTCGCGTGTCGAGGAGTTGTAGATGAGCTTGCCCATGCCGGAACTCTAGTCGCGGTCCGCGGGCGGAGGATACGGGGCCGCGAAAGCGCCCTCGTTCTGGTATGCGACGCGCCGGAGCCCTGGCATGCCGGCACTCATCCGGCATGCGCGGATGGACGGAGCGTCAGCTCACGTGGCCATCGGGGTCGAGCGGATCGCCGTTCTCGCGGCCCGGCTTGCGCGGGTCCAGGGGATCCATCGCGCGATGCACCTCGTCGAGGTCGGTGAGGCCGGTGTCGTCGTAGCGACCGGACGGTGGGAGGTCGCGGACGCGTTCGAGGATCTCCCGTGGGAGGTCGGGGGCGTCGCGGTCGTCGGGAATGGTGGATGTCGCGGGGGCGTCGGGTCCGCCTGCCTCCGTCGTCGGTTCGGTGACCCGACCGAGCGACTCGTCCATGGTGTTGCTCCTTCCAGTGCACGCGGATGCTTCAGGCACCCGTGTCGTCTTCACGCTACGCCGCGGGGTGGTCGGCGACGAGCCCTTGACGACACCAGTCTGCCCGGTTACTGCGTCAACGCGGCAGGGGCGCGCGCGAGAGCATGGCATCGCGCCGGATGTAGCCGCGCCGGAACACGACGCGCCCCACGTCGACGCGCTCGACGTCCTCCCACATGACGAGGAAGGTGCCGCGATGCAGCCAGCGCTGGAACCGGGCGATGAGGAAGGGCCCGTCCTCGTCGCGTCGCTCGTACCCCCACGTCGAGAACCGGCTGCGCGGGCTCACGAGGACGCCCGTGACGACCGTCGCCGCGAGCAGCTCACCCGGCGCGCCCGAGACCTCGAGGCGCACGTCGATGATGGCGCCGAGGCGCTCGCCGTCGGCGTCGACCGCGTCGGATTCGAGCAGGTCACTCAGGAGCATGGCGCCCTCCGGGGATGCGGCCGATCAGGTGGCGGCTCACCCAGCGCTCGGCCCAGCCAGCCTCGAGGTCGTCGCCCGAGGCGGCGAGGCGGATGACGACGTCGACCTCGGCCACGAGCCGCCACGGGATGCTCACCCGCCTGGCCGCGGGCGCGTGACCGCCGAAGAGGCGCATCACGAGCTGCGGGCCGGTGAGGATCGCCGAGACGGTCGGCGGGGGCGAACCGGGTTCGATGCGCGCGCCGACCTCGATCCCGTCGAGCTCGAGGTCGTCGGCCGTGGTCACGGGCACGTCGTCGCGATCGAGCACCTGCCGATCGAGGACGTGCAGATGGGCGTCGAGCACCTGTCCTGCCGGCGGCGGCGCGGCATCCGTCTGGAAGGCATCGGGGTTCTCGGTCATGCGCCGGCTCCCGTCACGATGAGCAGGGGGATGGCCGCGATCGCCGCGGCCAGGATGATGACCAGGTAGACCTGGCCCACGAAGTTCATGGCGCGACCGTTGACCTGGTCGCCCATGTACTCGCGGTCGTTCGCGATGATGAGGATCGGCAGGTACGTGAGCGGCAGCGCGACCGCCGAGAACACGACCGAGTACTCGGTGACGAGGATCGGGTCGACGCCCGTCGCCAGGATCGCGACCGCGATGAGCAGGGCGATGATCATCGAGAGGTGGAAGCGTGCGGCCTTGGCGGGCTTGCGGAACTTGCCCCACGACCAGCCGAAGTACTGCGCCAGCGTGTACCCGCTGGACAGCGTCGTCTCGAGGGCGGCGCCGAACGTCGCGGCGAGGATGCCCACGATCACGAACGCCAGCGCGACCTTGCCGCCGGCCTCGGCGACGGGCAGCACGACCTGGCTGAGGCTCGTCACGTCGATGGCCTGGGGGAGCAGCACCACGGCGGCGCAGCCGGCGATCGCGAGCGAGAGCAGGCCGCCGAGCGGGAAGCCCACGAGCACGTTGAGCCGCGACTTCGCGAGGTCCTTCCTCGTCCACTGCTCCTCGATCGCGCCGGAGGAGAAGAAGAAGACCTCGTAGGGTGTCATCGCCGCGCCGAACAGCGCGACCGCGTAGAACCAGTACGTCGCGACCGGCTCATCCGACGGCGGCCCGGGCTGCAGCGCCTGCCCGGCGAGCTGCCCCCAGTCGGGAGAGAGCATGAAGAGCGCGACGGCGAACACGATCAGCGTGAGGCCGAGCAGGCCCGTCACGTTCTCGAGCAGCTCGAACCGCGCCCGCCAGATCACGATCCACACGCCGAAGGCGGCGACGGGGATCCACCAGCCGGGGTCCACGCTCGTCGCCAGCTGCAGTGCGAGCGCGACACCGCCGATCTCGGCAGTCACCGTCAGGAGGTTGATGAGGAAGGAGGCCGCGAGGTTGGCGAGCCCCGCCCGGGGTCCGAGTCGCTCGCGGATGATCTCGAAGGTCGCCCGTCCGCTCACCGCGGCGACCCGGCCCGACATCTGCGCGTAGATGCAGATGCCCACGACGCCGATGAGCACGACCCAGGCGAGGCTCATGCCGAATCGCGATCCGACGACCGCGTTCGTCACGAGGTCCCCGATGTCGACGAACCCGCCGATCGCCGTGAGGATGCCGAGCGCGACGGCGAAGATCTTGCTCATCCGTCGCTCCCGTCGCTCCCGGTGGTGTCGGCGACGGTCGGCTCGAGCGCGGTGAGCCCGTCGGCGGCGGCGTCGAGCTGCGGCACGACGGCCTCGAGCGATCCGACGCCGGAGGCCAGGGCGTCTCGGGCCGCGTTCACCGCGTCGAGCGCGGCGTCGAGTGCGTCGAGCACCTCGGTGCGGGTCTCGGACTCGGCCTCCGACGCGGCATCCGTGCCGGCGACCTGGCCGCTCGCGGCGACGAGCTCGCGTCGCGCGTCGCCGAGCGTCGCGAGCGCCGTCGTGGTGAAGGTGCGCTCGTCGAGCTGCTGGTCGACCACCAGGCGCGCGGTCTCGGTCGCGGCCACGCCCTGGCCGACTGCGGCCTCGAAGGTCGCGTCGGGGCTCGCGCACCCTGCCAGCAGCGAGACGGCCACGACGAGCACGGCGGATGCCGCGGCGCGCGCCATTCGCGATCGGCGGGAGGCCTGCCCGGTCATGGATGCCTGCATGCTCCGATGCTCGCGCCGGCATCCGGCACCGGCAAGGGCTTGACGCGGGTGCTCGCAACGGATCGTCGAGTTCTTGCGTTCGCTGCCGTAGCATGTCGCTCATGTCGAGGAGGCTGGCGGACGTCGCGCGCAAGGTGGGCGTGAGCGAGGCGACCGTGAGTCGCGTGCTCAACGGCAAGCCCGGGGTGTCGGCCTCGACGCGCGAGGCCGTGCTCACCGCGCTCGACGTGCTCGGCTACGAGCGGCCGACGAAGCTGCGGGGCGAGCGCGCCCGGCTCGTGGGGCTCGTGATGCCCGAGTTGCAGAACCCGATCTTCCCCGCGCTCGCCGAGGCGATCGGCGGCGGGCTCGCCCAGAACGGGTACACGCCCGTGCTCTGCATCCAGACCGCGGGCGGCATCTCCGAGTCGGACTACGTCGAGCTCCTGCTGCATCAGCAGGTGTCGGGCGTGATCTTCGCCGGCGGCGCCTACTCGCAGGCCGACGTGAACCACGACCACTACGCTCGCCTGACCGAGCTGAAGCTCCCCACGGTGCTCGTCAACGCGCCCATCGACGACCTCGGCTTCGCGACCGTGTCGTGCGACGACGCCACCTCGATGGAGCAGGCGTTCGGGCACCTGGTGCAGCTCGGCCACGAGCGCATCGGCATCCTGCTCGGACCGAGCGACCACATCCCGTCGCGCCGCAAGCACGCCGCGGCGCTGCGAATGGCCGAGCGCCACGGCGTCGAGCTCGGCGAGGACCGGGTGGTGCACTCGCTGTACTCGCTCGAGTCGGGGCAGACCGCCGCGACCAAGCTGCTCGCCGCCGGCGTGACGGGCATCATCTGCGCGAGCGACCCGATGGCGCTGGGCGCGATTCGCGCGGTGCGCCGTGCCGGGCTGCGCGTGCCCGAGGACGTGTCGGTGATCGGCTACGACGACTCCGCGCTCATGAACTGCACCGAGCCCCCGCTCACGACGGTGCGCCAGCCGATCGAGGCGATGGGCCGCATGGTCATCGAGCTGCTCATGCGGCAGATGTCGAGCGAGGGCGCGATCGGCGACGAGGTGTTCTTCGCGCCCGAGCTCGTGGTGCGCGCCTCGACGGCGCCGGCGCCGCGCTGACCACCGTTCCGTGGGTTGAGGAGCGCCCGGCGCAGCCGGACGCGTCTCGAAACCCCTGCGCCGGCGGTTTCGAGACGCTCGCTGCGCTCCACCGCAGCATCCGTTTCTCAGGAACCACCCGCTCCCACGGTGCACTTCTCAGGACGACACGCCGCGCCCGCCCGCCCGGCCGCCCCAGATCTCCTGAGAACGGAATCGGGAGGGAACGCTAGCGCTGCGAGCAGGGTTCGTGCCGGAAATACGCAAGGCGCTCTCGCAACTTCATGAAATCACTCGCAAGCTGATGCTCGATTGTTGAAAAGTTGCATCAATCTGTTGCTCTCATTACGTTTCCCGATATCGACGCCGTCGTCCCCCGGGAGCCGGCGCGCCGCCCGCCCACCGCATCGAGGAGAACGACAGCGTGACCATGCCACTCACGGAACCCGGCACGGTGCCTCCCGCACTCGTGGAGGACCCGCTGTGGTGGCGCGACGCCGTGATCTACCAGGTCTACGTGCGCAGCTTCGCCGATTCCGACGGCGACGGCACGGGCGACCTGCGTGGCGTGCGCAGCCGGCTCGGCTACCTCAAGGAGCTCGGCGTCGACGCGCTCTGGTTCAACCCGTGGTACCCGTCGCCGCTCGCCGACGGCGGCTACGACGTGTCGGACTACCGCGACATCCACCCCACGTTCGGCACCCTCGAGGACGCCGAGCTGCTCATCAGCGAGGCGCTCGGGCTCGGCATCCGCACGATCATCGACGTCGTCCCGAACCACATCTCGAGCGAGCATCCGTGGTTCCAGGAGGCGCTCGCGGCCGGCCCCGGCAGCCCCGAGCGCGCCCGGTTCTGGTTCCATCCCGGCAAGGGCGACGGCGGCGACGAGATGCCGACGAAGTGGATCTCGAACTTCCAGGGCGACACGTGGACCCGCACGACGAACCCCGACGGCACGCCGGGGGAGTGGTACCTGCACCTCTTCACGCCCGAACAGCCCGACCTCAACTGGAACCACCCCGACGTGCGCGCCGAGCACGAGGACATCCTGCGGTTCTGGTTCGACCGCGGCGTCGCCGGCGTGCGGATCGACTCGGCGGGCCTGCTCATCAAGGACCCCGCGCTGCCCGAGGTGCCCGAGGTCGTCGCGCCGGGGCAGCATCCCACCGAGGACCGCGACGAGGTGCACGACGTGTACCGTGCCTGGCGCCGCATCGCCGACGAGTACGACGGCACCCGCGTCCTGGTCGGCGAGGTGTGGGTGCCCGATGCCGCCCGCTTCGCGGCCTACCTGCGTCCCGACGAGATGCACACGGCGTTCAACTTCGACTTCATGGCCCGTCCGTGGGATGCCGCGGAGCTCCGCGCCTCGATCGACCTCATGCTCGACGCGCATGCCCCCGTCGGCGCGCCCAGCACCTGGGTGCTCTCGAACCACGACGTCACGCGGCCGGTCACGCGGTACGGACGCGAGGACTCGGGCTTCGCCTTCGCGCGGAAACGGTTCGGCACGCCGACCGACCTCGAGCTCGGCCGCCGCCGCGCCCGCGCCGCCGCGCTGCTCACCGCCGCCCTGCCGGGCTCGCTCTACCTCTACCAGGGCGACGAGCTCGGCCTGCCCGAGGTCGAACTGCCGCGCGAGGTGCTCGAGGACCCGATGCACTTCCGCTCGGGCGGGGTCGACCCGGGTCGCGACGGATGCCGCGTGCCGCTGCCCTGGCGGGGCACCGCGTCGCCCTTCGGGTTCAGCCCCGCCGCAGCATCCGCAGCACCATGGCTGCCGCAGCCGGCCGAGTGGGCCGCCCTCACCGTGCAGGCGCAGGAGGCCGACCCGGGCTCCATGCTCTGGCTCTACCGGCAGGCGCTGCGCATCCGCAAGCGCGAGGCCGCGCTCGGCGACGGCACCCTGACCTGGCTGCCGAGCGAGCCCACGGCGCTCGTGTTCCGGCGCGGCGACGACGTGGTCAACGTCACGAACCTCGGCAGCGATCCGATGGCCCTCCCCGACCACGACCGCATCCTCCTCTCCAGCACCCCGCTCGTCGGCGGGATGCTGCCACCCGACTCCACGGCCTGGCTCCACCGGATCGCCTGACCGTCGAGGCCGCGGCCCGCACCACGCCGCGGCAGCCCCTCACCACAACCTCAAACACAGCACCGAAAGGACTGGACAATGAAGTCACCACGCAGCATCGCGATCGCGGGCATCGCCGCCGTCGCGATGGTGGGCGCGCTCTCCGCGTGCAGCCAGGGCGCCGCCGACGACGGGAAGCTCGAGCTCCGCGTCGCCACCTTCCCGCCCGGGGCCGACCAGGCCGCGTACGACGCCTTCGCCGAGCAGGAGCAGCAGTTCGAGGAGCTCCACCCCGACATCGACATCGTCGGCCTCGAGTACGAGTGGACCGCGCCGACCTTCGCCGCGCAGCTCGCCGGCGGCAGCCTGCCCGACGTCTTCACGGTGCCGTTCACCGACTCGAAGACCCTCCTCGAGAACGGCCAGCTCATGGACGTGACCGACGAGGTGAAGGAGCTCGGCTACGCCGACAAGTTCAACCCGATCATCATCTCGGAGGTCACCGACTCCGACGGCCGCATCTACGGGTTCCCGCGCCAGGCCTACGCGAACGGCCTGCACTACAACCGCGACCTGTTCGAGCAGGCCGGCCTCGACCCCGACCAGCCGCCGGCGACGTGGGACGAGGTCCGCGCGGCCGCGAAGACCATCGCCGAGAAGACCGGCAAGGCGGGGTACGCGACCATGGCCACCGGCAACACGGGCGGCTGGCAGCTCTCGGTGCAGGCGGACTCGCGCGGCGCCGAGCTGCAGCAGGACAACGGCGACGGCACCTACACGTCGAGCATCGACAACGACGCGACGAAGTCCACGCTCGAGTTCCTGCACGACCTCCGCTGGGAGGACAACTCGATGGGCGCGAACTTCGACCTCGACTGGGGCAGCATCAACCAGGAGTTCGCGGCCGGCAACATCGGCATGTACACCTCGGGATCCGACGTCTACACCGCGCTCGTGCGCGACTTCGGCATGGACCCCGACCAGTACGGCCTCACCGTCATCCCGACCGAGGACGGCGGCGGCGTGCTGGGCGGCGGCGACATCGCCGTCATGCCGCCGACGCTCGACGACGAGACGAAGGCCGCTGCGGTCGAGTGGATCGACTGGTACTACATGCAGAAGCTCCTGAACGAGGATGCCGCGGTCGCCGACGCCAAGGCGCTCGCCGCGTCCGACCAGGCCGTCGGCACGCCCGTGCTGCCGGTGCTCGACCGCGAGACCTACGAGGAGTCGCTCACCTGGATCGAGCCGTACGTCAACGTGCCGCTCGCGCAGATGACCGGCTTCACCGAGGGCATCTTCGAGCAGACCCCGGTCGGCGAGTTCAAGGGACAGACGCAGCCGATCTACGCGCTCATGGACAACCTCGTGCAGGCCGTGCTGACCGACCAGAACGCGGACATCGACGCCCTGCTGAAGCAGGTCGACGTGGACGCGCAGGCGCTGCTCGACGAGTAGGCCGTGCAACCCCCGGTCGTCGAGTAGCGCCGCGCTACGCGACACGCCCCCGGTCGTCGAGTAGCGCCGCGCGGAGCGCGACACACCCCCGGTCGTCGAGTAGCGCCGCGCGGAGCGCGACGCGTATCGAGACGCCTCCCCAGGTCTCGATACGCGTCCGCCTCCGGCGGGCGCTACTCGACCACCGGTTGGGCACACTCCCCGAACCACCGAAGGATCACCGATGACCCTCACCGCCAAGCCCGCGGCCGCGCGGCCCGCCCCCAACGCGGACCCGCCGCCCGCGGCATCCGCTCACCCAGCCCGCCGGCGCACCCCGAAGACCTGGATCCGCGGCGGCGGCCTCTGGAACCTCGCGTTCCTGGCCCCGATGCTCATCGTCTTCGGGGTGTTCAGCTGGTCCCCGATCGTGCAGTCGGTGGTCATGAGCTTCCAGCGCACGAACCTCGTCTCGACGCCCGAGTGGGTCGGCATCGACAACTTCGTGAACGTGCTCAGCGACCCGAACCTCGGCGTCGCGATCGCGAACACGCTGTACTTCGCGGTGCTCGCCCTCATCCTCGGGTTCCCGCTTCCGCTCATCCTCGCGGTCATGATGAGCGAGGTGCGCCGTGGCAAGGGCCTCTACAGCGCCCTCGCGTACCTGCCGGTCGTCATCCCGCCGGTGGTCGCGGTGCTCCTGTGGAAGGTGTTCTACAACGCGAGCCCCGACGGCGTCTTCAACACGATCCTCGGCTGGTTCGGCATCTCGCCGCAGCCCTGGCTGCAGTCCGCGGCGACCGCGATGCCCTCGCTCGTCATCGAGGCGACGTGGGCGGCGGCCGGCGGGTCGATCATCATCTACCTCGCGGCGCTCATCTCGGTGCCGCCCGAGCTCTACGACGCCGCCGAGGTCGACGGCGCCGGGATCTGGCGCAAGCTCTGGCACGTGACGCTGCCGCAGCTGCGCGGCGTCCTCTTCATCATGCTGATCCTGCAGGTCATCGCCACCTCGCAGGTGTTCCTCGAGCCCTTCCTCTTCACCGGGGGCGGACCGAACAACGCGACCCTGACGATCCTCCTCCTCATCTACCGCTACGCCTTCCAGAACAGCCTCGGCGGCGATTACGGCGAGGCCACCGCGCTCAGCCTGATGCTCGCGATCTTCCTCGGCCTCCTCAGCTGGCTGTACTTCAAGCTGACCGAACGTTGGAGCACGAATTGACCAGCGCACCCGTCCAGCCCCTGCTCGAGCGCCCCGACGGCGCCGAGGCCGACGCCGCCGCCGACGCCGGCCGGCCCGGACCGACGGCCTGGCTCCGCCGCCGCCGCACCACGAAGGACGCGACCGACGAGTTCGGCGATCGCGGCGTCCTCTCGGCGTTCGATCATCGACGGGGGAGCGTGCGCGGCTCGCTGAGCCTCGTGCACACCTTCCTCTTCATCGGGCTCGTCGTGGCCGGCCTCGGCCCGCTGCTCTGGCTCGCGAAGGCCGCGGTCACGCCCACCCAGGACACGCTGAGCCAGCCGTTCGCGCTCTGGCCGAACGGCATCGACTGGGCGAACCTCGAGACGGCGTGGAACGACATCCACATCGACCAGTACTTCCTCAACACGATCTGGGTCGCGGCGGGCTCCTGGTTCTTCCAGCTGCTCATCGCCACGACGGCCGGGTACGCGCTGTCGGTGCTCCGGCCGAAGTACGCGCCGATCCTCAACGCGCTCGTGCTCGCAACGCTCTTCATCCCGGCGGTCGTGCTGCTCGTGCCGCTCTACCTCACGGTCCTGCATCCACCGCTCATCGACGTGTCGCTGCTCAACACCTATTGGGCGGTGTGGTTGCCGGCCGCCGCGAACGCGTTCAACATCCTCCTCGTGAAGCGCTTCTTCGACAGCCTCCCGCGCGAGGTGTTCGAGGCGGCGAAGACCGACGGCGCCGGCCCGTTCCGGGTGTTCTGGTCGATCGTGCTCCCGATGTCGAAGCCCGTGCTCGGGGTCGTCTCGGTGTTCGCGGTGATCTCGGCGTGGAAGGACTTCCTCTGGCCGCTGCTCGTGCTGCCCGACCCGGCGGTCCAGCCGCTGTCGGTGCGCCTCCCGGCCGTGCAGTCGCAGACCGAGCTCGACGTGTTCCTCGCCGCCCTCGCGATCTCGACGCTCATCCCCGTGCTGCTGTTCCTCATGTTCCAGCGGCTGTTCCTGCGCAGCGCCGGGCTCGGGGGCGCGGTCAAGGGCTGAGTCGGCTTGTAGCACGGATGCCGCGGGCTTGCGCAGCGGCATCCGTGCCCTGAGTTGTCGACGGATGCCGCTGCACCGGCGTCGCCCGTAGGCTGGCGCCGTGGAGCATCCGCGCGTGGTCGACCCGGGGCATCCGCTCGTCGAACGGGTGCGGCGGATCTGCCTCGCGCTGCCCGAGGCCGTCGAGGTGGAGGCGTGGGGCCGGCCGACCTTCCGGGCGGCCAAGCCGATCTTCGTGCACGTCGCCGCGACGGCGGAGCGGCCGCTGTCGATCGTCGTGAAGACCGACCCCGAGGAGCACCTCGCGCTGCTCCAGGACGGCCGCTTCTCCGGCGTGCCGTACTACAGTCGCGACCACTGGGTCGGCGCCGACCTCGACGCGCCCGACACCGACTGGGAGCTCCTCGCGGAGCTCATCGAGACCTCGTACCGGCAGGTGGCCAACCGACGCCAGGTGGCGGCGCTCGACGCGCTGCGGCCCGATCACGCCGGCCAGTGAGCGATGACGGATGCCGCAGGCCGCCCGGCCCCGCTCGATTGGCGCGAACGGAGCACGTGGGTTAGAGTTACGTGGTTGCCTGATCGCCGATGAAGCGCGGGCGACATCCCATGCGCCCGTAGCTCAATGGATAGAGCATCTGACTACGGATCAGAAGGTTGGGGGTTCGAGTCCCTCCGGGCGCGCAGTGAGAAAGCGGTTCGCGAAAGCGAGCCGCTTTCGTCGTTTCCGGAGGCGCTGTGTCCGATTCGGGCCGCCGATGGCGGGCGATGCCCCGAACGGGGGGTGCACGCCGTCGGACACGCCGTGCAGGCTGGGAATCAGCCGATGATCGGTGTGTTCCCTGCGTAACGCCGATGGCCGGTGTCGTCGGCCGCCGTTATGCTCGGCACACATCTGATTCCCGTGATCGAGAGTTCGGATATGAGGGGTGCGCGTGCCGGGGACTTCCCGGCGTCGTCGAACCGGGGGGATCGGCGACGGCGACGCGAGGTCCGCTCCGGCAGCGCCGGCCGTGAGGGGCACGGTCGGCCGCTTCGTGGACCCACGACCAGCGGGCTCCGCCGCCCAGGCTCCCAGCGCTTCGACCCGTTGCGCGGTGCCGCGGTCATGCGACGCGCCTACGCCACGCTCATCGCGCTCGCCGTGGCCATCATCGCGTTCCACGAGTTCTCGTCGAGCTTCACGAGCGTCGAGTCCGGCGACGGCCGGCCAGGCGAACTCGACGCGATCGGGTTCATGTGGGCGCTGCCATCGCTCGCCGCGGGTGTCGTGGTGGGTGCCGCCCTCGTCGTGGCATCCGCGTCGAAGGGTGGCGTGGCGGCCCTGCGACGACTCGGCCTGCCCGGGCTCGGTCGCGATGCCCGAGCCCGCGCCAACGGCATGACCTGGGGGGCCATCGCGGTGCTCGGCGTGCACTTCACCCGCCAGGCGTTCGAGGTGTTCCCGGGGGGCCACGTCGTGGCGGCCGTCGCGCTCGGCTCGGTGCTCGGCTACGGCACGTTCCGCCTGCACCGCCACGCGATCGACCACGAGGCCTACCGCACCTTCAACCTCGTCGCGATGCTGCTCGCAGCCGGCAGCCTCGCGAGCATGAGCCTCACGCCGACCGGCGAGTGGTGGACGCACAACTTCAGCACCCTCGGCACGTCCGACGACTTCGCGGCGGCCTGCTTCAACGTCGCGATCGTCGTGTCGGGCGCCGGCATGGCCGCGATGTCGGCCGGCCTCACGCGCGCCGTCCGCGACCCGCGGTACGGCGTGCGGCGGGGCGGGCTCGCCGCGATGCGGGTGCTCATCGTCCTGATCGGCATGAGTCTCATGGGTGTCGGCCTCGTGCCGATCGACGGCGCGACCGACCTCCACAACCTCGCCGCGTGCGGGGCGGCCGCCTCGTTCGCCGTGCTGTGCCTCGGCGTGCAGGTCTGGGCTCGGCGGCTCCCGCGCCCCCTGGTGGTGGCCTCCTACGGGTCGATCGCGATCGAGGTCGTCGCGATGTTCGCGTACGACGGCATCGGCGTCTTCAACCTCACCGTCTTCGAGATCGTCGCGTTCACCCTCGTGTTCGCCTGGCTCATCGCCCTCGTGGCGATCACGCACGCGGCGCCCGACCCCGCCGTCGACGATCGGCGACACGTCCGACGCATGCGTGCCGCTGCCGCCCTGCGCGCCCAGGCCGTCACCGCCGATCGCCCGCGCACCCGCACCTCCGGGGACCATTCCTCTGCGACGGTGCGGGGGCGGACTCCGCGTGCACCGGCCCGAGCGGCGGCATCGCACGACGTGCACCGCGCGCTGCGCCGGCACGCGAATCGAGCCGACGAGCCGCCAGACGCGGGAATCCGTCCCGTGGTGGAATTCCGGACGGCCCGAACCGCGTTGTCCTGAGCAGGAGGACGCATGAACGACACCATCACCATCGAACGCAACGACGCCACCCGCCGCTACGAGCTCACCGTCGGTGACGAACTGGCCGGCTTCGCGGAGTTCCGCACCACCCCCGACGGCATCGTGTTCACGCACACCGTCGTGCGCCCCGACTTCGGCGGGCAGGGACTCGGCACGCGTCTCGCGAAGTTCGTCCTCGACGACGCCGTCGCGCGCGGCGAGCGCATAGTGCCCCGCTGCCCCTTCATCGCCGCGTACCTCCGCGAGCACCCCGGTTACGAGGCATCCGTCGACTGGCCGACCGCCTAGCGTTCCGGCTTCTTCCGCATCATCCCGCGGCTCGGCGCGGATCCGCGGAAAACCGAATGTCCCTCATTCGGGGCGGTGCGGGCGCCCGATGCCGCGATTACGATTCGAGCAAACCCGAGTCGGTCCCGAACCCGACTGGATCGTCGTGCGTCGACGACCTTGGCCCGTCCTCCCAAGGATGAACCCTCGGGTCCTGCTCGCCGAGCTCAGTTCGGGTCGCTCGGCGGGAGAGGCCTCCCCTGGAGGCCGCGGCGGGGTGGGAGGTAGGGTTCCCACCCCGCCGTCCTCGTCCGCGGCACGACTGCGGGGCACGCAGGCACAGAAGAACGGGTCGCCGACAGCCACGCTGCCGACGACCCGTTCTCAACTGCTGGTTACTGCCAGTAGCCGATGTTGGAGGTGAGCTGTCCCGCCGTCGCGAGGAGGCTCGCCGCCTGCTCGTCAGTCAGCTTGCCGGCCGTCGTGAACTCTCCGACCTGGGTGACGAAGCCGTTGAGGACCTCGAGGGCGCCGGCACTGTCGCCCTTCGCGACCAACTTGAGCGCCTGGTCGAGCTTCACGGTCAGGGCGTTCTTGTTCCCCTTGTTGAGGCTCGTGGCGGCCACCCCATCCTTGAGATCGGTGATCTCGTCGGCGAGGAACGCCTCCGGGTGCCACAGGTAGTCCCTGGCCCACGTGGTGAACATCTGGTTCCACGTGTTGAAGTCGTGCGCACCGGCGACGACCACGTTCTCGACGAACGCAACCTGGTCCAGTGCGGCGACGGTGTTCGCGTTGGGGAGACCGAAGTCCCACCGACCGCCGCCGAACAGGATGTACGGCTTGTCGATGTTCGCCGTCGTGACGGGCACCGAGGCGCCTCCACTCCAGGGGCCGTAGTATCCGAACTTCGTGGCGTCGAAGCGGATGAGGCCCTGGGTGACGGAGGAACCCGCCGAAAGACCCGCGAATGCGCGGTCGATCGCGGCCGTCGAGACGTGGTAGTTGCTCTCGACGAACGGGATGACGATGTTCCGCAGGTTGGGGTACCCCTGCGCGGAGCTACCGAGGTAATTCGTGTTCGTGGTGATGACGACCGCGGGCTCGGTGGAGCCGTCCTGGATCAGGTTGTCCATGATCACCGGCACGTCGCCCATGTTCATCCAGTCGGACTGGTCCTGGCCGCCGCCGTGCTGCATGTAGATCGTCTTGTACGGCTCGGCGCGGTTCGGGTCGTATCCCGGCGGGAGGTAGACGCCGAGCGTCCGTGCGGCCGTGCCGATCTGGATCGGCACGTAGCTCCACGAGCCCTTCGGCGAGTCGGCCCGCGGGTTCTCGATCTCTCGAGCCGCGAGCGGCGCGTAGTTCTGCTTCGCCGCGTCGTACGGCACGTGCACCTTGTTGAAGGCGCGCCGAGCAGTGCCGGTGAGGCCGTCGGGGGCGAAGATCGGCGAGTTCGCCGGGTCGGCCACCCACAGGTTCGTGTTGTTGTTCACGTAGAACCAGTACTGGTTCGCGCCGGCCGCGAGCGGGACATCCGTGACCCAGTAGCCGTCTTCGACTTCGGTCATCTCCACGTCATAGCCGCCGCCGCCGCGCATCAGGCCGGGCCGGTACTGCGATGGCGAGTAGACGGTCGTGTCGGTCGGGTCCTCCCAGTTCCGCAGCATGATGTCAGCAACGAACCGGACGCTCGTCGCCGTGGGGTTGTAATACACGAAGTGTCCGGTGTAGCCGGTCGGCGAACCGGGATCCGCGACCACCGTCGGCCCCGGCGTCAGGTTCACGTCATCGGCCTGGGCACTCAGTGGCGCAACGCTCAGCGCCATGGCCAGCGCGAGCACCGAAGCCCCGATGAGCTTGGGCACCGCTCGCCTTCTCGTCTCAATCTCCATTGATCTCTTCCCTCTTCCCGTGGTCGGCGCGCAGCCGCCACGACTTTGCGGCGCGCTCGAGGCATTTCGAGCGCAAGGGTCACGGGCACCGGGCCCGGCGAGAGCGATGTGATGGAGGCGTTTTACAACGTCGTAATCGCGTCCCACGCATATGCTGGCGCGTCGTCTCCAACGTTGTCAACCCCCATCTCCAACGTTGTCATCGTCTGCCCGTAATGAGAGCGCGACCACAGGGAAAACGCGTGCCGGGGACCTTGCGCGCTGCGAAGCCGTCCACGAGCGCGACGGGGTTGCCGGCAGCTCGATGCCTGCCGGCAACCCCGTGTTCGGACGAACCGCTCCTACGAGGTGATGTTCTGGATCGCCTCCTGTGCTGCGAGCGTCAGTGCGGCCGCCTGTGCAGCGGTCAGCTTGCCTTCGCCCAGCAGGCTCTGGACCTGCCCGATGAAGTCGGCCGAGAGGAGGTTCACGGCTTCGGCGCTCTTGTCCTTGTCGAGCAGCTTGGCGGCCTGGTCGAGCTTCACCGTCAGTGCGTTCTTGAGGCCGCCGTTGACGCTCAGTCCGGCGACGGCCGCCTTGAGGTCGGAGATCTGCTCGGCGACGGTCACGTCGCGGACGGTGATGGTGACCTGCTTCGTCCCCGACAGACTGTACGAACGGGTTCCGTCACTGGCGGTGAAGGTGACCGTGTACGCGCCTGCCTGCGTGTAGTCGGGCGTCCACGAGAACTGCCGAGTCGCAGGGTCGAAGGTGGCACCGGCGGGCAGGTTGCTCGCGCTGTACGTCAGGGCATCGCCGTCGGGATCGGTGGCTTCGACGGCGAACGTCAGGTTCCGGTTCTCGTCGACCGACTGGGTCTCGCCGCCCGTGCTGAACGCCGGGGCGCCGTTGACGAACGCGCCGCGCTGCCAGACGTAGTCCCTGGCGAAGATCGCGAACAGCTGGGGCCACGCGTTGAAGTCGTGGCCGCCGGCGAGCACGGTGTTCTTGAAGTTCACCTTCCCGACCAGGCCATTGAGCTGCGCGGGCGTCGCGCACAGGTTCAGGTTGTCCCAGATGCCGCATCCGATGTGGACGTAGGCCTTGTCCAGGTTCGCCGTGTTCGTGTTGATCCCGGCCCGGAAGCTGTAGACGCCGTAGTAGCCGAAGCGCAGCGGATTGTTGTTGATGATGTTCGTCGTCATCGAGGCGCCCATCGAGAGACCGGCGAAGGCGCGGTCCATGCGGTCCGTCGAGACGTTGTACGTGTTCTCGACGAACGGGACGATGGTGTTCGTCAGGACGTTGTACGGCGACGCCCCCATGTACGCGGAGTTCGTCGTGACGACCACGGCGGGCTCGGTCGCGCCGTCCTGGAGCAGGTTGTCCATGATGATCGGGACGCTGCCGATGTTCATCCAGTCGGACTGGTCCTGGCCGCTTCCGTGCTGCATGTAGATCGTCTTGTACGGCTCGGCGCGGTTCGGGTCGTATCCCGGCGGGAGGTACACGCCCAGGGTGCGCGTGGCGGTGCCGATCTGGATCGGTACGTAGCTCCACGTCCCCTTGGGCGAGTCGGGTCGCGGGTTCGCGATCACGCGCTCGGCCAGGGGTGCGTAGTTCTGCTTCTCCGCGTCGTACGGCACGTAGACGGCGTTGAACGCGCGGCGGGCGGTGCCCGTCAGGCCATCAGGAGCGAAGATCGGCGAGTTCGCCGGGTCCGCGACCCACAGGTTCGTGTTGTTGTTCACGTAGAACCAGTACTGGTTGGGACCCGCGGCCAGCGGGACATCCGTGACCCAGTAGCCGTCGCCGACCTTCGTCATCTGGACGTCGTATGCCCCCGCGCCGCGCATGAGGCCGGGACGGTACTGCTGCGGCTGGTAGACGGTCGTGCTCGTGGGGTTCTCCCAGTCGCGCAGCAGGATGTCGGCGACGAACCGCACGCTGGTCGCGGTCGGGTTGTAGTACACGAAATGCCCGGTGTAGCCGGTCGGCGACGCAGGGTCCTTGATCACCGTGGGGCCGGGGGTCAGGTCGACGTCATCGGCCACCGCTCCCAACGGCGCGGCACCGAACGCCATCGCGAACGCGAGCACCGTCGCCGCGATGAGCTTCGGCAGTCGCGAAGCCCTCGTGGAAGTCCCGTCCTGGGCCACCGCGGAATCCGCCTGCTGCGGCGTCCAGAGGCGAGCCGTGCGCTTCCGCGAGGCCCGCCCTCTCGTCTCAATCTCCATTGATCTCATTCCCTCTTCCCGTGGTCGGCCTGCGGCCGCCACGACATGGCTGGCGCGCTCGAGGAACCCCGAGCGCAGGGGATGCGGGCACGAGACCCGCCGAGAGGCGACGTGATGGAGGCATTATTACAACGTCGTAATCGCGTCTCAACCGATATGGTCGCTGCTGTTCTCCAACGTTGTCAAGAGATTCTTCCAACGTTGTTATCTGGGCGATGAGCAGCGAGCGACGGGCGGATGCGGGCGCGGCCGACCGGGCTCGCCATCGGAGCGCACGCGGGGACCACGCGATGGCCCGCGGCTGAGGCCGGCCGTCGCGGGGAACGAGGCGAGGGGTGTGGCCTAGTCGTCCTCGACCGTCGTCACCGCGGAGGCCGCTTCGGGCGGCTGCGCGAAGCCGGTGGACTCGCGACCGACGACGTGGAAATCGGCCAGCACCTGTCGCGGCGGCTGACGGTCGCCCTTCTCGTTGATGCGCTCGATGAGCAGGTCCACCGCGAGCTGTGCGATCTGGTCGCGACCGGGGTCCACGCTCGACATGGACGGTACGGAGAACCGGGTCTCGTCGATGTTGTCGAACCCGACGAGCGCGACGTCCTCGGGTACGCGGACTCCCGCCTCGCCGAGGGCACGAAGTGCGCCGAGGCCGAGTGTGTCGTTGAAGGTGAACACGGCGTCGAACTCGACTCCGTCATCGAGGAGCGAGCGCATGGCTGCTGCGCCGTTCTCCCGATGCCACGGGGCCGCGACTCTGACGAGCGATTCGTCGTATTCGATATCCGCTGCCGCGAGCGCTTCTCGATACCCTCGCATGCGCAGGTTCGCCGACCGGATGTCGTCCTGGTGCGTGGGGTGAGCTCCGATCACCGCGATGCGCCGGCGACCGATGCCGATCAGGTGCTGGGTCGCGACACGGGCGCACTCGACGTTGTTCATCGTGACGTGATCGGTCGGGCCGTCGAACATCCGCTCGCCGAGGAGGACGACCGGGAAGTCGACGTCGAGCAGATCGATGTCCTCCTGTCCGAGGCGCTCCGGGCTGAACAGGATGCCGTCGGTGAGGCGCAGTCGCTTGCCCGACAGCACAGCCACCTCGCCCTCACGGGTCGCACCGGTCTGATCGATCACGACCGCGACGTTGTGGCGCTCGGCCGCGCGGATGATCGCATCCGCCAGTTCGGCGAAGTAGTTCTGGCGGAGTTCGGGGACTGCGAGGCCGATCACCCCGGTCTTCCCGGAGCGAAGTCCGCGTGCGGACAGGTTCGGTTTGTAGTCCACCTCGGCGATCGCGGAGAGCACTCGCGCTCGCGTCGCCTCCCGCACGTGCGGGTAGTCGTTGACGACGTTGGAGACCGTCTTGATGGAAACGCCCGCGATGCGCGCGACGTCGTGCAGGGTCGCGACCATCTCGCTCCTCTCGACAAGGGGTATCACGGGCTGCGGTCAGTGTAGCGAGCAACCGACACGGAGACCCGACGCCCGAACGGGTGGGTCGACCAGCCTGTCGTTTGATGCTTGACACTGTTGCATCCCTGGTTCATTATCATCCTACAACGTTGCACTTCCAACGTTGCAGACGCGATTCGGACCCCCCTTGCACGAACCGTCGAAGCAGACGGCCGCGTGCAGGCCACCAGCGGATCGCGCCGCACCGACAATGGTGTCCACGCATCCGAAAGGAATATCCCAGTGAAGACAAAGCAGGTCATCACTGCCGTCTCGGCGCTCGCGGTCGCGAGCACCCTCCTGCTCACCGGTTGCACCGCCGGCGGAGACGACGGCAGCACCGACAACGGCGGCAACGACGCATCCAATTGCACCAACACCATCAAGAAGACCGACGCCCCGGTCGTCACGCTCTGGGCCTGGTACCCGAACACCGAGACCGTCGTCGACAACTTCAACGAGCAGAACGACGACGTCCAGGTCTGCTGGACGAACGCCGGTGCCGGCGGCGACGAGTACGACAAGTTCCAGACCGCGATCTCGGCCGGGAGCGGCGCGCCCGACGTGGTGATGCTCGAGGCGGATCGGATCCCGACCTTCCAGGTCCAGGACGCGCTCGTCGACCTTAGCGACCTCGGCTACGACGACGTCAAGGGGAACTTCAGCGACGGCGCCTGGAAGGACGTGTCGGTCGGCGACGGCGTCTACGGCGCCCCGATCGACGGCGGCCCGATGGGCATGATCTACCGCAAGGACATCTTCGACCAGTACGGCATCACGCCTCCGACGACGTGGACCGAGTACGAGGCCGCTGCGCAGAAGGTCAAGGATGCCGGTGGTCCGTTCTTCGGCGACTTCCCGGCGAACCAGCCGGCCTACGTCACCGCCCTGCTCTACCAGAACGGCGCGGAGCCGTTCACGTACGACCCGGCGAACGAGGGCGAGATCGGCATCAACCTGAACGACGACGCCACCAAGGAGGTGCTCGAGTACTGGGCCGGCCTCGTCTCGAAGGGCCTCGTCAGCACCCAGGACCAGTTCACCCCCGAGTACATCTCCGGCGTGATCGGCGGCGAGTACGCGACCTACCTCTCGGCCGCGTGGGCGCCCGGTTACCTGCAGGGTGCGGGCGTCGGCGAGGGCGAGGACGCGGGCGTGTGGGCGACCGCACCGCTGCCGCAGTGGGATCCGAGCAACCCCGTCTCGGTGAACTGGGGCGGCTCGGCCTTCTCGGTCACCAGCCAGGCGAAGAACCCGGAGCTCGCGGCCAAGGTCGCGTTCGGGGTCTACGCCGACGACGCGTCGCTCAAGGACGGCTGGGAGAACCAGATCATCTTCCCGCTCAACCTCAGCGTGCTCGAGGACCCGGCCTTCGTCGACGCCGAGGTCGCCTTCTTCGACGGCCAGCAGGCCAACAAGGAGGTGTACGTCCCGGCGGCCAACGCCTACACGGGCATGACCTACACGCCGATCGGGCAGTACTTCTACACCGCATTCACGAAGCAGATCGCTGCCATCAACGACGGCTCCGCCACCGGAGCCGAGGCGGCCGATGCGCTGCAGGCGGATGTCGTGCAGTACGCCGAGGAGCAGGGATTCACGGTCAACTGACCTGAACGTGGTGGGCCGGCCCGCCGTCGCGGGCCGGCCCATTCGCGTCGCACACCATCACACAGGAGACCTCCATGACCCTCACCAAGGCCACACGGAACGTGGCCACCAGCCCCCCGCGCCAGCGCCGATCCGGCGCCCGTCGCGGCAACGCCACCGGATGGATGTTCGTCGGACCCTTCGCGATCGTCTTCCTGGCGTTCCTGATCCTGCCGCTCGCCTTCGCGCTCTATCTGAGCCTCTTCCAGAAGTCCATGATCGGCGGGACGCGCTTCGTCCTGTTCGACAACTACCTGAAGGCCTTCACCGACCCGTCGTTCCTCGACGGCGTCTGGTTCGTGATCAGCTTCTCACTCGTCCTGATCCCGCTGCAGATGGCCATCTCACTCGCGATCGCCCTCATCCTCGACCTCGTGACGACCTCGTTCGCCCGATTCTCCAGGCTGATGATCTTCCTGCCCTACGCCATTCCGGCGGTGATCGGCGCCCTGATGTGGGGCTTCCTCTACAGCAAGAACTTCGGTCCCATCGCAGACTTCTTCCAGGCGTTCGGCGCCACCGGGCCGGACTTCCTCAGCAAGGGCCTGATCTTCTGGGGCCTCCTCAACATCGTGACGTGGCAGTGGGCCGGGTACTACATGATTATCATCTACGCCGCGTTGCAGGGCATCGACCCGACCCTCTACGAGGCGGCGCGCATCGACGGCGCATCGCAATGGCAGATCATGCTGCGCATCAAGATCCCGCTCGTCGCACCCGCGCTCGTGCTGATCCTCGTCTTCGCATTGATCGGGACCCTGCAGTTCTTCAACGAACCGAAGATCCTGCAGCAGCTGGCCGCCGGCGCCATCCCCGAGGACTTCACACCCAACATGTACGCCTACCAACAGGCGTTCACGTTGGCGAATTACAACTACGGCTCGGCCATCTCCTTCGCACTCGGCGCCGTCGTCTTCATCTGCGTCTACATCTTCCTGTTCAGCACCCGCAAGCGAGGGAGCTTCTTCTCATGAGCAGCATGAGCACCACTCGCGGGTCGCGCCGCCAATCGCGCTACATCTCCCTCCAGGTCGTCCTCGGCATCCTGATGGTGTACTTCCTCGTCCCGTTCTGGTGGGTCGTGGTGAACAGCTCGAAGACGTCCGGCGGATTGTTCGGGGGCGGGAACGCGCTCTGGTTCGCGGACGACATCAACTACCTCGGGAACCTCTCGCAGCTCTTCAGCTACGGCGGCGGGATCTACGCGCGCTGGCTGCTCAATTCGGCGATCTACGCGTTCGTCGGAGGGATCGGCGCCACGGCACTGGCCGTGCTCGCGGGCTACGGCTTCGCCAAGTACCAGTTCCGGGGTCGCCGGCTCAGCTTCGCCGTCCTCCTCGGTGCGGTCATGGTGCCGGCCACCGCGCTCGTGATCCCGACCTTCATCCTCTTCTCGCAGGCGGGCCTCACGAACACCATCTGGGCCGTCATCCTGCCGACGCTGCTGAACCCGTTCGGCGTGTACCTGATGTTCGTCTACGCCCGCGACGCGGTGCCCGACGAGCTCCTCGACGCCGCACGAGTCGATGGTGCCGGGGAGTTCCGCACCTTCTTCCAGGTCGCGCTTCCGATGCTCCGGCCGGCGGTCGTGACCGTGCTGCTGCTCTCGGTCGTGTCGTCGTGGAACAACTACTTCCTGCCGCTCGCGATGCTGTCGGACAACCGCCTCTTCCCCGTGACCGTCGGCATCGGGCTCTGGCAGTCGACCGCGTCGACGTATGGAGCTGCGGGCGGACAGAGCCTGTGGAGCATCATCATCCTCGGCTCGCTGGTCTCGGTGATCCCGCTGGTCATCGCCTTCCTCGCGCTGCAGCGCTACTGGCAGGGAGGGCTGGCCATCGGCAGCCTCAAGTAGCCCCGCCACCAGCCGCCACGACCTTCGTCATTCTCTCGATCGAGGACCCATGATCTCTGCACACCTCACCGTCGACCCGCACTTCGTCGTCGGGCCCATCAACCGCCGGCTCTTCGGATCCTTCGTGGAACACCTCGGCCGGTGCGTCTACGACGGCATCTACGAACCGGGCCACCCGCAGGCCGACGCCAACGGGTTCCGGCGGGACGTCATCGAGCTCGTCAGGGAGCTCGGCGTCTCGACCATCCGCTACCCCGGGGGCAACTTCGTCTCCGGCTATCGCTGGGAGGACGGGGTCGGGCCGCGACAGTCCCGTCCGCGACGCCTCGACCTCGCGTGGCACTCCACCGAGACGAACGAGATCGGGCTCGACGAGTTCGCCACCTGGCTGCGCGAGGTCGACAGCGAGCTCATGTACGCCGTCAACCTCGGAACCCGGGGAGTCCTGGACGCACTGGACGTCCTGGAGTACGCCAACACCCGCTCGGGAACCGAACTGTCCGACCGGCGCATCGCGAACGGCGCGGTCGAGCCGT
Source organism: Agromyces sp. NPDC057865 (assembly GCF_042796995.1). Taxonomy (NCBI): domain Bacteria; kingdom Bacillati; phylum Actinomycetota; class Actinomycetes; order Micrococcales; family Microbacteriaceae; genus Agromyces; species Agromyces sp. NPDC057865. Next base: position 32,999 of record NZ_JBHVMJ010000001.1, on the reverse strand, counting down.
ACGGCATCCGGATGTGGTGTCTCGGCAACGAGATGGACGGCCAGTGGCAACTGGGTCACGGGACCCCCCGCGAGTACGGCCGTCTGGCGGTGAAGACGGCGCGCGCGATGCGGCAGGTCGATCCGACGCTCGAGCTCGTCGCGTGCGGCAGCTCCAGCGCCCAGATGCCGACCTTCGCCGAATGGGAACGCATCGTGCTCGAGGAGACCTACGACGAGGTCGACTTCATCTCCTGCCATGCGTACTACGAACCCGTCGACGGCGACTACGCGAGCTTCCTCGCATCCGCCGTGAACATGGACCGGTTCATCGACTCCGTCGTCGCGACCGCCGACCATGTGAAGGCGCTGCGCGGGAGCAGCAAGACGATCAACATCTCGTTCGACGAGTGGAACGTCTGGTACCAGTCACGCTATGCCGATGTGGATCGCATCACGGACGTCGATCAGTGGCCGGTCGCGCCGCGGCTCCTGGAGGACGTCTACTCCGTGGTCGATGCCGTCGTCTTCGGCAACCTCCTCATCTCCCTGCTGCGGCACGCCGACCGTGTGACGGCGGCGAGCCTCGCCCAGCTCGTGAACGTGATCGCGCCGATCATGACCGAACCGGGCGGCGCCGCGTGGCGGCAGACGACCTACTTCCCCTTCGCCGTCACGTCACGACTCGCGCGCGGCGTCACCTTGGAGCTGAAGCTCGACAGCCCGAGCTACGAGACCGATCGGCACGGGGTCGCCACGGTCGTCGACGCAGTCGCGACGCACGACGAGTCGACCGGAAGCACCGCGATCTTCCTCGTGAACCGCAGCCTCGAAGAGGAGGTGGAGATCGTCGTCGACACCAGCATCCTCGGCGACGTCGGGATCGTGAGCGTCGAGAGCCTCTGGGACGACGACATCCATGCCGCGAACACGATGCAGGACCCCGAGCGGGTGGCCCTGCGCCCGAACGACAGCGCGAGGATCGCCGACGGCGCCCTCCGCATGACGCTGCCCCCCGTCTCCTGGACGGCGGTGAGCGTCCGGTGATCACGCGCGGCGACGTGCTGCAGGTCGAGGGCACGCGGATCGTCGACGCGGATGGGCCGTTGCTGCTGCGCGGGTTCGGTCTCGGCGGCTGGATGAACATGGAGAACTTCATCACTGGGTATCCCGGGACCGAGTCGCAGCACCGTCGCGCCATGCGCCGTGCGATGGGCGACGCGGCCTACGAGGCCTTCTTCGAGCGGTTCCTCGAGGTGTTCTTCACGGACGAGGACGCCGCGTTCCTGGCGGATCTCGGGCTCAACTCCCTGCGCATCCCCTTCAACTACCGCCACTTCGAGGACGATGACGCGCCCTTCGTGGTGAAGGAGGAGGGGTTCCGGCTGCTCGACCGCGTCGTCGAGGCCTGCGCCGAGCACGGGATCTACACGATCCTCGACCTGCATGCGGTCCCGGGTGCGCAGAACCAGCACTGGCACAGCGACAACCCCACGCAGTGGGCGCACTTCTGGACCCACCCGCACTTCCAGGATCGCGTGGTGCACCTGTGGGAGGCCATCGCCGAGCACTACCGCCACAACCACTGGGTCGCGGGGTACAACCCGCTGAACGAGCCGGCCGATGCGCACGGCGAGGCCATCGGTCCGTTCTACCGTCGGCTCGAGACCGCGATCCGCGCGGTGGATCCCGACCACATCCTCTTCCTCGACGGCAACCGGTACTCGACCCAGTTCGACCAGCTCGGGGATCCGCTGCCGAACACGGTGTACACGGCGCACGACTACGCCCTGCCCGGGTTCGTCGACGGCGGGCCGTATCCGGGCGTCAGCCGTGGGGAATACGTCGATCGTGCGCGGATCGAGGAGACCTTCCTCGCGCGCACCGCGTACATGCGCGAGACGGGGACCCCCATCTGGGTCGGCGAGTTCGGCCCCGTGTACACGGGTGACCCGCTGCGCGACGAGCAGCGGTATCGGCTCCTCGAAGACCAGCTCGCGATCTTCTCCGAGCACGACGCGAGCTGGGCGCTCTGGACGTACAAGGACATCGGCCTGCAGGGAGTGGTGTCGGCCGATCCGGGCTCCGACTACCTGCGACGCATCCGACCGGTGCTCGAGAAGAAGGCCAGGCTCGGCGTCGACTCCTGGGGATCGACCGACACCGGGATCCGGCACCTCATCGAACCGATCGAAGCCCTCTTCGCCGAGGAGTTCCCCCAGTTCGCCCCGTTTCCGTGGGGCGCCCCGCGCTGGATCGCCGGCCACATGCGGCACGTCATGCTCGCGGAGGCGATGGTCGACGACTTCGCCGAGCTGTTCTCCGGCATCTCCGAGGACGAGGCGACTCGTCTCGCCGACGCATTCCGCTTCGATCGCTGCGTCGTCCGCGAGCCGCTCGCGCGCATCCTCACGACGGCGACCTCCGCGAGCTTCCCGGTGTGATGGTCGGGAGGGCGGGGCCGCCCGGGCTCGGGTCTCCGGGCCCGGGCGGACCTCGTATATACGAACGTGGTCGGTTCGAGCCTGCGGTCCTCTCCTTCATCCGCCGACACGTTCGGACTGCATCCGCCGCCTCGGGCTAGGCTCTGGCCCGTGCTGCGCACCATGCTGAAGTCCAAGATCCATCGCGCCACCGTGACGCACGCCGACCTGCACTATGTGGGCTCGATCACGATCGACCGCGACCTCATGGATGCCGCGGAGCTCCTTCCGGGCGAACAGGTGGCTGTCGTCGACGTGACGAACGGCGCCCGACTCGAGACGTACGTGATCGAGGGGGAGCGCGGCAGCGGCGTGCTCGGGATCAACGGCGCGGCCGCGCACCTCGTCCACGAAGGCGACCTCGTCATCGTCATCTCCTATGCGCAGCTCGACGACGCGGCGGCGCGGGCGTGGCATCCGCGCATCGTGCACGTCGATCGTCGCAACCGCATCGACGAGGTCGGGTCGGATGCCGCGGCGGTGCCCGTCGACGTCATCGAACTGCGCCGGCCGCCGCTCGCCGTCTGAGGCGGCTGGAGCGGCACGAGGGACTCGTCCCGCTCGATCGGGACGGCCGCGACCGTTTCCGTGGGATGCCGCCGGCGCTCGGGTCGTCGCTCGCACGGCACACGATGCGCCTCGAATCCGATCGATCGCCACCGCGGCGCGTGGGCGCGAGCTGACGACGATCGATGCCGTCCAGCGGCAACGGGCCGAATGGGATGGCATAATGACTTGATGGATTCATCAATCCATTGAGGAGTCGTCGTGTTCACGGATGCCAGCCGCCCGCTGTACGAGGTCAAGGCCAACCTGTTCAAGGGCCTCGCGCACCCCCTGCGCGTGCGGGTGCTCGAGGTGCTCGCCGCGGCGGACGGCGAGGACACGCCGGTCGCCGATCTGCTCGAGGCGACCGGCCTCGAGGCGTCGCACCTGTCGCAGCACCTCGCCGTGCTGCGTACGCACCGGCTCGTGACCGCCGAGCGGCGGGGCAACCAGGTGCTCTACCGGCTCGCGTACCCGCAGGTCGCCGACCTGCTGCGGGTCGCGCGCGTCCTCCTCGGCGAGATCCTCCAGACGACCGAGCAGCAGCTCGTCGCGCAGGCCGAGCTGCCGGAGCTTCCCGAGCGCGGGGAGCACTCGACCGGCCCGGCGACCACGACGACGCGGGCGGTCGCCCGCGCATGACCCGCCCGACCGTGCGGCGCGTGGCCGGCGGCATCCGCTCGCTGCTGCCCGGCGCCGCGGACTACCGCGACCTGCGCCGCACATGGAGGGGTGACCTCATCGCGGGCATCACCGTCGGCATCGTGGCGCTGCCGCTCGCCCTGGCGTTCGGCGTCAGCTCGGGCGCGGGCGCCGAGAGCGGGCTCGTGACCGCGATCGTGGCCGGCGTCGTCGCCGCCGTGTTCGGCGGATCGAACGTGCAGGTGTCGGGGCCGACCGGCGCGATGGTCGTGGTGCTCGCGCCCATCATCGCGACGCACGGGCCCGGCGCACTCGCGGTCGTCGGACTGCTCGCGGGCGCGATCGTGCTCCTCGCGGGCGCGCTACGGCTCGGCCGGGCGGTCACGTTCATCCCGTGGCCGGTCATCGAGGGGTTCACGCTCGGTATCGCGGTCATCATCTTCCTGCAACAGGTGCCGGCGGCCCTCGGCGTGCCGGCGACCGAGGGCGCGAACGCGGTGGTCGGCGCGATCGACGCGATGCTGCAGGCGTCATGGTCGGATGCCGCGTGGTCGCTCGTGATCGTCGCGGTCGTCGCCGCGCTCATGCTCGTCGCCCCGCGCGTCCATCCGCTCGTGCCGGGATCCATCGTGGCGATCGTCGTCGTGACGGCGGTGACGGCGTTCACCGCGCTGCCGGTGGCGACGATCGGCGCGCTGCCGAGCGGGCTGCCCGCACCGGCGATCCCCGCTCTCGATCCGGCCGGCCTCGCGGGGCTGCTCCTGCCCGCCGCGACCGTGGCCGCGCTCGCCGCGATCGAGTCGCTGCTCTCGGCGCGGGTCGCGGCATCCATGGCTGACACCGGACCCTACGACGCGGACCGCGAGCTCGTGGGCCAGGGGCTCGCATCGATCGTCTCGGCGCTGTTCGGCGGCATGCCCGCGACGGGCGCGATCGCGCGGACGGCGGTGAACGTCCGGACCGGCGGGCGCACTCGGCTCGCGGCGATCGTGCACGCGCTGCTGCTCGCCGGGATCGTCGCGGTCGGCGCGGCCGTCGTGGCATCCATTCCGCTCGCGGCGCTCGCGGGCGTGCTCATGGTCACGGCGACGCGCATGATCTCGGTCGCGACGGTCCGCACCGTCGTCCGGTCGTCGCGCGCGGATGCCGCGGTGTTCGTCGCCACCGCGATCATCACGGTCAGCGTCGACCTCATCACGGCCGTGCTCGTCGGCATCGCGGTCGCCGCGTTCCTCGCCCTGCGCGCGGTCGCACGCTCGAGTGGGGTGCATCGAGAGGAGCTTCCCGGGCCGGCCGAAGCGGCCGACGAGCGCATCGCACTGTTCCGGCTCGACGGCGCGCTCTTCTTCGGTGCGGCCGAGCGCATGCTCGATCGGGTCGCGACGCTCCGCGACGTCGACGTCGTCATCATCCGGATGTCCCAGCTCCAGCTGCTCGACGCGACCGGTGCACAGGTGGTCACCGAGCTGATCCGCGCGCTCGAACGCCGGGGCGTCACGGTGCTCGTGAAGGGCGTGCAGCCTCGGCACCTCGAGCTCGCGCGCCGCGTCGGCGTGATCGACTCGCTGCGGCACCGGAACCATCTCTTCGACGAGCTCGGTGCGGCGGTCGAGCACGCGCGCAGTCACACGCGGCGGGCGGCCGCCGCGAGGTGAGGCCGGCCGCGGGTCGGCCGGGGCCGCGAGGCCGGCTACCGCGCCGCCTCCAGCGCGGTGCGGACGGTCTCGACCAGCTCATTCCACGAGACGTCGAACTTCTCGACGCCCTCGCGCTCCAGCGTGGCGGTGACGTCGTCGTAGTCGACGCCCACCTTCGCGAGCGCGTCGAGAACGGCACCCGCCTCGGCGTACGACCCGGTGACGGTGTCGCCGCGGACCTCGCCGTGGTCGAAGGTGGCCTCGAGCGTCTTCTCGGGCATGGTGTTCACCACGCCCGGGGCGACCAGTTCGACGACGTACAGCGTGTCGGGCAGCGCCGGGTCCTTCACTCCGGTCGATGCCCAGAGCGGGCGCTGCCGCTTCGCGCCCGCCGCCAGCAGTGCCGCGGCGCGGTCGGACGCGAACGCCTCCTGGTACAGCTGGTACGCGAGCTGGGCGTTCGCGACGCCGGCCTTGCTCTTCAGGGCGAGGGCCTCGTCGGTGCCGATGTCGGTGAGGCGCTTGTCGATCTCGGTGTCCACGCGGGACACGAAGAACGACGCGACCGAGTGGATCGTCGACAGGTCGATCCCAGCCGCCTGCGCCTGCTCGAGACCCGTGAGGTACGCGTCGATGACCTCGCGGTACCGGTCGAGGCTGAAGATCAGGGTGACGTTGATGCTGATGCCGGCGCCGATGGCGGCGGTGATCGCGTCGAGGCCCTCGATGGTCGCCGGGATCTTGACCATGGCATTCGGACGGGCGACCTTGTCCCAGAGTGCGTGCGCCTCGGCGATGGTGCCCTCGGTGTCGTGCGCGACGCCGGGCTGGACCTCGATCGACACTCGACCGTCGTAGCCGTCGGTGCGGTCGTAGACGTCGCGCAGGTGGTCGGCGGCATCTCGCACGTCGTGCGTGGTGATCTCGAAGATGGCGTGCTCGGCGTCGGTGCCCTGTGCCGCGAGATCATGGAGCGCCGACGTGTACGACTCGCCGTCCGCGAAGGCGTTCGCGAAGATCGTCGGATTCGTCGTGACGCCCACCACGTCGCGCTCGGCGATCAGCCGTTCGAGCTCGCCGGTGGTGATGCGCTTCCGCGAGAGGTCGTCGAGCCAGATGCTGACGCCGGCCTGCGACAGGGCGGCGGTCGGGGTGTTGGTGCTCATGGCTCCAGTCTCCGCCGCTTTCCCGCGGGCGTCGAGCGGATGCCGCGCCGTCCGCCCGAGGGATCGGCGCCGATTACCGACCGAACGTGCCGCGATCGCCGGTAGCCGTGCGCGGCAGACCCGCGTACCGTCGAGCCATGGCGAAGGTACTCGAGGGACTGGCGGAATCGCTGCCGACGTGGGGCGCGAAGATGGCGTACGGCGAGAAGACCACACTGAACGGGCAGGACTTCGTGCCGGCCGCGCTCGTGGTCTTCGGGTTCGGCGGAGGCGAGGGCTCAGGGGAGTCCGAGGGGCAGGGCGAATTCCCGGCGGGCCACGGCGAGGGCAGCGGCGGTGGAGGCGGCGGCTACGCGATCCCGGTGGGCGCGTACATCGGCGGCCCGAACGGACTGAAGTTCCACCCGAACCCGGTCGCGATGATCGCCCTCGCCGTGCCGCTCGTCACGGCGGTGGGTTGGGCGGCGTCCGCGATGGTCCGGCTCACTAGGGTGCGCCGGCGCTTCCGCTGATCGGCTCAGCCGAGCCTGGTCGACCTACGCGGGTGGAAGCGCGCCGCGGTGAGCACCGGACCGGCGCACGGCCGAACGGCTTCGAACGGTTCTGATCGCGGTAGTGACGCCGCGTACCCCGCTGGGTAGTCTGGATCGTGCGGTTCGACGCCGCGATGGCAGGGACGCGCAACGACGGCGGGCGACCGCCCGACGAGCGGCCCGAATGGAGCACCACGATGAGCTGGGATCCGTTCTCCGACGAGGACGACGACGACGATCGACGCCGTCGAGCCCCCGGCGAGGCGCGCGGTGCGCGAGTGTGGCGCGGCACCCGGAGCACGCTCGGCTGGACCGGCGTGGTCGCGGGCATCGTCGCGCTGGCCGTCGGCGCCGTCTACGCCGTGAACGTCGCGGGCCTCGGGGCAAAGCCCGGCGGATTCGAGTCGCAGCTCGACAACGGGCAGAAGGTCGCCCGGCCGCTCCTCACCGGCCCGATCACCACCACCACGACGACCACCCCGCCCCTCGCGCCGGTCGAGGGCGCTGAGGAGCCGGCATCGCTGTCGAGCTCGGGAGGATTCCCGATGCCCTGGGTCGACTCGGAGTGGATCGCGCAGGTCGCCGCGGCGACGGGCATCCCCGGTCGCGCGATGGAGGGCTACGTCGGCGCGCACCTCGCCGTCGCAGCCGACCAGCCCGAGTGCGGCCTCGACTGGACCACGGTCGCGGCCATCGGCTCGATCGAGTCGAACCACGGACGCCACGGCGGCGCGACGCTCGGCGACGACGGCTACCCGTCCAAGCGCATCGTCGGCCCGCCGCTCGACGGCAACGGCGTCGCGGCCATCGCCGACACCGACGCCGGCGAGTTCGACGGCGACACCGTCTGGGACCGCGCCGTCGGACCCATGCAGTTCATCCCGTCGACGTGGGCGCGCTGGGCGAGCGACGGCAACGGCGACGGACTCTCCGACCCCAACCAGATCGACGATGCGGCCCAGGCGACCGCCCGCTACCTGTGCGCCTCCGGTCCGATGACGAGCGTCGAGGGATGGCGCGCGGCCGTGTTCTCGTACAACCACCTCGACTCCTACGTCGACAAGGTCGCGTCGATCGCGAACGAGTACGCCGCGGCATCCGCCATCGGAGGCTGAGCCGGCGGCAGGTGCCGAGTGGGCGCCGAGCGGATGCCGCGCGGCCGCCGCGTCGGGTTGCGCTGCGCCCGACGTGGTCGAGCTCCCCGCAACGGAGCGCCTCCCTCGGGAGGGCTTGTCGTTGCGGGGAGCCCGGTACGGTGGCGACCCGAAACGCCACCGTTCGGCCGACGCAGGAGCGGGCCTCCCGGTGAACGTAGCAGACGCGTGTCCCCCGAATCCACGGGTTGCGCGTACCCCGAACGGGGCGATTCCTGCGGAGGGCCTCAGGCCTCCGGCGACTCGTCGGACCGCTGCGCCCGCTGCTCCTCGCTCACGCCCAGGCGCAGGCGGTCGCACAGCTCGGTGAGGGTGCGCAGCTCGTCCTCGTCGAGCGAGCTGCCGACGTGCCGCGTGATCGCGTCGACGTGCGTGAACGCCACGCTGCGGAACAGCGTGAACCCCTCGTCGGTGATCGCGACGATGGTGCCGCGTCCGTCTTCAGGGTCGTGCTCCTTCGTGACCAGCCCACGCGACGTGAGGCGGTCGACGAGGCGGCTCACGCTCGGTTGCGTGATGAGCACCGAGCGGTTGAGGTCCTTCAGCCGCAGGCGACGCCCCGGCGCGCGCGTGATGTTGAAGAGCACGTCGTACTCGTTGAGCGAGATGACCCCGCTCGGGAACTCCGCGGCCAGGGCCCGCATGATCGTGACCTGGGCTCGGAAGAGCGACTCCCATGCGGCGACCGTGATCGCGCGTTCCGCCACCCTCGGCTCCCCTCGACGTCTTCGACCGTCGTGCCTGTCGACGCGACTGATCCAAGAATAGGGAACCGGCGCCCGGAAACGGGTGAGGGCCGGTCGTAGAGGCTGACGACCGACCCTCTCCCTTGCACCAAGAGTGTCCTGCAATCACATTCCGCACCGACCGCCACAGCAAACAGTCGGTGCTCTAGAAATATATAACGGATCGATAACGGGCGCTAGTTATCGTTCCGTGATTTTTCAAGATTTCGTCCCCCGGGTGGGGGAGGCCCTCCACACCCGCGGTCCTCGATCGGTTGTACCATCGAACCCGAAGGTACGACGCATGACCGTCCTCGACCCCGTCGCTCCGATCGACGAGACCCCGAGCATCGCCCACCCGCTTTCGAGCCTCACCGCCGGCGAGATCGTTCGCGTGCGCGAACTCGTCATGGCGAAGCCCGACTTCACGCCGACCACGCGCTTCGCGTACGTCGGGCTCGACGAGCCCCACAAGCACGACGTGCTCGCCTGGCAGCACGGCGACGGCCCGTTGCCCGAGCGCCGCGTGCGCGTGCTGTTGCTGGACCTGGCCACCGGTCGTTCGACCGACGACATCGTGTCGTTGTCCGCCGGCGAGGTGGTCTCCACCGTCGTGCTCGACGGTTCGCACGGTCAACTCCCGGTGCTGATCGAGGAGTTCGAGGCGGTCGCGGAGATCACCGCCGCCGATCCGCGTTGGGTCGACGCGCTCGCGCTCCGCGGGTGCACGCCCGAGAACGTGATCTGCGCGCCGCTCTCGTCGGGCTTCTACGGCTACCCAGACGAGGAGGGCCGTCGCATCCTGCGCGTGCTCGCGTTCCGGCAGGATCACCCGAAGGACCACCCGTGGGCGCACCCGGTCGATGGCCTCTCGGCCTACGTCGACGTGCCCAACCGCGAGGTCACCCGCATCGTCGACGCGGGTGTCATGGACATCCCGGCCGAGAGCGGGAACTTCGACGACCCGGCCGTGCAGGGCGAACCGCTCTCGACACTGCGGCCCATCGTGATCACCCAGCCCGGGGGCCCGAGCTTCACGGTCGACGGCGAGTCGGTGTCGTGGGCGAACTGGCGGTTCCGAATCGCGTTCGACACGCGAGAAGGGCTGGTGCTGCGCCAGCTCTCGTTCGTGGAATCGGGCGAGGAGCGCCCGATCGTCTACCGCGCCTCGATCGATGAGATGCTCGTGCCCTACGGCGACCCCTCGCCTGCGCGGTTCTGGCAGAACTACTTCGACACGGGGGAGTACCTCTTCGGCCGCTTCACGAACTCGCTCGCGCTCGGATGCGACTGCGTCGGCGAGATCCGGTACTTCGACGCGGTGCTCGCCGACGAGCTGGGCAACCCGTTCACGATCGAGAACGCCATGTGCATGCACGAGGAGGACTTCGGCACGCTCTGGAAGCACTCCGACATCTTCACGGGGTCCCACGAGGTGCGCCGGTCCCGTCGCCTGGTGATCAGCTTCTTCACGACCGTGGGCAACTACGACTACGGCTTCTTCTGGTACCTCTACCTCGACGGAACCATCGAGTGCGAGGCGAAGCTCACCGGCGTCCTGTTCACGTCGGCCTATCCGGGGCTCGATGGCGACGGGAACGACTACCCGTACGCGAGCGAGGTGGCGCCCGGGCTCGGCGGCCCGTATCACCAGCACTTCTTCAGCGCCCGCCTCGACATGATGGTCGACGGCCTGGCCAACGCGGTCGACGAGATCGACGTCGCCAGGGTGCCCGTCGGCCCCGGCAACGAGCACGGCAATGCGTTCACCAGGAAGGTGACGCGTCTCGCCACCGAGCAGGGCGCGGCCCGTGTGGCCGATGCCTCGGTGTCACGCGTCTGGGCGATCTCGAACACCGAGCGCACCAACCGCATGGGCCGGCCGACGTCGTACGTGCTGCACCCGACCGAGTCGCCGACCCTGCTCGCCGACGCGTCGTCGTCGATCGCGAAGCGCGCCGAGTTCGCGACGAGGCACCTGTTCGTGACCCGGTACGACCCGGCGGAGAAGTACGCGGCCGGCGACTTCGTGCACCAGAACCCGGGTGGCGACGGCATCACCGCGTACATCGCGGGCGACCGCCCGCTCGACGGCGAGGACATCGTCGTCTGGTACACCTTCGGCCCGACCCACTTCCCACGCCCCGAGGACTGGCCGGTCATGCCGGTGGACTCCGCCAAGTTCGCGTTGAAGCCGAACGGCTTCTTCGGTGCGAACCCGGCGCTGAACGTGCCGGCCCCGGACGACGCGGCGCACTGCTCGGTGCATGCCGAGCACGAGCACGGCCACGGGCACGAAGGCCTTGCGGAGGATGCGCGCGACGGCCATGCGGAGCACGCGCACGACCATCACCCGGACGTCCCACACGGCGATCCGGCCTGAGCCCCGTCTCGGCCGGATCGGCTCTCCCGCTTAGATCGCCATGTTCACGTACTGGTCGACGCGCTTGGTGCGCAGGGTGCCCGGTGCGTACTTCTGCAGCCAGCCGTCGTCCTCCTCGAGCGCGAGCGATCCTGCCGTGTTCGGGGATGCTGCGGCCGGCGTGCCGTGACTCGTGCGATCGACGACGGCGCGGAAGTAGTAGTGGTTGAAGAGCCGGTTGAACTCGGTGAAGTAGATGTCGGCGACGCGCCGGTCGCCGCGGATGATCACCATGTTCTCGTCGTTGGCGTTCGTCGACGGCTCGCTGAAGTTCGCCGACCCGGTGACCACGATCGGGTCGGCGCCGAGCGGGTCGTGCAGCAGGAACTTGCAGTGCATGAACGCGACGTGCGAGTTGAGCCCGAGCTTGCGGTTGTCGGTCTCGACGACCCACTGGCCGAGCGGCGTCGAGATCTCCGAGCCCGAGGCCTGGTAGACGTTGTTGCGCGAGTTCAGGCGGATGAACGGCTTCGTCGATCGCGCGTTCGGCCGGTCCTCCTTCTCGAGCAGCAGGAAGCAGAGCGGACCGGCCGGCGTGTTCTGCGCGAGGGCCTCCTTGAATGGTGCCGGAACGGTGAAGGCGAACGTCATGCACGCCAGCGACGACGCCTGCGATGCGAGCTCGACGTAGAGGTCGAGGGGTGCGAGGCCCGAGCGCGGGCTGAACACCGGGGTCGTACCGGGTGGGATCGCGGCGAGCGCCGGAGCCGGGGAGAGGCCCGCGACGTCGGCGTAGAACGCGGCGTTCCGGGTGCGCACGGTCGACGCCGAGTCGCCGACGCGTCCGCCGGGGTCCTGCTCGAGCAGGTGCCAGTAGTCGAGGTACGCCTGCGCCACCGCGCCGTCGCGGATCCAGTGGCCGACGTTCGCCTGGCCGTGCACGCCGCCGTCGGTGAGGTTCGTGGAGCCCGTCCACACCTGCGTGGGCTTCCCGGCGGCCGTCAGCAGCACCATGAACTTGTTGTGGGCGATCGACGACCGCCGCGCCTCGCGCTTCACGATGGCCGAGTCGGGGATGCCGGCGTCGCTGATCGCCTGGAGGTTCCGCAGTCGCGGGTCGCTCGCGTGGAACACGGTCCTGGTGGTGCCGTCGGGCTGCTTCTCGTTCGTCGTGTGCTCGTTGACCTTGAGGTCGATGACGAGCTCGACGTCGACGCGCTGGTCGATGGCCTTCTTGAGCTCGGCGAGCACCGGGGCGTAGGTGAACTCGTAGAAGCATCCGCGGATCGCCTGGCCCGGCCGAGCCGCACGGATGAACCGGACCATCGCCTCGTCGAGGTCTCGGCTGAGCCACGCGAGCGCCTCCCTGCGCTTGCGCTCGGTGGGCTGCTGGTCGGGCGGGAGGTTGCCGAACCGCAGCGCGTAACGCTGGCTCGACGCGACGCCGCGGTTGAAGAAGACGTCGTGGGTGCTCCCGTAGAGCTGCTCGGTCTCGACGTCGAGTTCGACGACGGGCCGCGTGCGGTCGAGGTTCTTGGGAAGGCCTGCCAGCGGGTGGAAGCGATAGGTGTAGGGCCGGCCGGGCTTCGCGGTGAAGTCGTCCCAGACGAGGCTCTGGATCGGATGCTCGAACGTCGAGACGGTGATCGAGGCGTCGGGCGTCGGGATGACGCTCGGGAACACCTTGAAGCCGCTCATGAAGTACTGCTGGTGCTCGGTCGGGTCGATGCGCTCGACGGCGAATCCGAGCAGGCCGGCTCGCGCCGCGGCATCCGCTTCGATGCCGAACGAGACCGTGTTCGTGCCCGTGACGGCGAAGACCCGGATGCTGCCCACCACCGATGACCTGAAGCGCATCCCGACGCACCCCCTCGGGGGATCCGACGACCCGCACCCCATCGACCCGCTCGCGTGCGGTCCCCCCGGTTGGAGGCTACTCCCGCCCGGGTTCGCGCGCGAGCGTGGAACCCGGGCTCCTCACCCGATCAGTACAGGTCGGGCGACGGCGTCGAGGCCTGGCGGATCGAGACGTCGGCGTGGCGGTCGAACCGGTAGCCGACGCCGCGCACCGTGCGCACGATGTCCTGGTAGTGGGCGAGCTTCGAGCGCAGGCGGCGCACGTGCACGTCGATCGTGCGCTCGCTCGGGGCCTCGTCGTCGGCGTCCCAGAGGCTGTCGATGAGCTCGTGGCGGTCGATGGTGCGGCCCTCGCGGAGCACGAGGTACTGCAGGAGCTCGAACTCCTTGTAGGTGAGCCCGGCGGGCTCGCCATCGAGCAGGACGCGCTTGCGCGAGATGTCGATGATCACGCCGTTGGGGTGGCGGTCGGCGTCGTCGCGGACGCCCTGGCTCTCGCGCTGCTTCGCGAGGGCGGCCGGGTCCTGGAGGGCGAGGCGCACGACCTCGACGTCGCGACCGCCGGCGCCCTCGGGGGCGAGTGCGACGGCGGCGTAGGTCTCGGCCGACGGCGCGACGTCGGCGGTGAGGGTGCGGAGCGCCTCGACGATGCGGTGCAGCGTGGTGCCGTCGGCGACGGCCTTGGCCTCGTCGATGCCGACGTAGAGCACGAAGCCGCGGGCCTCGGTGCCCTCGGGCACGGCGCGGACGCGGGGTGCGGCGGGGGCGGCGGGAGCTGCCGGAGCGGCGAGCTCGACCGGACGCGGCGCGATCGAGACGGGGCGAGCGGGCACGGCCGGGAGCGACGGGGCGGTGCGGACGGCGGTGGAGCGGACGGGAGCGAGTGCGAGAGACATGACGTTGGTCCTTGTGGAGTCGGTGCAGCGTATGGACCCCAAGACGGTGGCGGGGTCGATGCGAAAGGCCGTTCGGCCGGGGAACCCCGTGGAGCGGGTTCGGTGGAGTCCGAGCCGATCAGGATGACGATCGGAGACGGGAACTCGGCGGTCGGGTCGCGGTCAGCGGCACATTCGACAACACATGGGCGCACGCGCCGACATCATGATGTCGGCATTCCTGGTCACCTCGCGGGCGGTCAGGTTGCGTGCGGTGTCAGTCATGGGTGCCAGTGAAACGGATACGCGAGCGTGTGTCAATTCGTGACGCCGGCATGACGGGGTGTGACGACGCAGACGGTGCGCGCAGCGGCGCGGCATCCGGGAGGATCGGGTGAGCGGATTACCCAACCGCAAGAATCTGCGAAAAGGGGGCCTTCAGAAAAATCTTCCGCAGTCGCATTCGCACCAGCGTGTCAGAGCGCGAAGATCCTGCGGTGATCGATGCGCGAAGTCGCGGAGTGTACGGCAGCGCCGGTGTGTGACGCGCCGAGGGCTACTCGACGGTGCCGTAGAGCCGGTCGCCGGCGTCGCCGAGCCCGGGCACGATGTAGCCGTGCTCGTTGAGGCGCTCGTCGACGGCGCCGAGCACGACGGTCACCTCGCGGCCGTGCAGCGCGTCCTCGACGGCCTTGAGGCCCTCGGGCGCCGCGAGGATGCAGATCGCCGTGACATCCGTCGCCCCTCGCTTGAGGAGGAACTCGATCGCCGCGGTGAGCGAGCCGCCCGTGGCGAGCATCGGGTCGAGCACGAAGCACTGGCGGTCGGAGAGGTCGTCGGGCAGGCGCTCGGCGTAGGTGGTGGGCTCGAGGGTCTCCTCGTTGCGCGCCATGCCGAGGAAGCCGACCTCGGCGCTCGGCAGGAGCTTCACCATGCCCTCGAGCATGCCGAGTCCCGCGCGCAGGATCGGCACGATCAGCGGCTTCGGGTCGGCGATGCGAACGCCCGTGGTGGGAGCCACGGGCGTCACGATCTCGACGGGTTCGACGCGGACCCCCCGCGTGCCCTCGTACGCGAGCAGCGTCATGAGCTCCTCGACCAGGGAGCGGAAGACCGGCGACGGCGTGTTCACGTCGCGGAGCACCGTCAGCTTGTGGGTGATGAGCGGGTGGTCGGCAACGTGGACTCGCATAGGCTCGAGTCTAGTTGCGGGGGTTCTCGCGGAGGGAGGGGCTCGTGGACGTGCCGATCCACCGCGAGTGGATGCGCCAGGCCCTCGCCGAGGCCGCGCAGGCGCCTGCGACGCGCGACGTGCCGGTGGGCGCGATCGTGGTGCGCGACGGCGCCGTGATCGCCGCTCGCCGCAACGAGCGCGAGCTGACGAACGACCCGACCGCGCACGCCGAGGTCCTCGCCCTGCGCGACGCCGCCGAGGCGATCGGCGACTGGCGCCTCACCGACTGCACGCTCGTGGTCACGCTCGAGCCCTGCGTCATGTGCGCCGGCGCGATCGTGAGCGCGCGCGTCGGCACCCTCGTGTTCGGCGCCTGGGACGAGAAGGCCGGCGCGGCCGGCTCGCTCTACGACATCGTGCGCGACCGGCGGCTCAACCACCGCGTCGAGGTCTACCCGGGCGTCGACGCCGAAGCATCCGCCCGGTTGCTGCTCGAGTTCTTCGAGGATCCGCTGCGCCGTCCCGAGCGGGACTAGCGACGCCTCAGCTCACGAAGGCGAGGTGCCCCCATCCGGTGCCGATCACGGCGGGAGTCCCCCACGCGTTGCTGCCGCGCCCTGGGTACAGCCACAACCGGCCGGTTCGGTCCCGGCCCATGACGTCGTCGAACCCGTCGCCGTCGAAGTCGCCCGACCCGAGCACCGCATCGAAGATGTTCCAGCCGGTCCCGACCCGGGCCGGGGTGGCCCAGCCGCCGCTGCCGGTCGCGGGGTAGACCCACAGGTCCCCGGCAGCGGTGCGGCCCATCACGTTCGCACCGGCGGAGCCGCCGAAGTCGCCGACGGCGAAGACCTGGTCGAACATGTTCCAGCCCGACCCGACCTTCGACACGGCGCCCCAGCCGCCCTTCCCGTCACCCGGGTACAGCCACAGGTCGCCGGCACCGTCGCGTGCCATCACGTCGACCTTGCCGTCGCCGGAGAAGTCGCCCGGGCTGAAGATCGCGGTCAAGTGGCCCCACCCGGTGCCCACCACGCCCCAACCCAGCCAGCCGCCCTTCCCGTCACCGCGATACAGGTGCAGCCGTCCGGCGGTGTCGCGGGCCATCACGTCCTCGTGTCCGTCGCCGGAGAAGTCGCCGGCGGCGAACACGTGGTTCATCGCCGTCCACCCGGATCCGATCGTCGACGCGCCCTTCCACCCGGATGCCCCGTCGCCGGTGTACATCAGCATCGCCCCGGTCGACGTGCGGGCCAGCACGTCGACCGTGTCGTCGCCGGAGAAGTCCCGGTCGAACGCCGGGAAGGCGACCTTCGCGGTTGGGGTCGATGTGGTCGCGGCGGTCGCGTATCCGGGCTTCGTGCCCGTGACCTGCACCGTGATCGAAGTGCCCGCGTGCGCGGCCGTGAGCTTGAGCGTCGACCCGGTCGCACCGCCGACCGCGACACCACCCGCGAACCACTGATACGCGTACGAGGTGCCGCTGATCCACGTGCCCGGGCTCGCCGACAGGGTCGACCCCGTCACCGCGGACCCGCTGATCGTCGGCCGTGCGGTGGTGAGCGTGCCCGCGGCCACCGCACCGGTCGGCCCCGAATCCTTCGACACGGTGGCGTAGCCCGGCGCGGACGCCGTCACCCGCGCGGTGAACACCTTCCCCAGGTGGCCGGCCCGTAGCTCCAGCGACGGACCTGATGCTCCGGCAAGCGGCGACCCGTCGGCGAGCCACTCGTACGCGAGGGACACACCGGGCGTATCCGACGTCGCAGCCACCGTCAGCGTCGACCCCACCACCGCCGAACCCGACACCGTCGGCGTCGACACCGAAGCCTGGCGCGCGAACTTCGCGTCGATGTCCCTGGACTCCTGCGCCGCCACGACCACGACGGTGCTCGCTGTCGAAGGCGACGTCCCGCCATCGAAGTACTGCTCGGCGATGAAGGTCGCCGGATCGCCCGCGACGGTGGAACGACCGAAGGCCACCCGGTACCGCCCGGGATACAGGTCGATCGACCAGGAGCCGTCCGCCTGAACGGTCGCGAATCGGGCCCCGGACGAGGTGGGAGTGGCCGCCTCCGGGTACACCGCGACCGTACGGTCGGTGAGCGGAACGCTCGTCCCGTCGGGCGACGTCTCGACGACCGCCCCGCTGATGCGGCCGCGTTGGGCAAGCACCTGGTGTGCGAGCCGGACCTTGGCCCCGCCGTCCACGACGATCGGCGTGGCATCCGCGAGCTGTGTCGCATCGCGGTACCACCGAACGTCGACGCCGAACGGCGCCAGAACCGGATCGGGTAGCGGGCGGTCGAACGAGAGCCGGTAGGAACCGTCGGAGACGAAGCTGAAGGTGAACTCGGCGAACGCGTTCGGCCACGTGGTAGCGACGACATCGCCCGTCGCGGTGGTCAGGGTCGCCCGCACACTCGTACTCCCCGACCACTCGGCCGAGACGGTGCCCGAGATCGAGCCGGAAGCCAGACGGAAGGGGAGCCGGTCGCCGATGATCCCCTGCCCGCCGCCTGCCTGGATCCAGACCGGCGTCGGCTCGACCTCAGGCGCATCATGCACGAAGCCGGCTGCGGTGTACACCCAGGTGTCCTCGCGGAACTCCACCCGGAGCTCGGCGAGCGTGGGGAGGTACGGCGCAGCGGGGAACGACGAGAAGCCGCCTTGGTCCGTGCTGGATCGGAACGATTCGCCGCTGGCGATGGACGTGACCACTGTGACCGCACCCGGCACCGCCGTGCCATCCTGGTCCCTCACGTAGATCGAGCGCTGTACCGGGCCGACCGGCGGCGGTGGTGCATCGGGGTAGACCGCGTCGATGCCCGTGGTCTCGATCGCGGGTTCAACGACCACGACCTTCGCCTGCGTCGGCGAGGCCATGCCGTCGTAATACTGGTCGGGCACGAAGACCTTCTGCGTGCCGCCGACCGGCGTCAGATACCGCCCGAAGACGACTTGGTACTCGCCGGGCTCGACGTCGCGCCTCCAAGCTCCGTCTGGCGCGAACAGCACCACGTAACCCGCGTACCCGCGTGTCGGAGGCTTGCCGCTCGGATACACCACGACCGCCCGCGTCGGGTCGACAAGGGTCGTCTGGGTGCCGTCCTCGGCCTCGGTCAGCAGTACCCCGCTGAGCCGGCCCTTTGCCCCGAGCCGGACGTCGATCCCGGTGAGAGCCTGCCCCTCCTCGATCGTCACGACGACGCGTGGGGACGAGGTCGTGCCGAACGGGGCGTCGGCGGCGCCGCACGCGCAGGTCGCCCACACCTCGAACGTTCCCGGAGGGACCTCGAGGACGGCGTATCCGCCCTCGTCCTCCGATGTCCCGAAGCCGCCGCCGCCGTCGTCGCCGACGCCACCGACGCGCCGGACCTCCACCCGTGCTCCGGCAACCGGCGTCCCGAGCGCGGTCAGCACCGTTCCCGAAATGGTTCCCGTGCCACGGACGATCGGCACCTGCCCGTCGAGCCGCTCGCCACCGTCGGCCGAGCTGACCATCGTCATCAGGTCGGATCCGTACATCGAGAAGCCCTCGGGGATGCGTCTCCAGGTGCCGCCCTGTCCCACGCCGTCCCAGCGGATGCTGACCCAGTACGCGGTCGGTTCGGCAGGCGCATTCGAGAAGGTGGCGACGCCATCCGGCCCCGTCGCCGCGCCGACCACCTGCCCGCCGATCTGGACCGGTTGGAGGCGGATGTAGGCCTCCTCGAGCGGTGCACCTGTGGCGTCCGTCACGATGATGGAGTTGTACACCTGGTCGTCCGCATCGGTGGCGGCAGCCGCGGGCGTGGGGGTCGCCAGCCCGGCGAGCAGCAGGGCGGCCGCCGTGATCGAGAACAGGCTTCGGGTACGGGGGCGCGACATACACGTCCTTGGGGGGCAGGGGACGTGGCCGGGACCCACGTCGGTCGACGGCAGGGCGCGCGTCGAGGGCGAGCCTAGCGGACGACGGCGACGCGATGAACTAGGCGACGCGGTCGGCGCGGCGCGCCTCGAGGCCGTCGAGATACTCCGAGAGCAGGGCAGCGGATGCCGCCTGCGCCCGCGGCCCGTTCACGGCACGCTCCGCGCGCAGCTGCTCGCGGCTGAGCCCGTACTCGGGCAGCTCGTCGCCCCAGGCGGCGAGCCAGTCCTCGTGGATCTCGTCGGTGATCTCGGGATGGAACTGCACCGCGAGCAGCCAGTCGCCCCTCGCGAAGGCCTGGTTCTCGTACTGAGGCGACGTGGCGAGCCGCTCGACGCCCTCGGGCAGGTCGAACGTGTCGCCGTGCCACTGCACGGTCGGCACGCCGGCGAAGTGCCGCACGGGCGACGCGGCGCCCGCCTCGGTCGGCTCGACCGTCAGCCAGCCGACCTCCTTGCGGGGGCCCTTGCGCACGTCGGCGCCGAGCGTCTTCGCGAGCATCTGGGCGCCGAGGCACACGCCGAAGATCGGCGCCTCGGCGTCGATGCGCGTGCGCAGCAGCTCGATCTCGTCGGCGAGGTAGGGGTAGGTGTCGGTCTCGTACGCGCCCTCATCGCCACCGAGCACCACGACGAGGTCGGGTGCGAGCGCCTCGAGCGCGGTGACGTCGGCGTGGGGGGCGTCGACCGTCACGATGCGGTACCCGTGCGCCTCGAGCGTCGGGCCGAGGTTGCCGAGTCCGATCGCGGAGTCGTGCCGGAGCACGAGGGCGGTGCGCGCGTTCGCGGAGCCGTTCGCTGAGCTCGTCGAAGCGAACGTCCCTTCGACGAGCTCAGGGACCGACGCGACGGCCCCTTCGACGGGCTCAGGGGCCGACGCGGCGGGCTCCGGGAGGGACGCGGCGCTCATTCGAGGCCCTTGATGACGATGGCGTCGGTTGCCGGGGCAGCGGCCGCCGGATCGACGTAGACGTCGGCCTCCACGTAGATGACCCGCGCGGTCGGCACCGCCTGGCGGACGCGCGCCTCGATGACGTTGGTCGCCGTCGCCACCTCGAGCAGGCGCTGGTCGGCCGGGAAGCCCACCTTCGCGGCGACGAGCAGCTCGTCGGGACCGAGGTAGAGGGTCTTCATGTGGATGATGCGCTCGGCCTCCGGGCCGTCGAGGATCGCCTGCTCGATCTTCTGCACGTCGTCGTCGTTCGCGCCCTCGCCGACGAGCAGGCTCTTCGTCTCCATGCCGAGCACGATCGCGACGATGATCAGCAGCGTGCCGATCATGAGGGTGCCGATGGCGTCGAACAGCGAGTTGCCGGTGATGATCGTGAGGCCCACGCCGAAGAGCGCGAACACGAGGCCGAGGAGCGCGGCGACGTCCTCGAGGAGGACGACCGGGAGCTCGGGCGCCTTCGCGCGTCGCACGAACTGCACCCAGGTCTGGCGGCCGCGCACGTGGTTCGACTCCTTGATCGCGGTGCGCAGCGAGATCGACTCGAGCACGATCGCGATCGAGAGCACGAGGATCGGCAGCCAGGGCACCTCGAGCTCGTGCGGGTGCTGGATCTTGTCGATGCCCTCGTAGATCGAGAACACGCCGCCGACCGAGAACAGGATGATCGAGACGACGAACGCGTAGACGTAGCGCTCGCGGCCGTAGCCGAACGGATGCTCCTTGTCGGCCGACTTCTGGGCCTTGCGGCCGCCGAGGATGAGCAGGAGCTGGTTGCCGGCGTCGGCCACCGAGTGCACGCCCTCGGCGAGCATCGACGCGGACCCTGAGAAGAACCACGCGATGAACTTCGTGATCGCGATGCCCAGGTTGGCCAGGAAGGCCGCGATGATGGCTCGGGTGCCGCCGGATGCGCTCATGGCGTCAATCCTAGGATGGTCGCATGAGCGCCGACGCCCCCGTGAAGCTGCCCTCCATCGCCTTCCTCGGAGCCGGGTCCATGGCCCGCGCGATCCTCGCCGGACTGCTCCAGCCCGGCATCGAGATCGACGGCGGCATCCGCGCCACCAACCGCTCGCGCGAACGCGCCGACGAGCTCGACGGCTTGCCCGGCGTCACGTCCTATGCGACCGAAGCGGATGCCACGGCGAACCGCTCGGCGGTCGCGGGCGCGAAGGTCGTAGTGGTCGCCGTCAAGCCCGCGATGGTGCCCGATCTGCTGCGCGAGATCGCCGACGCGCTCGACCCCGGCACCGTGGTGGTGTCCGTCGCTGCGGGCGTCACGGTCGAGACCTTCGAGTCGCTGCTGCCCGAGTCGGTCGCGGTGATCCGCTCGATGCCGAACACCCCGGCCGTGGTCGGCCGTGCGGTGACGGGCGTCGCGGCGGGCAGCCGGTCGACCGACGACGACCTCGCGCTCGCCGTGGCCCTGTTCGAGACCGTCGGCGACGTGATCGTCGTGCCCGAGGAGCGGATCGACGCGCTCTCCACCATCTCGGGGTCGGGTCCCGCGTACGTGTTCTTCCTCATCGAGCAGCTCACGGCGACGGCGATCGACAAGGGCTTCACGCCCGAGCAGGCGGCGCTCATGGTGGAGGGCACGTTCCGGGGCGCGAGCGAGTTGCTCGCGGCATCCGAGGACGACCCGGCCGAGCTGCGCCGACGCGTGACGAGCCCCAAGGGCACCACCGAGCGCGCCATCGCGGTGCTCGAGGAGGCGCGGCTGAAGGAGGTCTTCGACCGGGCGACGGATGCCGCGCTGGCTCGCGCCCGCGAGCTGGCGGCCGGGGCGTGACGTCGTCGCCGTCCCGGTCGTCGAGTAGCGCCGGCCGGAGGCCCTTCCGGTCGTCGAGTAGCGCCGAGCGGAGCCCCTCCCGGTCGTCGAGTAGCGGCGGCCGGAGGCCGACGCGTATCGAGACGCAGACGCGAGCCCCCCTCCGCCTCGCCGGCGAGCCCCGCTTCGCTTGGCGCGGCGTGATGCTCGACGTCGCCCGCCGCTTCCGGCCGCTGCCCGAACTGCACCGGTTCGTCGACCTCGTCGCGTCGCACGGGCTCAACGTGCTGCAGCTGCACCTCACCGACGACCAGGGCTGGCGATTCGAGGTGCGGCGGCATCCGCTGCTCGTCGAGGTCGGCGGCCATCGATCGGAGTCGCAGCTCGGCCACGGACCCGAGGCGCGCGGCGACGGCGTTCCCCACGGCGGGTGGTACACGCAGGACGAGCTGCGCGGGCTCGTGCGATACGCCGCGGAGCGCGGCATCCGCATCGTGCCCGAGGTCGACCTGCCCGGGCATGCGCGGGCGATCCTCGCGGCCTATCCCGAATACGGCGTCGGCGGGGCGGAGGCCGTGCGCGAGCGGGTGACCGAGCCGTGGACGCGGTTCGGCATCTCCGACGAGGTGCTGAACGCCGAGGACGCGACCGTCGCCTTCGTGTGCGACGTGATCGACGAGGTGTGCGAGGTGTTCGAGTCCGACGTGGTCGGCATCGGCGGCGACGAGGCGCAGAAGGCGCGGTGGCGCGACGACGCGCGCACGCAGGAGCTCATGGCCGAGCGCGGACTCGCCGACGAGTCGGAGCTGCAGGCGTGGTTCCTCGGCCGGGTCGCGTCGCACCTCGCCTCGCGGGGCCGGCGCGTGATCGGCTGGGACGAGATGCTCGAGGGCGGCGGGGCGCCCGCGGAGGACGCGATCGTCGCCTCGTGGCGCGGGCCGGTCGGCGCCGAGCTCGGGGCGCGGCTCGGACACGAGGTCGTGCTCTGCCCCGACCTGTGGACCTACCTCGATTACCGCCAGTCGGACGACCCGCGCGAGCCGATCCCCGTCGGGACGGTGCTCTCGCTCGAGGACGTCGCGTCGTTCGAACCGTTGTCGTCCGCGTCGTCGCCGGCCCTGCTCCAGCACGTGATCGGCGTGCAGGCGAACGTGTGGACCGAGCACCTCGACACGAGCGAGCGACTCGACTACGCCGTGTTCCCGCGGCTCGGGGCCTTCGCCGAGGTCGCCTGGAGCGGCGGGCCGCTCGAGTGGGACGACTTCGCGTTCCGCCTGCCCGGCTACCTCGCGTGGCTCGAGCAGCAGGGCGTGGACTTCCGTCCGCTCGACGGGCCGCGGGCCGACCAGCAGCGGCCGGGTGTTCCCGGGATGCCGCGCGAACGTGCAGCCCGCATGGCCGAGCTCGAGCGCCTGACGGCGAACCTCGACGCGTCGGGCTGAGCGATCCCCGTTGGTTGAGGAGTGCCCCGCGGAGCCGGACGCGTCTCGAAACCCAGTTGCCCGGGGAAGCGGGTTTCGAGACGGCGCTGCGCGCCTCCTCAACCCGCGGTCCGCTCCAGCAGCACCATGACCTCGAAGTGCGTGGTCTGCGGGAACATGTCGAACACGCGGGCCTTCACGGGCCGGAGCGACGGCATCGCCGCGAGGTCGCGGGCGAGCGAGGCGACGTTGCAGCTCGAGTAGAGGACGTGCGCGGCATCCGCTCGCTCGAGCCAGTCGGCGAGCTCGCGGCCGATGCCGCGGCGGGGCGGGTTCACCACCACGAGGTCGGGGGCGCGCTCCGCGCCGAGAGCGAACGCGGTGGCGTCGCCGGCGGCGAAGCGGACGCGGGTGAGCGCGGCATCCGTGCGGCTGAGCTCGGCGCTGGCCACGGCCTCGACGCTCGTCTCGATGCCGGTGACGTCGGTCGCGGCATCCGCGAGGTGCAGGGCGAAGCCGCCGACGCCGGAGTAGAGGTCCCAGGCGTCCTCGGGGGCGAGGTCGCGGATCCACGCGCGCGCCTCCGCGTAGAGCGCCGCGGCGATCGCCGTGTTCGTCTGGAAGAAGCTCTGCGGGCGCAGGTGCATCGTCACGTCGTTGAGCCGCATGGGCAGCGTCTGCTGCTCGGTGAGCACGACCTCGTCGGAGCCCTCGAGCACGGCCTTGTGCTCGGGCAGCAGGTTGGCCGTGACGACCCGGGCCTGGGGCAGCTCGGCGAGCAGCGTCGGCAAGTGCTTGCGGATGCGACCGAGCGGCTCGGTCGAGCGCAACACGAAGCGCACCATGAGCTCGCCGTCGGGCGACTCGGTGACGATGAGGTGCTTGAGCTCGCCCGTGCGCGTGCCGACGTCGTACGGCGCGATGCGAGCGAGCGTGATGAATCGCGCGAGCACCGGGAACGCGGCACGGTGCCCTGGCGAGCAGATGCCGCAGGCCTGCAGGTCGACGCCGTGACCGTCGGCGTCGAGGATGCCGATCGTCGGGGCATCCGTCGAGCCGCCGACCACCATCTTCGCCTTGTTGCGGTAGTCGCGCTCGACGCTCGCCACGGGCGGCAGCCAGGCGGGCACGTCGAACGGCGCGAGGAGCTCCTCGGCGTGCGCCTGCTTCTCGGCGAGCTGGTCGTCGTACGGCCGCCCCATGAGCGAGCACGACCGGCACGCCCAGGCGTCGAAGTAGGGGCACTGCACCGGTTAAGGCTACGCGGGCGTCGCCGGTGGTCGATGAGCGCCCGCGGGTCCGGAAGGCGAGGTGCTCGGCGCAGTGGGATGCTGTCCATGCAGGGCTGCGCCGTTCGCTCGTCTTCGAGCACGCGTCGCCGGCGGAGTATCCCTCTACGGAATCGGTCGATTCGTCGACAAATCTACAAATCGACGAATCTACAAATCGACACGTGGACGAATCGGCACATCGACAAGTCGACGTGCTTACCGGTTCTGCGGGGAGATACTCCCGCGCCCGCGCGAAGGGCGGGCGACAGCGGGAACGCTCCAGCGCGGGACATCGGGGCCTGATCCACCGGTAGCGCTACGGCTCGAAGCGGTAGCCCAGACCCGGCTCGTTGAGGAAGTGCCGCGGCTCGGACGGCACCCGCTCGAGCTTGCGGCGCAGCTGCGCGACGTAGAGCCGCAGGTAGCCGGCGTCGTTCCGATGGTACGGACCCCACACGTCCGAGAGCAGCATCTCCCGCGTGAGCAGCCTGCCCGGGTTGCGCAGGAAGAGCTCCAGCAGGCGCCACTCCGTCGGCGTCAGGCGCACGGATGCCGCGGCGCCGTCGCCCGCGCCGCCATCCGCGGCGTCGCGGTCGCCGTCGGGCCCGCCCGCCCGCCGGATCGTCTTCGCCGCCAGGTCGACGACCAGGTCGCCGATCGCGACCGTGGCGGCATCCGATTCGGCGCTGTTCGTCGCCCGGGCCCGCGCCCGGATGCGGGCGAGCAGCTCGTCCATCGCGAACGGCTTCGTGACGTAGTCATCGGCCCCTGCGTCGAGCGCCTCGACCTTCTCGGCCGAGTCGGTGCGCCCCGAGAGCACGAGGATCGGCACCTTCGACCACGCGCGCACCGCCCGGATCACGTCCATGCCGTCGACGTTCGGCATGCCGAGATCGAGCAGCACGAGATCGGGATGCGCGCTCGCCGCGAGCTCGATCGCCTCGGCGCCGTCGCGCGCCGCCACCACGTCGTAGCCGCGCGAGGCGAGCGTGATGCGCAGGGCGCGCTGCAGCTGGGCGTCGTCGTCGGCGACGAGGATCTTCATGCGGCCTCCTCGGCGGTCGGGAGCGTGACGACCATGGTGAGGCCGCCGCCCGGGGTGTCCTCGACCTCGAGCGAGCCGTCCATGCCCTCGACGAAGCCCTTCGAGAGGGCGAGGCCGAGGCCGAGGCCGGTCTCGTTGTCGGTGTCGCCGAGGCGCTGGAACGGGGTGAAGACCTCGTCGCGGCGCTCGGGCGGGATGCCCGGGCCGCGGTCGACGACGCGCAGCTCGGTGCGGCCGCGGAAGGTGCTCGCGGCGACCCGCACGCGCTCGCCGTCGGGGGAGTGCCGCACGGCGTTCGCGAGGAGGTTCACGACGACGCGCTGCAGCAGGCCGGCGTCGGCGAGCATCGGGCGCAGGTCGTCGGCGAGGTCGAGCTCCACCTCGGCGGGCCCGAGCTCGAGCTCGTCCAGCGCGGGGAACACGACGTCCGCGACATCCGTCGGACGGAGCGTGACGGCGAGCGCGCCCGCCTGCAGGCGGCTCACGTCGAGGAGGTTCGTCACCAGGTCGGCCAGCGCGTCGAGGCTCTCGGCGGCGGTGTCGAGCAGCTCGGCGCGCTGCTCGGGCGGCAGTGCCACGTCGGGCGAGCGCAGGGCGCTCACGGCGGCCGAGGCCGAGGTGAGGGGTCGGCGCAGGTCGTGTCCGACCGCGGCGAGCAGCGCGGAACGCACCCGGTCGGTCTCCGCGAGCTCGTCGGCGGCCTCGGCGGCCGAGGCGAGCGCGCCGTGCTCGATGGCCGCGTCGAGCTGCGTCGCGATGACCTGCAGCAGCCGGCGCTCGGATGCCGCGAGGTCGCCGCCGTGCAGCTCGAGCCCGCCGCGCGTGCCGATCGGGATCGTGCTCACCCGGTCGTGGTCCGCGGGCTCGCCGTCGGTCACCCGCGGCTCGCCGTCGACGAGGAGGCGTACGCCGCTCAGGCCGAACGCCTCGCGGGTCTGGGTGACCATTGCCTGCAGGGCGTCCTCGCCGCGCAGGACGCTGCCCGAGATGGTGGCGAGCAGCTGCGACTCGGCCGCCGCACGCCTGGCCTCGCGGGTGCGCCGGGCCGCCTGGTCGACCACGAGGCTCACGAGCAGGGCGTTCGCGACGTAGAAGACGAGCGCGAGCAGTTGCCGCGGCTCGGCGATGGTCAGCGTGTAGAGCGGCTGGATGAAGAGGTAGTTCAGCGTGAGGCCCGAGAGCACGGCCGCGAAGAGCGCCGGCCAGAGGCCGCCCACGAGGGCGACGACGATGACGAGCAGCTGGTAGGCGAGCACGTCGCTCGTGATCGACGACTCCGTGTGGAACAGCGTGAGCACCCAGCTGACCAGCGGCCCGAAGACGAGGGCGATCGCGAAGCCGGCGACGAGCCGCGTGCGGCTGAGCGCGCCGCCGAGGCGCGGCAGCGAGAAGCCCGACCCCGCGGCGGCGTGCGTCACGATGTGCACGTCGATGTCGCCCGACTCGCGGATCACGGTCGCGCCGATGCCCGGCCCGGTGAAGGCGGCGGCGAGTCGCGACCGGCGGCTCACGCCGAGGACGAGCTGCGTGGCATCCGACGCCCTCGCGAAGTCGACGAGCGCGCGGGGGACGTCTTCGCCGACCACCTGGTGGAACGTGCCGCCGAGCTGCTCGACGAGCGCGCGCTGCCGGTCGAGCGCCTCGGGGTGCCGCGTGCGGAGCCCGTCGGGGGCGGTCACGTGCACCGCGAGGAGCTGCCCGCCCGAGCTGCGCGCGGCGATGCGTGCGCCGCGGCGCAGCAGCGTCTCGCCCTCGGGGCCGCCGGTGAGGGCGACGACGACCCGCTCGCGGGCCTCCCACTTGCCCGTGATGCCGTGCTCGGCGCGGTACGCCTTGAGCGCCTGGTCCACCTCGTCGGCGAGCCACAGCAGTGCGAGCTCGCGCAGGGCGGTGAGGTTGCCGAGCCGGAAGTAGTTCGACAGCGCCGCGTCGATGCGCTCGGCCGGGTAGACGAGTCCGCCGGCGAGCCGATCGCGCAGGGCCTGCGGCGCGAGGTCGACGACCTCGATCTGGTCGGCGGCGCGCAGCACCGCGTCGGGGATCGTCTCGCGCTGCTGCGCGCCCGTGATCTCGAGCACGACGTCGCCGAGCGACTCGATGTGCTGCGTGTTCACGGTCGAGATCACGTCGATGCCGGCCGCGAGCAGGTCCTCGACGTCCTGCCAGCGCTTCGGATGCCGCGACCCGGGCGCGTTGGTGTGGGCGAGCTCGTCGACCAGGGCGATCTCGGGCTCGCGCGCCAGCACGGCGTCCACGTCCATCTCCTCGAGCGCGAGGCCGCGGTGCTCCTCGTGGCGGCGCGGGACGACCTCGAGTCCGTCGACCATGGCCGCCGTGGCCGCGCGCCCGTGCGTCTCGACGAAGGCCACGACGACGTCGCGGCCCTCGTCGCGCAGGCGGCGACCCTCCTCGAGCATGGTGTGGGTCTTGCCGACGCCGGGCGCGGCGCCGAGGAGCACCCGCAGCCGCCCCCTCTTCATGTGCGTCAGTCTCCCACCTGCGCGAGCGCGAGGTTGAGCTCGAGCACGTTCACCGTCGGCTCGCCGAGGTAGCCGAGGTCCCGCGGCTGGAGGTGCGACTCGACCAGCGCACGCACGTCCGCTTCATCGAGCCCGCGTGCGGCCGCGACCCGCGCGACCTGCTGCAGCGCGTACTCGGGGCTGATGTGCGGGTCCAGGCCCGAGCCCGAGGTGGTCACGGCGTCGACGGGGACGTCGGACTCGGCGACGCGATCGAACGCGGCGACCTGGGCCCTGCGATCCTCGATGGCGGCGATCAGGTCGGGGTTCTCGGGTCCGAGGTTGCTGCCGCTCGACGCGCCGGCGTCGTACCCGTCGCCGGCAGCCGAGGGGCGGGGCTGGAACCACTCGGGAAGCGGGTCGCCCGCGGCATCCGTGAACGACTGGCCGATGAGCGCGGAGCCGACGACGTCGCCGTCGGCGTTCCGCACGACGGAGCCGTCGGCCTGGGCGGGCAGCGCGAGCTGGCCGATCGCGGTCACGACGAGCGTGTACCCGACGCCCAGCACGAGCGTGAAGAGGAGCATGGCGCGGATCGCGACCCAGTGGGTCCGCAGCGTGGTGCTCATGTGCATTGGTCCTTTCGGTGATCGGTGGTCGAGTAGGCCCGTCAGGGCCGTATCGAGACCTGGCAAGGGGTCTCGAGACGCGCTCCGCGCTCCTCGACCACCGGGGAACTAGAAGCCGGGGATGAGGCGGACGACGAGGTCGATGAGCCAGATGCCGATGAATGGGGCGATGATCCCGCCGAGGCCGTAGACGAGCAGGTTGCGGTTCAGCACGGCGGATGCCCCGAGCGGTCGGTACTTCACGCCCCGCAGGGCCAGCGGGATCAGGAGCACGATGATGATCGCGTTGAAGATGATCGCCGAGAGCACCGCCGAGGCCGGTGAGTGCAGCTGCATGAGGTTCAGCGCCTGCAGGCCCGGGAACACGCCGGCGAACATCGCCGGGATGATCGCGAAGTACTTCGCGACGTCGTTGGCGATCGAGAACGTGGTGAGCGCCCCCCGGGTGATCAGCAGCTGCTTGCCGATGGCGACGATCTCGATGAGCTTCGTCGGGTCGGAGTCGAGGTCGACCATGTTGCCGGCCTCCTTCGCGGCCGACGTGCCCGAGTTCATCGCCACGCCGACGTCGGCCTGCGCGAGCGCCGGCGCGTCGTTCGTGCCGTCGCCGGTCATCGCGACCAGGTCACCACCCTCCTGCGCTCGCCTGATCAGGGCGAGCTTGTCCTCGGGCGTCGCCTCGGCGAGGTAGTCGTCGACGCCGGCCTCGGCCGCGATGGCCTTCGCCGTGAGCGGGTTGTCGCCCGTGATCATCACGGTGCGGATGCCCATCTGCCGGAGCTCGCGGAACCGATCGACGAGCCCGTCCTTGACGATGTCCTTCAGGTGGACGACGCCGAGGATGCGGGTCGCGCCGTCGGCCGACCGCTGCGCGACGACGAGCGGGGTGCCGCCGTCGGTCGAGGTCGCGTCCACTCGGCGGTCGAGCTCCTCGTGCTCGCTCGAGGGGATCCGACCGCGCTCCTCGACCCACGCGATGACCGCCGAGCCGGCGCCCTTGCGGACGATCGACCCGTCGGCGAGGTCGAGGCCCGACATGCGGGTCTGCGCGGTGAACGGCACGACCTCGCCCGCGGGCGCCTCGGTGAAGCGGATGCCGCGAGCCGCCGCCAGGTCGACGATAGAGCTGCCCTCGGGGGTCGGGTCGGCGAGCGACGCGAGCGCCGCGGCCCGCACCAGCTCGTGGTCGGCGACACCGGACATCGGGACGAACTCGCTCGCGCGGCGGTTGCCGTGCGTGATCGTGCCGGTCTTGTCGAGGAGCAGGGTCGTGACGTCGCCGGCGGCCTCGACCGCACGGCCCGACATCGCGAGCACGTTGCGCTGCACGAGCCGGTCCATGCCGGCGATGCCGATCGCCGAGAGCAGCGCGCCGATCGTCGTCGGGATGAGGCACACGAGCAGGGCGATGAGCACCGGGATGCTCGCCGGGGCGGCCGCGTAGGACGCGATCGGGTTCAGCGTGAGCACGACGACCACGAAGACGATCGAGAGGCTCGCGAGCAGGATGTTCAGCGCGATCTCGTTCGGCGTCTTCTGGCGCGACGCGCCCTCGACGAGCGCGATCATCCGGTCGACGAACGTCTCGCCGGGCTTCGAGGTGATGCGCACCACGATCCGGTCCGAGAGCACGCGGGTGCCGCCCGTGACCGCGGAGCGGTCTCCGCCGGACTCGCGGACGACGGGGGCGGACTCGCCGGTGATCGCCGACTCGTCCACCGACGCGATGCCCTGGATGATGTCGCCATCGCCGGGGATCGGTTCGCCCGCCGAGACGACGACGATGTCACCGAGCCGGAGGTCGGCCGATGAGACGTCGCTGAGCGGCGTGCGCTCGGCCGCGGCATCCGCCACCTCGTCGTACCCCGTCACGAGGTGCGCGACGGTCGACGTGCGCGTCCGGCGCAACGTGTCGGCCTGCGCCTTGCCGCGGCCCTCCGCCACCGCCTCCGCGAGGTTCGCGAAGACCACGGTGATCCAGAGCCAGGCGGCGATCGCCCACGTGAAGGAGCCCGGCACCTCGGTGCCGCCGGAGGCCCCGGGTCCGCCGAGGAACGGCTCGGCGATCGCGAGCGCCGTGGTGAGCGCGGCGCCGATCTCGACGATGAACATCACTGGGTTGTGCCACATCTCGCGCGGATCGAGCTTGCGGAGTGCGCCGGGAACGGCCCGGACGAGCTGCCCGGGGCCGAATCCGCCTATCGGGCGCTTCGACGGCGAGCCCATCGGCCGCGGGGTGTGGCCGGTCATCTCGGAAATGGTCTGCGAGGACATGGATCAGTTCAGCCCTTCCGCCAGGGGACCCAGCGTGAGAACGGGGAAATAGGTGAGTGCGGTGACGAGGATCGTCACGCCGGCCAGCAGCCCGACGAACTGGGGGCGATACGTCGGGAGGGTGCCGGCGGTCGCCGGGACCTTGTCCTGGGCCGCGAGGCTGCCGGCCAGCGCGAGGACCAGCACGATCGGCACGAACCGGCCGAGCAGCATCGCGACGCCGAGCGCGGTGTTGAACCACGGCGTGTTCGCGGTGAGGCCCGCGAAGGCCGAGCCGTTGTTGTTCGACGCGGAGGTGAAGGCGTACAGCACCTCGGACATGCCGTGCACTCCGGGGTTCCAGATCGACGTCGACTCGACGTCCTCGCGCACGCCGGGGATCGCGAACGACAGCGCGGTGCCCGCGAGCACGAGGAACGGCGTGACGAGGATGTAAAGGCTCGCGAGCTTGATCTCGCGGGGGCCGATCTTCTTGCCCAGGTACTCGGGCGTTCGTCCCACGAGCAACCCCGCGATGAACACCGCGATGACGGCGAGCACGAGGAGGCCGTAGAGACCGGATCCGACGCCGCCCGGGGCGACCTCGCCGAGCATCATGTTGAGCATCGGCACCATGCCGCCGAGCGCCGTGTACGAGTCGAACATGCCGTTCACCGCGCCGGTGGAGGTCAGCGTCGAGGTCGAGCCGAACAGCGCGGTGCCGAAGATGCCGAAGCGCTGCTCCTTGCCCTCCATCGCGCCGCCGGCGAGCTGCGGGGCGGTGCCGTTCCCGGCCGCCTCGAGCGCGCTCACCACGACGAGCGAGATCACGAACAGCGAGGCCATGACGGCGAGGATCGCGTAGCCCTGCCGGTTCGACCCGACCATCCGGCCGAAGGTGCGCGGCAGCGCGAACGGGATCGCCAGCATCAGCACGTTCTGGAACAGGCTCGTCCAGGCGGTCGGGTTCTCGAACGGGTGCGCGGAGTTCACGTTGAAGAAGCCGCCGCCGTTCGTGCCGAGCTCCTTGATCGCCTCCTGCGACGCGACGGGGCCGCCCGGCAGGTGCTGCGTGTCGCCGGCGAGCGTCGTCACCTCGGTGAACCCGTTGAAGTTCTGGATCACGCCGCCGACGAGCAGCACGATCGCGCCGACGAGCGCGAGCGGGAGGAGCAGCCGGAACGACCCGCGGAACAGGTCGACCCAGAAGTTGCCGATCGTGCCCGAGCGGCGCCGGGCGAACCCGCGGACCAGGGCGACCGCGACGGCGATGCCGACGGCCGCCGACACGAAGTTCTGCACCGCGAGCCCGGCGAGCTGCACCGTGTACCCCATCGTGAGCTCGGGGGAGTACGACTGCCAGTTCGTGTTCGTGACGAACGACGCCGCCGTGTTGAAGGAGAGCCCCTCTGGCACGGCGGGGAGGCCGAGCGAGTACGGGAGCCACTGCTGGGTGCGCTGCAGCACGTAGACGAAGAGCACGCCGATCACGCTGAACGCGAGGACGCCGCGCAGGTACGCCGGCCACGACTGCTCCGATCGGGGATCGACGCCCACGAGGCGGTACAGCCCGCGCTCGATCCTCCAGTCGCGGTCGGACGTGTAGATGCGCGCCATCCAGTCGCCGAGCGGGCGGTACAGCACGGCGAGGATCAGGACGAGGGTGGCCGCCTGGAGGACGGCGAAGAGCACGCCCATCAGAACCGTTCGGGCTTGATGAGGGCGTACACGAGGTACGCGACGGCGGCGGCGCCCAGCGCGGCGGCGAGGAGCTCGAAGACGATCACAGCTTCTCGACCCCCTTCGCGATGAGGCCGATGAGCGCGAACGTCGCGATGACGACGACGACGTAGACGAGGTCCAGCACGGGGACTCCAGGATCGGGGATGCCGCGGGCCGCGAGCGCGGCGGCGGGCAGCGGCTTCGGCTGCACGCTCGATGCAACACCGCGGATGCCGCGTGGGCGCCGATCCTCATGGAGCCCTAACGGCTCCCGACCGCATCCTGACGGCGTGCGAATGCCTCCGGTGGTCGAGTAGCGCCGGCCGGAGGCCGAGGACCCCGGTGGTCGAGTAGCGCCGGCCGGAGGCCGACGCGTATCGAGACCGAACATGCCGGGTCTCGATACGCGTCCGGCTGCGCCGGGCGCTACTCGAC